>NZ_JACTGF010000009.1:0-54422 GCF_014497725.1 Helicobacter pylori | reverse complement strand
AAAGAATAAAAGAATAAAGAATAAAGAATAAAAGAATAAACCCCTAAAACAAACAAAAACAAGCAATCAATAATGAAATCAGATAAAAAGCAAGATTGAAAAAACATTTCCCTATCCCTGCACCGACCTACATTCCCACTCTTGAAAAGAGCAGTATTATCAGCGATGAAGAGCTTGACTTCCAGGTTCGGAATGGTTAACTGGGTAGTTCCTCTTCTCTAAAGGCACAAGGAAAAGAGAGCTAAAGATAAAATGCATTTACCCTTAACTCCCCTTTCTCTTTATAGGGAGCTGTTTTTAACAAAGAAGATAGTTAATAGCCTTTCATTTTAAAAAGAATAGATTGTATTTCTCTTAAAGTTCAATCCTATAAAAGTCTTCATAAAACTCCAACTCTCTTACACTCAGTAAGGCAGTGGTAACTTATTCATGCTTATTGCCGTTATCTTATACAAAAAGCAAAAAACAAGCCAAACGCTCTATTAGTAGTAGTCAGCTAAACGCATTACTGCGCTTACACATCTACCCTATCAAGCACATAGTCTTTGTGCGAGCTTCAGGGAAAGTTCATCTTGGAGTTGGCTTCCTGCTTAGATGCTTTCAGCAGTTATCACATCCGTGTGTAGCTACCCAGCGATGCTCTTGGCAGAACAACTGGTGCACCAGTGACACATCCATCCCGGTCCTCTCGTACTAGGGACAGCTCTCCTCAACTTTCCTACGCCCACGGCAGATAGGGACCGAACTGTCTCACGACGTTCTGAACCCAGCTCGCGTACCGCTTTAAATGGCGAACAGCCATACCCTTGGGACCTGCTCCAGCCCCAGGATGCGATGAGCCGACATCGAGGTGCCAAACCTCCCCGTCGATGTGAGCTCTTGGGGGAGATCAGCCTGTTATCCCCGGGGTACCTTTTATCCTTTGAGCGATGGCCCTTCCACACAGAACCACCGGATCACTATGACCGACTTTCGTCTCTGCTTGACTTGTATGTCTTACAGTCAGGCTGGCTTGTGCCATTACACTCAACTTGCGATTTCCAACCGCAATGAGCCAACCTTTGCAAGCCTCCGTTACTTTTTAGGAGGCGACCGCCCCAGTCAAACTACCCACCAAGCATTGTCCTGCCTGTGGATAACACAGGCCAGTTAGCTAACAGAAACATCAAGGGTGGTATCTCAAGGATGGCTCCATAAGAGCCAAAGCCCTTACTTCAAAGCCTCCCACCTATCCTGCGCATGATATTCCCATTAGCAGTGCTAAGTTGTAGTAAAGGTCCACGGGGTCTTTCCGTCTTGCCGCGGGTAGGAGGAATTTTCACCTCCACTACAATTTCACTGAATCTCTGGTTGAGACAGCTCCCATCTCGTTACGCCATTCATGCAGGTCGGTATTTAACCGACAAGGAATTTCGCTACCTTAGGACCGTTATAGTTACGGCCGCCGTTTACTCGGGCTTCAATTCAACGCTTCATCTTGCGACTGACGCATCCTCTTAACCTTCGAGCACCGGGCAGGCGTCACACCTTATACTTCCTCTTACGAGTTGGCAAAGTGCTGTGTTTTTGGTAAACAGTCGGGAGGGACTCTTTGCTGAGACCACATCGCTGTGGCACACCTTATCGCGAACTTACGGTGCTAGTTTGCAGAGTTCCTTAACCAGAGTTCTTTCACGCGCCTTAGAATACTCATCTCATCTACCTGTGTCGGTTTGCGGTACGGACGACTATGGATATGCTTAGAGGCTTTTCTTGGCACGACGGTATCAGCGATTCTCCCTTTGTCCTAAAAGGACTCAAAGAGCCTGTTTGGGTTTCAAATACAGAGGTGGATTTGCCTTCCCTCCAATCTACGCCCTTAGACTAGCACTTCCATCAGCTAGCTCGCTTAACCCTATGCGTCCCCCCATCACGCTCCATAAGTCGGTATTGGAATATTAACCAATTTGCCATCACCTACCCCTTTCGGACTCGGCTTAGGACCCGACTAACCCTACGATGACGACCATCGCGTAGGAAACCTTAGATTTACGGCGGATACAATTCTCATATATCTTATCGTTACTCATTCCTGCATGCTCACTTCATACCGCTCCAGCACTCCTTACCGGTATACCTTCAACGCTGGTATGAACGCTCTTCTACCACTGTGTCAAACACAATCTACAAATTCGGTGTCTATCTTAGCCCCGTTATATTTTCAGCGCATGACCACTAGACCAGTGAGCTGTTACGCTTTCTTTAAAGGATGGCTGCTTCTAAGCCAACCTCCTGGTTGTTTGAGTAGCCACACATCTTTTTCCACTCAGAATAGAACTTAGGGACCTTATTTGGTAGTCTGGGTTGTTCCCCTTTTGACGATTGATTTTATCACCCACCGCCTGACTCCCAAGATACGATAAAAGGTATTCGAAGTTTGATAGGGTTTGGTACCGCGGCGAGCAGCCCTAGCCCAATCAGCGCTCTACCCCCTTTTATTATCACTTGAGGCTATACCTAAATATATTTCGAAGAGAACCAGCTATCACTAAGTTTGTTTGGCCTTTCACCCCTATCCACAGCTCATCCCAACCCGTTTCAATGGGTACGAGTTCAGTCCTCCACGCGCTATTACACGCGTTTCAACTTGGCCATGGATAGATCACTTAGCTTCGGGTCTGCAGCATCTGACTTTGTTCGCCCTATTAAGACTCGCTTTCGCTACGGCTTCGCATTCGCTTAACCTTGCCAGATACCACAACTCGCAGGATCATTATGCAAAAGGCAGTCCATCACCCTGATAAATCATAGGGCTCTGAATGATTGTAAGCAGATGGTTTCAGGTTCTATTTCACTCCGCTCACTGCGGTTCTTTTCACCTTTCCCTCACGGTACTTGTTCGCTATCGCTCAAAGAGTAGTATTTAGGGTTGGAGAGTGGTCTCCCCGGCTTCAACCTGGATTTCTCGTGTCCTGGCCTACTCTGGATACTGCTACCTAAAAACGCCTTGTCGCATACAAGGCTATCACTTTCTATGGCTTACCTTTCCAGGTAACTCTGCTAAAGCGTTCTCTTGGATGTTGCAGTCCTCAACCCCGAATGCAAGCACTCGGTTTGCCCTTTTCCCCGTTCGCTCGCCACTACTTAGGGAATCTCGTTGATTTCTTTTCCTCTAGTTACTGAGATGTTTCACTTCACTAGGTTCGCTCTCTATAAATTAGAGTAACTAATATCTCTATTAGTTGGGTTGCCCCATTCGGACATCTACGCATCAAAGCTCCTTGACAGCTCCGCATAGCTTATCGCAGTCTAGTACGTCCTTCATCGCCTCTCTTTGGCAAGGCATCCGCCATCTGCTCTTAAAAGCTTGTTTTAAATTTTAAAATATCCTTTAAAACCCGCCCTTTTATAATGAATAACGACAATTGCACGAATATTCTTCAGCGCTACCACTGCCTTAATGAATATAAGACAGAGTTATTGTAGTTTTACTTTACTTTTACATAGGCTATTAACAATGTTAAATCAAATAACTTCGTTTTTCTTTAAAAACCCGCTATAATCACTCTTAAATGTTAAACCCTTAAAGAAGACTAAAAATGCTTGATCCTTAATCTTTTTTAACGCTCAAGTTTTATCAGCTAGTGGGCTTTTATATTTTTATATTTAAAGCCTTTAGCTTTTGTAACTTGCTTGAGTTTGAATTAAAGAACTTTTTAAAGCTTGTCTTTAAAAACGAAATGTAATTATAGACATGCAATGCTTAAAGTTTGCTTAAAGTTTTTGGAATTTGAAAGAAAATTTAGAGTTTGAAATAAATGGATAAGAGTTATTGGAAACAACTGAGGAACTAATTGGAATGGGGGGCTAAAAAATAAAGCTTTAAGATTAAACGCATCATCAAATCAAACGCATCATCAACCATTGATTAAATACCGCTAGATACAATACCCCGAGTCATTTTTTTTTCAAAAAAGGGGTAGAAATGGCAATCATTCAATCATTCAATCATTCAATCATTCAATCATTCAATCATTCAATCATTCAATCATTCAATCATTCAATCATTCAATCATTCAATCATTCAATCATTCAATCATTCAATCATTCAATCATTCAATCATTCAATCATTCAATCATTCAATCATTCTATCATTCTATCATTCTATCATTCTATCAAGCAATCAAGCAATCAAGCAATCAAGCAATCAAGCAATCAAGCAATCAAGCAACGCTATCATGTTTTTATAACTATTTTTATCACTTTTACAAAAGATCGCTTAAAAATCCCCTACTTTTTATTATTCCCCCTTGCATTAACCCTTTTATTCCCTCTCTCATTAATCCGTGCCACAACATTTTTAAACCATTTGATTCCATAAGCCCCATTTTTAAACCAATGGGGCTTACAGAGTTAAATTCAATACAAGGAGAAGATGATGGCTCAGTTAGAAGATTTAAAAGCGCATGAAAAATACAATTTGTTGTTGTGCTTATTCAAAAGTGATTATTACAACGATCCAACAAATACGGATTTAGAAGGCAAGCCTTTCAAACAAGCTTGTGAGGAATGCACTTTGACTTTTTTTCGCCCAAGAATGGATAAAGTGGCTCAAGAAGAGGATTTTCAAAAGGTGCGTAAAGCGGATTATGCTGTTGCTATTGTGTATGAGAAATCAACTAAAGAAGCTATAGTCTAACGGAGCGTTTTTGCTCTAAAAATCGATCGCTTTGAAGTTGATGATGGGGGATCGTTAGGGATTTATGGCGTTTGCGCTCAAAAAGGGAGCCAGGAATACGAAGAATTGGTCAATAAAAACGCATATTGTTTTACAAATTACCTACAACTTAAAAATTCAATGAAATTGATTGAGCGAAAAAATGAAGGGTTATGGGCTTTTACCCACAAACTTAAGAAAGGATTTTAATGGAATTGTTAAATTTAGACGGAGTGATTGAAAAAGGTGTGTTTGAAATCCCCAGCTATCAAAGGGGGTATGCATGGCAGGAAAGGCAATTAAAGGATTTTTGGAACGATTTAGAGCATGTCTCTAAGCTGGGAGATAAATTCCATTACATGCACAGCCTGACCTTAAGAGGGCTTGAAAATGAGTTTGAAAGCAGCGCTTTTGAAATCATAGACGGCCAGCAACGATTGGCTACAAGCCTGATTTTACTGGGTCTTTTAGCCAAGATTACCCAAAACAAAGACCCAAAGTATTATTCAATCAACCTTGAACCCGTTCTGTCCTATAAGTATTATGGTTTAAATGAAGCTTTTAGAGCGATCATGGAAGAAGAGAAAGATTTAGAAAGGTTTCAAACTTCTTTTTACGCTAAAAATTTGATTAAAGCTTACGCATTTTTTAAAGAAAAAATCAGCGATACGCCTGTTGGAACGCTTGAAAAAATGTTTGATGCCCTTATAAAGAAAATGCTTTTTAGCGTGGTGGGATTGAATGATAAACGAATCGATCCCTTCAGCTCTTTTGAAACGATTAACAATCGTGGTAAAGATCTATCCACTTTAGAATTGTTAAAAAACCGCTTGCATTTTGTGGCGCACAAGATTTGCGATGAAGAAGATTTAGAAAATCTTCAACAAGAAATCAATGACACCTACACCAGGATTTATTACGATTTGAGGCGTTTTGAAGACGATCATTTAGAAAGTTTTTTAAAGCATTTCGTGGCGTATTACTACGGCGAGAAAAGGGATTTTAAAGAAAGATTATTGAATACAGCGTTTGACGCCCATAAAAAATACGACGACCTATATGACGAATATGAAAAAATAAATGATTTGTTATTGCATCTTTCTTATTCTTCTAAGGTTTGGTATTTCTTGCACATGCTTGATGATAAAGAGCTTAGGATTGAGATCACGCCTAAAATGCGCGGCTTGTTAGACAAAATGCGGCGTTTAAACGCTTTGAGTGAAAACGCTTTTCTGCCCTTATTGCTCTCTCTTTTAACCATACAGCTTGCTGTAAGAAGTGGCAGTGAACGGCATTACACCACCCAAGAATTAGAGGGCTTATTAGAATATTTGGAGCGTTTCGGGTTTTTAGTCTATGGGGTTGCTGGCAAGGATACGGCTAAAAAAGAATGGATTAGATTAGCCTTCAAAGCGATTCAAGCGTGTAGATTTTGGGGAGATAAAATAACCATTGAAGATCTCCCAACGCTAGAAAAAGATTTTTTCAAGGGAGAGCATAGTGGCTTAAAACTGCTTGAGAATAATATTAATTTTAATAATGCTAAAAAATGGTATGAGTGGAAAAATGCGCTGAATTACTTGCTTTATGAATACGAGTTGCACCATAACCCTGAAACGACTCTGAATTTTGATAGCAGTTTAGAAAGCATTGAGCATATCTTGCCCCAAAAACCCGATCAAGGCTATAGCGCTAAAGAAAAAAGTTGGGCTAAAAATCCCCATATCGTGCATGCTTTAGGGAACTTGTTCTTAATTTCTAAAAACGCTAACAGCTCTTTAAGCACCAAACCTTTTGATGAAAAAAGAAAAGAATACCTAAAAGGCTCTTATAGCGAAAAAGAAGTGGCTAAAAACGCTTCTTTTGGAGTCGCGCAAATCAAAGAAAGGAGCGAAAAATTATTAGACTTTTTAATCGTGCATTACCGTATCGCTGAATTAGTGGGTGAAAGCGCCATTAAAGCTTTTAAAAACGCTCTTTTAAAAGAGATCAAATGATGCGATCACTTAAAAATAAGGGGGCGTTTAAAAAACGCCCACCCCACAACAAGGAGGAACAAGCCATGCCAAAAAGATAAAAACATTAAAAAAACATTGAACGACCGATTATAGCGGAATTTAAAACAAATTTTTATTAAGGAGTATTTTATGGGTTTTCAAAATGAAAATAAATTAAAAGTAGGCGCGTCAGTCAAAGCCACAATCAATGACAAAGTGGTGGAGGCTAAAGTCATTAATATTGGGTTTAATCGTGTAACCTTAAGGAGCCAAAAAGGCAACGAAGCCACCTACGCTTTCAATAGCGAAAAATTCTTAAAGTGGTTCAATAAAGTTCCATTGACCGAACATATGAGACTTCACGCTGAAAATAAAAAAGCGGATATTTTAGATGGCGTTAAAGTGGTAACTAGCGGTCCTAGTGTTAAGGATAGGACTTCTACTCCTAAAGAGCCTAAAGAAAGCAAATTTAAGTTGGACTTTGATTTTGATGACAAAACAACTTCTCCCTTTGCTATTATGATGGAGCTTTATGCTAACGAAAAACGCTCTAAAAGACTTGGTTTGCTTATCGCTCCAATGAGTTATGAGGGACGAGGCTTTCAATTTAGTTTAATCGTTATTCACGCTCTCTCTTTTATGGTGGAGTTAAAACACCATAGCGACCACGAATTTAACGCTATGATTGAAAATAGAAATGTTGAAGAGTGCTATTACGACACTTTTGATGATATGCTTATGGGTGATGTTTTCACTTTTTGTAGGGCAATTGAGATTTACGCTAAAAACTTAAAAAGGGACAATGGTAAGGTTGGTGTTACTTTGGAGGATTGGGCGAAATTTTTACCTAAAAATCAAAAAGAGGCGAAATTCATAGCGCAATTCTTATGCGATGGTGGTATCAACAAATACGACTTAACTTGTGCGGGCTTAACCCCTAACTTATTAGCCGATAATCTTGGGGGCTATGGACTACGAGATGAGGGCGATGAGGATTTAGATAAAGCGGAGGCGGAGACTGAAAATTTAGAAAACTAACCGCCCCCAACTCTTTTGGGGGTCTCCTTTTTTTTAATCTTTTCTTTTATTCTTTTATTTCTTTTTCTTTTTTCTTGTGTCGTTGTTTTAGTTTTACTGCTCTCATTTTAGTTTTAATGCTCTTTTATAATCCATTTATAGCGTTCTTTTAAGAAATCGTGCGCAAATATCCGTTTTCGCTCAGCATGACATACAAGCGCCCCATGATTTCTTTCTTTTCTTCCATGTCCAGTTGGTTGTTGTCCTCAATTTTTTGCTTTAAAAGGCGCTCGATCTCTTTAGTGTCATAGTCTAAATCGTCTAGCACATCTAAAATCGTTTGGGCTTCGCGAATATCTTCCACTTCATAATCGCCTTTTTCATCAAAAACCACGCTAAATTCCGTAGGGTGCGTGAATAAATTGTGTTTCATGCCTAAAACTTCTTGATACGCTCCCACTAAAAAAAACGCTAAAAAGTATTCTTCTTCATCTATGTCTATATCATGCAAAAACAAGGGCTTCGTGGAATCAAAAGCGATTTCCCCATCGCTATCGCAAGTAATATCCCACAAGCTCGCGCTCCTGGTGGGCTTTTCGTCTAATTTATTCAAGGGCATGACCGGGAAATTCTGCTTCAAGCCCCAATAATCCGGCAAGCTTTGGAAAAACGAGCAATTCAATAAATAGCGCTCTTGGACCTGCTCTTGAATGCGTAAAATGTCGTTATGATCCTTAACATAAAGCAATTGCACCGCTTTTTTGACGATCAAATGGGCTAAAACTTCAGTGTTGCTCCTGTCAATCAAATCAATATAGCCCAAATCAAAAAGCGTGAATAACGACTCGGTGTGATCAAAACTATCATGCAAGTATTCAATGGCGTTTTTTTCATTGATATTAGCGAGCAAGTCTAGCATTTCATCAATCAAGGGGGGGTTATTACTTTCTTTGATTTTTAGGGATTTTTCATTGTATTCATGCGAAAACAATTCTAACACCGGGGCCACTAAAACGGCATGGTTAGCGGAAATATAACGGCCTGATTCAATGAAAATATCCGGCTCGATTTCCTGCTTATTTTTCACAATTTCCCTCAATAAAAACACCACATCAGCGCTGAATTCCTCTAAAGTGTAGTTTTTATCTTGGTGGTGTTTGTGTTGGGTGTATTCTACGGCTAACCCCCCTCCAATATTCACGCTATTAAGATTTTTAGCGCCCATTTTACGCAATTCTGCATACAAGTTACCCGCTTCTCTTAAAGCCTTTTTTAAGGGCGAAATATCGCTGATTTGAGAGCCTATGTGGAAATGTATCATGTGGAAATGCTCTAACAAGTCGTTTTCTTCTAAAAGGCGCATCGCTTCTAAAACTTCAGTGCTGCTAAGACCAAATTTAGAATTGATCCCCCCACTCTTTGCCCAAACGCCAGTGCCAGCGCTGTGCAAACGAATACGAATGCCAATTTTAGGGCATGCTACAAAATCGTTTTGTTTAGCCACGGCGATAATGGTTTTCAACTCATTCAAACCCTCAATCGTTAAAGTGATCTCATGCTGCATGCTTTTAGCGATAAAGCCAAGCTCAATCATTTCCTTGTCTTTAAAGCCATTCACGGTGATAGGGGCTTTAGGGTTCGTGTAACTCATTGCAATGATGAGTTCGGATTTGCTCCCAGCCTCTAAACCATAATCCAAGCCCTTAGCCCCCTGCACTAAAGGGAAAACAAACGAGGGCATTTGATTGACTTTTAAAGGGAAAACCGCCTTAAAAGCCCCGCTGTATTGATACTCTTTAATCGCTAAGGAAAACGCATCAAACAGGCTTTTGATTTGTTTTTGCACCAAATGGGGGAATCGCACCAACAAAGGCCCTCTATAGCCTTTATCGCGCACGCTTTGAACGATTTCTAAAAGCGAGGGGTTTTTGCCATGGCAAACTTTAACCAAGCCTTTTTCTATCTTAAATTCGTTATTGCTCCAAAAATTAATCCCATAATCATGGACTTCTTGCATTTTTTATCCTTTTGTTACGATAAGGTTTTAAAGAGATGGGGGTTGTTTTTAAAATCTTTGATCGCTTCTTCATAAACTTTTTCAATTTGAATGACTGAATTTTCTAAAGTGTAGTTTAAAGCGCTTTTAGCGTATTCGTTTTGCATCCTTTCTCTTTCAAGCTTATTTTCTAACCACCAGTCTATTTTAGCGCTCAAATCTTTAGCGTTATTGGGCTCAAATAGCGATCGTTCATCTAGCGCAAATTGCCTGGTCGCGCTTAAAGGGCTATTAGCGATAACAGGCACAATCCCCACGCTAATGGCTTCCAAACACGCAATCGCTTCGCTTTCCACATTGGCCGTGTGCGCATAAAGGGTGCAAGTTTTTAAAATCTCTAACAATTCATTGGAATTGACAAACCCAAACTCCGTTTTTACGCCTAGTTTTTGGGCTAGAAGTTTGATTTTTTTCTCATCAGGCCCTTTGCCTTTGAGTAATAATACAATGTCTTGTTTGTATTTGCTTAAAGCAACCGCTTTGATTAAAACGCTTTGATTTTTTTCATTAGAATAGCGCCCTACCATAGCGATTTTAAAGGGCGTGGTGTCAAAAAGGCTTTTTTGCGGGTGTTCAAATTTAAACATGGGATCAAAGCCGTTAGAAATAGCGTATTTTTTTCCTCCATAGTTGTATTTTTCCAATTCTTCTACAATGAATTTTGATGGGCAATGGATATGGTGGATATAGCGGTAATGCGAAGATTTAAACCACGAAAAAAGCATGGTGTTTAGCCAAGAAAATTGCCCCAATTTCATGTTATAAGAAATATGCTCTGGCTGTAAATGGAAAGAGCCAATATAAGGCACTCGCATTTCTCGCGCGATTTTTACGGCTGTTTTTTCTAGCAAAAAAGGCAAATAAGTATGGATCATATCCGCTCCCTTAAAAGCCTTTCTTAAGATTTTTTCATCCGGTTTAGCAAAAAGAATGTGTTGTTTGTGTGAAATTTCTGTAACTAGGGGGATGTAGCGCTCTTTAAGGTTGTAATACCCCTCTTCTTCACTCCCTAAATTATCTACATGAGGGGCGACCACTCTCATCACATGCCCTCTTTTTTTCAGCGCTTCAAAAAAACGAAACGCTGTCATAGAAGTGCCATTACTGGTGTCTTTAAAGCTATCCACGACTAAAACAATAACCATTTAACTACTCTTCTTTAAAATTGAATTTAAAAGGCTTTTTATCAAACACCACGATTTCTATCATTCCCTCTAAAACCTGAATGTCTAACACAAACGCCTCTATTTTTATTTCAGCTTTTTTCACGCCATCTTGAATGACTTGCGCTTTAATGAGCGCTTCTTGATTCAATTCTAGGGGGGCGTAAAAATTGATGTTATTAGAAACTACTACGCTGTGTCTTTTATTCAACGCGCACAAGGCCGCATAATTGCACGCAATAAGCACAAACCCGGCATGCACAAAATTTTCTTCATACACCATGCTTTCATTGCCCTTGAAACGCGCATGGGCTATATCTTTTTCTAAAACGACCAATTCAGTGCCAACGCTTGGTTTGAAATTCTTACAAGTCTCTAAAGAGTCATAATCCACATGAACGACTGATTCTTGCACTATCTTATCCTTTATTAAAGCTTGCTTGGTTTAAGCATTTTAAAATACCCTCTCAAAGGAGCGTCATACCCCTCTAAAGTTTTAGAGGGATCCGTTTTATCCAAAAAATCTTCTAAACTCTGCCCCAAAATAAAATCCGTTTTACGCTGTTCTTTAGGCGTGGTCTTTGAAACGCTAAGAATCTCAAAATTTTCAAACCCCACCCTTTCGCACCACCCTTTTAAAGCGCTAACGCTGGGGATAAAATAAACATTTTTCATTTTAGCGTAAGTTTTTTTAGGGCAAAGGGCGATGTCTAGGGGCGAATCAATAATAAGCGTATCCAACACCAACTCCCCTTTTATTTTTAAAGCATGATACAAGGCTTTTAAAGCCTCTAGCGGGTTTTTTCTATGGTATAGCACCCCTAAGCAAAAAATGACATCAAAAGCGTTAGGGTATTTTTCATTCAAATCCTCTACCCCCAAAGACTCGTAAATGATTTTTTTTTCTTTATCAAAAAAGGGGGCTAAAAATTCAAATTGTTTTTTGACTAAAACGCCCGGATCAAACCCCACCAAACTTTTAGGCCCATGTTCTAGCATCTTAAACAAGTAATAGCCGTTATTGCAACCCACATCAGCCACAACCTTATCTTTTAAAGGAGTGGCGTTTTTGACTAGATCCCATTTAATAGAGCTATCCCATTCGCTATCAATCTTGATTTGAGAAATTTCAAAAGGGCCTTTACGCCATGGCCTTAACGCCATGATTTCTTCTAAAAGGGTTTTTGGATTGAATTTATCGTTACAAATCAGCATGACTTACCATAGCGTGGGGGTTTTTTTAAAAAGGGGGGGGTTTAAAAGGGATTCTAAATGATGAGAGCTAATCCCATAAATAAAAGCGAAATTAAACGCTAAATTTTTTAATTGCTCTTTTAAGTTGTTTTGGGTGGTGTAACAATAAGGGTTGGTTTTTTTAAAGAAAGCCGCGCTGTTTTTATGACAAAACACGACAATTTTCCCCCACGATAAAGTCTCAAAGGCTTTTTGAAGCATCATTTCAAACAATTCTTTTGAAGTCTCAGCAACAACCACCCTTGCCGTTGTGCCATAAGGGGCTATTTCTAGATTCTTATTCACAAAAAAGGGCTTGCAATGATCTAAAGGGTATTCTTTTTTGCCCAAAAGATTCAAATCAAACTCAATTTGTAATTTCTCGCACAATTGAATCACCCTTTTTAAAGGCTCTAAAAAGATGCATGGCATTTTTAATTCGTATTCTTGTTTTTCATAGACTAAAGCGCTGCAAAAAAACGATTGGTTGAGAATGATTAAACGGCTTTCTTTTAAATCTTCTTTCAAGCGCTCTTGCTTATAAAACAAATGAAACCACTCCAATTTATCAAAAAAGGCTATTTTACACCCCTCTATAATGAATAAATCTTCAAGGCTCTCTTTCAAGCACCACACAAAATCGCTCACGATGATTTTAGAAGCGATCTCTAATTCTATGGGGCTTAATAACGCTCCAACCACGCGCTCGTTCAACAAGCAAAATTTAAACAAATGATTCAAAGAATGCTCTATATCTTTAAGCTTGATCCATGCCACATCCTTATCGCTTAAAGGATACTCTCCTGTGTATAAAATCCCATAAGCCCCTAACTCTAAGGCTTTAGGAATGAGCGCATGATCTTTAGCGGCAAATAAAGAGCCTTTTTGCACTTTATTTAAAGACAAAACAATGGAATTGAAATAGCTGATTGAGGGCGTGTTTTGCAATTCGCCCAAACTCAATTCTACGGCTTCATTCACCCCTAATCGCATTTAACTGATCAAACTTCCTGCGATTTTTTCTTTGGTAGGGCTGATTAAGGCTAGATTATCATTATCTCGCACCGCTAAAATCATGCCCTCACTCATTTCGCCCATGAGCTTGGCGGGTTTTAAATTGGCCACCACGCACACCATTTGCCCCACCAAACTTTCAGGCTCATAATCCAAAGCGATCCCTGAGATGATCTGCCTCAAACGATTTTCGCCTAAATCCACTTTTAAGCGCAGTAATTTATTGGATTTTTCAATCCTTTGAGCTTCTTTGATAAGCCCCACTTTAATCTCTACTTTCTTGAAATCCTCAATACTGATATAATTTTCTTGTGTTGGTGGGGCTTTTTCTTTTGTATCTTTTTTTTCTTTTTCGTTTTTTTCTGGTGGGACTTCTCCCGCTTTTTCAGTCCTTTCAATTTTCTCCATTTTGGAAAATAAAGGCTCGGTGTCTTGTAAAACCATATCTTGTAATTTTTTAGCTTTAAAAAAGCGTTCGTAATTATTGGGCGTGATTTCTGCACGAAAAGCGCTCGCTAATTTCATAGCGCTCTTTGGCATGAACGCATAGAGCAAGAAACTTGATTGCAACAGCGCGTTTGCGATCAAGCTCAATAAGGCTTCTAATTTTTCTGATTCGTTGTTTTTGTGCAAAACCCACGGCTCTTCTTTAGCGATGAGTTTGTTCAAAAAATCATAAACGTTAAACAATTCCTCTAAAGCTTTATGCAACTGCATTTTAGGCACAAAAGAATTAGCGTTATCTAAGATTTGATGCACTTTTTCTAGCTCTTTAGAATAATATGCGGTGATTTTGGTGCTTTTTAAAGAATAGTTAAAATATTTTTTAGCCATGCCTAACAAACGATTCAACAAATTCCCCAAATCGTTATTCAAATTCGCATTAATCCGTTCTATTAACGCTTTTTTAGAAAAATCCCCATCTTGCCCAAAAGGCACCTCACGCAATAAAAAATAGCGTAATTCTTCAATCCCATACTCCATAGCGATTTTTTGAGCGTCTAAAACATTACCCAAGCTCTTACTCATTTTCACGCCCTCTATCGTCCACCACCCATGCACGCAAAGCTGTTTGAATAAGGGCAGATTCAAACTCATCAAAAAAGCTGGCCAATAAATGGCATGGAAGCGCAAAATATCCTTACCCACAATATGCCTAGCGCGTTCAAAATGCACCATTTTATTGTCTAAACCATTCAAATACCCTAACGCGCTCGCATAATTCAATAAAGCGTCCAGCCAAACATACACCACATGTTTAGGATCGTTCATTTTTTTAGGCAAAGGAATGCCCCATTCAAAGCTCGTGCGCGTGATAGACAGATCCAATAAACCCTGCTCAATAAAAGAAGTTACCTCATTTTTACGATAAATAGGCAAAATCGCTTCAGGGTTTTTAGCGTAAAAATCCAATAAAGGCTTCTCATACGCGCTCAATCTGAAAAAATAACTCTCTTCTTCTAAAAGCGCAGTCTCCCTCAAGCAATCAGGGCATAAGACTTTATCGTTCGTGTTGTCCGTTTTAGAAATCGCGCAATAACTCTCACAGCTCACGCAATAATACCCACTATAAGTACCTTTATAAATATCCCCTTTTTCAAACATGATTTCAAAGGCGTTTTGCACGCATTTTTGATGCTCGCTGTCTGTGGTGCGGATAAAACCATCATAATCTAAATTGAAAAAATCCCACTGGTCTTTAAAAATCGCGCTAATGCTATCGGCGTAAGCTTTAGGGCTTTGATTCCTCAATCTCGCGCTTTGTTCGATCTTTTGCCCATGCTCATCGGTGCCGGTTAAAAAAAAGACTTCTTCGCCTTGAAGCGTGTAATACTTCTTTAAAGTATCCGCAATCAAAGTCGTATAAGCATGGCCAATATGAGGGACATCATTCACATAATAAATGGGGGTTGTGATCAGTGATTTTTGCATCTTTATAATCGTGTTACCTTAAAATTGTTTGAAATCTCTTAATTTTAACATGCTTTTAAAAATTTAGAGAATAGAGGTTGAATTTATGCTTATTTGTGGGGTGTTTTTAGCTTAAAATTCATTATAATTAACGCTCAAAAAATTGAAAAATGAGTTCAAGGAATAGACAGATGATTTCAAAATTTTTGCTCAAAAGCATGTTCAAGCAGTGGAAAAACGGCGATTATCAGGTCGTTTTTTGGGACAATAGCGTTTATAGGAATGGCGAACATTCGCCTAAATTCACCCTTAAAATCCATCGCCCCCTAAAATTTAGCGATATTAAAAAAGACATGTCTTTGACGATCGCTGAAGCTTATATGGACGGCGTGATTGATATTGAAGGCTCTATGGATGAGGTGATGCACTCTTTGTATTTGCAAACCAATTATGAGCATTTGCACAAGCATGATAACGCTAAAGCTATCCAAAAGCCCATCAAAGAAAGCTCCAACATTTCTAAACATTACGATTTAGGGAATGACTTTTATTCTATCTGGCTGGATGAAACCTTAAGCTATTCATGCGCGTATTTCAAAAAAGACGATGACACCCTCCATGCCGCCCAACTCCAAAAATTAGATCACACTTTAAAAAAGCTCCACCTAAAGCCTGGCGAAAAACTGCTGGATATAGGCTGTGGTTGGGGCTATCTCTCTGTAAAAGCCGCGCAAGAATACGGGGCGGAAGTGATGGGGATCACCATTTCTAGCGAACAATACAAGCAGGCTAACAAACGAGTCCAAGAGCTAGGATTAGAGGATAAAGTAACGATCAAGTTATTGAATTACCAGGATTTAGACGGGCGTTTGTACCGCTTTGATAAGGTGGTGAGCGTGGGCATGTTTGAGCATGTGGGTAAGGATAATTTGCCCTTTTATTTCAAAAAAGTTAAAGAAGTGTTAAAGAGAGGCGGGATGTTTTTGCTCCACTCCATTTTATGCTGTTTTGAAGGCAAGACTAACGCATGGGTGGATAAATACATTTTTCCGGGTGGCTACTTGCCCTCTTTAAGGGAAGTGATGAGCGTGATGAGCGAATGCGACTTCCACTTGCTCATGGCTGAAAGCTTACGCATCCATTACGCTAAGACTTTAGACATTTGGCGAGACAACTTCAACCACAATCTAGACCAAGTGAAAAGACTCGGCTATGACGAAAGATTTATCCGCATGTGGGATCTGTATTTAAGGACTTGTGCTTCCGCTTTCAGGGTGGGGAGCGCGGATTTATTCCAATTGCTTTTAACCAACAGCGTGGATAACACTTTCCCCTTAACCAAAGAATACATCTACCAATAATTTCAGATTTTAGCCCCTTCTTTCAGGCTAACTTCTGGCAAACTCTCCACATACAAGCTCTGTGATGGGAAAGCAAAACTCAAATGATGCTTTTCTACGATCCCCATGATTTTTAGCATCACGTCTTCTTTGACTTCTAGCCACTCTTCCCAAACCACCGTCTTAGAAAAACAATACACTAAAATATTAATAGAGCTGTCCGCAAACTGGTCTAAAAAGACAAACAGATTGTTTTTATACCCTAAAAAATCATCAATAGAAACAATATCTTTTTTAAACATGTAGCGGTAATCGCTCGCATTTTGCAAAGCACTATCGGCCCCATTAGCGATTTTGGGGTGGTTTTCTAGCATTTCTTTAATGTCTTTCACGCAAAGCTGTAAGGCGCTTTGACTGGAGCTATAAGTTAAGCCTATTTCCATTTTAATACGCCTTCCCACTTTACGACGGCTCCAATTCCTGATGGGTTTTCCGGCTAACTCTGAATTAGGCACAGACAAAAGAGCGTTATCAAAGGCTCTGATCGTGGTGCGCCTTAACCCCATTTCCACCACCGTGCCTTCCACTTCACCGCACACGATCCAATCCCCTTGAGAAAACGAATTGTCTAACAACAAGATGACAGAAGCAAAAAAATTCGCCAACACATCTTTAACCGCCAAAGCCACCGCTAACCCCCCAATCCCTAAAGAAGCAATGATGGCTGAAACATTAAACCCTAGTTGTTTCAAAACCCCTAAAAGCGCGACAATAAAAATCAAAAAATACACGACTTTTAAAATCAAGTTGATCACTTCTTTTCTAAAATTGTGCGTGCTTTTGGTAGCCATATTCGTAACTAGTGCTTCCCCATAGCCTTTAAAGAGCGCTATCACTAACCATGCTAAAAGCATGATATACACCGCACCCACCCACATAGAAACTTTAGGAGGCGATGCATTAGGATAGTAGAAAATGTCTAAAGCCACATCGCAACTAAATAACGCTAAAAAGACAGAAACCGGCGAAACAATGCTGCTTTGCACATTGACATGCATTTTTTTATTGCGTTGCATGATTTCAAAAATACGATCTAACAATAAGGCTAAAAGCCAAGTGATCAATTTCCTTAAACCTAACAATAAGGCTAAAATCATCAAAGCCAGCACGATCTTACTCACTTGCAAACTATGGGCTGTGAAAGGCAAGACCTTACTGATTTTGTTTAACACAAAATCCATATTCACTTCCATGATCAAGTTTTTAGGAAGCACTTCTTTAGGGTGGTTTTTAATGTAACGCAAAACTTCAGTGTAAGTGTTCAAACGCAATTCGTAATCGCTAAACATCTGCTCTAATTCATGCATTTTGACATTGCCTAAATTTTTAGGGAAAGTGTAGAGTTTGAATTGCCCTAAACGCAAAAGAAAAGCATCGCTGATACTTTCCACGTCTTTTTGTTCGCTAAAAATATCAATACTGCTCCTGATTTTATCTATAAAACGATACAAAATTTCATCTATCAACAAAATATCTAAAGACAATCTATCTTTCATGAAAGTGTAGAAATCATCACCCTTAATGCTTTTAGACAAACGCTTTTTGATTTTTTCCTGCTCTTTTAAATTTTGGTTTATATCAATCCCGATCTTATCCCTTTCATTCAACACTTTAGAAGTCAAACTTTTAATCAAATCGTTCTTTTGGGTATTATACAGAGAAATTTCAGCGCTTCTTTCAGGGTTTTTTTTGTAAGTTTCAATGACTTGATTGAGCTGGTTGATTTGATTGAAAATCAAAAACAAATCCACCGCATCTGTTTCATGCTCTTCAACCGCCCTCAAAGGATTTAAAAAGAGCGATAATACCAATACCCACCACAATAATAAACGCATGCAAAACCCCACTCAAACAAGATAAAATCTTTCTCACAATTTCTAGCGATTATACCAAAAATTAGAAACGCTTCGCCCCATAAAGTTGGCCATGCAATTTGAAAGTGCTTTTTATTTAGCCCTAAAAAGCGGGCTTTATCCCAATTGTGAGTCTCTTTTTAGATCGCTACATCGCTTGATGCGATGCTTGGAGTATTTTTTTAAAAAATAAATTTTTAACAAAAACTCTTGCTTTATTTAATATTTTTATAGTAGGATTTCGCATAGGTCGTAGTCAAGAAGCTTTCCCTGTTCGGTGCAATGAAGTCACGGATAATGTACACATTTTTATATATCTCTTATTCTTTAAATTTTATCATCGCTTTTGTTAAATGTTCTTGCGTGAGATCCATGCTTTAGGGATTTCTAACCCTATCTTTTGTAATTGGGCCATAGGGCAAAAGGGTAGTCCAAACTCGCTTTTGTGCTTGCGATACCACTCATCATTTTTTAAAAACGCCTTTTAGGCTTCAAATATAGCTAAAACAAAGGGATTTGATAATCAATCTTTAGAAGAAAAAACCATAAAAACATAGTATCCTATGCCTATAAGAAAAACAAGAATTAAGAAAATGAGCAATCCCCACTCTAAAGAATCCATAATTCCTCTTTAAAAAATGTCAAAAGTGGTGCGCTTGGCAGGACTCGAACCTGCGACCTACGGCTTAGAAGGCTGTTGCTCTATCCAGCTGAGCTACAAGCGCATTAATGGTATTAATGTTAGGTGGTACGCCCGAAGGGAGTCGAACCCCTAACCCCCAGATCCGAAGTCTGGTGCTCTATCCAATTGAGCTACGAACGCTTACAATTCAAATAAAGGAATGACTAACATAAACTCGGTAAAACGCTTATTTTATGAGATGGGGTGGAAGATGGGAATCGAACCCACGACCCTCAGGACCACAATCTGATGCTCTAACCGACTGAGCTACTCCCACCATTCAATGAAAGGAAGCGATATTTTACCAAAGAATTTTAAACAGAACAACAAATTACGCAAAAAGTGGTCGGGGCGAAAGGATTCGAACCTTCGACCCCTTGGTCCCAAACCAAGTGCGCTAACCAGACTGCGCTACGCCCCGAAATTTTCACATGAAGCGTTATTATAACTGAATTTTCTAATTTTTGAGCGTAATTTTTCAAAAATACCGCTAAAAATTAAAATTAACGCTCAAAAAACACCTAATCCAATTCCCCCCACCCTTTTAAAAAGCTACTTTTTTTAAAAACAGCTCTAAATGATTCTAAGCTTTTCGTTTCTAAAAAACTACTTTCGCTTTTTCATTTCACTAGAAACTTTTTCATAATGTTCCATGTGTTTTTTGCTTAACTCTTTGGTGATATGCGCCATCACTTTGTGATAGGCTTGATTCATGATTTTTTTAATGGCTTGATCATGGTCGGTTTCCTTGATCCTATGCACAAAAGTTTTGGGGACAAAACCTCCAGAATTGGTGCGCCGCAATTCCACCCTTTCAATCACGGCCTTAATCTTTGAAACATCAATACCAAAACTATGGATAATGTCTTCACTTTTTGGCTCAACAAAATTCAGATTCAAATACCCTGAAGACATGTCTATCACTTTTTCTTCATTGAGTGCATCGCTCTCTTCTACAATATCTTCTAAGATAGCCACATTCCCATCCATGCGTAAAACGAGCAACGCTTTTTCTTTGATGTCTTGAGGGATTTCGCTAACATCTTTAAATTGCGAAACGCTATAGCCCTTTCTCTCTAAAAAATTACTCAATTGGAGGAACAAAGACTTCTCAAATTCTTTTTGATAATTTTCAGGGATAACCTTATTAGCCTCTATCTTAGGATCGATTAAAACAACCAAATGGTTATTTTTAGGCTCTTGTTTGCCTTTAATAGGATAGTGGAAATGCAACTCCACAGACTCGCCCATATTATTGTGCTGTTGCTTCATAGGCATTCCATCAGCTAGAGCCGTATAAAACGCCCCACTTGCTAGTAACGATCCTAAAACGATTGCTAAACTACCTTTTTTCATTAAATTCCTTTCTTTCTTTTTCTTTAAAATCAATTCCTAATCTTACCCAAAAAATCCCACTTTTAGCACTATTTTTAAGATAATCATTCCCATTCAATCGTTCCTGGCGGCTTAGAGGTAATATCATACACCACCCTATTAATGCCATTCACTTCATTAGTGATGCGGTTAGAAACCTTTTCTAAAAAAGAATGCTCTAAAAAAGAAAAGCTCGCTGTCATGCCATCGCTCGCATTCACCGCTCTTAAGCAAATAGCGTTTTCATAAGTGCGATTATCCCCCATCACCCCCACAGAATTGACATTCAACAGCACGCAAAAAGCTTGCCAAACCTTGTCATACAAATGGGCTTTTTTAAGTTCCTCTATAAAAATAAAATCCGCTTCTTGCAAGCGTTTGATCTTACTCTCACTGACTTCGCCTAAAATCCTTACAGCAAGCCCAGGCCCTGGAAAGGGGTGGCGCATTAAAAAATCCTGGCTAACGCCCAATTCTTTACCCAGTAAGCGCACCTCATCTTTAAACAATTCCCTTAAAGGCTCTATGAGTTTAAAATCCATCCATTCAGGCAGTCCGCCCACATTATGGTGGGTTTTGATCACTTTTGAAGGCCCTTTAACGCTCACAGATTCAATCACATCAGGGTATAAAGTGCCTTGGGCTAAAAATTCAATTTTGCCTTTTAAATGGTGCTTTTTGGCTTCTTTTTCAAACACTTCAATAAAGGTTTCGCCGATGATTTTTCGCTTCAACTCAGGCTCGCTCACGCCCTTTAATTTAGACAAAAAGATTTCTTTAGCATCTATCGTGTTTAAAGGGATTTGCAAGTCTTTAAACATCGCTTGCACCCTTTCTTTTTCATTTTTACGCAACAAACCATGATCCACAAAAACAACGATCAAATTATCCTTAATGGCTTTGTGCAATAGCGTAGCGACCACCGTAGAATCCACGCCCCCACTCACCGCACACAAAACCTTAGCGTTAGCAATTTTTTCTTTCAATCGCGCGATTTCTCTTTGAGCGAAATGCTGCATCCCCCAAGTTTTTTCACAGCCGCAAACTAAAAGGGCAAAATTTTCTAAAATCTTACCCCCTTCTTCGCTTTGAATGACTTCTGGGTGGAATTGCAAGCCAAAAATCTTGCCGTTTTCAATCGCGCAATGTGGGGAATTAGGGCTTTTTGCAAGGGTAGTAAAGCCTTTAGGCAGTTCTATGACTTTATCCATATGACTCATCCACACAAGGCTTTTAATCTTCACGCCTTCAAAAATCACGGAATTTTGGGTGATTTCTAAAACAGCCTTACCAAATTCTTGCTCATTCGCGCAAGCCACCACGCCCCCAAAAAAATCCACCAAATACTGCATGCCGTAGCAAATCCCTAAAATCGGCAAATTCAAATCAAAGATTTTCTCGTTAGGCTTGTAAGCGTCTTTAGCATACACGCTCGCTGGCCCCCCACTCAAAATCAAACCTTTAGGGGCTTTTTTTTGAATGTTTTCTATGCTTTCAAAAAAAGGGACTATTTCTGTATAAATCCTGCTCTCTCTCAATCTTCTAGCAATCAGCTGTGTGTATTGGCTCCCAAAATCTAATACTAAAATCATCGCTCATTCTTTATTTTTGTGGGATCTGTGTTTTATTGTATTGATTTTTGTAATTCACCCTATAGCTTTCAGCCAACTCAGGTGCTTTTTGCACAAACCAGCGTTCTAATTTTTCTAGTTCGTATCTGTAATTTCCACCTTTTGAGCAATATTGAGAATCAATCAGCGAAAACACATAGAGCGTCTTATTTTCTTTAGATTGGAATAAAAACTCCTTATGGAATAGCGCTTTTTTAGGCATGCCACTCATCAGAGTCTCAGGCAATAAAAAAGCGTCAAAATCACAAAGCACTTTTTTACTCAATTTGTTGCTTTTGGTAACCACAAAAATGATCTCTTTTTTCATGTCTTGTTTAAAAGCTAATGAAAGCACATTCAAAAAGGGCGGAGTCAAACTTTTATCCACCCTAACCTTAAAAGCTTTAGAATCCCCTAATAAGACCCCCATAAATAAAACCAACCCCACGCAACATTTCAAACTCGTTTGAAAAATATTCATCTTTTATCCTTTAAGTGTCAATATTGAAAACAGAAATTAAACGCATTGATTGGGTATTATAATATAAAAATTGAGAATTACGCTTTAGCTTGGCTAGTAGTCAAGTCTTTAGTTATTAAGTCTTTATTGGGTAAAAACACTCTCATGCTAGTATTTTCACTCCGTTTAAGCCCCAATGATGCTTGGTGTTGAAATGGAATGATAGGGCTTGACTAATTCATACCTTCTAAGTCTTCTGATATTGACTAAGGCCGTATTGACTGAAATGGCTTGCGTCATGCTGCTTGTGGGGCGTAAAGAAGTGAGCGTATTCACATGCCCTGCATTGCATCGTGGGTTTCTAACCCTCTCATCTTCTGGGTCATACCACGCCCCTTTTTGGATACTCAAAACCCCTTGACGGATATTCTTAGTTACAAACGCCCCTGCTAACAACCTCCCCCTAGCGTTAAACACTTCTACGATTTCACCATGCCTAATGCCTAATTTATTAGCGTCTAGTTCGTTGATCATTACAGGCTCTCTGCCTTGAATTTTATACACATTCCTAACCCAAGTGTTATCAAGCTGTGAATTGACACGGTATTTTGGGTGCGGAGAGATTAAATGGAACGGATAAATCTCAGCCATTTTAGAGCCTAGCCACTCAGCTGGCTCAAACCAAGTGGGATGCCCTTTAAAATCAGCCAGTTTAAAATCCGCGCATTTTTGAGAAAAAATTTGAATTTTCCCGCTCTCTGTATCCAGCTTATTATTAATAGGGTCTTGCCTGAATTTCGCATGACGCACAAACTTTCTCGCATTTTCAGGGATTTCAAACTCCACAAAGCCATCCCTCCAAAACTGATCAAACGATTTCAAAGTAGGGCCATCGCTTTTTTCATAAAGACCCTTAATCCATTCCATGTAACTCTTAGATTCAGTGAATCGCTGCTCTGTTTCATTGCCCCCAATGCGTAAAGCAAGCTGTCTGAAAATCTCATAATCGTCTTTGGATTCATAAACAGGCTCTACCACCTTACGCATGGCATAAACCACATTCTTAGAATAACTCCCTCCAAAAGTAATATCATCTCTTTCCATAGTGCTAGTGGAAGCAAAGACAATATCAGCGAATTTCGCCGTAGGCGTCCACCAAGGCTCATGCACGATCACGCAATCTAAGGTCCTTAAAGCGCGAATCAGCTCGTTTGTATCAGCTTCATGCCCTAACAAATCCGCCCCACAATTATAAATCATTTTGATTTTAGGTAATTTGAGTTTTTTACCCATAAAATCAATTTCTTTATCCGGATTCAAAATCGCTTCAGAAATTCTAGATGCTGGAATAACGCTTTTTACAGAATTATGCCCTTGCGAAATCATAGGAACAATTCTTGCCCCCGAGCTCGCTTGAGCGTTTCCTCCATAATGCATAGAAAAGCCAAAGCCCCCACCCGATAAGCCCACTTGACCAATCATACTGGCTAAAACAATTAACGCCCAATCCGGTTGCTCGCCATGCTGAGCTCTTTGCATGGCCCAATTGCCCGCTAAAAAAGTGCGATTAGAGACAAACAAATCCGCTAATTCTTTGATTTTTTCTGCACTCACTCCAGTGATTTGAGACGCCCATTCTAAAGTCTTAGGCGCATTATCGCTCTCTCCTAGCAAATAGGGTAAAAATTTATCAAAACCATCAGTGTATTTAGCGATAAACGCTTTATCATATTGATTGCTTGTATAAAGATAATGCATCATGCCTAGCATTAACGCTACATCAGTGTTAGGGCGAATGGGTATCCATTCAGCGTTAAAGGCTTGAGCGGTTTCGGTATAAATGGGATCAATACTAATGAATTTAATACCGGCTCTTTTATACTTAGGGTAGTAGCTGTCATTGACATGGTTTGGCACAAAATAATCAATGCGGTTGCACTTGAATAAATCCGCCCCCCACATGACATACACCTTACAATTTTTAATCATCTCTTCATGCGTGGTTTGTTGCGAATAAACTTCCATATCCCCTACAATCATAGGGTTTATTCTTGCAGCCGCGCCATTGCCATATTCCCCATCAGTGCCAATAGCCCCCCCTAAAGTCGTATTAAAAAAACGCCATGCTAAATGATGGCAACGATGCAAGCTGCCCGCATGCCCCCAACCACCATAACTGGCATTATAGATGTTTTCTTTAGGGATTTCTTTAAGCTTTTTAGCCGCTAAATCCAATGCCACATCCCAGCTCACGCGCACAAATTCTTCTCTCCCGCGCAATTCTTTGTGGTTTTTTTTGTTTTCTAAAAAGCTCTTGCGCACGCAAGGATACTTCATCCTACTATCTGAATACACCCTATCTGCCATCGCTTTTAACATCATGGTAGGGTTATAATCGCTCTTTTGGGGGATAATATCTTTAATCACTCCATTTTGAACCTTTGCGATAAAGGGGCCAAAATGCGTTGCATGCGGAATGGATTCTACTTTTTCAAAAACACCAACAGCTTTCAAAACATTAGCGCTAGCGAGCGCGAGTGGGATTTTTGTTAGGATACTTCTGCGTGAAATAGACATGGTTCTCCTTCAAGCTTGCATTCTGTTAAAACCCCAAATTCTAACACATATTCACCTAAAATTACCGCTAATAAGCCCTCAAGCATGGGCGTTAATTTAAAACTACTTTTTATTCACGCTGCTCATGTCAGCGACTTTCCCCCACATCAAGCGGTATTTCCTCTTCATGAATTCAATTTCTTCTCTCGCTTGATTGAGTTCATCGCGCAAAAGATCAATGGTTTTTTTATCTTCTTCATAGACTTCTTGCATAGAGATTAAAGCGTCTTTTAAAAACATGTTTTCATTTTTAAAGGCTGAAATCGTTTCATCTTTAGCGCCAATGACCTTATCATGCAAGTTTAAAATCGTGTTAATGGTTTTTTCCACAAACACAGGCTCTAAAGAACGCCCGTTCATATCCATAGAAATCAAACTATTTTCTACCTTTTTGATTAAAGCGTTTGTCCCGCTGCTCGCGTCAATTAAGAGCTTGTTGTGGCTTATTTTGCTTTTGATTTTACCGATATTCACTAATTCCAAAATCCTTTCTTTAGGAAGTCCTGAAAGGCGGCTGAACTCTTCTAATTCAAGCCATGCTAAAGCGCTCAAATCTTCCAAAACGACCGGCTCTTTAGACTCTTTTTCTTTATCCTCTACTTCTTGCTCATTTTGTTGTGTCGCTTGCGCTTTGTTCAAATCTAAAATATCCAAATTTTTCCTTAAAAATAGTTTTAGCTTAACGCAATTTTTTAACCGCTTTTTTCAAGCTGTCTAGCAAATAATCAATATCGTTTATGGAATGCGTGAAGTGCAAGCTCACTCTAAGCCATCCGGGTTTAGCGTTAAAATCGCTTGACTTTTGAGCGTTAAGATTCAATAAATCATGCCCATAAGGCCCTGCGCAAGAGCAACCTGCCCGGGTCTCAATAGCGTATTCATAGCTTAAAACTCTCGCTAAATCATAAGGCGAAATCCCCCCAATATTAAAAGCCACTACCCCCACACGACTCGCTGTTAAATTCCCATAAATATTAATAGCGGGCAAGTCTTTTAAGCCATGCACAAGCACTCTTAAAAGGTTGTTTTCTTTCTTGTGGATAAAATCCAAACCGCATTCATCTCTCAATTGATACGCTAGAGCGCTCCTGTAAAATTGCAACAATCCTGGCGTGCCAAACTCTTCTCTTAAAGGCAATTCATCAATAAATTCATGCCGTGTGCGGTTAGCGTATTTAATCACGCCCCCTGCGCTAAAACTCGGGGCGATCTGCGTGTCAATCAAATCTTTAGAAATGCCTAAAAGACCGCACCCTCCAATGCCCCCTAAAAGTTTATGAGGTGCATAAAAACCGGTTTGGTATTCGCAATCTTTAGGGTTAGCATGCGCGCTAAAATTCGCTAAATCCAAAGCTAAAGTGGCCTTATATTTCTTGCACAATGATGAAACTTCTTTTAAGGGCGTAAGCAGTCCGGTTACATTAGAAGCCGCGCTTATAGAAACCAAGCTGTTAGGGGATTTTTTTAAAGTTTGCTCTAAAATTTCTAAATCCAATAAACCATGTTCATTTAAAGGGATACACACCACTTCACACAAGCCTTCACGCCAGCTAACTTCATTAGAATGATGCTCATAAGGCCCTACAATCACACGCTTTAAAGCCATATCTTTCAAATACGGCTCTAAATTTTTCTTCGTTTTTGAAGGGATACACACCCCTAAAATTTCTTGAAATTTCTTAATCGCTGAGCTCGCCCCATACCCCGCGCTCAAGACGCAATGATTAGCGCTCAAATTTAAAGAACGCTTTAACTTTTCTTGGCACTCTTTTAAAAGCATGCCCATTAAAATCGCGTGTTTAGAAGCGACAGAATGGGCGTTCGCGTAATAAGGCAGTAAGGATTTCACGCGCTTTTCCACTAAAGCGCTCGCTAAACCTGAAGCCCCCCAGTCAAAATAAGACACCCCTTTTTTTAAAATAATACTGGATTTAACCTGTTCTAAAACGCTCTCATTAGGATTGAGCAAGGGAGCGAAACTCCTGTTTAAAAACGCTTGCACGAACTACCACCAACGCTTTTAATGTTTATCCCCGCTTAAAATATGAAAATGCAAATGCATTACCTCTTGCCCTGCGTTTTTACCCACATTGGTTAAAAGCTTGTATCCCTTTTCTTTGATGCCTAATTTTTCCACCACTTCAAAAATAAAACTTGTCATTTGCGCCATAAGCTCTGGGGTGATGCCGTTAAAATCCTGAATGCTTTGCTTAGGGATCACTAACGCATGCACTTTAGCTTTAGGGTTAATGTCATAAAAGGATAAAAAACGCTCGTTTTCTAAAATCTTAGAACAAGGGATTTTGCCTTGGATTATTTTTTCAAACACATTCATGCTTTTTTGCTCCCTTTTAAGGTTTTTCTTTTATTAAAGTTGTATTATAGCTTTTTAAAAATAAAATATAAGGATCGTTATTGCACACCTTGATAGAGCGATTAGAAAAGGTTACTAATAGCAAAGAGTTAGAAGAAGTGCGTTTGAATGCTTTGGGTAAAAAGGGGGTTTTTGCGGATAAATTCAACCAACTCAAAAATCTAAACGGCGAAGAAAAAAACGCCTTTGCTAAAGAAATCCACCATTATAAACAAGCGTTTGAAAAAGCCTTTGAATGGAAAAAAAAGGCTATTTTGGAGCTTGAATTAGAAGAACGCTTGAAAAAAGAAAAAATTGATGTGAGTTTGTTTAACGCTATCAAAACAAGCTCTTCTCACCCTTTGAATTATACTAAAAATAAAATCATTGAATTTTTTACCCCATTAGGATACAAGCTTGAAATCGGCTCTTTAGTGGAAGATGATTTCCATAATTTCAGCGCTTTAAACTTGCCCCCTTACCATCCTGCAAGAGACATGCAAGACACTTTTTATTTTAAAGATCACAAGCTTTTAAGGACCCACACTTCGCCCGTGCAAATCCACACCATGCAAGAACAAACCCCACCCATTAAGATGATTTGTTTAGGCGAAACCTTTAGGCGCGATTATGATTTGACCCACACGCCCATGTTCCACCAAATTGAAGGGCTTGTCGTGGATCAAAAAGGGAATATCCGTTTCACGCACTTAAAGGGCGTGATCGAAGACTTTTTGCATTATTTCTTTGGCGGCGTGAAATTAAGGTGGCGCTCTAGCTTTTTCCCTTTCACAGAGCCAAGCGCTGAAGTGGATATTAGTTGCGTGTTTTGCAAGCAAGAAGGCTGTAGGGTTTGCTCGCACACAGGCTGGCTGGAAGTGTTGGGTTGTGGCATGGTCAATGATGCGGTGTTTGAAGCCATAGGGTATGAGAACGTGAGCGGGTTTGCTTTTGGCATGGGGATTGAAAGATTAGCCATGCTGACTTGCCAGATCAATGATTTGCGCAGTTTTTTTGAAACTGATTTAAGAGTGTTGGAGAGCTTTTAATGAAACTGAGCGTCAATGATTTGAATGTTTTTGTCAATACGCCTAAAGATATAGCCAAACTCTGTGAGGATTTGAGCCGCTTAGGTTTAGAAGTGGAAAGCTGTGTTTCTTGTGTTGCCCCTAAAAATGTGGTTGTGGGTAAGGTTTTAGAAAAAGTCTCTCATAAAAACGCTGAAAAACTCAGCGTGTGTCAAGTAGATGTGGGCAAGGAAGTGTTGCAGATCGTGTGCGGGGCTAAAAATGTCGTGCCAAACCAATTCGTGCCAGTCGCCCTCAAAGGAGCGATCATAGGCTCAACCACAATCGCTAAAACGGAGCTTAGGGGGGTTGAAAGCCATGGCATGATTTGCTCTAGCAGCGAATTAGGTTTTCCTAAAATCAATGATGGCATCTTGGAATTAGATGAGAGCGTTGGGGAGTTGGTTTTGGGGAAAGAATTAAACGAATACGCCCCTTTCAACACGCATGTTTTAGAAATTTCATTGACTCCTAATCGTGGGGATTGCTTGAGCGTTTTAGGCATTGCCAGAGAAATTAGTGCCTTTTATCACACACCCCTAAAACCCATTAAAGCTTTAAATTTTACGCCAACAAGCGATTTGATCACGCTTAGTGCGGGTGAAAATATTGAATCGCATCTAGCTTATTATTTGATTTGCAACCATTCTTTAAAAACCCCTTTAAATATTAAACTTTCGCTCGCTCATAACAATGCCTTAAGCGAGAACGACCTGAACAATTTCATAGAATTTAGCGTGCATTTTAGTGGGGTAATAATGAACGCTTATAGCCTGAATAAAACCCCTATGGATTTGAGCGTGAAAAACGATGAAAATAACCTTGAAAGCGTTTATATCAACCATCAAAAACGCTCCACTATCGCTATAAAGCATCAAGATCAAAAAGATTTGAGCGAGTGTTTGCTTTTAGAGGCAAGTTATATTGATCCTGTAAGCTTGTCTTTAAAATTACACGCTCTAAAAGATAAAACGCTTCAAAAAGACAACGCCCTTATTTATAGAAGCGCTAGAGGGAGCAACCCTAATCTATCAGACGGCCTGAATTTTTTAAGCGCTCAGTTAAAAGCCACGATTTTAGAAAGCAAACAAACTGAGCATTCTTTAAAAGATCGCGCCCTTACATTCCAGCTTGAAGACATCACCGAAATTTTGGGGCTTGTTGTAGAGGCAGAAAAAATTCAAAGCATTTTAAAAAATTTAGGCTTTAAAGTCAGCGTAAAAGAGCCAAACTCAAAACCCCAAATTTTAGAGGTTATTGCGCCAAATTTCAGGCATGACATTAAAACAATCCAAGATATTGCTGAAGAAATCTTGCGCTTTGTAGGGATTGATAATCTAGTCTCAAAGCCTCTTCATTGTGTCAGTAGCAAAAATTCAAACCCCCATTATGACACGCACCGCTTTTTTGAAAACCTTAAACACAAGGCTCTCGCTTGCGGTTTTAAAGAAGTAGTCCATTATGTATTTTATTCTAAAGAAAAACAGCAAAAACTGGGCTTTGAAGTTTTAGAAGATCCCCTAGAATTGCAAAACCCTATCACAACGGAGTTAAATACCCTGAGGACGAGCCTTGTTTGCGGGCTTTTAGACGCTAGCTTAAGGAATAAAAATTTAGGGTTCAAAAGTATCGCCCTTTATGAAAAGGGGAGCGTGTATAGCTCTAAAAGAGAAGAGATCCAAAAACTAGGCTTTTTAGTAAGCGGCTTACAAAAAAAAGAAAGCTACCCTGACGCTAAGGGCAAGGCTTGGGATTTTTATTCTTTCGCTGAATGCGTTTCAAAAGTTATAGGGGATTTCAGCTTGGAAAAACTAACCGCTCAAACCCCCATTAACCACCCCTACCAGAGCGCTAAAATCATTCAAAATCACAAAATCATAGGCGTGATCGCTAAAATCCACCCTAAAGTGATCCAGGAATTAGATTTGTTTGAAAGCTATTACGCTGAGATAGACGCTTCTAAACTCAAACGCCCCGCCATGCTGTTAAAACCCTTTAGCATTTACCCTAGCAGTGTGAGGGATTTGACTCTCATCATTGATGAAAATACCGCTTTTAGTGGGATTAAAAAAGCCCTAAAGGACGCTCAAATCCCTAATTTAAGCGAGATTCTACCCCTTGATATTTTTAAAGAAAGCGATAACACCATAGCCTTAAGCGTGCGTTGTGTGATCCATTCTTTAGAAAAAACCTTAAATGATGAAGAGGTCAATTCAGCCGTGCAAAAAGCGCTTGAAATTTTAGAAAAAGAATTTAACGCCCGCCTTAAGGGATAATATAAAGGATAATTGTGATAGAGCTTGACATTAACGCTAGCGATAAATCGCTCTCACACAGAGCCGTTATTTTTAGCCTGCTCGCTCAAAAGCCTTGTTTTGTGCGGAATTTTTTAATGGGAGAAGATTGTTTAAGCTCTTTAGAAATCGCTCAAAATTTAGGGGCTAAAGTGGAAAATACCGCCAAAAATTCTTTTAAAATCACGCCCCCAACGGCTATAAAAGAGCCTAACAAGATTTTAAATTGCAACAATTCTGGCACTAGCATGCGTTTATACAGCGGGCTTTTAAGCACTCAAAAAGGCCTTTTTGTTTTAAGCGGGGACAATTCCTTAAACGCACGCCCCATGAAAAGAATCATTGAGCCTTTGAAGGCTTTTGGAGCAAAGATTTTAGGGAGAGAGGATAACCATTTCGCCCCCTTAGTGATTGTAGGGAGTCCTTTAAAAGCTTGCGATTATGAAAGTCCTATCGCTTCAGCTCAAGTCAAAAGCGCTTTTATTTTAAGCGCCTTACAAGCTCAAGGCATAAGCGTTTATAAAGAAAGTGAGCTTAGCCGTAACCACACAGAAATCATGCTTAAAAGTTTGGGAGCTGATATTCACAATCAAGACGGCGTTTTAAAAATTTCACCCCTAGAAAAACCCCTAGAAGCCTTTGATTTTACCATAGCCAATGATCCGTCTAGCGCGTTTTTTTTCGCCCTCGCTTGCGCGATTACGCCAAAAAGCCGCCTTCTTTTAAAAAATGTCTTGCTCAACCCCACTCGCATAGAAGCTTTTGAAGTTTTGAAAAAAATGGGCGCTCATATAGAATATGTTATCCAATCCAAAGATTTAGAAGTTATTGGCGATATTTACATAGAGCATGCCCCTTTAAAAGCGATCAGTATTGATCAGAATATCGCCAGCCTTATTGATGAAATCCCCGCTTTAAGCATCGCTATGCTTTTTGCAAAAGGCAAAAGCATGGTTAAAAACGCTAAAGATTTACGAGCCAAAGAAAGCGATAGGATTAAAGCGGTTGTTTCTAATTTCAAAGCTTTAGGGATTGAGTGCGAAGAGTTTGAAGACGGGTTTTATATAGAGGGATTAGAAGATATAAGCCAATTAAAGCAGCATTTTTCTAAGATTAAACCCCCTATTATCAAGAGTTTCAATGATCACAGGATTGCGATGAGTTTCGCTGTTTTAACTTTAATTTTACCTTTAGAAATTGACAATTTAGAATGTGCGAACATTTCTTTCCCGCAATTCAAACGCTTACTCAATCAATTCAAAAAAAGGAGTCTCAATGGAAATTAAAATGGCTAAGGATTATGGTTTTTGTTTTGGCGTCAAAAGAGCGATACAAATCGCTGAAAAAAATCAAAACAGCTTGATTTTTGGCTCGCTCATTCATAACGCTAAAGAAATCAATCGCTTGGAAAAAAACTTCAATGTGAAAATTGAAGAAGATCCTAAAAAAATCCCTAAAAATAAGAGCGTGATCATAAGAACCCATGGCATTCCTAAACAGGATTTAGAATACTTGAAAAATAAGGGGGTTAAAATCACTGATGCGACTTGCCCGTATGTGATCAAACCTCAACAAATTGTGGAATCCATGAGTAAAGAAGGGTATCAAATCGTGCTTTTTGGGGACATTAACCACCCTGAAGTCAAGGGTGTGATCAGCTATGCCACCAACCAGGCTTTAGTCGTCAATTCTTTAGAAGAATTGCAAGAAAAAAAGCTCCAACGAAAAGTGGCTTTAGTTTCTCAAACCACCAAACAAACCCCAAAACTCTTGCAAATCGCTTCTTATTTGGTGGAAAGATGCACTGAAGTGCGTATTTTTAACACGATTTGCAACGCTACTTCTTACAACCAAAAAGCCGCTTTGGATTTGAGTAAGGAAGTGGATATTATGATAGTCGTGGGCGGTAAAACTTCTTCAAACACCAAACAGCTCCTAAGCATCGCCAAACAGCATTGCAAAGACAGCTACTTGGTAGAAGATGAAAACGAATTGGAGTTAGCGTGGTTTAAGGATAAAAAATTATGCGGGATTACCGCTGGGGCTTCCACGCCGGACTGGATTATAGAAAATGTCAAGCAAAAAATCAGCACGATTTAACACATTTTGAAAATTTTCTTTAAAAAAACCGCTAATTGTTAGTTTTTAAACGATTTTGTAAGCCAAAAAAGGATACAATACCCCCAAGGATTTTATATTTATTTTATAGTAAGGCAGTCAATGAGCAAGATAGCAGATGATCAGAACTTTAATGACGAGGAGGAAAACTTCGCAAAACTCTTTAAAAAAGAATTAGAAAAAGAAGAAACCCTAGAAAAAGGCACTATCAAAGAAGGGCTAATCGTTTCCATCAATGAGAATGATGGTTATGCCATGGTGAGCGTGGGCGGTAAGACAGAAGGCCGTTTGGCTTTGAGTGAGATCACCGATGAAAAGGGGCAGTTGCTGTATCAAAAAAATGACTCCATTGTCGTGCATGTGTCCGAGAAAGGTGAACACCCTAGCGTTTCCTACAAAAAGGCCATTTCCCAACAAAAGATTCAGGCTAAAATTGAAGAATTGGGCGAAAACTATGAAAACGCTATTATTGAAGGCAAGATTGTAGGCAAGAATAAAGGGGGTTATATCGTGGAGTCTCAAGGCGTGGAGTATTTTCTCTCCCGCTCGCACTCTTCTTTAAAAAATGACGCAAACCATATCGGCAAACGCATTAAAGCGTGCATCATTCGTGTGGATAAGGAAAACCATTCTATCAATATTTCTCGCAAACGATTCTTTGAAGTCAATGACAAACGACAACTTGAGGTTTCTAAGGAATTGTTAGAAGCTACAGAGCCGGTGTTAGGGGTTGTGAGGCAGATCACTCCTTTTGGCATTTTTGTAGAAGCTAAGGGGATTGAGGGCTTGGTCCATTATTCTGAAATCAGCCATAAAGGGCCAGTAAACCCTGAAAAATACTACAAAGAAGGCGATGAAGTCTATGTCAAAGCCATCGCTTATGATGAGGAAAAAAGACGCCTTTCACTCTCCATAAAAGCGACCATAGAAGACCCATGGGAAGAGATCCAAGACAAGCTAAAACCCGGATACGCCATTAAGGTGGTGGTGAGCAATATTGAGCATTATGGGGTGTTTGTGGATATTGGTAATGATATTGAAGGCTTTTTGCATGTTTCTGAAATCTCTTGGGATAAAAATGTCAGCCACCCTAGCCATTATTTGAGCGTGGGGCAAGAAATTGATGTGAAGATCATTGACATTGATCCTAAAAACCGCCGCTTAAGGGTTTCCTTAAAACAACTCACTAACAGGCCTTTTGATGTTTTTGAATCCAAACACCAAGTGGGGGATATTGTAGAGGGCAAAGTGGCGACTTTAACGGACTTTGGGGCGTTTTTGAATCTAGGTGGGGTGGATGGCTTGCTCCACAATCACGACGCTTTTTGGGATAAAGATAAAAAATGCAAAGACCACTATAAAATTGGCGATGTGATCAAAGTGAAAATCCTTAAAATCAACAAAAAAGATAAAAAGATTTCTTTGAGCACGAAGCACTTGGTGACTTCCCCTACAGAAGAATTCGCTCAAAAGCATAAAACAGACAGCGTGATTCAAGGCAAAGTGGTGAGTATTAAGGATTTTGGCGTTTTCATTAATGCTGATGGCATTGATGTGCTGATCAAAAATGAAGATTTGAACCCCTTGAAAAAAGATGAAATCAAAATAGGGCAAGAAATCACATGTGTGGTTGTTGCGATTGAAAAATCTAACAACAAGGTGCGCGCTTCTGTGCATAGGTTAGAGCGCAAAAAAGAAAAAGAAGAATTGCAAGCCTTTAACACGAGCGATGATAAAATGACTTTAGGGGATATTCTTAAAGAAAAACTCTAAAGAGTGATTTTAAAAACATGAGAATGGCATGAGATTTAAGGGTGTTGTTGCTTTTATTTCCCTAGCTGTCGCTCTTGGCGTTTTAGCCTATTTGTTTTTAAGCGTTAAAAAAGAAATGCCCACCATTTCTCATACAGATAAAAATCTCTCTCAAACAGATGCAAAAAGCCATGACATCAACCTAGAAGAAATCCCCAATAATCCTAATACCCCTAACGATGAAAAAGCCCCCCATAACGAAGAAGATCATAGTAACACCCTTTTTCAAAACCTTGATGCACAAGAATCTATCAATTACCCCGTTGTGGAGCATTATTTTGAAATCCCTTTTGAAGAAAAAAAAAGAGAGTATTCAAAGCTTATCATTAAGGATTTAAAGGACTATCAATGGTGGTGTTTAAAAGAAATCCTTAAAAAAGAACGAATTGATTACGCTTACGATAGCACCAAAAACCAACCCAACCTCATCATCTATTTAGATGAAAATAAAAAAGAACGCTTGCTGGCTGATTTAGACTATTATAAAATACGCTATCATGCTGTTTTTTAAATTCAAAGGATAAAAATGTATCAAGTAGCCATTTGCGACCCCATCCATGCTAAAGGCATTCAAATTTTAGAAGCTCAAAAAGACATTGTCTTGCATGATTATTCCAAATGCCCTAAAAAGGAGCTTTTAGAAAAACTCACTCCCATGGATGCGCTCATCACTCGCAGCATGACCCCTATCACAAGCGATTTTTTAAAGCCCTTAACCCACTTAAAATCCATCGTGAGAGCGGGCGTGGGAGTGGATAATATTGATTTAGAAAGCTGCTCTCAAAAAGGGATTGTGGTGATGAATATCCCTACCGCTAACACGATTGCCGCCGTGGAATTGACCATGGCGCATTTGATCAATGCAGTGCGTTCGTTCCCTTGTGCGAACGATCAAATCAAACACCAAAGGTTATGGAAAAGAGAAGATTGGTATGGCACGGAATTGAAAAATAAAAAGCTGGGCATCATTGGTTTTGGAAACATTGGCTCTAGGGTGGGCATTAGGGCTAAAGCCTTTGAAATGGAAGTTTTAGCCTATGATCCTTATATCCCTTCTTCAAAAGCCACTGATTTAGGGGTCATTTACACAAAAAATTTTGAAGACATTTTGCAATGCGATATGATCACTATCCACACCCCTAAAAATAAAGAAACCATTAACATGATAGGCGCTAAAGAGATCGAACGCATGAAAAAAGGGGTTATCTTGATCAATTGCGCTAGAGGGGGGCTTTATAATGAAGACGCTCTTTATGAAGCTTTAGAAACCAAAGAAGTGCGTTGGCTTGGCATTGATGTCTTTTCTAAAGAGCCTGGCATTCACAACAAGCTTTTAGACTTGCCTAATGTGTATGCGACCCCCCATATTGGCGCGAACACTTTAGAATCCCAAGAAGAAATTTCCAAACAAGCCGCTCAAGGGGTTATGGAGTCTTTAAGAGGTTCAAGCCATCCGCATGCTTTGAATTTACCCATGCAAGCTTTTGATGCAAGCGCAAAAGCCTACTTGAATTTAGCGCAAAAACTGGGTTATTTTTCCAGTCAAATCCATAAGGGCGTGTGCCAAAAAATTGAACTCAGTCTTTGTGGGGAGATCAACCAATTCAAAGACGCCCTTGTCGCTTTTACGCTAGTAGGGGTGTTAAAACCTGTTGTAGGGGATAAAATCAATTACATTAACGCCCCCTTTGTGGCCAAAGAAAGAGGCATTGAGATTAAGGTTAGCCTTAAAGAAAGCGCTTCGCCCTATAAGAACATGCTCTCTTTAACTCTCAATGCGGCTAATGGTTCAATCAGCGTGAGCGGCACGGTGTTTGAAGAAGATATTTTAAAACTCACCGAGATTGATGGGTTTCATATTGATATAGAGCCAAAAGGTAAAATGCTTCTATTTAGGAATACGGATATTCCAGGCGTTATTGGGAGTGTGGGGAATGCGTTCGCTAGGCATGGTATTAACATCGCTGATTTTCGTTTGGGGCGCAACACGCAAAAAGAAGCTTTAGCGCTCATTATTGTAGATGAAGAAGTTTCTTTGGAAGTTTTAGAAGAGCTTAAAAACATTCCTGCGTGCTTAAGCGTTCATTATGTGGTTATTTAAGGTAGTTGGATGCGAGATTTTTTAAAGCTTTTAAAAAAGCATGATGAATTAGAAATCATTGACACCCCCCTTGAAGTGGATTTAGAAATCGCTCATCTGGCGTATATAGAAGCGAAAAAGCCTGATGGAGGCAAAGCCCTTTTATTCACGCAACCCATAAGAAAAGAGCATGACCAGATCAAAACCTTTGGCATGCCTGTTTTGATGAACGCTTTTGGCTCTTTCAAACGATTAGATCTTTTGTTAAAAACCCCCATAGAGGATTTACAACAACGCATGCAAGCCTTCTTGCACTTTAGTGCTCCTAAAAATTTTACTGAGGGTTTGAAAGTCTTAAAAGATTTATGGGATTTAAGACACATTTTCCCTAAAAAAACCACTCGCCCTAAAGATCTCATCATCAAGCAAGATAAAGAAGTCAATTTGTGGGATCTACCCGTTTTAAAAACTTGGGAAAAAGATGGCGGGGCTTTTATCACTATGGGGCAAGTCTATACCCAAAGCCTAGATCATAAAAAAAAGAATTTAGGCATGTATCGTTTGCAAGTTTATGATAAAAACCATTTAGGCTTGCACTGGCAAATCCATAAAGACTCCCAGCTCTTTTTCCACGAATACGCTAAAGCTAAAGTCAAAATGCCTGTCAGTATCGCTATTGGTGGGGATTTGCTCTACACATGGTGCGCGACAGCCCCCTTACCTTATGGGATTTATGAACTCATGCTCTATGGGTTTATGAGAGGAAAAAAAGCGTGCGTGATGCCATGCTTGAGCAATCCTTTGAGCGTGCCAAGCGACTGCGACATTGTGATAGAAGGGTTTGTGGATTGCGAAAAGCTAGAGCTTGAAGGGCCTTTTGGGGATCACACTGGCTATTATACCCCCATTGAGCCTTACCCTGTTTTAGAAGTCAAAACCATTAGCTATAAAAAAGATTCCATTTACTTAGCCACTGTGGTGGGTAAGCCTCCTTTAGAAGACAAATACATGGGGTATTTGACTGAACGCTTGTTCTTGCCCTTGCTTCAAATGAACGCCCCCAATCTCATAGATTATTACATGCCAGAAAATGGGGTGTTTCATAATTTGATTTTAGCCAAAATACACACGCGCTATAACGCTCATGCCAAACAGGTCATGCATGCTTTTTGGGGCGTGGGGCAGATGAGCTTTGTCAAACATGCGATTTTTGTCAATGAAGACGCTCCTAATCTAAGGGACACCAACGCTATCATTGAATACATATTAGAAAATTTTTCTAAAGAAAACACGCTCATCTCTCAAGGCATATGCGACGCCTTAGATCATGCAAGCCCTGAATACGCTATGGGAGGGAAACTCGGTATTGATGCGACTTCTAAAAGCAATACCCCCTACCCCACGCTTTTAAACGATAACGCCTTATTAGCGCTTTTACAAGATAAAATGCAAAATATCGTTCTTTTGAAGCAATACTACCCGCACACCCGTAACCCCATTTGCGTCATTAGCGTGGAAAAGAAAGACAAAAGCGTCATTGAACTGGCTAAAAACTTGCTCGGTTTTGAAGAGCATTTACGCATTGTCATCTTTGTAGAGCATACCAGCAACGATTTAAACAACCCTTACATGCTGTTATGGCGAATCGTTAATAATATTGATGCCAAGCGCGATATCCTCACCTCTAAACATTGTTTTTTTATAGACGCTACCAATAAGGGCGTTATGGACAAACATTTTAGAGAATGGCCCACCGAAACCAATTGCTCCATGGAAGTCATAGAAAATTTGAAAGAGAAAGGGCTTTTAAAAGATTTTGAAACTTTAAATCAAAAATTCCATCTCACGCATTCTTTCAGCACGCATAAAGAAGATCTATAAAGAAGAGCCATAAAGAAGAATTATGTTAGATTATAGCCAAAGGATTGATACCCTCATCGCAAAAATAGAAAAGGCTCGCACCGCCTATTCAAGGCACCACATTGTCAAAATCGTGGCTGTTTCAAAAAACGCTTCCCCAGAAGCTATCCAACATTACTACAACTGCTCTCAAAGGGCTTTTGGAGAAAATAAAGTTCAAGATTTAAAAACTAAAATGCACTCTTTAGAGCATTTACCCCTTGAATGGCACATGATAGGCTCTTTACAAGAAAATAAAATCAATGCGCTTTTGAGTTTAAAACCCGCTCTTTTGCATTCTTTAGACTCTTTAAAACTCGCTTTGAAAATAGAAAAGCGTTGCGAAATGTTGGGCGTCAATTTAAACGCTCTTTTACAGGTTAATAGCGCGTATGAGGAAAGTAAAAGCGGGGTGGTGCCTGAAGAAGCGCTAGAAACTTATTCTCAAATCAGTGAAACTTGCAAGCGCCTCAAGCTTAAGGGGCTGATGTGTATAGGGGCACACACCGATGATGAAAAGAAAATTGAAAAATCCTTTATCACCACCAAAAAGCTTTTTGACCAAATAAAAAATGCGAGCGTTCTTTCAATGGGCATGAGTGATGATTTTGAATTAGCGATTGCTTGCGGGGCGAATCTTTTAAGGATTGGCTCTTTTTTGTTCAAAGAGTAAGATGCTAGAAACTTATGCGCTTAAAAATGGGGCTGTTTTTATCTCTGATGCGCATTTTTTGCCCAAAAACCCTCATTTAATCCATACGCTTAAAAAACTTTTAAGCGCCAAACCCCCACAAGTCTTTTTCATGGGCGATATTTTCCATGTTCTTGTGGGCTATTTACCCCTAGATAAAGAGCAACAAAAAATCATTGATCTCATCAACGCTTTAAGCGAAATTTCACAAGTCTTTTATTTTGAAGGCAACCATGATTTTTCCATGCGTTTTGTATTCAATTCCAAAGTGGTAGTTTTTGAGCGCCAAAACCAACCCGTATTATTCCAATATGATAACAAACGCTTTTTGCTAGCCCATGGGGATTTATTCATCACTAAAGCGTATGAATTTTACATCACGCAGCTCACTTCCACTTGGGCGAGATTTTTTTTAACTTTTTTAAATTTTGCGAGCTTTAAAACCTTATACCCTTTTTTGAAAAAACGCATCTATAAAAAACCCGTCCGCCTTTGGGAATTAGAGCCAAAAGAATTGCAATCTTTTATTGAAAAGCGCCTAAAAGCCTATCAAAATTATATTAAAGATCTTAACCTTGATAGCATTGACGGCATTATAGAGGGGCATTTTCATCTCAAAAGCGGCGCAAAAATCCCCTTGAATGCGCCGATTTATTGCCCACTGCCCTCCTTTTATTACGAACAAAGCCTTTTTAAGGTATCATCAAGCATTTTAGAACCATCTCAAGATAAGGACGCCTAAATCATGGCAGAAAAAACAGCTAACGATTTAAAATTGAGTGAGATAGAACTCGTGGATTTTCGTATTTATGGCATGCAAGAGGGCGTCCCTTATGAGGGGATTTATGGCATCAATGTGGCTAAAGTCCAAGAGATTATCCCCATGCCCACCCTTTTTGAATACCCCACTAATCTAGATTATATCATCGGCGTGTTTGATTTGCGCTCCATAATCATTCCGCTTATAGACTTGGCTAAATGGATAGGGATTGTCCCGGATAAAAGCAAGGAAAACGAAAGAATCGTCATCATCACGGAATTTAACAACGTTAAAATGGGCTTTTTAGTCCATTCGGCTAGGCGTATCAGGCGCATTAGCTGGAAAGATGTGGAGCCTGCATCCTTTAGCGCCTCTAATAGCATCAATAAAGAAAATATCACCGGCACCACGCGCATTGAAAACGATCAAACCCTACTCATTTTAGATTTAGAAAGCATTTTAGATGATTTAAAGCTTAATGAAGACGCTAAAAGTGCTAAGGAAGCCACCCCCAAACAGCATTTTGAAGGCGAAGTGTTGTTTTTAGACGATAGCAAGACCGCAAGAAAAACCTTAAAAAACCATTTGAGCAAATTGGGTTTTAGCATCACGGAAGCTGTGGATGGGGAAGACGGGCTGAACAAATTAGAAATGTTATTCAAAAAATACGGGGACGATTTAAGGAAACATTTGAAATTCATTATTTCAGATGTTGAAATGCCTAAAATGGATGGCTATCATTTCTTATTCAAGCTCCAAAAAGACCCTAGGTTTGCTTATATTCCTGTGATTTTTAATTCTTCTATTTGCGATAATTATAGCGCTGAAAGAGCTAAAGAAATGGGGGCTGTAGCGTATTTAGTCAAGTTTGACGCAGAGAAATTCACCGAAGAAATTTCTAAGATTTTAAACAAGAATGCGTAATTCTTTTTATAAAATTGTAAAATACTCTTATCTCAAACGCTAAAAAGGGGTTTTAAAATGGATGATTTGCAAGAAATAATGGAAGACTTCTTGATTGAAGCCTTTGAAATGAATGAGCAGTTGGATCAGGATTTAGTGGAATTGGAGCATAACCCTGAGGATTTGGACTTGCTCAATCGCATTTTTAGAGTGGCCCACACCATTAAAGGCTCTAGCTCGTTTTTGAATCTTAACATTCTCACGCACCTCACGCACAACATGGAAGATGTCTTGAATCGCGCCAGAAAGGGAGAAATCAAGATCACGCCTGATATTATGGATGTCGTGTTGCGCTCCATTGATTTGATGAAAACCTTGCTCGTAACGATTAGAGATACCGGCTCTGATACTAATAACGGCAAGGAAAACGAGATTGAAGAAGCAGTCAAACAGCTTCAAGCTATCACGAGCCAAAATCTAGAGGGCGCTAAAGAAACTTCAGGGACTAAAGAAGCCCCAGAAAAAGAGAATAAAAAAGAAAATAAAAAAGAAAATAAAAAAGAAAATCAGACAGAAACAAAAGCCCCTACTACAGAAAACTTCTCAAGCGATAACCCGCTAGCCGATGAGCCGGATTTGGATTATTCCAACATGAGCGCTGAAGAAGTGGAAGCGGAAATTGAACGCCTGCTTAACAAACGCCAAGAAGCCGATAAAGAACGAAGGGCCCAAAAAAAACAAGAAGCCAAGCCTAAACAAGAAGAACAAGCCAAACCTAAACAAGAAGTTACCCCAACAAAAGAACCCCCCAAAACAGAAACCCCCAAAGCCCCTAAAACAGAAACTAAAGCTAAGGCTAAAGCCGATACTGAAGAAAATAAAGCCCCCTCTATTGGCGTGGAGCAAACCGTTAGGGTGGATGTGCGCCGATTAGACCATTTGATGAATTTAATCGGTGAGCTTGTGTTAGGAAAGAATCGCTTGATCAGGATTTATGGCGATGTGGAAGAACGCTATGATGGGGAAAAGTTTTTAGAGGAATTAAACCAGGTAGTTTCTTCTATTTCAGCGGTAACGACAGACTTGCAGCTTGCGGTGATGAAAACCCGGATGCAACCAGTGGGCAAAGTGTTCAATAAATTCCCTCGCATGGTAAGGGATTTGAGCCGGGAATTAGGCAAGAGCATTGAATTAATCATTGAGGGCGAAGAAACCGAATTAGACAAATCCATTGTAGAAGAGATTGGCGATCCGCTCATCCACATTATCCGCAACTCATGCGATCATGGGATTGAGCCTTTAGAAGAAAGAAGAAGGCTTAACAAGCCTGAAACCGGTAAAGTGCAATTGAGCGCGTATAATGAGGGTAACCATATTGTGATTAAAATCTCTGATGATGGCAAAGGGTTAGATCCTGTGATGCTTAAAGAAAAAGCGATTGAAAAAGGGGTGATTAGCGAAAGAGACGCTGAAGGCATGAGCGATAGGGAAGCGTTTAACCTCATTTTCAAGCCAGGCTTTTCTACCGCAAAAGTCGTTTCTAACGTTTCAGGCAGAGGCGTGGGCATGGATGTGGTGAAAACCAATATTGAAAAGCTTAATGGGATCATTGAAATCGATTCAGAAGTGGGGGTAGGCACGACTCAAAAACTTAAAATCCCTCTCACTCTGGCTATCATTCAAGCTTTACTCGTGGGCGTTCAAGAAGAATATTACGCTATCCCGCTTTCTTCAGTTTTAGAAACCGTGCGCATCAGCCAGGATGAAATTTACACCGTTGATGGCAAAAGCGTGTTGCGCTTAAGAGATGAGGTGCTTTCTTTGGTGCGCCTTTCTGATATTTTTAAAGTGGATGCTATTTTGGAATCCAACTCAGATGTGTATGTGGTCATCATTGGCTTGGCCGATCAAAAAATTGGCGTGATTGTGGATTATTTGATCGGTCAAGAAGAAGTGGTCATCAAATCTTTAGGTTACTATCTTAAAAACACTAGAGGCATTGCTGGCGCTACGGTGAGAGGCGATGGGAAAATCACTCTTATTGTAGATGTGGGAGCGATGATGGATATGGCAAAAAGCATCAAGGTCAATATCACTACCTTAATGAATGAATCCGAAAACACCAAGAGCAAAAATTCTCCTAGCGATTATATTGTCTTAGCGATTGATGATAGCAGCACGGACAGAGCGATTATCCGCAAATGTTTAAAACCATTAGGCATCACGCTTTTAGAGGCCACTAACGGGTTAGAAGGCTTAGAAATGCTTAAAAATGGCGATAAGATTCCGGACGCTATTTTAGTGGATATTGAAATGCCCAAGATGGACGGCTACACTTTCGCTTCTGAAGTGCGTAAATACAATAAATTCAAAAACCTGCCTTTGATTGCAGTAACCAGTCGGGTAACTAAAACCGATAGGATGCGCGGCGTTGAATCCGGCATGACTGAATACATCACCAAACCTTATAGCGGCGAGTATTTAACCACCGTAGTGAAGCGCAGCATTAAATTAGAAGGAGGCGAATCGTGAGCAACCAATTAAAAGATTTATTTGAAAGACAAAAAGAAGCTAGTGCAGGCTCTAAACAAGAAGACAATGAAGAAATTTTGCAATTCATTGGCTTTATTATTGGCGATGAAGAATACGCCATTCCCATTTTGAATATTTTAGAGATCGTCAAACCCATTGGCTACACACGAGTCCCTGAAACCCCAAACTATGTGCTTGGCGTGTTCAATTTAAGGGGCAATGTCTTCCCTTTGATCAGTTTGCGTTTAAAGTTTGGCTTGAAAGCCGAAAAGCAAAACAAAGACACTCGTTATTTGGTGGTACGCCATAACGATCAGATCGCTGGGTTTTTCATTGATCGCTTGACTGAAGCCATTCGCATCAAGCAAACCGATATTGACCCGGTGCCAGAAACTTTGAGCGATAACAATAATCTAACCTATGGCATTGGGAAACAAAACGACAGACTCGTAACCATTTTAAGAGTGGAAGAAATCTTAAAAAAAGACTTTTAAAAACCTTTTCTATCAAACCCTTATGGGGGCTTTGAAAAAGGCTTATTCCATTAAAAAGCTTGATTTTAGTCAAGCGTCTCTTGTAATGCACTAAAAACAGAGTCTTTTTCAATCTTTTCTTTTAAAAATAGCGTGAAAATTTTTTAAACGGGTTTAAAAAGAACTTTTTAGTTTTTGTTGCCAACATTTTTTAACAAGTGGGGCTTTTTGCATTGAGATTCACTAGATCGTAGCCCCCTCCTTTTAAATTTCCTATTTCAACACTTTTAAAAGCGCTTCATAATTGGGCTCTTCTAAAATGTTTTGAACGATTTCTTTATAGATAACCACTCCCTTATCATCAAGAACAAACACCGATCGAGCGAGCAAGCCTTGCAAAGAGCCTTTACCCAACAGCACGCCGTAATTTTCCCCAAAAGCCTTATACCTAAAATCGCTTAAGATTCTTAAGTCCTTAATGCCTTCAGCACCGCAAATTTGCCCTTGAGAAAAAGGCAAGTCCATAGAAATAACGCTAAAACTCACAGAAGGCAGTTTGCCGGCTTGCTCATTGAAGTGTTTGGCTTGGAGTAAGCAAACCGATCCGGTTAAACTAGGAAGTGCGCTAACGACCTGAAAACGCACGCCTTGCTTCAATAAATTGACTTCTTGTAAATCGCCATTGACCAATTTCACATCAGGGGCTTTATCGCCCACTTTTAAGGCTTTCCCTTCTAATTGATATGTTTCTTCTTTAAAAGTAACTTTTTGCATGGTTAAATCCTTTCTAATGAATTGCTATATTGCGTTAGAATAGTAGCCCATTAAGATTAACTTTTAACAAATTTAAAAAGAATTTGTTTAAAAAGTCGTTTTCATTTTAAAAAACCCCTTAAAATCTACAAAATTTGCATAACGATTTAATTTTTAAGAAAAGATTTACCAAAAAGTATTAAAAAATGATTACAATAGTCCCACCTAATCACAAGGAGAAAACATGTTTACATTACGAGAGTTGCCTTTTGCTAAAGACAGCATGGGAGATTTTTTAAGCCCTGTAGCGTTTGATTTCCACCATGGGAAACACCATCAAACTTATGTGAATAATTTGAACAATCTCATCAAAGGCACGGATTTTGAGAAAAGTTCTTTGTTTGATATTTTGACGAAGTCTAGCGGAGGCGTGTTCAATAACGCCGCTCAAATTTACAACCACGATTTTTATTGGGATTGCTTAAGCCCCAAAGCGACTGCTTTAAGCGATGAGTTAAAAGGGGCTTTGGAAAAAGATTTTGGCTCATTGGAAAAATTTAAAGAAGACTTCATTAAGAGCGCGACCACTTTGTTTGGCTCTGGCTGGAATTGGGCAGCGTATAATTTAGACACTCAAAAAATTGAAATCATTCAAACGAGCAACGCTCAAACCCCGGTTACGGATAAAAAAGTGCCGCTTTTAGTGGTGGATGTGTGGGAGCATGCTTATTATATTGACCACAAAAACGCGCGCCCTGTGTATTTGGAAAAATTCTATGGGCATATCAATTGGCATTTTGTTTCTCAATGCTATGAGTGGGCGAAAAAAGAAGGCTTAGGCTCAGTGGATTACTACATCAATGAGTTGGTGCATAAAAAAGCTTAAGCGTTAGCACTATTGTGGTTTAAAGATTTTTAAACCACGCTTCTTTTTTGAATGAAAGACACTCTGTTCAATCAATCCCTAAACAAACGCTTTTGTTTTGATGAGAAAGTCGCCCATGTTTTTGATGACATGCTGGAGCGTTCTATCCCTTATTATCATGAAATGTTGAATCTGGGGGCGTATTTTATCGCTCAAAATTTAAAAGAAAATGTCTATCCTAAGTCCTTGCCTAAGCCCTTGCCTAAGCCCTTGATTTATGATTTGGGCTGTTCTACCGGGAACTTTTTTATCGCGCTTAACAGGCAAATCCAACAAGAGATTGAGCTTGTAGGGATTGACAATTCCATGCCCATGCTTAAAAAAGCGCAAGAAAAATTAAAAGATTTTAACAATGCCCGTTTTGAATGCATGGATTTTTTAGAGGTTGAGTTTAAAGAAGCGAGCGCGTTTTCATTGCTTTTTGTATTGCAATTTGTCCGCCCCATGCAAAGAGAGGTGTTGCTCAAAAAGATTTATAACAGCCTTGCGTTGAATGGGGTTTTATTGGTGGGCGAAAAGATCATGAGTGAGGATCGGATATTGGACAAGCAAATGATAGAGCTATACTACCTTTATAAACAAAATCAAGGCTACAGCCACAATGAAATCGCTTTCAAAAGGGAAGCGTTAGAAAATGTGCTTGTGCCTTATAGTCTAAAAGAAAATATCGCGCTTTTAGAAAGCGTGGGGTTTAAGCATGTAGAAGCGCTGTTTAAATGGGTGAATTTCACGCTGTTAGTTGCCAGAAAAACTTAAGTTTTTTAAAACAATATATAAAACTTAAATGTTTTAAAAAATATCCACAGGATCCATGTTCACGCTGCAAGGGATATTGGGGGCGGTTTTTAAAAACGCATGCACGCTTTTGATTAGGCTTAAAGGGTCTTTGGAACGCAATAAAATCAGGTAGCGGTAAGAAGAGGCGATTTTTTCAATGGGGGCTTTGAAATTGGAGAGCGTTACACCCTTTTCTAAACATGAAGAAAGGGTTTGAGAGGCTTTTAGGCTCAATTGTTGGGCTTTTTCTTCGTTTTTATGCTTAAACTCTAACAAACACAGCCTTGAAAAAGGCGGATAGAGTTCGCACCTTTCTTGCAATTCGTATTGTAAAAAATCTTCATAATCTTCTAAGAAATTTTTTAATAGATCGGTTTCGGTGCTTTGAATGAACACTTGGCCAGAAATTTGCCTAGCGCTCCTCCCAGCGATTTGATAAAGTAACGACACGCCTTCTTCTAAAGCCCTGTAACTATTGGATTTAATGATATTGTCTATGCCTAAAACAACCGCTAAACTCACTTTAGCGTAATCATGCCCCTTACTTATCATTTGAGTGCCGATTAAGATATTCGTTTTTTGAGCGTTGAAATCGTTTAAAATATTGTGGAGTTTTTTTTGCGTGCTGGTATGATCTTTATCTAAAATCGCTATTTTAGCGCCTTTCAAAAGGCCTTCTAATTCGTTCAACACTTGCATGGTACCTATCCTTTTGCCCACTAAAACTTCGCTTTGGCATGCGTTGCAAATTTTAGGGATAGGGCTTGAAAAATGGCAATAATGGCACATGAGTTTGTTGGTTTTTAAATGCAAACTCATATTCACGCTGCAAAAAGGGCATTGAACGCTTTTGTAACAACTTTGGCACAGCAAGGTTTTGAAATTAGCCCTTGTAGGCACAAAAATAATGGCTTGCTCGTTTTTGTCTAGGACTTGTTTTAGTGCTTCTAGGAGTTTGGGCGTGATAAAACGCTCGGTTTTTTCAAAAATAATGTTTTTTTGCGTGGGGGTGTAGCGCCCCTTTAAGCGCACTAAAGCCTTATCTTTAAAGCGTTTATAACTACTCAAACTTGGCGTAGCAGAGCCTAAAACCACTTGAATAGGGAATTTATGGGATAAATACAAGCATAAATCCCTAGCGTTATACATAGGGCTTTGATGAGACTTATAAGAAAAGTCATGCTCTTCATCTACAATGATTAAACCCAACTCCTTAAGGGGCAAAAACAACGCGCTTCGTGTGCCTACCACTAATTTGATTTCTTGCGAATAAAGCTTTTCTAAAAATTGTTTTTTTTGATTTTGAGAGAGTTTGCTATGCCACAAGCCTAAATTCTCTTTAAAAACCCTTTTAAGGCGTTGCTGCATTTGAGGGGTGAGGGCGATTTCTGGCACTAACAATAAAGCGCTTTTTTTTTGCTCTAAAGTTTGAGCGATTGCATGCATATAGATCTCGGTTTTCCCGCTACCCGTATCGCCAAAGAGCAAGCTTGCTGAATGTTTTTGCAATTCTTTTAAGGCGTTGGTTTGCGTTTGGCTTAATCTATTAAGAACAGGCTCAATTTTTTCTAACCCCATTCCATCGCATTCTTTAAAAGGAGTAAAAAGGCTTAAGACTGAAGAAAGATTAGCCGAGTAATATTGAGCGATAAAAATAGCGAGCTCCATTTGAAAAGGGAGTAAAAAATAAGGGGTTTTTTCTAGCTCTAGGCATTCAAAAGAGGGTTTTGAAACTTCTTCAAGAACGACGCCCAAAAGCGTTTTATTCCTTAAAGGGATATTGACTAACGCTCCTTTTTGGTGTCGCTCTTTAGAAAAGTAAGTTAAAGGGGGGGTTTTATTTTTTAAAGGAGCGATCAAGTGATAGAACATGATGAGATTTTTTCTAAAAGCTTTTTGAGTTCATTATGCAAATACTCGTTTTGACAACTTTCATGCAAATAGTCCTTTAAAAGCTCTAATGCGTTTAATTCTTGGTTATGGAAACGCTCCTTTAGGGTGCGTTTCATCTCATCGCTAAAGGTGTTGTTGAGAGAGATTTTATAGCGTTTGCCTAAATAAGTGATTTCTAAGCTATCGTTTTCTAAAGACATGTTTTTAATGGTTTATGACAATAAATCAGAGATTTTGTCATAAAGACCTTGAATGCCCTTATCTTTAGCGCTCAATTCATCGTATAAAATAGCGATTTGAATGTCTTTTTCTTCATTTTGCGCATTCAGTGTGGTGTTTGCTTGGCGTAAAGCGTTCAACTCTTCTTCTTGTTTTTGAATTTTTTCAATCAATTCATCAATTTTAGCGCCCAACTGGTTTAATAAACTTAAAGATTGCATCATAAGCCTTTCATGGTTTTTAAAAGTTATTATATCAAAGCTATTAAATTATCGCAAAATACCCCTATCCCCTTAAGGTAATGACTTTTACCATAAAATCAAGCAACCAAATCCTATTTTTAAGCAATTCTTATGGCGGTATTTGGTATTTTTGATTACCATAAAACAACAAGATAGAGAGCTTGCAGGGAATGATAAATGCAAAAAAGTATATTCAAAATAACTCTGTTGTTGGTTTTCCTCTTTTTAAGAAACGCTGTTGGTTTAGACGATAAAAAAGCAGCTCCTAAAAGCGTTCAAAATACGCCTAAAAATTTACCCCCTATCCAATTAAGGCTCGATCAAGCCTATGAAGACCTTATCAAAATGTTAGACAATATGGGAAAAAGCACGCAGTATGAGTTCCCTAAAATTAAAGAAATCCTAGAACAAAGCGAAGAGGAATGGCTAGGAGTCGCCCATGAAGAATGCGTGGCGTTGGTTATGCTAATAAGCCCTAAGGCTTCTATTGAAAACAGCCCGATTTATAGGAATTGCTATGAAGCTTATGTGAAACAAAGAATCCATGATTTATATGATTTTTATATAGAAAGCAAAAAGGTGAAAAGAAAAATCAAGAAAGCCCATAAGCAAAAGACCGCTATTAACCAATCCCAGCCCCTAACAAAAGAGCCACCCAAGAACGAGAATAAAAAAAGCTTAGTAAAACCCAGCTTAAAAGACGCAAAGATCCCTAAAGGGTATTACTTGCAAATTGGGGCTTTTTTAAATTCGCCCAGTAAGGATTTTTTGCAAACGCTCAAAACTTTCCCTCACCAAATGGAGGAAAAAGACTCCCTCACGCATTATTTGATTGGTCCTTATAAAACCAAAGAAGAAGCCCTAAAACAGCTTGAAAATGCGGCTAAAAGCTTTAAAAATAAGCCTGCGTTGGTAGAGAAGTAGTCGTTTTAACTATCCTTATTTGAAAATAAATCTATAGTTTTATTGGATTTGATAAAGCCACCTAGCTATTAGCGCGACAAACAAACTCGCGCCCAAAAACACATAGCCCATCATTTTATAAAAGGGGATAAAATTTTTTTGAATTTCTTCTTCTGCAATAATGATTTTAGAAACCCCTAAGCGGTTAGTTGGGGCGCTGTCTGTGAGGTAAAAGCCCTGTTTTTTAAGCGCAAAATAAGGGGTTTTGATCAAGGCGTCATTTTTAAAAGAGGCCACAAACGCCCCAATATTAGAAAACTTGACATTGTTGTCTGCGTCCAACAAAACAAAGGGGGTGTTTTTGAATCGTTCTTCTAATATTTTTAAAGGCTCTAAAGAAGAGGCATTATCCAATTCTAAAAGGCTTTTAGCGATCGCATCAGCGGTGTATTGCATGCGTATTTGGGTGTTTTCTAAAAGGTTATTTTTCGCATAAAAGAAAAATAACGCTAACAAAACCCCCACTAAAAGCAAGGTAGAAAGGGCATAAATGATTAAAAAACGCTTTTTAAAAGAATAGGGCATGACAAACCTTTTTGTTTATAGCGGGTTGGATAACACAGCTTTTTACGATTGGATTAAAAACGCTCAAAAATAGCCCCCTTTTTCTACCATATTTATTTAATTTTATGGTAAATTTTTGAAAAATTGTTATAATTCCTACACTTTTATTGGCAAATTGATTAAAAAAGGGGTTTAGAATATGCTTGACATATGGATAGATATGATAATTTGTATTTTTTATTTGCTCTTTTTTACGACTCCTTACATTGTGGGCGATATTTTGCAATTGAAATTTATCCGTCAAAAGCTCTGCGAGAAGCCTGTTTTACTCCCACAAAAGGATTATGAAGAAGCGGGAAATTATGCCATTAGGAAAATGCAATTATCCATTATTTCTCAAATTTTAGACGGGGTGATCTTTGCTGGTTGGGTCTTTTTTGGTTTGACGCATTTAGAAGATTTGACGCATTATTTAAACCTTCCTGAAACGCTAGGTTACTTGGTGTTTGCCTTGTTGTTTTTAGCGATTCAAAGCGTTTTGTCCTTACCCATTAGTTACTACACCACCATGCATTTGGATAAGGAATTTGGCTTTTCTAAGGTGAGCTTGCCATTGTTTTTTAAGGATTTTTTCAAAGGGTTATTGCTCACTTTAAGCGTGGGATTGTTGTTGATCTACACTCTTATTATGATCATTGAACATGTGGAACATTGGGAGATTAGCTCGTTTTTTGTCGTGTTTGTTTTTATGATCTTGGCTAATCTTTTTTACCATAAAATCGCCCAGCTTTTCAACCAATTCACCCCCTTGAATAATAGGGATTTGGAGAGTCAAATTGAAAGCATGATGGATAAGGTGGGTTTTAAATCCGAAGGCATCTTTGTGATGGACGCTAGCAAGAGGGACGGGCGTTTGAATGCGTATTTTGGAGGCTTGGGTAAAAACAAGCGGGTGGTGTTGTTTGACACTTTGATCTCTAAAGTTGGGACAGAAGGGCTTTTAGCCATTTTAGGGCATGAATTAGGGCATTTTAAAAATAAGGACTTACTGAAAAGTTTAGGGATTATGGGAGGCTTGCTCGCTCTTGTTTTTGCTTTGATCGCTCATTTGCCACCGATCGTTTTTGAAGGCTTTAATGTCTCGCAAACGCCAGCGAGTTTGATTGCGATTTTACTCTTGTTTTTGCCGGTATTTTCTTTTTACGCTATGCCTTTGATCGGGTTTTTTAGCCGAAAGAATGAATACAATGCGGACAAATTTGGAGCGAGTTTAAGCTCTAAAGAGGTTTTAGCCAAAGCGTTAGTGTCTATTGTGAGCGAGAATAAAGCGTTCCCCCATTCGCACCCTTTTTATGTTTTCTTGCATTTCACGCACCCGCCCTTATTAGAGCGCTTGAAAGCTTTGGATTATGAAATTGAATGACCCTTTCACAAGCCCTAAATAAAGCCAAAAAAGAATTATCGCAAAAAGGTTTTAGGGGGGGATTAGAGTCTGAAATTTTATTAGGCTTTGTCTTGCAAAAAGAAAGGGTTTTTTTGCACACGCATGCCTATTTAGAATTAAGCCACGAAGAAGAGGTGCGCTTTTTTGAACTGGTAGAAAAACGCTTGAATGACTGCCCCATAGAGTATTTATTGGAAAGCTGTGATTTTTATGGGCACTCTTTTTTTGTGAATGAGCATGTTTTAATCCCACGGCCTGAAACGGAGATTTTGGTCAAAAAAGCCCTTGATATTATTTCTCAATACCATTTAAAAGAAATAGGCGAAATAGGCATAGGGAGCGCTTGCGTGTCTGTCAGTTTGGCTTTAGAAAACCCCAAAATTTCCATTCATGCGAGCGATATTTCATTAAAAGCTTTAGAAGTGGCGTCCAAAAATATTGAGCGCTTTAATTTAAAAGAGCGTGTTTTTTTAAAAAAAACGCATCTTTGGGATCGCATGCCAACGATACAAATGCTTATCTCTAACCCGCCCTATATCGCTAGAGGTTATCCTTTGGAAAAATCCGTTCTCAAAGAACCGCATGAAGCCCTTTTTGGGGGGGTTAAAGGCGATGAAATCTTAAAAGAAATCGTTTTTTTAGCCGCTGCATTAAAAATCCCTTTTTTGGCTTGTGAAATGGGGCATGATCAGTTAAAAAGCTTGAAAGAATGCTTGGAATTTTGCGGTTATGATGCAGAGTTTTACAAGGATTTGAGCGGCTTTGATAGAGGGTTTATAGGCGTTTTAAAAAGTTTTTTAAGATAAAGTTAAAATTTAATTACCCTTTTAGTGTTACAATAAAAACACTTAAAATTATAAAGGATGCCGCTTATGTATATTGAAAAAATCCTCCAATCTTTACAGAAAAAATACCCCTATCAAAAAGAGTTCCATCAAGCCGTCTATGAAGCTATCACTTCTTTAAAACCCCTTTTAGACAGCGATAAAAGTTATGAAAAGCATGCCGTTTTAGAGCGTTTGATTGAGCCTGAAAGAGAGATTTTTTTTAGGGTGTGTTGGCTAGATGATAACAACCAAATCCAAGTCAATCGGGGGTGTAGGGTTGAATTCAATTCAGCGATTGGCCCTTATAAGGGGGGTTTGAGATTCCACCCTAGCGTGAATGAAAGCGTGATCAAGTTTTTAGGATTTGAGCAAGTGTTGAAAAATTCGCTCACTACTTTGGCTATGGGGGGCGCTAAGGGGGGGAGCGATTTTGACCCTAAAGGAAAGAGCGAGCATGAGATCATGCGTTTTTGCCAGGCGTTCATGAATGAATTATACCGCCATATTGGGGCCACGACTGATGTGCCAGCCGGAGATATTGGAGTGGGCGAAAGAGAGATCGGCTATCTGTTTGGGCAATACAAGAAATTAGTCAATCGTTTTGAAGGCGTATTGACCGGTAAAGGGCTCACTTATGGGGGGAGCTTGTGCAGAAAAGAAGCTACCGGTTATGGGTGCGTGTATTTTGCTGAAGAAATGCTGCAAGAAAGGAACAGCTCTTTAGAGGGTAAGGTTTGTAGCGTTTCTGGGAGCGGTAATGTCGCTATTTATACCATTGAAAAATTGCTTCAAATAGGAGCCAAACCGGTAACGGCGAGCGATTCTAATGGCATGATTTATGATAAAGACGGCATTGATTTAGAGCTTTTGAAAGAGATTAAAGAAATCCGTCGTGGGAGGATCAAAGAATACGCCCTACAAAAACCAAGCGCGAAATACACGCCTATAGAAAATTACCCCAAAGGGGGGAATGCTATATGGCATGTGCCTTGTTTTGCGGCTTTTCCTAGCGCGACCGAGAATGAATTGAGCGTTTTAGACGCTAAAACTTTGCTTTCTAACGGGTGCAAATGCGTGGCTGAAGGGGCGAACATGCCCTCAAGCAATGAAGCGATTGAATTGTTTTTACAGGCTAAGATTTCTTATGGCATAGGCAAGGCGGCTAATGCTGGGGGGGTGAGCGTGAGTGGCTTGGAAATGGCGCAAAATGCGAGCATGCACCCTTGGAGTTTTGAAGTGGTGGATGCGAAATTACACCACATTATGAAAGAGATTTATAAGAATGTTTCTCAAACCGCTAAAGAGTTTAAAGACCCTACTAATTTTGTTTTAGGGGCTAATATCGCTGGTTTTAGAAAAGTAGCGTCGGCGATGATAGCGCAAGGGGTTTGATGGATTGGTTTTGCAAACTTATTTTTTAACCCATCTCCTTATGGCACGCAACAAAGGTAAGGATTTTTGATAAGCTTTGCGATAGATTTTAAAAGTGGTGTTTTGAGAGAGTTCTAATAAAGGTGAAGCGTTTTGTAAAAGCCGGTCATAATTAACCCTCAAATCATCATGTTCTCTTCTCAAATTATCATAATTAACCCTCAAATCATCATGTTCTCTTCTCAACCCATCAACAGACACTAACGGCTCATTCAAATCACGATGAAGAGCAGAATAATGGGTATTGTCGCAATGATAAATCGTATCGTTTTCTAAAATCGTTTTAAAAAAATCTAAAATCTTTTCAAAACTCAAATTTTGGTAAAAGTAAGCTTTCCCATCAAGGGTGTTTAAAGGGTTTTCATAGAGCATGTCTAAA
>NZ_JACTGF010000008.1:0-70336 GCF_014497725.1 Helicobacter pylori | reverse complement strand
TGGTGTAGTCTATCATAATATAAAGGCATTCTCAAATAACGATTGTTAAAGTCCAATTCATCAAAGCCTATGGCGTAATCAAAGAGGTTGAAGTTAGGCACTTCATTTTCACCAGTGTAAAACACTCTTTTTGCGTTTTGATAGGATAGGATTTTTCTGGCTGATCCAAGGGGGTTACCAAAGACGATGTCTGTATGTTTATCAGGGTTTTGGTGGAGGGTGATTGTGTAGCGTTGGCTTAAAATGAAATGTAAAATAAATTTTTTTCTAAACCCTTTGCTTTCTCTTTTATCCAAAGGCCACCAATTGGCTAGGGCTATATTTAATGGGGGCTTATAATCGGTTTCATCTAAACGGGTGCTGTCTATATAAGCGTCTAATAGGGGTTGGAACATGGTTATCCTTATGATTTAAAGGAGTATTTTACAAAAAAAATTTTTTAAATCAAAGGCTTGATTAGGGCTAAATTGGGTCCATCAATGCAATGCGTGGCGTGCTGTTTTAAAACCTCTTTAGCATTGAAAGCGATTTTGATATGGGCATGTTTGAACATGCTCAAGTCATTCGCCCCATCGCCCACGACTAAAGTGCGATCTTTACTGATGTTCAATAAGCGTTGCAAGGCGAGTAGCATTTCGCCCTTAGAGTGTGAAAACATCATATGCCCGGTAACCAAGCCGTTTAAGGCGTTATTTTCCACTACCAGCGTGTTACTGAAAGCCGCATCTAAATGCAATAAATCCCTATAATGATTGGTCGCTAGATCAAAGCCCCCGCTGAAGCAAACCACCTTGTAATTTTTCTCTTTTAAGGCGCTAATGAGTTCAAACGCCCCATCAAACAAAGGCAGACTTTCACAAACTTCTTTGGCTAGTTTTAAGGGCATGTTTTTGAGTTTAGACACCCTTGAAATAAGACTTTTATGAAAATCTGTCTCGCCATTCATGGCTTTCAAAGTGATTGTTTTCACTTCATCAAACACCCCCCACGCCCTCGCTAAAGACTCAATCGTCTCAGCATTGACTAGCGTGGAGTCAAAATCAAAAACGGCTAGTTTTTGCACCCAATACCCTAAAATTAAGATTTCCTGCTTTTAGCGATCCCTTTGACATACTGATCAGCCAAATACAAGCCATGGTTTTCATTACCAATCAACTCAATTTTATCCAAAATATCCTTGAAAAGCACTTCTTCTTCATGCTGTTCAGACACATACCATTGCAAGAAATTGAAAGTCGCATGATCTTTGCCTTTTATGGCGTGATCAACGATATTATTAATAGACTCGCTGATGTGTTGCTCATGTTCATAGGCTTTTTGGAAAATTTGAGTCAAACCTTCAAACTTATGCTCAGGCGCGCTGATGCTAGTCAATTGCACAGGCACATTGTTTTCATTCAAGAAAACGATAAGCTTTTTGGCATGCTCGTATTCTTCAGCCGCATGATCAAACAAGAAAAGCCCCGCGCCATCTAAGCTATGGGTATAGCACCAAGAACTCATGCTCATATACAAGTTGGAAGAGTTCATTTCCTTATTCACTTGTTCGTTTAGCAACTTAATGATGTCTTTTGATAACATAGTATCTCCTTTGTGTTGGTTTAAGTTGTCCCATAATTATAGCATAAATGATAATGAAAAAGTAAACAAGAGTATGAAAATTTTCAAAAACTTGCAAAAAATGAGAAAGAACGCTAGCTAATGGCTTGATAAAGCTTAGATTTTATCATAAAAGTGCTTTTAATGAGAATTAGGTCAAAAAAAGGGGGCTAGTATCAATAGGGGGGGATTAAAAGGGATATTTTTATATAATATATAAAAAGCATTCTTCAATCTAAAAATGCTACAATGTTTATCTTTAATAATGAAAGGGCAATTAATAATGGATTTTTTAGAAAAAGTATTAGACAATCAAATTACTGAAAGTAAAGAATTAGTGAAGCTTTATGATTATGATTTATACACGCTAGGGGAAGCAGCGGATCGCATGCGCCAAAACATGCACCAAAAAATCGTGTATTTTAATGTCAATAGGCATTTAAACCCTAGCAATATTTGCGCAGACGCTTGCAAGTTTTGCGCCTTTTCAGCCCACAGAAAAAACCCTAACCCCTATGAAATGAGCTTAGAAGAAATCCTAGAAAAGGTTAAAAATTCCTACAACAAGGGGATTAAAGAAGTCCATATCGTGAGTGCTCATAACCCTAATTACTCTTATGAGTGGTATTTAAAAGTGTTTGAAACCATCAAACAAGAAATGCCTAACTTGCACTTAAAGGCCATGACCGCTGCAGAAGTGCATTTTTTAAGCGTTAAATTCAACAAACCTTTTGAATTGGTGTTAGAAGACATGCTCAAAGCTGGGGTGGATTCCATGCCTGGCGGGGGAGCAGAGATTTTTGATGAAGAAGTTAGGCGTAAAATCTGTAGTGGTAAGGTGGGATCTTCTCGGTGGTTAGAAATCCATGCTTATTGGCACAAATTAGGCAAAATGAGTAACGCTACCATGCTTTTTGGGCATATTGAAGATAAAATCCATCGCATCGATCACATGCTGAGAATCAAAAAAACTCAAAGCCCTAAAAATAAAGTGGAAAATAAAGAAGGGGGCTTTAACGCATTCATTCCCTTGCTATATCAAAAAGAAAACAATTATTTGAAAGTGGAAAAATCCCCTAGCGCGATAGAAATCTTAAAAACCATCGCCATATCCCGCATTCTTTTAAACAATATCCCCCACATTAAAGCTTATTGGGCGACTTTGGGCTTGAATTTGGCTTTAGTGGCTCAAGAATTTGGCGCTAACGATTTAGACGGCACGATAGAAATAGAGAGCATTCAAAGCGCGGCAGGCGCGAAGAGCCGGCATGGTTTGGAAAAAGAAGATTTGGTATTTAAAATCAAGGACGCTGGTTTTGTTGCGGTAGAAAGGGATAGTTTGTATAATTTTATACAAAAATTTTAATAATTTTTAGCGTTTTTAAGAATGATTAGTTATAATAATGCTACTAACAACACTCAAGCTAAAATCTATTAAGGAAATCAGTATTAAAAAATTTATTCTATCTTCTCTTGTTTTCGCATGTATCAATACCAGCGTTGAAGCTTTAGAAAATGACGGCTCTAAACCAAACGATTTGGCTCCGCCAAAAGAAGCCTCTCAAGAATCTCAAAAAAATGAGGCTCCAAAAAATGAAGTTCAAAGAAATGAAGCTCAAAACGAAACCTCTCAATCAAGTCAAACGCCTAAAGAAATGAAAGTCAAGTCCGTTTCTTATATTGGGCTTTCTTACATGTCTGACATGCTCGCTAATGAAATTGTAAAGATTCGTGTGGGCGATATTGTGGATTCTAAAAAAATAGACACCGCTGTTTTGGCTTTGTTTAATCAAGGGTATTTTAAAGATGTTTATGCCACTTTTGAAGGCGGCATATTAGAGTTTCATTTTGATGAAAAAGCCAGAATTGCCGGGGTAGAAATCAAGGGTTATGGGACTGAAAAGGAAAAAGACGGCTTAAAATCCCAAATGGGGATCAAAAAGGGCGACACCTTTGATGAGCAAAAATTAGAGCATGCTAAAACGGCTTTAAAAACCGCTTTAGAGGGGCAGGGCTATTATGGGAGCGTGGTGGAGGTGCGTACCCAAAAGGTCAGTGAGGGTGCGTTATTAATCGTGTTTGATGTGAATAGGGGGGATAGCATTTATATCAAACAATCCATTTATGAGGGAAGCGATAAATTAAAACGCCGTGTGATTGAATCTTTGAGCGCGAACAAGCAACGAGATTTCATGGGCTGGATGTGGGGCTTGAATGACGGAAAATTGCGCTTAGATCAATTAGAATACGATTCTTTGCGTATCCAAGATGTGTATATGCGTAGGGGTTATTTGGACGCTCATATTTCTTCGCCTTTTTTGAAAACGGATTTTTCTACCCATGACGCTAAGCTCCATTATAAAGTCAAAGAGGGGATCCAATACAGGATTTCAGACATTTTAATAGAGATTGACAACCCGGTAGTCCCCCTAAAAACCTTAGAAAAAGCCCTTAAAGTGAAAAGAAAAGATGTCTTTAATATTGAGCATTTAAGAGCGGATGCGCAAATTTTAAAAACCGAAATCGCTGATAAGGGTTATGCGTTTGCGGTGGTGAAGCCAGACTTGGATAAAGATGAAAAAAACGGGCTTGTGAAAGTCATTTATCGTATTGAAGTGGGCGATATGGTGTATATCAATGATGTCATCATTTCAGGGAACCAGCGCACGAGCGATAGGATCATTAGGAGGGAATTGTTACTAGGGCCTAAAGATAAATACAACTTGACCAAACTGAGAAATTCTGAAAATTCTTTAAGGCGTTTAGGGTTTTTCTCTAAAGTTAAAATTGAAGAAAAAAGGGTGAATAGCTCGCTTATGGATTTGTTAGTGAGCGTAGAAGAAGGGCGCACCGGGCAGTTGCAATTTGGGTTAGGTTATGGCTCTTATGGAGGGCTTATGCTTAATGGGAGCGTGAGCGAAAGGAATCTTTTTGGCACAGGGCAAAGCATGAGCTTGTATGCTAACATCGCTACAGGGGGGGGTAGATCTTATCCAGGCATGCCAAAAGGGGCGGGGCGTATGTTTGCCGGGAATTTAAGCTTGACTAATCCAAGGATTTTTGACAGCTGGTATAGCTCTACGATCAATCTTTATGCGGATTATAGGATAAGCTACCAATACATCCAACAAGGCGGAGGCTTTGGGGTGAATGTTGGGCGCATGTTGGGTAATAGAACCCATGTGAGCTTAGGGTATAACTTGAATGTTACCAAACTCCTTGGTTTCAGCAGCCCTTTATACAACCGCTATTATTCCTCTGTGAATGAAGTAGTCTCTCCAAGGCAATGTTCCACACCCGCATCGGTGATTATCAATCGCTTATCAGGCGGTAGAACTCCATTGGTCCCTGAAAGTTGTTCTAATCCTGGAGCGATCACCACTTCACCAGAAATAAAAGGTATTTGGGATAGGGATTATCATACACCTATTACCAGCTCTTTCACTCTTGATGTGAGCTATGACAATACCGATGATTATTATTTCCCTAGAAATGGGGTTATCTTTAGCTCTTATGCGACGATGTCTGGTTTGCCAAGCTCTGGCACGCTCAATTCGTGGAACGGGTTAGGCGGGAATGTCCGTAACACTAAAGTCTATGGTAAATTCGCCGCTTACCACCATTTGCAAAAATATTTATTGATAGATTTGATCGCTCGCTTTAAAACGCAAGGGGGCTATATCTTTAGGTATAACACCGATGATTACTTGCCCTTAAACTCCACCTTCTACATGGGGGGCGTAACCACAGTGAGAGGCTTTAGAAACGGCTCAGTTACGCCTAAAGATGAGTTTGGCTTGTGGCTTGGAGGCGATGGGATTTTCACCGCTTCTACTGAGTTGAGCTATGGGGTGTTAAAAGCGGCTAAAATGCGTTTAGCGTGGTTTTTTGACTTTGGTTTCTTAACCTTTAAAACCCCAACTAGGGGGAGTTTCTTCTATAACGCTCCTCTCACAACAGCGAATTTTAAAGATTATGGCGTGATAGGGGCTGGGTTTGAAAGAGCGACTTGGAGGGCTTCTACAGGCTTACAGATTGAATGGATTTCGCCCATGGGGCCTTTGGTGTTGATTTTCCCTATAGCGTTTTTCAACCAATGGGGCGATGGCAATGGCAAAAAATGTAAAGGGCTGTGCTTCAACCCTAACATGGACGATTACACGCAACATTTTGAATTTTCTATGGGAACAAGGTTTTAAAATGCGCATTAACAAAGAAGAAATTTTAGACTTAATGAAAAACGCGCCCTTGAAAGAATTAGGGCAAAGGGCCTTGAGAGTAAAGCAACGCTTGCACCCTGAAAACCTGACGACTTTTATTGTGGATAGGAATATCAATTACACCAATATTTGTTTTGTGGATTGCAAGTTTTGCGCGTTCAAACGCACCTTAAAAGAAAAAGACGCCTATGTGTTGAGCTATGAAGAAATTGATCAAAAGATTGAAGAATTGCTCGCTATTGGCGGCACGCAGATCCTTTTTCAAGGGGGGGTGCACCCGCAGCTCAAAATAGACTATTATGAAAATTTAGTCAGCCATATCGCCCAAAAATTCCCCACCATTACCATTCATGGTTTTAGCGCGGTTGAGATTGATTACATTTCTAAAATCTCTAAATTGTCTTTAAAAGAAGTTTTAGAAAGGTTGAAAAACGCCGGTTTAAGCTCCATTCCAGGAGCGGGAGCAGAAATATTAAGCGATAGGGTGCGCGATGTCATTGCTCCTAAAAAATTGAGCAGTGATCGGTGGATTGAAGTGCATAGAATGGCACACCTTTGCGGGATTAAAAGCACGGCTACCATGATGTTTGGGAGCGTGGATAATGAAGAAGATGTAATAGAGCATTTACAAAGGGTGCGCGATCTGCAAGATGAAACCGGCGGCTTTAGGGCTTTTATTTTATGGAGTTTTCAGCCCAACAACACCCCTTTAAAAGAAGAAATCCCTAGCATTAAAAAGGCGAGTTCCAATCGGTATTTACGCTATTTGGCATGCAGTAGGATTTTTTTAGATAACGTTCAAAACATCCAAAGCTCATGGGTTACTCAAGGCTCTATGATAGGGCAGTTAGCCTTATTGTTTGGAGCGAATGATTTAGGGAGCGTGATGATGGAAGAAAATGTAGTGAAAGCGGCCGGGACGAGTTTTTGCATGAATGAAGCGGAAATGATAGAGCTTATTGAAGACATTGGGAGCGTGGCGGCTAAGCGAAACACCGCTTATGAAATCTTAAAACGATACTCTGTTAGAACAAAGGCATGAGAATGAAAAAAATTTTAATCACTTTATTATTAGGAGTTTTTATGGGGTTACAAGCGAGCGCTTTGACACACCAAGAAATCAATCAAGCTAAAGTCCCTGTGATTTATGAAGAAAACCATTTGTTGCCTATGGGGTTTATCCATTTAGCCTTTAGGGGGGGTGGGAGCTTAAGCGATAAAAACCAGTTGGGTTTGGCGAAATTATTCGCGCAAGTTTTAAACGAAGGCACTAAAGAGCTTGGCGCGGTGGGGTTTGCACAACTTTTAGAGCAAAAAGCGATCAGTTTGAATGTGGATACCAGCGCAGAAGATTTGCAAATCACTTTAGAATTTTTAAAAGAATACGAAGATGAAGCCATCATGCGCTTAAAAGAGCTTTTAAAATCCCCTAATTTCACGCAAAACGCTTTAGAAAAAGTCAAAACCCAAATGTTGGCCGCGCTTTTACAAAAAGAAAGCGATTTTGATTATTTGGCTAAACTGACTTTAAAACAAGAACTTTTTGCTAACACCCCTTTAGCTAACGCAGCTTTAGGCACTAAAGAGAGTCTCCAAAAAATCAAGCTAGAGGATTTGAAACAGCAATTTTCTAAGGTCTTTGAACTCAATAAGCTCGTGGTGGTGCTTGGGGGCGATTTGAAAATCGATCAAACCCTTAAGCGTTTGAATAACGCTCTTAATTTCTTGCCGCAAGGTAAAGCGTATGAAGAGCCTTATTTTGAAACGAGCGATAAAAAAAGCGAAAAAGTCCTCTATAAAGACACTGAGCAGGCTTTCGTGTATTTTGGTGCGCCCTTTAAAATCAAGGATTTAAAACAGGATTTAGCGAAATCTAAAGTCATGATGTTTGTGCTTGGGGGAGGGTTTGGCTCTCGTTTGATGGAAAAAATCAGGGTTCAAGAGGGCTTGGCTTATAGCGTGTATATCCGCTCTAATTTTTCTAAAGTGGCGCATTTTGCTAGCGGGTATTTGCAAACCAAGCTCAGCACTCAAGCTAAAAGCGTTGTCTTAGTTAAAAAAATCGTTAAGGAATTTATAGAAAAAGGCATGACGCAACAAGAATTAGACGACGCTAAAAAGTTTTTACTAGGCTCTGAGCCTTTAAGGAATGAAACGATCTCTAGCCGCTTGAACACCACTTACAATTATTTTTATTTAGGTTTGCCTTTAAATTTCAACCAAACGCTACTCAATCAAATCCAAAAAATGAGTTTGAAAGAAATCAATGATTTCATTAAAGCGCACACCGAAATCAACGACTTAACTTTTGCCATTGTGAGCAATAAAAAGAGTAAGGACAAATAATGCCATTTGAAGCTGTAATCGGGCTAGAAGTCCATGTCCAACTCAACACCAAAACCAAAATCTTTTGCTCTTGTTCTACAAGCTTTGGAGAAACCCCCAATTCTAACACTTGCCCTGTGTGTTTGGGTTTACCGGGAGCTTTACCGGTATTGAATAAAGAAGTGGTTAAAAAAGCCATCCAATTAGGCACAGCCATTGAAGCCAATATCAACCAGCATTCCATTTTTGCGAGGAAAAATTATTTTTACCCTGATTTGCCTAAGGCTTATCAAATCTCGCAGTTTGAAGTCCCCATTGTGAGCGATGGGAAATTAGAGATTGACACCAAAGAGGGCGTAAAAATCGTGCGTATTGAAAGAGCCCACATGGAAGAAGACGCCGGTAAAAATATCCATGAGGGCAGCTATTCTTTGGTGGATTTGAACCGCGCTTGCACCCCTTTATTAGAAATTGTCAGCAAGCCGGACATGAAAAATAGTGAAGAAGCCATAGCGTATTTGAAAAAGCTCCGTGCTATCGTGCGTTTTATAGGGATTTCTGATGCGAACATGCAAGAGGGGAATTTCAGGTGCGATGCGAACGTATCCATTAGACCCAAAGGCGATGAAAAGCTTTACACGAGGGTGGAGATTAAAAACCTAAACAGCTTTAGATTCATCGCTAAAGCGATTGAATACGAAATAGAGCGCCAAAGCGCGGCGTGGGAAAGTGGGCGTTATAATGAAGAGGTGGTTCAAGAAACGCGCCTTTTTGACACCGCCAAAGGGATCACCCTTTCTATGCGCAATAAAGAAGAGTCAGCGGATTACCGCTATTTTAAAGATCCGGATTTGTATCCTGTTTTTATTGATGAAAAACTTTTAAAAGAATCTCAAAAGATCAATGAATTGCCTAGCGCGAAAAAAACCCGCTACATGAAAGATTTTAACCTTAAAGAAGACGATGCGAATTTATTGGTGAGTGATCCTTTATTGGCGGAGTATTTTGAAAGCATGCTTAATCTTGGGGTTAAGGCTAAAACGAGCGTAACATGGCTTTGCGTGGAATTATTAGGGCGCTTGAAAGCCGAAACCACTTTAGAAAATTGCGGAGTTAGCGCTCATGCGCTAGGCGCTTTAGCCAAACGCATTGATGATGGCAAGATTTCAGGCAAGAGCGCTAAAGATGTATTAGACAAGCTTTTAGAAGAGCAAGGGGGCGATGTGGATGCGCTCATTGAACAAATGGGCTTATCTCAAGTCAATGACACAGAAGCGATTGTTAAAGTCGTAGAAGAAGTGTTAAAAAACAACGCCGACAAGGTGCTTGAATATAAAAGCGGTAAGGACAAGCTTTTTGGGTTTTTTGTAGGGCAAGCGATGAAAAATTTAAAAGGGGCTAATCCTAGCGTGGTGAATGCTATTTTGAAAGAGAAATTGGGTTGATGAGGAAAATTTTTTCTTATATTTCTAAGGTTCTATTGTTTATTGGGGTGGTTTATGCAGAGCCTGATTCTAAAGTAGAAGCCTTAGAAGGGAGGAAGCAAGAGTCTTCTTTGGATAAAAAAATCCGCCAAGAATTGAAGAGTAAGGAATTAAAGAATAAGGATTTGAAGAATAAAGAAGAAAAGAAAAACACCGAAGAAAAGAAAACAACCAAAACCAGAGCAAAACCCAGAGCAGAAGTCCATCATGGGGATTCTAAAAATCCCACTCAAAAAATAACGCCTCCTAAAATCAAAGAGAGCGCTAAAGGCATGCAAAATCAAAGCATACAAAATAATACACCAAAACTTGAAGAAAAAGAGACAATCTCTCAAACTCTTGAAAAAAATAAAGGAGCAAGCCCTAGCTCTCAATTCAATTCCATTTTTGGTAATCCTAATAACGCTGCAGGAAACACCCTTGAAGATAAGGTCGTAGGGGGCATTTCTTTGCTTGTTAATGGCTCGCCTATCACGCTGTATCAAATCCAAGAAGAGCAAAAAAAATCTAAAGTGAGCAAAGCTCAAGCCAGGGATCGTTTGATCGCTGAGCGCATTAAAAACCAAGAAATTGAACGCTTAAAAATCCATGTAGATGACGACAAATTAGACCAAGAAATGGCGATGATGGCGCAACAACAAGGCATGGATTTAGACCATTTCAAACAAATGCTTATGGCTGAGGGGCATTATAAACTCTATAGAGATCAGCTTAAGGAGCATTTAGAAATGCAAGAATTGTTGCGTAATATCTTACTCACGAATGTGGATACCAGCTCTGAAACCAAAATGCGCGAATATTACAACAAACACAAGGAGCAATTCAGTATCCCCACAGAAATAGAAACCGTGCGCTACACTTCAACGAGTCAAGAAGATTTAGAAAGGGCTATGGCAGATCCTAATTTGGAAATTCCAGGGGTGAGTAAGGCCAATGAAAAAATAGAGATGAAAACCCTAAACCCTCAAATCGCTCAAGTCTTTATTTCGCATGAGCAAGGATCTTTCACGCCCGTTATGAATGGGGGTGGGGGGCAGTTCATCACTTTTTATATCAAAGAAAAAAAGGGTAAAAACGAAGTGAGCTTCAGTCAAGCCAAGCAATTTATCGCCCAGAAATTAGTGGAAGAATCTAAGGATAAGATTTTAGAAGAGCATTTTGAAAAATTGCGCGTTAAGTCTAGGATTGTGATGATTAGAGAGTGATTTTTAGATTGTGCAACATTTCAATTTCCTCTATAAAGATTCTTTATTTTCTATCGCTTTATTCACTTTCATTATCGCTCTTGTCATTCTATTAGAACAGGCTAGAGCGTATTTCACCCGAAAGAGAAACAAAAAATTTTTACAAAAATTCGCCCAAAATCAAAACGCCTATGCGAGCAGTGAGAATTTAAATGAGCTTTTAAAGCATGCTAAAATTTCTAGTTTGATGTTTTTAGCCAGGGCGTACTCTAAAGCTGACATAGAAATGAGTATTGAAATCTTAAAAGGGCTTTTGAATCGCCCCCTAAAAGATGAAGAAAAAATCGCTGTTTTAGATTTATTAGCTGAAAATTATTTTAGTGTGGGGTATTTGCAAAAAACAAAAGACACCGTGAAAGAAATTTTGCGCTTTTCCCCAAGGAATGTGGAAGCGTTGTTAAAACTTTTGCATGCGTATGAATTAGAAAAAGATTATTCAAAGGCTTTAGAGACTTTGGAATGTTTGGAAGAATTAGAAGTGGTTGAAATTGAAACGATTAAAAATTACCTTTATCTCATGCATTTAATAGAGAACAAAGAAGATGCGGCTAAAATCTTGCATGTTTCAAAGGCGTCGTTAGATTTGAAAAAAATCGCCCTGAATCACTTAAAATCGCATGATGAAAATCTTTTTTGGCAAGAAATTGATGCAACCGAACGGCTAGAAAATTTACTCGATCTTTTATGGGATATGAATATCCCTGCTTTTATTTTAGAAAAGCATGCCGTTTTGCAAGACATCGCGCGATCTCAAGGGCTGCTTTTGGACAACAAACCTTGCCAAATTTTTGAATTAGAGGTTTTACGCGCTCTATTAAATAGCCCTATGAAAGCGCGTCTGACTTTTGAATACCGCTGCAAGCATTGCAAACAAATCTTTCCTTTTGAAAGCCATAGGTGTCCTGTGTGTTACCAGTTAGCGTTTATGGATATGGTGCTTAAAATCTCTAAAGAAACGCATGCTGTGGGAGTGGATTAAGATGCAAGAAATTGAAATTTTTTGCGATGGCTCTTCTTTGGGCAATCCCGGGCCAGGCGGTTATGCGGCGATTTTACGCTATAAAGATAGAGAAAAAATTATCAGTGGGGGCGAAAATTTCACCACGAATAACCGCATGGAATTAAGAGCGCTCAATGAAGCGTTAAAAGTTTTGAAACGCCCATGCCATATCACGCTTTATAGCGATTCGCAATACGTGTGCCAAGCGATCAATGTGTGGCTAGTTAACTGGCAAAAAAAGAATTTTGCTAAAGTTAAAAATGTGGATTTATGGAAAGAATTTTTAAAAGTCTCTAAAGGGCATTCTATTGTGGCTGTTTGGATCAAGGGGCATAACGGGCATGCCGAGAATGAACGATGCGATAGCCTCGCTAAATTAGAAGCACAAAAACGAGTCAAAACGACCACTTAAAGGGAAAAAGATGAAAAACAAACGCTCTCAAAACAGCCCTTATACAACGCCTAACAACCCTTATCTAACGCTAGAAAAAGCTTTAGGGTATTCTTTTAAAGACAAGCGTTTATTGGAGCAAGCCTTAACGCATAAATCATGCAAGCTCGCTTTAAACAATGAGCGCTTGGAATTTTTGGGCGATGCGGTGTTGGGCTTGGTGATAGGGGAGTTGCTATACCATAAATTCTATCAATACGATGAGGGCAAACTCTCTAAATTAAGGGCTTCTATTGTGAGCGCGCATGGTTTTACTAAATTAGCGAAAGCGATTGCTTTACAAGATTGTTTGCGCGTTTCTTCTTCTGAAGAAATTTCTAAGGGGAGGGAAAAACCCTCTATTTTATCAAGCGCTTTTGAGGCTTTAATGGCTGGGGTGTATTTAGAAGCGGGGTTAGCTAAGGTGCGTAAGATCATACAAAATTTACTCAATCGCGCTTACAAGCGTTTGGATCTGGAGCATTTGTTCATGGACTATAAAACCGCTTTACAGGAATTGACCCAAGCGCAATTTTGCGTGATCCCCACTTACCAATTACTCCAAGAAAAAGGGCCAGACCATCATAAAGAATTTGAAATGGCTCTATACATTCAAGATAAAATGTATGCGACCGCTAAAGGCAAAAGCAAAAAAGAAGCCGAACAGCAATGCGCTTATCAAGCGCTTCAAAAACTTAAGGAAGCCAAATGAACACTTTGGGGCGTTTTTTAAGGCTCACGACCTTTGGGGAATCGCATGGGGATATGATAGGGGGGGTATTAGACGGCATGCCTAGCGGGATTAAAATAGACTATGCACTATTAGAAAATGAAATGAAGCGCCGCCAAGGGGGGAGGAATGTTTTCACCACGCCACGAAAAGAGAACGATAAGGTGGAAATAACAAGCGGGGTTTTTGAAGATTTTAGCACAGGGACGCCCATAGGGTTTTTAATCCACAACCAAAGGGCTAGGAGTAAGGATTACGATAACATTAAAAACCTTTTCAGGCCTAGCCATGCGGATTTCACTTATTTCCATAAATACGGCATCAGGGATTTTAGGGGTGGGGGGAGGAGTTCGGCCAGAGAGAGCGCTATAAGAGTGGCTGCTGGGGCGTTTGCTAAAATGCTTTTAAGAGAAATTGGTATTGTTTGTGAAAGCGGGATTATTAAAATTGGGGGCATTGAAGCCAAAAATTATGATTTTAATCACGCTTTAAAAAGCGAGATTTTTGCCCTAGACAAAGATCAAGAAGAAGCGCAAAAAACAGCCATTCAAAACGCTATCAAAAACCATGACAGCATTGGGGGTGTGGCTTTGATTAGAGCAAGGAGTGCAAAAACTAATCAAAAGCTCCCCATTGGCTTAGGTCAAGGGCTATACGCTAAATTGGACGCTAAAATCGCTGAAGCGATGATGGGGCTTAATGGGGTGAAAGCGGTTGAAATAGGCAAGGGGGTAGAAAGCTCTTTATTAAAAGGCTCAGAGTATAACGATTTAATAAATCAAAAAGGGTTTTTGAGCAATCATAGCGGAGGGGTTTTAGGGGGCATGAGCAATGGGGAAGAAATCATTGTTAGAGTGCATTTCAAACCCACGCCAAGCATTTTCCAACCTCAACAAACCATAGACATCAATAATAACGAATGCGAATGCTTGTTAAAGGGTAGGCATGATCCTTGCATTGCGATTAGAGGGAGTGTGGTGTGCGAGAGTTTGTTAGCGTTGGTGTTGGCTGATATGGTATTACTCAATTTGACTTCAAAAATAGAGTATTTAAAAACGATTTATAATGAGAATTAAACGAAATTGGATACAATCAGCTTAAAAAGGATATAAATGGAAAAATTACCTAAAAAACGAGTTTCTAAAACCAAATCACAAAAACTTATCCATAGCCTAACCACCCAAAAAAACAGAGCCTTTCTCAAAAAAATCAGCGCTAATGAAATGCTTTTAGAGTTAGAAAAAGGGGCGTTCAAAAAAAATGAAGCCTATTTTATTTCTGATGAAGAAGATAAAAATTACGTTTTAGTGCCGGACAATGTGATTTCTCTTTTGGCAGAAAACGCCAGAAAGGCTTTTGAAGCCAGGCTTAGGGCGGAATTAGAAAGGGATATTATCACCCAAGTGCCGATTGATTTTGAAGACGTGCGCGAAGTTTCCTTGCAATTATTGGAAAATTTACGCCAAAAAGACGGGAATTTGCCCAATATCAACACCTTAAACTTTGTCAAACAAATCAAAAAAGAACACCCTAATTTATTTTTTAATTTTGACAACATGTTCAAACAACCCCCTTTTAATGAGAATAATTTTGAAAATTTTGACAATAGCGATGAGGAAAATTTTTAATGCAAACCATTGATTTTGAAAAATTTTCACAATACTCCAAGCCCGGCCCACGATACACCAGCTACCCCACAGCGGTGGAGTTTAAAGAAAATTTTAATGAAGAGAGCTTGAAAACGGCGTTTTTTAACCATGACCATCTCAAAAACCCTATGCCTTTATCGCTTTATACGCATTTGCCCTTTTGCAGGAGCGCATGTTATTTTTGCGCTTGTTCAGTCATTTACACCAGCTTAGAAGAGAAAAAAACCCGTTATATCAGCTACCTTAAAAAAGAACTCGCTCTTTTAAAAAACGCCATGAATACCAACAGAGAAGTGGCGCAATTCCACTATGGAGGCGGCACGCCGACCTTTTTTTCGCCCATTCAATTAGATGAAATCACGCAAAGCATTCAAGAAGTTTTCCCTAATTTCAGTCAAGATGTTGAAATGAGTTGCGAGATTGATCCTAGGCATTTCACTAAAGAACACATGCAAACCTTGTTTGATAGGGGGTTTAACCGCTTGAGTTTTGGGGTGCAGGATTTTGATTTTGAAGTCCAAAAAGCCATTCACAGGATCCAGCCTTTTGAAATGGTTCAAGAATCGGTGAAACTCGCCAGAGATTACGGCATCAAATCCATTAATTTTGATTTGATTTATGGCTTGCCCAACCAGACTAAAGAAAGTTTTTTAAAAACTTTGGAATGGGTTTTGAAACTGGATCCGGACCGATTAGCGGTGTTTAATTACGCGCATGTGCCTTGGGTGAAAAAAGCGATGCGTAAAATTGATGAGACCTTATTGCCAAGCCCTAGAGACAAACTAGAGATTTTAGAATCCCTTATTAGTTTTTTAGAAAAAGCCAACTACCAAATGATAGGCATGGATCATTTCGCTAAAAGCGATAATGAGTTGTATCTAGCCCTTCAAAAAGCGGAGTTACGCCGTAATTTTCAAGGCTATACCACGAAGAAATTCACCCAAACCATTGGCATTGGCGTTACGAGCATTGGCGAAGGGGGCGATTATTACACGCAAAATTATAAGGATTTGCACCATTATGAAAAAGCCCTTGATTTGGGGCATTTACCGGTAGAAAGGGGTGTAGCGCTCAGCCAAGAAGATGCGTTGAGAAAAGAAGTGATCATGCAAATGATGAGCAATTTAAAATTGGATTACTCTAAGATTGAAGAAAAATTTTCTGTTGATTTTAAAGTGCATTTTAAAAAAGAATTAGAAAAATTAAAGCCTTATGAAGAAGCGGGCTTGCTTTCTTTCAATTCTAAAGGCTTTGAGATGACAAAAACAGGGGGCATGCTCGTAAGAAACATGGCTATGGAGTTTGACGCGTATTTGCGTGGGGGCGAAAAACATTTCAGTAAAACGCTATGAATGAAAATGTTAATGGAAATATCTTTGAAGAAGTAGGGGACGCTTGCGTTAAATGCGCTAAATGCGTGCCAGGTTGCACCATATACCGCATTCATAAAGACGAAACGACTTCGCCTAGAGGCTTTTTAGATTTGATGCGCCTAAACGCTCAAAACAAGCTCCAATTAGACACGAATTTAAAACACCTTTTAGAAACTTGCTTTTTATGCACCGCTTGCGTGGAAACTTGCCCCTTTCATTTGCCCATAGACACTTTAATAGAAAAAGCCAGAGAAAAAATCGCTCAAAAATACGGCATCGCTTGGTATAAAAAATCCTATTTTTCCCTTTTAAAAAACCGCAAAAAAATGGATAGGGTGTTTTCGGTGGCGCATTTTTTAGCCCCTTGTATCTTCAAGCAAGTGGGGGATAGTTTAGAGCCTAGGGCGGTGTTTAAAGGTTTGTTCAAACGCTTCAAAAAAAGCGCTCTGCCTCCCTTAAATCAAAAAAGTTTTTTACAAAAGCATGCAGAGGTTAAGCCTTTAGAAAACCCCATTCAAAAAGTGGCGATTTTTATAGGGTGCTTGAGCAATTACCATTACCAACAAGTGGGGGAAAGCTTGTTGTATATTTTAGAAAAACTCAACGTTCAAGCGATCATCCCTAAGCAAGAATGCTGCTCAGCGCCTGCGTATTTTACCGGCGATAAAGACACCACGCTTTTTTTAGTGAAAAAAAACATAGAATGGTTTGAAAGCTATTTAGATGAAGTGGATGCGATCATCGTGCCTGAAGCCACATGCGCTAGCATGCTTATTAATGATTATTACAAGGTGTTTTTAGGCGAAAAAGATAAGGATTTGTATGTGAAACGCTTGGAAAAAATCACGCCTAAAATCTATCTGGCGAGCGTGTTTTTAGAGAAACACACCTCTTTAAAAAATCTTTTAGAAAAAATCCCTAAGGGAAAAAAAGAGGTTATCACTTATCATAACCCTTGCCATGCTAAAAAAACCCTAAACGCTCATAAAGAAGTGCGAAATTTGCTCAATTCGCATTATGAAATTAAAGAAATGCCGGACAATTGCTGCGGTTTTGGGGGGATTACGATGCAAACCGAAAAGGCGGAGTTTTCTTTAAAAGTGGGGCTTCTTAGGGCTAAAGAAATCATAGACACCAAAGCTGCAATTTTAAGCGCAGAATGCGGAGCATGCCACATGCAACTTAACAACGCCTTAAAGTCTTTAGACGACCCTAACACCCCGCAATTTTTGCACCCTTTAGAACTCATCGCTAAAGCCTTAAAAAGCGCTGAATAAAAGCCTTTTTAACCCCACTTTCCAACATCTTTTTATATAATGTAGGACTTTATAACGCCACTATAAGGAATGAAAATGCAAGAAATCAGCGCCTATAAACTCATCAAAGAAAAACTGCATGCCATACCTAACCTTCGCCATAAAGGGAGCTTGTTTGAAAAAATTTCTAAGCAATTTTTACAAGAGCATGACAGCGCTAACGAATACGAGTCTATTGATCTTTGGTATGATTGGGAATTAAGGGGGAAGGAGCGCGATAAGGGGATTGATATAGTCATTCAAACGACTTCAAAAGAATACATCGCCGTGCAATGCAAATTCCATCAAAACAACATCTCGTATAACGACATTTCACCTTTTTTAACCCAATTGCTAAGCGGGGTAGGGGAGATCAAGTTTAAAAAAGGGATCATCATCTCCACTTCTAATTTAACCTCTGAAGCCCTTAAAGCAATTGAGCAAATCAGAAGCACAGGAATGGGGATTGATATTGATGAAATCACTGAAGAGGATTTCATTTATTCTCGCATTGATTGGGAAAAGTTTGATCCCACAAAAACCGAAGACGAAATCCCCTTATGCGATAAGAAAAGACCGCGCTCCCACCAAACAGAAGCGATAAACGCCACCAAAGAGTATTTTTCTAGCCCTAAAAACACCAGAGGCAAGCTCATTATGGCATGCGGGACAGGCAAAACCTACACTTCTTTAAAAATCATGGAAGCTTTAGATCCTAAGATCACGCTTTTTCTAGCACCCAGCATCGCTTTGCTTTCTCAAACTTTTAGAGAATACGCGCAAGAAAAAAGCGAGCCTTTTTACGCTTCTATCGTGTGCAGCGATGATAAAACCGGGCAAAGTAAGAATGAAGACAATGACGATATTAAATTTTCTGAGCTCCCTTTAAAGCCCTCCACCCGCCTAGAAGACATTTTAAGCGCTTATGAAAAAGCGCAAAAAGAAAACAAGCGCTTCATTATCTTTTCAACTTATCAAAGCGCGTTGCGTATCAAAGAGGCGCAAGAAGCGGGTTTGAATGGAATCGATCTCATCATTTGCGATGAAGCCCACAGAACGGTAGGGGCTATGTATTCCACGAATGAAAGGGACGATAAAAACGCTTTCACGCTTTGCCACAGCGATGAAAATATCAAAGCTAAAAAACGCCTTTACATGACCGCCACGCCTAAAGTGTATAGCGAAAGTTCCAAAGCTAAAGCCAAAGAGAGCGATAACGTTATCTATTCCATGGATGATGCGGATACTTTTGGTGAAGAAATCTATACGCTCAATTTTGAAAGAGCGATCGCTTTGGATCTTCTCACAGACTACAAAGTCATGATTTTAGCGGTGCGAAAAGAAAATTTAAGCGGCGTTACTAACAGCGTGAATAAAAAGATCAGCCAGCTCAAAGCCGAAGGCACTAAATTGGATAAAAAGCTCATCAATAACGAATTTGTTTGTAAGATTGTCGGCACTCATAAAGGGTTAGCCAAGCAGGATCTAATCGTTTTAGATGATGAAAACAAAGAAGATCACAACTTGCAAAACCAATACGACACCGCTCCTTCTCAAAGAGCCATAAACTTTTGTAAAAGCATTAACACGAGCAAGAACATTAAAGACTCCTTTGAAACGATTATGGAATGCTATGATGAAGAGCTGAAGAAAAAGAGTTTTAAAAACCTACAAATCAAAATCGATCACATTGATGGCACCATGAATTGTAAGGAGAGGCTTGGCAAATTAGAAGAACTCAATCAATTCCAACCCAACACTTGCAAGGTTTTAAGCAACGCCAGGTGTTTGAGCGAGGGGGTGGATGTCCCGGCACTAGATAGCATTGTCTTTTTTGATGGCAAAAGCGCTATGGTGGATATTATCCAAGCGGTGGGTAGGGTGATGCGCAAAGCCAAACGCAAGAAAAGAGGCTATATCATTTTGCCTATCGCTTTAGAAGAGAGTGAAATTAAAAACCTGGATGAAGCCGTCAATAACACCAATTTCAAAAACATTTGGAAAGTGATAAAAGCCTTAAGAAGCCATGACCCAAGCCTGGTTGATGAAGCCACTTTTAGAGAAAAAATCAAAGTCTTTGGAAGCGATGACAATAATGAAACCAATCAAAGCGATAAAGAGCCACAAAAAGATAAAACCAAGCAAGATCCCAAACAAGCCCAAAAAACCCTTTTTGACGCTATCTTATTGCAAGATCTAGCAAACGCTGTGTATAATGTCATGCCCACTAAATTAGGGGACAGGAATTATTGGGAAAATTTCACCAAAAAAACGGGAAATATCGCAAGGACCTTGAACAACCGCCTAAAAATGATTTTTGACAAAAACCCTGAATTTTTCCACGACTTTTTAAATTCCTTAAGGGAAAATATCCATCAAAACATCAAAGAAGATGAAGCCTTGGATATGATCACCTCTCACATCATCACTAAGCCCATTTTTGATGCGATTTTTGGGGACAATATCCAAAACCCTATCGCTAAAGCCTTGGATAAAATGGTTCAAAAGCTTGCCACTCTGGGCTTAGAAGGGGAAACCAAAGATCTTAAAAACCTCTATGAAAGCGTGAAAACCGAAGCAGCGCACGCCAAAAGCCAAAAAAGCCAGCAAGAACTCATTAAAAACCTCTACAACACTTTCTTTAAAGAAGCCTTTAGAAAGCAAAGCGAAAAACTAGGGATTGTTTATACGCCTATAGAGGTGGTGGATTTCATTTTAAGAGCCACTGATGGCATTTTGAAAAAGCATTTCAATACGGATTTTAACGATAAAAACATCACGATTTTTGATCCTTTCACCGGAACCGGGAGTTTTATCGCCCGTTTGCTTTCTAAAGAAAATAATCTCATTAGCGACGAAGCCTTAAAAGAGAAGTTTTTAAACCATTTATTCGCTTTTGACATCGTGCTTTTATCTTATTATATCGCTTTAATCAATATCACTCAAGCCGCGCAAAGTAGGGATGTGGCTCGTTAAAAAATTTCAAAAACATCGCGCTCACGGACAGCCTGGATATTTATGAGGAAAAAAACGATAAGGGGGTGTTGCCAATCTTTGAAGATTTGAAAGAAAACAAAAAAATCAAATCCACCATAGAAGAAAAAAACATTAGAGTCATCATAGGCAACCCGCCTTATTCAGCCGGCGCAAAATCTCAAAACGATAACAACCAAAACCTTTCACACCCTAAGCTTGAAAAATGGGTTTATGAAACTTACGGCAAAAATTCCACATCTGGAAATGTGGGGAAAACCATACGAGACACGCTCATTCAAAGTATACGCATGGCGAGCGATCTTCTTAAAGATAAGGGGGTGGTAGGCTTTGTGGTGAACGGGAGTTTTATTGACTCTAAAAGCGCGGACGGGTTTAGAAAATGCGTGGCCAAAGAATTTTCGCATCTTTATGCGCTGAATTTGAGAGGCAATCAGCGCACTTCAGGGGAAGTGTCAAAAAAAGAGGGAGGGAAAATCTTTGATAGCGGATCCAGAGCGACGGTAGCGATTGTCTTTTTTGTGAAAGATAAGAGTGTTCCTAATAATACGATTTTTTACTATGAAGTGGAAGATTACTTGAAAAGAGAAGCCAAACTCAACTTGCTCGCGGGTTTTGAAAATTTAGATTCGGTGCCTTTTAAGGAAATCACCCCGAATGACAAAGGCGATTGGATCAATCAAAGAGAAGACGGCTTTGACAAACTCATCCCTTTAAAAAGAGACAAAAAACTCCAAAACCCTAGCATTTTTGACATCAATTCTAGCGGTGTTGTGAGCGGGCGTGATCCTTGGGTGTATAACTTTTCTCCAAAAAATTTAATGCAATCGGTGCAAACATGCATTGACACTTATAACGCTGATTTGAAGCGCTTCAATGAGGTTTTTAGGGAAGCTTTCAAACAACGCATAAAAGAAGGCGTCAAATCAGACAAACTTTACAAGCAACTCAACGATTCAGAAATCACCACCGATAAAACGAAAATTTCTTGGACTCGCGCTTTGAAACAAGAATTTATCAAAAATAAAAATCTGCAAGAAAGCCATAAAGATCGCATAAGATTGGCCCTGTATCGCCCTTTTAACAAACAATGGCTTTATTTTGATAAAAATTTAAATGAAAAACAATCCCAATTGCCAAAAATTTTCCCGGATAAAGACGCTCAGAATGTAATGATCAATACCGGTGTGGGTAATGGTAAGAATTTTAGCGCTCTTGTAAGCGATTTTATTTCTGATGATAGTTTGATCTCACCCAACCAAGCTTACCCTTTGTATCATTACGATGATCTGGGGAACCGCTATAACGCTATCAGCGGCTATGCGCTCAACCTCTTCAGGAGGCATTATAAAGATAATGCTATTACTGAAGAAGAGATTTTTTACTACATTTATGCGGTTTTACACCATAAGGGCTATTTGGAAAAATACAAAAATTCCCTCGCCAAAGAAGCGCCACGCATCGCTTTGAGCGATGATTTTAAAGAACTCTCTACTCTTGGCAAGGAATTAGCCGAATTGCACTTAAACTATGAGAATGGGGAAATGCACACAAGCGTTAAACACACCACACTGATGAACGCCGGAATGGAAGGCTATTATGATGTGGAAAAAATGACCAAAAAAGGGGATCGCATCACATATAACCACCATATCACCATCACTCAAATCCCTGAAAAAGCTTTTAAATATGTGGTGAATGGCAAAAGCGCGATTGACTGGGTGATTGAACGCTATCAAAAGACTATGGATAAAGACAGCTTGATTGAAAACAACCCGAACGATTACGCCGGCGGCAAATACATTTTTGAACTCCTTTGTAAGGTCATCACACTTTCGGTAAAAAGCGTGGATTTGATAGAAAAGATCAGCGAGAAGAGGTTTGAGTAAATAACCAACAATATAAAGAGTTTATTGAGACATCAATAGACAATATTAGGAAAGCTCACAATGAAAACTATTTAAGCATATTCGCAGGAGCTGGAATAAGCGCTGAATCAAAATTGCCTAAATGGGGTGATTTGATCAATGAGCTTCAAAAGTGTCTTTATGGTGATACCAAAAAAAATGAGGATTATCTTGTCCTTGCAGAAAAATTTTACAATCAATTTGGAGAGAGTTTTTATTACCAAACTTTAAAATCTCTAATCCCTAATAAATAGTGCAAAGAAAAATGATTTGCATTTGGAGATTGTCAAATTGAATATTAAAAATTTAATCACGACAAATTGGGACAATCTGTTTGAGCAAGCAATCAATGAGGAGGGCAGATTTTTTAATATTATAAAGAGCGATAAAGATATTGGGAGCTCAACCGGCTTTGCAAAGTTTATTAAAATGCATGGAAGTTTAGATGAAAACAACATCGTATTTAAAGAGCAAGATTATCTAGAATATAGTAAGTATTTCCCTTTGATTGAAACTATATTAAAGGAGTTTTTTCAACGGATACAGTGATTTTGCTTGGCTACTCATTGAGCGATCAAAATGTAAAGCAAATTATTTCTTGGGTAAATTCTCATTCAAAAAGTGTAAAACCAATCTATTTTATTAAAACAGCTAAAGAGTTTGATAGGATTGAATTTGAATTTTACAAAAATAAAAATATTCACATTCTTTATACCCAAGAACTTTTTGAAAAAAAAGGACATTATGAGGAACTGCTAAGCTTTCTAAAAGAGATAAAAAAAGATAAACCAAAAGATATTTCTAAAAGTTACAGCGGAGTTGTTTCTTCAACTAAGCAACTAAGAAAAATGATTTTTAATTTTGATTATAACGCAATGAAAAAAAGAATTAGTGAAATATCACTAAAAAGCTCTAGCGTTCTTAACGAATTAGAAAAAGCATTTTTACTCTACCATCTTGGACAAGGTATTCAAGCTTTTGAGACATTAAAAATAAATTCCAAACAAGCCTTTCGTGAAAGAAACTATGATGTTTGGTATATTAGTTTGTATAATATGTACAATATACCGCTATTTTATGGGTATAGTGATGAAAACAATAAAAAATTAGAAAAATATCACGAAGAAAGAGTATCAATAGATCTAAATGAGAGTTTTTATGAACTCCCTTTTTATAAAAGAGAGCAGCTAAAATATCTTAGAGATATTGGCACCACACTCGATACTAACTTGATAAAAGCCTACCAACTAAAAGAAAAAGCGTTAAAGGACTTAGAAATATGGAGCAGTAGCGATAGTTCTTTTAGCTTCAATAACAATCAAAACAAAGCTGATGGAATATTCAAAAAAACCCTGTCAGAATATTTCAGTTTCCTTATTATTGATGGAAATCAAGAGAAATTTTTTGAACAAATGACTGAAATATTCTTTTCTTTTTTAGCAATATATCAGATCCAAGAAAAAAGAAGAAACAATAATGAAGCAATACCGATTACTTTAAAATCGGAACAAATTTACTGCATCTTGAAATATTTCGATAACAAAATTCTAATGCAAAAACTCAATCAATATTTTCAAAAAACAAATATTATTTTTAAAACAGAAAGAGATATTGACTTGATAGGGATTTTTAAAAATATTTCTTCTCAATTTGTTAATATTGATATGTTTGAAACTAAATTTAGCAGACTTTTTAAGAATTTTTTGGTATTAAGCGCTTGGATAGAGTTGGATCAGAATACATTTGACGCTATTATTGAAATATGCCAAGAAAAAATAGATGAAGACCTGCTATGGAATAGTTACGATTCGATGGGATATTTCATTACAAAACAATGGAATAAATTTAAAATGGAAATTAAAACAGAGATCAAGTTTTCTATTTTGGATCGCATTCTCTTTTCTTTTATTAGAAAACTGACTGAGAACTTTAGCGGGTATTTAATAATCCTAGAAAGTTCACCACGCTGTATGCAAAATTTGCTCTTTATTTTGCAACAATACAATATTGAGTATAATATTGAGCTAGATCTCATACAGCAAGCCCTAATCAATACGCTTATTAAAGAAATAATGGAACTTCCTAATGACACACAGATATTCATTTCTAATTATCTCATTTGCGATTTATTTCCCATTACGAAGAATAACGATGGTGTCAATCAAAATGTAAAAAATTTTCTGCTCAATATTTGGGAAAAGAATCAAAATAGAAAGACAATACAAGAAGATGAAAATTATTTACTTCTAACACACAACATGCACAGAGTATGCATTTTAAATAGCGAGCAATATCAAAAGATATTCTTGAAACTAAAAAATAAATACATGAATAGAGAAACAATGAAAAAGTTCAATAATGAACAACCTATTCATGAGCAACTACTTAAACAAGCAATGCAAGAAGATGCGCTTGATAGGATGCTTGCTTTGCTTAAAGATTGTGAGAATAGTTTTAAAAAAGAATAGATTATTTCCTAATACTCATTGTTTAAAACATTGGAAGTTTATTAAACTTTATTAAGAAACCCCCAAAAACAGAAAAAATCGCAGAGCCAAACCGCCAAAACCCCCTAGAAAATTTAAAATTTTAAGTTTTAGGGGTGTTTTTCTTAAGAAATTTAGGTTTTTTATAGATTATTATGTTATTATTATACGAAATGTAGACTTTTAGAAGGAAAAATGTTGTATGAAAAAGTTTGTAGTGTTTAAAACGCTCTGTTTATCGGTAGTGTTAGGTAATAGTCTTTTGGCAGCAGAAGGTAGCACAGAAGTGCAAAAGCAATTGGAAAAGCCAAAAGACTATAAAGCAGTGAAAGGCGAGAAAAACGCTTGGTATTTGGGGATTAGCTATCAAGTCGGTCAGGCTTCACAAAGCGTTAAAAACCCTCCAAAGAGCAGTGAATTTAACTATCCTAAGTTCCCTGTGGGTAAAACCGACTATCTGGCTGTTATGCAAGGCTTAGGGCTTACTGTGGGTTATAAGCAGTTTTTCGGGGAGAAGAGATGGTTTGGTGCTCGTTATTACGGCTTTATGGATTATGGGCATGCCGTGTTTGGAGCGAACGCTTTGACATCAGATAATGGTGGGGTGTGCAAACTCAATGAGCCATGTGCGACCAAAGTAGGGACTATGGGCAATCTGTCTGACATGTTCACTTATGGTGTGGGTATTGACACTTTATACAATGTCATTAATAAAGAAGATGCGAGTTTTGGTTTCTTTTTTGGGGCTCAAATCGCGGGTAACTCTTGGGGTAATACGACAGGGGCCTTTTTGGAAACTAAAAGCCCTTATAAGCACACCTCTTATAGCCTTGATCCGGCGATTTTCCAGTTCCTTTTTAATTTAGGGATTCGCACCCATATTGGCCGGCATCAAGAATTTGACTTTGGCGTGAAGATTCCTACTATCAATGTTTATTATTTTAACCATGGGAATTTGAGCTTCACTTACCGCCGTCAATACAGCCTTTATGTAGGGTATCGTTACAATTTCTGATTTAAAACGCTTGTTTTTCTCTAATTGAAGTTTTTCAATTAGAGTTTTCTCCATAGACCACCGCTTTCTTTTGAAACATTTTTGAAAGTTTTTTGAAAATTAGAATTAAAATCTTTTTAATCATGTTATGATAATCCAAAAATTTAATAAGGATTAAGCATGCCCTATTCTTCTAAAGTCCAATCCCTTTCAGAATCCGCAACGATCGCTATCAGCACGCTCGCTAAAGAATTGAGATCGCAAGGAAAAGATATTTTAAGTTTTTCAGCGGGCGAGCCTGATTTTGACACCCCGCAAGCGATCAAAGATGCGGCTGTAAAAGCCCTAAATGACGGCTTCACCAAATACACTCCAGTGGCTGGGATCCCTGAATTACTAAAAGCGATCGCTTTTAAATTGAAAAAAGAAAACAACCTGGATTATGAACCGAGTGAAATTCTGGTGAGCAATGGCGCTAAGCAAAGCTTGTTCAATGCGATTCAAGCTTTAATAGAAGAGGGCGATGAGGTGGTTATCCCTGTGCCTTTTTGGGTAACTTACCCTGAGCTTGTGAAATACAGCGGAGGAGTGAGTCAATTCATTCAAACCGATGAAAAAAGCCACTTTAAAATCACCCCAAAGCAACTTAAAGACGCCTTAAACCCCAAAACAAAAATGCTCATTCTCACCACCCCATCAAACCCTACCGGCATGCTTTATAGTAAGGCGGAGTTAGAGGCTTTAGGCGAAGTTTTGAAAGATACCAAAGTTTGGGTGCTTAGCGATGAAATTTATGAAAAGCTTGTCTATAAAGGGGAGTTTGTTTCTTGCGCGGCGGTGAGTGAAGAGATGAAAAAACGCACCATTACCATTAATGGCTTGAGCAAGTCAGTGGCGATGACAGGCTGGCGTATGGGCTATGCGGCGAGCAAGGATAAAAAATTAGTCAAATTGATGAGTAATTTGCAAAGCCAATGCACTTCCAATATCAATTCTATCACGCAAATGGCTTCTATTGTGGCACTTGAGGGATTGGTGGATAAGGAAATTGAAACGATGCGTCAGGCTTTTGAAAAGCGCTGTAATTTGGCCCACGAAAAAATCAATGCGATTGAAGGGCTAAACGCTTTAAAACCTGATGGGGCGTTTTATCTGTTTATTAATATTGGCAGTCTTTGTGGGGGGGATTCGATGCGATTTTGCCATGAGCTATTAGAAAAAGAAGGCGTGGCGTTAGTGCCTGGAAAGGCTTTTGGATTGGAAGGCTATGTTCGTTTGTCTTTTGCATGCTCAGAAGAACAGATTGAAAAGGGGATTGAACGCATCGCTCGCTTTGTCAAATCAAAGGGATAAAAAAATTGGTATTTAAAAAAAGGGGGGTTAATCTTGTTTAGGATTTTATTTTGGGATTTTGTATTGTAGTTTAGCGGCATAGCGTGGTATAATGGTTTGATTTAAAAGTTTGAAAAGTGTAGTTTTCATAACTAAAATAGATTTTAAGGAATAATAAATGACAATGAGATTTGATCATATCTATCGCATTTTAAAAACGTGATGAGGAGTGGCTACCTTTCTTCTGAACCAACAAAGCAAGATCGGATAAAATCTTTCTTAATAAATAAGCGTGAATTTATAGGGTTTATTGAAATTGTTATTGGACCTAGCGAAAGCTTGTTTTTTGTATATGAAAACGAGCCGAGTGCAACATTTAATTTAAAAAACTACTTGTTGGTGTTAGCCAATAAGTGCAAAAAGTCATGATTTTGGGAAAGAAATGGACTCTATTAGGTGTTGAACTTTCAAACTCTAATACTTTTATTCAATCTCTTTTAAAATTAGGGTCTTTTTTGCATGGAAAAACTATTGAGTCTCTTAATAATCCAACAAACTATCCGCCAATTAATTTGGTAGTTACTCCAGCTTTGGCACCTTGGAAAACAACGGTGGAGATAGAGGAGCATAGAAAAATATAACATTTGACCACTATAGGCAAAGCTCTGCACAAAACATTAAAATCAATGAAATTGCTAATGATTTAAAAAGTGGTAAGATAGTTGGCACTAAAATTATTAGTGATGCTTTATTGAGTGCTAACTATTGTTTCATGGATGATGAGAATTTACTTCCGCCATAATTGACAAGATTGAATATCATTTCCGTGATAATACATTCCATTTTATCTTTAATGTTAGCAATAACTTCTTAAGCGGAAAATCAAGATTAACTATTGAAGTGCCTAGAAATGACATTAGAAAATATTAAGTTACCTGATATGAAAGAAATATATGTTAATCAATGGTATATAAACATTTTTATAGATATGTTGAAATGTTCTATCTATGAGGGTTCTTATATTATTGAAGGGATTAAACTATAATGGAAAACACAGATAATTGGAATGAGTGTTTCATGCCTGTTGTTAGCAGTGAAAACAATAACGAATCGTTTTTTTCTAAATTAAAATTAGTAGGTAGTATTGAACTTTTAATGATATATTTAAAGAATGAAGGCTATATTGTCTCATCTAATGATAATAATTTGTCTGTTCATATAGGTTGCGAGTGTGTTAATATAGATTTTAAATTAACAGAATTTGATCGTGATGATAAAAAATGTTACAATCGTATTGTTTTTGAATTTAAATATGATTTAAATGAAGAAGACAAACAATATTTGATTGAATTTGTTCCCATAAAATACAACAATAATCTATCTTATTCCCCAAAAGAAGAAAATCAATTTAAAAAAAAGGTTTAACACCACTAATTCTTAAAGCCTTTGAGCATAACCATATAAAAGTGAAACATAGGGAAAAAGAATTAGAAATTCTATTTTTTGAAAATAAACAAGAGCTTTATAACTCTATTAATAAACCCTAAATGAAGCACCCCCTAGAAAAGTTAAAAGACCCTGTAGAAAATCTTTTACTATGGATTGGGTGCTTTTTGAGGACGACTAAAATCATTTTTTCATCATTTGGGAATGGTTTTAATTCTTGTGCTAAAATCGGCATTTAAGGATCGTTTTTGTTTTTACAAATAAATTAAAAGAGGTGTTGGATGTTATTGAATTATGATTTTTTAGAATTTGAAAATGATAAAAAAGTTAGAGTGATAGACGATAAGTTGTGTGTAAATATTTTAGATTTTTTTGGCATTGGCGATGAGAACGATAAGATTTTTCTTGGCGATGAAATCTCTAATATTAAGGACAACCCTACTGAAGCTTATGCTGCTGAAGTTTATGCAATTGAGGGTGCTAAGCTTAATAGAGTGTATGAGAAAATTAGGAGCGGACTACCTTTTGGGATTATCTCAGCGTTTAGACCTTTTAAAGGAGTTTTTACAAAGGATTTTACTGATGAAGAGCAAAAAGCGCTTATAAAAGCAGCTAAAAGCGATTCTTTAACTAGGGATTTCCTTAGAGAAAATGATGGCATCTATAGAAAACTCTGTAATTGTAAAACATTCAATAAAGCTTTTGTGGATAAATTCACAACAGATAAGAGCAAAGCGACAATGAAAGATTTCATGTCTACTCAAGGATTTATCACTAAATACAAATACTCCTATAGCGACTATGCACAAGAAACACAACGCCTAAAATCTTTTTTAGATGGAAAGCGTGATTTTCTTGGTTATATTCAAGCGATTGGTTATTGGAAAGAAGAGGTAGAAAACGATATTTTGCCTAACAAAGAAATAAGTTTTTTTGTATTTCAAAACGAGCCAAGCAAGACATTCAATTTAAGAAATTATTTGTTGTTATTGGCAAGATTGTTTGATCAAGAGGCGATCTGTTATTGTAAAAACGCTATTCATGATAAAGAAAACACTTATAAGGTAGAATTGGTGAGCACTTTATCTGGTGATTTTAGTGAGGTGTGGGCTGAGTTCTCGGATATTACATTCTCAGTGCCTAGTCAATTACCGCAATCTCTCACACACTTAAAAAATAAGGTAGCTGCATTCTTTTCAAAACAGCCTGGTGGCAATTGTGGTATGAGTTTTAAGGAAATTGATAAGGTTCAAATAAAAGCGACATGCATGCCTAATATTGTTACTGGGGCATTTGAAGATGACATAAAATTATCTATTAAGCATAGTCAGTGGCGCGGTTATCCTAAAGTTTTTGATATTGAAAAGATAGAGAGCATAGAAAGAAAAGTTATTGAAGAGAGAGAACAATATAAAATAGGTTCGGCACAGAACCTTAAAATCAATCAAATTGCTGATGATTTAAAACAAGGTGAGATAGTTAGTAATAAACTTATTGCGAACGCGCTTGTAACGCAAAAAGTGCCTAGTGATACGCCACATGATGACGATTTAGATTAATTTAAAAACCCTAAATGAAACACCCCCTAGAAGAATTAAAAGACCCTATAGAAAATCTTTTGCTATGGATTGGGCGCTTTTTGCGTTATAAATGCACAAGCCTGTCTAATTCCCAAGTGAAAGATCAAAACAAGGTTTTTGAATGCTTGAACGAATTCAATCATGCGTTCATCAATTCAAGCCAATTAGAAAAAGTTTGCAAAAAAGCCCGTAATGTTGGATTACTAGGTATCAACACTTACGCATTGCCCCTACTCAAATTTCATGAATACGCTCAAAAACTTTCTTTAAAATCGCTCAAAAATATAGATGAAGTCATGCTGGCTGAATTTTTGAGTATTTATACCGGGGGTTTGAGTTTAGCCACCAAGAAAAATTACCGGATCGCTCTGCTAGGGCTTTTTAGTTACATAGATAAGCAAAATCAAGATGAAAATGAAAAATCTTATATCTATAATATCACGCTTAAAAATATAAGTGGAGTGAGTCAAAGCGCAGGCAACAAGCTCCCTACTCATTTAAACAATGAAGAATTAGAAAAATTTTTAGAGAGCATTGATAAAATAGAAATGTCCGCTAAAGTGCGTGCACGAAACCGCCTGCTCATTAAAATTATCGTTTTTACAGGCATGCGCTCCAATGAAGCCTTGCAGCTTAAAATAAAGGATTTCACTTTAGAAAATGGCTGTTATACGATTTTAATTAAAGGCAAGGGCGATAAATACAGAGCGGTGATGCTCAAAGCTTTCCACATTGAGAGCCTTTTAAAAGAATGGCTCACAGAAAGGGAATTGTATCCTGTTAAAAACGATTTATTGTTTTGCAACCAAAAAGGCATGGCTTTAACGCAAGCTTATTTGTATAAGCAAGTGGAGCGCATCATCAATTTTGCAGGACTCAGGCGGGAGAAAAATGGGGCGCACATGTTAAGGCATTCTTTTGCGACCTTGCTCTATCAAAAACGCCATGATTTGATTTTAGTTCAAGAAGCTCTAGGGCATGCGAGCTTGAATACGAGCAGGATTTACACGCATTTTGACAAACAGCGTTTAGAAGAAGCGGCGAGCATTTGGGAAGAAAATTAAAAAACACCCCCCTACTCCCTTAAAAAAAGGATTTTTACCATAGAATAACCAAAACCCCATTTTTTAAGAAATTAAAAAATTTTTAGCTTGCTCATTTAAAATTTTGCTTTCAAATTCTAACAGCCACTTTTTGACTTCTATGCCCCCATTATACCCCCCTAAAGCGCCATTTTTACGCACCACTCTATGACAAGGCACGATCAAAGAAATAGGGTTATTATGATTAGCGTTGCCAATCGCTCTGCAAGATTTAGGGTTATTAATAAGCTTTGCGATTTCATCATAACTTTTTGTCTTGCCATAAGGGATAGTCATTAACGCAGACCAAACTTGTTTTTGAAAAAAAGTCCCTATCAAATCTAAAGGCGCATCAAATTCAAAAAGTTGTCCCAAGAAATAACGCTCTAAGGCTTGAACGCTGAGTTTTAATGGGGTATTCATAGGGGTATTATGAGAAAAATTGGCCACATCAAAATCCAATCTCAATAAATGGCTCTCATTAGCGCACAAATGCAAATACTCTAAAGGGAAACTCTTAGGGGTCTTAAAATAGTAGTGGTATAAAACCATCAATTAAAAAAAGAGTTTGTATAAAATAATCAATAACGACAAACCATACACCCCTAAAATCAAAGCTTTATGCATTTTTTCATTCAAAAGCCCTATGATCCATTTAATCCCAATGCTCACGCCCATAACAGATCCTAATCCCACAATCGCCCCTGCTAAGAGCACCTCTTTATTGATGATGTGGTGATACATTAAAGAAAAAGCTCCTGAAATAGAAGAAAACAAGATGAAAAATAACCCTAGCGCCACGCATTTTTTAGAATCATACCCTAAAAAATAATGCATCAAAGGCACCATGAGCATCCCCCCACCAATCCCTAAAGTGATGGCAAAAAACCCGGTGAGCGCGCCAATTAAAAATAATTTTAAACCTTGCAAATGATAGCGTTTAGTATTCGCTATCAAATCTTTTTTTTTGGGTTTCAAAACAAATTGGATCATAGAATACACGACTAAAAGCGCGAAAATAACCATTAAAATTTTACTGGAAACGATTTTTAAAACAAATCCGCTAAAACTCGCCCCTATCAGCCCCCCTGCCCCTATCAACAAGCCTAAAGAAAAATCAAGCGACTTTTTTTTGAAATTCAAAACAGAGCCAACAAACGATGAAAGCGCCATTTGCAAAATGGAAATCCCAATGGATTCTTCAAAAGAATGCCCGGTTGCGAGCATGATAGGGACAATGATCAGCCCCCCACCAATGCCAAAAATCCCTGATAGAATGCCAGTAAAAAGCCCTATCGCTATATATAACGCATAAATATCCATAAAAAACCCTTAAAAAGTAAGAACCCCCTAAAAAACCTCTCTAAAAGAAAATTGAAAATAACCCTATTCTAATCAAACGCTAACACCAAACCCCCTAAACAACGCCTTTAAAAGTGGTGCCTTTATTGGTCTGTTTTGTTTTTGCAACACAAAACATGCGAATCTTCATTGGGTTCGCTGACTGAAAGGTTTCTTAATTCATAAGCCAGTTTGATAGACGCCATAGCGTCATCCAAGCCAAACCCCCCTTGAGCTAAAATCTGTTTGTAGCTTTCTATATACAGGTTATCAAAGCTCTGCGTGAGATTGACTTCTTCGCCCTCTAGGATCATTTTATGATAAACTTTTTCTTTAGCCACTCCCATGTGTTCTGGATTGATGGAAAAAAACCATCTTATTTTGGCATGCTCTAAAAAGAGTATCCCACACACGCAGTCAGGCTCTTCTCTATTAATAACCTTGTCTTTAACGCCTCCAAACAAATACAATAAAGTGTCAAAAATATTCACTCCCATTTGAGTGGCTAGCCCCCCACTCCTATTCACATCCGCTCGCCATGAAGAAAAATACCATTTCCCTTGAACGCTGATATAAGTGAGCGTGATGTCAAACACCTTTTCAGGGTTTTTGTCTAATTCGCTTTTAATTTTTTCTTTTAAAGCCAGCGTGTCGCAATGCAAGCGCAAAGGCAAAAGACTGAACACCCTTTTTTGGTATTTCACCTCTAAATCTTTTAATTCCTGTATTTCGCTAGGGTCTAAAACTAAAGGTTTTTCACAAATCACATGCATGCCGTTTCTTAACCCGAAACGGATGTGATCAAAATGCGTGTGCGTGGGCGTGCAAACACTCAAATAGTTGATTTCTTTACCCATAGCCTTAGACTGCTCTAAATGCTTTTCAAAATCTTCAATATTGGTAAAAAACTCTGATTGTGGGAAATACTCATCTAAAACCCCCACGCTATCATGAACATCAAAAGAGCAATCCAAAAAATGCCCTGTATCTCTAATCGCTTGCAAGTGCTTGGGAGCGATAAACCCCCCTGAACCAATCATCGCAAAAAGCATTCATCTTCCTTAAATCATTTTGAATCTCATTTTAGCAAAGATTAGCTTATTTAAGCTTATATTATTGGCAATTAAAACACTCCACCGATCGATCCAACACGCTTTTTTCATCTATGCTAGGGCTTTCGCTGCGCAAATAATAAGTGGATTTGAGTCCTAATTTCCAAGCGAGCGTGTAGATTTCATGCAAGGTTTTACCGCTAGCGTTTTCTATGCGTAAAAACACATTAATGCTTTGGCCTTGATCGATCCACTTTTGGCGCACGGCCGCTGCTTTAATCAAATCTTTAGCGTCAATATCATAGGCTGATGTGTAAAAATTCCATGTTTCTACATTCAAATTAGGCACTACCACAGGAATGAGCCCGCTCAAATTTTCTTCAAACCATTTTTTCTTATAAATGGGCTCAATCGTTTGGGTTGTGCCTACTAAAATAGAAATGGAGCTTGTGGGAGCGATCGCCATTAAATAGCCATTACGCATGCCGTTGGCTTTGACTTTTTCCCTCAAACCTTGCCAATCGCAAGCGTGATTGAAAAGCCCTTTTTCGGTGAGCTTTAAGGCTTCATTATTGGCTTTATCAATGGGGAAAATCCCCTTACTCCATTCTGAATTTTCAAAATCCTTATAAACCCCTTTTTCTTTCGCTAGATTCGCGCTCGTGTCAATCGCATGGTAGCTGATTTGCTCCATTAAAGCGTCAATTTTTTCTAAATGCTCTTTAGACCCCCAAGCGATTTGGTGTTCTGCGAGCATTTGCGCTTCACCCATAACCCCTAACCCTATGGCTCTATTTTGTAAATTGGTAGCTTTGACTTTGCGGTTAGGGTAGAAATTCAAATCAATCACATTGTCTAAAAGCCTGATAATGATCGGCACGACCCTTTTAATATCTTCTTCAGTGTTGATCTTGCTTAAATTGATGCTCGCCAGATTGCACACCGCCGTTTGCCCGTCTTTAGCGATTTTAGTAGCGATATAGATTGGCTTGCCTTTTAGAATATCCGTGCTAGTGAGCTTGTTAGCGCATTTAGTGATATTACTATCTGTCGTTACCAACTCTTTTTCTTCAAAAAACTCTATGGTGCCATCAGTGTATTCTATTTGCATGTAGTAGTGGTTGGGTGCGGTGTTTTGAAAAATCTCCGTGCATAAATTAGACGATCGAATGATTCCTGCATGAGCGTTTGGGTTGCACCGATTGGCGTTATCTTTAAAGGCCAAGAAAGGCAAACCGGCTTCAAAATAATTCATTAAGATTTTTTTCCATAAATCTTTAGCGTTAATGTATTCTTTAATGATTTTGGGATCTTTTTCATACTCTAAATAGCGTTTTTCAAAATCCTGCCCATAAAGCTCAGTCAAATCCTTACACTCATAAGGGTCAAACAAAGTCCACATCGCGTCTTCTAAAACCCTTTTCATGAACAAATCGCACACCCAAAGAGCCGGGAATAAATCATGCGCTCTTCGCCTTTCATCGCCGCTATTTTTCCTTAAATCAATGAACTCCATCACATCAATGTGCCAAATTTCCAAATACACCGCAATCGCGCCCTTTCGTGTGCCTAATTGATCCACCGCAATCGCCACATCGTTAGCGATTTTTAAAAACGGGATCGTGCCAGCGCTCGCATTCTTATGCCCATCAATATAACTCCCAATAGAGCGCACCAAAGAAAAATCCCAGCCAATCCCCCCGCCGTATTTGGACAACAGCGCCATTTCCTTATAGCTGTCAAAAATCCCTTCAATATTATCCGGCGTGCTGCCAATATAGCATGAGCTTAATTGGTGTTTGGTGGTGCGGGCGTTCGCTAGAGTGGGGGTCGCGCACATTGCTTCAAATTTGCTCAAAACTTCATAAAATTCTAAAGCGATTTTATTGGGTTCTTGTTCGTTTTGCGCCAAAAACATCGCAATGCTCATAAACATGTGCTGGGGCAATTCAATAGGGTTGTTGTTAGCGTCTTTTAACAAATAGCGATCATACAAGGTTTTAATCCCTAAATAATTGAATTGGAAATCCCTTTCAGGCTTGATCTGGCTGTTTAAAAACTCTAAATCAAATTTTTCCTTAAAGCCCTTAAGGATGCGGCCCTTTTCTTCAGCGTTTTCAAAATACTCTTTCAAATGCCTATATCCTGTAAAACCACTCACTTTATGGTATAAATCATACAAAAAAAGCCTTGAGGCGACAAAACTCCAATTAGGCGTGTCAATATCTATCTTATCCACAGCGGTTTTAATCAAAGTTTGTTGGATTTCTTCAGTAGTGATCTTGTCTCTGAATTGCAATCTCGCATCCACTTCCAGCTCACTTTGGCTCACGCCCTCTAAATTGTCCGTAGCGTCCTTAGTGTATTTTTGGATTTTGGTAATGTCCAAAGGCTCAATGCGCCCGTTTCGTTTAACCACCGTAATCAAAATTTTTCCTTAAATTTGAATTAAATCGTTTGTTTTTTAAATTTGGAATTGTATCAATAAAAAACTTAAGAAAAAGAAAAGTTCAAGTTGGATTTGTTCTATTAATGAGAATGAGTTTTAAAGTTTTTTAATTTTTTTATACCCCCTCCATTTAATGCTATTTGAGTTAAATCACCACCCCCATTTAGCGCAAAGCTTAAGAAAACCTTGAAACCCCAAAATGACTAAACCCTCTACAAGGAGATTGCTAGGATGCCCACAATACGCCGAAATTTCATGCATAGCGATAATAAAGGGTATCGTTAAAAGCATCATATAAAAATCCCTTAGTCTTGCCCCTAACACAGCGTCATAAAACGCACCAAAAAACCTAGCCTTAAAAATGGCTTTAAAAAACTTGGGGAATCCTTGCCAAGTTTCAATAATGAAATAACCTACCGACCTGCCTTTTGGGTTGAACAAGAGATTAGACAATAAAGCCGCTATTAGACCCACTAACCACACATAATAGCTGTATTTAGGGTCAAAAAGCGGATCGCTAGCTGAACCATTTATGTCATAAAAAATCCTAGTGGTTATGGAGATACATCCTCCATAGACTAGAGCCATTGCCCATCGATATTCCAAATCGCTCAAACGCTCTTTGATATTCATACTCTCTCCTTTCTCCCCTAAAACTACCTATCATACACAAAATGACGATCATAGGTGGGTTCTCTTGGAGCTTGCGGCTCTCTATCAACGCCACGGATAAAATCTTCTACCCTATCGCCTATTTCAGCCCCAGAATATGCCCCTATTCCACCACCAATGCCTGCACCAAACACAGTACCCCACGGACCTCCAAGAGCCCCAATCATTCCACCCATTGCACCACCCATTCCAGCTCCAACACCTTCTCCTATATCTCTGCCAAGCTGACCCCTTGCCTCTATTTTAGGACCAGCTATAGCCACATTAGCCATTGCACCGCATAAAACCACTACACAACTGAATGTTCTTAATCCACTCATAACAAATCCTTTCATAAAATTGAGATTCAAAAATTGAGACTCAAGGCATGTTTGGCACACCTTGATAAGAATATTTATACCACAACCCTATTTAAAATCATTGTTACAAATCAGCTAAATATCACAAAAACCTCAATAAGCGTTTTGTTTCTACTCAAATTACAGAATTAAAGTAAATGATTATAATATTTTAGGATTTTTCATTATTGAAGCAAATTAAGGTTTCTTAAAAAACTTAAAATACCCGTTTTCAATGTTGGTTTGAGGGGCGCGTGAAAGGCTTAACGAACCGCTAGGAATGTCTTTAATGATGGTGGTGCCGCTGCCGATTAAAACATTAGAGCCGATATTTATAGGGGCGACTAGCTGGCTATCGCTCCCTATAAAGACATTTTCACCGATGATCGTTTGGTGTTTCTTTTTGCCATCGTAATTGCAAGTGATCACACCAGCCCCCACATTTGTGTTTTTCCCTATCTCACAATCCCCTAAATAGCTCAAATGCCCTGCTTTAGCGCCTTGGAGTTTGGCGTTTTTAGTCTCTACAAAATTCCCCACATGGCTATCACAAATCACGCTTTTAGGGCGTGCATGGGCAAACGGCCCCACGCTGCTATTAATGATTTGGCTCTCTTCTATCACGCTATAAGCCTTAATGCGCGCGTTTTCTATCAAGCAATTCCCACTCAAACGCACCCCTTGCTCTAAAACGCACTCCCCCTTAAAACTCACGCCTTTTTCTAAGTAAATGCTCTTTGGTAATTGCATCATCACCCCCGAGTCCATGGCGTTTTTTCGCAGTCTTTCTAGCATGATTTCTTCAGCTTTCGCTCTTTCTGTTTGGCTATTCACCCCTAAAAAACACTCTTCTTCTAAAAAAATAGAGTCAATTTTTTCGTTTTCATTGATCCCTAGAGCGATTAAATCCGTGAGGTAGTATTCTTTTTGGGCGTTTTGGTCATGGAGTTTGGGCAAGTATTTTTCTAAAAACTCCCTTTCAAAAAAATACACGCCAGCGTTCACGCTTTTAATTCCTTTTTCTTTGGCGTTAGCGTCCTTTTCTTCTACAATCTTTTTAACCTGATGGTTTTCTAAAACAACGCGCCCATAACCTTTAGGGTCAGCCAAATGCAGTAAGCCTATGGCGTTATTATGGCTTTCTAACAAGGGGGTAAGGGCGTCTTTAGTGATTAAGGGCATGTCCGCATTCAAAATCAAAACCCGCTCATGTTGAGTGAAAATAGGCGTTTTATCTTCTTGCATGATAGCCCCACCTGTCCCTGAATATTTTTCCACGATTTGAGCGTGAAAAATCACGCCCTTAAAACGCTTTGACACCACTTCTTTAATGCGTTCTTGTTGGTGGTGTAAGACAAGATGCACATCATCACTGATTAAAAAAGCCACTTCTAAAATGTAAAACAGCATAGGCTCCCCGCAAATCGTGTGTAAAGTCTTAGGCAGGCTAGAATGCATGCGAGTGCCTTTGCCAGCGGCTAGTATGATTACAGAAAGCATTAAAATCCTTCAATTTATAGGGTTATTTTAGGGAATTTTAACATGCCTTATCTTATAATTTGACCTTGTTTTTATTAAAGATTTAAGGCTAGAATTGTGCGTTTTTTCATTTTTTTAATGCTTGCTCTCATTTGCCCTTTAATATGCCCCTTAATGAGTGCGGATAGCGCTTTACCTAGCGTCAATCTCTCTTTAAACGCTCCTAGTGATCCTAAACAGCTCGTAACCACCCTTAATGTCATCGCCTTACTCACGCTTTTAGTTTTAGCCCCATCGTTGATCTTAGTGATGACGAGTTTCACCCGTTTGATCGTGGTGTTTTCTTTTTTAAGGACCGCTTTAGGCACGCAACAAACCCCTCCCACTCAAATTTTAGTCTCGCTTTCTTTGATATTGACTTTTTTCATCATGGAACCTAGCTTGAAAAAGGCTTATGATACAGGGATTAAGCCTTATATGGATAAAAAGATTTCTTACACCGAAGCGTTTGAAAAAAGCGCTTTGCCTTTCAAGGAATTCATGCTTAAAAACACACGAGAAAAGGATCTAGCGCTTTTTTTTAGGATTAGGAATTTGCCTAACCCTAAAACCCCTGATGATGTGAGCTTGAGCGTTTTAATCCCGGCGTTTATGATAAGCGAATTGAAAACAGCGTTTCAAATCGGCTTTTTACTCTACTTGCCTTTTTTGGTGATTGATATGGTTATCAGCTCTATTTTAATGGCGATGGGCATGATGATGCTCCCGCCCGTAATGATTTCTCTGCCTTTTAAAATTTTAGTGTTTATTTTAGTAGATGGGTTTAATTTATTGACCGAAAATTTAGTGGCGAGTTTTAAAATGGTTTAACATTAAAAACATTCAAGCTATAAAAGCTTGAAATTAATTTAAAACCCATAATTCAAATACGCTGTAATGGATCTCCCTGGTGCGGGCTCTCTTCCTGTAGGGCTTGTGCCAATCCCCCTAAAATAATACTTCATGTTGAAAAGGTTATTGATTTGCAAGCTTCCTGTGATTTTATGCCTACCGCTTTGCCATAAAACGGAGCTTACTTGAACGTTCAACACAAAATACAAGGGCAATAACCCCACTGAATTACAACCATACTCTAACCCTCCTGTGTATTCTGGGTTTAAGGGCAGGCACACGGTTTGATCTTTGGCTTGATTGAGCATAGAACTATAAGCGCGGCTATAAAAATAACTGCTGATTCCAAAAGTCGTGTGCTTGTAAGTATACATCATGTCAAATATGAATTGGTTAGGGCTCACATAAGGCAAACGCTTCCCTTTAATGTCAAAGGGTTTATTGACAATGCCTGTAAAATAATAAGCAATATCATCAGCGTTAGAAGTGATGCGCGCATCAATGTAAGTGTAAGCCACATGAAATTGCAAACCCCTAATCGGCGCGTAATACAATTCCAATTCCACCCCTTGACTCCTAGCATTCACAGGCTGCGGGCTATAGCCTCCCGCATAGTAACGATTGGCAAAAATCACAAAATAATTGGTATTAAAGCTCAATAGATTTTTATAGCTATAGCGTTGCCCCACTTCAATTTCATTGAAAATTTGGTTGTAATTAGTCCTAGTAATGCCTACCATTGTGTGTTGTGGGGGGATAAAACTGCGGCGGTAGTTTTCGCATACCATATCCAATTTTCCATAGGTTTATAGCCAATGTTAAGGGCGGGACTCCATTCGTTTTGACGCTGTTTTTTACTGGTCCATACGGAAAAATCGTGCTTTTCTGGCTCTTTGTTGTTATAGTTCAAAAAGGTGTATCTAATCCCTGGAGTTATCGCTAATTTAGAATCAAAAAGCTCTATTTTATCGCTCAACCATACCGCTGTATAGTTATTAAACATTTCTTGATTGTTATTAGGCGTTTTAGAAAGAACATATGGGGGCATATGGCACACCCCATCAATAATATCTGATTTTTCGCATGTGCTTTGATCGGATCTAATGAACATGTCCATCGTCATAAAACGCATGCCCACATTAAAAGTTTGCTTAACTTTATTGGTATTGACAACTAAGTTCAAATTAGGCTCAAAAGCGTTCATCACATAACGCCTTAAATGATCAAAAATAAAAAATCCTGGATAATTTTGATTGGTATAAACAGGGCCTAATTTAGGATTGGTATTGACATTTAAATAGTTAGAATCAAATTTAAAATCCCTTGACATGTCATGCCCATAGTAACTGAAAGTGAAATCCCCCCCTACCCTATCCGTGTCCCCAAAAAAGTTTTGATACACAGCTCCCCATCGCTTCGCTCTCCCGCTTTTATCGTTATTAGGGCGGTTGTTTTGAAAACGATTTTGATTGTAAGCGGCTATGCCTAAAGATCCAGGGTCTGTCAAGAAATAACTATAATATTGAAAAAAAGCGGTGATCTTGTTGCTATCATTGATTTGATACAATGAATCTAACATGTAGTTTTGAATGTTCGTAGGGCTGTTGTATCTAAACCCTTGCCCTTTGAGCCAATTGACTTGAGCTTGGATTCCAAAATGCTTATTCATCATACCCCCCGTTCTTAAATAGGTGTTAAAAAGCATGTTATTAACTAAGCTTTTGTCAATGTTTTTAGAATTTTGATTGAAAAACCCCCCATTTTCAGATTTGCCCCAAAAAGTGGTCCTCTCGCTCACCTGACTTTCCCACTTGGTAGGAATGCCTTTGGTGATAATGTTGATCACACCGCCAAAAGCGTTAGGGCCATAACGCACGCTCTCCCCACCTTTAGTTACACTGATTCTATCCACAGATTGAAAGGTTACAGGAAAAATAACCGTGCCAATTTCAACATAGGGCGCGACATAAATAGGAATCCCATTGACTAGAATCATTCCCGTATTAGAGTGCCCTGGGCCTCCCGCACCAAACCCCCTAATGGAAATGCTAGGCACAGCTCCAATACCTGTAGAGTTTCTAATATGCACGCCTGGCACATTTTGCAAAGCTTCTTCAATGCTTTGATTGGCGCTTTTAGTGAGCTGCTTGTTAGAAATCACCGTGCGAGAACCCATATAGTTTCTAACTTCCTTGCTCCTCCAGCTTAAAGGCGCTTCTTTATCGTTAGCCACCCCTGAAGCTTCCACCCTTTCCAAATTATGAGTTTTGACAGCATGCATGCTATGACTCAAAACAGCCAAAGAGACTAAAATCCTTTTCATTTACCACCTTTTATGAAAAATGTTCTTTTTTATAACAAGGTGAAATTTATAATAACTATTATGAGTTTTAGCTTAAATTTTTAAAAAATTATTATTTAGATAATATTAATGACTTTTTTTATCAAAAATGCCGATTAATGCGAATGTTTATAGAAAAGATTGGGAGAAAAATAAAAATTTTTTAATATTTCTAATGGGGGGAATTTTAAACGAATAAAGGGTTTAAAAACCCTTTATGGCTAGCCTTTAAACCAAAATTTGAGTCGCATAAAAAGCTATCAAGGAAAACGCATACGCTACAACGGTTGTGAAGATGAATAAATACGCTACAAACTTTATCCCCCCAGCTTCCCTACCAAAAGTAATGGTCGCTGCAAAACAAGGGATATAAAACATCACAAACACGATAAAAGCGATCCCGCTTGGCACGCTGACTTCTTTTCTTAAGATCCCTCTAAAAGCGTCAGATTTTTCATTTTGATCCCCTAAAGAAAACAACACCCCCAAAGTAGAAACCACCACCTCTTTAGCCATAAATCCGGTTACAAGCGACACACTCAAACGCCAATCAAAATCCATAGGGCTAAAGACTTTTTCTAAATACGCCCCGCCTCTTCCTACAATGCTATTTTTTAAATTCTTTTTATCCAATTCTGCTTTTAATTCTTTTAATTTTTCTTCCTTAGCTTCGCTTGAAAGAGCGGTGTTTTTATCCACCAATAAGCTTTCTTGCTTATAAGCCTTCATAGCCGCATCATTTTTAGGGTATTGGGACATAAACCAGATTAAAATCGCTCCCACTAAAATATAAGTCCCGGCTTTTTTAAGGTAGGAAAGCGATTTGGTGTAGATACTGAAATAGACCATTCTCCAACTGGGAAAGCGGTATTTGGGCATTTCCATGATAAAGGATTCGGTTTGTCCTTTAAACACGCTTAATTTGAGTAATTTTGCCATCACTAACGCCACAACCGCCCCCAAAATATAAATACAAAACAGCACAAACCCCGCGCTTGAAGAGGGGAAAAACGAGCCTACAAACAGCACATAAATAGGCAGTCTTGCCGAGCAACTCATAAAGCCGATCACAAAAAGCGTGATCAGTCGTTCGTTATAGTTTTGTAAGGTTCTTGTGGCCATGTAAGCAGGCACTGAGCAGCCAAAACCGGTGATTAAAGGGATAAAGCTCTTCCCATGCAAGCCAAACTTATGCAAGATCCCATCTAATAAAAACGCTACCCTACTCATATAGCCTGTCGTTTCTAGTAAAGAAATCCCAAAATACAACACCACAATTAAAGGCAAGAATGAAACCGTCGCTCCCACTCCCCCAATAATGCCATCGCCCACCAAAGACGCTAAATCTTCATTAGCCACATTTCCTTTAACGCCATCGCTTAAAAATTTAAACCCTGTTTCAAGCGCTTTTTGCACTCCCCCCCCTATTAAAAAGCTCAAGGAAAAAATGACAAACATAAACCCTAAAAAAATGAAAATCCCATAACGCGGGTGCATTAAAATCTTATCAATCTTATAAGTGTGTTCAAAACTCGCGTTTTGCTTGTTTTCACTGATCACTGATTTAGCGATTCTTTGAGCGCTCTGGCTGTATTTTAAAGATTCCTTAAAGCTTTGAGATGGGACTTTGATGCTTTCATTATTTGCAGTGTTTTGAGAATAAAGCCTGACAATTTCATCTAACAAAAGCTCGGTGTTCAAGCGATCTTCTTTGGATCTTGCGCTCGTAGGCACGCACACAACCCCTAATTCTTTAGAGAGCTTTTCTGTATTGATGTTGATCCCTTCTTTCTTGGCTTCATCCCACATGTTGAGCGCGAGCAGCATTTTTTTATTCGTGTCTAATAGCTGCGCGCTTAAGGCTAAATTACGCTCTAAATTGGTGGAATCCACCACATTGAGAATGAGATCGTATTGCCCTTTTTCTAAAAAATCTTTAGTAACCTTTTCTTCAGTGGTGAAATCATTGAGCGCGTAAGTGCCCGGTAAATCAATGATAGTGATTTGATGCTCTTTGTGTATCAAACCCACTTCCATTTTATCCACGGTAACCCCGGCAAAATTCCCCACTTTCAAATGGGCGTTGCTCAAAGCGTTGATTAAGGACGATTTCCCCACATTAGGCTGACCTACAAGAGCGATAGTGATTTCTTTCATTGGGTTTGAATGCTCCACATTAAAGCCTTTTAATTTTTAGTTATATCGTTTTTAGATTAAAAGTCAGCACTATAGCGCTATAAGACTAATTGTTATATAATAAAAGCGAGACAAGAATGTTAAAAAATGAAAGGAGCGTGTAATGTTGTGCGTGTTTGATATAGAAACCATTCCTAGCGTGAGCTTGTGTAAAGAGCATTTTCAATTAAAAGAAGATGATGCGCTAAAAATCTGTGAACGGAGTTTTGAAAAGCAAAAAGAAAAAAGCGGGAGCGAGTTTTTGTCTCTTTATTTGCATGAAATCATCTCTATTGCAGCAGTCATTGGCGATGATTACGGGCAGTTTATCAAAGTGGGGAATTTTGGTCAAAAACACGAAAATAAAGAGGGTTTTACAAGCGAAAAAGAGCTTTTAGAAGATTTTTTTAGATACTTTAACGAAAAGCAACCGCGCCTAATAAGCTTCAATGGCAGAGGCTTTGATATGCCTCTACTCACGCTCAAAGCCCTTAAATACAATTTAACTTTAGACGCTTTTTACAGCCAAGAAAACAAATGGGAAAATTACCGCGCGCGCTATAGCGAGCAGTTTCATTTGGATTTAATGGATAGCTTGAGCCATTATGGATCTGTTAGGGGGTTGAATCTAAATGGCATTTGCTCTATGACGAATATTCCTGGTAAATTTGATGTGAGTGGGGACTTAGTGCATGCGATTTATTACAACCCCAATTTAAGCCAAAAGGAAAAAAAAGGCATTATTGACAGCTATTGCCAGAGCGATGTGCTTAACACTTACTGGCTTTTTTTAAAATACGAAGTGCTGAAAGGGGCTTTAAATAAGGAGCAATACCTTGGGCTATTGAATGATTTTTTAGCCAAATTCCCTAAAGAAAAATCCTATTCAAGCGTTTTTATTAACGCTTTAGAGAAAGAAATTAGGGAGTTTGCTTGAAGCTTTATAATTGTATAAACAATCTATCTAATATTTTTAATAAAGAGTCTTTTATGCCTACAATATCAAAAAATAAACCATATAGTTTTATTAAAAACCTTGAGTTTTACACAATTAAACGCATTAAGGATATGGGATCTCACCCTAGCGAAGACCATTTAAATAAATTGCTAGAATTGTTTAAACAAGATTTAAGTATTGATCTAAAAAGAGAGATAGCAAGCTCTATTGGTAGGCAACTTGATGATGATATTATTTATAATTTTTTAAAGCAAGAAGCTTTTAAAGAACATTACATGGAAGTTGTTTATCAATTTTTACGCACTGCTTTATATAAATCTAAGGATATGCGATTCGCAAAATTATGCGATGACTTGTTGCAACACTATCAAAATGAAAACATGCAAAAAATGAAACAATACTATGACTACCGCCACACCAAAAAACCACCTTTAAAAATTATAGAAAATATTATTAAAAAACCTTCTTTATTAGTTGGGGATAATGCGCAAACGCTCAATAAAATCGCTCCTAGTTCTGTCAATCTTATTTTTACTTCACCACCTTACTATAATGCTAGAATTTATAGCGATTATAAAAATTACAAAGATTATCTAAGCGCCATGTCTCAAAGTTTAAAGGCTTGTTTTAGAGTGTTAGAAGAGGGGCGTTTTATTATCATTAATGTTTCACCTGTGATCACTAAAAGAGCTGGGCGTGAGTTTGAAAGCGTGCGTTATCCTATTCATTTTGATTTCCATCAAATTTTAATTGACAATGGATTTTACTTTGTAGATGAAATCTTATGGATTAAACCTGATTTTAGTGTGCCTAATCGTATCGGAGGGTATTTGCAAAATAAAAAACCTTTAGGATACAAACCTAATTGTGTGAGTGAAAGTTTGTTAGTTTATCGTAAAAAAGCCCCTTTTCTACTAGATAAAAATATTAAAATAGCTGAAAAACGACTAAAACCAATTAAACAAAATCATACTTTATTTGGAAAAAAAGAATTGCCTATAGAAACCACTAATTGTTGGTATATTACTCCAAAGTCTAGTAAAGATCATCCAGCGGTATTCCCTGAAAGTCTTTGTGAAAGAGTGCTAAATTACTACTCTTTTGAAAATGAAGTTGTATGCGACCCTTTTGCCGGTAGTGGCACTTTTGGAATGGTTGCAAAATCTATGGGGCGTATTCCTTTATTATGCGAACAACATCCAAAATACGCTCAAAATCTAATCAAACTTGGTTTTAAGGAAATCTAAAAATGAATTTTAATGAATTAGCTTTAAATCATACGATTGATTTACTCTTAAAAGGAAAAGATTATAGAGAAGTAGTTTTAAATACTATCAACACAGAGTTTTTAGATTTTGCTATATCTTTTTTTAAAGATATTGTTTATGCAAAAATGCATGATAAATCTATAGATTTTAGTTGGTATCAGCAGTATGTTATGGATAATAAAGATCCAAAAGATATAGCCATTTTGTGTGGAACCAATATCAAAACTATTTTTAATACTTATGGGACTTCTACTAAAGAAGTTGTTTTAGATATTGCACAAAATAATTTAAAATATCTATATGAAATATTGCAGAATTTAGAAAACGACAACATGACAGATTTAGGTATCAATATTAAAATTACCTATAAGGATATTAGTGTTAATTTAGACTTAAAAGAAAGCTTGCTTGTTGTTAATGCCTTAGCAACCAAGAAAATTGCTTTAAGGGGAAGCGCATATTCTATGATAGGTAAAAGAATTGAAAAGCCTTTAATGTTAGAATTGTGCAAGCGTTGCGGTATTTCAGAAAGTCATATTGACGCAACTAATTTTAAAAAAGACAAAAAATTGGAGTATGATAGAGAAGTAGATTTTAAACTTTATAATAAGGATAGGAGTAAAGTTTATAGGGTAGAAGTTAAATTAATGAGTAAAGGCAATCCCGAAAGTGCTGATGCGGTCATTGCAAGAGATACGGATATTTTTATAGCTTATACCTTAAGCGAACAAAATAAACAACAGCTTGAATATTTAAATATTGTTTATTTAGCTCTGAAAAATAATTCAAATATTATATTAGATTTTAAAAAACTCTGTAAGCGTTTGGATATACCATTGATAAATCATGCATGATGAATTTGTGTTCTGTCTAAGATATTGTGGTTTTTAGGAAAACTACCTTTAATTCAACCCAATATCCATCAATGAGCCTTAAGTTACTAGACACATATCGCTAAAAACAAATTCCTACTCCAAATTTTTGGCATAAGAAGAGACATAAAGCCTCTTCATAAAAAGGATTGAGCGATTTTAGCGTCTTTCTGGGGGCTGTATGCCTAGCCAATCTTTATAAAACACCTCTATATCAGGCTCAAAATCATGGATCACAGGATACCAAGGAGTTGGGGCTTCAACATCTAAAAGGATGCCGCAATCCGGGCAAATATACTCCCGATACACTTGCCAGTGAGTATCACTGGCTAAGAGTTTAGGATACACCTCTTCCATTTTTTCTGCTGTATCGCGCACATAGATATTTGCATGCAATTTCCAATTCTCCTCTGGAGTGCAAAACGCATGGCCGCATGAACACTTAATAACCCACTTCTTTTGAGGATCTTGCACCACAAACAAATGCGGCCCCAAGGGTAAGACGATTTTGTCATCAAAATCTACCTTATCTTGCAACACCTTCAAATACATTTGAAACCTTTCATGATCTTTAGGCATGCTAAGCATTTTTAAGACAGTGTTCCAATCCAAGTTCCCCTCTACCAAATTTTTAATTTGTTCTTGTGTGTATTTTGACATAACCATTCTCCTTTCTTTATTTCTCATCAACCAACAGAACTGTGCGCACATCAGGCAATTTGCTCAAATCCATCCTGTATTTAGATCCATAGGTGAATACGCCAAGCTCATCTTCTTTCATGCTCCAGCTCTTTGGCAAGTTCCAAAATGTTTTAAAATCGTTTAAAAACTTGGGCGAGAGATCAAAGCTAGTCGCATACATGTGCTTAACCTGTTTGGAAGCCTCTTTTTCAAGGATAGCGTTTCTTTCTTGCTCCATCCATTGTTTTACCGGTATGGATCTAGCCTTTCTGTTTTCAAGAATTTCTTTTCTTCTGGCTTTCGTTTTGGCTTCATCTCCTACCCAAATGCCGTCTTTATTCTGACTCACCACTGCGCCATAAACCTTGTAAGCGTATTCTGGCAATAGCTGTTTGCTGTTGAGATCTTCTAAAATCGCATTCAAATCCCTTTCAATCGGATCGCCAAATCCAGGACCGCCTTTGATGTAATTCAAATACAAGTCGTAATTATCAAAGCAGTTCTCAGTGGTGATGCATTGCTTATCCCTTTTGACTTGAGACGCATGAGAAATGTGTTTTTCATAACCTCGATCAGTTGGGTTGAAATCACCCCCTAAAGGCAAACTGGCGTTATTTTTAATCCTATTTTCTAAGTTGGTGTTATGCGCTTCAAACCTATAACCACTGGCCGCTGGATAACCACCCATCATGCCCCAATCGCTATTCATGTAGCCATTACCCATAAAGAACATGGTCCAGTCATGCGCGCCCCACACCATTCTTAAAGTTTCAAACCCGTTACCGCCTCGATATTTCCCATACCCACCGGTATTGGCCTTGACATTCCTGCCTAAATAGAGGAGAGGTTCTGCCATTTCCCAGATTTCAATATCGCCCATATCGCCTTCTGGATTCCAAATAGCCGCTGCGTGATTCAAGCCGTCTTTTATCGCGCAAGCTCCAGTCCCACAAGAGCTCGTCTCAAAGCTATTCACCGCATGGATTTCTCCATCTTGGTTGATACCGCCGCCTTGCAACCAGTTAGAAGTGTTAGCGTTTCCAGAATTGACTTCTTCTAAATACCCTCGGCTGTAATACGCTTGAGACAAACCTCTCCACAAAGCGCTCCAGCCTGATACCAAGAAATGCCACGCATAAGCATGCCCGGTGCGCCTGTCATCTGGATTCATCCAAGTCCCTTTTTTGAGTCTGAATTGAGTCGCAAAATAAGCGCCATCGTTGATGCGAGAAGTGGGTATTAAGGTTTGAGTCATCATCACCCAAATACCGCTAGTAAAAGACACTTGGTTGCAATTGAAAGAGTGCCATCCCCACCTGGACGCGCCATCAAAATCTAATTTCCATGTAGCGTCCTTATTGATAGTGATTTCCACAGGAGAGTGCATGATCGTATCTAGCTTAGCAAATTCAGAGCATACGCCAATATCCTTATGCGCATAAGGCACATCCACAAAAGCGACCTTTCTATACTTGCCGGGTATGGTCATGGATTTGATCCTAGAGATAAGGCCTCTCCTCCCCTCTTCAATCACTTCATCAATAAATCGCATGTAAGAATCAATGCCGTCTTCTTTAATGACTTCCATCACTAAATCCCTAATCATGTGGCACCCAGCAATCCTAGTCCTTTCATCTAAAATCCAATATTTAGGCGTTCTTACTGATCTTTGAGATTCATGCAACCAATCTTTAAAGCTCTCATCATTCGCCCCTGTTTTACGGCAAGTGATCATGTATCCATCCCCAAACCTTTGAACCTGCCCGGTGCTCATCGATCCTGGAGTAACCGACCCAGTATCAATCACATGCGTAACGCCGCCTACCCACCCAATCAATTTTTCATCGTGAAAGATAGGCACAAGAGTCATGATATCGCATGGGTGCACATTCCCAATCGCGCAGTCGTTATTGGTGAAAATATCCTTATCGTTGATACCAGGGTTATCTTCCCAATTATTCTCTACCATGTATTTAATAGCCGATCCCATAGTGCCTACATGGATAATGATACCCGTAGAAGTCAGCACGCTATCGCCCACAGCGTTATAAAGCGTGAAGCACAATTCCCCCTCTTGCTCAACAATAGGGCTTGCAGCAATCCTTTTAGCTGTTTCTCTGGCATGCACGATACCGCCTCTTAATTTAGAGAACATCTTCTCATAGCCGATCGGATCTCTTTCTTTAAACTCTAGTTTTTTAAGGCCATTATAATGTCCTGTTTTTTCTGTCCTAGCTAGGATTTCATCTCTAGCTTGTTTTAAAGTTTTGCCGTTTTTCAATAAATTTGCCATTTTGAACTCCTTTATTTAATTTCTTTCAAGTGGAACAATCGGTGTTTGTCTAGTCTTGTCGCAAAGCCTTTGGGTATCACGAAAGTGGTCGCATCTGATTCCACGATCGCAGGCCCTATGACTTCATTTCCAGGCAGTAATTTTTCCATTTGCCACACATCTGCATCCACCCATTTTTTATGCCGATAGAATTTTCTAACGCCTATTTTGGCTTCTTTTGGGGGCGTAGCGCCATGCTCTTTTTCAACCGGAATCACAGGTTTTTGCGTAGCCACAACACCACGCATGATCACGCCGGTCACGCTAAAACCAAGCTCTGGAGAACACGCTGATTCAGAATAAACACGAGCGTAGGTTTTTTCATATTCTTTGACAATCTCTTCCCAATCAGCCACGCTTGCAGCTTTTGACACAGGAGAAGTGATCTCTAAATCATTCAATTGCCCCATATACTGCATCCTGTATCCAGGTCTTAAGATCACATCTTTTTGAGAAAATCCATTGATCTTGAACTCTTCAATCACTTTGAGGGTCAATTCATCCCATGCGTCTTGAATGATTTTGCATGCTTCTACTTTTGACTTGTCTGAAGAATACTGCGCAATGGCAATATCCACGCTCTTATCGTATCTGTATTCAAAATCAGCGCAAGCGCAACCAAAAGCGCTAAATCCAGCCGCCCATGCAGGCACTACCACATCCTTAAACCCTAAGCCTTCTGTATAGCCATAGGTATGCACAGGCCCCGCGCCACCATATGAAAAGCACACAAAATCAGATGGGCTATACCCTTTAGCGCTAATATTGGATCGCAAGTATTCTTTAAGCTCCAAATCAAGCAACTCAATCACACCCGCAGCCGCATCTTCTACGCTAATGCCTAGCGGATCAGCGATTTGTTCTTTAATGTGTTTTTTAGCCCTATCCACATCTAATTTGATCAAACCGCCTAAGAAATTATCCGGGTTCAAATAGCCTAAAACAATATGGCAATCGGTTACTGAAACCGTGTCTAAACCGCTGTCTTTCCAACAAGTGCCAACTCTATACCCCGCGCTGTCAGGCCCTAGTTTGACCGATCGGCTGTGCGGATCAATGCGCACAAAACTCCCAGCGCCCGCGCCAACAGAATCCATAGCCACAAGCGGTAGAGATAAAACAAGGCGCGCCATATCAGGGTCAGAAGCGATGTTAAAATTGCTCTTAACGATAAGCGCCATATCAAAGCTCGTGCCGCCAATATCGCTGCATGCAATATTGTCATAACCAAGCGTTTCGCCTAACAATTTAGATCCAATCACGCCTCCAATAGGGCCGCTCACAATAGTCCTAGCGAGTTCTTTAGCTTTCCAGCTAATGGTGCCTCCATGCGTTGCCATCACCCTAAGATCAAATTTAGCGCCATGCTCTTTGAATCGGTTGCTGACTTTAGAGAGAGTTTGTCTGCTTGGCTCAGCCGCATAAGCTTCTAAGATAGTGGTGTTCATTCTGTGGCTTTCTTTTCTTTGAGGGTAGTAATCCACCGAAGCGAATACAGGAACATTTTTACCCAATTTTTCAATCTCTTTTAACGCTATATCTCTAACGATTCTCTCACTTTCAGCGTTTTTATGAGATTGCAACAAGCAAATCACAATGGCCTTTGCGCCTGCGTCTAAAAGCTCCTTAACAGCGATTTTAACCTCTTCTTGGCGCACTGGGATAACCACTTGCCCCTTGACATCGGTTCTTTCTGTAACGCCTCTAATCCTTTTTAAAGGAATCAGCGGATCATCATACTTGTGCGTGTTGATATGCAACCTTTCTTCTAGCGCATACCCCAAGTAGGATTGCAACGCTCTGCCCATAGAATGCATTTGCTCAAAACCCTTATTGCAAATTAGGCCCACTTCCATCCCACGCCTTTGGACGACCCGATTGAGCATCGCCGTACCTGAATACACGCAAGTGATCAACTCTGGATAAACCTTATCCACATCTGATTGCCAGTGCGATAAAGCGTCTTGCGAGCTATTGTAAATAGCTAAGCTCTCATCTTCTGGGTTGCTTTGGGCTTTACCGACGACGAAACTGCCATTTTCTTTCACAAAAAATGTGTCCGTCATGGTGCCGCCGGCATCAATACCCATCACCTGAACTTTTGCGTCTTTCATTTTTTAGACTCCTTAGTATTAAAGTGTTGCTCGAGGCAACCTATTAGAAGTATAAGGCTGATTTTTAAATGGAAATCGTTTATTTCAAAGTTGTTTGTAATAAGGGAAAATTTGGTGTAATAAAGTGAAAAGTAGTAACAAATTCATTTAAAACGCTACTGATATTTATCTTAAATTACCCAAAAATATCATATAAATACCATATAGGAAGAAAAATATTAAACTGATATTAAATCAAAAGGCGAAATTCAATTCTAAAGTGCCGATCTGATGGTGCTTGGGCTGGGATTGAAAGGTTTTACTAATATCAGTGATCGTAAAAGCCACCCTGAGGCTACGCCACATCATAGCTGCTCCTATTTCACTGGCATAAACAAAGTATTCCAAATTAGCAATGCCCCTAGTTTCAGGGCTATTGCCTTGAATGAAGATGTTAAGGGGTTGGAAGCGCCCAAAAGCCCCTACAAAAAAATAGATAGAAAATTTATCGCTATAAGGCATGCCCCCATCAAAAGCGGTATTGACCTTATTGACACCATAATCAGCGTCCAGGTTATACCCAGCCCTAAAGAGCGAGCCGAGTTGGAAATAATCCCTTGCATTACCCAATTCCACATTAAACCCAGGCATTAACTCCATAGAAAAAAAACGAGTCTTTAAAAGGGGGACTTTTTTGAGCAATTGGTAGTGCAATTCAAAGATAAATTCGTTTTTGAGCTGCGTGTTCCAGCCATAAAATTGGGGATCATGACCCCATTTATGAATGAGACGCTGCGTTTGAGCGGCCAAAGAATCTTGCCCTGTCGTGCCTAAAGAAAGCGTGAATAACTCCATGAAAGTTTGATGGCGGTTATACACATTCAAATTCACCCGTAAATACCCCCCATAAGGGTGGTTGTCATGCAAATGCACCAGTTTTCTGTTTTTAAGTGAAGGGGTATACATGTCTTGGGCGAGAGAAATGCCAAAACGAGTAACCCTAGGGCTTTTATTGAAAAACCCTAAATACGAAGACCATTTCATCGCTTTATTTTTAGAAAAATCAAACTCTTTAGTAGAAAAGCCTATTTGATTGCCTGCCGTGTAATACTCATCAATGTAAGGATTGATATAACCATCATTTTCAGTCATCAAATTGATAGAATAGCGTTTAGAGGGCGTTAATGGGGTAGAAATATCCTCTTTTGCCCATGCAAACATTCCTAATGATAAACATAAAATAAATTTGAAAAACAAAACACTTCCTTAGGTTATTATGGGGTTGGTTATTGTAACGAAATAAGGCTGAATTACAAGAGCGTTTAAAGAGTAAAAAGAGAAAACTTTACCCATTGAAAAGAGCGTGGTTTTAGGCATAAAAAACTCACACTAAAAAATAAAACACCCCACACACGACTAGGCCTACAAAAATTAAAGTCAAAACGCAATAGCCCATAATATCTTTAGCGCCCAAACCTGCAATGGCTAAAGCGGGCAAAGCCCAAAAAGGCTGTATCATATTCGTCCAAGCGTCTCCCCAAGCGATAGCCATAGAAACCACGCCCGGATCCACGCCCAAGCTTTGCCCAGCCGGAAGCATGATAGGAGCTTGAATCGCCCATTGCCCTCCGCCAGACGGAATAAAAATATTGACAATCCCCGCGCTCAAAAAAGTCATGAGCGCGAAAGTTTTTTCATTAGCGATGTGCGTGAAGGCTAAAGAAAGCATTTGCGCTAAAGAATGACCTCCCACGCTATGGCTTGCCATCATCCCCATGATCCCGGCATAAAAAGGGAATTGCAATAAAATCCCAGCCACGCTCCTAGCGGAACGATCGATCGCTTTCACATAAGCTAAAGGGGTTTTATGGAGCAAAATCCCTAAAAAAAGGAAAATCGTATTGACAATGTTTAAACCAAGCCCTCCTCCTTTAAAAAAATAAATACCAAGATACCCAAAACCCAAAAAAACCAAAAGATAAGAAAGCAAAGCGCTGTTTTCCAAAAAATGCGCGATCGTTTTATCTTGTTGGTGGTCAATGAGTTCAATCTCTTTGTATTCGTCTTTTAAAAGCTTTGAATCAATCTCAACGATTTCTTCTTTTTTAGGGTGGATCATTGCCATTAAAAAGGGTAACCCTACAAGAATGATCCCTATAATGATTAAATTATAAGCAGAAAAAATCGTCTGACTGATAGGGATAGCTTTTTCAATCACCCCAGCGCTTATTTTGGACAGATTTTCATTTTGGGTGGCAACGCTTAAAGGGATAGAGCCTGATAAACCCCCATGCCAGATGACAAAACCCGAATAAGCGCTAGCAATAAGCAGTCTGTAATCCACCCCTTTAACATTTTTGGCGATCTCTTTTGCAAAAATCGCACTGATCACTAAGCCAAAACCCCAGTTGATCCAATTAGCGATTAACGATAAAAAAGTAACCAACCATAAAGCCGTATAATACCCTTTAGGCAAAGACGCCAAGTATTTTAAAAGTTTTTGGACTAATTTAGCGCTAGCTAGAGCCTGACCCAGCACCAAAATAAGAGCCATTTGCATAGAAAAACCTAAAAGCGTCCAAGCGCCATTCCCCCAACTAGAAATGACAGACGAAGCGTCCTGTCCTGTCAAACAATAAACAAGAACGAACACGACAAACGATAAAAGAGCGACCAAGACAAAGGAGTCCGGCAAACATTTAGACGCTAAAAACACGCACGCTGAAGTCAAATGCCTTAATAAAAACATAAACACCCCCTTTTACAAGCTATAAGCGCACTTCAAATTCAGCTTCTGTCTTTTCTTTCACTTGATCAAGGCTGACCCCCTCTTGCAATTCCACTAATTTCATGGCGTTATTGGAAAACTCAAACACCGCTAAATCCGTTATCAATTGATGCACCACGCCTTTTCCCGTTAAGGGTAAGGAGCATTCTTTTTTCACTTTAGACTCCCCGTATTTGTTGCAATGCTCCATGATGACAATCACTTTTTTAGCGCCATGCACCAGATCCATAGCCCCTCCCATGCCCTTTATGAGCTTTTTAGGGATCATCCAATTAGCCAAATCCCCATTTTGTGAGACTTCCATCCCTCCTAAAATCGCCAAATCAATATGCCCCCCACGAATCATCGCAAACGAATCTGCGCTATTGAAAAACGAAGCGCCCGGCACCACGGTTATGGTTTCCTTTCCTGCGTTGATAAGATCCGCATCAACGCCCCCTTCTAAAGGGTAAGCGCCAATCCCTAATAGCCCGTTCTCGCTTTGGAAAACGATATTCATCCCGCTCACTTCATTAGCCACAAGCGTGGGCAAGCCTATCCCTAAATTCACATACATGCCCTCTTTTAATTCCTTTGCCGCTCTTTTAATGATAGCCTCTCTCATTTCGCACTCCTTGTCGTGGTTTTTTCTATCCGTTTTTCAAATTTCTCGCCCTTATAGATGTGTTGCACATAGATTCCTGGCAAGTGTATTTCATCTGGGTCTAATTCCCCAACTGGGACAATTTCTTCCACTTCAGCGACGCATATTTTTGCCGCCATCGCACACAAGGGATTGAAATTTCTAGCCGTTTTTCTAAATACCAAATTCCCTAAAGTATCGCTTTTGTAGGCTTTAATAAGCCCATAATCGCCCGTTATCGCTCTTTCTAAAATATACTCTTTGCCGTTAAACTCCCTTGATTCCTTGCCTTGAGCGATTAAAGTCCCAACACCGGTTGGGGTGTAGTAAGCGGGTATCCCAGCCCCTCCAGCGCGCAAGTTTTCAGCCAGCGTGCCTTGCGGTGTCAAAACGACTTCAATTTCTCCGTTCAGCATTTGCGATTCAAAAATCTTATTTTCTCCCACATAGGAAGCGATAATCTTTTTAATCTGCTTTTTTTCTAAAAGAATGCCAAGCCCAAAATCATCAACGCCACAATTATTGCTCACGACAATCAAATCCTTGATGCCTTTCTTATAAATGTAATCAATGGCGTATTCGGGTATCCCGCACAGCCCAAAACCGCCCACTAAAATAGTGTCCCCATCTTTTAACTCACTCAACGCTTTGTCTAAATCGGTTATAACCTTGTTCATCTCATTCTCCTTATTTTTGTTCAACTACCACTGATAGCCCTTGACCGCCGCCCACGCACAACGACGCGCAGCCCACGCCATGCCCACTCCTTTTCATTTCATGCAATAAAGTCACTAATATCCTAGCGCCGCTTGCGCCAATAGGGTGGCCAATCGCTATCGCGCCTCCATTCACATTCACGATATTAGGGTTTAATTCAAGTTCTTTTAACACGGCGATGCTTTGTGCAGCAAAAGCTTCATTGAGTTCAAAAAGATTGATGTCATTGAGATTCATTTTGACATTTTTAAGGTTGTTTTTAATCGCAATACTAGGGCATATACCCATTATATCCGGACTGCAACCACCCAAACCAAACCCCTTGATGGTGGCCATTGTTTTTAACCCCAATTTTTGCGCTTTTTTAGCGCTGCATAAAATGATAATGCTCGCGCCATCATTGATCCCTGATGAATTCCCTGCCGTTACCGATCCGTCTTTTTTAAAGGCGGGTTTGAGCTTTGCAAGGGATTCTAGTGTCGTGTCTCTAGGGTATTCGTCTTCTTTAAAAACCACCACGCCTTTTTTATTCGCTATTTCAATAGGCGTGATTTCTTCTTGGAATTTCCCTGCATTAATGGCGGCTCTCGCTTTGAGTTGCGATTGGAGCGCGAATGCGTCTTGATCTTCTCGGCTTATGTGGTATGCTTGAGCGACATTATCAGCGGTGATCCCCATGTGGTAATCATTGAACGCATCCCACAATCCGTCATGTATCATGGAATCTATCATGTTTGCATTCCCCATTCTTTTCCCCTCTCGCATGTCAAACGACAGATAAGGCGCTGCGCTCATGTTTTCCACGCCACCGCACACCACCACTTCATCGCGCCCAAGCGCAATGCTGTCATGCGCTAATTGGATAGCTTTCATAGACGATCCGCAAACCATATTGACGCTAAAAGCGTTTCTGTCATTAGGGATACCGGCGTCCAGTTGGATCTGTCTGGCGATATTTTGACCCAAACCAGCGCCTAAAACATTGCCTAAAACGACAGAATCCACATCGCTAGGCTTAAGAGAGCTCGCATTCAAAGCGTCTTTAAGCACGCTAACGCCCATTTGCCTAGCACCCACATTCTTCAGAGAGCCTAAAAAACTCCCTACAGCGCTACGCTTTGCCGCCACTACAACCACTTCATTCATGTCTTTGCCTTTAAGTTGATTTACTCATCATAGTATCACTTTTAGGTGATTGAAACCCTAATAAGTTTTATTCTGTTTTAGGTTTTGTTTTGGATTAAGGGTGATCCGTTTATTTTTTTCACAAAAATATTATTTTAGCGTTTAATGATTGTCGCACGATTCTTTATTGTCTATTCTTAATAAAGAAACATTCACTCAAGCGTTCTTTAATTTTAAGTGCGATTATGCTACAATTAGGGACATTATGCTTTCAATAAAGGGTGTTTTTGACTAAAAAATTCATGTCTTGGATGGTGGTTATCGGGGCTTTAATTTGCGTGCTTTTAGGGGTGTTTATCTTCTTTACCAGCATGTCGGTTAAAAAATCTTTAACCGCTTATCTTAACGCTTATTTGGATCAACGCCCCCATATTAAGGGCATGGGGATTGCAGGCACTCCCTTTGAATGCGAAGGGTTTTTTAAAATTGCATGCACTTCTAAAGAGCTCAGTTTTTTAGACTCTCAAAACTCCCCTATTATGGATTTTAAAAATTTGAGTATTAAGCTCCATTCTTTAGATAAAAGCTCTCTTACCCTTTCTGTCCATTCTCAAATCCAATCCCCTATTTTAGAACAATCCGTTCAGCAAAAAATCAGCCAAATCCCCCTAAAAGATTTGAATACCTTATTAGAAAAAATGAAACCCACGCGCTTGAATTGCTCTTTAACATTCAACGCTTTAGATGAAAAAACCTTAAACGACCATTTAAAATGCGATTTGACTAATGCGGAAAATATCCTTGCTTACACTTTTTTTCAAGAGGGTTTAATGGAAGCGCAAGAAAATCTCTCCCTTAAAAATATTTTTAAAACCTTGAGTTCTAAAGACGCTAAAGCCATAGAAGAGTTGCAAGACAAACTGCGTTTTTCAGCGCCAAAGTTGGGCGTTTCTATCCAAGCGCGCCATCTTAAAAATGTTTTAGAAGCCTTTTACCACCAAAATAAAGAGAGTTTGGGCTTTTTTTCCCCTTATTTTAGCTTGCGTTCTCAAACCCCTAGCGTCTCTTATGAAAGCATGTTGGCTTCTTTAGAAAACTATTTTATAGCCTTGTTCCAATCCCATTTTAAAGACAATACAGCGCTCCAACAGAATTTTAAAGGGTTGTTGCAAGCCTTTGTTTCTATGGCTAAAGACAAACGATCCCAGATCGCTCTTAACGCCCAAGCTAAAGACAACACCAAGCTTACTTTTAACGCCTTGTTAGAAAGCCTTAGCGTGAATTTCTTTCAATCTTACAAAATAAGCCATGAGTGATTTCAAAGTCCCCCCCAAAGCTAAAGGGTTTAAACGCCTTTTTAAAGCCCTTTTTTATTCTAAAGACGGGCTTAAATGCGCATGGGCTGAAGAGAGCGCGTTCAGGCAAATTGCCATCTTGGCTCTTTTTTGCATCACTCTAGCGAGCTATTTAGCTAAAGATTTTTTAGAATGGGGGCTATTGATCTTGCCTTGTTTTTTATCGGTGGTGATTGAACTCATCAATAGCTCCATTGAAAAGGCTGTGGATTTTACTGGCACCGAGTTCCACCCTTTAGCTAAAAAGGCTAAAGACATGGCCAGTGCAGCCCAACTGATAGGGCTTATTTTTTGGGCTTTTATTTGGGGGCGTTACCTTTTAACGCTTTATTTTAATTAAATTTTAGGGAGACACATGCAAGATCATTTAGTTAATGAAACAAAAAATATTGTAGAAGTGGGGATTGATTCTTCTATTGAAGAGAGCTATTTGGCTTATTCCATGAGCGTGATCATAGGGCGCGCTTTACCGGACGCTAGAGATGGCTTAAAGCCTGTGCATAGGCGTATTTTGTATGCGATGCATGAATTAGGCCTTACTTCCAAAGTCGCTTACAAAAAAAGCGCTAGGATCGTGGGTGATGTGATTGGTAAATACCACCCCCATGGCGATAACGCGGTTTATGATGCGCTAGTGAGAATGGCGCAAGATTTTTCCATGCGCTTGGAATTAGTGGACGGGCAGGGCAACTTTGGCTCTATTGATGGCGATAACGCCGCAGCGATGCGTTACACTGAAGCCAGAATGACCAAGGCGAGTGAAGAAATTTTAAGGGATATTGATAAAGACACCATTGATTTTGTGCCTAATTACGATGACACCTTAAAAGAGCCAGATATTTTACCAAGCCGTCTGCCTAACCTTTTAGTCAATGGGGCTAATGGGATCGCTGTAGGGATGGCGACTTCTATCCCCCCTCACAGGATGGATGAAATCATAGACGCTTTAGCGCATGTCTTAGAAAACCCTAACGCTGAATTAGATGAAATTTTGGAATTTGTCAAAGGGCCTGACTTTCCCACCGGTGGGATCATTTATGGTAAAGCAGGGATTATTGAAGCCTATAAAACGGGGCGAGGGCGCGTGAAAGTGCGGGCCAAAGTGCATGTGGAAAAAACAAAAAATAAAGAAATCATCGTTTTAGATGAAATGCCCTTTCAAACCAATAAAGCCAAATTAGTGGAACAAATCAGCGATTTAGCGCGAGAAAAACAAATTGAAGGCATTAGCGAAGTGCGCGATGAAAGCGATAGAGAGGGCATTAGAGTGGTGATTGAATTAAAAAGAGACGCGATGAGTGAAATTGTCTTAAACCACCTTTACAAACTCACCACCATGGAAACCACTTTTAGCATTATTTTACTCGCTATTTACAATAAAGAGCCTAAGATTTTCACGCTTTTAGAGTTGTTGCACCTTTTCTTAAACCACAGAAAAACCATTATTATAAGACGCACGATTTTTGAATTAGAAAAGGCTAAGGCCAGAGCGCATATTTTAGAGGGCTATTTGATCGCATTAGACAATATCGATGAAATCGTGCAGCTCATTAAAACAAGCCCAAGCCCAGAAGCGGCTAAAAACGCCTTAATGGAGCGTTTTACTTTGAGCGAAATCCAAAGCAAAGCCATTTTAGAAATGCGTTTGCAACGCTTAACAGGCCTTGAAAGAGATAAAATCAAAGAAGAATACCAAAACTTGCTGGAGCTTATTGATGATCTCAATGGCATTTTAAAGAGCGAAGATCGCTTGAATGAGGTCGTCAAAACAGAGCTTTTAGAAGTCAAAGAGCAATTTTCTTCTCCAAGGCGCACTGAAATTCAAGAATCTTACGAAAGTATTGACATAGAAGATTTGATCGCTAATGAGCCTATGGTGGTGAGCATGAGCCATAAAGGCTATGTGAAAAGAGTGGATTTAAAAGCTTATGAAAAGCAAAATCGTGGCGGTAAGGGCAAGCTTTCAGGAAGCACTTATGAAGACGATTTCATTGAAAACTTTTTTGTGGCTAACACGCATGATATTTTGCTCTTTATCACCAATAAGGGGCAATTGTATCATCTAAAAGTCTATAAAATCCCAGAAGCGAGCCGGATCGCTATGGGTAAAGCGATTGTGAATTTAATCTCACTCGCTCCGGATGAAAAAATCATGGCAACCCTAAGCACCAAAGACTTTAGCAATGAACGCTCTTTAGCTTTCTTCACAAAAAATGGCGTGGTGAAGCGCACCAATTTGAGCGAATTTGAAAGCAACAGGAGTTGTGGTATCAGAGCGATTGTTTTAGATGAAGGCGATGAATTAGTGGGCGCAAAAGTTGTGGATAACAACGCCAAGCATTTGCTCATCGCATCGCATTTGGGTATTTTCATTAAATTCCCTTTAGAAGATGTGCGCGAGATCGGAAGAACTACTCGTGGGGTTAGAGGGATTAAGCTGAATGAAAACGATTTTGTTGTCGGTGCGGTCGTTATTAACGATGATGGCAACAAGCTTTTGAGCGTGAGCGAGAACGGGCTTGGCAAGCAAACTTTAGCCGAAGCGTATAGAGAGCAATCTCGTGGAGGTAAGGGGATCATTGGCATGAGGCTCACTCAAAAAACCGGCAATCTAGTGGGCGTTATCAGCGTGGATGATGAGAACCTGGATTTGATGATCCTTACTGCAAGCGCAAAAATGATCAGAGTCTCCATTAAAGACATTAGAGAAACCGGAAGAAACGCTAGTGGGGTAAAACTCATAAACACCGCTGATAAAGTCGTGTATGTCAATTCTTGCCCTAAAGAAGAAGAGCCAGAAAATTTAGAAAACCCTCCTGCACAATTATTTGAGTGATGCGTTTCTTTTCATTCTTTTATTTTTTATTGTATTTTTTAGGGGTTTCTTTGCATGCTCTAAACCCCCTAGAAGATCAAGAATTTTTAATTTCGTATCGCTTAAAAATCGTTGATTCTAGAGTGATGGGCGAAGAGTATTCTGTCTCTAAACCTATCGTTAGCCGCATCAAAACAGCCCCCTATGTATTAGACTATCATTGCTCTATTATTACTAGCAACTTACCCGATTTGAAAAACCCCTTGCTCCAAACCAAACTAGAACGCTTCCTTTTAGAAATAGCGTTAAAAAAAGAAAAAGAGCGAGTCATAGACTGCATTTTAAAAAGCCAAGTCGCTATCACGCATTATGATCACAGCTATAAAAACGGCACCACTACCACGAGCATTCTTAACCTCAAAGCCTTAAGCGTTAGAGCGAGTTTAGTGGGAGATGCGCTGTTTTTAGATATTTTTAGAAAGGAAGAATAATGAAAATCGCCATTGTAGAAGATGATATTAACATGCGTAAAAGCCTGGAGCTTTTTTTTGAGCTTCAGGACGATTTAGAGATTGTGAGTTTTAAAAACCCTAAAGACGCTTTAGCCAAGTTAGATGAAAGCTTTGATTTAGTCATCACGGATATTAACATGCCCCATATGGACGGCTTGGAATTTTTACGCCTTTTAGAAGGCAAATACGAATCCATTGTGATTACCGGTAATGCGACCTTGAATAAAGCCATTGATTCCATTCGTTTGGGCGTGAAAGACTTTTTCCAAAAACCTTTTAAACCAGAATTGCTTTTAGAGTCCATCTATCGCACTAAAAAAGTTTTAGAATTTCAAAAAAAACACCCTTTAGAAAAACCTTTAAAAAAACCACACAAACACAGCTTTTTAGCCACTTCAAAAGCTTTAGAAGAGAGCAAACGGCAGGCCTTAAAAGTCGCAAGCACAGACGCTAATGTCATGCTATTAGGCGAAAGCGGGGTGGGTAAGGAAGTTTTTGCTCATTTCATCCACCAGCATTCGCAACGCTCTAAACACCCTTTTATCGCAATCAACATGTCCGCAATCCCAGAGCATTTATTAGAAAGCGAGCTTTTTGGGTATCAAAAAGGGGCGTTCACGGACGCCACAGCCCCTAAAATGGGGCTTTTTGAAAGCGCTAATAAAGGCACGATCTTTTTAGATGAAATCGCTGAAATGCCCTTTCAATTGCAAAGCAAACTTTTAAGAGTGGTTCAAGAAAAAGAAATCACGCGCCTTGGGGATAATAAGAGCGTTAAAATTGATGTTCGTTTCATTTCCGCTACCAACGCTAACATGAAAGAAAAAATCGCTGCGAAAGAATTCAGAGAAGATTTGTTCTTCCGCTTGCAAATTGTGCCTATAACTATCGCGCCTTTAAGAGAGAGGGTAGAAGAGATCTTACCCATTGCTGAAATCAAGCTTAAAGAAGTGTGCGATGCGTATCATTTGGGGTCAAAATCTTTTTCAAAAAACGCCGCAAAACGCCTTTTAGAATACTCTTGGCATGGGAATGTGCGAGAGCTTTTAGGCGTCGTGGAAAGAGCGGCGATTTTAAGCGAAGGAGCAGAAATCCAAGAAAAAGATTTGTTTTTGGAAAGGTAGGGATTTAGGGGGTTTTAAAGGGGATAATTATTTCAAAACATTCTCTCCTCAAAAATAAGTTTTTATAATAAAGTAACTAAAACCCCATTTTTTATTAGTGCGGTTATTGTGTTTTAAACTCATTTGTAGTAGGATTAGCGTGAAAGAGAGTTTAAAGAATTAAATGCCTTTTCTTTTGTAATGGCTTGCGGAGTAGAAAAAATCGCATGCTTCTCTCTATAATAATCTATAATTGCTAACCACTTAATGATGATTTAACTTTCGCCCCCATTTTTCTTAATTTCATGGCTCTCCTTTTATTAATAATTTTTGTGTAGGATTAGGTTTGGTGAGTTTAGGGGTTCCAAACCTACCCCTTGTAATTGAGTCATAGGGCGGAATGGTGGCTCACTCTCGCTATTTTATAAAGGTTTGAGACGCTATAGTTGATGCCGTCTCTGTGATGGTTAGAGAGTGTCCCAATGGCCTCTAACTCCCTTAATTTTTTCTCAAACTCTCATGCGATAGATTTTAAAGGCATGGTTTCTTTGCTAGCTCTTATTTATATAATCAATGGTTATTGTTGCCGCTAATCTCATAATTTTGAACCATGACGCAATAGCACCTCTGCTCTCTAATATTTAGCTGTCTGTTATTTTCAGCCCTACATCGTTTCTACAAACAAATGCAAACTATTTCAACTCCAAAGCTAAAAATTTTCCCGTGTAGCTTTGGGTTTTTTCGCAATTTTGTGCCACTTCTAAAGGCGTGCCGCTCGCAATGACCCTCCCACCCTTATCCCCCCCATCAGGCCCCATGTCTATAATGTAATCAGCGTTTTTGATAATATCTAAATTATGCTCAATCACTAGCATGGAATTGCCTAACGCCACTAAAGAATGCAAAACCTGTAAAAGGTGATTCACGTCTTCAAAATGCAAACCGGTAGTAGGCTCATCTAAAATATAAAGGGTTTTGCCTGTGTCTTTTTTACTCAATTCTTTAGCCAATTTGATCCTTTGAGCCTCCCCCCCGCTTAAAGTGGTAGCGTTTTGCCCTAAAGTGATATAGCCCAAGCCCACATCTATAAGCGTTTTTAACTTCACGGCGATTTTAGGGAATTTAGCAAAAAATTCATAAGCCTCTTCCACGCTCATGTTCAACACATCGGCAATGGATTTGCCTTTCACCTTGATTTCTAAAGTTTGGGGGTTGTATTTAGTGCCCTTACAGCTATCGCATTGGACCAACACATCAGGCAAAAAATGCATTTCTATTTTAATATCCCCATCGCCTTGGCATTTCTCGCACCGCCCCCCTTTAACATTAAAGCTAAAACGGCTCGCGCTATAGCCTAAAATTTTAGCTTCTTTCTGCTCGGCAAATAAAATCCTGATTTCATCCATCACCCCTGTGTAAGTGGCAGGGTTGCTTCGTGGGGTTTTGCCTATGGGGGCTTGATCCAAATAAATCACTTTATCCAAATGCTCCAACCCTACAATCTCCACCCCATTCAAACTTTGAGCTTTTTTAGCATGGTTTAAAAGGGTTTGAGCGGTGGGTAAAAGGGTTTGTAAAATCAGCGAACTTTTACCGCTCCCGCTCACCCCAGTAATACACACCAATTGTTTTAAAGGGATTTGAACGCTCAAATTCTTAATGTTATTGATATTGACATTTTTAATTTCTAAAAAATGCTTTTCTTTAGGGAGTTCAAATTTGGGGCGCTCAATCTTTTTAGTGCCGTTGAGATACAAGGCGGTAGAATGGTTATTTTGCAATAAATCTTCCACGCTCCCGCTAAAAACCACTTCACCCCCATGCCTTCCAGCCTTTGGCCCAATATCCACAACAAAATCCGCATGCTTAATCGTCTCTTTATCATGCTCTACGACAATGAGCGTGTTCCCCTTTTTTTGTAAATTCCTAAGGGTGTTGATGAGTTTGAGCGTGTCTTTTTCATGCAAGCCAATGCTAGGCTCGTCTAAAACATACAAAACCCCTGTCAAGCCACTCCCGATTTGACTGGCGATTCGTATCCTTTGGCTCTCCCCTCCGCTAATCGTTCGCGCATCCCTCCCCAAAGTCAAATACCCTAGCCCCACATCGTATAAAAAAAACACCCTTTCTAAAATCTCTTTTAAAATCGGTTCAGCGATCTTTTTTTCTTGCTCGTTAAGATAGCTAAAATGCGTGGGATCATTAAAAAAATGATAAACCTCTTCAATGGGCTTAGTTAAAAAATCCGCCATTTTCAAGCCGGCGACTTGGACGCTCAGACTGGAGGCTTTCAAACGATGCCCATTACACGAAGAACAGGTTTTTTCGCTCATGTAATCGCTCAAATCCTTTTGCTCTTTAAACATGTCATAAGCGATTTGGATAATGCCTTTCCAAGGGCGTTTCAAGGGGCTGTTTTTAAAATGAAAGCTGATTTCAGTGCCATTCCCATATAAAAGAGCGTCTTGCTGCTCTTTATTCAATTCGTTAAAACAAAGTGCGGTGTCAATGCCATTATACTCGCAAAAGCCTTCAAACATTTGAGCGTAATAACTGCGGTTATACCCAAAAATCACTTTAATCGCTCCTTGATTTAAAGGCGTGTTAGGATCTAAAATCTTACTAATATCTAGGCTAAATTTTGTCCCCAAACCCAAACAGCTCTCGCACGCCCCTTTAGGCGAATTGAATGAAAAACTCAAAGGCTCTAATTCTTCAAAACTCATCTTACACTTAAAACATGCCTTATGTTCGCTGTAATGCTTTCTTATGCTTGGCGCGTTGTCTTGCAAGATTTCCACTTCTAATTCCCCATAGCTTTCTTTAAGGGCTTTTTCTATTGCGCTAGCGATCCGTGAAGCATTTTCGCTATTGATAACCACCCTATCCACCACCGCTTCAATAGTGTGTTTTTTGGTTTTATGCAAATGGATTTCTTCATCTAAACGCACCATCACCCCATCAACAAAAGCCCTCACATACCCCTTCAAACGCAAGCTCTCTAATTTATCGTTAAACGAACCTTTTTTATCTTTAATAATGGGGGCTAAAATAATGATTTTAGAATTTTCTTCTAAATGACAGATTTGAGAAATAATATCGCTCGCGCTCATAGAACTAATGGGTTCTAAACATGTGGGGCAAAATTGCTCCCCAACCCTTGCAAACAACAACCTTAAATAATCATAAATCTCAGTGATCGTCCCCACAGTGGATCTAGGGTTTTTAGAAGTGGTCTTTTGATCAATAGCGATCGCTGGGGTTAGGCCTTCAATCTTATCCACATTAGGCTTGCCCACTTTGTCTAAAAATTGCCTCGCATAGCTAGACAAACTCTCTAAATAACGCCTTTGCCCTTCAGCGTATAAAGTGTCAAACGCCAGAGTGGATTTACCCGAACCGCTTAATCCGGTAAAAACAACAAATTGGTTTTTAGGGATTTCTAAAAAGATATTTTTGAGATTGTTTTCCCTAGCCCCTTGAATAATGATCTTATCCATAATGGTTTTATGTTGCAAGAGTTTCCTTAAAATAAGAAAATGGATTAAAAGGAGCTATTATACTTCAAAAAAGAATGGTTTTATTATCATTTCTTATTCATAAGAGTTAAAAATATTTGCTTGATTAAGGATAAACATGCTATTATTTTATGAGACAATTTTAAAGATAGGAATGTAAAGGAATGGAATTTATGAAAAAGTTTGTAGCTTTAGGGCTTCTATCCGCAGTTTTAAGCTCTTCGTTGTTAGCCGAAGGTGATGGTGTTTATATAGGGACTAATTATCAACTTGGACAAGCCCGCTTGAATAGTAATATTTATAACACAGGGGATTGCACAGGGAGTGTTGTAGGTTGCCCCCCAGGTCTTACCGCTAATAAGCATAATCCAGGAGGCACCAATATCAATTGGCACTCCAAATACGCTAATGGGGCTTTGAATGGTTTTGGGTTGAATGTGGGTTATAAGAAGTTCTTCCAGTTCAAGTCTTTTGATATGACAAGCAAGTGGTTTGGTTTTAGGGTGTATGGGCTTTTTGATTATGGGCATGCCACTTTAGGCAAGCAGGTTTATGCACCCAATAAAATCCAGTTGGATATGGTCTCTTGGGGTGTGGGGAGCGATTTGTTAGCTGATATTATTGATAACGATAACGCTTCTTTTGGTGTTTTTGGTGGGGTCGCTATCGGCGGTAACACTTGGAAAAGCTCAGCGGCAAACTATTGGAAAGAGCAAATCATTGAAGCTAAAGGTCCTGATGTTTGTACCCCCACTTATTGTAACCCTAACGCCCCTTATAGCACCAACACTTCAACCGTCGCTTTTCAGGTATGGTTGAATTTTGGGGTGAGAGCCAATATCTACAAGCATAATGGCGTAGAATTTGGCGTGAGAGTGCCGCTACTCATCAACAAGTTTTTGAGTGCGGGTCCTAACGCTACCAATCTTTATTACCATTTGAAACGGGATTATTCGCTTTATTTAGGGTATAACTACACTTTTTAAACCCTTTAAAAGGGTGTCTTTAAGCCCTTTTTAGTCTTTATGAAAAGGGTTTTAGTTTGAGTTTTCACACCTTAAAAAGCTAAGATCAATTAAAAAAACTTTTGAGCGTAACCAACAAAACCAACACCATTGAGTAGGCATTTGGAAAATTCATCTAAGGGTTTTAAGGGGATTGTTTGCAAGAAATAGAAAATCTGCACCAAAGCGTTTTGTTGCAAGAAGTTTTGCAAGCGTTCGCACCTTTAGAAGAAGGGGTTTTGATTGATTGCACTTTAGGGTTAGGGGGGCATTCTAAAGCCCTTTTATCCCAAAAACCGCACCTGAAACTCATTGGTATTGATAAAGATAAGTTCGCTCAAGAAATCGCTAAAGAACGATTGAAAGCCTTTGAAGGGCGTTATAATCTCTTAAGCGGAGGGTTTGCCAAACGCTTTAAAGAAGCCCTAGAAATTCATGGCGAGCGAATCAAGGGGGTTTTAGTGGATTTAGGGGTGAGTTCTTTGCAGCTTGATGATGATAACAGAGGGTTTAATTTCCACTCGCACGCTTTGGATATGCGCATGGATTTAGAAAGTGAATTGAACGCTCAAAAAGTCATCAACTCTTATCCTGTAATAGCGTTAGAAAAAATCTTTAGAGACTATGGCGAAATCAAAGAATACAAAAAAATCGCCCATAAAATTGCAGAAAGGCGCGCTAAAAAACCCTTTAAAGACGCTAAGGATTTGAGCGAGTTTTTAAGCTCTTTTTCTAAAAATAAAAAAATCCACCCAGCGACTTTGGTGTTTCAAGCCGTTCGCATAGAAGTCAATAGCGAATTAGAAGAGTTAAAAGAGTTTTTACAATGCGCCAGAAACCTTAAGGGAGCGATTTTGTGCGTGATTTCTTTTCATTCTTTAGAAGACGCGTTAGTGAAAAACGCTTTCAAAGATTACGCTAAAAATTGCATTTGCGATCCTTCAAGTTTCAAATGCACTTGCTCTAACAATCACGCTTTAGGCACAATTTTAACTAAAAAGCCCATCGCTCCAAGCCCAGAAGAAATTAAAAATAACAGGCGTTCACGAAGCGCTAAAATGAGGGTTTTTAAATTCAAACCATGAACAAGTCAATGAGTAAGCCATGAGTATCAAAACCCATTCTTCAAATGAAAAAGAACGCTTTGTGCGCATAGATGAGGACGAAAAAAAGGAATTATTCGCTGGAACTGCAAATGAAAATCCGCACGGCCTTTCTTTAATGGCTTTAATAGGGGTGTTGGTTTTTGGGGGCGCGTTTTTAGCTCTGTTAGCGCCTAAAATCTATTTAAGCAATAATATCTATTATATTAGCCGTAAAATCAACACCCTAGAAGATCAAAAACGCCTGCTTTTAGAAGAACAACAAATCCTAAAAAACGAATTAGAAAAAGAGCGTTTTAAATACTATATAGAGAATAGTGAAAATATTGGCGATATTGCATTTTAAATAAAACCCCCTATCTTAAGAGAGCCTAATTAATGCTTTGTTTCAATACGAAATATAAAGCCCTTTTAAACCCTTAATGTTTAGAAAAAACCCCCTTAAATGGTATAATAAAGGGACTAAAAGCCCATAAAAGTTAATCAAGGAGTAACCATGAAAAAAACGATTTTAGCGTTGTTTTTATCAGCGTGTATAGGGTTATCGCCTGTTTATGCGAGTAACGCTTTGATTTTACAAACAGATTTTAGCCTAAAAGATGGAGCTGTCTCGGCGATGAAAGGCGTCGCTTTCAGCGTTGATTCCAATCTTAAAATCTTTGATTTAACGCACGAAATCCCTCCGTATAATATTTGGGAAGGTGCTTACCGCTTGTATCAGACCGCTAGTTATTGGCCAAAAGGTTCGGTATTTGTGAGCGTAGTTGATCCGGGCGTAGGCACTAAGCGTAAATCGGTGGTGCTAAAAACTAAAAACGGCCAGTATTTCGTCTCGCCGGATAACGGCACGCTGACTTTGGTGGCGCAAACTTTGGGGATTGATAGCGTGCGTGAAATTGATGAAAAAGCTAACCGCTTGAAAGGTTCTGAAAAATCCTATACTTTCCATGGCCGTGATGTGTATGCTTACACCGGTGCGCGTTTGGCTTCTGGGGCGATCACATTCGAGCAGGTTGGGCCAGAGCTTCCCCCAAAAGTCGTTGAAATTCCTTACCAAAAAGCGAAAGCCACAAAAGGGGAAGTGAAAGGCAATATCCCGATTTTGGATATCCAATACGGCAATGTTTGGAGCAATATCAGCGATAAACTGCTCAATCAAGCAAAAATCAAACGCAACGATATTTTGTGTGTAACGATTTCTAAAGGTTCCAAGAAACAATACGAAGGGAAAATGCCGTATGTTGCGAGCTTTGGCGATGTTTTAAAAGGCCAGCCGTTGGTCTATCTAAACAGCTTGTTGAATGTTTCCGTGGCACTGAATAGGGATAATTTCGCGCAAAAATATCAAATCAAATCCGGTGCTGATTGGAATATTGATATAAAGAAGTGCACTAAATAAGGCGCTTTTTAGAAAATTAAGGGGGGGTTAAAGGTTTTTACCTATCAAACTTTGATTAACACAGCCTAATTAATGATAAATAAACTATAATACAAACGCTCGTTGTTAAAAATTTGTTTCAATATGAAACACTAGTTCCTTGTAAAAGCGTTAAATTTCAAAA
>NZ_JACTGF010000007.1:0-81191 GCF_014497725.1 Helicobacter pylori | reverse complement strand
TTTTATACATTGGAACGCATTTGCATTAGAATGCATTTGCATTGGAATGTATTTGGAGTATTATAGCATAAAGCGTTTTTTTTTTTTTTTTGTCATTTGGGGAAAATTTTGTCATTTTTTTGATTTTTTGCGTTACTTTTGAACGCTTTTAATTGGATTTTAAAAACGCTTTTAACGCTTTTACAACCGATGTTTAACAAAAATAGAGCCAAGATTAAATAAGATTAAAAGGGCATGCCCCCTATCAGCCCTAAAAAATTCAGTGCTGTTTAAAAGGGCTATCCACGACCTTTTTCCTGTCCACAATGTAGGGGATTAAAGCCATGTGGCGGGCTCTTTTGATCGCTACTTCCACCCTCTCTTGCCACTTTTTGCTATTGCCTGTCAACCTCCTTGGCATGATTTTATAGCGCTCTGATAGCGTGTGCTTGAGCATGTCTAAATCTTTATAGTCAATAAAGCTGATTTTAGCTTCAGTGTATTTGCAATAGCGTTTTGAATAGCGTTTTCTTTCCATAATGTCTCCTTAATTTTAACCCTTAAAAGGGGATTTCTTCTTCATCAATATTGATTTCAGGCACGCTGTTTTGATACTTGGACGGCTGTGCTTGTAAATTCTCTTTAGCGTAAGCGTTTTGCGCATAACTTGGGGCTTGGTTAAAAGGATCTTGGCTGGGAGCGTTATGATTAGCGGGATAAGCGTTGTTAAAATTCTCATGCATCATGCTATCTTGCATAGCGTTTGCATTGTCTGACTTTTTATCCATAAATTGCAACGAGTCCGCTGTGATAGTGTGGCGGGAATTTTTTTTGCCCGTTTGATCCATCCAACTCTCATAAGTCAAACGCCCTTCTATCAAAACGCTTGAACCCTTGCTCAAATATTGGTTAGCGATTTCAGCCGTTCGCCCAAACAAACGAGCGTCTATGAAGCACACCTCTTCGCCTAGCGTGCCGTCTTGTTTTTTAAAGCGCCTGCTTGTGGCTAAACCTATTGTAGCCGCAGCCGAACCGCTAGGCAAATATTTCAATTCCACATTCCTGGTCAAACGCCCTACCATAATCACTTTATTAAACATGATAAGCCCTTATTCGCTATGAGATCCTACGCTTTCTGCTTTCTCTGTGTGGTGAGAATGCGCGTGTTCGGTTTTTTCGTGTTTTTCTTTAGCGTGCGATGGCTTTTTATTAGCCCTATCCACTAACGCATGCCACGCTTCTACTTCCTTCTTGCTTTCGTATTTGATCACAATGAAACGCAACACATCTTCATTGATGCGATACAATCGTTCAAGCTCTAAAATCATGGACGGATCTGCTTTGAAATACGCCACATAATAATAGCCTCTTTTGTGTTTTTTGATTTCATAGGCTAAATTACGCATGCCCATATCCAGGCTCGTTTCAATCACGCCATGGTGCTTAGTGATCACTTCTCTATAAAACTCAATTTTGGATTTAATCTCTTCTTCTACTAAAGTAGGTTTGAGAATAAACATCGTTTCATAATGCCTCATCCATTCTCCTTGTGGTTGTATAGCCCTTTTTTTACTAAAAAAGAGCAAGGTCTAAAAAACTTTCAATTATACCTTGCTTTCGCTTGTTTTTGGATTAAATTTAGTTTATTGAATCATTAAAACCCAAAACTAAAACACCTTTCAGCATTTTTCAAGGGTTAATGATTTTTTGAATGGGGGTCAAATACAAAAAGCCCAATTCCTTTTGCCCTTGCATGCTTTGAAGATGCCATAACCTAAAAATCTCAAAAACCCTCTTATAGCCGGCTTCTTTCAAACGCAGGGCGTTTTTGGCGTAATTTTCAGCGATTTCTTTAGGGGGAGCGTAGCCTAAAACCTCTTTAGCGTCCACTAAACCGGTCGTTTTAATGTGGGCGAAAAATAAAAAAAGCTGGTAAAAATACCGCTCCAACCCCCTTAAAATATCCGCATCCTTTTTGCCCTCTTTTAACAAATAATCATAAATATCAAGCACGCTTTTTTTCAAAAAAAGCCCTAAAATGAGCTTTTGCAAATCCATATCCCCCGCATTGGAGCTTAATTCTTGAATGTCTTCTAAAGTGATGGGCGTATTTAAAACCGCTAGCTTGTCTAAATCGTTAAACGAAACGCCTAAATCTTCGTTATTGGTTTCAAAAAGAGCGTTTAAAAGATGGCTGCTGATGTCTAATTGTAAAGCATTAGCCCTTTCTTGTAAGAATTTCAAACTCTCCCAAGTTTTAGGGGTAAAAAAGCGCACACAGATCGCTTCATCTTTCAAGGGGCTTTTTTGGAAAAATTTAACGATAACATCGCTAGTGTATTTGTATTTGGTGGTGTCGCTTTTAGCATTATAAAGCCCTATGATAAGCCTGTTATGGCTAGGCCGCTCTAAAGCTTTTAAAAAAAGATTGATATCATTTTCCTTAAATTTCTTATGCAACGCAAAATCCAGTTTTAAAACGACTAAACTGCTCCCTCCAAATAAAGAATCCTGCTCTAAAAGGGTCGCAATCTGGCTTTTTTCATAATCGCTCGCATAAAAAAGCGAAGTTTCTGTGTCAGGGTTACTGCCTTTAAAAAGCGAGCTAATCGTTTGAATATAATAATGGATAAAAAAATCAAACTCCCCATACAAAAACACCGCTTTAGGGAGGCGCTGTTTTAAATAATGGTCCAAATCTTTACGATACATGCTCTTTAATCCTTTCTGTGATTTCGCCTCTAACTTGCCCTAAAATCAAATCCGCATGCGTGATTGTAACGCGCACCTTTTCTAACGGCTTAAAAACCTTGTTCGTTTTGACTAAAATTTTAAGCCCTACCCACTCTTTTAACCCCACCACCACCCAATCTTTAACCTCCAAAACAACGCCCAAAAATTCTTTTCCTAAAAGTTCTAAAGCTAAGCGGGCGAATTTGCGCTTGATAAAATCCCTTTCAATCAAAGCGGTCTTTTTTTGCAAAGCGTTCAATTCAGCGCATAATTCAGGCGTTTCTTCTAACAAATACGAGCAGCCTTTAGCTTGATGGAACAACAATTCTTTTAAAAGCCTGTGTAAGGCTAGATCGCTGTATCGTCTAATGGGCGAAGTGAAATGCGTATAGCTGGCAAACCCCAAACCAAAATGGCTTTCTTGCATGGGGCTATAAAGGGCTAAATTTTGAGACTTAATGATTAGGCGTGAAACTTCTCTTTCTATACTCTTTTCTTGGGCTATCTTTAAGGCATGCTCTAAAAAAGGAAAAAAACCCATGTTTTTAGGGCGCACAATCTCATAATCAAAAAGCTTAGCGTAGAGGCGTTTTTGCTGCTCCAAACTGGGCTCTTTGTGGGTGCGGTATATCCCCTTATTGTGAAAATGCTCATCTAATAACCCTGCACTAGACTGGTTGGCTAAGAGCATGGCTTCTTCTATAAGAGTGTGCGCATCGCTTTCTTTTTCTGTTTCAATTTTTTCTATACGCCCTTCTTTATTCAAATACAGCTTGTTTTCAAAGGAATTGAAATTAAACCCCTTTTTTAAACGCTCCTTTTTTAACTTTAAAGCCATCTCTAAAAACCCCAAAAGGCTTTGTTGCAAATCTTTATCTAAAAAGCTTTGTTGAGCGCTTAAAAAATGATTGATTTCTTCATAAGTGCAATTAGCCCTAACTTCAATAACGCCTTGAGATAATCGGGCGTTTTTCAAATCGTCTAAAGGGATTTCATACACTAAAGCCAGGCGTTTTTCAAACGCTTTTAATGAGCATGCCCCTTGAGACAAACTCAAAGGCAGCATGGGATAGACGCTGTTAGGGAAATACACGCTAAAGCCCCTAACCCTAGCTTCTTTATCCAAACTGGAATATTTCGGCACAAATTCGCTCACATCAGCAACCGCCACAAACAAAACCCTTTTTTCTTGGTCATAAAAGATCGCATCGTCAAAATCTTTAGCGTCTTTGGGGTCAATGGTGATAAAAGGGATATGAGAATAATTGATCCTGTCTTTAAAATCGCTCGCTTTGAGTTGCGCGTAATGTTGGGCTAAATTCAAGCAATCTTTTGAAAAATCCTTCACTCTGTCAAAAAGGCTCAAAGAAAGGTTTTCATCTATTAAAGAGTCTTCTAAAGCCCCTAAAATTTCGCTGATTTCACGCTTTTTAAGATCGATCTTTACCACGCAATGCCTGGGCAATTCTAATAAGGATTTTTGGCTGTGCTTTAAAGAAATAGGTTTTTTAAAAGGCTCTTTAAAAGGGATAGCCACAATCTGGTTTTTTTCTTTAGCCAGGTAAGCTATCATCGTGTGATCTGCATTTAAAAGAGCGGCTTTAAAAAAGGCTAGGGGGCGTTTTTTAGAACATTCTATTTGGCATAAAATCAAAGCGTCTGTTTTAAAAGATGGGGGTAAGTTTTTGATTAAAGGGTCTTTAGGGTAATTTTTCGCTAAAGAAACGAAAAACGCCTTATCTTTTACTTTTTCAACTTTGCCTATATCAAAGCCTTCTTTTAAAAAATAGCGCTCCTTTTTCAATTGAAGCACTTCTTTTAAAACGCCCTTTTCTATTAGAGGAGCGAATGGTTTAGGGATCTTTTTAACCCCAAAAAACAGGCTTCTTAAAAACCCTTGCATCAAAAAACACTTCGCATGACTTCAAACGCTTTTGAATAAGGGATTTGAGAAGCGCTGAATTTTTCAAAACTTAAAGCAGCTTGATAAATGAGCATGTCTTTCCCGTCTTGAAAGGGGATTTCTAACTCTTTAGCCAGAGATAAAAAGGGCGTTAAAAACCCATACGCCAAATCATAAGCGAGTTTGCCCTCTTTAAAATACCCTTTCAAAACCTCTTTATTCAAAGGCAATTCGTTATTCAAACTCGCTGAAGTGGCGTTAATAATCAAATCAAAAGCGCTTTTAGGAGGCTCCATGAAACAATCACAGCCCAAGCGTTGGAAAAAATCCAATCCCCTAGCAGAGCGATTCAACACGCTCACTTCCAAGCCTTGTTTTTTCAATTCGCACGCTAGGGCTTTAGCGCTCCCCCCAGCGCCTAAAATCAAAGCGTTTTGGTAGTTTTGGTGCTTTAAAGAAAGATAAAACCCTAAAGCATCGGTATTGTAGCCCACAAGCTCATCATTTTCTAAAACAAGCGTATTGACTGCTCCGCATTCAAGCGCGATACCTTTGATCTTATCGCAAACTTGAAACGCCCTTTCTTTAAAGGGTAAGGTTACATTAGCCCCACTAAGCCCCAAAGTTAAAAACTCGTTTTTGATGTGGCTTTCTAAAGGGAGTAATATGGGGTGGTAATGCCCCAAAAACCCCAATTTTTTTTGAAAAGTCAAAAAACAAGCGTTATGGATTAAGGGCGATTTGGAATGCTTAATGGGATTTCCAAAAACCCCAAAAGATTTTAATTTCATTATTCTTTCATTCAGCCTTTTTTAAAAGTTTTAAAAACACATAACCCTTTGTTTTATTAGAAAATTCAATTTCAGCCCAATCGTTTTGGATTTCTAAAACCTTCACGCTTTTATTTTTTAAAAGCAATCCCAAGATTTTACCTTTTGTGCTAGGAAAAGCGCGCACATTCACGCCACTGACTGCGACTTTATACTCTAAAGGTTTTTTTCCCATTGTAGAGATTGTAGGGGCTTTTTGGTTGTTTTGAACGGGCGGGACACTGTTTTGTTTAGACTCGTTTTCTTTTTCTTGCTCTTGTTTAGTTTCTTGTTTAGTTTCTTTTTCTTGTGCGGTCGTTTCTAAAGGCAAAGGAGGGTCTTTGGTGGGGTTTTCTTCTGTGGCGGTTGTGGTTGCGTTGGATTCTTCTTTAGGCGAAAGCGCGCTGTTTTGAGACTCTGTCTCGGTTTTTTCTGCATTTGGGCTTATTGGAGCGCTGTCTTTTTTCACATAAAAACCAAGCACAGCATGCACTAAAGCATACAACAACATGAACGCTAAAACCACTAACAAAGGCTGTGCAAAAAGTTTTAAAAAAGATTTCATCTCAGTTTTCATTCCTACCCTCAACGCTTTTCAAAATCAATCCTAGGGTCAATCGCCACGCAAAGCAAATCGCTTATCAAACTCGCCACCAAACCTAAAAGCGTGAAAATATAAAGCGAACCAAACACAACAGGATAATCCCTACTCACAATGCTTTCATACCCTAAAAGCCCTAACCCGTCTAAACTGAAAACAATCTCTATCAACAAACTTGAGCTAAAAAACATGCCTAAAAAAGCCTGCGGAAAGCCCGCCACCACTAATAAAATCGCATTACGGAACACATGCGCATAAAAAATACGCCCCACTGAACAGCCCTTAGCCTTAGCACTCACCACATAGAGCTTGCCCATTTCATCTAAAAAAGAGTTTTTCACTAAAAGCGTGAGGCTTGCAAAACCCCCTAAAGAAATGCAAAGAACGGGCAAGGTGATATGCCATAAATAATCCTTGATTTTACCTAATGCGCTCAAACTTTCAAAATTATCGCTCACTAGCCCTTTTAAAGGGAACCAGTGCCAATAATTCCCTCCAGCAAAAAACACGATCAACACCACCGCAAATAAAAAGGTCGGGATAGCGTTAGCGACAATGATCACCACGCTGCTTAGCACGTCTAAAGGCTCGTTATTGCGTTTGGCCTTGAAAATCCCTAAAGGGATAGAAATAAGATAAATCAAAAGCGTGCTAAAAAACCCTAATGAAATGGATACCGGCAATTTTTCCTTAATCAAATCTATCACTTTAATCTGGCGATAAAAGCTCTCCCCAAAATCAAATTGCAGATATTTTTTGAGCATGAGAAGATAGCGCTCCCCTATAGGCTTGTCAAAACCATAGAGTTTTTTTAAGTTCTCTAACAAATCGCTCTCCAACCCTTGAGACGCCCTATACGAACGCTCTTTAACAACGCCTTGAATCTCTTTGGATTGCGTGTTATTGATTTTAGCCATCATCTGCTCAATAGGCCCTCCTGGGGCGGATTGGATCAGAAAGAAATTAATCGTCATGATGGCCAATAAAGTAGGGATAATTAAAAGCAAGCGTTTAAGAATGTAAGCAATCATTGAAGATCCTTTTCTTTTATCCACCACAAATACGGCGAAAATCCATAGCTAGGGCTGATTTCAGGCATGCCAATGTAATTATACGCTGCGATCCTGTAATTAGGCAAATAAAAATGCGGTACCACATAAAACCCCCACAACAACACCCTATCCATCGCTTGAATGGCGGCCAATTGCTCCTTATAATCTTTAGCGTTAATGATTTTTTCAATCAAATCATCTACCGCTTTACTAGAGATTCCCGCATAATTCCTTGTGCCTTTTTCTTTCGCGCTCAAAGAGCCAAAATAAAAGCGTTGCTCATTACCCGGGAAAGACGATTGGCCAATCACTCCTACGATCATGTCAAAATCATAGCTTTTGATCCGATTGACATACTGGCTTAAATCCACTCTTTGGATTTTCATTTCAATCCCTAACACCCTTAAGTTTTTAGCAAAAGCTAGGGCCAGTCTTTCAAATGCCGGGCTGTTTAAAAGCAAAGTGAAACTGAAAGGCTTGTTATTCTTATCCACCAAACGCATGTTTTTGTAAGAAAAGCCCGCACTTTCTAAAAGCTTTTGAGCGTATTTTAAATTTTCCCTCAAATTATAGCCTAAAACATCAGGCCCATCGGTTCTAGGCACGATATAAGGCTCTTTAAAAACCCTTTCATCCAAACTCTTTTCATAAGGGGCTAGCAGGGCTTTTTCTTCAGGGCTTGGAAGTGGTGGGGACGCATAGATAGAGTTACTGAAAAAACTGGTGGTGCGCTTGTATTGCGAAAAAAACAAATTTTTATTCGCCCATTCAAAATCAAACGCATAAAATAAGGCTTCACGCACCCTTTTATCCTTAAAAATTTCTCGGCGCGTGTTGAAGAAAAACCCTTGCATGCCGCTTGGCATTTTGTGGGCTATGAGGTATTTAGTGATTTTTTTATTATCCATAGCTTTCCCCACATAGCCCCTAGCCCAAACCTTAGCCGTGCTTTCAAGGCGCCAGTCATACGCCCCGCTTAAAAAAGCCTGTAAGGCGACGGTTTCATCTTTGTAATACTCAAATTTGATTTGATCAAAATTGAATTGCCCCTTTCTGCTGGGCAAATTCCTCGCCCAATAATTAGGGTTTCTTTGGTAGGTGATTTTCTTGCCCACATCAAAAGAAGCGATCACATAAGGGCCGCTAGAAACAGGAATGAGTAAAGGGTTTTTTTCAAAATAATCCTTTTGAAACGCTTTTTTGGAAAAGATCTGCAACTGCCCTAAAATAAGGGGCAATTCTTTATTTTCAGTGGTTTTGAAAATGAATTTAACATGGTGTTTGTCTAAAACAACCGCCTTTTTAACATCTTGGTAATACTGCCTATAAATGGGCGATCCTAATTTCATGATCGTATCAAAACTAAACTTCACATCGCTCGCTAAAATGGGAGCGTTATTGCTGAATCTCGCTCTTTTATCTAGGGTAAAAATCACATAGCTGTTATCCTTAGCCACTTCTGCGTCTTTAGCGATCAAGGGGTATTCGGCAAAAGGTTCGTCCAAACTTTGCACCATTAAAGTGTCATAAATGAGATCCAAGCCTTCAGCTTTAGTGCCTTTAAGCACGAAAGGGTTAAGGCTATCAAAAGTCCCTATGGCGTCATTTCTTAAGACACCGCCCTTTCTAGCGTTAGGGTTAGCGTATTCAAAATGCGTGAAATTATCTTTATATTTAGGCTCTTCGCCCAAGTATAAATAAGGCGTAGCCTTAAGGAAACAAAACACCCCTAACCATAAACCTAAAATTTTCATCTAAACCAACCCCATCAATTCTTTAGCCTTTTGGTAAGTCGCTTGTGCTAAAGGCCTGGCTTTTTTAGCGCCGCAATTTAAAACGGCTTTCACTTCATCATCGCTGATTTCTCTGTATCTTTCTTGGATGGGTTTTAAAGCCTGGATCATTACTTCAGCCAATTCCTTTTTAAAATCCCCATAGCCCTTATTTTTGAAACGCTCCTCTATCTTTTCTGGGCTTTCATCGCTTAAAAGCATGTAAATATTTAAAAGGTTAAAAATGCCCTCTCTTTTTTCATCAAATGCAATAACGCCTATAGAATCCGTGGCCGCTTTTTTGATTTTCCTTACAATAATGTCCGGCTCATCTAAAAGAAAAATCGCATGGTTAGCCCCTTGATGCGATTTACTCATCTTCACTTTTGGATCATCTAGCCCCATAACCCTTGCCCCCACTTTAGCGATCAAAGGCTCTGGCACTTTAAAGCAGTTCCCAAAATCCCTGTTAAATTTTTCTGCAACGTTTCGCGTGAGCTCTAAATGCTGTTTTTGATCTTCGCCCACTGGCACTAAATCGCTTTGGTATAACAAAATATCTGACGCCATCAAAATAGGGTAATTGAAAAGCCCCACATTCACGCTTTTAGGGTTTTTTAAAGACTTGTCTTTGAATTGCGTCATTCGTTGCATTTCTCCCATAGACACCTGGCAATCTAGTAGCCATGCTAAAGCCGGGTGCTCATCCACTTCACTTTGAATGAATAACCCCGATTGCTTAGGGCTAATCCCGCAAGCTAAAAGCAATTTGACTAACTCATAGGTTTGGGATTTTAAAAATGCAGGATCTATGGGTAGAGTGATCGCATGCGAATTGACGACGCAAAAAAGGTTTTCATATTCATCTTGCATCTCTACCCAATGCTTGATCGCTCCTAAATAGTTGCCCAAATGGATTTGCCCGGTCGGTTGGATGCCTGAAAAGACTCGTTTTTTGTGCATGTTGTTTCTCGCTCATTAGTTTAGCGTTTATTGTAACCACCTAATTTTAATATTTTAATTTATCTTGGTTTTTAAGAGCGCTTGATCCCCGAAAAGAGTAACACTTCATAGCTCAATTTTTCAAACGCCATGTTTTGGAAAAAATGTTTTTTTTGCTTGAAACTCAGCGTTGAACCCCCTAAAAGACCGCATTTTTTAAGGTAATTCAAGCAATCTTGTTTGCGGTTGAAATAAAGAGCGAAGCGCTTGTTTTCCAATTCTATTTGAAAATGTTTAAAAGCGTTTTTAATCAAGGATTTGAGCGTTTTGAGATCCCTTAAAGGCGAAGGCGTGCCTAAAAATTCATGCACTTCATGCAAACTAAAATCCGTATGGATAGCTAAAGCCACCTCCTTACTAAAAAAAGCGATTTTTTCTAAAACGCTTTTTAAATCCCTTGCCCATTGCAAAGAAGAAGAAGACACAACCAAATCGTAATCGCAAAAAACATGTTCTTCAAAATCCGCATGCTCTAAAGAGATTTTTTGAATGTTAAGAGATTGCGTGGGGTGTAATTTGAGCATGTTCATAGAATTATCCAAAGCGATAAAGTCTTCAATCAAAATATTTTGCCGCTCTAAAGCGTTAAGAACAGACCCACTCCCTGATCCTAGATCCAAAACTTTAGCGTAATGTTTTTGTTTTAACAATTGAACAAGACAGATAGCGATTTGCTGTTGGATATGGGCAAAGAGGTGATAAGTTTTGGCATGCTTATTGAATGCATGCTGATTGAATGAATGAAAAGAGTCCAACACCACCGCCTTTAACGCGCCACGCTTGAAATTAAAACTAAATTTTAGTGTATTCTTAGCAAATTTTAGATAAGATCAAGCGTAATTTTTTCTAAATTTTAGGCATTTAAGGAATCAGTGTTTATGACAAGCGTTCTGTTAGGCTTACAAATTGTTTTAGCGGTATTGATTGTGGTGGTGGTTTTGTTGCAAAAAAGTTCTAGCATCGGCTTAGGGGCTTATAGCGGAAGCAACGATTCTTTATTTGGTGCTAAAGGGCCTGCAAGCTTTATGGCGAAATTGACCATGTTTTTAGGGCTGTTATTTGTTGCCAACACCATCGCTTTGGGCTATTTTTACAACAAAGAATACGGCAAAAGCATTTTAGATGAAACTAAAACCAATAAAGAGCTTTCACCCTTAGTCCCTGCCACCGGCACGCTCAACCCAACGCTTAATCCCACACTCAACCCAACGCTCAACCCTTTAGGGCAAGCCCCCACTAACCCTTTAATGCCAAAACAAACGCCTAACGAATTTCCTAAAAAGCCAGCCAAAGCGCCTTCTATTGAAAACCCCAAACAGAATGAAAAGAATGAAAAGAATGATGCCAAAGAAAATGGTATAAAGGGTGTTGAAAAAAACAAAGAGAACGCCAAAACGCCCCCAACCACCCACCAAAAGTCTAAAACGCATGCGCAAACCAACGCCCACACAAACCAAAAAAAGGATGAAAAATAATGTTACAAGCCATTTATAACGAAACCAAAGATTTGATGCAAAAAAGCGTTCAAGCTTTAAACAGAGATTTTTCCACTCTAAGGAGTGCGAAAGTTTCAGTCAATATTTTAGATCACATCAAAGTGGATTATTACGGCACGCCCACCGCCTTAAACCAAGTCGGCTCCGTGATGAGCTTGGATGCGACCACCCTTCAAATCAACCCATGGGAAAAAAACCTGCTCAAAGAAATTGAACGATCCATTCAAGAAGCCAATATCGGCGTCAATCCTAATAACGACGGCGAAACGATCAAGCTTTTTTTCCCACCCATGACAAGTGAGCAAAGGAAACTCATCGCAAAAGACGCCAAAGCGATGGGCGAAAAGGCTAAAGTGGCTGTGAGGAATATCCGCCAAGACGCTAACAACCAGGTGAAAAAATTAGAAAAAGACAAAGAAATCAGCGAAGATGAAAGCAAAAAAGCCCAAGAGCAGATCCAAAAAATCACCGATGAAGCCATTAAAAAAATTGATGAAAGCGTGAAAAACAAAGAAGACGCGATCTTAAAGGTCTAAACCATGGATATTAAGGCATGTTATCAAAACGCTCAAGCTTTGTTAGAGGGGCATTTCTTGCTCAGCAGCGGGTTCCATTCCAATTATTATTTGCAATCCGCTAAAGTCTTAGAAGATCCCAAACTGGCCGAACGATTAGCTAAAGAATTGGCCAAACAAATCCAAGAAGCCCATTTGAATATTGAATGCATATGCTCGCCTGCGATTGGGGGGATCTTGGCTGGGTATGAGCTTGCAAGGGCTTTGGGCGTGCGTTTTATTTTCACTGAAAGGGTGGATAATACCATGGCGTTAAGGCGTGGTTTTGAAGTCAAAAAAAACGAAAAAATTTTAGTGTGTGAGGACATTATCACTACGGGAAAATCCGCCATGGAATGCGCTAAAGTTTTAGAAGAAAAGGGCGCTCAAATCGTGGCTTTTGGCGCTTTAGCTAATCGGGGCATTTGCAAGCGCGCTCATTCTCATTTAAAAGCCCAAGAGGGCGCGTGTTTGCCTAGCCATTTGCCCCTTTTTGCTTTAGAAGATTTTGTTTTTGACATGCACAAGCCTAGCTCTTGCCCTTTATGCGCTACTAGCGCTGCTATAAAGCCAGGAAGTCGTGGCAACTAAAAAAACCAAAAAAAATAAAATTCCAGAAAAAAAGCAAGCGTTAGAAAGCCCTTTAAAAGGGCTGTATCTCTCTTTGCGTTTAAAGGCCTTTATCACCGATATTTTTATGATTTATACCCCCATGCTTTACATAATGACCTATGCGATTTTAGGGAGCGCGAAGGATTTTAGGGAAAACCAGAGCGCGATTTTTTTATGCTTGCTTTTTTACGCCTTAACGCACAGCTTTTTTATCGCTTTTAAATCCCAAAGCCCTGGCATGCGTTACGCTCAGTTTAAATTAGTCAAAAACAATCGCAAAGAAGTGGGCTTTTTTTTAGCTTTGTGGCGGTTTGTTTTGTGGGTGTTGAGCATGGGGTTACTTATAGGGTTTGTTACGCCTTTTATTTTTAAGTTTTTTTTGCATGACAAAATCAGCGGCACTCATATTGAAATCATCAAGGAGGAAACATGAAAAATTTAGTGATCCTAAGCGGGGCTGGCATTTCAGCAGAAAGCGGGATTAAAACCTTTAGAGACGCTGATGGCTTGTGGGAAGGGCATGACATCATGGAAGTTGCCTCGCCTTATGGCTGGAAAAAGAACCCGCAAAAGGTGTTGGATTTCTACAACCAAAGGCGCCGACAGCTTTTTGAAGTTCATCCTAACAAAGCTCATGAGGCTTTAGCGGAATTGGAAAAACACTATCAAGTTAATATCATCACCCAAAATGTAGATGATTTGCATGAAAGAGCGGGCTCTTCCCGTATTTTGCACTTGCATGGGGAATTATTGAGCGTTCGCAGTGAAAAAGATCCTAATTTGGTTTATAGGTGGGAAAAGGACTTGAATTTAGGCGACTTGGCTAAAGACAAATCACAATTACGCCCTGATATTGTGTGGTTTGGCGAAGCGGTGCCTTTGCTTAAAGAAGCGATTTCTTTAGTCAAACAAGCGCATCTTTTAATCATCATTGGCACTTCTTTGCAAGTCTATCCGGCTGCTAGCCTCTACACGCATGCGCATAAAGACGCTCTCATTTATTACATTGACCCTAAGGCTAAAAACGCTCATTTGCCCCAGAATGTCCAATGCATTAATGATAGTGCGGTGCATGCTATGCAAGATTTAATGCCCAAACTCATAGAAATGGCCTCTTAAGAAATGTTAAAATAATTTTTATTTTTTCAGCTAACGATTAGCAAAAACATGGTTTAATTGCTTCCATCGTTTGCTAAAAGTAATAATTAAAGGAGTTTGAGAGCCTGATGCAACAAGCCACAGAAGCATTGAATCACCCCTATTTTGGCGTTTTTGTTTTGTTGGTATTCACCTTTTGGGTGTTTAACTTAACCTTAAGGATTCAAAGGTTTTTAAGCCGTAAAATGGCTCAAAAAAAGGGCGAAAAGCTCAAGCTCGCTCCTTATGAATGTGGGCCTGTGGCTCTCAAGCAGCCTAATAGGGTGTCGCACCATTTCTATATCATGGCCATGCTTTTTATCTTATTTGATGTAGAAATCGTTTTCATGTTCCCTTGGGCGATTGATTTTAAAAAATTAGGTTTGTTTGGGCTCATTGAAATGCTAGGCTTTGTCTTCTTTTTAGCCATTGGTTTTATTTACGCTTTAAAGCGAAACGCTTTGAGCTGGCAGAAATTAGAGGTGAAATAATGCAACAAGCACCGGTTGTTCTAAGCACTTTGGATAAATTATTGAATTGGGGGCGTTCTAATTCGCTCTGGCCTTTAACTTATGGCTTGGCGTGTTGCGCGATTGAGATGATGGCGACAGGGGGTTCAAGGTTTGATTTTGACAGATTTGGCACGATTTTTAGAGCGAGCCCTAGGCAATCTGATGTGATGATCATCGCTGGCACGCTCACTAAAAAACATGCCGAATTCATGCGCAGGCTCTATGATCAGATGCCTGAGCCTAAATGGGTGATTTCTATGGGGAGTTGCGCCAACACGGGCGGGATGTTCAACACTTATGCGACCGTTCAAGGAGCGGACAGGATCGTTCCTGTGGATATTTACTTGCCCGGTTGCGCACCGCGCCCAGAGACTTTACAATACGCTCTTATGGTTTTGCAAGATAAAATCAGACGCTCTAAAGCGATCAAACAAGACGCTCCTAAAAGGTTAGTGTGATGGTAAGAAAACAATCCCCCTATGAAGATGTGCAAAAACAATCGCGCCAGCATGACCCCTATAAAATCATAGAACCCACCCCTAAAAAATATTTAGAGGGCAGCGCTTATGAGGTCATTTACAACCACCTTTCTTACAAACATGAGATTTTAGACAAATACATAGAGACTAACACGGCTGTGTTTTGGATCAAAAAAGACGATATTTTTTCTGTTGCTACGATTTTAAGGCATTTGGGCTATGAGTGTTTGAGCGAAATGAGCGCGATAGATTTGTGCGCTAAAAAAGGGCATTTTGAATTGTTTTATCAATTCGTGGGTTTTAGCGATAGTTGCAAGAACCGCCGTAGGGTGCGCGTGAAGTGCGTTTTGTTGCCTAATGAGAGCGTGGATTCTTTGAGTTTTTTATACCGATCGGCTAATTGGAGCGAAAGGGAAGCGTATGACATGCTTGGTATTGTGTTTGACAAACACCCCTATTTGAAACGCCTTATCATGCCGCATGATTGGGTAGGTCACCCCTTATTGCGCTCTTACCCGCTCAAAGGCGATGAATTCGCCCAATGGTATGAAGTGGATAAAATTTTTGGTAAAGAATACCGAGAAGTGGTGGGTAAAGAGCAGAGAGACAGCGCGAGAGTGGATGAAAAAGACACTTTCAATTTTGCAAAAATTGGCTATGAACAGGGCAAGGGCGAAGAATTAAAAGAAGTAGAAGAAAAGCATGCGTTTAAGAAAATCCCTTTTGTCAAAGATTTGCACAAAATCGCCCCCACTATCTTAAAAAAGAGGCTATAAAATGGCTCAAAATTTCACGAAACTCAACCCTCAGTTTGAAAACATCATTTTTGAACATGACGACAACCAAATGATTTTAAACTTTGGCCCTCAACACCCCAGTAGTCATGGGCAATTGCGCTTGATTTTGGAATTAGAGGGCGAAAGAATCATTAAGGCCACCCCTGAAATTGGCTACTTGCATAGGGGCTGTGAAAAGTTAGGCGAAAACATGACCTATAACGAATACATGCCCACTACCGATAGATTGGATTACACTTCTTCTACCAGCAATAACTACGCTTACGCTTATGCGGTAGAGACCTTACTCAACTTAGAAATCCCTCGCCGAGCGCAAGTGATCCGCACGATTTTACTAGAGCTTAACCGCATGATTTCACACATCTTTTTTATCAGCGTGCATGCTTTAGATGTGGGGGCGATGAGCGTGTTTTTGTATGCGTTTAAAACGAGGGAATACGGCTTGGATTTGATGGAGGATTATTGCGGGGCTAGGCTCACGCATAACGCTATAAGGATTGGGGGCGTGCCTTTAGATTTACCCCCTAATTGGCTAGAGGGCTTAAAAAAGTTTTTAGGCGAAATGAGGGAATGCAAAAAACTCATTCAAGGCTTATTGGATAAGAATCGCATTTGGCGGATGCGCTTGGAAAATGTGGGCGTTGTAACGCCAAAAATGGCACAAAGCTGGGGCATGAGCGGTATCATGTTAAGAGGGACTGGGATCGCTTATGATATTAGGAAAGAAGAGCCTTATGAGCTTTATAAAGAGCTTGATTTTGATGTGCCGGTGGGCAATTATGGCGATAGTTATGATCGGTATTGTTTGTATATGCTAGAAATTGATGAAAGCATTCGCATCATTGAGCAACTCATTCCCATGTATGCTAAAACCGATACGCCTATCATGGCCCAAAACCCGCATTATATTTCTGCCCCTAAAGAAGATATAATGACGCAAAATTATGCCTTGATGCAGCATTTTGTCTTAGTGGCTCAAGGCATGCGTCCGCCCGTTGGGGAAGTGTATGCCCCCACAGAAAGCCCTAAAGGGGAATTAGGGTTTTTTATCCATTCAGAGGGCGAGCCGTATCCTCATAGACTAAAAATCAGAGCCCCTAGCTTTTATCACATTGGGGCTTTAAGCGATATTTTAGTAGGGCAATATTTAGCGGATGCGGTAACCGTGATTGGCTCAACCAATGCGGTGTTTGGCGAGGTGGATAGATGAAACGCTTTGATTTACGCCCCTTAAAAGCGGGTATTTTTGAACGCTTGGAAGAATTGATTGAAAAAGAAATGCAACCTAATGAAGTCGCTATTTTCATGTTTGAAGTGGGGGATTTTTCTAATATCCCTAAGAGCGCTGAATTTATCCAATCCAAAGGGCATGAGCTCCTCAATTCTTTGCGTTTCAATCAAGCGGATTGGACGATTGTCGTGAGAAAAAAGGCTTGATTTTGAGCGGCTTTAACCCCTTAAATTCTCCCTTAATCGCAAACTCTTCAATTAGTTTGAAAGAAGCCTATTGTTTAGAAAAATTATCTCTTCAAAAAGGGTTTAAGATCAATTACAAATTGAGCGAAGATAGCTTAAACCTTTTAGAAAAAAGCGATTTGTGCGTTTTGTTTGGGGGGTTTTCAAACGCTTGTTTGAATGAAAACGAACGATTGATTTTAGGAAGCATCAACCAATCAAAACGCCCCTACGCTCTATTAAGACCCTTACAAGATACAAGAGACTTGCAAGAAAATTGCCTTTTTGCATCGTATGAAATCCACACGGAAGCGGCGATTTTGGCTTTGATTTTAAGGGGCATTTTAGAAAAAACTTCCCAGTTAAAAGGGCATGTTTTAGAAAAGGTTGATGTGGGGTATTTAAGCTCTGAAGCGAACATGAGCGAAGAAGAATTACAAGATCTTATCGCGCTTATTGTTAAAGCAAAAAAAAGGGTGCTTGTTTTAAACAGAGAAATCACTAAGCATGCGGATAGTGCTTTTTTATACACCCTTTTAAGCGGGTTGCAAAATTATCTAGAAATTTTGCATATCCCTTGCAATGATTCAGGTGCAACGGCCGCTTTTTATGATTTTAAAGATCAAGAATGGCTGCTAGAAACAGCCTTTAAAGAGGGCATTTTGCCTTTTGAATCAGAGCTTCAATCAAAAGATTTAGAGCTTTTAGAGCGAATGGGTGAGGCTAACGGCTTGTTTGTCTATGTTTCTTACAAGAGCCTTAAAACCCCCAAATTGTCTTTTTCCAAGCAATTTAAGATCGCTAACAAGATAGAGCATTCTAAAGCGGGGTTTCAAATCTCCAATCAAACGCTAGAATGCGAGTTAGAAGAAAGCCCCCATTTGAAGGGCTTGATTGCGATTTTAGAAGGGGCGTTTTTTGACGCTTACCCTTATATCCCTATTTTATCCCACTCTCAAGGAATTTCATGATCACAATGAATATCAATGGCAAAATAATTGAATGCCAAGAGGGACAAAGCGTTTTAGAGGCCGCTAGGAGCGCTGGGATCTACATCCCTACCATTTGTTATTTAAGCGGTTGCTCGCCCACAGTCGCATGCAAAATGTGCATGGTTGAAATGGATGGCAAACGGGTTTATAGCTGCAACACGAAAGCCAAAAATAACGCCGTTATTCTCACTAACACCCCCGCGCTCATGGATGAAAGAAAAAGCATCATGCAAACTTATGATGTCAACCACCCCCTAGAGTGTGGCGTGTGCGATAAGAGCGGGGAGTGCGAATTGCAAGACATGACGCATTTAACCGGCGTGGAGCACCAACCTTATGCAGTGGCTGATGATTTTAAAGCGCTAGATTCATGGGCAAAAGCCTTGTATGATCCTAATTTGTGCATCATGTGCGAAAGGTGTGTAACCACTTGCAAGGACAATGTGGGCGAAAACAACCTTAAAGCCACTAAAGCCGATTTGCATGCTCCGGATAAATTTAAAGACAGCATGTCCAAAGACGCTTTTAGCGTGTGGAGTCGTAAGCAAAAAGGCATTATTTCTTTTGTGGGCAGTGTGCCTTGTTATGATTGCGGGGAATGCATTGCGGTATGCCCTGTGGGCGCTTTGAGCTATAAAGATTTCGCTTACACGGCTAACGCATGGGAATTAAAAAAGATCCATTCTACTTGTTCGCATTGCTCAGCTGGGTGTTTGATTTCTTATGATGTGCGCCATTTTGATACTCTAGGCGAAGAATCTAAGATTTTTAGAGTGCTTAATGATTTTTACCATAACCCTATTTGTGGGGCAGGCCGTTTCGCTTTTGACGTGAGCTCTAGCCCTAAAGGCAGCACCAATCTTAAAGAAGCCCAAAACGCCCTCAAAGAATGCGAAGCGGTGCGAATAGGTGGGGATATTACGAATGAAGAGGCGTTTTTGATAGAGCGTTTGAGGAAAGAATTGAATTTTAAAATCTACAATCAAGAAGCGTATCATTTCCAGCAATTTTTAAAAGTATTAGGCGAAGTTAAACGCCCCAGCGTTGAAGAGATTAAAACTTCCAATTTGGTCGTTACGATAGGATCTTCTATCAAAACAGAAAACCCTTTAGTGCGCTATGCTATTAATAACGCTCTCAAACTCAATAAAGCTTCTTTGATTGCTATGCACCCTATTAAGGATAACGCGCTAGCGAATTTGTGCCGAAGCTCTTTTTGCATCACCCATGAAGTGGGGGCTGAAGAAATCCTTTTAGGCATGCTTTTAAAAATGCTTAACATTGAAAGCGCAGCTCTAAAAAGCTTAGAAGATTCCAAGCAAAGCATTGTAGATGAAGCGGCTCTTAAAGCCTTAGAAGAAGAGCGAAAAAAAGCTTTAGAACAAGCCAATCAAGGGTGCAGTCTTGAAGAAAGTAAAGCAGAAAATCAAGAAGAGGATAAAATAGAAGCGGCTACCCCAAAAGAAGAAAATCAAGAAGAAAACAAGACAGAGGTTAAAGAAGAAAAAATTGAAGTCCCTACCAAAACCACTTATTTGTTGCTTGAAGAAGCGGGCATCAATTTAGAAACTTATGAAAAAATTCTCGCTCTTTTGCAAAAATCAAATAACACCTTGCTGGTGGTTGGCGAAGAAATTTATAGCCACAAACAAGCCCACAATATCGCTAAAATGTTGCGTTTATTAGCCCAAAAAAGCGCTGTTAAACTCATTCTTATCCCCCCAAGTGCGAACGCTTTAGGCATCGCTTCTATTTGTCAATTGAGCGAAGAAGTTTTTGAACATGAAAAAATCGTAGGCATTCGCGCTCAAGGGGATTTCACTATCAATAGCGACGATAGGGTTTTTGGGAAAGACGCTGTCAGTAAAGTGGATTTTATTTTGCCCAGTCTCAACCAGCTAGAAGGCACGATCACCAATGTTGAAGGGCGTGTGTTGCCCTTAAAACCGGCTTTGAGGTTTGAGGGCTATGACTTGAGCGATATTATGCAAGGCTTTGGCTTTGTGGAAGAAAACCTCACAGAATGCACCCACAAACTCCCTACAGAAGCGGGCTTTAAAGCCATAGAATTTGATTATTTAACCAACTATTTCACTAACGACAGGGTCAATCACAGAGGCTATCTGCTAGGAGCAAGCCATTTTGAAAAAAGCGCTAAAGAATGCGAAACCATAGAATGCGAGCCTATCAAGCCTTTAAAAGAAAAAATCGCTTTCAACGCGTATTTAAAATACCCAGAAACGCAATTCAATAACGCTACCCATAAAAGCGAGAATTTGCAATTAAAAGCCGGTGTCTATGTGTCTAAAGCTTTCTTAAAAAAATTGAATAAAGAAGTGGGGCAAAACATCACTTTATTTAAAGAAGAAGAGGAATTAACAGGCGTTTTGTATCTTGATGAGAGCTTGGATCAAGAGGTGTTTGTCATTTCGCCTTCTCTTTTGACAAACCATTCTAACTTTTTTAGAGAGAGCGTGTTTGATAGCGTGGATTTAAAGGAGCAAGCATGAGCGCTTATATCATTGAAACCCTGATTAAAATTTTGATTTTAGTCGCTGTTTTTTCGGCTTTAGGAGGCTTTGCCACTTATATTGAAAGGAAAGTGTTAGCCTATTTCCAACGCCGTTTAGGGCCTTGTTATGTGGGGCCTTTTGGACTCTTGCAAGTCGCAGCAGACGGCATTAAGCTTTTCACCAAAGAAGACATTATCCCCCAAGGCGCGAATAAGTTCATTTTCACGCTAGCGCCCATTATTGCGATGGTGAGCGCGTTTGTGTCCATGGCACCCATACCCTTTTTCCCTAATTTCACTCTGTTTGGCTATGAGATCAAGCCCCTTATTTCTGACATTAACATTGGCTTTTTGTTTTTCTTAGCCGTGGGTTCGGCAGGGATTTATGCACCTATTTTAGCCGGGCTTGCCTCTAATAACAAATACTCCTTAATTGGCTCCGCGAGAGCGACGATCCAACTGCTCAGCTTTGAAGTGGTCAGCACTTTAACCATTCTAGCCCCCTTAATGGTGGTAGGATCGCTCTCTTTAGTGGAAATCAATCATTACCAAAGCGGTGGGTTTTTAGACTGGCTTGTGTTTAAGCAACCTCTAGCGTTTGTTTTGTTTTTGATCGCAAGCTACGCTGAATTGAATCGAACCCCCTTTGACTTGTTAGAGCATGAAGCCGAGATCGTGGCGGGGTATTGCACCGAATACAGCGGCTTGAAATGGGGCATGTTCTTTTTAGCGGAATACGCGCATTTATTCGCTTTTTCTTTTGTGATTTCTATTGTGTTTTTTGGCGGGTTTAACGCGTGGGGCTTTATCCCTGGAGGCATAGCGATTTTGATTAAAGCGGGCTTTTTTGTCTTTTTATCCATGTGGGTTAGAGCGACTTATCCGCATGTGCGCCCAGACCAACTGATGGATATGTGCTGGAAAATCATGCTGCCTTTAGCGTTATTGAATATCGTGCTAACAGGCATTATCATTTTAATTTAAAGGAGGTTTTATGGCCAAACAAGAATACAAGCAACTTCCTAAACGATCCGAAGTCCATAGTGCGACCGAGCAGTTTAAAGACACCATTAAAACGAGCTTGGGTTTGGATCTATTCAAAGGGCTAGGGCTTACGATCAAGGAATTTTTTAGCTCAAGCGTAACCATCCATTACCCTATGGAGCAACTCCCTTTAAGCCCTCGTTATCGCGCGGTACATCATTTGCAACGGCTTTTAGACTCAGGCTCTGAAAGGTGTATAGGTTGTGGGCTGTGCGAAAAGATTTGCACGAGCAATTGCATAAGGATCATCACGCATAAGGGCGAAGACAACCGCAAAAAGATCGATTCTTACACGATCAATTTGGGGCGTTGCATTTATTGCGGGTTGTGTGCGGAAGTTTGCCCAGAATTAGCGATTGTTATGGGGAACCGGTTTGAAAACGCCAGCACCCAACGCTCCCAATACGGCTCTAAAAGCGAGTTTCTAACGAACGAACAAGACGCTAAAAACTGCTCGCATGCCGAATTTTTAGGCTTTGGTGCGGTAAGCCCTAATTACAATGAACGCATGCAAGCCACCCCTTTAGATTATGTTCAAGAGCCCTCAAAAGAAGAATCTCAAGAAAAAACTCCAACAAACCCAGAAAGCCATAAGGGAGATGAAAATGTTTGAAACCATTGCCTTTTATTTCTTTGCGATCCTTACTTTAAGCATGGCGTTAGTGGTGATCACCACCACGAATATTCTCTATGCCATTACCGCTCTCGCTAGCAGCATGGTTTTTATTTCCGCTTTTTTCTTTTTACTAGACGCTGAGTTTTTGGGCGTGGTGCAAATCACGGTGTATGTGGGCGCGGTCATTGTGATGTATGCGTTTGGCATGATGTTTTTCAACTCCGCTGCAGAAGTCATTGAACGCAAGCAAAGCCCTAAAATCTTGTGTGTGCTTTCATTTGGCGTGGCGCTATTGCTCACCTTGATTTTAAGCGCTCCTAGCATTGGCGAAAACCTTTCTAATCAAGTCAATTCTAACGCTATTGATGCGCAAATCCCCAACATTAAAGCGATTGGTTATGTGCTTTTTACCAATTACCTCATCCCTTTTGAAGCAGCGGCTTTAATGCTTTTAGTCGCTATGGTTGGAGGCATCGCTACAGGGATTCAAAAAATCCATGGGAAAAATCACACGCAATTTATAAAGGAATCTCTATGATAGGGTTAAACCACTATTTGATTGTTTCAGGGTTGCTCTTTTGCATTGGTTTAGCGGGCATGCTGAAACGCAAAAACATTCTGTTACTCTTTTTTTCTACAGAGATCATGCTCAATGCGATCAATATCGGTTTTGTAGCGATCTCTAAATACACGCACAATTTAGACGGGCAGATGTTCGCGCTCTTTATTATCGCTATTGCCGCTAGTGAGGTGGCTATTGGTTTGGGCTTGGTGATTTTGTGGTTTAAAAAATACAAGAGCTTAGACATTGATTCTTTAAACGCTATGAAAGGTTGAGCATGCAGTATTCTTCTTTGCTGTCAGTGGTGTTGTTTTTGCCTTTAATCGGTGCGATTTATGCGGGGCTTTTTGGGGCTAAAGCTAAAGCGTTGCATGTGGGCGTTTTCAATTCTTTGTGCGTGCTGGTTTCTTTCATTGGTGCGGTGATTCTTTTCATTCAAGCATGGCATCATCAAAGCTATGAAAAATATTTATTTGACTGGATCGTGGTAGGGAATTTTAAAGTCGGCTTTTCCCTCATGCTGGACAATATCAATGCAGTCATGATTGTCGTGGTCACTTTAGTTTCTTTCTTAGTGCATGTGTATTCTATAGGCTATATGGAGCATGATACAGGGTTTAACCGCTATTTTTCCTACCTCAGCGGCTTTGTGTTTTCCATGCTGGTGTTGGTGTTGAGCGATAATTTTTTAGGGCTTTTCATTGGTTGGGAAGGGGTGGGGCTATGCTCTTACTTGCTCATTGGCTTTTGGTATCATAAAACAAGCGCGAATAACGCTTCCATTGAAGCCTTTGTGATGAATCGGATCACGGATTTAGGCATGCTCATGGGGATTATTTTGATCTTTTGGAATTTTGGCACTCTTCAGTATAAAGAAGTCTTTAGCACACTTAATAACGCCGATTATTCCATGCTCTTTTTCATCAGCGTGTTTCTTTTCATTGGCGCTATGGGGAAGAGCGCTCAATTCCCTATGCACACATGGTTAGCCAACGCTATGGAGGGGCCTACCCCTGTATCCGCACTCATCCATGCAGCGACGATGGTAACCGCTGGGGTGTATCTGGTCATTAGAGCCAATCCCTTGTATAGCGCGGTGTTTGAAGTGGGTTATTTCATCGCATGTTTAGGGGCGTTTGTGGCTCTTTTTGGAGCGAGCATGGCTTTAGTCAATAAGGATTTAAAACGCATTGTGGCTTATTCCACGCTTTCTCAATTAGGCTATATGTTTGTAGCAGCCGGTCTTGGGGCTTATGCGATCGCGCTTTTCCACCTCTTTACGCATGCGTTTTTCAAATCCCTCCTTTTCTTAGGCTCAGGGAATGTCATGCATGCGATGGAAGACAATCTAGATATTACTAAAATGGGCGCTTTATACAAGCCTATGAAAATCACAGCGATCTTTATGATTATAGGTTCAGTGGCTTTGTGCGGGATCTACCCTTTCGCAGGATACTTTTCTAAAGACAAAATTTTAGAAGTGGCTTTTGGGATGCACCACCACATTTTATGGTTTATACTTTTAGTTGGGGCGATCTTTACCGCTTTTTATAGCTTCAGGCTCATCATGCTGGTGTTTTTTGCGCCCAAACAGCACGAAATCAACCACCCCCATGAGGCTCAAAATTTCATGCTTTTAAGCATGCTGCCGTTAGGGGTTTTAGCGGTCATTGCCGGGTTTTTTGAAGAGCCGTTTTTTCATTTTATTTCTCAAGTGATCCCTAGCGTTGGAGAGTATCTAGTCCCGCTCGCTCTTTTAATCAGTATCACCACCATAGTGGTGTTATTGAGTATCGCTTATGCCATATTTAAATATAAAAATGGTATCACTTCCAAAAAAGAGGGGGGCTTTTTATACAAGCTCTTGCTCAACCAATACTATATCCCGCAACTCTATCAAGGGATTGCAAAAGTTTTTAGCGCTGTCGCTTCATTCTTGCACCAGGTCGTGGAATTAAGGATCATTGATGCGATAGTGGATACCATAGGAAGAAGCGTTTTTGTTATAGGGCGTGTGTTTAGAATCAGTCAAGACGGGAATTTAACCTCCATGCTGCGCTTCATGGTGGCTGGGGTTTTAGTCTTGTTAGCGTTTGTAGCTTTTTTTGGGAGATAAACAATGCAGTTTTTACATGCGCATCTTTTAAGTGTGGTGATCTTTTTCCCCATGCTGAGCGCGCTATTAGCGTTCTTTATGAGCGATCAAGCGAGCAGGGCGTATGCGATTGTCATCGCTTTGATTGAATTGTTATTAATCTTGTTGTTGTGGCATGGGTTTGATATTCAAACAGCCGGCATGCAGTTTGAAGAAATGAAAGAATTAGTCTATCAAATTGGCGTGAATTACCATGTGGGCGTTGATGGCATCGCGCTCTTTTTGCTGCTCTTAAACGCTATCGTGGTGTTATTGTCCGTGATTTATGTCAAAGAGCGTCGTAAAGACTTTGCGATTTGTTTGTTGTTGTTAGAGGGGATTTTGATGGGCGTGTTTTCTTCTCTTAATATGATCTTTTTCTACGCTTTTTGGGAAATCTCGCTCTTGCCGGTCTTATACCTCATCGGTCGTTTTGGTCGTAACCATAAAATCTATTCTGGCATGAAGTTTTTCCTCTACACCTTTTTAGCGTCATTATGCATGCTCTTAGGCATTTTATACATTGGGTATTACTACGCTAGCAATTACGGCATGATGAGTTTTGATATTTTAGATTGGTATCAATTGAACTTTTCTAGCAAGATTAAAACCTGGCTCTTTGTGGCTTTTTTAATAGGGATTGCGGTTAAAATCCCGCTCTTTCCCTTACACACATGGTTGCCTTATGCGTATTCTAACGCCCCTACTTTAGGCTCTGTCATGCTTTCGGCCTTGCTTTCTAAAATGGGGACTTACGCCTTATTACGCTTCTTGCTCCCGCTTTTTCCTGAGCTTTCAGAAATCTATTTAACCCCTATAGCCATTGTGGCGCTATGCATGATCATTTATGGAGGTTTTCTAGCCTACGCTCAAAAAGATTTAAAAACCCTCATCGCTTATAGCTCGTTCTCGCACATGGGAGTCGTGGTGCTTGGGGTTTTTTCTTTCAATGTTGAGGGGGTTTCAGGGGCGGTGTTTATGATGTTTGCACATGGTGTTATCGTCATGGGATTATTCTTGCTCGCTGGCATCTTAGAAGAGCGCGCCAGCAGTTTAGAAATCGCTCGCTTTGGATCGATCGCTAAAAGCGCTCCTGTTTTTGCAGCCTTTTTTATGATCGTTTTAATGGCGAATGTGGGCATGCCTTTAAGCATTGGTTTTGTGGGAGAGTTTTTAAGCTTGTTAGGGTTTTTTGCCACTTATCCTCTTTTGGCTATCATTGCCGGGACAAGCATCATTCTATCAGCGGTTTACATGCTCACTTCATATAAAGATGTCTTCTTTGGTAATTTGAAAGCCGGGAACAATCAAATCAGCGTGTTTGAAGATTTAAACGCTCGTGAGGTAGGGGTTTTAAGCGTGATTTTAGCTTTGATTTTGATTTTAGGGATTTATCCTAAAGTGCTTTTAAAACCGATTGAGCAAGGCTCTAAGCAGCTTTTAGAAGTGATAGAAATCCGCTCGCTCCCTTTTTTAGGTTCATTGGACACTAAGATAAAAGAGGTCTCTTATGTTAATAGATAGTCTCCATGTCTCTTTTGATAGCTTTAATTTTGAGAGCGTTTTACCCATGCTGGTGTTGGTGTGTGGGGGGATTTTCACGCTCTTAATCAACGCTTTCACTTCCAGGTTTTCACGCAATTTGAATGTGTTTTTATGCATGCTCTTTTTGGTTTTGGATTTTTTGGTGGTTTTAGGATTAGAAGAGCAAGAAAACGCCTTTTTTGGGTTTTTGAGTTTGGATACCCTCTCGCTCATCTCTCAAAGCATTGTCTTGATTTCAGCCTTTTTTCTCATTTTCTTAGCCCTTTCAAAAGAACGCTTCAACGAATTTCAAACCGCTGAATTTTATTCCTTATACTTGTTTATTGTCGCTGGCTTTCAGTTCATGGTTTCAAGCAACCATTTATTGTTAATCCTTATTGGGTTAGAGACAGCGTCCTTGCCCCTTTGTGTGTTAATGGCGTTAAGCGATAAACGCTACGGCTTAGAAGCAGGGATCAAGTATTTCACCATGGGGGCGATGGCGAGCGCGTTTTTTGCTATGGGGGCTATGGCTTTTTACTTGCTCACAGGGAGCTTGAATCTTGAAGTCATTACCCTATACTTGCACACTGAGGGCGTTACAAACCCCATGCTCTTTGCGATGGGCGCTATTTTTTTGATTGGAGCGATTGGCTTTAAGGTTTCTTTAGTGCCTTTCCATACCTGGATGCCTGATGTGTATGAGGGCAATAACCCAGTCTTTGCGAGCTATATTTCCATTGTGCCTAAAATCGCTGGCTTTGTGGTAGCGACTCGCCTTTTTGGGGCGTTTATAGACACCCGCATCGCTTGGGTAGAAGACATTTTTTATGTTTTGATTCTTATGACTATCACCATCCCTAATTTTATTGCTTTATGGCAAGAAGATGTCAAAAGAATGCTCGCTTATAGTTCCATTTCGCATTCTGGGTTCGCTTTAGCGTGTGTGTTTATCCACACTGAAGATAGCCAACAAGCGATGTTTGTTTATTGGTTCATGTTCGCCTTCACTTACATTGGGGCTTTTGGCCTTTTATGGCTCTTAAAAAGCCGGGAAAAAACATGGGATGAACGCTACGATCACCCTTATTCCAAATTCAACGGCCTTATCAAAACCCACCCTTTAGTGGCGATCTTGGGCGCTATTTTTGTTTTTGGGCTTGCAGGAATCCCGCCTTTTAGCGTGTTTTGGGGGAAATTTTTAGCCGTTGAAAGTGCGTTAGAGAGCAATCACATTCTTTTAGCGGTGGTGATGTTAGTTAATAGCGCGGTGGCTGCGTTTTATTATTTCCGTTGGCTCGTGGCGATGTTTTTCAATAAGCCCCTACAAACCCAAAGCTACGCTCAAAGCGATATTTACACCCAAAACGCTACCATGCCCATTTATGCGGTCATTATTGCCATGGCGTTAGCGTGCTTGTTCTCTGTTTTTATGATGCGAGGGCTTTTAGAGTTTGTGGCTTAAGTCAAAAATCTTTCTTTTAATGGGCGTGAGTTTGCTCTCCCATTCTCTCAACGCCTTAAGTCTCACGCTCACGCAAGGCAAGGAAGAAGGAGAAGATTTTTCTGTTTTAACCTTACGGCACAACAAAGCGTTTTCTTGTTTTTATGCCAATGAAAAACCGCCAAGCGGGATTGAAGCGTCTTTATCCATTATACGCGCTAAACGCCCCATAGAATGCGTGATAGACTCTATCCCTAAGGAGGGCTTTACCCCTTTAGAAAACGCTTTTTTCCATATCACCTATTCTATGCGCCAACAACAATTCATTTTACACATCAAACCCAAAGTGATGCGAAGACTCACCCTTTTTTCTTTTGATAGGGATTATAAAAAAGCGATCCCCCTTTTTGTGGAAAACGATCCTAAAGCCAAAATGTGGCAAATCATAGGCTATGATCAAAATATCCCTTTTTTGAGCGAAAAAGACAACGCTCAAAAAGGCTTGAATTTCCCCATTGTCATTAAAGACGCTCAAACCCCTATCATTCAAGAACTAGATGTGAATAACAAACCCCTACTCACCACAAAGGGCTATGACTTAAACGCTTATTTAGAGGCTAAAAAACAAATGGATTCGCAAGCCTATTTTGACGCTTTACGAACGATTAGTCGCGCGTTTAAAAACTACCCTCAAACGATGTTTAAAAAAGATTTGTATTTATTAGAAATTATCGCATTAGGCCAATTAGGCATTAAAAAATCCTTACTCATAGATATTGGCACCAAGTGGATTAAAAATTACCCGACTGATCCTAATATCCCTGAAGCGCTATACTATGTCGCCAAAGCTTTAGATGAAAACAACAATTACAAACAGGCCATGCGCTATTACAAACGCATTCTTTTAGAATACAAAAATTCCCGCTACGCTCCTTTAGCCCAAATGCGTTTAGCCATTGAAGCGGCTGAAGGCTCTGATTTGAGCAACGCTAACATGCTTTTTAAAGAAGCTTTTTCTAACGCCAAAGACAAAGAGAGCGCGAGTGAAATCGCTCTTAATTGGGCTGAAGTGGAAATAAACTATCAAAACTTTAATAACGCTAAATACCTCATTGATAAGGTGGTTCAATCCAACCCTGATTATATTTCTCAACACAGCGAATCAGCCCTAGACTTGCTCAAGTTATTGAAAAAAAACCAGATGAATGCAAGTGCGATTGAGATCGCTCACTTGCTCCTTAATCAAGACGATGACTTGAAAGCTAAAGAGCAAGCGCTCTATGATTTAGGGGCGTTGTATGCAAGGATCAAGGATTTTAAAAACGCCCACCTTTACAATCTGCAATATTTGCAAGACCATGCGGAATTGGAGCGGGCTTCTGTCGTTAGAGCGCGCGATGAAAAAGCCCTTTTTTCCATGGAAGGGAACACGCAAGAAAAAATCGCCCACTACGATAAAATCATTCAAAATTTCCCTAATTCTAATGAAGCCCAAAAAGCTTTAGAGTTGAAAGCCCAACTCTTGTTTGAAAATAAGCGCTATGCTGAAGTTTTAGGCATGCAAAAAGATTTGCCCAAAGATTCTCCCTTGATCCAAAAAACGCTCAATGTCCTTGCTAAAACCCCATTAGAGAACCATCGTTGTGAAGAAGCTTTAAAATACTTATCCCAAATCACCGCCTTTGAATTCAGCCCCAAAGAAGAAATCCAAGCCTTTGATTGCTTGTATTTCGCATCGCTCAAAGAAAAAGCGCAAATTATTGCCCTAAACGCTTTAAAAGCGGCTAAAACCCCTAGCGAGAAATTGGTATGGCTTTATCGTTTGGGGCGTAATTACTACCGCTTAGGGGATTTTAAAAATTCCACTCTGGCCTCTAAAGACGCCTTGATCCTCGCTCAAAGCTTGAATAAAAAAGAATTTTATGATATTGCTTTTGTTTTATTTTCAGATTACATGCAAAACAATGAAAAAGGATTGGCCCTCAATTTGTATGCGTTTTTAGAAAAGCATTTCAAAGACGATAAACGCATGGCGTTGGTTTATTTTAAATTGCTAGAGAATGAAAAAGACCCTAAAAGCGTCAAAATTTATGCCACAAGCTTACTCAAACTCCAAGACACTTATAAGGATTATTCTTACACGCCCTTTGGCGAATTCGCTCTCATTGACGCTTACAGAACCACCAAAGATTATTCAAAAGCGTTAGAAGCACTAGACAAGCTCTTAAACCGCAAGCTTTCTTTAGAAGATCACCAAAAAGCCTTATACTTGCAATCCAGCTTACTGGATTTAACCAATCAAAAAGCAAAATCCAAAGCCAGTTTAGAAAAATGCGTTCAATTAAAACAAAAAGATCAAACAAACGCATGGCAAAATTTATGCGAACAGGGTTTAAATTTATTCAAAAACAAGGAGTCATGAATGGACATTAGCATTTTTAGAGAATACGACATTAGGGGCATTTACCCCACCACTTTAGATGAAAATACGGCTTTTAGTATCGGCGTGGAGTTGGGGAAAATCATGCGAGAATGCGATAAAAGCGTGTTTGTAGGGCATGACGCAAGGGTGCATGGGCGCTTTTTGTTTGAAGCTTTGAGCGCGGGGCTGCAATCAAGCGGCTTGAAAGTGTATGATTTAGGGCTAATCCCCACACCGGTAGCGTATTTTGCGGCCTTTAATGAAATAGACAATATCCAATGCCCTAATTCCATCATGATCACTGGCTCTCACAACCCCAAAGAATACAACGGCTTTAAAATCACGCTCAATCAAAACCCGTTTTATGGCAAGGACATTCAAGCTTTAAAAGACACGCTTTTAAACGCCAAGCATGAAATAAAACCCCTAAAAGAAACACCAAAGAAAACCAATGCCCTAGAAGCGTATCACCGCTATTTGATCAAGGATTTTGAGCATTTAAAAAACCTTAAATACAAAATCGCCCTGGATTTTGGTAATGGCGTGGGAGCGTTAGGCTTAGAGCCTATTTTAAAGGCTTTAAACATTGATTTTAGCAGCCTTTATAGCGATCCTGATGGGAATTTTCCTAACCACCACCCAGATCCTAGCGAAGCGAAAAACTTAAAAGATTTAGAAAAACACATGCAAGAAAACGCTATTTCTATAGGCTTTGCTTTTGATGGCGATGCGGACAGGATTGCGATGTTAAGCTCTCATCATGTTTATGCGGGCGATGAATTAGCGATTTTATTCGCTAAACGCTTGCATGCTCAAGGCATCACCCCCTTTGTGATCGGCGAAGTCAAATGCTCTCAAGTGATGTATAACACGATTAACGCTTTTGGTAAGACGCTCATGTATAAAACCGGGCATAGCAATTTAAAAATCAAACTCAAAGAAACCCATGCGCATTTTGCGGCTGAAATGAGCGGGCATATCTTTTTTAAAGAGCGCTATTTTGGCTATGATGACGCTCTTTATGCATGCTTAAGGGCTTTAGAATTATTGCTTGAACAAACCCCAAGCGATTTGGAAAACACCATTAAAAACCTCCCCTATTCCTACACCACGCCTGAAGAAAAAATCGCCGTGAGCGAAGAAGAAAAATTTGAAATCATTCATAACCTGCAAGAAGCGCTTAAAAACCCACCAAGCCATTTCCCTAAAATCAAAGAAATCATCAGCATTGATGGCGTGAGAGTGGTTTTTGAACATGGTTTTGGGCTTATTCGCGCAAGCAACACCACTCCGTATTTAGTCAGCCGCTTTGAAGGCAAAGATGAAACAACGGCGTTAGAATATAAAAGAGCGTTGCTCAATTTGTTAGAGAAGTAATAGAATTCTCTTTTTGCATAGCCATTGCACAAAACAACAAAAATTCATGATGTTAGAGTCATTAACTAAAATTAGTTATATTTGTGGAATCAGTAGTTACATGATAACCACATAAAGGGAGCAGAGTCATGAAATATTAGACGCAGCAAAAATTTTGATCAATTTAAGTTTAGATAATCAAAAACCTATAACTAACCTAAAATTGCAAAAAATGCTATATATTGCTCAGGCAGAAAGCGATTCTAAACTCATTAAAGAAGATTTTCAAGCTTGGGATTATGGGCCTGTTATTCCTGATGTTTATCGTAATTTTTGTATCAATGGATCAACCCCAATCACTAAAAGAGAGGAAATACCGAATAATATAGATAGAGAAAAAGAAAAAGAACTTGCTAAAATCTACAATCAGTATAAGGATGCAGATGCTTGGAATATGGTTAGAGCAACCCATCAAAAAGAAAGTGCATGGTCTAAGCATCATGTGAAAGGTATGAGAAAAGTTATAAAAAGGGATGATATTAAAGCAGATAAAGAATTATTACAAGAAGCATTACTTCCTAAGAATAAACCATGAAAGATAGCTTAGAAAAATTTCTCCGTGCTATTGGGGGGCTAATAGAAGATGATGCTAACATAAAAGAAACATTAGGGCAGATCGCAGAACACTACAAAAATTCTACAGAATTAGAGCTAGATTTTGAAGATATAGTGGTTAAAATAGACACAGAAATGAGTACACTAGGTTATGCGAAAAAAGTCCCTTTTGTTGTGGCTTTAATTGAATAATCCAGTATCTTGATAAAGAAGCAATAGATGTTGGAAAGAAAATGGAGCTTCAAATCGACAGAATAAAAAGCCAAGATGAGGCCATAAAAAACCTTAAAGAAGAAATTATATAGCATAACAAACCAAACCAGCACCATAAAGGGGCAAACTGACAACACAAAAAAAGATTTTGTTGCTATTCTTGGGATCTTTGCTACTATCTTTATGGCATTTGATAGCGGGCTTAAAATTAATTTGGCTATTTTTGATAAGAAAGGGCTAGATGGTTTAATTGCCTTATGCTTATTCATGTTCGCATCGTTTTTCACTCTCATTTTGTTACACTCTCTCTATCGTTTTGTAAAAGATATTGCAAACAGCAATCAAAATTTCAATAAAACTAACTCAAAAGAATATGCGGTCTCCATTGTTTTGCTTATCGTAATTTTTATTACAGTGGCAGTGGTTGGGGTATAAAGACCTATAAGAATTAAACCCGCTCATAAGAATTTTTGATACACCAACACCACCGATTTAGGTGTAGAGCTAAGGCTAAAAAAATGATCTGTAGCTTCATTGAGCGAGCCAGAAAAGAGCGTTTTTAAACGCAAGTTTTTTAAAGGGTATTTGAGGTTTTTAGAAGTGAATTGGGCTTTAAGATCCAAGCTAAAAAGCGAGATTTGTTCCCCTTTAAAACTAGGTAAAGCAAAAGGGGTTTCCAACACCCTAAAAAGACCGTAATCGCTTACGGATTGGTATGTGTGAAACCGCCCCTTGTTAAAGCAAAGGGCTTCCTAACTAGAACACTCTAATAAAAATCAGTCTTTTTTATTATCAAAATACCTGCGATTTTAGCCGCTATCAACCACACTACAAGGCTACTTTTATATTGTTGTTAGGCTTATGGCAGTATTTTCTACGCTAACGCCATAATAACGCACATGCAATAAAGCTTGATGATTGTTAATCTATAATCTTTAATTTTTTGATGTAACAAAGCCTAAAAGCCTTAAAAAATCATTCCTCCTATAAAACCTTTAATTTTTTCTAGCATGGCGTTTTCATTGTTTAAATTTTCTTCTATGATTTTGACTAACGCTGAGCCGCAAATCACGCCATCAGCACCCATGCCTTTAGCGTTTTTGATGTGTTCTTTTTTGGAAATGCCAAAGCCTAGTAATGCGGGGGTGGGGCTAAAAGTTTTTAGGGTTTTGATGATCGCGCTTGCATCGTTCTCTAGAGCATGGCTTATCCCTGTAACCCCACTCCTGGCTAAAGTGTAGATATAGCCTTGCGAATGCGTAGCGACTTGTTCTAAATCTTTACTGCTCGCATTAGGGCTAGCGATAAAGATTTGTTTGATTTGGTGTTTTTGAGCGGATTTGATGACTAATTCTTTTTCTATTAGGGGCATATCCGCTATTAAAACGCTATCCACGCCGCATTCTTTGATTTGAGCGTAAAAGCCATCAACGCCATAAGAAAAAATGAGATTCGCATACGCTAAAAGCCCTATGGGAATATTGTGGTTGTAACCTCTAATCTTTTTTAAAAGCTGGAAATTTTTAGCCATGCTAGCGTATTTTAACGCTCTTAAATGGCTCGCTTGTATGGTAACGCCATCCGCTACAGGGTCTGAGAAAGCAAACCCCAATTCTAAAGCGTTCACCCCGCTAGCAATTAGGGTTTTAATGATTTCAAAACTCCATTCATAGTTAGGATCGCCCAAGGTTACAAACGGGATAAACGCCATTTTTTTGTGTTTTTTTAAGGTTTCAAACATGTTTTGATACCTCATTTTAAATCTCCTTTTAAAGCGTTATAAACGGTGCTTAAATCCTTATCTCCCCGACCGCTTAAATTCACTACAATAATGCTTTCTTCTTCGCATTTTTGAGCGAGTTTTAAAGCATACGCTAAAGCGTGTGAGCTTTCTAGCGCCGGGATAATGCCTTCTTTTTGGCACAACAAACTAAAGGCTTCTAGCGCTTCAGTATCGCTTGCGCTTTCATAAGTCGCACGCCCAATCTCTTTTAAATAGCTGTGTTCTGGCCCCACTCCTGGATAATCAAGCCCGGCGCTAATGCTATGGCTTTCTGCAATCTGACCTTCATCATCTTGTAAAAGATAGGTTTTATTCCCATGCAAAATCCCCACACGCCCCTTATTCAAAGTCGCCCCATGCTTATTGGTTTCTAGCCCTAAACCGGCTGGCTCTACGCCTATGAGTTTAACCTCTTTGTCGTTTAAAAACGCACTGAATATCCCTATGGCGTTAGACCCCCCTCCAACGCATGCGATCACATAATCAGGCAAGCGGTTTTCTTTTTCTAAAATTTGGCTTTTAACCTCATCGCCTATCATTTTTTGAAAGGTTTTAACCATCGTAGGGTAAGGGTGCGGCCCGGCGGCTGTGCCTAGCAAATAATGCGTGTCCTTGTAACTGCTCGCCCAATCTCTTAAGGCTTCATTCACAGCGTCTTTAAGCGTCGCGCTCCCTGAATTAACCTCTCTCACTTCAGCGCCTAATAAGTGCATTCTAAAAACATTCATTTCCTGGCGCTTGATGTCTTTAGATCCCATAAAAATCACGCATTTTAAGTTCAATAATGCGCAAGCGATAGCCGTCGCCACGCCATGCTGACCGGCGCCTGTTTCAGCGATGATTCTTGTTTTACCCATTTTTTTCGCTAAAAGGGCTTGCCCTAAGGCTTGATTAGTCTTATGCGCCCCGCCATGGATTAAATCCTCTCGTTTTAAATAAAGCTTGACTTTAGGGTTAGAAACGATATTTTGACACAAGGTTAAAGGGCTAGGACGGCCCACAAAATCCTTTAAAAGACGAAAATATTCTTTTTGGAATTTTTCATCTTTCAAACACGCATCAAACGCCTGTTCTAACTCTCTTAATGCAGGCACTAACAATTCTGAAACAAAACTCCCTCCAAACTCCCCAAAATACGCTTTTTGATTCATTTTAATACTCTCTTAAAATTCGGGCTAATCGCTTGATTTTATCCTTATTTTTAATCCCAGGGCTTATTTCTAAACCGGAATTGAAATCCAAACCCAACGCTTTAATTTTCAAGGCTTTTTGAATATTATCCAAATTAAGCCCCCCAGCTAGCATGAAAGGCGTTTTGGCGTTTTCTAAAATACCCCAATCAAAACTCACGCCATTGCCTCCCATTTTATCCCCCTTAGTGTCGTATAAGATTAGAGAGGCTTCTTGAATTTTAGGTGCTAAATCTTTAGCGCTCATCACGCTTATTACTTGCCAGATCGCACAAGTTTTAGGGAGCGATTTTTTTAATTGAGCGATTTCTTTTTGCGAATAGCCATAAAGCTGCACCGCTTTTAAATCAAGCTTTTTAGCGATTTTTTGAATTTTTTTAATTTTATCTTTCACAAACACGCCCACAAAATCCAGTTTTTTAACCGCTTTTGTGATCCTTAAGGCTTCTTTAGGCTTGATGTATCGGGGCGAAGATTTTTCAAAAATCAAACCCCCATAAATGAAATGGTTTTTATAAACGGCTTTGGCGTCTTTAATCCTTGTAAGCCCGCACACTTTATTTTCGCCTAGGATCAATTTAATACACGCTTTTTTCAAATCCTTTTCTTTCATTAAAGAGCTGCCCACTAAAAAGCCATTCACATAAGGGGCTAGGGCTTTGATTTGCGCATGCGAATGAATGCCGGACTCACTCACCACGAGCGCGTCTTTAGGCAAGAGAGAGCGCAATTTGAGCGTGTTGTTAATGTCGGTTGTCAGGGTGTGCAAATCCCTGTTATTGATGCCTATAATGTCGTATTGGAGTTTGAGCAAGCGCTTGATTTCTTGCTTATTGGAAACTTCAGTCAGCGCGCTCATGTTTAAGGATTTAGCGAGGTTGAAAAGCTCTAAATAATTTTTATCATCTAACGCGCTTAACATTAAAAGCACCGCATTAGCCCCCATCATTCTAGCGAGTTTGATTTGAAAAGCATCAATGATAAAATCTTTACACAAAACAGGCTTGGTGGAATGCTGCGAAACGATCTTAATGTTTTTATAAGAGCCTAAAAAATATTTAGAATCAGCTAAAACTGAAACGCAAGAGGCGAATTTTTCATAAGTCTTGGCTATTTTTAACAGATCAAAATCTTTTCTGATCAAACCTTTAGAGGGCGATGCTTTTTTGCATTCTAAAATAAAGCTTGTCTTTTTTTCTAGTAACGCTTTTTTAAAATCCCTGTCGCTTGGGGTTATGTTTGCGGGCAAGGTGTGATTTTTTTTGAGTGCAGAAACTTCTAAGAGCTTGTCTTTAAGGATGTTTTCTAACACGCTAGGCATGGCTTAGCCTTATGATTTTTTGCAAATGCGTATAAGGCGCTTTGGTTTTTAAATGCTCTAAAGTCATGCCCACGCCCTCTTTTAAATCTTTAGCCTTATGGCTTAAATACAACAAACTCGCCACATTCGCCACAACCACCATCGTGTGCGAATTTTTGCCTTTATTTTCTAAAATATCTAAACACGCTTGAACGCTTTCTTTGGCGTTTTTAATCTGCAATTCTTTCAAATCATAGGGGGGTAAATCAAAATCTTTAGTGCTCAAGTCATACTCTAAAATTTCGTTATTTTTCAATTCACACGCATGCGTAATGTCGTGCAACACGATTTCATCTGTGCCTCCTCCATTAACCACCATCGCCCTTTTAACGCCTAAAGCCTTCAATGCTAGCGCCATAGTCTTACACAAGGATTTGTCATACACGCCTAAAAGCTGGATTTTTGGCCTTAAGGGGTTGATTAAAGGCCCTAAGCAATTGAAAATCGTTTTAGTGAAAAGCTCTTTTCTTAAAGAGGCGGATTTTTTAAAACTTTGGTGGTATAAAGGCGCGAATAAAAACCCAAAATGCGTTTGTTTGAAACAATTTTCTAATTGCATGGGGTTCATTTCAATATTCACGCCCAAATTTTCCAACAAATCCGCACTCCCGCTATGACTGGACACGCTCCTTGATCCGTGTTTGGCCATAGATAACCCCATAGAGCTGGCAATGAGCGCAGCAATCGTGCTAATATTGATCGTTTTTAACCCATCGCCCCCTGTGCCGCAATTGTCTATTAAATCCACGCCACTATTAAAAGGCTTAGGGGCATGCTCTAAAAGCGTGGTTGCAGCGACGCTAATCTCCTTAAAGCTCTCGCCCTTGATTTTTAAAGCGCACAAAATGGCCCCAAGTTGCACGTGGCTTACTTTTTCGTGGACAATAAGAGTGAATAACTTCTTGACTTCTTCATCGTTCAAGTCTTTTTGATGATAAAGAGCGTTTAAAATCTCTTTCATAATAACCCTTCTAAAAACCCCACGCTTTGCTCTAACAACGCCCTCCCTTGTAAAGTCATGATGCTTTCAGGGTGGAATTGATAGGCTAAAATTTTATCTTCCTCATTGATAATGGCCATAGGGATATTGTCATGCTCGGCGATCACTTCTAAATTTTTAGGCAACCCGCTTGCCATTAAAGAATGGTAACGCCCCACCACCATGCTCTCCCCTAAGCCTTTAAAAACGGCATGCTTTTTGAGCGCGATAGTCGTCGCTTTGCCATGCACGATTTCTTTACTCCTTATGATTTTAGCCCCATAGCTTTGCGCTAAAGCTTGTAAGCCTAAACAAACCCCTAAAATGGGGAATTTCTTTTTAGCCATTTCAATGATTTTTAAAAGATTGCCTGAATTGCTAGGATTACCTGGCCCGGGTGAAATGAACAATAAGGGGGTTTTTGATTCTTTTTTCATTAAATCCATAAGGTAATCAGGCTCAATATCGTTTTGATAAACAGCCACTTCATAACCCAAACACTCTAATTCATACACCAAATTATAAGAGAAAGAATCAAAATTATCTATAAAAAAGATTTTCATAAGCTTGTTTTCCTGATCGCATCAATAAGGGCTTGCGCTTTGGCTCTTGTTTCATTCGCTTCGTTTTGCGGCACGCTGTCTAACACGATACCGGCTCCTGCTTGGATCAGCGCCCTATTGTTTTTAACAAAACATGAACGGATAGTGATGCAAGAATCCATAGAACCCTCGCTATTTAAATACCCCACGCTCCCCCCATAAGAGCCTCTCCTTTGCTTTTCTAGTTGGTAAATGAGCCTGATCGCAGAGATTTTAGGTGCTCCGCTGAGCGTGCCGGCGTTCATAAAACTCCTGTAAGCATGCAAACTATCGCACCCTTTTTTCAATTCCCCCACAACCCTTGAGACTAAATGCATGACATTGGAATACTTATCCACTTTTAAAAGCTTGTCGCAATAGCGTTTTTTTGAAACCCTAGCCATGTCGTTTCTGGCTAAATCCACTAGCATGATGTGTTCAGCCCTTTCTTTATAGTCGTGTTGCAAATCAAATTCCATTTTACTATCCAAATCGTCATCAATATTCCCTTGCTTGTCCTTACCCCTTAAACGAGTGCCAGCAATGGGATAAATCTCAGCCGTATTCGTTAAGGCGTTGTATTTTAAAGCGCTCTCAGGGCTTGCCCCAAAAAGGATAAAATCGCTGTCTTTGATATAGAACATATAGGGGCTAGGGTTAGTTAGTTTTAAATGATAATACGCGCTCAAACCCTCCAAGCACTCCATATAAAAACTGCGCGACAACACCGCTTGAAAAATCTCGCCCTTTTTGATTTCTTCTTGTAAGAATAACACCTTTTTTTCAAACTCGCTATCGCCGCAACTAGCGCTAACTCCTGTGCTTTGCTTAGCTTTTTTAGGGATAAAGTCGCTTTTGATGTTTTTAGCCAATTCTTTTAAATCCTGTAACTCTTGGGCTATCTCTGTTTTAAAGCGTTCATCAAAACACGCCCCCAAGATTTCAGCGCTTTTTTCTTTATGATCTATGATAATCAAATTTTGCGCGACATAAAAAATAAAGTCATTTGCGGTGTTGTCGTTTGCTTTTAAGTGGGGCAAATCTTCAAAAAAATTGAGCATTTCAAAAGAAAAAACGCCCGCGCTAAAGAGCGTAAAAGGGTGTTTGGGTTTTGTTTTAACGCTTTTAAAAAGCCCCCTTAAAGCGTCAAAAGGGCTAGGCTCAAAGAGTTTTAAAAACTCATCTTGGATTTTTTTATCTTTGGTATAAATTAAGGTTAGGGTATTGTCCTGTATAGGCGTTTTGAAAAACGCGCTCAATGTTTGTAAAAACGCCCCGCCATTAGGCGTTAGGCTAGTGATGGTTACGATATTGTGGTTGCAAACCAGCTTCAAACAAGCCTTAGCCATTAAAAGGGATTTGGTGTGCACTTTGCTCTCAATCTCAGCGCTTTCAAAAAGCAAAGTGTGCCGTTGCTCTAACTTTTCATAAAGAGCTAGGGGGTAAGGAATGTAAGGGGCTTTTTCTATCAGGCTAATCATCAATTTCTTCACGCTAAAAATAAACTCGTATTCTACAAGAAATAGATAAATGAACGCAAAATCTTATTATAAGCCTAGTTGGTGCGAGAGCTAATCTAGCTTAAATTCAAGTTGAATCCCTCAAGGTTCAATTTATGAGGAAATTAGAAATTTTAATGAGAATGCGAAAAACCGCTTCAATCCGATTAAATTTTTGAGCGTTTTAAGATCGCTTGCGTAATGTTTGTTGCGGTTATCTTTCTTGCGCGTGATGAGAAAGATTTTTTGTGATAAATCCCACAATCTTTTCGCTTTCTTTTTGAATGTCAATCAAACCCATGTCGTTTGAGCCATTAGGCGGGGTGATGCCTAAAAATTGTTCGTTGAAAGGCCGCCATCTGGCAATAGAGGCGGTGAGTTCGTTAGGGTAAAACCCGATAGATTGGTTGTCAAATAAAGCGTTCACATGCAAAGGGCCTGAAGCGTTCCCAATATAGACGCTTAAATTCGCGCACAATTTGGCTAAATCCACTAAACTATGGCTCGTATCATAGAGGTGAGCGAAAGGGACTTCTTTAAGGAGTTCTTCTGTGGCTTTTCTCTCGCCTGGCCCGCAAATAAGAATGATCTCACAACTTAATTTTTCATGCAAGATTGCAATCAACTCAATGAAATGCGAAGCGGGCAATACGGGCGAACTGCCTCCGCTATGCATATGCACGCCAATCCACAATAGATCAACATTAGCGTTGAGTTTTGAAGCGATGATGGATCGCTCTTTGGATTTGTCTTTAAGCTTCCATGCGATTTTTTTAATTTGAGCGTTAGGGAGATCGTAGTCTTTACAAAACGCATGGATTAAGTCCAAATTGTATTCGTATTCGGTTTTTAAACACAGCGATCGGTTTTGGCGCACGCTCTTTTGATAAAACCAAGAATAGATTTTAGTCTTTGGGGCTAGGATATAAGGGATGGATTTTCTCAAACTGAAAGCGAGTCTGGAGTTTTTAAAATTAGAAAATAAAAAGATAAGAGCGTCAATGGATTTACTTTTGAGAGTAGCGCTCAAATGGTTGCCTTCTATGATGACTTCATCGATGAAAGGGAATTCTAAAGCGATTGGGGTGGTATAGCTAGGCACAACCACGCCCAAATACACTTCCTTGCCTTTTTCTAAAAAAGCATGCTTGAGAGCGATTAAAGCGGGTATGGCTAAAATAAAATCGCCTAACTTGTCGTTACGGATCACAAAAACTTTTTGAGAGTTTTCTTTATCTTTGCATTTTAAATCTTCAAACCCTACAAAATCCATGACTCCGCCTAAGAGATCAAATTTTTTGTCATGTTAGCAAAAATCGTTCTTATGCGATGGATAAATTTTATTTTTTATTTTGCCATGCTTTTATAGGCTCATCTTCCCATGTGCCATAGAGAGAATTAGGTAAAATGATCCACTCTGTGCCGAATTTTTGAGCGTTTTGCAAGACTTTAGCTCGTTGTTCTTGGCTGTTTTTAGCGTCTTTAGCAAAAATGGCGTCAAAATCATGCAAAGTGTCACCCACTTGTAAAACAATCTCATAATCCTTAGCGACTAACTCCCGCCTAACGGCTTTAGGCTTGCCTTTTTCTTTCAATAAAACGGATTCTTCACTCACTTGGGGGAGCTTAAAGCTTTTGAGCGTTTTTAAAGTGAATGCCTTATTTTTTTGGGTGCGGTTAGAAATGTAAAAAATCTTAACGCCCTTAGAATTAGCGTATTCTAAAAAGTCTAGCGCTCCAGGAATGAGCGAAAGAGAGCCTTCTTTTTCAAATTTATCCCAAGTTTCTGGGGTGTATTTAATGCAGTTTTTGACTAAATAGCCCGCATAATCAAAAGTGTTCAAAACGGTTTCATCTAAATCCAAGATGACGGCTGGCTTTTTGTCTTTAACGAGCTTGAGATTATTGTCTAGGGCCATTTTTGCCATTTTGTAACTTTGCAATTGCAAGGCTCTGATCTCAGCGCTTTGCTGATGATACTTAACGCTTCTTGTTATCGGCGAAACGCACTCTTTAGCGTCTAACACACTCATCAAACTCAATCCTAATAAAACCGATGCAAGGGTCTTTTCTATCATAACAACACCTACCTAATGGGGATTTTTTGTATTATACCTTAAAACAGACGATTAGGAGTATTTTACCATTAACCAATTTGTTGTATAGTTGGCGTTTTTAATTCGAAATGAAGCGAGGAAACAATGAAAAAAGCGTTAATGTTCACTCTTTTGGGCGTTAGTCTGGCGTTTGCAAAACCTTACACGATTGATAAAGCAAACTCTAGTGTGTGGTTTGAGGTTAAACACTTCAAATTCAATGAAACAAGAGGCGTGTTTGATAGTTTTGATGGCAAAATTGATGCCGATCCTAATACCAAGGCTCTCAATGTTTTTGAGGGTAAAATTGATATTAAAAGCATTAACACTAGGAACAAAAAAAGAGATGACCACTTAAGGACAGCAGAGTTTTTTGATGCCATGAAATACCCCAAAGGGAGCTTTAAAATGACCAAATATGAAGATGGTAAAATCCATGGGGATTTGACCCTTCATGGCGTAACCAAACCTGTCGTATTGGAAGCCAAGATCCAAGCCCCTTTACAAAACCCCATGAACAAAAAAGAATTCATGGTGTTACAAGCTGAAGGCAAAATCAACCGCAAGGATTTTGGTATCGGCAAAACATTTAACGATGCTGTCGTTGGAGATGAGGTAAAAGTTGAGCTCAAACTAGAAGCTTACGCCCAATAATCGTTTTGCAAGAGATAGATATTTTCGTCTCTTGCGTTTTTCTAACGGCACAAAAACCTTTATTTTAACTTCGATACGCCATATCCCAAAACTGGTACTCGTATTCGCTTGTAGCGATAAAAATCTCCTTTAATTTTTCAATTTCTTGTTTTGAAGAAGCGAGGGTGAGAGAATCAAGCAAATTAATGTTCCAAGTTACACACGCTTGAAATTCTTTGGAACTATAGCCCTTAATCCAATGCCCATAAAAGGCATGTTCTAAAGCGTTTGGGATTTGGCTTAAATTTTGCGCGATCACTAAATAGCTCCAACCACAAGATAGAACAGCCGCCGCAACTTCTTTGATAGAGCCCTTAAACCCTTCAGCGAGCATGTAGCTTGTATAGGATTTATTCGCTAGAGTGGGGCGCGCGTTTTGCAATTCTTTTTGAGTGATTTGAAGTTCTCTAATGTAATGGTTATGGATACTCATCTCGTTATTTAAAATGTCTTGTATAGCGTTAGAAAACTCCCTCATCACCGCTTCATCACAAGCCTTAACTACGCCTAGAGCAAACACCTTAGCGTATTCTAAAAGGAACAAATAATCTTGAATGATATAAAAACGGAATTTATCTCTTTCTAAAGTCCCATGCCCAATGCCTTGAACAAACGGATGGGAAATACAATCCCCCCAAATAGATCGTGCGTTTTCATACAGATATTGTGAAACTTGCATTTTTACACTCCTAAATCCAATTCAATACGCATTCTAACACGAAAGCTATCAACATGGTATAAAAATTTGTTGTTAAAAAGATTTGTGAGTGGGCTCTTGCTTTCAAAAATTGAACGCTGTATTAAAATATCTGTGATTTTGAATAGCGGTTAATGATATTATAAGGCTTGTATTGCCTTTATGTTGTTTAAGATTGGCTACCATTTGCAATCATAAAAGGTTAATTCTATCTCGCTCTGTAGGTTTTGATTTTTAGAAGTTTTTATTATGGGAACTTGTAGTATGGCACTTACAAGATAGGAGTCAATCTTAGATGCATGGTTTCAAACCTATTACAGAGCGAGATGGAATTAACCCTACCATTTATGATTGGTTTAACCTCTGTATCAAGTCATATCGACCAAAACTCAAAATAGTTTAGCATAAAAATAAAAAAGCGTCTAATATATTCAAAATAGGCGTTCAATTTTTAAGCGGTTGGTGTAAAAACGCAATTAAAGGCTTTAATGCTTGAAACTTAACGCTCTAAAACGCTTAAAAAATACTAAAACTATAAAACCAATGATTTACCTTAATCCTGTAATTTGTGAATAAATAAAACACTTATTGAGTTTTTTGTGATCTTTTGCTGATCTGTAACAATGCTTTTAATAGGGTTGTGGTATAAATATTCTTATCAAGGTGTGCCAAACATGCTTTGAATCTCAATTTTTGAATCTCAATTTATGAAAGGATTTGTTATGAGTGGATTAAGAACTTGTGTAGTGGTTTTATGCGGTGCAATGGCTAATGTGGCTATAGCTGGTCCTAAAATAGAGGCAAGGGGTGAATTAGGCAAACTTATAGGGGGTGGTGTTGGGGGTTTTGTTGGTGATAAAATTGGAGGAGCAATTGGGGCTCCTGGAGGTCCAGTGGGTGGAGCCGTTGGTGGTCCTGCTGGTAGCACTTGGGGTGGTCGCATTGGTGGAACTTTTGGTGGTGGATTAGGGAGAGAATTTGGTCGTGAAATAGGCGATAGGGTAGAAGATTTTATCCGTGGCGTTGATAGAGAGCCACAAGCTCCAAGAGAACCCACCTATGATCGTCATTTCGTGTATGATAGGTAGCTTTGGGCAAGAAAGGAGAGAGCATGAACATCAAAAAGCGTTTGAGCGACTGGGAATATCAATGGGCAGTGGCTATAGTCTATGCGGGATGCATATCCGCATTGCGTTATAGCCAAGGTGCTAGCGATCCACTTTTTAACCCTAAAGACAGCTATTACGCGTGGCTAACAATCTTAATAGCGGCTCTATTGTCTAACCTTTTATTTGACCCTCGAGGTAGGGATTGTTATAAATCCTTACAAGTAGGATACCCCAAGTTTTTGAAAGCCATTTTTAAGGCTAGGTTTTTTGGCGCGTTTTATAACGCTGTGTTAGGATCAAGACTAAGGGATTTTTATGTGATGCTTTTAACGATGCCCTTTATTGCCGCTATCCATGAGATCTCGGCGTATTGTGGGCATCCTAGCAATCTCCTTATAGAGGGTTTGGTTATGCTTGGCTTTCTTGTGTGTTTTGGGATTTGTTCTAGGCTTTGCGCTAAATTAGGGTGGTGATTTAACCCAAATGGCATTAAAATATGGAGGGGGGAGTAAAAAATTAAAAAAACTTTAAAGCGCGTTCTCACTGATTTGTGTTACAATAAGGAGCATTTAAGGGGTGCTTTTTAAAAACGCTCAAGTTTTTAAAAGGCTGAGATCAAACCCATAGAACTTGTCAAGGTAATTCTTGCGTAAGGAAATACATGTTAATAACCACCCAACTATCCAAACGATTTTACGCCACGCTCATTCTTTCTTGCGTGTTTTTGATCACCACTAATATTCTTGTCAAAGGCTCGTTTATCAATCTTTTAGCAGGGCTTAGTGGGGTTTTGTATGCGTTTTTTGCCGGAGAAAGGCAAACGATTTGCTTTGTGTTTGGTCTTGTTTATAATTTGAGTTACGCTTATGTCGCTTATCAGTGGAAATTAAACGCTGATGTGATTTTATGCCTTTTTTTGTATATGCCAGTAACGATTTATGGGCTGTTCGCATGGAAAAAGACAGAGCAGCATGAGGGCGCTATCAAGGCTCAAAAACTTTCCAAAAATTGGCGTTTTGCGCTCGTTTTAGGCATAGGGGTTTTAACTTATGTGAGCGCTTTGTTTTTTAAAGAGATTAAAACGAATTTTTTATGGGCAGAGAGTTTTAATTTCGTCATCTTTATTATTGCTTTTATTTTACAGGTTTTGCGCTATATAGAAAATTATGCACTAGTAACTTTGGGGAATATCGTGTCCATTATCGTGTGGTTTTGTATTTTTCAAATTTCAACAGAGAGCTTGGTGCAGCTCTTCACAACGATCCTATACCTTTTTATTGGTTTGTATTATTTTAACCGCTGGAATAAGTCATGCAAGCAGTGATTTTAGCGAATGGGGAGTTTCCTAAATCTCAAAAATGCTTAGACCTTTTAAAAAACGCTCCCTTTTTAATCGCATGCGATGGGGCTGTTACCTCATTACATGCACTTCAATTCAAACCCAGCGTTGTTATAGGCGATCTAGATAGCATTGATTCGCATTTGAAAGCTTTGTATAACCCTATACGCGTGAGCGAACAAAACAGCAACGATTTATCCAAAGCCTTTTTTTATGCTTTGAATAAAGGCTTTGATGACTTTATTTTTTTAGGGTTGAATGGCAAGCGAGAAGACCACGCTTTAGCGAACACTTTTTTATTGTTGGAGTATTTTAAATTTTGCCAAAAAATCCAATCCGTAAGCGATTACGGTCTTTTTAGGGTGTTGGAAACCCCTTTTGCTTTACCTAGTTTTAAAGGGGAACAAATCTCGCTTTTTAGCTTGGATCTTAAAGCCCAATTCACTTCTAAAAACCTCAAATACCCCTTAAAAAACTTGCGTTTAAAAACGCTCTTTTCTGGCTCGCTCAATGAAGCTACAGATCATTTTTTTAGCCTTAGCTCTACACCTAAATCGGTGGTGTTGGTGTATCAAAAATTCTTATGAGCGGGTTTTGTTAGGCAAGTTTTTGTCTGTATATTGCGACAGGTTAAGAAGCGTTTGAGTTAGCAAGTAGAGAAAGATTGATTCAGTCTCGCTTTGTGTGGAGTGCGGTTCAGTCAAAGTTTTTATACACTCTTGTGTGGCTTTCACAAGGTAGGAGATTGTAGTTTGTGTATATTTTATAAAACCATCACAAAGCGAGATTAAATCAATCTTATCACCCATATCGGCTAAAATCCAAAGTAATTTAGCATTAAAGGAATAGCCAATGTCTAGCGCGTCTCAAAATACGCTTGAATCCATCTGGATCAATCTTTAAAAAAGGGCTTAAAAAACTTGCACATTGAATCAGTAATGGAATTTCTTAAAATCATCCAACCAATTAGAATCCTTAACAAAGATGTAAAAACGCCACTCAATTAAAGGGTGAAATAGAAGCTAGTGTACAAGTTTTGAGTTTATTTTGATTTTTTAAAAATGGGGTTTTAGTTATTTTATTTTTATAGTTTTAAGTTTTATTTAATAGTAAAACTCATAAAGAAAGATATTTTAAAACAATTTCCCTTGGCAACCCCCCCTTAAACCCCTAAGAGCACATTACAAGAGGTTATCGCTTGATTAACGCCAAGCTCTTTTACATTTTGATTACAGAAAACGCTTTTTAGCATTTTAATTTTATCACCAATACTCAATAGGAGCAAAGCCAAAGCTTTTAACCGCTTCTTTTAAAAATAGGATAAAACTAAGGCGATAACCACCAACCAAAATCTTGGCTAGCAGTCCATCAAATTTCACACAAATTCAATGGTGGCTAGAGTGGAAGCGTCCCCTCTTCTAAAAGTGGTGCGTTGGATCCTGGTGTATCCGCCATTCCTTTGCGTGTATTTGGGCGCGATTTCAGTTACAAGCTTGTGGGTGGCTTCTTTGTTTTGCAAATACGCAAAAACATGGCGGTGCGCGTTAAAATCGCCCACACGAGCCGCTGTCGTTAATTTCTCAATGTAACTGCGCAACTCCTTAGCTTTATAAATCCCTGTTTCAATTTTGTTATGCTCAATCAAAGCGATCGCTAAATTTTTTAATAACGCCTTTCTGTGCGAGCTGGTTCTCCCAAGCTTGCGGTATCCGTGTTTGTGTCTCATCAGTCGTTACCTCCTTTATCTTCTAATTTTTCTAATCTTTTCTTTAAACTCTCTCTTTGTTCAGGGCTTAATTCTGTGCCTACCGGATAGCCCAAATCATTCAATTTTTCAGCGATTTCATCATAGGATTTTTTACCCATGTTCTTCACGCCCTTAAGCTCTTCTTCGCTCATCAACACGAGTTCGCCCACATACTTGATGCCGATTTTATCCAAGCAATTAAAACACCTAGCGCTCAAATTCATGCTTTCAATCTTAGCGCTCAAGTCTTTAGCGTCATCTCTTTGAGCGTAATCGCCTGAATACTCCGTGTTAGCAATGGGCCTTTCACCAAAAACGCCCAGTTGCTTGCTCATCACTTTCACTGCTGATAAAAACGCTTTATAAGGGTCAATCTGCCCGTCTGTTTCAATATCAAAAATGATTTTTTCATAGTTGGGATCGCCCTCAACCAAAACATTTTCAATCTCATAAACGACCTTTTTAATCGGCGTGAAAGAGCCGTCTAGCGGCATGTAGCCCTCAGGCATCAATTCCCTTGTATTTTCGCTTGGGACATACCCCATTCCTTTATAGATAATGAGCGAAAAATTCAATTGAGCGTCTTCGTTGATTGTGGCTAGGGGCATTTCCGGATTGACGATTTCTATATGCTCAGAATTCAAATCCCTAGCCCTAAGCTCCATAGGCCCTTTAAAAGAATAATCCACTACAACCGATTGGTTTTCCAAAGAGCTATCCTGCCCCACTAACGCCTTGGCTATAAAGCGGATATTCTTTAAATTCATGATAAAAAGCGACACATCTTCAGTAACCCCCCTTAGTGAGTCAAACTCATGATGGACGCCTTCAATCTTTAAACCCACAGGAGCATACCCCACAGAGCTTAAAAGTAAGAGTCTTCTAATAGGATGAGCGAGCGTAACAGCGTAACCAAACTCAAATGGAGCCAGAGAAATCTTAACCCGATTGCCCTCTTTCTCTAGCACCTTAATTTCTGATGGGATCAAAGGTGCTGTTTTGATAACTTTCATGCTCTAACCCCTTACTTAGAATACAATTCTACAATGAGTCTTTCTTCAATAGGGACAACCACTTCTTCTCTTTCAGGGTAGCGGGTGAAGATACCGTATTTTTTATCTTTTTCCACATCAATCCATGGCACAATCCCTGTTTGAGCTGTCAATTCCATCGCGCGCACCACTTGAGGGTTGCTCTTGGTTTTTTCTTTGATCTCAATCTTTTGCCCTGAACGCACGAAATAAGAGGGAATATCCAAACGCTTGCCATCCACAAGCACATGCCCATGCGTTACCAATTGCCTAGCAGAGCTTCTAGTGGTCGCAAACCCCATGCGATAGACGACATTATCCAATCTTCTTTCAATCAAGCGGATAAGGTTTTCACCCGTATTGCCGTCCAAGCGATTGGCTTCCACAAAAATACTCCTGAATTGCTTTTCAGAAATGCCATACATCATTTTAGCTTTTTGCTTTTCTTTCAATTGCAACCCGTAATCAGAAGTCTTAGTGCGTCTTTGCCCATGCTGGCCTGGCCCATAAGCCCTTTTATCTAACGCACTCTTCCCGCTCAATCGCCTTTCACCTTTTAAGGCTAAAGAAACCCCAAAACGCCTTTCTAGTCTTTCTACTGCGCCTCTATATCTTGCCATAAAGCCTCCTTACACTCTTCTTCTTTTAGGGGGTCTGCAACCATTATGAGGGAGTGGGGTGATATCTTTAATCCAAAGTACTTTAACGCCCTCTGTCGCGCCCACGCTCTTAATAGCGGTCTCACGCCCACTACCTGGCCCTTGAACCTTAATGCCCACTTCTTTAACGCCATGCTCTTTAGCCTTGCTTAGAGCACTTTCTACAGCTTGTTGGGCCGCATAAGGGGTGGATTTTTTAGAGCCTTTAAACCCTAAACCGCCCGCAGTGCTCCAGCAAATCACATTGCCCATTTCATCAGTGATAGTGATGTTGGTATTATTAAAGGTCGCTGAAATATAAACAACCCCTCTAGCAATATTCTTTTTGACTACTTTCTTTTTAGCCGTTACATTTCTCTTAGCCATTAAATCATCATCTCCTTACTTCGCTACTTGCTACCCACGGTTTTTTTCTTACCCTTACGAGTCCTAGCGTTATTTTTAGTGGTTTGACCTCTTACAGGAAGACCCTTACGATGCCTGATCCCACGATAATTCCCTAAGTCCATTAAAGATTTAATATCCATTTGAACTTTTTTACGCAAATCGCCCTCTACTAGGTAGCTTTGCTGGATTTTTTTAGTGATGCTAGACACTTCATCTTCGCTCAATTCATGCACGCGCTTGTCAAAAGAAATGCCCACGGCTTCTAAAATCTCTCTAGAACTCTTAAGCCCAATCCCATAAATATAGGTAAGGGCATACTCTACTCTCTTCTTTTTTGGTAAATCCACACCAGCAATCCTTGCCATGCTTTATCCTTGTCTTTGTTTGTGTTTAGGGGTAGCGCAGATCACTCTAATAACACCCCTTCTTTTAATGATTTTGCACTTATCGCACATCTTTTTCACTGATGGCCTGACTTTCATGATTTTTCTCCTTTGAAAAAATTAGGCACTACTAAAAACTTTTATACTAACATATTTTCATTGAAATAACCCTTAAATTATTTATATCTAAAAGTTATCCGACCCTTGTCTAAGCTATAGGGCGTAAGCTCTAGCTTGACCCTATCGCCTAAAGCAATCCTAATATAGTGCATGCGCATCTTTCCAGAAATACGGCACAACACCACATGCTTATTGTCTAACTCCACCTTAAAAGTGGCGTTAGGCAACGCCTCAATCACTTTCCCATCCACTTCTATAACATCATCTCTTGCCATTAACGCTCCGTAAGAATCACTGCTTTATTGCCAACTATGGCGATAGTATGCTCATGGTGGCTTGTGTTAAGCCCATCCACTGAAACCACGCTCCATTTATCCGCTAGTATTTTAGGCTCACCCTGTTTTTGACACACCATAGGCTCTAAACAAAATACCATGCCCTCTTTGATTTTAGGGCCGCTATTAGGTTTGACGCCTTTTTCTAGGTAGTTGGGGATTTCTGGCTCTTCATGGGGCTTTTTACCAATGCCATGCCCACAAAACCCCTTCAAAGGCACAAAGCCCCTTTCTGTAATCGCACCCTCTAAAATCTGACTCAACTCTTTAAAATGCATGCCCACTCTAATTGAATTAATGGCATGCATCAAGCTCTCTTGAGAGCAAGCGAGTAGTTTTTCATCTTGCGGGCTTATCGTGCCTATGGGAAGCGTGAGGGCCGAATCGCCATAATAGCCATCCACCTCCACCCCCAAATCCAAGCCTATAATATCCCCTTCTTGTAAAACATAATCCGTAGGAATGCCATGAATAACCACCTCATTTAAGGACATGCACACCGAGTTGGGGAAACCATAAAGCCCCTTAAAAGCAGGCCTAGCATGAGAGGATTTGATAAAATCTTCAGCCATTTTATCCAGCTCTAAAAGTGAAACCCCAGGCCTTACTTCTCGCTCTAAAAGGGCTAACGCTTGAGCGGTTAATTCCCCGGCTTTTCTTAGAGCTTTGATTTCTTTTGGGCTTTTAATGAAGATCGCCATTAAAAGCCTACCGCGCTTAAAGTTTTATACTTGCTCATATAAATTTGTGCTTCAATCTTTTTCATGGTGTCAATAGCGACTTGAACCACAATCAGCACCGCCGTACCTCCAAAGTAAAAAGGCACGCCCATAGCCTTAACCAAAATCCAAGGCACGGTAGAAATGAGCGCCAAGTACAACGAACCCCACAAAGTGAGTTTGCTCGCTACAGCATTCAAAAACGATGAAGTCCCCTCTCCAGGCCTAAGCCCTGGAATATACCCGCCATTACGCCTTAAATTATCCGCAATATCCTTAGAATTGAACACGATAGAAGAATAAAAATAAGCAAAAAAGATGATGAGTAAGAACATCAAAATGTTATACGCATACCCTTGCGGGCTTAAAAAATCCGCAATCGCTTGCAAAGTCTTGTTGCTTGTGGCTTGCTGTAAAATCGTAGAAGGGAACACGAGCAAAGCTGAAGCGAAAATGGGGGGGATCACCCCACTTAAATTCAACTTAATAGGAATGTAATTCATGATGCGCTTGTTTTGGTTTTGCATCACCACTTTACGCGCATAAGAAATAGGGATCCTGCGCTCGGCTAATTCCACATAGATGATCGCAAAAATCGTCGCTAAAACAATCAACACAATACCAATGAGCATTAAAATATTGATCACGCCCGTATTAACTAGATTGAATGTGCCTGAAATGGCTGACGGAATCCCTGAAACAATCCCGGCAAAAATAATGAGGCTGATCCCATTCCCCACGCCTCTTTGCGTGATTTGCTCCCCTATCCACATGAGCAACATCGTCCCTGTAAGCATAGAAAACGCTGAAACGATCATAAAGACTTGCATATCAATCATGATCGCCCCATTCGCTCCTCCACTAATGCTCCTTAAACCCACTGAAACGCTCACCGCTTGGATTAGGGTGATTAAAATGGTCAAATAGCGCACGATTTGCATGTATTTTTGCATGCCGTCTCGCTCTTTTTTCATTTTAGCCAGGTTGGGGAAAGTCGCGCTCAAAAGCTCCATGATAATGGAAGAAGTGATATAGGGCATGATACCCAAAGAGATGATGCTCAAGCGAGAAACCGCATTCCCACTAAACATGTTAAACAACCCCAAAGCGTTGTTGGAATTGCTGTCAAAAAAAGCCTTGATCGCTGCTAAATCTACGCCAGGAATGGGGATATAAGCTAAGACTCTGTAGAGAAATAAAAAACTCAAAGTGATAAGTATCTTACTAGCAATAGCTTTATTCATAATAACTTATTCCTCTTAAATCAAGCTGATAAGGGCATTACTTCTGCCCGCTTGTTTTGATTCTCTCATCTTTAATTTTAGAAGCTAGGTTTTTAGCGTCTTTACCGATCAATTTCACGCCTTCAATATAAAGGGGGAAATGGTGTAAAGCGCGCAAGCTTGAAAAAGTAATCTCTTCTAAATTCTTAATCGCTTCATTATTTTCTACATTGATAGAATAGATATGAGAATCTTTAGTCCTAAAACCTATTTTAGGCAAACGGCGTTGTAAGGGTTGTTGCCCCCCTTCAAAGCCTCTTTTAGCCTTATAACCTGTCCTTGCGGTTTGGCCTTTACCGCCTCTTGTGGCTGTCTTTCCCATGCCGCTTCCTTGACCACGGCCCACTCGTTTGATTTTTTTAACGCTACCTTTAGCCGGTTTTAAATTTTCTAATCCCATTACAATATCCTTTTTAACTACGCCTTGATTTTCGCTAAAGCGTCAAAAGTCGCGCGCACCACATTATAGGGGTTGTTGGAGCCTAAAGATTTGGTCAGAATATCCTTAATGCCTGCTAATTCCACGATAGGGCGTGTTGAACCCCCAGCAATCACCCCCGTTCCCTCACTTGCCGGTTTGAGTAAAATACGGCTTGCGTTGTATTTATGCTCAATATCATGAGCGATAGTCGTGCCTTTAATCGTTACATGGATTAGGTTTTTAAACGCATCATCTACCGCTTTTTTAATCGCATCAGGGACTTCCTTAGCCTTGCCCAAACCAAAGCCTACAAGCCCATTTTTATTGCCCACAACCACTAAAGCGTTAAAACGAAACCGCCTACCGCCCTTAACCACTTTGGTTACACGACCAATATTCACAACGACTTCTTGAAACTCTTCTCTGTTAATCTCTTCCATACCTTTCCTTTCTGTCATAGAGCGATCCCGTTCTCTCTCAAGCTTTCAGCAAACGCTGCCACCACGCCATGATAGAGGTAACCATTCCTGTCATAAACCGCTCGCTCAATCCCTGCTTTTTTCAATTCTTCAGCAAAGAGAGCGCCTAATTTTTTAGCGTCTTCTTGCGTATTCTTAAAGCCCATTTTCCTGCCATCAATATGCGTTATGGTGCTTTGTTTAACATCATCAATCGCTTGCGCATAGAAATAGCGATTCGAACGAAAAACGCTCACCCTAGGCCTTAACGCATCGCCCAAGAGCTTGCTTTTAATCCTTAATTTTCGGCGATCTCTTAAGGCTTTCTTTTTATACAATGCTTTCGCGTTCATCACTCCACCTTATTTATTTTTTAGCTGTCTTACCAGCTTTTCTAATAATGACTTCATTGCTGTATTTCACGCCCTTGCCCTTGTATGGCTCTGGGGGTCTGAAGCTCCTGATTTCAGCGGCGACTTGCCCTACTTTTTGCTTATCGCTCCCTTTGATAGTGATCGTGTTTTTTTCCACCACCATTTCAATCCCTGCTGGAATGGGGTATTTCACCGGGTGGCTAAAACCCAAGCTCAAATCCAAAGTTTTATGACCCAAGGCCACCTTATAGCCCACGCCATTGACTTCTAAAGTCTTACTGAAACCGGTGCTTAATCCTATTACAATGTTATTCGCTAAAGCCCCATAAGTCCCCCAATAAGCCCTAGACTGCGCGTCTTCGCCCACAGGCTGGAAGCTCAATTGGTTGTTTTCAAGCGTGATTTTCACTCGGTTATGAGTTTCTAACTCATGCTTTTCTTTGCTGTTTTTAAAAAGAAGCTTACTCCCTTCCACGCTCGCTTGCACAGAGCTTGGGATTTCAATGATTCTTTTCCCGATTCTTGACATTTTTAATCCTTTACCAAATGCTGCAAAGCACTTCGCCACCGACATTTTGTCTGTAAGCTTCTTCGTTAGTGATCACCCCTTTAGAAGTGCTTACCACAATCACGCCATAGCCATTTTTAAAGCGCTTCAACTCGTTTTTTTGCTTATACACACGACGACCGGGCTTGCTTAGGCGCTTCACTTCGCTGATTTTTGAATGCCCTTTTTCATCATAAGCCAACTGCACATAAACCGATTGTTTCTTGTCTTTATCTTTGACATTGAAATCTTTAATGAAACCCTTTTCTTTAAAAATCTCTAAGATAGAAACCACGATTTTTGCGTAATAAAGCTGCGTGAATTCTAAACGGCGCATAGAAGCGTTTCTCAAACGAGTTAATGAATCTGCAATTATATCATTTACCATATCTTATCCTTACCAACTGGCTTTTCTCAAGCCTGGGATGAGTCCCTCACTGCCCATTTTTCTAAGGCACACCCTACAAAGCCCAAAATCCCTATAAACCGAATGAGGTCTCCCACAAATGCGACATCTGGTATAAGCCCTTACTTGGAATTTTGGTTTCCTTTGAGCCTTTGCTATCATTGATTTTTTAGCCATATTAACCCCTTATCTCACTTTTGCAAAAGGCAATCCAAGCAATTCTAACAACTTGAACGCTTCTTTATCGTTGTCCGTAGAAGTTACCATAGTGATGTTCATGCCATGACTGACCATAATATCATCATAAACCACTTCCGGGAAAATCAACTGCTCATTGATCCCAAAGGTGTAATTCCCACGCCCATCAAAGCCATTCCGTGAGATCCCTCTAAAGTCTTTCACTCTGGGCAATGAAATCACAATCAGCTTTTCTAAGAAATTATACATGCGTTTATTCCTTAAGGTAACTTTCGCCCCTACCGCCATGCCTTCTCTGATCTTAAAGCCTGCAACGGATTTTTTCGCTTTAGTGATCACGGCTTTTTGCCCTGCAATCAAAGAAATCGTTTGCGCGATATTTTGCATGATTTTCATGTCTTTTGCATGAGCCCCAGCGCCCACGCTGATAACGATTTTTTCTAGCTTGGGCAAAAGCATGGGGTTTTTGATGTCTAATTCTTGAGCGAGTTTTGCCCTCACTTCATCTTGATAAAATTGTTTCAAACCAAACATGTATCCAACTCCTTAGGCTTTCTTCACATTGGAAATGTGCATGGGCTTTTCTTTATGGATAAAGCCCCCTTTAGGGTTATCATCAGTAGGTTTAATCGCTTTTTTCACCACCTTACACCCTTCAACAACCACTTGAGAAGTCTTAGGCAACACCGCTAAAACCTTAGCGACCTTGCCCTTATCGTCTCCTGCAATGACTTTCACCATGTCATTTTTTTTGATTTCGCTTTTCATTATACAACCTCCGGTGCTAGAGAAATAATTTTCATGAAATTAGCGTAACGCACTTCTCGGCTCACTGGCCCAAAAATCCTTGTGCCAACAGGATCTTTTTTAGCGTCCAAAATCACCACTGCATTGTCATCAAAACGCACCAAAGAACCATTTTTCCTTTGGATTTCTTTTTTCGTTCTCACCACAACGGCTTTGACCACTTGACCGCGTTTCACCTTACCATTAGGGATAGCTTTTTTCACGGAAGCCACGATCACGCTACCCACGCTCGCATAGCGTTTATGACTGCCTCCTAACACCTTAATGCACATGATTTCTTTAGCACCGCTATTGTCAGCGACATTCAATCTTGTAAAACTCTGTATCATGCTTATACTCCCACCACTAAAATTTCTTTAAGCGTGAAGGACTTGGTTTTAGAAAGCGGTCTGCACTCAATCGCGCTCACAAAATCCCCTACTTTCACCTGATTGTTTTCATCATGAATGGTGTATTTTTTGAACTTTTTAACAATCTTGCGGTATTTTTCATGCACCACTTTTCTTTCCACAAGAATCACAGCACTTTTTTCAGCAAACTTGCTGATAACCTTGCCTTGCACCAGCCTTTTATGCGGCTCTTTTGTATTCATTGCTTACCCTTTTTTTACTCAACGCTAGAAGAATAATGCGCATTAATGGCCGTGTTAATGCGAGCGATATTTCTTCTGGCTTTCTTAATCTCGTTAGGATTACTCAATTGCATAGCCTTTAACTTAACGCGCAACTCAAAAAGCTCCGCTTTTTTAGCATGCAACAACTCTTCTAATTCCTTGATACTCTTATCTTTCAATTCAGTATATTTCATTTTCGCTCTCACAAGTTACAATTTTGGTTTTAAAAGGAAGTTTGCTCTGAGCTAACGCTAAAGCTTCTCTCGCTAGTCCTTCTTCAATGCCTAGCATTTCATAAACGATTCTGCCCGGCTTGATATTCATCACCCATTTTTCCACAGAGCCTTTACCTTTACCCATCCTCGTTTCTAAAGGTTTAGCGGTCAAAGGCTTATCAGGAAATACTCTAATCCACACCTTACCCGCTCTTTTAATGTGCCTTGTCATAGCTACCCTTGCGGATTCAATCTGGCGTGAATCAATCCTCCCATGCTCTATGGCTTTAATCGCAATATCCCCAAACGCAATGGAATTACCACGATGGGCTTTCCCACGATTGCGCCCTTTCATTTGCTTTCTGTATTTTGTTCTTTTTGGCATTAACATGATTATTGCCTCCCTCTTCTGCTTCTTCTAGGCTCTCTTTCTTCTTTAGCCTCTTCTTTTTTCTCAAATTGGATGCCTTTTTGCAAAACTTCCCCTTTGAAAATCCACACTTTCACGCCAATAATACCATATACCGTCATCGCTTCAGCAAAGCCATAATCAATCTTAGCCCTTAAAGTGTGTAAAGGCACGCGCCCTTCCATATACCATTCGGTGCGAGCGATTTCAGCCCCTGCTAAACGGCCAGAAACGCACACCTTAATCCCTTTAGCGCCGGATTTTAACGCCGCTTGCATGACTTTTTTCATCGCACGGCGGAAAGCGACCCTTTTTTCTAGTTGGGTGGCTACATTTTCTGCGGCTAATTGAGCGTCAGCTTGGGGGCGTTTGACTTCTTTAATATTAATGGAGACTTCTTTTTTAATGAGCGTTTTTAAACCTTCTTTGACTTTTTCAATATCCACGCCTTTTTTACCAATGATAAGCCCTGGGCGAGCCGCTACAACCGTAACGCGCAGTTTTTTAGCCGCTCTTTCAATCACAATCTCGCTCACGCCAGCATAATAAAGCTCTTTTTTAAGGAATTTCCTAATCTTATTGTCTTCATCAATATTGCTTGGAGCGGTGCGAGCGCTAGGGAACCATCTGGAAGTCCAATTCCTATTAATACCTAATCTTAAACCTACCGGATTAACTTTTTGTCCCATGCCCTACTTACCTTCTGCTTGATTTTTTTTATGGCTTTTAGAAGATTTCATTTCTTTCCCTTCTGCTACTTCTACGAATACATGAGATGTTGGCTTTCTAATGGCTGTGGCTCTGCCTTTAGCCCTTGGAATGGAACGCCTAAGCACAGGGCCAGCATCCACTCTGCAAGAAACAATCAGAGCACTCTTGGCGTCTAATGAGCCGTTAGCGACCGCAGAAGCCACCACTTTTGAAAGCACTCTAGCCGCTTTATTGGGCGTAAATTCCAAACTAGCGATCGCTAATTCAGCGTTCATGCCTTGGATCTGTCTTGCAATCAATCTGGCTTTAGTAGGAGATAACCGCACAAATCTTAATAACGCTTTACTCATTCTACCCCCTTACTTGCCAATCTTTTTTTGGACACTGCCTTTGTGCCCTTTAAAAGTTCTTGTAGGAGCGAATTCCCCTAACTTATAACCCACATGGTTTTCTGTGATATACACAGGGACAAAAACCCTGCCATTATGCACATTATAAGTAAAACCAATCATTTCAGGCAAAATGGTGCTTCTTCTAGACCATGTTTTAATCGGGCGGTTATCCTTACCCTCTTTTGCCTTGAGCGTTTTTTTCATCAAGTGGTCGTCTATAAAAGGACCCTTTTTAATTGACCTAGACATTCTTTAACCTTTATTTATGTTTCTTTCTGGAAATGATGAGCTTGTCGCTAGCTTTTTTCTTTCTAGTTTTATAGCCCTTAGCTGGAGTACCCCAAGGCGATACAGGATGACCGCTTGTCCCTGTTTTACCCTCGCCCCCACCATGCGGGTGATCCACGGGGTTCATCGCGCTCCCACGAGTTTGTGGGCGGATCCCTCTGTGGCGGTTACGCCCTGCCTTACCGATAGAGACATTGATAAAATCCTCATTCCCTACCACGCCAATGCTTGCCATGCATTCGCTTAAAATGTAGCGCATTTCAGAGCTTGGCATCCTAAGAATGGTGTATTTATTTTCTCTACCCATGATTTGAGCGCTCATTCCTGCACTTCTGGCTAATTGCCCGCCAGCCCCTGGATGCATTTCAATATTATGTACCACTGTTCCTATGGGGATATTTTTTAACTTCATCGCAAAGCCCACTTTAATATCCAAACCGCCTTCAGCAGCGATAACGCTATCGCCCACTTTCAAACCGCTTGGCTGTAAAATATAGCGTTTGTCCCCATCAGGATAGACTACAAGAGCGATGCGCGCGTTTCTGTAAGGATCATACTCAATCGCAGCCACTTTCCCTTCAATGTTGTATTTGTTGCGCTTGAAATCAATAATGCGATAGAGTTTTTTAGCCCCTCTCTCTTTGTGGCGGCTAGTGATTCGCCCGTTATTGTTCCTCCCTGCTGTCGCTTTAAGCTTAGTGAGTAAGCCTTTGACACTGCTTTTTGCGGTAATGTCTTTAGAGTCCAACACCGACATGAAGCGTCTGCTTGGGGTGTAGGGCTTATAAGTTTTAATCGCCATAACGCTTTCTCCTTTCTACGCGCCAAGGGCGGCAATGCTAGCGCCCTCTGGAACTTTCACATAAAATTTCTTAAACGACTTTCTTTGTCCAAGCTTCCCTCTAAAGCGTTTCACCTTACCTTCTTGTTTCAAAGAATTGATTTTCAAAGGCTCAAAGCCAAAGTAAGTTTTAAACACTTCTTTGAGCTGGTTTTTGGTTACATTTTGAGCCGTCTGAACCACTAAAACACCTTTTTCTTGCAATCCTAATGACTTTTCAGTGTAAAGAATTGACTTTATATCCATGATGTCTGCCATTTTTTACTCCTCTGTCTTATCTTGCACCGCATGCTGAAACGCCGCTTCTTCCATCACCACAGAGCTAAACGCCGCTAAAAGATAAGCGTTTAACTCGCTCACATCAATAACAAGGCATTTTTTAAGGTTACTAAAAGCTAACTCGGTGTATTCGTCCATGTTCATGCACACAAACAAAGTGTCTCGTTGCTCTAAAGCCTGGAACATTTGATTGGCTTCTTTAGTCAAATGCTTTCTTTTATTGTCTTCAACCACGCCTTTTATAGCGATTTTTTCCACCACAAACAGCTTATTCGCTTGCGCTTTTTCTTCCAAAGCGTATTCTAAAGCCAAGCGTTTTTGTTTTTTATTGATTTTAAGGTTGTAGTTGCGCTTATTCGTAGCCCCATGAGAGACACCCCCACCCACAAACACAGGCGAAGTGATGCTCCCTGCTCTGGCTCTCCCGCCCCCTTTTTGCGCCCAAGGCTTCCTACCGCCCCCGCTCACTTCAGCGCGGTTTTTACTTTTAGCGGTATTAGCGCGCGCAGAAGATAAATAATGTTTCACATAAAGATAGAGGTTATGGCTGTTGATACCCTCATATCTTTTAGGTAACTCCACGCTACCCTTTTCTTTCAAATGGCTGTCTAAAACGATGGCCTTACTCATATCAAACCCTTTATATTATATTCAATGTATGGTTTTATACCGCTCTAATGCGTCCATAAGCCCCAGAAAAGCCGGCCACTGAACCCTTTAGCACTAACACCATACTTTCTTTATCAAAAGAGAGCACCTCGTTTTGGCAAGTAACTAGCTCATTGCCATAATGCCCTGCCATTTTCCTACCCTTTTGCACTCTTCCTGGCCATTCTCGGTTACCAATAGAACCAGGGCGGCGGTGGAAACGGCTCCCATGCGCTGCAGGCCCGCCTTGGAAATTCCAACGCTTCATCACCCCCGCAAAGCCTCTTCCTTTCGTTTTAAAGCTCGCTTTAACCCTTTTAAGCGTTTCTAAAGCGCTCAAATCCAAATCGCCCAACTCTTGTTGTTGGGAAGCTTTTAAGGTAGCGAAATGGTTAAACTCTTTGCTGAGTTGGTATTTCTTTTGCTGGCCTTCAATCGCCTTATTGTGTTTTTTATGCATCGCATAGGCCACTAAAGCTTTCCCGTTTTCTAGCTGGCACACTTTCGCTTGCAAGACTTTAAGCAAGGTTACAGGCGTGCTGTTAGCATCAATCGTGCGGCTCATGCCTATCTTTTGAACTAAAAATTCCATATCTAACCCTTATTTTATGATCTCAATGCGTTAGGACTACTTCGTTTCCATAGAAGTTACTTCTACATCCACTTCAGGCGCTAAGTCCAACTTCATCAAGCTATCCACGGTTTCTGGGGTGGCCGAGATAATATCAATCAACCGGCTATAAACCCTAATCTCAAACTGCTCTCTTGAATCCTTATTGACATGCGGGGAGCGCAAAACGGTGTAACGCTTATTCTTAGTCGGTAAAGGGATAGGCCCTCTAATTTCAGAACCTGAACGCTTTACAGCTTCCACGATAGCCACAACAGAGCGATCCAACACTCTATGGTCATAAGCTTTGAGCTTCAACCTGATTTTTTCCATAAACTCTCCTAAAAGAACTCGTTTCATTCGTTACTCAAAACAGAATAAAACAATAAAATAAAAACTGAAATACTACTCAAAATGCGCCATTTAGTCAATAACTTTTGCTATTTTTAGGGCTTTTTAGGGATTTTTACTTCCTTTTTATAAGGAAATATAAAAAAAATGCGCTACGATTATCTTAATCCAATCCCCTTTATAAGGAAGTTCATGCCCCTTTCTTGCTTGCACCCTTTTGGGCCTTTTGAAACCCCTAAAGAGCCGGCTTTAAACAACCCGCTTTCAAACCCGCCTTCAGGCGATAAAATCTGTCTTTTAGGGCCGATGAAATCCGGTAAAACCACTTTCGCCCTCAAACTAGCGAAGGATTTTAAAAACCCTGTGTATCTCAATTACAATGACATGCGTTTGAATAAAAATATCTTAAGCTCGTGGCTTTTAAAATGGCATTTGGAAAAGAAAATGAACTTGCTCATTTTAGACAATATAGAGCGGTTGGATTTCAGCCTGCCCAAGCTTCCCAAAATTATTCTTATCCCTAATTATTTAAGCCCCATAACAGCGCCCAATTTTAGCTTGCGCTATGCGTTAGGGTTGGATTTTAAAGAATACACTAGCTTTTTCAAGCCCAACACCCCTAAAAACACCCTGTTTAACCGCTTTTTAAGAGACGGCAACGCTTTAGATTCGCTTTTTATAGAAAACGAGCAAGAAAAAATCCTAAAAAAACAAGAAAATATCAAACTAGCCTTTCAAGCTTACGCCCCCTTAATGGCTAAAATCTGCGCGCATCAGTCTAAATTTGTGAGCGCTTTTTATCTTTATACGCAATTCAAAAAAGAGCTGAAAACTTCTAAAGACACCCTTTATAAATTTTTACATGCGCTAGAAAAACAACGCATCCTTTTTTTAGTCCCTAGCTTTGAAAATCATAAAACCAGATTGTATTTGTGCGATTTTGCCTTGCCTTATAGCCTGACTCCTAGCCCCTCGCTTTTAAGTGTTTTTGAAAACATGGTTTTTTTAGAGCTTTACAAGCAATTCCCAAATTATGAGCTTTACTCCCATGACAACGGGATTTTTATCTTGCGCGAACATTCTATAAACAAGCTCGCCCTCATCGCCCACGCTTTCCCCACGCCCCATTTTTTAGAAAAGCAGCTTTTATGGTGCCATGAGCATGGGTTTTTAAATATCGTGGTGGTTTCTATCAACGCCCCCATTTCAGCCAATAATCCCCCCTACAAACACCTTAATTTCATTGATTTTTCTTTGGATATTCAATCTATTTTGGTATAATAGTTATTATGTATTTATGTATTTATGTATTTATGTATTTATGTATTTATGTATTTATGTATTTATGTATTTATGTATTTATGTATTTATGTATTTATGTATTTATGTATTTAATATTATTACTAACATTTTTAAGTGATTATTGCATATTTTTTATTTTTTCTTAAGCTAACACACTATAAGCTATCGCAGTATTTCGCCTTTTTGAGAAATACCCACCTACCCTAAAAGCGTAGGATATTTTTTTTATAGAAAGGAAGCTATAATGAACGCATTGAAAAAATTAAGTTTCTGTGCCTTGTTATCCCTAGGCCTCTTCGCTCAAACAGCGCATGCTCATAGTTTAAAAGACACGATCAACCATCCCGATTGGCTTGAAATCAATCTTTTTAAAGAAAAGAACCCGCCCAATCAATATGTCGGATCGGCTTCAATTTCTGGTAAAAGGAACGATTTTTACGCCAATTACATCCCCTATGACGACAAATTGCCCCCTGAAAAAAACGCTGAAGAAATCGCTCTTTTAAGGGCTAGAATGAACGCTTACAGCTCGTTAGAAAGCATTTTAATCACTAAAATGCACCATCGCATTGTTAAAGCGCTTCAAGTTAAAAATAATGTTATCAGCCATTTATTCGGGCTTATTGATTTTTTAACGTCTAAATCCATTTTGGCTAAAAGGTTCGTGGATACCACCAACCATCGTGTGTATGTCATGGTGCAATTCCCTTTCATTCAGCCTGAAGACTTAATCGCTTACTTTAAAGCCAAACGCATCGACCTTTCTTTAACGAGCGCTACCCATCTCAGCACCCTTTTAAATAAGGCGTTGTTCCACCTCTAAGAGTTTGGGATTTAAGATGCGGTTTTTAAGCGTGAAGCTATGCCGATGAAAAGGCGTAGCCCCTAGCTTAATGATCGCTTCTATATGTTGTTTAGTCCCATACCCGCAATTCTTATCCCAGCCGTATTCCTTAAACAAAGCATGCAATTGTCGCATTTCTCTGTCCTTAAAGGCTTTCGCTAAAACAGACGCCATAGCGATTTGAGCAACTTTTTCATCGCCTTTGATGATGGTTTGTATATGGGGGTAGCGTTTGTTCAAGCCAAACGCCGTGTTGCCGTCTATTTTTATTTCATCAGCTAAAGGGCAACCATTTTCTACAATTTCTTGAATAGCGAGCTTCAAACACGCCCCTAAGCCTAAGCTATCAATTGCTTCTGCGCTTTTTTTAACCACGAAAAACTTGACCTCACCATGCGTTTTGATCTTATCTTCTAAGAGAAAGCGCTTTTTGGGGCTGAGCTTCTTGCTATCCTTAAGACCCATTTTTAGAAATTCTAAGGCTGTTTTTTCATCGCACACCACCCCCGCCACAAAAAGCGAACCGGCCAAACACCCCCTCCCCGCTTCATCAATGCCTAGAGTCATTTATACGCAACCCAACCGGTATAAAATCCCTACTCATGCGCTCCATGCGTTATCCTGTTTTCTCTTAGCCTCTTAATAAACTCTGTTAATTCTTTTTCAAAGTTTTTCACGCTTTTTCTGTCGCTTGGCGATGAGAGGATAGTCAAAGAATACGCCCCATCAGTTAGCAAGATTCAAATCTTTATTGCCATGCAACGCCTCTTTTAAAATCTTACGAATCTCTTTGCTATGAGTGGCTTCTTCAGGTTTCATCTCGCACGCCCGCCCAAGGTTTCAAGCCTTAGGCCCGATCATCTTTTCAGGCACCACGAATTTGTCAAAATCTTCAGCGCTCAAGAGTTTCAATTCCACCGCGCTTTCTTTTAGAGAAATGCCTTTTTTGTGGGCGTTTTTAGCGATTTTAGCGGCGTTTTCATAGCCTACATGCGGGTTTAGGGCGGTTACTAGCATCAAAGAATGGTGCAAGTAATAATCAATTTTTTCTCTATTAGGCTCAATACCGCTTGCGCAATGGGTATTAAAACTTTCCATGCTGTCGCTCAACAGCCTTAAACTTTGCAAGAAATTATAAATAATCACCGGTTTAAACACATTCAATTCAAAATTACCCTGACTGGCCGCAATGCCAATAGCGGTATCATTCCCCATCACTTGCACGGCCACCATTGTCATCGCTTCGCATTGCGTGGGATTGACTTTACCGGGCATAATAGAACTGCCCGGCTCGTTTTCAGGGATATTAAGCTCGCCCAAACCACAGCGCGGCCCGCTCGCAAGCCATCTAATATCGTTAGCGATTTTCATTAAATTCGCCGCTAAAGCCTTAAAAGCCCCATGCGCATAAGCGATAGCGTCATGGCTAGTGAGCGCGTGGAATTTATTGGGCGCAGAGATGAATTTCACGCCGCTAAACTGGCTCAATTCTTCAGCCACTTTTTCGCTCAATTCTTTATGAGCGTTTAGCCCGGTGCCTACGGCCGTCCCGCCTATGGCTAATTCCCTTAAATGCTCCAAACTCTCTAAAATTTGTTGTTTAGAATGCTCTAGCATGCTCGCATACCCGCTAAATTCTTGCCCCAAAGTTAAAGGCGTAGCGTCTTGTAAATGCGTGCGCCCGATCTTGACAATCTCTTTAAATTGTTGGCTTTTGTCTTTAAAGGTTTTTAACAGATTCTCTAAACTGGGCAATAATTTATGCGTGATTTCTAGCACGCTCACAACGTGCATTGCGGTAGGGAAAGTGTCGTTGGAGCTTTGAGACATGTTCACATCATCGTTAGGGTGGATGAGTTTTTTCTCCCTGAAATTACCCCCTAAAATTTCGGTAGCCTTATTGGCGATGACTTCATTGAGATTCATGTTTGTTTGAGTCCCGCTCCCTGTTTGCCATATCGCCAACGGGAATTCGCCGCACAACTCGCCTTTTAAAATGCAATCGCACGCTTTGATAATGGCTTGCGATTTTTCCAAGCTTAATTTCCCTAACTTGTGATTGACTACCGCCAGACTCCTTTTGAGTTTGGCAAACGCGCCAATGAGTTCTTTAGGCATTTTTTCAGTGCCGATCTTAAAGTTTTCAAGACTGCGTTGCGTTTGAGCCCCCCAGTATTGGCTGTCATCTACTTTGATTTCGCCCATCGTGTCATGTTCGATTCTAAATTGCATGCTAATCCTTTGAAATTTGATTTTAAAACCTTGAAAAAATAGCATAAACTCTTATACCTTCTACTTAAAACCTTAATTTTTTAAACACCATTTCCACAATTTTTACACAAAAGAGGGTTATCATTCGTTCGCAACAAGGACTTCCTTGTTATCTTAATGTAAAGGTTAAAACGATGAAAAAGTTAGCCGCTTTATTTTTAGTAAGCGTGTTGGGGGTTATGAGTTTGAACGCATGGGAGCAAACCCTAAAAGCTAATGATTTGGAAGTGAAAATCAAATCCGTGGGCAACCCCATTAAAGGCGATAACACTTTTGTGCTTAGCCCCACTTTAAAAGGTAAGGCTTTAGAAAAAGCTATCGTTAGGGTGCAGTTTATGATGCCTGAAATGCCTGGCATGCCAGCGATGAAAGAAATGGCGCAAGTGAGTGAAAAAAACGGCCTTTATGAAGCTAAAACCAATCTTTCCATGAACGGGACATGGCAGGTTAGGGTGGATATTAAATCCAAAGAAGGCCAAGTTTATCGCGCTAAAACAAGCCTGGATTTATAAGCGCATGCTATCTTTTATAAGCGCATTCTATAAGGGGGGCGTGTCAATACGCCTTCTAACAGCTTTTTTACTGCTTTTTAGTTTGGGTTTGGCTAAAGATTTAGAAATCCAATCTTTTGTGGCTAAATACCTTTCTAAAAATCAAAAAATACAAGCCCTACAAGAGCAAATTGACGCTTTAAATTCTCAAGAAAAAGTCGTTAGCAAATGGGATAACCCTATTTTGTATTTAGGCTATAACAACGCTAACGTGAGCGACTTTTTCAGGCTAGATAGCACCTTAATGCAAAACATGAGCTTGGGTTTGTCTCAAAAAGTGGATTTAAATGGTAAAAAACTCACGCAGTCTAAAATGATCAATTTAGAAAAACAAAAAAAGATATTAGAGCTTAAAAAAACCAAGCAACAATTGGTGATTAATTTAATGATAAATGGCATTGAAAATTATAAAAACCAACAAGAAATAGAGCTTTTAAACACAGCGATTAAAAATTTAGAAAACACCCTTTATCAAGCCAACCATTCTAGTTCGCCTAATTTAATAGCAATCGCTAAATTAGAAATTTTAAAATCGCAATTAGAAATCAAAAAAAACAATTTAGAAGAAGCCTTGTCTAGCAGCCATTATTCCATGGGTGAATTGGTTTTTAAAGAAGATGAGATTTTAAGCATTGCCCCTAAAAATTTTGAATTTAATAAAGAGCAAGAGCTATATAACATTAGCGCCACTAATTACGATATTGCGATCGCCAGGCTTGATGAAGAAAAAGCGCAAAAAGACATCACTTTGGCTAAAAAAAGCTTTTTAGAAGATGTGAATGTTACCGGGGTGTATTATTTTCGTTCCAAACAATACTATAACTACGACATGTTTAGCGTCGCTTTGTCTATCCCCTTACCCCTTTATGGCAAGCAGGCTAAATTAGTGGAGCAAAAGAAAAAAGAAAGCTTGGTGTTTAAAAGCGAAGTGGAAAACGCCAAAAACAAAACGCACCACCTGGCCCTAAAACTCCTTAAAAAATTAGAAACCTTGCAAAAAAACCTAGAAGCGATCAATAAAATTGTAAAACAGAATGAAAAAATCGCGCAAATTTATGCGCTTGATTTGAAAACTAATGGCGATTACAACGCTTATTACAACGCCTTGAATGACAAAATCACCATGCAAATCACCCAGCTTGAAACCTTAAGCGCTCTAAATAGCGCTTATTTGTCCTTACAAAACCTCAAAGGATTAGAATGAAACGGCTTTTATTGTTAGCCTTATTTTTTAGCCTCTTATTCGCTAACGCTCAAGAAACCAAAGAGACTAAAAAAACTAAAGAAGCTAAAAACCAAACCCGTTTTAACATTTCCACCACTAAGGTTATAGAAAAAGAATTCGCCCAAAGCCGGCGCTATTACGCGCTCCTACAGCCTAATGAAGCGCTGATTTTTTCTCAAACCCTGCGTTTTGATGGCTATGTGGAAAAGCTTTATGCGAATAAAACCTATACCCCCATTAAAAAGGGCGATAAACTATTGAGCGTGTATTCCCCTGAATTAGCGGGCGTTCAAAGCGAATTGCTATCGTCATTGAAATTCAACCAGCAAGTGGGAGCGATTAAAGAAAAATTAAAACTATTAGGGTTAGAAAATTCCAGTATTGAAAAAATCATCAGCAGCCATAAGGTTCAAAATGAAATCACTATTTACTCTCGTTTCAACGGCGTTATCTTTAAAAAAAGCCCGGATCTCAATGAGGGGAGCTTTTTTAAAAAAGGGCAAGAGCTGTTTCAGATCATAGATTTAAGCCGATTGTGGGCGCTTGTTAAAGTCAATCAAGAGGATTTAGAGTTTTTAAAAAACACGCATAAAGCGATCTTGTTCGTAGAAGGGATTAAGGGCAAGCAAGAAATCACGCTTGAAAACATCAACCCCATCATAAATGCGCAAGATAAAATGCTAGAAGCGCGCTTCAATGTGCCTAATCTTAAATTGCTTTATTACCCTAACATGTTCGCTCAAGTAGAAATCTTTCAAAAACCACAAAAAATGAAGATTTTGCCTAAAGAAGCGGTTTTGATTAAGGGGGGGAAAGCTATCGTGTTTAAAAAAGATGATTTTGGCTTAAGCCCGTTAGAAATTAAAGCCGTCCGCTTGAGCGATGGGAGTTATGAAATTTTAGAGGGTTTAGAAGCGGGCGAAGAAGTCGCTAATAACGCTCTATTCGTGCTAGACGCTGACGCTCAAAACAATGGGGATTATTGAATGATAGAAAAGATCATTGATTTAAGCGTTAAAAACAAACTCCTTACCACTTTAGTCACTCTACTCATTTTTTTAGCCTCTTTGTGGGCGATAAAAAGCGTCCGTTTAGACGCTTTGCCAGATTTAAGCCCGGCTCAAGTGGTCGTGCAGATCACTTACCCCAATCAAAGCCCTAAAATCGTGCAAGAACAGGTTACTTACCCGCTAGTTTCTACTTTCATGAGCATCGCTAACATTGACACGGTTAGGGGGATTTCTAGCTATGAAAGCGGCTTGATTTACATCATTTTTAAAGACGGCGTCAATTTGTATTGGGCTAGGGATAGGGTTTTAGAGCAATTAAACCGAGTGGGCAATTTGCCTAAGGACGCTAAAGTGGAAATAGGGAGCGATTCCACTTCTATTGGCTGGGCGTATCAATACGCCTTATCTAGCGATAGCAAGAATTTAAGCGATTTGAAAGTCTTGCAAGATTTCTATTACCGCTATGCGCTTTTGGGGGTTGATGGGGTGAGTGAGGTCGCAAGCGTGGGGGGCTTTGTGAAGGATTATGAAGTAACGCTTCAAAACGATTCTTTGATCCGTTATAACTTGAGTTTAGAGCAAGTCGCTAACGCGATTAAAAATTCCAACAACGATACCGGTGGGGGCGTTATTTTAGAAAACGGGTTTGAAAAAATTATAAGATCGCATGGCTATATCCAATCTTTGAAGGATTTAGAAGAAATTGTGGTTAAAAAAGAAGGGGCTATCCCTTTAAAGATTAAAGATATAGCGAGCGTTAGGCTAGTGCCAAAACCACGCCGAGGGGCTGCCAACCTTAATGGCGATAAGGAAGTGGTGGGGGGGATTGTTATGGTGCGCTATCACGCTGACACTTATAAGGTGCTTAAAGCCATTAAAGAAAAAATCGCCACCCTACAAGCGAGTAACCCTGATGTGAAAATCACCAGCGTGTATGACAGGAGCGAATTGATTGAAAAAGGCATTGACAATTTGATCCACACGCTCATAGAAGAAAGCGTTATTGTGCTAGTCATTATTGCGATTTTTTTACTGCATTTCAGGAGCGCTTTAGTGGTGATTGTCACTCTGCCTTTAAGCGTGTGTATCAGTTTTTTGCTCATGCGTTATTTCAATATTGAAGCGAGTATCATGAGTTTAGGGGGTATTGCGATCGCTATAGGGGCGATGGTGGATGCGGTGATTGTGATGGTGGAGAACGCTCACAAGCATTTGCAGCGCATTGATACGAAAGACAACACTCAAAGGGTTAATGCCATCATGCAAGGGGTTAAGCATGTGGGGGGCGCGATATTTTTTGCTTTAATGATTATCGTGGTTTCTTTCTTGCCAATTTTTGCGCTCACCGGCCAAGAAGAAAAGCTTTTTGCCCCTTTAGCTTACACCAAAACCTTTGCCATGCTAGTAGGAGCGTTGCTCTCTATCACCATGGTCCCTATTTTAATGGTATGGCTCATTAAAGGGCGGATATTAGAAGAGTCTAAAAACCCGATTAACGCTTTTTTCATGAAAATTTATGGCGTGAGCTTGAATGTTGTGCTTAAGTTCAGATACGCTTTTTTAATAGCAAGCGTCCTAGGTTTAGGGGGCTTAGTTGTAGCGTATAAAAAACTCAACTGGGAATTTATCCCCCAAATCAATGAAGGGGTAATCATGTATATGCCAGTAACGCTTAATGGCGTGGGCATTGACACCGCTTTAGAATATTTGAAAAAAAGTAATAGCGCTATCAAGCGATTGGATTTTGTCAAACAGGTTTTTGGTAAAGTGGGGCGTGCTAACACCAGCACCGATTCTGCCGGTTTAGGAATGATAGAAACCTACATTGAATTAAAGCCGCAAAACGAGTGGAAAGAAAAGCTCAGCTATAAAGAAGTTAGGGACAAATTGGAAAAAACCCTGCAATTAAAAGGCCTGACCAATTCATGGACTTACCCCATTCGTGGGAGGACGGACATGCTCTTAACCGGCATTAGAACGCCCCTAGGCATCAAGCTCTATGGTAATGACACGGACAAATTGCAAGAATTAGCGATCCTTATGGAACAACAGCTCAAAACCCTAAAAGAGAGTTTATCCGTCTTTGCCGAGCGATCCAATAACGGCTACTACATCACGCTGGATTTAAACGATGAAAATCTGGCTCGTTATGGCATCAATAAAAACGCCGTGTTAGATGCGATTAAATTCGCTCTGGGCGGAGCCACGCTCACTACCATGATTAAAGGCGTAGAAAGCTACCCTATTTCTTTACGCTTAGAAGACACCGAAAGAGATACCATTGAAAAATTAAAAAACCTCTACATCAAAACCGCTTACAATTACATGCCCTTAAGGGAGTTAGCCCATGTGTATTACGACAACTCGCCGGCGGTGTTAAAGAGCGAAAAAGGCTTGAACGTGAATTTTATTTATATTGTGCCGCAAAATGGTATCAGCTCTGACACTTACAGACAACTGGCTCAAAAAACGCTAGAAAAAATCCAATTGCCCAGTGGGTATTATTATGAATTTAGCGGCGAAAGCCAGTATTTAGAAGAAGCGTTTAAAACCTTACAATACATCGTGCCGGTGAGCGTGTTTATCATTTTTATTTTAATTGTCTTTGCTTTAAAGAATCTCACTAATTCCTTATTATGCTTTTTCACTCTGCCTTTTGCGTTTTTGGGGGGGTTGATTTTTATGAATCTCATGGGATTTAACATGAGCGTGGCGGCGTTAGTGGGCTTTTTAGCCCTTTTAGGGGTAGCGAGCGAAACGGCTATTGTGATGATTATTTATTTAGAGGATGCGTTTCAAAAATTCATCAAAACCCCTTTAAAAGAGCAAACGACTACCGCCTTAAAAGAAGCTATCATGCATGGGGCGGTGCTTAGGGTAAGGCCCAAGCTGATGACCTTTTTTAGCATTTTAGCTTCGCTCATTCCTATCATGTATAGCCATGGCACAGGTTCTGAAATCATGAAATCCATTGCCGCGCCCATGCTAGGGGGCATGATAAGCAGCGTTGTTTTAACGCTTTTTATTATCCCTACGGCGTATTTTGTGATTAAGAACGCTAGGATCAGGAAACATGAATATTAAAAAAAGCCTTTTCTAATACATGGCTTTGGACTAAAACCATATAAAGAATGGTGGGGAGCGTGATGCTTAAAACAAACACTTTAAAAATGCGGTGCAAAAGGATAACGGATAAAAAAGCGGTGATTTCATTGACCCCATAAGGGGGTTTTAAAATGTGAATGTCTTTAAAACAATAGATCACGAGCATGCCTATCACTGAGCATGATAAAGCCCTACCCAAATAACGCACAAAGTCGTTAGGCGGGTTTTTAGCATTAAACACCATAAAAGGCCAAATGCGTGTGAAATAAGTCGTTATTATAATGACCAAAAGAATGAGTATAGAATGCATTAACATTCTAACTGCTTTCTAAACAAAATGAGAGCGAGCACCATTAAAACCAAAGCGATGAGCAAAAAGTATTCAGTCCCAAAGAGTGCTAAACAAACAACCGCAATAAAAATCCCAAGCCATGCGTTTTTATGATTCGTGGTGCGTTTGTATTGCTCCATAAACAGCACGATAAAAATCGCTGTCATCACAAATTCCATGCCTTGAGTGTCAAAAGAAAAATGCGAACCCACTAACGAACCCACTAACGAGCCAAAAATCCAATAAGAGTGGTTGAGTAAGGAAATGCTAAAAATAAAGTCTTTTTCACTCACCCCCTCTTTAGGAGCGTATAAATTCAATAGAGCAAAGGTTTCATCCGTGAGCGCATGCGCTAAATAGGGCAAACGCCATTTAGTGTTTTTAAATCTGTCTAGTATAGAAAGCGCATAACAAGTCTGTCTCGCATTCACCAACAAGCTCACAATAACGACATTCATCAAGCTCGCTTGCGCGCTTAAAAGCGTGATCGCTACAAACTGCACCGCCCCAGCATAGATGAATAACGACATGAACAAAGCGACTTTATAATCATACCCTTGCTGGGCTAAAAGCATTCCAAAAGTCATTCCCATAAGCAAATACCCTAAAAAGATAGAAATGGTATGAGGGAAAGCGTCTTTGAAAGCTTTTAGAAAATCATGCATCAACAACCTTTTATTTAAACCAGTCTTTAATTTTAGAAATACAGGTTTCTAAAACGCTTTTATGCGGTTCGCCCTCATAGCCAAAACTCGCATGCAATTTTTCCAATAACCCTTGCTGCTCTTTATTCAAGCTTTTAGGATAAATCACTTGCAACACCACGATCAAACTCCCCCTATAAGAGCTTTCGGGGTGCTTCACGCCCTCGTTTCTAAACGCAAAAGTTTGCCTGTCTTTGGCGTTTCTAGGGATTTTTAATTCCAATTCGCCTCCTCTTAAAGATGGTACTTTAATCGTATGCCCTAAAGCGATAGTGGTGAAAAACACCGGCGCTTCAATGAACAAATCACAGCCTTCGCGCTTGAAATGCTCATCTTCTTTGACTCGCGCTTCTAAATACAAATCCCCTCTTTTCCCCTTCTCGTATTCATTGCCTTTATTTTTAAGCACCATGCGGTTTTGATCATCAATGCCCTCAGGGATTATCGCATCAATTTCTTCATCTTTAAGAATGTAGGTTTTACCTTTACACGCTTGGCATGGGGTTTTAATGATCTTGCCCTTGCCTTGACACGCCCCACAAGTTTGCGCAAAACTCATAAAACCTTGACGCATAAACACCTGCCCCTGCCCATTACACTGCTTGCAAGTCTCTAGGGCTTTGTCTTTAGCGCCCGTGCCATCGCAACTTTCACAGACGCTCTGGTATTGGGCTTTAATGGTTTTTTTACAGCCAAAAACCGCTTCTTTAAAACTCAATTCAATGGTTTGCAAATAATCCGGTGCGATAGAGCTTTTTTGCCTTTTACCTCCCCTAGCGCCAAACCCAAAAGCGTCTTCAAAAAACGAGCCTAAATCTTCAAAAAAATCAGAAAAATCGCTCTGGCTCGCACCGGCTTGGTTTAAGCCTTTTTTACCATACCTATCGTATAAGGCCCGCTTCTTTTCATCGCCTAGCACCCCATAGGCCTCATTGATAAGTTTGAACTTTTCTTCGGCTTCTTTATCGCCGGCGTTTCTGTCTGGGTGGTATTTTAAAGCCAGCTTTCTGTAAGACTTTTTAATGGTCTCTTGGTTGCTGTGTTTTTCCACTTCTAAAATTTCATAATAACTCAATTCCACGATCGCTCCAAAAATGGCATCAAAACGCTTATTTTATCTTAAAAGCGGTGGGTTTGCGTGTTTTAGCGCATGCCAAAACTTAGATAAAATAACACGATGAAACTATAGTAATAAAGATAACCCCATGAGATTTTTTTGCTTTTTCTTATTTTTTCTAACCTTTTCAAACGCACAGATAATGATGACTTTTGATTCTCAAACTAACGCCAAGCTCTCGCGCTCTAACGAACAGCTTTCAGACATGCTTTATAAACTCAATGAAAGTTTAAGAATCTATCAAAGCGTGCTTTCCAACAACCAAGATCAGCTTAAAGAAATCAAAAAGGCTAACAGCACCCTAAATAGCCAGAGGCGTTTTTTTAACGCCAGCCAAATCCGCCTTATGGACACTGATGCGCTATTGAAACAAAGCGCTTTGGAATTAGAAAAATTACAAGCTTTAGAAAAACGCTTAAAAGAGGGCATGGAGCAAGAACGCTTAATAGAAGAATCCCAAACGCTTTTCTTGCAAGAACATTGCCCTTATTTGAGCGGTGTTAAGAATTTAGAAGAGGCTTCAAACGCTTTAGAAGTCCAAGAGCAAAACAACGCCCTTTTCTTACTCAAAGAGCCTAAACTCGCCCATTTGCTCTCACGATTGGATTTGATGAGCGCTTTAAACGCCTTATGTGATCAAGTTTTAGAAAACCAAGCCCATAACCAACAATCCCATAACAAAACCCTAGAATACAACGCTCTTATAAACCATGACTTTCAAGCCTATAAAGCCATGCGTTTGAAAAAATTTAAAAACAAGCTTCAAAGCCAAATCCAAGCTAAAGAAGACGCTCTAAAAACCTTTTTACCCTTAGAAAAACGCCTAGAAACTTTAAAAACGCATTTTTTATGCGATAAAGAAAACCTCAAATCATGCGCTAAAGAATTGCACCAACGCTACCAAAACGCTCTCATAGAGCGGGACAAAGAATTAAAAAACGCTAAAAACAACAAAGAAAAGCATGCTTTAATCTTAGCCAATTACGAGCATACTTTAAAAACCTTGAATATAGAATTTCTAAGCGAATTAAATAAGCAAATGGCGTTTTTGAATGAAACCATGGCGTTAAACGCCCAAGTTTTAGCCCTTTTAGCCAAACAGCATGCCAAAACGCCAAAGCCCTTCAATTTGAGCGGTGATTTGAGCGATAAAAAGGCTTCCATTAAAAATATCCGCCTAGATCCGCATGGATTCCCTAGCTTTAAAAATTTTAAGCAAGAGTGAGTTAAAAAAGCGATCAACTAGGCTATGAGTGCAAAAAGCCTTAAATAATCACGCCTCCGCCAAGCAAGATGTCATCTTTATAAACGACCAAGGCTTGCCCTTTAGCCACGCCATAAAAAGGCTCTTTAAACTCCACTTCAATCACCTCATCTTTTAAACTCACAAACGCTTTAGCAGGCACGCTCCTGTAACGAGCCTTGATAGAATATTCGCCCTTTTTAAAATCTTTCATTAAAGACTTGTTTTGAGCCTTAAGGGAATGCGTGGCGAGATCTTCTTTTTTGCCCACGACTAGCTCGTTCTTTTTAGCGTCAATCCCCACCACAAAATGCGGCTCTAACGCGCCTTTAATACTAAAGCCTTTGCGTTTGCCAATCGTGTATTGCATATAGCCCTTATGCGTGCCAATGATTTCGCCTTGTAAGTTTTTCACCACGCCCTCTTTTTCCACTTCAACATGCTTTTTTAAAGTGTCAATGTAGCTTTTTTCCACAAAGCAGATTTCTTGAGATTCCTTATAAGTCTCTAAAGTGCCTAAAAAAGGCATCGCACTCAAGGCTAAAGGCTTAATATCCTTTTTTAGCAAATCCCCTAAAGGGAACACCAATTTAGCGATAACTTCATGCTCTAAAGCGTATAAAAAATAGCTTTGATCTTTAGTCTTATCCAAAGCCTCTTGAATATAGCTTACCTTGTCAATTTCTTTGATTCTCGCATAATGCCCGGTAGCGATCTTTTCACACCCTAATTTTAAAGCGTGATCTAAAGCTAGCCCAAACTTCATTAAAGGGTTGCACAACGCGCATGGGTTTGGGGTTTGCCCTTCTTCATAAGCGCTGATAAATTCATCATAAACCGCGCTTTTAAAATCCTTTTGAAAATCCAACACCTCTAAAGGAATGCCTAAAAACTCGCACGCTTTTTGAGCGTTTTTGATGTATAAATCATGCTTTTTTTCACTCGCATGGAGTTTTAAATAAATCCCCACCAATTCATGCCCTTGCTCTTTTAAGCTATAAGCGCTATAAGAGCTATCCACCCCCCCACTGAGTAATACCGCTATTTTCATTTTTATATCTTTCATCATTAGTATGTGGCTTGTAGTCTAGCGCAAAAACCATTCATAACTACTCTTTTTAACCATTGGCATGCTAAAATACGCCTAATATTTTTTAAAACCACCTAAAAACGCATGGAGAAATAAGGGTAATGGCCAAAATTGAATTGTTAGCCAGATTCACGCAAATCGCGCTCCCTAACAGCCACCCTTTGTTGAAAAAAGTTTTAAACTACGCTAAAAAACATTTCAGCCAGTGCCACATGCTCTCTTCATCGTTGCTCATCTTAAACGACACGGAATGCTTCAAAAAAAACTACTTGCTTAATTGGGTCTATCATGCCCTTGAATGCACGCATGAAAAAGATATTAGCCAATATTCATTAGAAGAGATTTTACAAAAAAGCCGCTTGCCCATACGCATCAAAATCATAGCTCAAAACACGCTTTTAGAAAAAATAGAAGTGAAAGTTTTAACCTTTGGGGCAGAATATGCGCTTTTTATCACCAAGCACCCTATCGCCAAGCGGTTTTTACGCCAAAAATTTAGCGGCTATGTGTTTTTAGAAACCCAAGATGAATTGCATATAAGAGGCGATTCAGAGCGTTTTTGGGAACTCATTGTAACGCTCAATGAAAATAGAATCGTCCATAACGCATGCTTAGATTTCATCTATCCTAATGGCTTTGGCAAGGACAGCTACACCACTATGGCTGAGCGCAAATTAAAAGAATGCTATAAAACGCTAGGGTTTATCAAGCATGAGAATTTCAGCGAAGTCAAAAAGCGCTATTTAGAATTGGCTAAAACCTACCACCCTGATTTATGCGATCTTAAAGAAAAAAAGGTTCTTTACGCCAAACGCTTCGCTATCATTCAAGAGGCGTATCGCCACATTAAAAAACACGCTTAAACCCCCAAACTAGCCCTAATCGCGCTAGAAGAAATCGGTGCGTCAATGCCTTTTAAAGGGAAATAACGCCCCTTAAATTGGATTTCTTCATAGCCAATCCTTTCAAAAACCACTAATTCCACCCTTTTTAAAAGCTCTTTAGCGTTAGTCCAAGAAGAAAGATGCCTTAAACAATCCGCTCCTATGACTAAATAAAGCGTTTTAGGGCGGTAGAGTTTTTGGAAATGAAGAACGCTTTCTATCGTAGGCACGGCCCTTTCTTGCTTGATTTCAAAATCGCTCAACAGCACCCTAGGCATTCCCTTTAAAGCTCTTTCCAATTCCTTAAAACGGGTTTTTGCGTCCAAAAAACACGGCTTTTTGAAAGGGTTTTGATAAGCGGGTAAGACAATGAGCTGAGCGAATGGCAATAATTCTAAAGTTTGATCAATAATGGCTAAATGAGCCTTGTGCAAGGGATCAAAACTCCCCCCATAGAGCGCTAATTCTTTGTATTTTAAGACGCTATTCATTGTATTCAAAGCTAGACGCCTTAGTCAATTTAGCGAATTTAACCCCCCTAAGCCCCCCGATTTCTAGTTGCAAGCGTTGGATTTCAAACGAATTGCCTTGTAAAATAATCGTCTCTAAACAATTATGCCCGTCCATATGAATGTGCGTGGTGCATAAAACATGCGTCCCGCTGGCATGCTGAATGTCTATCATGCGCTGGTTTAATTCCCTTTGGTGGTGATCATAAATCACCACAAGCACGGCGATTTTGCTCTCATCATTAGGGTTGTCTTCTGCCCAATTGTCTTCTACTAATTTTTCTCTGATCATGTCGCGCACTAATTCTGAACGAGAAGAATAGCCGTTTTTAATGATGCGGTTGTCTAATTCGTCTAATAAATTTTGTTGCAAAGAAACCGAAAAGCGGATGATTGAATCGTCTTTATTGGGTGTGTCCATTGAGAAAAATCCTTTTTTAGCATAAGTCTGTTAAAAACCGCTCATGCTAGTATGATTGAATTGATTTAAAATTAACAATTATAATACAAATGTAATACAAACTGGATTTAAATGGTTGGCCATAAGACACTATTTATAGCGTTTGAATTTGATTGTAATTATTAGCTTAATCATTATTGACTTGTTATTATTAAAACAATATAATCAACAAACCAACATTCTTTTATCATTTTGGAGCATTTATGCGAGCATTTATGCGAACGAATGCTTCTTAAAGAGCGCATGCTCTTTAGGGTATGGCTGTGTTGCATGTTGCTTTAATCTTAAGGGAATTGTTTTATCATAGACAAGGAGTTTTTATGGGCGGTTTTTCAGTGGGAATGTTGAAAGATTATGTGGACATATTTGTTTTTGCGGTGCTTGGCGTGGCCAGTTTTTTAGCCTTGTGGTTTGTGATTGAAAGGGTTATTTTTTATTCTAAAGTCGATTTGAAAGCTTATGATGATATAGACGCCCTGAATTTGGATTTAACCAAGAATCTAACCATTCTCTATGTGATTTTTTCTAACGCGCCTTATGTGGGCTTATTGGGGACGGTTTTAGGGATCATGGTGATTTTCTATGACATGGGCGTGAGTGGCGGGATGGACGCTAAAACGATCATGGTAGGTTTGTCTTTGGCTTTAAAAGCGACCGCTCTAGGGCTTGCTGTGGCGATTCCCACTTTGATCGCTTATAATAGTTTGTTGAGAAAATCCGATGTTTTGAGCGAAAAATTTAGGATCATGAAAAAATGAAAAGCATCAGAAGAGGCGATGGGCTGAATGTTGTCCCTTTTATTGATATTATGCTCGTTTTGCTAGCGATTGTGCTAAGCGTTTCTACTTTTATCGCACAAGGTAAGATTAAAGTCAGTCTCCCTAACGCTAAAAATGCGGAAAAATCCCAGCCAAACGATCAAAAAGTGGTGGTCATCTCCGTAGATGAGCATGACAATATTTTCGTAGATGACAAACCGACGAATTTAGAAGCTTTGAGCACTGTAGTCAAGCAAACAGACCCTAAAACCCTTATAGACTTAAAAAGCGACAAAAGCTCTCGTTTTGAAACTTTTATCAGCATTATGGATATTTTAAAAGAGCATAATCATGAAAATTTCTCCATCTCCACGCAAGCTCAGTAAAGTTTCAACGAGTGTTAGCTTTTTAATCTCTTTTGCCCTATACGCTATAGGGTTTGGCTATTTTTTACTGCGCGAAGACGCCCCAGAGCCTTTAGCGCAAGCTGGGACCACTAAGGTTACCATGAGTTTAGCCAGCATTAACACCAATTCTAAAGTGAAGACGAATGCCGAATCCGCTAAACCCAAAGAAGAGCCTAAAGAAAAACCCAAGAAAGAAGAACCCAAAAAAGAGACAAAGCCTAAGCCTAAGCCTAAACCCAAACCCAAGCCAAAACCTAAGCCTGAACCCAAACCCAAGCCAAAACCTAAGCCTGAACCCAAACCTGAACCAAAACCCGAGCCTAAGCCTGAGCCTAAAGTTGAAGAACCTAAGAAAGAAGAGCCTAAAGAAGAACCCAAAAAAGAAGAAGCTAAAGAGGAAGCTAAAGAAAAAAGCGCTCCTAAACAAGTAACGACTAAAGATATAGTCAAAGAAAAAGACAAGCAAGAAGAGTCTAACAAAACCTCTGAGGGTGCAACTTCTGAAGCTCAAGCGTATAACCCAGGGGTGAGCAACGAATTTTTAATGAAGATCCAAACCGCTATTTCTTCTAAAAACCGCTACCCTAAAATGGCGCAAATTAGGGGCATTGAGGGCGAAGTGCTAGTGAGCTTTACAATCAATGCTGATGGGAGCGTTACAGACATTAAAGTCGTCAAAAGCAACACGACAGATATTTTAAACCATGCGGCTTTAGAAGCCATTAAGAGCGCGGCGCATTTATTCCCTAAACCAGACGAAACCGTGCATCTAAAAATCCCTATCGCTTATAGCTTGAAAGAAGACTAGCTAGCCTTTCTTTTAAGGGCGATTCAAGCCTTAAAAGCCGGGTCAAAATCCCCATTTTTCCCAATTTTTACAAAAAAAAAAAACAAAATCTCTAAAATTTAGCGCTAAAATTAGTTAAAATTCCATTCATCGCTTATAATATAAGCTTCTTTTAAGAAGAAAAATCTAAGAAAAGGAGAAAACATGAAAAAATCTCTCTTACTCTCTCTTTCTCTCATGCTCTCATTATCAAGGGCTGAAGATGACGGATTTTACATGAGCGTGGGCTATCAGATCGGTGAAGCGGTTCAAAAAGTGAAAAACACGGGAGCATTGCAAAACCTTGCGGACAAATACGATAATTTGAGCAACCTTTTAAACCAATACAATTACTTAAATTCGTTAGTCAATCTAGCCAGCACGCCGAGTGCAATCACGGGTGCGATTGACAATTTAAGCTCAAGTGCCATTAATCTCACTAGCGCCACCACCACTTCCCCAGCCTATCAAGCTGTGGCTTTAGCGCTCAATGCGGCTGTGGGCATGTGGCAAGTCATAGCCTTTGGTATTAGTTGCGGCCCTGGCCCCAATCTTGGCCCAGAACATTTAGAAAATGGGGGCGTTCGATCGTTTGACAACACGCCAAACTACAGCTACAACACCGGTAGCGGAACGACCACCACCACTTGTAATGGAGCCAGTAATGTAGGGCCAAATGGTATCCTATCTAGCAGCGAATACCAGGTTCTCAATACCGCTTATCAAACTATCCAAACCGCTTTAAACCAAAGTCAAGGAGGCGGAATGCCTGCCTTGAATGGCTCTAAAAATATGGTAGTCAATATCAATCAAACTTTCACAAGAAACCCTACAACAGAATACACTTACCCCGATGGGAATGGCAATTATTATTCAGGCGGATCATCAATCCCAATCCAGCTAAAGATTAGCAGTGTCAATGACGCTGAAAACCTTTTGCAACAAGCCGCTACTATCATCAATGTCCTTACCACCCAAAACCCGCATGTGAATGGTGGCGGTGGGGCATGGGGTTTTGGCGGCAAGACCGGGACTGTGATGGATATTTTTGGCGATAGTTTTAACGCTATTAACGAAATGATTAAAAACGCTCAAACAGCCCTAGCAAAAACCAAACAGCTTAACGCTAATGAAAACACCCAAATCACGCAACCAGACAATTTCAACCCCTACACTTCTAAAAATAAGCAATTCGCTCAAGAAATGCTCAATAGAGCTAACGCTCAAGCAGAGATTTTGAATTTAGCCCAACAAGTTGCTAATAATTTCCACAGCATTCAAGGGCCTATCCAACAAGATCTAGAAGAATGCACCGCAGGATCGGCTGGTGTGATTAACGACAACACTTATGGTTCAGGCTGCGCGTTTGTGAAAGAAACTCTCAATTCCTTAGAGCAACACACCGCTTATTATGGCAACCAGGTCAATCAGGATAGGGCTTTGTCTCAAACCATTTTGAATTTTAAAGAAGCCCTTAATACCCTGAATAAAGACTCTACAGCGATTAATAATGGTATCTCTCACTTGCCTAACGCCAAGTCCCTTCAAAACATGACGCATTCCACTCAAAACCCTAATTCCCCAGAAGGTCTGCTCACTTATTCTTTGGATACCAACAAATACAACCAGCTCCAAACCATCACGCAAGAATTAGGCAAAAACCCCTTTA
>NZ_JACTGF010000006.1:0-85563 GCF_014497725.1 Helicobacter pylori | reverse complement strand
ACTATCAAGGCGTATATAGAAAATCAAGGTTAGTTTCACTGAAGGTTTTTATATAGTTCCTAGCGGAACTAAAGCATTCATCCCAAACACTAAAGATATTTGGGATTTCTGCTTGGGGGGTTTAAAATTTTAATGAGTTTATGTTTAGCGCTTTCAACTAGCCAAGCCCTTGTGATACAGACCATGCAAGATTGGAATTTAAGAAAAAATAGCGAATTTAAAGCTTTGGTAGTTGTGGGTAATAAGGTGCAAGAAAACACTCTTGCTATGGGTCATTACAAGGTTTCTAAGAATAGGGCTAATCTCTCTATTATGGTAACTCATATTAAAAAGGGTAATGATTATAAGACCTTACAAAGCCCTCCAAACGCTATCAAAGAGATTAAAGGCAAATTAGTGCTTAAAAAAGGCACAAGGATTGTCTTAGGCGGCGAGAATGATAGCGAGATGTCTAGTGCCATAGGTATAAATAAAAGCGCTTATACTTCTAGTAAAAATGGCAAAGGTTTTAGTGGGAGTGGAGCAAGTGGCATGGGATATGCAAGTGGTTATGGAGGCACAGGCAATAACACTAGCTCTACTGGATCTAATGGCTCTAGTATGAGTGGAACAAGTGGCACTAATGATTCTCGTGGTGCTAATGGAAGTAATGGTAGTAATGGAACTAATGGCACAAACGGCTATCAAGGCGTAGGTTCTAACCCATTCCCCCCAATTGCTGGGAGTGGTAGTGGCTCTAGTGGGAGTTCTAATAGTGGTTATACCCCTTTTACAAGCTCAGGGGGAGGCATGGGGGGAGGCTTTATCCCTTTCCCTTATTCGCCCGGACTTCAAAATGGTAGTGGTGCTAATGGAATTAATGGCACTAATAGGGCTAATGGCACAAGCGGAGCTAATGGGAGCAATAGTGCTAATGGAGGCACTGCTAATGCAGATAGCCATTATACCAATGAATTTTGCACAGCTCCTGTTAGAAATGGCAATACGATGAGTTTAGATATTGTGGATAGAAATGGCTCTTGCTTTAAAATGCAAGCCTTTAGAAACGACAATGTCTGTCAATACAGCTATGACTTTGAAAACATGAAAGCCATTAAACAAACGCAATTTTACTTCATTAACAGAGAAAATAAAAGCGTGAATATTGGCGGTTGTGTGGATTTAGTAGGAAAACAATTTGAATTTCCTATGTATGAAGACGCTAATAAATGCAAACTAGATACTACGACAAATAAAGGCTATGGGAGTGGGAGTGCGAGCTTTTTTCAAACAGAGATTTTATTTCGTGGACTTGATAATTTAATCCATGTGGCTAAAAGTTGCACTGATTTTGCAGGGGTGCAAGAACAATTAGTCAAATACGATAATGACCCTACCACTAGAACGATTCAAAGAGTGGTCAATCAATACTATATTGACCCTATCACTAAACAAAAGGTTTTTATCAGTCATAATGTGGTTAGTCCTTTGAAATTTAGTTATCAAACTTATGCTTGTGGGAAGTGGCAGTTTGATGATGCTAAATTAGAGGCTTATCGCCCCACTCAAATTCGTATCTTTGATACGGTAGCTAATCAATACTACAATGTAACAGGCTGTGATTACACTTCTGATATGGGTAAAGTGCCTAAAATTGTTCAACCTTACACCAAAATTAATGTTGCAAGTTCAGTTAAAGGCGAAGAAGTGGGTGATTTAGACACCACAGAGGGTTCTAATGATAATTTGCCCCAATACACTACCTTTGAAATTCAAGAAATGTCATTAAATAATAGTCAATGGACTGCCACTTCTTATTGCAATGATGGCTGGGGTTCTTGGACTAAAACGCATAATTATACAGGTTATTCTAATGGAGGCTTAAGAACCTTAGCTAAATGGGTTACACAATATAAAACCATCAATGAAGGCACAACCATTGAATATATCCGCCCAAGAAATGAGGGCGATAGTGATGCAGTGTATGACACTTACAAATACTATTATGCCTCACAAGCTCAAAAAACGCTCAAACGCATTCCTTCAACTATCTATATCAATAGTCTTAATTTGAGCGATGAATATCGTAAAAATTTTGAACTCACTACTTTAAGTCAAGAGCTTAATCTCAATAATGGCGTTAAGCAAATCATTAACACGCAAGATTTTACCAATTGGCAAGCCACTTATTACCGCCCTAATGGGAATGGTAATTTGTGTATGTCTTATAGCTTTAGCTCTGGCAGTCCTTGGAAATCTAGCAATAAAGGCAAGTATTGCTCATGGGCGCAAACGCCTAATGCTAATTATTCTTGTGCCTCACACAATAATTGGATTGTCCCTAACCAATAAGAAAGGAAAGTAATGGATTTACATTTAAAGAAAGCCTTGTTTTTAGCTAGTCTTAGTTGCTTGAATGCGAATGAAAGCTTTGTGGATAATAGCGATTTTTTAGCCATTATGCCTAGTGAGAAAGAAGAAGACATTTCACAAGAACAAAAGCTAGAACAAAAGCTAGAACAAAAGAGCTCTGAGTTGTTGCAAAGTCAGGTTAAAAGAGAATTTAAAGAAAAAAAGAAATCTCAAAAACATTTCAAAGCTATGCAAACTAAAAATGGCTTTTTCTTAGGCTCAGAGATTGCCATTACAGGCACAAGTTTAAAACAAAGTTTAAGCCTTATCTCTAATGCTACAGATGATTTAATCACTTATAGCCACACTTTTAGTAATGCTAATTTTAATATGGGCGTTTTAATGGGCTATCAGCATTATTTTGGAGCTACAAAAAGACATGGGATTAAGTTTTCAACGCATTTATATGGAGGCACACCTAGTGCTGTAAGCACCAATATAGACATTTACAATTCTAAGGTTAGCGCTAATTACACACCCTTAAACTTTGGACTAGATATAAAGTATTTGTTTGATTTTTTAAATGTCATTAAAAAGAACCGCCACACACTAGGATTAAGCGTAGGCTTTGGCTGGCGTATGCAATATTATTTTGCAAAAATAGACCCCATAAAAACCATGCGTAGTGAGTTTATCACCAATAAGCCTAAAGATATTTTTAATCATGGTTTTTATCCTACCATTGGACTTCATTATTACTTAAATCATCATCAATTTGAAGTGAATTATCGCTTTGGAGGGGCAATCAATTATCAATCCCTAACTCCTAGCAAAATTGTCGCTCAAAACGGGAATTTTAAGGGCGAAGTCTTATTTTCTAATTTTATTACCAAAGCGACTAATTCTAGCTACATAGCGTTTAACTACACCTATTTATTTTAATTTTTAAGGAGCCAATGATGTTAGATGAAATCACACAAGCAAACGAGTTAGAACCTATCTCAAATAATGAAAAACAAGAACCAAAGGAAGTAGAAAAAATGCCATTGAATAATATTCAAAAAGCTAAGGAATTAAAAAACAACGCCAATTTAATTGTTCGACGCACTGATGAATTAGACAAGGCTATCAATAAGCGTGAAAGCTTGCAAAGAGAGTTTGAAAGACGCATTAAGCACTTGGATAACAAGATTGAAACGCTTAGCAAAAAGATTGAAGAATTAAAAAGAAAGTAATTTGATGGACTTAAACAAACTCAAAGATTATAGGGCTTTAAGAAACGCTATTTTAAGGCTCTTGCCTTATTTAGATAGCGGTATTACAGAGCTGATTATGAATAAAGAAAAAGAAATTTGGCTCTATAAGCTTGATGGAACTAGAGAAAAAGTCTTTGATGAAAATTTAGATAAAGCCTTTATGCTTGGTTTTGGGGAACAATTAGCGAGTTTTAGAGATTTGTTCTTTAACGCTGATTACCCCACCCTTAATACTTCCATTCCTACTTCTAGATACAGAGTGAGCATGAACCACTTTGCTATTAGTGCGGATAATGAATTGAGTTTGAATATTAGAGTGCCTAGCGAGAAAAAGTTTGATTTAAAAGCTTTCAAGCTTTCTGGTGTGTGTCAATACGACTATGAGTATTTACAAAAGCTGATGATTGAAGGTAAAAACTTACTCATTAGTGGAGGAACAGGCAGTGGAAAAACAAGTTTTTTAAACGCTCTGATTGAATTTATCCCTAAACACACACGAATAGTGAGTGTAGAAGATAGCGAAGAATTAGATTTAAGAGCGTTTGAAAATCATAAATCCTTGTTAGTGGATAAAACTGAAAGCTCTAAATTTACCTATGAAAACGCCTTGAATATGGCAATGAGAATGAGTCCTGATAGACTTATGGTAGGCGAGATTGACACACGAAATGCCTTGCTTTTTTTAAGGTTTGGCAACACAGGACATAAAGGAATGGTTTCTACTTTACATGCAGATAGTGTGCATGGGGTCATAGAGGCGATTGCTTTAAATCTACAGATGAATAAAAGTGGTTTAGATGTCAGTGTAGCAAGAAAATTCTTTGAAAGCAGTGTAGATATTGTCGTTCAAATTGTGCTTGATAAAGCCACTAACACTAGATATATTCAAGAAATCTTACCCACCAAAGAATTAGAAAGTAGCTTATGAAAAAGTATCAAAACAAGCGAAAATTGGGTAAGCGTATCAATTGCTTTATTTCAAATGAATGTAAGGACATTTTAGAAGATTATTTAAAAGTCAAAAAGATTAGCGTTACTGAGTGTATAGAAAGCCTTTTATTAGCCCTAGACCCTAGCAAAGAAACACTAAGAGCAAGGGATTTTTATGAAAGCTTGTTTAAAGTCATCAGTCTTAACCAACATGTCTATAAAGAACTTATGGCTAATGGTAATAACATTAACCAAATAGCCAAGAACACCAACATTGCCATTAAGTATAACAAGCCCTTTTATTTGCAGAATTTAGCATTCTTAGAAGAGCTTTTTAAGACTATGAATACGCTCAATAAAAACATAGAAGATTGCAAAAAAGTCTCTTTGGAATTGTTGCTTCAAATCTATAAAGAGCAAAAAAGCGAAATAGAGCTTAACACCATCTCAAAAATTCTCAATGCTCTTAATGAAAAACAATCTACTACTGAGTCAAAAAAGGATAATGAATGAAAATGCAATTTGTGAAAGCTTTTTGCGTGCTTTTTAGCATTTTACTTATCCCCTTATTTTTTATCTTGGCAAATTATTATGTTTTTGATGCCCTAAAGTCGTTTAGACAGGCTTATTTCTTTTCTCAAAGCGTGTTTATAGGGCTTTATAAGGGGGCGAGTATCTTAGATTTAAAATTTGAAGTCTATATCACTATGATAATGTCTTTAATGCCCTTAGTAGCTACGATTTATATGAGTATTCAAAAGACTAAAGAAACTTCGCATGGCTATGCGAGATGGGCTAATGTTAAAGACATAGAGTGCTTTAAAGTCTTTAGTAAAGAGGGCTTTTGTAAGGTAGTGCATAGATTAGGGGTGCAATTTGACAAGGGCTTTATTCTAGGTAAATTTGGTTTTCCAAAACTTAGAGATGTGTGTTATGACAAGCCCTTAGGAGCCATGATTGTTGCACCCCCTGGAGCTGGTAAAACCGCATGCGTGGCTTTACCCAATTTATTGACTTTGCCTAATAGCTGTATTATCACTGATATTAAAGGCGAACTAAGAGATAAGACTGCTGGATATAGACAAAAATTCTTAAACAATAGGATTTTAATCTTTAATCCCTATGGTGATGATAATACTTGTTATTTCAATCCTTTTGATAAAAGGATTGTAAAACCCATGAACTTTGACCAACGCCTAAGACTTGTGCAAGAGAATGCTAATAATGTCTTTATTAGCGAAGAAAAGGGCGAAGACCATTGGGTATCTAAAGCGAAAGATTTGTTTAGCTTTTATGCCTTGTATGATGTTTGTTCCAAAGATGAAACAAACTTTTTTGATATAGCTATGGGCCCAAATAGAGACTATATCAATTTAATTGATAAAAGAAGTCGCTATTACAAACAGCTCTATCATCACGACAAAAAGACAGGCGAAATTATCCTAGACCCACAAACTAATGAGCCTATTTTAATTCCTAATGTGAATGCGAGAAAATTGTGGTATTTGCAAGTTTCAGAGCAAAAATACGCTGACCCCAAAGACCCTAGAAATTTTGACCCAAATGAGCCTGAACCAGCCCCTAGAAGTGAAGGGGCGTTAGATGAAATTGTAAGAAATGATGCAAGAGCGTGGGCTAATAGTGCTGAAGAAGAATTTGCAAGTATTATTTCTACTTTCAATCGCTTTGTGTCTGTTTTTAAAAGCAATCAAGTAAGAATTGCTACTTCTAAAATGAGCTTTGATTATGAAGAATTAAGAACAGACAATATCAGCCTTTATATTGTGATTGCTCAAAAAGACATCAACACGCTTGCCCCCTTAGTTAGAGTGATTTTAGAAAGTATTGCTAAAAACTTACTAACTAATGAAAGTTCTAAAAAAGAAGAACGCATTTATATGATTTTAGATGAATTTGTTAGATTTGGTAAGTTGCCTTTCTTGTTAGAAATGCCTGCACTTTGTCGCTCTTATAATGTCGTTCCCTTATTCATCACGCAAGATTATGCGATGATTAGAAAAAATTATAGCGATGATGATTTGAAAATCTTAAAAGGCGTGGTGCATTATAACATTGTCTTTAAGATGAATAGCGCTGAAGATGCTGAGATTGTTTCTAAGGAAGTGGGCGAATTCACTAGACAATCTAAAAATTATTCTACTGAAAAGGGTCAGCTAGTCTTTGGAGGTAGTTCTTCTTATAGCCATGAGGGTAGAAATTTACTCACAGCCCAAGACATTATGAATATAGAATCAGATGAAGTTATTGTCATTGTTACAGGAGCTAAAGCGACCCCTTTAAAACTTAAAGCTAATTATTGGTTTAGAGATAAAGAGCTTTTAAAAAGAGCTAACTTACCTATTGATTTAGAAGTAGAAAGAAAAAGATTTAAAGAGTCTGTGCAACCCACTACTTCACAAAAAGAGAGTGAAAATTCAAATCTAACAGAAAGCGAGAAAGATAATGAAAACCCCACTACTTCACAAGAAAAAAACAAGAATGAAAACACAGAGCAAGAAAATCACAATGAAATTGATGAGATTTTAAAAAAGCCACTGAGTGAAATCAGCATGGAAGAAAAAAGAGCCTTATTTAAGAAAATGCAACAAGGCGATGAACAAACCGCGCAAGAGCAAGACACCCAAAGTTAAATTTTAAAAGGAGCAACAAATGGCATATAAACCCAGCAAAAAGAAACTTCAAGCTTTAAAAGAAGAACCAAATTTATTTAGCATCTTAGATAATGGCGATATTGCAACAAACAATCTTGCTGAAGAATCAGACAAGGTCAATGAAACACAAGAATCACTCCCTTATGTCGTAAAAACTCAAATCAATACAGCAAGAATGATTTCTAGAAATCCTATTGAATGGGCAAGGTATTTAAGCTTTGAAAGACGAGTGTATAAGGATAATAGTAGAGAAGATGTCAGTTTCTTTGCTAATGGTGAGATAAAAGAAAGTTCTCGTGTTTATGAAGCGAATGAGGAAGGGTTTGAAAGGCGCATAACTAAAAGATACGATCTGATTGATGCCATAAGAAATAAAGAATTTTTTTCAAAAGAAATTGACATTTTAACCTACAAAAACAGCTTAGAAGAATTGAAAGAGCAAGGTTTAGAAATCCAATTGACCCACCACCATGAAACGCATAAGAAAACCTTAGAAAATGGCAATGAAATCGCTAAAGAATACGACTATCTTAAGGATATTTACCACGAAGTAGAAAGAACAAAAGATGGTGAATTGGTAAGAGAAATAATCCCTAGTATTTCTAGCGCTGAGTATTTTAAGCTCTATAACAAACTGCCTTTTGAATCAATAAACAATGAAAATACCAAATTGAATACTAGCGACAATGAAGAAGTTAAAAAACTAGAATTTGAATTAGCTAAAGAAGTGCATGCTTTAATCCTAGAGCAAGAATTGCTTTCAGCAACAGATTATTATTCTTGGATAGATAAAGATGATTATGCGTCTTTTGATTGGAAAATGCATAGGCTTATCAATGAAGATAAACTCAAAGAAAACCATCTCAGCGCAGATAACGCTAACAAGATTAAGCAATTTTTCTTCAATAATGGTTTTATTTTAGGCTGGACTAAAGAAGAACAAAGCGCTATACAAGAAAACAGAGATTATTCTTTAAGAAGCGCTCTTTTAAGTTTGGAAGAAATCGCTCAAGCAAAAATTGAATTGCAAGAATACTATGAAAGCGTTTATGTTAATGGTGATGGGAGTAAAAGAGAAATCAAGCCTTTCAAAGAAATTTTAAGAGACATCAACAATTTTGAAAAAGCTTATAAGGAGCGTTATAACGAATTGGTAAGCTTGAATGAAGCAATCATTCAAGCTAAAGAGAGGAGTAATGAGCAGCAAAATTCTAATGCAAATAACAATAACACTATTAAAAATACAATAGAGACCAATACTTCTATTGGTAACAATATTATTCAAAATAATGATAATAATAATCCAAATTTAAGCATTGCTGATTTAGAATTAGAGCAACAGAATTTAGGAGAACAAAATGGAAAAGAAAGAACAAATCGCGCAGATGAGCCGAATGGAACTAGAGCAGGAATTCCGCAAGAAATTCACCGCAGAAGCGAACATGGAGGACAGCAAGAGGGAGTGGAGCGATCGAGTGATGAAGAACTTTCACACCAAGACTCTAGTTTATTTATTGAGTCTAGAGAGCAGGGAGGAACAAGAGGAGTTTATAGATCTAGCGACCAACAGGCAGTTTCAGAAAAATCCCATAGAGAGAGAGATAGACTACATGAACATGTATCTAGAGGAGATGGAGTATCAGTAAGAGCAGATAGCAATGGAGCGCCAAATGGAGCAGCAAGCCCAGCAAGCCGAATGGAAAATGGAGCAAGAAGCGAAGAAAAGGGGGATAATCCCAGCGATGAGAGAGGAGTATCACAGACACCGCAATCCCCATCTCATCAACAAAATAGCTCCAGAGATTTGGGGCTTTCTCTCTCTAGAGAACAGCCAGGACAGGCTGGACGCTTACGCCTTTTTAATCATGGACAGATGGGCTCATTATTTCCCACAGACCATGAAAACCAAAGAAAAAGGAGCGATAATGAGCTTGATAGGAGCAGTAATAGAACAAACGAAAATGGAGACAAAAGCCCTAGACAGAATGGAAGCGCAAATCAAGAGAGCGCAAGGAGTGAGCGATATGGAATTGCTCAAGGAAGCTCAAATCAATCAGTATTACCACTTGCTCAAAGCCGATTACATCATGCAGGACTCAGCGCACCAAATGGACTTGGAAACCTTGAAGAAGACAGGGATCAAAAGAGAGGACTTTTATCAAATTTAGACCATTTAGAAAGCCTGCTTAACGCTATTAGAAACAACACCATAGCGAGTGAGCCTGACTTTAGATCTAGGCTCTTGGAGACCTGATGAATTGCTGCAAATGGAAGGGCGTGGGATAAGACAAGGCAATATTTTGCACCAAAACGATCCCAAAAATTTTAGAATGAAAATCTATCGCTACGCCACTGAAAAAACTTATGATAGCCGTATGTGGCAAATCATAGAGACTAAATCTAAAGGCATAGAGCAATTTAGAAACGCGCACAAATTAGGCTTGAATGAATTAGAAGACTTTAATATGGGGAGTTCTAATGCGAGTGAGATGAAAGCAGAAGCAACAGGTAATCCCTTAATTATTGAAGAAGTCAAATTGAGAGCCGAAATCAAAAACGAAGAAGCAAAATACAAAGCTTTCAATAAAGAAAATTATTTCAATGAAGAGAATTTGAAAAACAACTCTTCTAAATTGGGTTATCTTAAACAAGAATTGAAAGATTTAGAAACGCTTCAAAGCTCCTTAATAATCCCCACTCATACAGAGATCAAGCTCTATGATTTGAAAAATGAAGAAAGTAAGGATTATGAGCTTATCAAAGTTAAAGAAGTAGAGCCTTTAAAAGAAAACGCCTCTATGAGTGAAGAATTAACGCACAAAAAACTCAAAGAACAAAACAAGCAAATAGCCGAACAAAATAAAGAAAAACTGGACGCTATTAAAAAGCAATTTGCAAGCAATTTGAACGACTTGTTTTTGAATGAAGAAGAAGATTACAAGCTTTTAGAATACAAGGGCTTTGTGGTGAATGCTTATAAAACTAAGTATCAAGTGGAGTTTAGTTTAAACCCTAAAGACAATCCAAATATTGCCTATAGCCCTAGCAATATGGTTTATAAAAACGATACTGCCAACATGTTTAGCTCTTATAATTTCTGCGCTGAGATCAAGTTTGATGGGTTTTTAAAGAGGTTGGATAACGCTATCACTAAACTCCCTGAAAAAATCAAGGAATTAGAAAACTCCATTGAAACCACTAAAGAAAATATTGCTAAATACACAAGATTAGTGGAGCAAAAACTTCCTTACCCACGACTAGCATACTTGCAAGCTTTAAAATGGGATCATAAAACTCTAATAGACGATTTAGCCAAAATGGGCAAAGACAGAGATTATAAGCCTGTGTTCAACCCTAAATCTAAAGAAGTCTTAGAGAAAATGAACGCTGAAAAAAGAGCGAGTTTAGAGAATGAGAGGGAAGAGCAAGGGGTTAAGGGGAACACAAAGAGTCATGATGAAATAGAGCCAGCTACAGAACAAGTGATTGAAAAAGAAATAGAAAAAGGAGCTGAAATTATCTATTCTAAGGAAGTTGCAACCACTAATAATGTTGATTACTACGAGAACGAACAAGAAGTGGAAATTACTAAATCAATGGGTAGAAGATGAGAAAGCAGTCTAACAAACTCTTTAGTTTTTTAAATGGCATTAAGTGGCGTGATTTACGCCTTATTATGCGAGTAGTCAAGCTAGTGAAACGATTAGCTAAGTTTAAATAAGGGGAAAACAATGTTTGAATTAGGATTTTTTCTATTCTTAGGGCTTTATCTTGTCAATTCTATCTACTTGCACATAAAGCCTTAAACCGCACCAAACAATCTCAAGAAAATTTTATGGATAAACATAGCGAACTATTAGAAAGTTTGATTGATGATGTCAGTGAGTGCAAAAAGAGATTAGAAACACTAGAACAAAAATCAAGTAAGGAGCAATAATGCAAAAAACCATTGATGAAATCTTAAGGGTTAGTTTCAAGGTTGGTTTGATTGTTGTATCAATCTTGTGTCTTATAAAAATTATTATTGTGGTTTTAGAGAGTTCTTCTAATGACAATAGTGCTGATGAAATTAAACCTAACGCCACTTATGAACTCTTAAAAGAACTCTTACAGAAACAAAATCTACAAAAGAAAGGAGTTAAGTAATGAATTACGATGTTTTAATGGGGTTTTTAGCACTAATAGGGCTAATTCTTTGGTATGGATATGGATTAAGGCAATATCTTAAATTAAAAGATGAGAATAAGAGATTAAAAGAGAAATTACAACGCTGTAATTGTAATATTAAAATTCCTAGTATTCTTGAAGTAGTGAATAGACCTATCATTATGGATATTAAGGGGGAATTACCACATCTTACAAAGAGCTATAGAAACAATCAAATTAAGGAGTAAAAAATGAAAGATAGCGTCATCATTATTGAAAGCCCTAATAAAGTGGCTAAGATTAAAGAAATCACAGGAGCTAGTGTTTTTGCTACCATAGGACATTTTATGCAACTAAAAAGCTATGATGAAAATAATAATTTTAAGCCGACTTTTGAATATGACCCCCAAAAGAAAAAGCGTATTTTTGAGATAATAGAGGCGTGTAAAAACAAAAAAGTTTATATTGCCACTGACCCTGATAGAGAGGGTTATGCTATAGGCTATCATTTTTACGAAAAAATTAAAAGGATAGCAAGTTCTATTTATAGAGCAGAGTTTTTTGAAATCACTCCAAGTGGGATTAACAAGGGCTTACAAAACGCTTCTTTATTTGAAAACACTAATAAGCAAATGTATCAAAGCGCTTTAGCAAGGCGTGTGGCTGATATGCTATTAGGTTTTACGCTCTCCCCTTATTTAGGCAAAGCTTTAGGGCAAATAAAAGGCTCTAGTGCTGGAAGAGTGCAAACCCCTTGTTTAAAGCTTATTGTGGATAGAGACAGAGAAATTGAAAAATTTAAGGCTTTACCTGAAAATGAGAAAGTAAGCTATCAAATCCAAGCCAAGATTAACGACAATGCTAATAAAGAAGTCATTATCAAGCATTGTGATGAAAATGGCGAAGAAATTAAATTCAATGATAAAGAAGAGGCTTTAAAACTCTTTGAAAGTTTGAAAGACAATAAAGCTTGTCTTTTAAAGGATTTAAAAAATTCTGTTGCAGAGACTAAACCTAAAAAGCCCTTTATCACTTCTACGCTTTTAGAGAAAGCGAGTTCTGAGTTAGGTTTAGGTATTAGCGAAGTGCAATCTTTAGCTCAAAGTCTTTTTGAAGCTGGGCTTATCACTTACATTAGAACGGACGCTGAAAGTTTGAGTGTGGAGTTTTTAAATGAGGCAGAGAGCTTTTATACACCCATCTATAAAGAAGTGTATCTAAAAAGAGAATATAAAGCTGGTAAGCAAAGCCAAGCAGAAGCTCACGAGGCGATTAGGATTACGCACCCCCATACTTATGAAAACTTAGAAAGTGTGGTCTATAATGCTGGCATTACTAATCAAGACGCTTTAAAACTCTATCAACTTATTTTTGAAAGAACTATTGAAAGTCAAGGCAAGAATGCTATTTATGACAAACAAGACTTGCTCTTTAAAATCAAAAATGAGTATTTTAAGTGTAGCGTTAAGAGTTTAAAAAACGCTGGGTTTTTAGCAATGTTTTCTAAAAAAGAGCTAGAAAATGATGAAAGTAATGATGATAAAGACAATAAAGAAAAAGAACAAAACGCACAATTTAATCTAAAAATTGATGATGTGTTAAGTCTAAATGACTTAGTTTTAGCCACCATTAAAAGAAATGCCCCAAGTGCTTATAAAGAGGCAGATTTTGTCAAGCTTTTAGAAAATAAAGGCATAGGCAGACCTAGCACTTATGCTACCTATTTGCCTACGCTTTTAAAAAGAGAATACATCAGCATTAGCCAAGATAAAAAACACACCATTACGCCCACGCATAAAGGCAAAAGAGTAGTAGAAGTTTTTGAAAATGCTTATCAATTTATTATTGATTTGACCTACACCAAGCAAATGGAAGAAGTGCTAGATGAGATTGTAGAAAATAAAAGCTCTTATGTAGATTTTATAAGTAATTTAAGTTCTAAATGCCCTAAGATTGAAAAGCTAGAAAGAAATGATGATGATGAGATAAAGCCTAGTAGTGAAGGACAAATCACTTATATAGAAAATATTTTAAGAGATTTGCAATTAAATTTAAGCGAAGAGTTTAAAAACTACAAAGAAGACAACAGAGTGGCTAAGGCGTTTTTAGACCGATACATTAAAGAGCATGAGTTTTTTAAGAAAAACAACAAAAAGGCTAGTAGCTCTAATAATGATGAAAATAGACCCGCTACGCCTAAACAAATTAGCTTTGCTGAGATGTTAGCTAAAAAGCATAATGTCAAGCTCCCCAAAGGATTTAAATATAGTATGAAAGTGTGTGGGGATTTTATCAATGAGTATCATAAGAAGTAGTAAGTGAAATTTTGCTAAACTAGAACCTAATTAAAACTAATGAGGGAGTTTAACATGCTTTATATTCCACCCACTTCAAAAGAAGTCTATGTTAGCTCTATTGTGGCTTTAAATATCCATAGCCCACAAGGCACAGGAGATTGGCATAGTAGCTATGCTTTAATGGAGAATGCGTTTGATGATATAGGGGTTTATATCTATGGTGAAAAACAAGTTCATAATACTAATAAACTACTAGGCAATCTAGGCATTATAGATGGCACAGCAAGGCTCAATAAAATGGGCTATTACCCTAAACATACTCCCACTTATATTGCAGAGCATCCAAGAGCTTGTGTAGATTGTCTCTATGTTTCTGTATTGCAAACTGGAAAGCTAGGGGTTGTTATGCTAGATGAATGGTTTCCTAGTATTGAAGATAAAGAGAGTGTCTATGCTCTTATAGAAGTGATGAAACCCAAATTAAACAAGCAAGAAAGAGAGAATTTGGATAAATGGATAGCAAGAAACCCCATTATAGAGTGAGTTTAAGCGAACAAGCTCTTAATCATGAAAAACTGATGAGAGCCATTGTTAAAAATCTAGCCGACACCCCTATGGTATTAAAAGGCGGAACAGCTTTGTATCTAGGCTATGGCTTAAATCGTTTTTCAGAAGATTTAGACTTTGATTGTCATAAAAAAATCAATCTCTTAGGCAGAGTAAAGAGCGCTATTCCTAATGGCATTATCTTAAATGATATTCATATTAAAAAAGACACTGATAGTGTGGGGCGTTATATGGTGCGTTATGCTACCAAAGACAATAAAGAAGAACAAACTTTAAAATTAGAAATATCTTATAGAGACGCACCAAAAGAGAGCGAAGTCAATGTGATTGAGGGAATGCGAATTGCTAAAATAGAGCGTATTATTGATAACAAACTCTGTGCTTGCTTTGATGGGGAGCATATAAGAACTAAAGCTAGAGATTTATTTGATTTGCATTTTTTAGCCAAGCATTATGAAGAACATTTTAACTTAGATTTAGCAAGTCGCTTAAAAGATTTTAGCAAAGACCCTGATAAATTAGTGAGCGATTATTTAGTAGATGTAAAACTAGATGCTTTATTAAATCAAATTATGGACTTAGAAGAAACAGCCCTAGAATTAAGCATTATGGCTCATCTCATTCATAAAAAACTTGAAAAACAATCTCATTCCCTTAATACCTTGCAAGAGCAACAAGGCTATAGCAATAATGATAATAACCTAGACAATTCTAATGAAAACACCTACACACCTAAGCGTAGGCGATAAGTAACCTTATTGAGTGGGTATTTGATAGTTTTTAGTTGTTTTGTCTTGTTAATTTAATTCTATTTAAAACCACTTAAATACCCTTGCTCTCTAAAATCTCTTTAAAACATTGTTGCAATTTTTTAGAAAATGACTCTTTTTCTTTGTCATAGTCTTTTCCTAAGCTGATATAAAGTGCGGTGTCTTTGTCTTTAAAGTCTTTGATTTCTTTTGCAGGTTTATAACTCAAAAATTCTCTAATCTCTTTAGCATAACCTTTTACTAAAACTTGCAATAAGTCAATGTCATAAGAAAATTTATCTTTAAGGACATTTTGAGCGATTTCTATTAAGCACTCATCATAGATTTCTACACTTTCATTAAACACTTCTTCTACATCACTTTCTTTAATACCATCTAAAAATAGATAGTAATTAAAGAGCCTATCTTCTTTTTCTTCATTTAGCCATTCTAAGTCGTCTTCATATTCTTCTTCATCAATAGGTTTAAAATCACTAGGAATGGTGTTTTCATAATCAATAGGATTAAACTTACACATCAAGCGTGAAATAAGAATTTTAGGGGTATTCTCGTTGCTTATCTTAGCAAACACCATATTGGCTAAGATATTAGCTAAGATTAACTTCTCTACTAAACTAGCTTGGCTGATTTCTTGTTCTAGTGTATCCTTAAACTTTAAAGGGGTGTCTTTATAGATTATCTTATGCGTAAAAAATTCATTCAAGTTCATTGTTTTCATTATTGCCCTTTTCTTTGTTTTGTAATCTTTCTAGTTGCTTTAAAAGCTTTTGCTCTTGGGTGTTTTTTCTATGTTTTAAATGCCTAATAAGCGCTTCTTCAATAAAAGTGCTTCGTGTCTCTTTAAACGAGCCAAATTCTAACAAAAATTCATCAAGTTCTTTTATGATAGAAGGACTAAAAGAGATATTAAAGCTCTTTTTCTTATCTTCATCTAAAATAGATTTTTTACGCCCCCTTTTTTTAGGGGTTTTTACTTCTTTTGTGCTAGGCTCTTGTTCTAAATGATTTTCTAACTCACTGACTTGTTCTTCTTTATTCAAACTCTCTTCAAGCTTTTTTTCTAAATCATCAATTTGTTGCAAATCCATATTTGTATACTCCTTGTTGTATTTGTGTTTTTTGACTCTTCTAAACCGCATGATTTTTATCTTTTTCTAAATAGCCTTTTAATTCATTGTAGAAATTAGCCCATTCATTGATAGCCTTTTTATCGCTACATTCTATAACGCCTAAGCCCTCACTCACGCTACGCTTATAAACAATGCGTTCACTCAAAGAATTTTCTAAAAGCGTGATTTTATCGCTAGGGTTGTTTTCTTTGATAAATTCTATTAAAGCCTGTCTTTCTTTAAGCGTAGGGATAGTAGGCATTCTATTGATGATGATTAAGGCTCTTAGGTTTTCATTAAGCTCTTGGAGTTGCTCAATTCTTTCTAGTGTATTAGCTAATACTTCAGTATCTAATTGACTAGGAGTTGTAGGCACTAGAACAATATCGCTTAAAAGCATAGCTTTTTGAGTTTCTTTGCTATATTCCCCCTTAGTATCAATGAGAATGTTTTCATACTTAGATACCATTTGTTTTAAAGTATCGCTAAAGCCACTACTACGATTAAATAAGCTAAAAGTTTTATGTTCTTTTTGAGTGCGAATTTCAGTAAAAACTTCCATAGATTTTTGGCTATCTGTATCTAAGACAACCACTTCTTTATTGTCTTTGAGTAGTTGCACCGCTAAATTTAAACAAAGCGTGCTTTTACCACTTCCCCCTTTTTCATTAGCAATACAAATGGTCATGCTATTTTCCTTAATTTAGTTATTTTATAAGTATAGCATAATTATATGGATTTTGAATTAACTTTAAAGATTTTAATTATTAAGATTTTCTATAGTAGATGTAGTTATTAATTAAATTTAGTAAGGGATAATAAAATTATTTCTATTTGATGAGTATTTAATCTTTAATTTAATATTATGATATTAAAAGAATTTATACTTATTTAGCTCATACCATTAAAATTATTAAGAGATTAAGTTATTAATTAAATTTAAAGAATTTTAAGTGGGTTTTTTAGTTTGATGTTATTATGTGATAACTAGCACCCCTTTTTTATTTACTTGCACCTTCTATACCGCCAAAATAAATCTTACATTAGATATAATGCGAGAAAATAAGGGCTTTTTAGAATAAAAGCGAATGCTTTTAATAGGCTTAGTAAAAACATAACTAGGCATTATGTCATTTAATTCTTCTTTCAAGTCTTCTAAAACGCTCTCATTATGGATTTGATAAAACCATTCTAAAATGTGGCTGTGTTTGCGTTTTAAGGTGATTTCTAGGCGATTATTTTTTGAATTATAGTCTAAATATCGCTAAATGCAAAGTTAGGGTTAATGTGGTGCTTGGCAAATACTCTCTTAATAGTATTGTAGAGTTGCTCTCTTAAAAAAGTGCTATAAATGCTTGACATGTTTAGTTGCTCCTTATTTTATCTTTGTATTTTTAGTTTTGATTTTTTTACAAATATCAATACAGAAGTCAAGAATAGCTCCCACTAGCATTGCGAAAGGAAAAGCTGTGAGTAAAACAATTCTTTGTAGAGTATAAAATACTCTCTTGTAGAAACTATCCATAACCCTTAATTGTAGCTCATCAAAGACTATGAGTTCCTTTAGGGTTCTTTCTATCTCTCTTCTATTTTCTATCATTTTGCATAAATTTTTTCTAATCTTTTCATCGTATTTAATAACGATGTAGAGAGACTTCTTATTGTCTTTTTCTCTTACTTCTATGCTTTTAAAATGTTCTTTGGTTAGCTCTACATTACAATGTTTAAAAATTACTAGGATTTTTTTCCATTGTTTTTGCTCACTAATTTAATTGTTTTATTAGTATATCATAATTTTATATGTTTTTAATCAATAATATTAACTTAATAGATTTTAATTAACTATTTTGTATCTATAAGTTATTAGTTATTTATCTTACTTATTTAAATAACTAAATGATTAAAAAAATAATATAGACTAATAAAAATTGCAAAATCAGTAAAATACAAATGAGCATCTAGGTTGTCTAAGATTTTTATGTGAAATTTATAGATGTGGTTAGAAAATTTCTTAAAAAACTTTTTAAAATAGTAAAAAACTATCATTTTAGCTTAAGATTAGCTTAAATTTTAACTTTTTTTCATTAAATTTTTAGGCTTATTTACTTTTCATTTACTTTTATATTAAGTTACGCATTTTAGGGGGTTGTAGAGTTTGAGCCTTAAAAATGTGTGCGTACACATTTGGGTTTTTTGCTTAATTTTAGCTTAAAAAGTGGCATATGTGTACGCACACACTTTGAAATAGTAAATAAGTCAAGACCTTGATTTTTTTGCAATCTTAATGGCATTCTAAAAAGATTTTTTAACAACAAGGACAGACAAAATGGCACAAGATTTTTTAGAACTTACAGAGGGAAATTACCCTATGAGTGAGGAGCAAATGTTAGAGTTTATGCAAATGGGAGTAGAACCTAAAAGCGAACAAGAAGTGAAAATGGAGCTAGAAAATTCATTAGAAAATGCCAATAATAGTAGAGAGGAAGATTCAAAATGAAAGCGTGGAATGAAATGGATATTAAAGAGCAAAAAGAAATTTTTGCTCAATTTTTAGCGAGTGAAATTGCACAAAGTCTTAATGCAGGACTAGAGTTTAAAGCCAATAATAGAGCTTATAATGGCAATGTGGGTAATGCTTATAATGGCTTAAACGCTCTTATTTTAGATGCCAAACAACATGAAAATGGCTATGAGAGTAATGTGTGGGTAGGTTTAGATGATGCCTTAAAACTTGGGGCAAACCCTAAAGAAGTGGAGTTTATTAAAAACAACACTAAGAGCAAAAATAATAAGGAGGGCATTTATGATAAGGCAAGTATCGCTTATATTAGAGATTATGAAATGCGCTATGTTAAAGCAAGAGACAAAGAAGGCAATTTAATCCCCCTTAAAGACAAAGAGGGCAATGCTAGGCGTAATGCTAAGGGCGAAGTGCTTTATGAAAATGAAAAAGTCCCCCAAAGAGACAAACTTGGCAACATCAAGTATATGCAAGATGGCGTTACACCCTTTTATGAGTTTAAAAAAGAAAAAATAGATATAGAGCCGACTTTAGAAATTAAAAATCTCTACAATGTCAATATTTTTCAAACGCTAGACAAAACTAAGCTTAAAGAATTAGACCCTAAAACTTTAAGAACGCAATACATTAGCCATACTTTCTCTATGGATAATCAAAACTTAGTGATTTATGATTTATCCAAGCATTTAAATGAAAAAGAATATAAGAAAGTGCTAGATTATGTGGAGCAATATGGCGCAACCCATTCTGAAAAAAGCAAGCAATATAACATTTCTCAAAGCTACCAACAAGAACCTAAGGTTGAAATCGCTCCTAGCACAGAAAATAATGTCAAAGAAAACAACGAAATGAATATGGAGCAGTTTAATAAAATGCTTGAAATGGCTCAGAATAATCCGCAAATGTTAGCTATGTTACAACAAACTCTTAATAAGGGAGCAGAGCAGCAAAAGCATGACAACTATTTTGCTAATGATGAAGCAGTACCCACTCAATCTAAGGGTAGGGGCAGATAATGCAAGATTTTATCAATGGATTTCTTAAAGCTTGGAAAGCGTGGAATGATGATGGTAAGGACGCTTTTTTAGAGAGTTTCTTAGATGAAGTTAAAAGCTCTCAAAATGACCCCTCTAACTTCTTAGGCATTTTAGAACAAGAAATCAAATCTTTAAGCCAAGAGGGCTTACAAGATGACATGTCTTCTATGTTAGAAGTGATTGAGAGCATGAAAAATGAAATCTCTAATTCAAAAGACAACGAAAATGTGAGCGATTTTATGAATGTCTTGCAAAATGAAATCTCACAAGGACAAAACAACTCTAATGATAATCCAAATGAGTTTGTAGAAAGTTTAGCCCAAGCCATTACTGAGATACAAGAAAATAAAAATGAGTTAGAGCAACAAGAACTAGAAAGAAAAGAGTCTGAGCTTGAAAGCAAGGTATTACAAGATTATGAAGAAAACCAAACCAAAAGAGCCGAAGAAATTAGTCTTACAGAGCATGAAAATGAGTTGGCCAAACAAGAGCTAGAAAAATACGCCATAGAGGGCGAAAATAAAGCATTAGAACAATATGATGAAAGCCAAAACCCTGATACTCTCTATGAGCAAAAAGTCGCACAAGAGCAAGTTGAAGATAAAGAAGAAAGGCTTTTAAACAATCAAGACTTAGAATTAGAAACATTAAGGGATGACAATACCAAGCAAGGCTTAGATGATGAAAATTTAGAGCTTTTAGAGAGCTTACAAATCATAAGAGATGAAACAAACGAAGTTGCCAACTCTCTAAGAGCTAATGAGACCATTGAATTGCTAAGACCTACAGGTGAGAATACTACCAGCAAAATTGTCTCTCTTGCCTTAGAAGAAAATAACAAGCTTAATGAAAAAGAAACTAACACACAAGAACAAAATACAGAAAAAGAGCAAGAAAAACCTAAGATTGGTAATGACATAGACTTTAAAGACAAATACGCTAATTTACATAGCTTTTTCAAACAAACCGAGCTTGATATTAAACAAAAGCGTATTAAGACTAAGCTTGATTTTAAAGAGAGCTTTTTGAATTACGCTAAAAACCACATGAATGAAGATGAATTGAAAGTCTTATTAGTGGTGAGCCAAAAAGAACCCACCAAGCTCACTAAAGAGCATATCAATTTGATTAAAGATTGCTTAGAACAAGCGCATGGCAATAAACATATGCAAGATAAGGGCTTGCAATTAAGCGTTAAATCAATCTTGGGACACGAGTTAGAAAAAGAACACCACGAAGCGTTAAAAGATTATATACAAAAAAGTAAAGACAGCTTAGAACCTATGGATAACAGAGTGTATGAAGTGATGCAAAAACACTTAGACAAGCAACAAGAAAAAGCGCTCAAAAATTTAGATAGCACCACTCAAAGTGTGGGAGTGAATGCTATTAAAGAGCAAAATAAGGCTAATGAAAACGCTCAACAAGAAAACACAAAAGGAAGCCAAGTTACACAGCAAAATAGCACTATTCAAGCTCAAAAAGAACCACACGCTGATGAACCATGGCTAGATTATGACCCTAAAAATCATGCGGGATTAAAGGAACGACAAGAGAACCAAGAAAAAACACCAAGTAAGGGGAATGATGAGCCTTGGATTGAATATGGCAAACAAATGCAAGCTAAAGCCAAAGCCCATTATCAAGCTTGTTTAGAAAAAGAGCGAGCCAAGCAAAATCAACAAAATACCCAAAACACCATAGAGAACCAAAACAAAGAAGTTCCAACCATAGACTATGGCTATACACAAAATACGCCAGCTAAGAGCAGAAGGCGCTAGGAAATCATTGTGGCTTACATTCCTAATCTCACTGCCTTGCCCTTACATGAGATTTTGCTAGACAATGGCTACACTTATAATAAAAACAAGACAAGCAAGAATAACCCTTGCTTAAAACATGAAAATGAAGAGGGAAGTTTAGTTATCTTTAAAAATCAAAATAAAGATGGCTCTATTAGTTACACCTACAAAGAAACCCACACAGATAAAGTCGGTAATATCATCACTTTTTGCAAGGATAGAAACATTAGTGTGGAAGATTTAATCGCTGGAAAGTTAGAAGATTATCTTAACAAGCAAGACAATCTCAAAGCAAGGAATAACACACAAGAGAATAACGAAGAAGTTCAAAAAATAAGAGAGGAGTTTAACAACCTTAAACCCTATGATTTAGAAAACGCTACACTCATTAAAAAGCGTGAGATTGATGTAAAGCTATTAGAACCTTACAAAGAGCATTTAAAGACCGATAGCTTTAACAATCTAATCTTAGCGACTTACTTAGCTTTTGAAGATAAAAGACTTAATGTCATACCCATTTATCAATATGGCATTAACAAACGCTTAAATACGCCCTTAACTACAGACAAAGAGGGCAACATAAGAGACAAACCTTTAAAATCTATCGCACAAGGAAATAAAGGCATAGAAGTCTTATACCCTAATGACTTAAACTTAGTTAAAAATGTCATTGTTACTGAAAATATCTTTGATAGTCTCGCTTATTTAGAATTACAAGATTTAGACCCCAAAGAAAGCGTTTTAATTAGCACTGCAGGGCAATTTAACGCACAAAAATTAGAACTCTTTTTTCAAAGCTTTTTTAAGCAATTAAAAAACAGACAACAAGAAGCGTATAGCAATTATCTAAGACAAGAAGAACAATGGCAAGAGCTAGTGAGACAAGGCAATGCTAATGATGATTTTAAGAGTGTGGTCGTAGAGACCTACACTGACATTATTAAAAACTATCAAAGAGAAAAGAACACTCCCATTTATAATAAAAGAGTGGAAAAAACTAGAGAGTTTAGAAAGCCACAACCTGTCAATCAACCACAAGAGAGCTTTAATGTGGTGTTAGCCTTTGATAATGATGTTAAAGGCAAAGGTTATAGAGAAAAATGCGAGGGTATTTTATATGCTCTCTTACAGCAATTCCCCACTATCTATACGCCTTTTTCAAAGGATTGTAACGATGATTTGAAACTAGCTCACATTATAGAAAATAAGTCGATTAACATTGACATTATGGCGGAGTTTTTAGAAAGTTCTTTAGAGAAATTAAAAGACAACTACACTTCAATACAAGAAAAGGAAAATATTATGGATAAATTAGAACAAATTGATAGCCTTAAACCTTTTAGTAAAGAGTTTAAGGACATTTTAGAAAATATTAAAGAAAATTTACAGACACAGAGTTATGTTAAAGGGAGGGGGAGATAATGCAAGGTAATAGTCTAAGTATTTATGAAACGATTTTATCGCTATTTAGCGACCCAACAAAAAAAATATTTTACAACATAGCAACTCAAACAGCAGAAGTTTTAAAAGCTCAAATGATAATTAATGCTGTTTTGGTAATTTTATTTATGATATGGGCTTATAAGCGAGTGAAAGAGGGCGATATATTTCAGTTTAAAACCGCTATGGGCGTGGTTGTATTCATAGTGTTTATGGGAGTTTTAAATTGGGCAATGGATAATCCAACAACTTACATGAATATGCTTAAAGACACCATTTTCTACCCTTCTAATAAGCTCACTGAGATTATCACAAACAGCATGACATCATTGCAAACATTGACAGGAAAAAATGATTTAACCTTAGGCTCATTGATAGATAAGTCCTACTATTCCATAACACAATTATACAGAGAAGTATTTAGTGATTTAGGCTGGAAGACATTTTTTACTATGTTTCCTATGTTAATCATTTTTCTTTTGTTAGTCCTAGCTCAAATTCTTTTAATTGGACTAGTTTTAATCATTGTTCTAATCACTCTTGTTGAAACTCTTACATGGCTATCATTGGGCTTTGCAGTTTTACCATTAGCACTATTCCCACAGACTAAGGGCATGCTCTTTAGTTACCTCAAAAAACTCATTTCCCTTACTTTTTATCAGCCTTGCATTATGGTAGTATCTTTTTTAAATTTTTCAATGATAGAAAGTATTACTTTAAAAATTCCTACCCAAGCAGAAATAATCAATGGGTTCTATAACAAAGGACACATAGTTGACCAAATGATAGAAAATGGTTCAAATCAAGCAATCAATAATTTTCAAAATGCTATGGGAGCTTATACTAGCGTATTAGGATTTTTTATTATCTTAATTTTAGGCTCTGTAATTTGTTTCTTTCTAATCAAACGAGTGCCTGATTTTATCAACAATATCTTTGGCACAAGTGGAGGCGTTGGGGCAGTAACAGAAATGATGCAAAAAATTGGTATGACAATAGGCGGAGCAGTCGTAGGAGGCTCTATGGTTATGGTAGCTAATCAAGCTAAACAAGCTTATCAGAGTGCTGGGGGCGGATTAGCAGGACTTCAAGCTGGAGCAAAAGCGATGTTTGGGGCTGGACTAAGCGGAGGGATTACCACTATGGCAAATGCAAAAGGAGCAAAAGCTGGTGTGAGACACTTTGTAGCAAGTGTGAAAAGTGGCTTTGGATTTGATAATGATAGAAACAACAAATGAAAGGTTTTATAATGAAAAAATTAGTTTTTAATATAAGTTTTAGTGTGCTTTTATATTGCAATAGCGTGTTTGCAGAGGGGGAAACTCCTTTGATTGTCAATGACCCAGAGCTTCATGCTGGTCAATCCACTGTGATAGGTAAAATGGTAGATAGCATTAAAAAATATGAAGAGATTATCTCTAAAGCTCAAACTCAAATCAATCAGTTGCAAAAAGTCAATAACATGATAAATACGACTAACTCTTTGATTAGTAGCAGTGCTATCACTTTAGCAAACCCTATGCAAGTGATACAAAACGCTCAGTATCAAATAGAGAGTATTAAATATAACTATGAGAATTTAAAGCAAAGCATAGAAAATTGGAACGCAAGAGATTTATTAAGGAATAAATACTTACAGCAACAATGCCCTTTTTTTGATTTTAACAAATTAACTAACAATAAGATTGTCAATTTAAGCAATCTTAACAATGCTATTACAAAAACAGGCAAGCAAACCGCACAAGTGAAAGATATGCAAAATTTAATCCAAGCTCTAAGTAATGATGGCTATGAAAACTTGCAGTCTCTTGCTGGGCAATTAAGCGGTAGAGATATGGGATTGATTTTATGCGAAGAGCTAATCAAAGATGAAAATCAAGCAAGGCATAACCAACTATCAGCAGAAGCTAGTTGGGATATTTACAATGGTAACTATCCAGAATATAAAATGAAAATATTTCAACAAGATGCAATGAAATTAACAGAAAGGATTAAAAAACAAAAAGAAATTAATGCAAAAGCAGATTATCTAAAACACAGACTAGATGATATTGAACAACGATTAGGCGTAACAGACCCCACAGCCAACCATAATAATCAAGGGATACAATATTGTAAAGAAAACAAAGAAAATGGCACTTGCACGCCATTAGCCCTAGAAAAAACTCGCCTAGACAACGAGCTAGATTTAGAAATCCAAACGCTCACACAAGATTTAAGCAAAGCCCCTAATAAAGACGCTCAAAGCCAAGCCTATGCGAATTTTAATCAAAGGATTAGGTTACTCACGATAAAGTATTTAAAAGAGATTACCAATCAAATGCTCTTTTTAAATCAAACAATGGCAATGCAAAGTGAGATTATAGCAGACATATATAAAACAGACTATGGGTTTAACACAAATTTAAAGGGCACAAAATCAACCCAATACCAAACAAGAGAGCAAATCTTAAGCAAGGTAAAAACAAACCAATTTGGCTTTCCAGAAATTGCTCCCAATTGAAAATCAAGGCTGTCTAACAGCTCTTTTTATTTTTAATTCTGGGTGCATTATGGCTAGACTTGCAGCTTTTGAAAGGCATTCATAATCAGCTTGATTTTGTTCGTTTTCAAATTTTTCTTCAAAGTGTGAGCCACTATAAGTCCACCATTTGGGTTTTGTGTCTCCATAGGCACTATAAAAAGCATTGCTATAACACGATATTTTACCTTCTTCACTTTTGCTACAACGATTTTTTTTAAGAAAGTTACTTTCCGCTTTTTTACGGCTTTCTCTAACATAGTTTCTACAAGCAACTAACCACTCTTCATCTTTTTTAATTTGCTCATTTCTTTCATCTACTATTTTCTGTAATTCTTGTTCTTTTTTAGATAGCTGTTTTTTATTAACACAAGAAAGAAAAGCGGTTTTCCATTCTTGTGGAAGATTTTTTGATAAATTCCAACCATCATTCAAATATTTAGAACCATCAATTTGAGAATTACAATCAATGGCGTATTCTTTCTTAATATTGCTTTTAGATTTGCTGAGATAGTCAATTAAGTTAGCACCTGTAAATAAAGGTTTCGCCATTACATTAAGCGGGGAGCACACCACCAAAGCTCCAGCTAATAACCCTGTCCTTAAAATTTTATTCAAACCTTTTAGATTAATCATTTTTATTCCTTTAATTGAAACTTAATATCTCACTCATCATTATAACATAAAGTTTTAAAGATATATCAATAACAATCAAATATTTAGTTATTTTATAAGTATTGAGTTAGTTTTGATTATTTGAATTACTGATTAAATATGTTATTAACAAGTAATAACAATGTCTTATAGTTAATTTTATTTGTGTTATAATTGGCTCAACAATCCATTTAAGAGTAGCAAAAGGATAACCATGCCAACCATTGATTTTACCTCTTGTGAGATTAATCCTAAAAAAGGTTTTGGGGGAGCAAATGGAAATAAGATTAGCCTAGTTTATAACAATGAACTCTACATGGTCAAATTTCCCCCTAAGCCTTCTACACATAAAGAAATGTCCTATACCAATGGTTGCTTTAGTGAATATGTGGCATGCCATATAGTTAATAGCTTAGGCTTAAAGGTTCAAGAAACATTGCTAGGCACTTATAAAAATAAAATCGTAGTTGCTTGTAAAGATTTTACCACTCATCAATACGAGCTTGTAGATTTTCTAAGCCTAAAAAACACCATGATTGAATTAGAAAAATCAGGCAAAGACACTAATTTGAATGATGTCCTTTATGCCATAGATAACCAGCATTTTATTGAACCACAAGTTTTAAAGCGTTTCTTTTGGGATATGTTTATAGCAGATACCTTGCTAGGTAATTTTGATAGGCATAATGGTAATTGGGGTTTTTTAAGAGCCTCAAATTCAAAAGAATATAAAATAGCTCCCATTTTTGATTGTGGCTCTTGTCTATACCCACAAGCTGATGATGAAGTATGTCAAAAAGTTTTAAATAATATTGATGAGCTAAATGCAAGAATTTATAATTTCCCCCAATCTATCTTAAAAGATGATAATGATAAAAAAATCAACTACTATGATTTCTTAACTCAAACAAATAATAAAGATTGCCTTGATGCGCTACTTAGGATATACCCACGCATAGATATGGATAAAATCCATTCAATTATTGATAATACGCCCTTTATGAGCGAAATACACAAAGAATTTTTACATACAATGCTTGATGAAAGAAAATCAAAGATTATAGATGTAGCACACGCTAGAGCTATTGAGCTATCTTTACAACACAAACAAGCTCACTCAAATTCCTATGATGACAATACCGATGACTTAGACAATGCTAATGAATATGCCCATGCGCCTAAGCGTAGGCGATAAACAATATTATTAAGTGGATATTTGATAGTGTTTAGTTATTTTATATATATTTAGTAGAATTTAGTTATTTGAATTACTGATTAAATATATTCTTAATGTGTAACAACAATCTTTTATAGCTCATGTTTGTTTGTGTTATAATCTATCTAATAATCCACTTAAGAGACACTATGCAAGATTTACAAAATTTTAAAAACGATATTACACTTATTTTGTCTAAAGACAGACTTGAAACTTATGATAATTTAGAACAATACAAAGAAAATTTAAAGCTCATTTCTTTGATTACGCCTAAAATCTCTAATTTAGAGATTTATCTGCGTAACGCACTAAATTATTGTCTCACTCAAAGTAAGGGGAATGAGTGGGTGTTCAATGAAAATTCTTTAATCCCCTTAATAGAAGAATTAAAAGACAAGAAAAAAGAAATCTCGCATTCTTTAATATTATCTAAGATGTCTTTGGAAGCGGTGATTAAGCTTATCTTTTTTTATAAATTTAAATTAGAAAGCTCGGTTTAAAATCTAAGGCATTTTAATTTTAAAAAATACTACCAAGATAACAAAAACACTTTGCTTGTTAATGACAGAAAACAAAGTCTTTATGATTATATTAAGGCTCATATTGCCCTAAATTTACTATGGACAATTAGAAATCGTGCGTATCATTGGGAGAACCTACTAAAAATCAAGCCAAACAACCGCCCACGCATTACGACTTATTTTAATGGTTTAAGAGATGACAATAAACCTAAAAAACCCATGAATATAAGCGTTGAGTCTAGTAAAATCACTCTATTTTTAGATGATTTAATCAAAAGCATTGGGAATAAAGATTTAGAAGAGTTGAGTAACTTATAAAGAAGTGGGCTAACCGAAGCCCATTGAATGTAAGCGTATTATAGCCAAACAATCACTATAAGTCAAACCAAAACCAACACAAAATTTGCTAAACTAGAACAAATCAATTTAGGGAGGATAAAAATGCCATTTGCTCCTATGTTACTAGCTACAGCTAATAATTCTATTGGCGATAAAAATAACCATGTGAGTTTAGAATACCTTATAAAGCTTTTTATGGATAAAAAAACGACTAATCTAAGCGAAATAGATAAATATGTGATAGATACCATTAAAACAGAGGCAACCAAGCAAGAGATAGAATGGTTTTCACAAGATTATCATGTCCCTATGGAGAATATTAAGCATGTCCTTTCTATCAATCCCTATCAATAACTAAAAGGCAAAATTTATGCAATACAACCCAAACGCTCTTAACAATCTACAAATTTTAAATCCTAAAGAAAAAGAAGAATTTAATAGCCTTGTTTGTTATTTTGATGAATTTAGAAATACTAAAGGCTTGTTTGAAAAACTAGGCTTTGATTTTATCTATTCAAGCGCTCAAATTGAGGGCAATACTTATAACAAGCTAGACACACTTTCTTTATTAGAAGAGGGACTAACAGCTGGGGGTAAGAGATATAGCGATGCTAAAATGATACTCAATTTAAAAAAAGCCTTTGATTTTATCTTAAACAATGATTTAAAACTAAGTTTAGAAACTTGCTTAGAATTACATTCTATACTAAGTGATGAATTAGTTCTTAAATCTAATCAAGGCACTATGCGAAAACATAATCTAAGTGGCATTACTGGGAGTTCTTATTTGCCTTTAAACACAGGGGATAGATTGTATACTGAAATGAAGTTTGTTTTTACTCAAGCTAATAAAATAAGAGACCCTTTTGAACAAGCCATTTTTTTACACAACAACCTATGTTATTTACAATATTTTGAAGATTGCAACAAACGCACTGCAAGGTGCATGCAATTTATCGCTTTAAAAAATCATAATATCATGCCCTTAGTCATTTTAGAAGATAACAAAGAGTGCTATAGGCAATATAGGGGGGCTATGATAGAATATTATGAGACTAATGACTACGCACCTTACATAGAATTTTTTAAAGAAAATTACGCAAAAATGCATGATTTTTTACAAGAAGTAAGAGAGCTAAACTTAAAGCAAGAAAACACCCATTCAAATTCCTATGACAACAACACCGATGATTTAGACAGCTCTAATGAATATGCCCATGCGCCTAAGCGTAGGCGATAAACAATATTATTAAGTAGGTATTTGATAGTTTTAGTTATTATGTATGTATTTAATAGAATTTAGTTACTTAATATATACAATCTTAATAAACAATAACATTCAATTTATTGCTTATGATATAAATTAAATAGAATTTAGTTATTTATACTAACTATTAAATATATTCTTAATAAGTAACAACAATCTATAATTAAATTGTTTTTGTAATGTTTTGTAATTTAAGATAGCCATGTAAATACTAATTGTTTTTAATTAGCAATATAACATTAAATAGTTAAGTAAAAACTATCTAATGTTATACTATTTATTCTAATTAGACTATTTAGAGTAACTATATTAAACTAACTAATCAATTTTAACCCCCTTACTTCTTATTCTCTATCAAACTATCAAATACAAGAGCTACTTTCTTGTTATGCTCTTGTGTGGTATGGATATAAATCTTAGTAGAGAGTAATGAGCTATGCCCTAAAGCTCTTGAAGTTAAAACTAAGTCTTGGGTCTCTTGATAGATAAGCGTAGCAAAACTATGTCTAAATAGATGTAAGCCTGTGCCATATTGTTTGTAATGTTTGATTTGGGCTAATTTAAAGATTAAGGGGATAAAATTATAAAGCGTTAAAGAATTTTGTGATTTTTGCTTATCCTTTTTAAAGAGATATGCTCCATTGAAATATTTTAGTCTGTAATCATCACTAAGCCAAGCATTCAAGCTTGGTTCTAACAAACTCTTTTTGATATAAGCTTTTCTTTCTTTCCTACCTTTACCTTGAATTAAAATAGAGTAGTTTTGTTCTTCTACTTGAATGTGTTTTAACTCTATGTTTAACACTTCGCATTTTCTAAGCCCTCCTAGTATTACAATGAGTAAAACACACTTATTGCGCTTTTCAAAGCTAGTGGTTGGCTTATATTTTAAAAGTGTTTTTAAAAAACTCTTTAAATCCTTGTAGTTTAAATGTCTGGGTAAGCTTTCTTTGGTCTTAGCAAAGGCTAGGTTTTTAAGGGCAAAGTCAAAGTTATAATGCTTTTTTCTATCCAAGTAATCAAAGAATTGCCTTAAATACATCACATACTTAGCCATAGAGCTTGGTTTTCTATTTTGAGCGAGTTCAAAAAGAAAGTTAATGACTTGCTCTTCACTAAGCATTCTAAAACTTCTTAGTTTCAGATTGTCTCTAAAGTATTCAAAGAATAAAAACAAGCCTTGCATCATTATGGTGTGTTTGATACCTTGATTATAAAGAATATGACAGAGTTGTCTTAATTGCTCAACATTATGGCATTTTAAAACTTTGTTTTGTGTATCTAATATCAAAGCCATATCATTCACATCTTGAATAGGTGTGAAATTTTTAACCTTAGTGTATAAAAAGACTTTGAGATTATCAAAAAGTTCTCTTTGAGATTTGGTGAGTTTGTTATTTAGCATATTGCTCCCTTATTTAAAATTCAAAAATAAATCTTAAAGAATGAGAGTTTTATGTCTTTTAATTTGCTTGGTTTTAAAAGCGGTATTTTTAACAATTCCGCATTGCTCCTTAGAGATTACTAAGTTCCGCTTTTAAATCTTAGTTTTTAAAAAGTTCCGCATTCACTAAAGCATAAAAACAAAAATTCCACCCCCCCTTAAAAATTAATAATCAAATACATGGTTATTTACATTACTTATCAAATACAAAAATTAAATTTAGCAACGATTAAATAGCTATTGAAAATTAGCTTTAAGCATTTTTTAAGATTAGGAAGTGCGTGTTTATGGGTATTAGAGATAAAAGCGGAACTTAAGTTCCGCATAGTTATAAAGATATTAAGGGAAAGAAAGGTTTACCTTTCTTTCCTTACCTATTAAGTGAACATGTTATAAGTAATATCATGTCATGAGTGTTTTTCTTTTTTTTAAAAAATATTAAATCATGTAAATCATGTAATGTGATTTTGCTAAAAAAAAGAAAAAGTTAAAAAAGAAAAAACTCTTTAATTTAAAGAGAATAAACTAATTGGAGTTCCCATAGGATAGTGTAATATTTAGTTAAGGGTAGGGTTTTAGTTTAAGATTGATAAAGTAAGAATAAAAATCAAAAAGAAAAGAAAACTAAGAATTACTTATCAATGAAATGTTTGTTGTGGGGGGAATGATTAGGATTAGGTTGTATTGTTAAGTTGTAAGGGTTTATTGTTTGGTGTTCTAGGATTAGAAAGAGTTAAGTTTAGGTTTGTTTCTAGCTCTTATCATTAAAAGATTTGAGTTTGAGTAGTAGTAGGTTCAAGGAATAGATTAAGAGCTTGTTTTATGATAATGTTTAAGAAAACTTTAAGGTTAAGAAAATTCAGCGTGCCGCTTAAGAAAATTTTAAGCTCTACAAGGCGTTTTAAAGCGTTTTTTATTTTAAGTTAATAGTTTGTCTTGTCTTATGGCTTTATTTTGATTGTGGGGCATTTTAGAGTGCTTTATTTGTATATCTGTTTAAATAAGCTAATTTGTGAAAAGAACAAGAATGAACCCCTTTAATCAAAGGGTGTATTCTTTATTAAGAACATTAAAGGCAATCATCGCTTGAGAGCATTATCTATTACGCCCTTTAAAGTTTGTGTTGTCATTTTGTTTTAATCCAGCATGAGCTTTAGGGTCATCATCAAGCTCATTAGAGTGCAAGGTGTTAGCTTGTTGTTTGGCTAATTCTTTAGCTTTTTCTTTTTCTAGCATAGCTTGATAGTGTGCTTTAGCTCTAGCTTGTTCTTTTTTACCAAACTCAATCCAAGGCTCATCGTTATTAGGCTCTTTGGTGATAGCTTGAATTTCTTTTTGCTCTAGCTTAGTATCTTTAGCGTGTTCTAGGACTTTTTCAAGGTTTAGGTTGTCATAGTGGGTTAAAAACCTATTAGCTCCTATGATCTCATTACAGATATAGACAATATCCTTAGAAAGTTTAGAAAATTGCTTAGTTTGTTTGAGAAAGTCTTGTTTTTCTTTTAAGGGTAATGAAAAAGTCTCTTTATAGCTTTCTAGGGCTTTGAAATAGCTCTCTTTGGCTCTTTTAAACTCTTCTTCTTTTTGCTTTAAATCTTGTTCTAAAAAGAGTAGTCTTTCTTTGGCGAGTAAGAGCATAGTCTTTTGATGGTCTTGTAATTGTTTGCTCACTAGCTCATAAGTATTGTCATTAAGCTTATAGGTAGGGTCATCTTGTTTAGATTTAAAGCTTTCTAGCATAAATTGATATTTTCTAGCACTAAAATAAGCGTTTTTAAAGGTTTTGAGAGTGGGGTGCTTATCTTTAGAAAGTTCTAAGGCTTTGGCTAAAAGAATAGGATTAGTTAGAGTGTTGTATTGGGTGTTTTGCTTGGTTTTAACTTCATTTCTTAGCTGGGCTAATAGTAAGTGTGAGTTTTTATCTAAAAGGCGTTTGTCTAGGTGTTCAAGCTTATTTAAAAGCATTTCTTTCTTCTTTAAAACAGAATAGCCCTTAGTCTCTCTTTCAAAGTCTCTGTCTAAACCATTGAGAATAGCAAAATTCTTAAAGGCTGAATGGTTTTGTTTTTTATCTAATTCTTTTTGATAAAAGCCTAAGAGTTCGTATAGCTCGTGTTTGTTAGTGTTTTTTAAGTGTTCGCTTACTGGTTTTCTCTTATCTATCCTGTCAATATCTAGCTGTTCTTTTTCATCATTGCTTGTGTCTTTGTGATTAAACAGAGCGATTTTAAATTCAGAAATCTTTTGTTTTAAAGGGGTGCTGTGGTTATTTTGAATGTCTAGGGCTTTTGCTTTGTTTTTATATTTGAGTTCTTGTAAATACTCGCTTTGTAAAGCCTTGTTTAAGTCCCACTCATCTTGTGGGGATTTGATTTGTTCTAAGGCTTTTTCTTCTTTTTCCAAGTCTTGTAATTGTTGTTTGATATTGTCTAGCTCTTTAAGTTTTGGCTCATTGACATACAAGTATTCTTCGCTCAATAAGTGGTCATTCAACCTATAAGCAAACTCACTTCTTAATTCATTAAAAAATTCTTTACAATCTTCATGCCCCTTAAAACGCAGTCTTCTTCGTGTGAGCTGATTAGTCTTATTGATAAAACAATGGATATGGGCATGGTCTTGATGAGCGTGTGGCACAAGGGCAAACTTGTATTCAGGCAATCTTATTTTTAAGCTCTCCCAAGTAGAATGTAAAAGCCCTTGCATTGTCTCTTCATCTGGCTTATCTTTGATAGAAAAAACTAAGTGCATAGTCTCGTTATAATCTTTAGTCAAATCAAAGTCATTGAGCCAACTCTCTAAGATGAATTGCTTATCGCATTCTAAAAACATTTCATTGTAAGCTGTTTCGCTATTTTCTAAAGCATAATTTAGGGCATTTTCAAAGTGGGAGCGTTTCATTTGCCCTATGTTTTTAATCAGCACAGGACTAGTGCTCTTTGTGCCAACTAAATTAGATTTAATAGACTTTGGACTAGAACTAAATTGATTGAATTTAATGAGCAATCTTTTATCCACTTTATCGCTATCGCTAGGTCTAGGCTTTCGCATATGCTCTAAAATATCATCTAAAAAAGATAAATCCATAGGGCGATTATCCAGCTTAGTATCTTTTATAGCTCCATCTAGCATACGAGCCCTTCAAGACTTAATAACAAAGTTAAAATTTTATCTAATTCGCACGCTTTCAAATTGACTTCATTTTCCTTACTAAGAAGAGCGTTAAAAACGCCCAAAGTAGCATAGCACAAAGAATTGAAAAAAGACCTAAATCAAAATAAGGTGCAGGATAACACCATGTGTGCGTACACATTAGGTTAAAACTTCGTATTCAAGGGGATTGGAGCTAGATTTTTAAAAAATAAGGGTTTTTGCTAACTTTTTTCAAAAAGTTTTAAAGAGAGTGCTTTGATAGATGAGATATTTTTTAATCTAGTCAAGGGATAAAAATTTCATTCAAGAACTTACTTCCCTTACTACAAAATTTAAGAGCAAGAACTTGTTAGCAATGCTATAAAAACTTAGAGACTTTTATTGAAAGAACTTGTAGCCAAATATTAAGAACTAAATAGCTAAATGATAAGAACTTAGTTGCTAACAAAAAAGAACTTACAGCCCACTGATACGAACTAATGGGCTAGATAGATACGAACTTGTAAGCAAAAATTAGAGAACTAGGGTAGCTACACGATAAGAACTAAGAGACACAAGTTAGAACTTAATAGCTCACACCCATAAAGAAACTTAGGGAAATAGATTAAGAACTTGTTTGCTCTAATGGTATGAACTAGGTTGCCTACACGATTAAGAACTAGAATGACACCACCTTAGAACTTACTAGAAACTCGCTTGATAACTTACAGCTAGAACTAAAGAACTTTCAAGTTCATTTCATAAGAACTTGTAGCTAATGCTAAAGGAATGAAATTATTCTTTAAGCTTTTGTTTAGAAAGTTTGTGTTATATTTCCAAATGACTTTTAATTAAATTTAACTTGAAACTTAGAGAACGCTTAAAACTTACATTCTTTGAGAAAAAGGAAGGAGTGGTTTATAAGCCTTACAAAAGGGGTCAAAAAATTAAGATTGCTAACCGCATCAACATTGACCAAAATTGAGAAAGCCCCAACTCCCCTAAATTCTTAAAGAATTACTCAGAGACTTTTAAACACACCATAGCTTTTATGCGAAAATTTTATAGAGCGGTATCTGTTGATAATGTAACGATAAAATCCATTAAAGCCAAGCTAAGGGATAACCATTACCACAAAGTGAGTGGTAGCCATCAAGTTGGGGGTGTGCATAAAGTAATCTCTAGTTTCAACGCTAAAAAACCCCTTTTTCATTAGACAGCATCTTAAAAGCCACTGAATTTATCGCTAATACTGGATTGGGCGTTTGAGTTGTGGATAATAAGGTTAGTCCTAAACATGCTAACATGTCAAATTAGCTACATAAGGATAAGTTATCTTGTCTCTGTTAGCGATTTTGTGATTTGCAAGGAAAGATTTATGGATGAAATTAAAACGCTGTTAGTGGATTTTTTTCCGCAGGCAAAGCATTTTGGGATAATCTTGATCAAGGCTGTCATTGTCTTTTGTATAGGTTTTTATTTTTCGTTTTTCTTACGGAACAAAACCATGAAGCTTTTATCCAAAAAGGATGAGATTTTAGCGAATTTTGTCGCGCAGGTTACTTTTATCTTAATCCTTATCATCACTACAATCATCGCGCTCAGCACGCTAGGCGTGCAAACCACCTCTATTATCACTGTTTTAGGAACGGTGGGGATTGCGGTGGCGTTGGCTTTAAAAGATTACCTTTCAAGCATTGCTGGAGGGATAATCCTTATTATTTTACACCCTTTCAAAAAAGGAGACATCATTGAAATCTCTGGCCTAGAGGGCAAAGTAGAAGCGCTTAATTTTTTTAACACCTCTTTACGCTTGCATGACGGGCGTTTGGCGGTTTTGCCTAATAGAAGTGTCGCTAATTCTAATATTATTAATAGCAATAACACGGCATGTCGGCGCATTGAATGGGTTTGTGGGGTAGGGTATGGGAGCGATATTGAACTGGTGCATAAGACTATAAAAGATGTTATTGACTCAATGGAAAAAATTGATAAAAACATGCCCACTTTCATTGGAATCACGGATTTTGGATCCAGCTCATTGAATTTCACTATTAGGGTTTGGGCAAAGATTGAAGACGGGATCTTTAATGTGAGAAGTGAACTCATTGAACGCATCAAAAACGCCCTAGACGCTAACCACATTGAAATCCCTTTCAACAAGCTAGATATTGCTATTAAAAATCAAGATTCTTCTAAGTGATTGGTGTGAGACGCATTGATTGTAGTAATACTTGAATTTTAAAGGAGACCCTATGTCAAGCGATTTTAAAAACATTTTCATCGGTGCGGATAATTCTAAACGCACCAAGTCTAACTTAATAGCGAAAAAAAACCCTATCAATTCCCATTCGTTATCATCTATCCTTGATGCTAATCTCAAGGAATATTAGGGAAGCTAAAAGCCAACTACCTCTCTTTAAAATCTCTGTCAAAATCCTAACCAATCTTTATTGGCTCAACTAAACGAGTATGATAAGAAAAGTCAGCGTTAAAGAACGGCGCAAGTAATAGAGTGGTATCATTAAACAATAACAAAAAGGAGCGAGTTATGCTATTGAACTATGATTTTTTGGAAAGAATGGAAGGCTCTAAAGTCAGAGCCATTGATGAGAAAATGAAATTTCTGCATTGTTCGAACAGCATTGACAGGTTGATTTTAAGTTATAAGATGAACCCCATTAAAGGCTCTACTATTGAGAGCGCCAATCTTTCTAGGGTGGTGAGTAAGATTAAAAACAGACTACCCTTTGGGACTATCTTGGCGTTTAGACCTTTTAAACCTGAATTTATTACTGATTTTACTGAAGAGGAACGAGAAAAACTGATTGAAGCGTATAAGAGCGGTTATAAACATTCTAAAGCAGACCGAGTAGCCAAAAATTGGAATGACGACCCTAATTCCATAGACGCCTATTATGATTCTGACGCCTTTTTGAGAGGTAATGGAACCATCTACGCCAAACTCTGTAAGGGGTTAGGAAAACCTTTTGTTAATAAATTCTTAAATCCTAAAAGTGAAGCCACAATGAAAGGCTTTATGTCCAGTAAGGAATTTGTCAAAAGATACCGCTACACAAGCAAGGACAATATGGAAAGGACACGACAGCTGAAATCATTTTTAAACTTTAAGCGGGATTTTCTGGGTTATTATTGAAGTGGTAGGGTATTGGAAAGAGAGCCTAAAAGATGGCCTTTTAACTGATAAAGAAACGAGCTTTTTCGTATTTCAAAACGAACCTAGTGATACCTTTAATTTAAAAAAGACCTTATTGGTGTTAGCTAGAGCGTTTAGTCAAGCGGCTATTTGCTATTGTCAAAACGCAAGCGCTAATGAAGTGGATTTAATCGGTGCTGAGCCTGGTAGTTATGGTGAAGTGTGGGATACATTCAATGGCATTGCTTTTTCAGTACCTGCACAATTACCTCAATCTCTCACACGATTAAAAGACAAGGTTTATACCTTTTTCAAAAAACAACCTGATAGCGGTTATGGCATAGATTTTGGTGGAATCGCTAAAACGCAAATCAAAGCAACTATTTTACCTATTGATAGGCTTAGCGAACCTTTTGAGAGCTATATTGTAGGCTCTATCAAAGGGAGACAGAATATGGCTCGTGCGTATGGATACCCTAAAGTTTTTACCATTGATGAGGTGAGTGGATGGGAAAAAGAAGCCATTGAAAGCCGAGACTATGAGAGACGGAATTTGAGTAAGACTTATAGATTGAGCGCGAAACAAAACCTTGAAATCATTAAAATTTCTAACGCTCTGGCACAAGGTAAGAGTGACCTTATTGCAAGCGTGTTAAACAATACCAACAAGCCTAACGACAAGTAGAGAAAACCCATCTCTTATCTATGCGTTGGATAAAGATATAACCTATAACGGCTTTCTAGAGTTTCATTAACAATAGGGGGTATTTGCGATGATTTCCCTTTAAAGCGTCCTAAAATCCCCATAAAACGCTCTAAAGGTCAGTACACCCAAAGCTTTTAGTTTTATTCTAAATTTTTATTATTAATGATCAATAAGAGCAAACCCAACAAACCGCTTTATTATGACCCTATAAAAATAGGGGGGAAAGCGAGATCTGCAATTAATCTTGCTGGATCCTTATGGCTGTGGGTGTGGATAGTTCTTCTTCAGTAGGGATTCTTAAAAAATCGCTATTACCCACTTTTCTTGTTTGTTTCACCACAGGCTGAGAGGGCGTAGCGATAGATTCCAAACCCGCTCCACCGCTGTTTCTTTCAGCACCGGTTGCAATGATAGTAACGCGCACATGATCAATGGGGATACTCTCGCTCGTGTGTTGGCCAAACTTAACATCAACATCTTGATTGGCTCGTTCTTGAATAGATATGCAAGCTTGAGAATAAGCATACATAGGATAATCAGGGTGGTGCTCAAAAAAGACAATAATGCTCTTAGCCCCATCAATAGAAGCATCATCAAGAAGAGGCGATTGGATCGCATTTTCCACCGCTAATTTAGCGGATTCTTCGCCAGTGGCTTCACCAATACCCATTAACGCAAAGCCTTTAAAACCAAGAGCGCTTTTTAAATCGGAAAAATCAACATTAATATCACCGGGCTTAGTGATGATCGTAGAAATGCCACTCACAGCCCTAACCAAGACATCATCAACTTCCTTATAGCATTCTTTGGTGCTGGCGTTTTTTTTCATGGTCAAAAGAATTTTATCATTAGGGATAACCAAAATAGAATCGCTAGATTGCTCCAACTCCTTTAACCCCTCTTCGGCTTTCTTGCTTTTTTGAGACCCTTCGTATTTGAAAGGCTTGGTAACGATAGCAATCGTGAGCGCTCCCACTTCTTTTGCGATTTTAACGATAGTAGGGGTGGCTCCAGTCCCAGTCCCTCCTCCAAGCCCTGTAGAGACAATGACTAATTTGGCGTCCTTAATCGCTTCTCTAATTTCATCAGCACTTTCTTCAGCGGCTTTCCTACCAATATCAGGAACCCCTCCAGCGCCTAAACCTCCAGTAGACTCTTTGCCTAAAAGGATTTTAACCGGAGCGGGATTGTTTTTGAGATGTTGGCCATCAGTGTTCGTTGCAATGGGGGTAACATCTTGATGCACGCCGTATTCAACCAGGTGTTTAATCATGTTAGACCCCCCACCTCCAACACCGATGACGACAATCTTAGCCCCTTTATAAGCTGGATCGCTTACTTCTTCAATGCTCGCTTGACCAATATTATAATTTTCCATCTCTGATTGATGAACCATAGCCACATTCCCCTTGAGATACGATTTTTGCAAATCTTAAACTTTGATAAATAGCTAAAGGATTATACCATGTTTTCTGGCTTTTGATAACTATCAAGGCGTTTTTATCGCATAAAGAAATGGCTGTATCTTAAAAGATTTTAGAAATCTTATCAAGGAAACTTTTAAAAAAACCTTTTTGTTCGGTGGGTTTTATGGGTAAGAAGTCATCGTTTTTAGCGGTGTTTAAAGGAGTGTTAAGGGTTTTTAAATCGCTCAAATTCCTTTCTGTGGGCGATGAATGGATATGGGGGGTAGGGCTTGATTGATGGGCTGTTCTTGTGTAATCATCGCTTTCATGGTAGCGGATAACCCCTTTAGAGTCTCTTTCATAATTGGTATGCCCCCCTGCTTTGTATAAAATCAAGCCAACCACGACTGAAAAGCGAGGGTCTTTCAAGTCTTCAAACATGCCCATGATATTGTATTTTTCCACAGGGGCTGCCAAACGCACCGGGTAATTAGTGAAATGGGTTCTGGCTAGTTCTTTGATCCCTTTCATTAAAGCCATCCCACCGGTTAACACAACGCCCCCGCCCAAATGCTCTTCTAAGCCGCTATCTTGAATGCTCCTGTGGATGATTTTAAAAGTTTCTAAAGCCCTTTCCCTCATGATAGTTTGGATTTCACTAAGCGGCACAATATGGCTTTCATGGCCATCAGAGCCGGTGGTAGGGATTTGGACATTTTGAGAGGGCGTTTCTTCTCCGCCTTCAAAAGAAAGATCCCCGTATTTGATCTTAACTTCTTCAGCGTAAGGGAATGGGGTGTTGAGCATGTGTGATAAATCCGTGGTTAAATGGTGAGAGCCTACGGGTAAGTATTTGTTATAGCGTATGGAATTGCCGCTATAAATCGTAAGGTTGCATGTCTCTCCGCCCATATCCACGCAAGCCACGCCCAATTCCCTTTCGTCATTAGACAAGGTGGCAATCGAGGCTGCATAAGAATTGATCACGATGTTTTCAATCTCCACCCCAGATTGGATCATGATTTTTTCTAAATTTTCAATGTTGTTTTTTTCTGTATAGACAATGTGGATAAAGACTTCTAAGCGAGTCCCACTCATTCCTAAGGGGTCATTCACTTCTTGTTTGTCTAAAGTGAAGCGATAGGGGAGGGCATGCAAAATATGTTTGTCGTTATCTAAGCCTGCTTTAGCGCATGCGTTATTGATAGCGCGATTGATTTCATCTATAGTAACCACATTGTCTTTAGTGCTCGCTACACCAGTAACATCTCTAATGCTTTCAGTATAAGCCCCAGAAAAAGAAACAATCGCTTTAGTTTTAGGGTAATACGATTCTCTAAAGGATGAAATGGGGTTATTCCTGTCTTCATCAGCGTTCAAACCTGCCATTTTTTTAGCGCTATTAATCACTTCTTTAATGGCGTTAGAAGCGTGAGCAAGGCTATTGATACGCCCTCTTTTAATGGCTTTTGAATTGATTTCTTTAGAGTCTTGATGGGCTGTGCCAATGATGCGCAAAATCCCTTCTTTAAATTCAGCCACTATCGCGCAAATCTTTCTAGAGCCTATATCAACCCCTATAACGATTTCTTTATGTTCCATGATTTCCCCTTGCATTTATTGAATGTATTTGACTATCTTATAGCGTTTTTTCAATTCTTCTATCAACGCTTTATCAAAAAAATCCGTTTTAGTGTTATTGACTAAACGCTGCATATACTGGCTTTCTTCTGCGCTAAATGAGTGGTTGAAATTTTGCTCTGTGATTTGATAAAGCACCACTTTATTACCAATAGTAATAAACCCTTTTTTTTCTTGGCGGTTAAAAAGGGTGTTGATAAACTTAGCGCTTTCTTCTTGGTTAAGTTCGCTAATAGTGCCTCCAAAATTAGGGCTTACATAGCCCACGCTTTTGCCTTTAAAATCCTTAAGCTTTTCTTTAGCTAAAGCTTGCAACGCCATAAGGGTTTTTTCTTGAGTCAAACGGGTTTTAAGAGCGCTTTTGGCTTCATTAAAATTCTGCAATTCGTCTTTAATTTGAGAGATGAGTTGCACCACAATAAAACCATCTTTAAAAGGCTCTGGCTTTAGGATTTCAAGGGGTTTGAGAGCGGTGAGTTTTTGCGTGATTTCAGCAGTATAGGGGGAGTTGTTCTCTTCAAAATCTTGTGTGGTGTAGTTTTGCGCGTTCGCTTTTTTTAGAGCGATATAGCTCCTTAAGGCTTTTTCATTCGCTTTTTGCATGCTTAAATCATGCTTGACTTGCTCTTGAACGCTTTTAAAATCCTGCAATTTCCCCTCTTTGTCCAAATAAGACACCTTGTTTTTATGGTAGTATTCCTCCAATTCTTTCAAATCAGGTTTTTCCAAACTAGCGTCAAAATATAAAGAGCGTGTTTTAAAGCTTGTGGGCTTTTTAAAATCCTTTTTATGAGACTCGTAATATTTTTTCATCTCTTCTTCATTGAGAGAGATTTTAACATCATTAGGGTTTAGGATAAGAATGTCTAATTTGTCTTGCAATTTTGCCCAAAGCGATAGGCTGGATTGCTCCAAAGGGGTAGTGGTTTTGGGGAAGAGAGCGCTGATTTTTTGAAGGATTAAAAGCTTTTCAACGCTTTCTTCAAAGTGTTTAGGGCGGTAATGGCTTTGCTTTAAGATATTCTTATACAATTCTTCATCAAAAACGCCATCTTTTTGAAAAACGCTCGTTTTTCTGATCTCTTTGGCCACTTCTCGCTTTGTAGCGCCAAGCCCTAAATCTAAAGCGAGATTTCTCAATAGGGCTTGATTGATGAGCGAATCTAAAGCGCTTTTTTCTAAATGCATGGCTTTGATTTGATCTTCAGTGAGTTCTTTAAAATCAGGGATAGACTCAGCATATGCGTCTTTAAGGCGGCGGTATTCTTGGGCTAATTCTTCTTGAGAAATCTTAATCTGTCCCACTTTGGCAACGCTATCGCTATCTAAAGAAAAGCTGTATTGCCCCCAACCTATCATTCCGGCAGCAATAAAAGCGATCGTGCTTATCCATATTGTAACCACTAAATACTTTCTATGATTTTGCATCCATTCAATCATAAGAACTCTAATCCCTTTTAAAAAATCAAAAATGTGAAATTCAGGTTTAAACAACCTTATAGTAAAATCAAATAACCTTATTTTAACCAAAGGTTATTAAAATTATCCTTATTATAGAGAGTTTTTAACATGAATTTTCAAGAAAATTTAGCCGCTTTAGATTTGGAGTATCTTTGGCACCCTTGCTCGCAAATGCAAGAGCATCAAAATTTCCCCATTATCCCCATTAAAAAGGCTCAAGGGATTTATCTCTATGATTTTAATGATAACGCTTACATGGATTTAATCAGCTCATGGTGGGTGAATCTTTTTGGGCATAATAACGCCTACATCAGCCAGCAGCTCAAAAATCAAATTGATAATTTAGAGCATGTCCTTTTGGCTTCTTTTAGCCATAAGCCCATTATCACGCTCTCTCAAAGGCTTTGCCAGCTCACCGGTATGGATAAATGCTTTTATGCGGATAACGGCTCATCTTGTATTGAAATCGCTTTGAAAATGAGCTATCACGCCCATTTTTTAAAAAACCAAACGCGCCGCAAAAAGCTTTTTTTATCGCTTTCTAATTCCTATCATGGCGAGACTTTGGGAGCGTTAAGCGTGGGCGATGTGAAACTTTATAAAGACACTTACACCCCCTTATTGCTCAAGAATCTCATCACGCCCGTGCCTAAAAACGACAGCGAGATAGAAAATAGTTTGAACGCTTTAAAGCGTTTGTTAGATAAACATGGTGAAGAAATTTGCGCCTTCATTGCAGAACCTCTTTTGCAATGTGCAGGGAATATACATATTTATAGTGCAAGATATTTAAAACAAGCCGTTTTATTGTGCAAGCAAAAAAATATCCACATTATTTTTGATGAAATCGCTACCGGGTTTGGGCGCACAGGGAGCATGTTTGCTTATGAACAATGCGGGATTGAGCCTGATTTTTTATGCTTGTCTAAGGGGATTAGCGGGGGGTATTTGCCTTTAAGCGCGCTATTAACCCGCAATGAAATTTATAACCAATTTTACGCTCCCTATGAAGAAAATAAAGCGTTTTTGCATTCGCACAGCTACACAGGAAACGCCCTAGCATGCACATGCGCGAACGCCACGCTGGATATTTTTGAAAAAGAAAATGTTATTGAAAAAAACAAGGCTTTGAGCGAGTTTATTTTTAGCGCACTCCAAAAGGCATTAAAAGACTTGATAGAGCAACAAGTGGTGTCTAATCTAAGGCATTTGGGCATGGTCTTTGCCTTTGAAGTCTTTATTCAAACCAAAGAGCGTTTGAGTTTAGCGGTTTTTAAAAAAGCTCTAAAAAAAGGTCTGTTATTACGCCCCTTAAACAACACGATCTATCTCATGCCTCCTTATATTATCACGCATGAAGAAATCACAAAGGCGGTTGCGGGGCTAGTGGAAATTCTTGATGAGTTAAAAAAAGCTGAAAGCGCTTTTAAAAATAAAATGTAAAAAGCTTGATTTTAATCAAGCGATAGCTTTTTTCTGCCTATTTGATTTCAAAAATCAAGCTTTTCACTTGATATTAAGCCTATTCAATAAAACCTATTCAATGAAGCCTATTCAATGATTTTGGGCACAACGAAATAATGATCTTGGCTGTGTTTGTTGTGGCTTAAAATCTCTTTAGCGATGTGGGGTTGGCTTTTGGGTTCGTCTTCTCTTAAGGGGGTGCATAGCTCTGTATCTGTTTTTAACCCATTAGTTTCTAAAGCGAAGATGTTTTCCACAAAGCCTAAAACCTCCGCTAAATGGCCTTTAACGCTTTCTTTACGCTCGTCTTTAATCTCTAGCATGCTCAATTTTTCTAAGCGTTGCAATAAGGTGTCATCAATTTGCATTCTTTTCCTTTAATTTAAAATAGGGGTTCGTCCATCGTTGCTGGGGCTTTAAGGCCCATGAGTTTTAACACGCTGCTAGCGATATTGTTCAAGGCTCCGTTTTTTATGGATTTGACTCCATCCCCTAAAACAAAGCAATACACGCTCCCGGCGGTGTGGTTGGTTAAGGGGTTTTGGTTTTCATCTTTCATGCGTTCGCAATTCCCATGATCACTTGTTAAAAGCATGGCGTAATCCAATTTTTTAGCCAGTGAAAGGATTTCGCCTAAGCATGCATCCACTGCTTCTACCGCTTTAATACTCGCTTCAAAATTCCCTGTATGCCCCACCATATCGCCATTGGCAAAATTCACAATGATCAAATCCGTGCCTAGTTTCATTTGCTCTAACACCGCAAGGGTTACTTCTTTAGCGCTCATTTCAGGCTTTAAATCATAAGTGGTAACTTTAGGGCTTTGGATAAGCACTCGGTTTTCATTTTTAAAAGGCGTTTCCACTCCGCCGTTGATGAAAAAGGTTACATGCGCGTATTTTTCAGTTTCAGCGATATGGCTTTGGGTCAGGTTGTGTTGAGAGACCACTTCAGCGAGCGTGTTTTGAACGCTTTCTTTAGGGAATAAAACAGGGTAGGGGAAAGTGTTATCATAAGGCGTCATGGTAGCGATATGGAGTTTTTTAAAAGCTTGGCGCTTAAAGCCGCTAAATTCCTTTTGGCCTAAAGCGCTCACGATTTCTCTAGCCCTATCATTCCTGAAATTGATAAAAATGAAGCTTTCACCATCTTGCATGCCGCAATAATTTTTAAAACAAGCGGGCATGATAAATTCATCGGTGATATTTTTATCGTATTGGCTTTGGATATACTCGCTAGGGCTTAAAGGCGTGTGATTAAGCCCCATTAAGCTATGATACGCAAGTTCAATCCTTTCAAAGCGATTATCCCTATCCATCGCATAAAAACGGCCGCCTATGGTAGCGATTTGAATGTTTTCATTGCAGATATTTTGCATGGTTTCTAAATAAGTTAAAGCGCTTTTAGGAGCCACATCGCGCCCATCGGTGATTAAATGCAGAAAGACTTTTTTATGGGATTTTTCACACTCTAAAGCCAGAGCGATAAAATGCTCAATGTGTGAATGCACGCCCCCATCGCTCATCAAACCCATAAGATGCACCACTTGGCTTTTTTGGATCGTGTTTAAAAAAGCGGGGTTGTTTTTTAAGTCATCGTTTTGAAGGCTTAAAGAAATTTTGACTAAATCCTGATACAGCACCCTACCAGCCCCAATACACATATGCCCCACTTCAGAATTCCCCATTTGCCCTTCAGGTAAGCCCACGCTCAAGCCATGCGTATCAATCAGGCTATAGGGCAAGGTTTTAAACATCAAGTCATAAGTGGGTTTTTTGGCATGGAAGAAAGCGTTATGATCGCTATCTTTACGATACCCAATGCCATCAGTGATAATCAAAAGAGTTTTTTGCGCCATTTTTAGGACTTTTTAAAGCTCTTGCATGAGAGTGATGTGGTTGGCTAAAATCGCATTCCTTTGCCCTGGAGAGCAATTTTTGCACACTTCTTTACTTTTGGAAGCGGTTTTGGTGTTGCTTTTTACATTATTTTTAATGTTATTCTTAGAGGAGCGTTTTGGATTCGCTTTAGCCGGTTTTTTGGGGCTTTTTTTAGCGGGTGTGAAATCAGCACTACTGATTTGAGCCAAATACATGGGTTTATCTTTTGCTTTTTCTGGCTTGTTGGCTGTTTGCTCGCTAGTTGCCTCTTTCATTTCTTGGGATTTCTCTGCTTGGGTTTCCTCTGTTTGAGATTTTTCTATTTGAGATTTTTGGGCGGCTAAAGTTTGGGGCATGGCGTTGCCGATAGGGTCTAAATCTAGGTTGCTATTAGCGCTTTTTTGCAATTCTTGGTCATTACTAGACTGCGAATCAAAGATTTTAGATTCTTTCAAACGCCTGATCTTGTCTTGTATCTCTTCGTAATATTTTTCAGCATCAGCGTTAGACTTCTCGTTTTTTTCCCAACGACTGCCCTTGTTGTAAGATTTAATCATGTCTTTTAGATTGTCATGGTAGCGTGTTTTCCAATAGAGCAACTCTTTTAAAGCCACTTCAGAAGCAAACGCATCGTCTTTAATGAGCAATTCCCCCATCACATTACGCAAAAAGGGGCTATCGTTATGCCCATAGCTTTTTAGAACGCTTGGGATATAAGAATGGTACACGCCAGCACTCGGATCCGAAAAATTGATTTTATAAACCCCTGCACATGACTCCTTCCATGCGATGCCTGCCATTTCATAGCCTAAATTTTCTTTAGAGCCGAATTGATAAGCGGCTTTTAAGACTTCTTTTTGCTTAGCGTTAAAATTTTTAAGGTTGTCGCAATTGGTCATCATGACTTTAGTAACGGGCGATTTGGACTTGTTTTTAACCCCCTTAGCGGGCTTAGGCTCTGTTTTAGTGGGGCTTTCTGCTGCAACTAAGCTTAAAGATGTGCTTAAGGTTGCACCTAGCCATAAGGCTTTAAAAAGGGTGTGAGTGAGTGGGGTCAAATGTTTCAAAACGCCTACCTTTTGTATTTAAAAAATAAACTAAACTAAAAATAAATTCAAGTATAATTCTAACATGATTTAGTCTTAAAAGTGATTTTGTTTTTTAGGGAGAATTGAGATTTTGCATTCAGATGAATTGTTAGTAGAGATTTTAGTTGAAGAATTGCCCGCGCAAGCGTTGTTGAATGAATATAAAGAAATGCCTAAAAAACTCCACGCTCTTTTTCAAAAGCACGCTTTAGAAGTGGGAAATATAGAGGTTTTTTACACCCCTAGGCGCTTGTGTTTGTTTATCAAAGACTTTCCTCTTTTAACCCAAGAAACTAAAGAGGAATTTTTTGGGCCTCCGGTTAAAATCGCATGCAATCACCAAGATAAAACGCAAGGGTTGAACGCTCTAGGTTTAGGGTTTTATCAAAAATTAGGACTAAAGGATCACCAGCATTTCCAAACGGCGTTTAAAAACAATAAGGAAGTGCTTTATCACGCTAAAATCCACGCCAAACAGCCCACAAAAGATCTGATCATGCCCATTGTGTTAGAGTTTTTAGAGGGTTTGAATTTCGGGAAGTCTATGCGTTGGGGTAATGTGGAAAAAAGCTTTATCAGACCCATTTATAATATTTGCGTGTTGTTTAATGGGGAAAATTTTAACGATATTGAAGTTAAAGAGTATGGTTTTAAAACCAAGCAAGCCACCAAAGCGCACCGACAAGAGGGTTTTGATTTTATTGAAGTGGATAGCCCTAAAGCGTATTTTGAAGTTTTAGAAAAAAACCATGTCATTTTAGACCCTAAAAAGCGCGAAGCTAAAATCTTACAAGAAATTAAAGAGCTAGAAACAAAGCACCACATCATCGTAGAAATAGATAGGGATTTATTAGATGAGGTTGTAGCGATCACGGAATACCCCAGCGCGCTTTTAGGGGAGTTTGACAAGGCGTTTTTAAAATTACCCAGTGAAATCATCACCACTTCCATGAAAGAAAACCAGCGCTATTTTGCAACCTTTTGTCAAAAAAGCCAAGAAGAAAGCCCAACATTGCATAACGGCTTTATTGTGGTGAGTAACGCTATCAATAAAGACAAGCAAAAAATCATTGCAGGCAATCAAAAGGTTTTAAAAGCCCGTTTGAGCGATGCGGTTTTCTTTTATGAAAACGATCTCAAAAAGCCTTTAGATAACGCTCCTTTAGAGAGCGTGGTTTTTGTGCAAGGTTTAGGGACTTTAAAGGACAAAATGGAGCGCGAATCAACCATCGCCCAATACTTGACGCAAAAATACGCTCCATCTTTAAACATGCCTTTAGAAAAAGCCCTTGAGTTAATTAGCCGAGCCGTTCAAGTCGCTAAGGCGGATTTACTCAGTGAAGTGGTGTATGAATTTAGCGAGCTTCAAGGGATCATGGGCTATTACTACGCTTTAAAACAAAATGAAAACGAGTTAGTCGCCTTGAGCTTGAAAGAGCAGTATTTGCCCGCAAGCGAAAACGCCCCCTTGCCCTCTAGTGTTTTTAGCGCGATCGTGGCTTTGAGCTTGAAATTAGACAGCTTGTTTTCTCTTTTTAGCGTGGGTAAAATCCCTAGCGGATCTAAAGATCCCTTTGCTTTGAGGCGCTTGAGTTTTGGGCTATTGAAAATCATCGCGCATTACGGGTTGGAATTTGATTTGAAAGCGGATTTAAAAAATCTCTTTGAAAAAGTGGGCGTTTATCAAAGCTTTGATTTAGAAATTTTAGAAAAGTTTTTACTGGAACGCTTTCATAATTTAATAGATTGTAACCCCTCTATTATAAGAAGCGTGTTAAACACCAACGAGCGAGACATTGTTACAATCATCCAGAAAGTCAAAGCCTTAAAACGCTTTTTAGACGATCCTAAAAACGCTCAAAAAAAAGAGCTGCTTTTTAGCGCTTTCAAACGCTTAGCCAATATCAATAAAGACAGAAACCCTAACGAATCAAGCGGGTTTTCTACGAGTCTTTTCAAAGAACCAGAAGAGCATGCCCTTTTTGAAGTGTTCAATGCGATCAAAACAAGCGCTTTTGAGAGTTTGGATAGCAAAATAGAAGCTTATTTTGGTTTGCATGCGCCTTTAGAAGAATATTTTAAAAGCGTGTTAGTCATGGATAAAGATATAGAAATCCAAAAAAATCGTAAAAATTTCTTGTGGGGCGTGTATCAAAGTTTCTTAGAAATTGGGGATATTAAAGAAATTGCGATTTAATGCTGTCAAACGCAAAGTCCAGCGTTTTTGTTTGGGGGTAGCTTTTTTAATAAGCGGTGCGGGTGTGCTTGATGCGAAAATCTTTACCCTACAAGAGTTTTTTAAAGAAGTAGAAATTAATTCAATGGAGCTGATCGGCAAAAAAGCCGATTTTAAAAGCCGTTTGAATGAGCAACGCTCCGTGAACGCGTGGGATTTCCCCTATATTTATAATGAAACCTCTATGGTGAAAAACTTCCAAGGCATTATAGAAGCGCAGCCCAGAACCCTTTTAATGGTAAGACCCAAGCTCCCATGGGTGAGTTCGCTTTTATCCAAAAGCCTTTCTATCAAAACCATTCAATACGATAAAAGCTATCAATTGAATAAAAATCTCGCTTTTATTGGCGCTAAACGCCTTTATTTGACTTATGTGATGACTAAGGAAAAGTATCAGGTGTATGCGCAACGGGAAGCGAACTTTTATTCGCAGCTCAAAATCGCTAAAGAAAAAGTCAAAGCCGGCAGCATGAGCGAAAAGGATTATATCAACTTCAATAATTCTTATTTGGAATCCAAACTCGCTAAAACCAATGTGGAAACCAAACTCATAGATTTAGAAAAAATGCTAGACACGATGCTTGCGATTGTGGAGCCGGTCAAAGAGGGGGCGCATTTTGACACTTATTTAGACCATTTGCATGATGTCAAGGTGATCGGTTTGGATTTTGAATACGTGCGCTTAGAACCTGAAGCTTTAAAGTTCAAATTGGATCGCTCGTTGTATGTGGATATTTTGGATTTGACGGCTAAAGATTATCAAGTGAATGCGAAACTGGCCAATAGAGACGTGTTTAATGCATTTGAATTTGGGATTGGCTCTGAAAGCTATAACTCTTCCACTAATCTTTCTATAGAAGTGCATATCCCTTTGCCGGTAACGCCTAAAAATATCTATCAAAAGCGTAAATTCTTGGATTTGCAAAGCGGGACGCTCGCGCAAAATGAAGTGATGAAACGAAACATACGAATCAACGCCAACTCCTACTTAAACCAGCTCAAAACCAAAGAAGCATACATTGAAACCCAAAAAGAAGCCATTGCCAATAAGAAGCGTTTGATGGAAATGGGGCGTATCGCTTATGAAGCCCAAAAAATCGGGCTTTTTGAATACTTGATTTATCAAAATTCTTACATGGACGCTCTCATCACTCTAGCGGAAGCTAAGATTGAATACATTGATATTAGCGCGCTTTTAGAAGAGACTTTAGGGGAGAGTTTGACCAGATTAGGAGAATTGCATTGAAGCGGGCGTTATGGTGGCTTATGTTAATGGGCGTTTTGGGTGTTTTTTTGGAAGCCAAAGAGTATCCAGAAATTGTTTTAGAAGAAAAAAACTTGCAACCCATGGGGTTAAAGGTGATTAAATTAGATAAAGAAATTTTCAGTAAAGGGCTTCCTTTTAACGCTTATATTGATTTTGATAGTAAAAGTTCTGTAGTGCAGAGTTTGAGTTTTGATGCGTCTGTGGTTGCGGTTTATAAAAGAGAGGGCGAGCAGGTGAAGGCTGGAGATGCGATCTGTGAAGTGAGCTCTATTGATTTGAGCAATTTGTATTTTGAATTGCAAAACAACCAAAATAAATTAAAAATCGCTAAAGATATTACTAAAAAAGATTTAGAGCTTTATAGGGCCGGTGTCATTCCTAAAAGGGAGTATCAAACGAGCTTTCTAGCCAGTGAAGAAATGGGCTTAAAAGTCAATCAACTAGAATCCACTTTCAAAAGCTTTGGCGTGGATCCTAAAAACCCTAAAGGGCAGTATGGTTTTAGGATTGTGGCTAGAGATGGCGGTCTTTTAGCGTTAGCACCTAAAAATGTGGGCGAGAAGATTTTAGCTTTCACTAGCTACGTGCGTATTTCAAAAAGCGATGATTTGATCGCTCAAATCAAATTGCCTGTAGGCGTTTCTAAAACCATTAAAAGGGATTCGCCGGTCTATAATGAAGAGGGGGAAAAAATCGGAAAGATCCAAAGCGTTTCGGTGGTGTTAGACAAAGGCTCTAACACGATTTTAGCCACCGCTTTATTAGATGAGGGCAATTACCATGTGGGGGAAATGGTAGAAATGTATATTCAAGGCTCTCAACCTAAAGACTCGGTTTTAATCCCTTCAAACGCTTTAATCAGAAACGGGAAGGATTACCTGGTGTTTGTGAGGACGCCTAAAGGTTTTAGGCCTGTGGTGGTTCAAGTTTTAGAAGAGCGCAGCAAGATTTTTATCGTGAACGCTCAAAATTTACACCCTAATGACAGCGTGGCAGTGGGGTCATTGATAGGGTTAAAAGGCATGATCAACAATTTAGGGGAGGAATGATGCTCGCTTCTATCATTGAATTTTCCTTACGCCAGCGGGTGATTGTGATTGTTGGCGCGATTCTTATTTTATTTTTTGGGACTTATAGTTTTATCAACACTCCAGTGGACGCTTTCCCGGATATTTCGCCCACTCAAGTTAAAATCATTTTAAAACTCCCTGGCTCTAGCCCTGAAGAAATGGAAAACAACATCGTGCGCCCTTTAGAATTGGAGCTTTTAGGCTTGAAAGGGCAAAAATCTTTAAGAAGTATTTCAAAATATTCTATTTCAGACATCACGATAGATTTTGATGATAGCGTGGATATTTATTTAGCGAGAAACATTGTTAATGAACGCTTGAGCAGCGTGATGAAAGATTTGCCCGTGGGGGTTGAAGGGGGCATGGCGCCCATTGTTACGCCGTTGTCAGACATCTTTATGTTCACTATTGATGGCAATATCACCGAAATAGAAAAACGACAGCTTTTAGACTTTGTGATCCGCCCGCAATTAAGAATGATTAGCGGCGTAGCAGATGTCAATTCTATTGGAGGCTTTAGCAGAGCGTTTGTGATCGTACCGGATTTTAATGACATGGCAAGGCTTGGGGTGAGTATTTCTGATTTAGAATCGGCCGTAAGAGTGAATTTAAGAAACAGCGGAGCGGGGCGCGTGGATAGAGATGGCGAAACCTTTTTAGTCAAAATCCAAACCGCTTCTTTGAGTTTAGAAGACATTGGAAAAATCACCGTTTCCACTAATTTAGGGCATTTGCACATTAAGGATTTTGCGAAAGTCATCAGCCAGTCTCGCACCCGTTTGGGGTTTGTTACTAAAGATGGCGTGGGTGAGACCACAGAGGGCTTGGTGCTTTCTTTAAAAGACGCTAACACCAAAGAAATCATCACTCAAGTGTATCAAAAACTAGAGGAATTAAAACCCTTTTTACCGAGCGGCGTTTCCATTAATGTTTTTTATGATCGTTCAGAATTCACGCAAAAAGCCATTGCCACCGTTTCTAAAACCCTCATTGAAGCCGTTGTTTTAATCATCATCACGCTTTTTTTATTTTTAGGGAATTTGAGGGCGAGCGTGGCTGTAGGGGTGATCTTACCCTTAAGCTTGTCCGTGGCGTTTATTTTTATCAAGTTTAGCGATCTGACTTTAAATTTGATGAGTTTAGGGGGGTTGGTTATCGCTATAGGCATGCTCATTGACTCAGCCGTGGTGGTGGTGGAAAACGCTTTTGAAAAATTGAGCGCTAACACTAAGACCACTAAACTCCATGCAATCTATCGTTCATGCAAAGAAATCGCTGTTTCAGTGGTGAGCGGGGTGGTGATTATTATGGTGTTTTTTGTGCCGATTCTAACCTTACAGGGGTTAGAGGGTAAGATGTTTAGGCCTTTAGCGCAAAGCATTGTGTATGCACTTTTAGGTACTTTAGTTTTATCCATCACTATCATTCCTGTAGTGAGCTCTCTTGTCTTAAAAGCCACGCCCCATAGCGAAACCTTTTTAACGAGGTTTTTAAACAGAATCTACGCCCCTTTATTGGAATTTTTTGTGCATAACCCTAAAAAAGTGATTTTAGGAGCGTTTGTTTTTTTAATCGCAAGCCTTTCTTTATTCCCTTTTGTGGGGAAGAATTTCATGCCCGCTTTAGATGAGGGCGATGTGGTTTTGAGCGTGGAAACCACCCCTTCTATTTCTTTAGATCAATCTAGGGATCTCATGTTGAACATTGAGGGCGCGATTAAAAAGCATGTCAAGGAAGTTAAAAGCATTGTCGCGCGCACAGGGAGCGATGAATTGGGGCTGGATTTAGGGGGCTTGAATCAAACCGATACTTTTATTTCCTTTATTCCTAAAAAAGAATGGAGCGTTAAAACCAAAGAGAAATTATTAGAAAAAATCATGGATTCTTTAAAAGACTTTAAGGGGATTAACTTTTCTTTCACCCAACCCATTGAAATGAGGATTTCTGAAATGCTTACAGGGGTTAGGGGGGATTTAGCGGTTAAGATTTTTGGAGATGATATTAGCGAATTGAACAAATTGAGTTTTCAAATCGCGCAAGCTCTAAAAGGGATTAAAGGATCTAGTGAAGTTTTAACCACGCTCAATGAGGGCGTGAATTATTTGTATGTAACCCCTAATAAAGAAGCGATGGCGGATGTGGGGATCACTAGCGATGAATTTTCCAAGTTTTTAAAATCCGCTTTAGAGGGCTTAGTTGTGGATGTGATCCCTACAGGGATTTCACGCACTCCGGTGATGATCCGCCAAGAGAGCGATTTTGCAAGCTCTATCACTAAAATCAAAAGTTTAGCCTTGACTTCAAAATATGGCGTTTTAGTGCCTATCACTTCTATCGCTAAAATTGAAGAAGTGGATGGCCCTGTTTCTGTTGTGCGTGAAAATTCAATGCGCATGAGCGTGGTTCGCAGTAATGTGGTGGGGCGCGATTTAAATTCTTTCGTAGAAGAAGCTAAAAAAGTGATCGCTCAAAACATCAAACTCCCTTCTAGCTACTATATCACTTATGGGGGGCAGTTTGAAAACCAGCAACGGGCCAATAAAAGGCTTTCTACCGTTATCCCTTTAAGCATCTTAGCGATTTTTTTCATTCTTTTTTTCACTTTTAAAAGCATTCCTTTAGCCTTGCTCATTCTTTTGAATATCCCTTTTGCAGTTACCGGAGGCCTTATTGCGTTGTTTGCGGTAGGGGAGTATATTTCCGTGCCAGCGAGCGTGGGCTTTATCGCTCTTTTTGGGATTGCGGTTTTAAATGGCGTGGTGATGATAGGCTATTTTAAAGAGCTTCTCTTGCAAGGAAAAAGCGTAGAAGAATGCGTTTTATTGGGCGCTAAAAGGCGTTTGAGGCCGGTTTTAATGACCGCTTGCATTGCCGGTTTGGGTTTGATACCTTTATTATTTTCTCATAGCGTGGGATCTGAAGTCCAAAAGCCTTTAGCGATCGTGGTGCTTGGGGGCTTAGTTACCTCAAGCGCTTTAACCTTACTCTTATTACCGCCAATGTTCATGCTCATCGCTAAAAAGATTAAAATTGTTTGAATTGAAGGATTTCGCATGCTAGCTTTAGAAATTTATATTGATATTTGCTTGAAAGACGCTTTAATAGATTATTTATTTGAAAAAGGCTTTGATGATTTTTTTTATGTGGAATGCTATAAATACGCCGCTTCTTCATTGCTCTTAAGCCAAAAAGAGCAGGTGAGTGGGCGTAAAGACTACGCTAAATTCAAGCTTTTTTTAAGCGAGGAAGTCGCTTTACCTCTAGCCCAAGCGTTAAAAAATCAGTTCGCTTCTAAAGAAATGAAATTGTTTTATTCTCAAACGCATGGGTTGTAAAACGCATGGCGTTTTTCATTAAATGCCAATAACTAAAATTTTTAACTTTTTTAAAAAATGGGGTTTGAGTTACTCTGTTTTTGAAACTCATTCTCTTAAGGGGATATGGGGGTATTTTGCGATAATACCCCCCTTAACCCCCTTAAAATCCCCCTAACCCCCCAAGACCGCTTTTTATAAGCTATCGCTTGATTAAAATCAAGCTCTTTAATATTTTTGAGTTTTTTAGTTTTGATTGTGAAAAATCAAGTATAATACCCACCATTAAATGGTGCTAGGAGTTTGTAATGATGATTATTCTTAAAAATTCGCTTTCTTTCTCTCTCTCTCTCTAGTCAGCCGTTTTATCTTTTCACCCCCATATAAACCCATACCCATATAAACCCTATCTATATTTTAGGGATTTTTAGGGATTTTTGCGTCTTGTTTAGATTTTAATTTTTAATTTTAAAGGATTGGTAATGATTTTACGCGCACAGACAAATTTTGTGGAGTTTTTAGAACAGGTTTTAGAAGTTTTAAAAGAAGTGGAGATCGATAAAACAGAATGCTCCACGCTTTTAGCAAGCGTTCAAAAACAACAACTTGTGATACCCGTTGTGGGGAATTTTAGCGCAGGGAAAAGCACACTATTAAACCGCTTTTTAGGCAGTAGCGTTTTGCCTACCGGTATCACGCCAGAGACTTCTTTAGCCACTGAGTTGCACTATAGCGCTAACGAACGCATAGAGGCTTTTTCAAACAATGATGAAAAAACAGAGAGTTTTGAACTGAATGAGCAAAGTTTTGAGGTGGTTAAAGACAACGCCACGAAGTATTCCTACCTTAAGGTTTATTTGAATAATGAAGCCCTAAAAGATAGTGTGCCTTTAGTGTTTGTGGATATGCCTGGGTTTGATAGCCCCATTTCAAGCCACACCCATGCCATTTTGGAATATTTGGAAAGAGGCGTGCATTTTGTCATCCTCACAAGCGTAGAAGAGGGCAACCTCACTAAACGCATGGTTAGGGAATTGAAAAACCTTTTAGAGTTTGACAAAGGCCTTAGCTTTATTTTGAGTAAAACGAATTTGAGGACGCCCTCGCAAGTGGGAGAAATCTCTCACTACATTCAAGATCAAATCCAAGATCACCTTGATTTGACAACGCGTCTTATTTATTCCAATAAAGACAATAACGCCCTTTTAGAGGTAGCGGATACAATAGACGCTGAAAAGCTTTTTAGCGCTTTGTATTTGAAACGATTGAAGTTTTTAAATTCCCAGTTACAAAACAGCCTAAAAAGCGTGATGGAAAGCTTTGATTACTCCAAAGAAAAGGCTTTAGAAGAAATACAAGCTTTGGATTTGAGCGTTAAAGACATTGAAAAAACCTATGAAAAATTAAGGGCTAATTTAGAAGAAGAATATTCTAGCGTGGCTGTGGGATCGGTGGTTAAAAAAGTCATAGAAGAGGTCAGGGAGCAAAAATCCTATTTAGCCTCTTTAATCAACAAGCCTAACGAGTTCAATAGCGAAATAGAAAGCATCATGCAACAAAGCTTGATCAAAAACGCTAAATTAGAGATTGAAAAGATCAACCTTTCTTTTTCAAAAGATTTTTGCGCGGAATTTGCAAGCTTGAACAACACGCAGCTTTCTAGCGGTTTTTCTGTAAATGTAGAGCATAGCCTTGAATTAGGGATCAACGCCTTAAGCGTGATTTTAGCCAAGAACCCGGTTACAAGACCCTTCGCGCTGATCTTGCAAGGGTTAAAACCTCTTTTAAAAGATTTATTGACTTTGTTGCCTAATATCATCGCTTCATTCTTTAGAAATGAGGAAAAAGAGCGGGCGAAATTAGAAAATCTGATTGAAGTCAAAGTGATACCAGAGGTTCAATACAAGCTTAAAAAAGTTTTACCGGGCTTGTTTAATGAATGCTTGGAAAATTCCCTAAAAGGTTTAAAAGATCGGTGCGAATTAGAAATCACGCATAAAAGACAAGAAATCGCGCTCGCTCAAAAGGAAAAAGAAAAACACCTTAACGATTTAGAAAGTCAAAAACAAATCTTAGAAAACAAGATCAACGCTTTAAGCGATCTAGAACAACAATATTTAAAGGATCAATAATGAACGCGCAAGAACTCATCAAAAAAAGCGCTTTAATTGAAAAAACGCTACAAGAACAAGGCTTGCAAGAAAAAGCGAAGTCTTTTATGAGCGATAACTCTGTGATTAAAGCCGAAGAGTTAGAGAAAACGCTAAAAGAAATGCAGGCTGAAGATAGGGATCTTAAAGTCGGTATCATCGGGCGCGTGAAAGCGGGTAAAAGCTCGCTCTTAAACGCTTTGATTTTTGAGGGTGTAGAGGTTTTACCCAAAGCGGCAACGCCCATGACCGCTAGTCTCACTGTTTTAAAATACGCCAATACCCTGAGCACTGAAGTGGAGTTTTATAGCCAAAAGGATATTTTGGAGCTTAAAAACGAACATGAAAGGTATGTAAGGGAGTTTAACAGGATTGTTGATGAAGAAGTCAAAAAGCAAAAAGAAAAACAAAGTCTTTCAAACAGGGCTAAAGAGGGATTAAAGAATCTTGGCAACATGCTTAACAGAAACAAAAACACTGAAGCAGCGCCCAAAGAGAATATTTTAAGCGATGAAGAAATAGTGAAAAGGGCTGAAAGGATCGCTAAAAACGAGTTAGAAAAGGACACAAAGCTCGTTTCATCATACGATCAATGCGAAAAAATGAAAGAAAGCGGATCGCTCAACACGAAAAACTTAGATCCGCGCATTCAAGCCAACAGCTTACAAGAGTTGAATCAAAAATTGCTCCAATTCGTGGGCGCGGACGGGAAGTATATGCCCTGAACTAAAGCGGTGCAAATTTCTTTGAATAACCCCAATCTTAAAGATTTGGAAGTGATTGACACCCCAGGAGTGAATGATCCCATCGCTTCCAGAGAAGAGCGCACCAAAGCCTTATTGAAAGATTGCGATGTGGTGTTTATCATAAGCCCTTCTAATCAGTTTTTAACAGATAGCGATATGAGTTTGTTTGATAGGGTTTCTCATAAAGAAGGCCTTCAAGAAATTTATTTTGTGGCAAGCCAAGCCGACAGCGCCGTTCTTTCTATGAGTGAAGTGGGAAAATCCAACCAACACCTCCCTACAGCCTTAGAAAACGCGCAAAAATCTCTTTCATCTCAATTAAATAATATCATGGGAAAATTGATTCAAAACTACCCTAACCAACGAGAGGTTTTTGAAAAAGCAATCAAAAATGGCGTCATTTTGGCTTCAGGGGTTTGCTTTAGCATGCACAAAGATTTCAACAACCAAGCTTCTTGGGAAAGAAGCCAAAAAACAGAAGAGTATCACAATGCCTTACGGAATTTAAAAGATTCTTACCCTGACGCTTTTAGTAGCGATGATAAGTCTGAAGAAAGCTTATTGTTTTTAAGCAATATGGGCGCGATTGAAGAGCGTTTAAAAAAAGCCGCTCAAAGGAAAGAAAAAATCATTTCTCAAAGATTACAAGATTATACACAGAGCCAAGCGAACAACCTCCATAATTTGATCACGCAGTTATTAAAAGACCTAGAAGATGAAAAAAAGAGGGTTAAAAACGCTGATATGAGCGCGATTAAAAAGCAAATAGAGGCTTATCAAAACCTCTCTGGTAACATTGAAACAGGATTTAAGGAAGCGTATGAAGAATTTATTTTTCATTTCATCAAAAACACTAGAGATGGCTTGAATGAAACCTTAACGAAAGCTATTCAAACGGCTAAGGTGGGTGCTCAAAACGAAGAGGGAGTAGAGCGTTACACTGAAAGAGTGAAGCAAGGCGGTTTGGGAGGTTGGGCAAGATTTTTTGGTAGCGTTGTTGGTGAAAAAGATTGGGGCTATAATGAAGTAGAACGCACAAGAGCAACCATTAAAGCCGGAGCGGTGCTTGATTATTTAACAGAGATGCATGAACGCTGCGAAAGCGCTTTGAATGACAGTGCTGATTCTTTTAAAGTCGTTTTCAAAAAAGAACTCTACGCTAAAGTCTTTTCTCAATTGCGCGAAATCATCTCTGATGATTTGATTGATGAGGTGGCTTTCAAAAAAAGCGTGAAAGCTGTTTTAGATTCCATTGAATTTAAAGAGTTTGATTATGCCGATAAGCTTCCTGGCGAGATAAGGGGGAAAACGGGCTTTTTAAAAGGCGATGAAGCTAATGCTTTCATACAAAGCGTGGAAAATCATGCGAGAGGTTTTGAAGCTGAGGCTAAACAAGATGTGAAAGGCTACATCGGAGGTTTAAGAGAGAATTTAAAAAAGCAAAACTTCGCTAGCGATACGCTTAAAAAACATGCAAGACTTGCACAATCAAGCGCAAAACAAAGAACAATCCATCGCTCAATTAGACGCTCAAATCAAGGCTTTAAAGGGGATTTAATGATTAATTTTTTTAATGGTATTTTTAGTGACAATAGCAAGGCTGAAAACCACCACAATACAGAGGGTTTAAAAGAACGCTACGATCTAATCGCTCGTATTTTAAACGCCAAAACAAGCAATGAAGGGCTAGAAGAATACCAGAGCGTCTTAGACAACGAGTTTTTAGAGTTCGCTAGCGGCGTGGATTCGCTCAAAGAAAAGGAAATAGCGTTACTGACGCTCCAAGAAATCCAAAAAGAATTGCAATTAGTAGCGAGCTACCCTAGTTTGTTCCAAAAAACCATCGTTGCGGTGGGGGGAGGGTTTAGCGCGGGCAAATCCACTTTTTTAAACAACTTGTTGGGTTTGAAATTAAAACTCCCTGAAGACATGAAACCCACCACAGCTATCCCCACTTATTGCCTAAAGGGTAAAAGAGAAGTTTTAATGGGGTTTTCTCAAAATGGGGGTATGGTGGAATTACCCCATCTCGCTTTTGACCATCAGTTTTTAGAATCCCTTGGCTTTAATCTCAAAGAGATCATGCCCTTCATGCTTTTGATCGCTCCTAGCGTGCCTTTTGAATTTTTATGCTTCATAGACACGCCTGGCTATAACCCCGGCAATCAAGGCTATACGGGTGGGGACAAAGAAGCCTCTAAAGAATACCTAAAGCACGCTAAACACATTCTATGGCTTATCAGTTGCGAGCGTGGGGGTATTGAAAGCGATGATTTAGAGTTTTTGCAAGATTTATACGAAGAAGGCAAGCAGGTTTTTATCGTATTGAGTAGGGCTGATAGGCGCACCAAAAGCCAGTTAGAAGAAGTCGCTATTAAAATTAGAGAAACTTTAAAAGATCATGGTATTGAGTTTTTGGGGATTTGCGCTTACAGTGCTACAAGGTATCTAGAAATTAAAGAGTTCAGTGAAAAAAGCCATGTTTTCAATTCGCTTGAGAAATTTCTAATGAAATTAAATCAAAGGAGCGAGAAACAAAACGAAATTTTAGAATCTTTATACGAGGTGCATCGGATGTATGAAAAGGCTATTAATCAAGACGCTAACCGATTCAAACGCTACCAAAAGACTTTGCATTCTGTCAAACTGGATTTGATGGAAAAAGGCTTTGATGATTTCAACGATGCTACCTTTAATAAAATTAAATCGCTCAACAACGAATTTTCCGATCAAGAGCGATCCAAAAGAGAGAATTTAGCGCGATTGAATGAAGTGATTGGCTTGTTTAAAGAAAGCGTTGATAAGGTTTTTGATCGTGTGAGCGCTTTCACTTGGGAAAAATACAAAGAACAAAACGACGACGAAGAGGACGAAGAAGCAAACTACAGAGAGTTTGAAGAAATCAAAAAAATGGTGCTGTATTTTAGGGATCGCAGTTTGTTTTATTTGGATTGGTATGATTTGAGCCAAGAAGAAATCCAAAAAGAAAGAGATAGCATGGATTATGATAATAAACTGCTCCAATTAGATTATTCTTTAAGAAATTTGCAAACGCTTAGGGAATACAAAGAAAGCTAATGAAGATTATCAAAACCACTTAAACGACGAGGAGCTTCAAAATAATTTGCGGGAGTGGAGGAGATCAAAAAATCAACAAAATAACAATAAAGCTTTCAATACGAATGATACGAATTTATTTGAAACTATTCAGGCAGTTATTGCTGAGCAGTTGAACATAGATGCATCACAAGTTACGCCAGAAGCGAAATTTGTGAAGGATTTAGGTGTGGACTCTTTAGATATCGTGGAATTGATCATGGCGTTAGAAGAAAGGTTTGGCATTGAGATTCCTGATGAGCAAGCGGAAAAAATCGTCAATGTGGGCGATGTAATGAGATATATTGAGAAACAACTAATTTAACGCTTTTTAATTTTAAAATATTATTTAATATGTATATATTTTAATCAAAGACAGCGTTTTGAATGTAAGGGCTATTTTAAACTTATTATTGTAAAATGGTGAGTTTTACAATCAATGAGATTAGGAATTTAATGGAAATTGCAGTATTTGGTGGCGGGGCGTGGGGGAGGGCTTTAGCCTTTGCTTTTGGAGAAAAGAATGAAGTTAAAATCATTTCAAGGCGGGATTTAAACGAGCCGCTAAAAAAGCTCAATGACGCCTTGATTTCTAAAGGTTCTGCCCCCATAGAGCAAGTGGATTTAGAAAGAGGCTTAAAAGCAGCGCTCTATGTCATCGCTATTAGCGTGCAGCACTTAAGGGAATGGTTTCAAAACGCTTCTTTACCCAAAAACGCTAAGGTTTTAATCGCTTCTAAAGGGATAGAGGTGTTAAACAAGGCGTTTGTGAGCGAGATCGCAAAGGATTTTATCGATCCTAACGCTTTGTGTTTTTTAGCCGGCCCTAGTTTTGCGGCTGAAATCATTCAGGGCTTGCCTTGTGCGTTAGTCATCCATTCCAATAATCAGGCTTTAGCGCTAGAATTTGCCAATAAAACCCCCTCTTTTATCAGAGCCTACGCCCAACAAGACATTATAGGGGGTGAAATCGCTGGGGCGTATAAAAACGTGATAGCCATTGCGGGGGGGGTTTGTGATGGCTTGAAATTAGGCAATAGCGCTAAGGCGAGTTTATTATCTCGTGGTTTAGTGGAAATGCAACGCTTTGGGGCGTTTTTTGGGGGCAAGACAGAGACTTTTTTAGGGCTTTCTGGGGCTGGAGATTTGTTTTTAACCGCTAATTCTATTTTATCTAGGAATTATCGTGTGGGCTTGGGGCTAGCCCAAAACAAGCCTTTAGAGATGGTTTTAGAAGAATTGGGCGAAGTGGCTGAAGGGGTGAAAACGACCAACGCCATTGTGGAAATCGCTAGAAAATACGGCATTTACACGCCCATTGCGAGCGAACTAGCCTTGCTTTTAAAGGGTAAGAGTGTGCTAGAGAGCATGAACGATTTGATCAGACGCGCTTAAAAGGAAAGAGAGCATGCAAGATTTTTCAAGTTTATTATTAAAATTACAAGAGTATTGGAAAGATCAAGGCTGTTTGGTGATCCAGCCTTATGATATTCCTGCAGGAGCGGGGACATTCCATCCGGCCACGCTTTTAAGGAGTTTGGATAAAAGGCCGTGGAATGTGGCGTATGTCGCGCCCTCTAGAAGGCCTACTGATGGGCGCTATGGGGAAAACCCTAACCGCTTGGGGAGTTATTACCAATTTCAGGTGGTCATCAAGCCCAGCCCTTCTAATATCCAGGAACTCTATTTAAAAAGCTTGGAAGTGTTAGGGATAAACCTTAATGAGCATGATATACGATTTGTAGAAGACAATTGGGAGAGTCCGACTTTAGGGGCATGGGGGCTTGGCTGGGAAGTGTGGCTTGATGGCATGGAAGTTACGCAATTCACTTATTTCCAGCAAGTGGGGGGCATTCCTTGCAGCCCTATCCCAGTGGAGATCACTTACGGCTTAGAAAGATTAGCGATGTATGTCCAAAAAGTGGAAAATATCCTAGAGATTGAATGGGATAAAAAGGATAATGAAAGCGTGCGTTATATGCAAGTGCATTTAGAAAGCGAATACGAATTCAGCAAGTATCATTTTGAAATAGCGAGTGTAACAAGGCTATTAGAAATGTTTAAAAACGCTCAAGCCGAAGCCTTGCATTGCTTAGAAAATAAGCTCCCACTACCGGCTTATGATTTCGTGATGCTATGCTCGCATTTTTTCAATATTTTAGACGCCAGAAAGGCGATTTCGGTGGCTGAAAGGCAAAATTATATTTTACAGATTAGGGATTTAGCCAAAGGGTGCACCGTTCTTTATAAAGAGCAAGAAGAAGAAAGAGAAGAGCGTTTAAAAAACGCTTTAACAAAGGCTTAAAATGGCGTTAGTTAGGGAAGTGTTAGAAGTTTTGAATCGCCTTTCGCCTTTTGAACTCCAAGAATTGTGGGATAATAGTGGGTTGAATGTGGGGAGTGAAAATAGCGAGTTTGGCGAGATTGTCGCATGTTTAGAAATCACGCTTGAAATCGCTCTAAACGCGCCACAAAACGCCCTAATCATCACGCACCACCCTTTAATTTTCAAGCCCTTAAAAACGCTAAATTATGAGGCTTATCCGGGGAATATTTTAAAAATCTTAATCCAAAAAAACATTTCAGTCATCAGCATGCACACGAATTTTGACAAAACGCATTTAAACAAGCATTTCGCTAGCGCGCTTTTAGGGTTTGATGGCTTGATAGAAAAAGGCCTTATGTTGGTGAAAGAAAACGCTAATATAGAATTTGATGCGTTGGTGAAAAAAATCAAAGCTTCTTTAGGGGTGGGAAAATTAGCATGCGTCAAAAGTTCTCAAATGATTAAAGATCTAGCGTTTGTGTGCGGATCGGGAGCGTCCATGTTCTCTTCTTTAAAAGCGCAAAGCTGTTTAGTTACAGGCGATGTGAAATACCATGACGCTATGATCGCTCAATCTTTAGGGATAAGCTTGATTGACGCCACGCATTATTATAGCGAAAGGGGTTTTGCGCTGATTGTGGCTGAAATTTTGCATTCTTTTAATTATTTGGTTACAATAGAGAACTTTAAAGACCCCTTGCAAATCATTTAAAGGAAAGCGATGAACACCCACCTCAAACAATTGATTGAAATTTCGCATTTGGATAAAGAGATTGACTCCTTAGAGCCGTTGATCAGAGAAAAACGCAAAGACTTGGATAAGGCCTTGAATGATAAAGAAGCTAAAAATAAAGCGATTTTGAATTTAGAAGAGGAAAAATTAGCCCTAAAATTACAGGTTTCTAAAAACGAGCAAACCCTACAAGACACGAACGCTAAAATCGCCAGTATCCAAAAGAAAATGAGCGAGATCAAATCCGAAAGGGAATTGCGCTCTTTAAACATTGAAGAAGATATTGCTAAAGAGCGATCCAACCAAGCCAACAGAGAAATTGAAAACCTGCAAAATGAAATCAAGCACAAAAGCGAAAAACAAGAGGATTTGAAAAAAGAAATGCTAGAGCTTGAAAAATTAGCACTGGAATTGGAAAACTTAGTGGAAAACGAAGTTAAAAACATCAAAGAAACCCAACAGATCATCTTCAAAAAGAAAGAAGAACTCGTGGAAAAAACCGAGCCTAAAATCTATAGCTTTTATGAAAGGATTAGAAGATGGGCGAAAAACACGAGCATCGTAACGATCAAAAAACAGGCTTGTGGGGGTTGTTTTATTAGACTAAACGATAAGATTTATACCGAAGTGCTAACGAGTGGGGATATGATCACTTGCCCGTATTGCGGGCGTATTTTATACGCTGAGGGCGCGTATGAAAGTAACGCTCAACCTCCAAAAGAAAGCCAACCAAAAGAAAGTCAAGAAGAAAGCCAAGAATTAGTTTGATTGTTTAAGTTTTTCTACCTTTTATTTTTAACTTTGGGGCATCTTTTTTGCACGCCTTTCATCTTTTTTTGGAGTTTTAAGGAAAAATACCGCCATTCTTTAAAGGCTCGTTTTTTTCTCAAAGACAATCTTTTAAAAAGCGAGCCGATTTTTTGGTTTCATGCATGCTCTTATGGGGAGGTCAAATCCTTAGAGCCGATCATTCAAGCTTTAAAAGAGCCGATTTTAATTAGCGTTACCACTAATACCGGCTTTGAATTAGCCGCTCAAACTTATCAGCATTTTCAACACATAGAAGTGCGTTACCTGCCTTTTGAAACCTTATTATTTGCATGGGAAAAAAACTTAAAACGCTTAAAAACTTTGGTGGTTACAGAAGCGGAATTGTGGTTTAATGTGTTTGATACGGCTCAAAAATTAGGGGCAAAAACCATGCTCATTAACGCTAGGATCAGCGTTCGTTCTTACCCCAAGTACCAGCGTTTTTCTTTCTTTTATGCGTTTTTATTCAAACGCATTGATTTGATCTTAGCGCAAAGCAAGGACGATCAAAAGCGCTTGTTGAATCTAGGGGCAAAAAAAGTGGTGGATTTTTTGAATATCAAGCGTTTTTCAAAGCCTGTGATCACTTCGTTTTACCCTAAAAACCCAAACGCTTTAAACATTGTTTTAGCCAGCACGCATGAGGGCGAAGAGGAATTAGGGTTAAAAGCGTTTTTGGAGTTCAAAAAGACTTTTAAAAACGCAAGACTTTTTGTTGTGCCGCGCCACCCCGAGCGTTTTAAAAGCGTGCAAAATTTGTTGCAAGATATTTTAAAAACGACGCCTTTTAGTTTGGAGTGTTTTTCTTCAAAGGGTTTTGTGGAATGCGATATTTTGTTAGTGGATAGCTTGGGGGAATTGAATAACTTCTATGCGATCGCAGACATTGTCATTTTAGGGGGTTCGTTTGTCAAAATGGGGGGGCATAACCCTTTAGAGCCGGCGTTTTTTAATGCACGCCTAATCACAGGGGAATATCTTTTCAACCAGGTGGCGTTGTTTGAATTAATCAAGCCTTATAAAATCGTTCCAAAAGAGGATCTGTTAGACGCTCTTTTAGATTACAAAAATTTAGGCGTGGCGCGTTTTTTAGACAATGGGCATGATTTAAACGAATTGCTCGCATTGATTAAACATTAAAAAGGATAAACATGGAAAAAGCTTATAAAATATTGAGCGTTCAAGAAAACATTTCGCATAAAAAAGCCAAGGCTTTGATTGATTTGGGGTTAGTGAGTGTAGGGGGGCAGAAATTGAGCATCGCCAGAAAAGAATTGCCCCAAAACACACGCTTTAGCGTCCAAAAGGTTGAAAAACCCAGCGTGATTTTTGAAGATGAAAACATTCTAGCCCTTTTTAAACCCCCCTTTATAGAGAGCTATGATCTGGTTTCTTTTTTCAAAGGTTGGGTTTTGTTGCACCGCTTGGATAAAGAAACAAGCGGGGTGATTTTATTGGTGAAAGAAAACTCAGAATTCCACTTAAAAGCTAAAAAGGCTTTTAAAGACAGGGCGCTTAAAAAGGAGTATTTAGCGATCGTTCAAGGCATCATAGAAGAAGAGCGAGAAATCAACGCCCCCATTCTCACGATTAAAACCACTAAAGCTTTCAGTAAAATCTCTAAAAAAGGGCAAGAAGCGGTTACAATCATCACGCCCTTAAAAATCATCAATAAAAAAACCCTTTTAAAAGTGGGAATCAAAACCGGAAGAACCCACCAAATCAGAGTCCATTTAAAGCACATCAACCACCCCATTATAGGCGATACGCTCTATAATAATGAGCCAGGTTCAGCCAAACGCTTGATGCTCCATGCGCATAAAATCGCGCTGCTAGGGTATGAATTTGAAGCGATCCCCCCTAAAGAATTTGAAATTTAAGGATTGATTATGAACGCTTGGAATACGATTTATGATCAATTTAACCCTATCGCTTTTAGTCTTGGCGGTATTGAAGTGCATTGGTATGGTTTGGCGTATGCGTGTGCGATTGTTATCGCATTTTACATGGCGTTAAGAATGATCCAAAAAGACCCCAAGCGATTCCCCATTGAAAGGAAGGAATTTGAGAGTTATTTTTTATGGGCGGAGCTTGGCATTGTGCTAGGGGCAAGGATAGGATACATTCTCATTTATGAGCCTAATTCCAGCTATTATTTGACGCATTTTTGGCAAATCTTTAACCCTTTTGATAGCCATGGGAATTTTGTAGGCATTCGTGGGATGAGCTATCATGGGGGGTTGGTGGGGTTTTTGATCGCTTCGTATCTTTACAGCCGTAAGGATTTGAAAAAGCTTTTGATTTATTTGGATTTGATTGCGATTAGCCTGCCTTTAGGGTATGTTTTTGGGAGGATTGGGAATTTTTTAAACCAGGAGCTTTTTGGGAGAATTGTCCCCAAAGACAGCCATTTAGGGCAAATCATTGGTATTATGGTGGATAATCAATTGCGTTATCCCAGCCAGTTGATTGAAGCGTTTTTAGAGGGGGTTGTCGTGTTTTTAATGGTGATGTGGGCTAAAAAACACACCAAAACGCATGGGTTGCTGATTGTGGTTTATGGTTTGGGGTATTCCTTGATGCGCTTTATTGCGGAATTTTACAGAGAGCCAGATAGCCAAATGGGGGTTTATTTTTTAAATTTGAGCATGGGGCAGATTTTAAGCTTATTTATGGTAATTGTTTCGTTAGGGATTTTATTGTATGCTACGAAGAATTCTAAAAAAATAAAGGAAAATCAATGAAATTTTTGGATCACGAAAAAAGAAGACAATTACTGAACGAGTGCCATTCTTGCAAGATGTTTGATAGCCATTATGAGTTTTCTAGCACAGAATTAGAAGAAATCGCTGAAATCGCCAGACTATCGCCAAGCTCTTACAACACGCAGCCATGGCATTTTGTGATAGTTACTGATAAGGATTTAAAAAAACAAATTGCAGCACACAGCTATTTCAATGAAGAGATGATTAAAAGCGCTTCAGCGTTAATGGTGGTATGCTCTTTAAAGCCTAGCGAGTTGTTACCACATGGCCACTACATGCAAAACCTTTACTCGGAGTCTTATAAGGCTAGAGTGATCCCCTCTTTTGCTCAAATGCTTGGCGTGAGATTCAACCACAGCATGCAAAGATTAGAAAGCTATATTTTAGAGCAATGCTATATCGCTGTGGGGCAAATTTGCATGGGCGTGAGCTTAATGGGATTGGATAGTTGCATTATTGGAGGCTTTGATCCTTTAAAAGTGGGCGAAGTTTTAGAAGAGCGTATCAATAAGCCTAAAATCGCATGCTTGATCGCTTTGGGCAAGAGGGTGGCAGAAGCGAGCCAAAAATCAAGAAAATCAAAAGTTGATGCAATTACTTGGTTGTGATTAAACGAAATCAAAAACTTTTTAATTATAATCAAAGCCAAAATTAAATTAAGGAGTGGCATTTTGTTTAAAAGAATGGTTTTAATCGCTCTTTTAGGGGTGTTTTCAAGCGTTTCATTAAGCGCTAAGAGTATTTTAAGAGATGATGGGATTTTAGTATCTGATTTAAAGGGCATGAAATCAGAATTATCTGATGCTCCTGCTTGGGTTTTTGAAGACCCTAAAGTCCCCTATGAAGAAATGGGCGTGGCGTATATCCCTGTTAATAATAAATATTTAGGGATTGAGCAAGCGGCTTTAAACGCTAAATTGAGCTTGATCGTGGTTTTTCATGAAATCATGATGAAGTATAAAAAACGCTTCATGGAGCAATTCCATGAGTCTGAGCAAACGACTACGAGTATCAGCTACGCTATCTATAATTACCTAGCGACTAAGATTCAAGTGGCCGACACTTACACGAATTTAAAATCGGAGGTGGCTGTGGTGAAAATCAAGCTAGTGGGTTGCCAGATTGAGCAAATCAAAAGGTATTTAAAAGCGAGCGTTGAAAACCTTAACGATAATGAAATCGCCTACATTGCTAAGGTCGCTCAAAAAGAATTCGGTAGCGTTTGCGCTTTAAGGTAGTTTTATAGCATTCTAGCGAGCATGTTTAAGGCATGCTCTACGCTTTTATTTTGAATGCTTTCTCTGTCCCCTTTAAAAAAACAGCGATCAATTAAAGCTTGAGATCCTAACTTTTGTGCACCAATATAAATCGTGCCTACCGGATTAGCCTTACTCCCCCCATTAGGGCCAGCCACCCCACTGATCGCTAACGCTAAATCCACTTTAAAATTTAAAAACACGCCTAATAGCATTTCTTTCACGCATTCTTCGCTATAAACCCCAAAGACTTTTAAAGTCGTGGCATTGACTTTCAATAAGTCGCGCTTGACCTCTTCATTGTAACACACAATGCCCCCCATAAAAACCGCTGAAGCCCCGCTAATGGAAGTGAATGCATGCGATAATAACCCCCCAGAGCAGCTTTCAGCCACCGCCATTTTTAAACCTAAAGATTTCAAGCGCTCTATCACAGCGTTTGCGCTTTTTTGGTTATCGTCTAATTCCACGATGTTAGAGTTAAAAAGCGTTTGAAGATAAATTCTCGCTTGCTTGATATTCTCGCCTTTTAATTCAATGCCATCTTCTTTGACTTGAGCGAGAATGTCCAATCGTTTCAATTCTTTTTCAATCAAAATAAAACCGCTCTCATTGTCCATATTCAAAAATTTAAATTTCATTTTTAACCTTTCAAAACCCTAAATTCAGCGTGCGCCACAATTCTTCCACTTCTTCTATTTCTAAATCAATCGTGCTTTGAGTGTGAAAAAAAGCTTGGATTTTTTCTAAATCCAGGCTTTTAGCTTTCAAACAAGAGGGGTGCGCTAGAATAAACCCTTGCGCTAAAGCGACAGAACGCTCTAATTTTGCATCGCATAAAAAACAAGAATTGTAACTTTGCAAGCGCCCTTCAAAATTCAAAAGCGTTGCATACATTTCTAAAATCACTCTTAAGGGGTGCTGCTTGGAGAGTTTGCTAGCCCCATCATCTAAAGTGTCAAAATAGATGCTATCCAAAGAATGCACGCCCTCTAAATGCTTGAATAAAAGAGCGCAAAAGCGTTGCCAAAAAAACAAGCGCTCCATTTCTCTTTCCCAAATATAGCCTAAATGCAAAATATTCCTTAACTTGGGTAAAAACTTATCATCGTTTTCTTCTTCAAAATCAATTTTACGCCCCACATTCAGCACACTATGGCGTTTGCCATAGAAACGATAGAGGGTTTTGAGCTGGTTTTTGGTTAAAACGCGCACGATCAAATCTTCATCTCTTATGCTTTGTGTTTGTAAAAGAAACCCTTGCATCGCTACTCTTAAACTAATTTTGTTTTATTATAAGCAAAACTTGGATACAATCCTAATAAAACTGCAAAATTAAGGAAAAACATGGGATTTGCAGATTTCTTTAAAAATTTTAAGATCAATAAATTGCGGACAGCACCAAGTAAGGAAGAACAGCCAAGCCATTGGGTGAAATGCCCTAAATGTTATGCGTTAATGTATCATAAAGAAGTGTTTAGTAAATACAGCGTGTGTTTGAAATGCCATTACCATTTCCGCATGAACGCAACTGAAAGGATTGAATTTTTATGCGATGTGGGGAGTTTTGAAGAGTTTGACAAACACTTACGCCCTAATGATCCTTTAAATTTCGTGGATAAAGAGAGCTACAAGCAACGCATTAAAAAATACGAAAAAAGGACTAACCGCCCAAGCTCAGTGATCAGCGGTGAGGCTAAAATCAACCGCATGCCTTTGCAGATCGTGGTGTTTGATTTTAGCTTTATGGGAGGGAGTTTAGGCTCTGTGGAAGGCGAAAAGATTGTAAGAGCGATCAATCGCGCGGTCGCTAAAAAAGAAGCGTTATTAATTGTTTCAGCGAGTGGGGGGGCTAGGATGCAAGAATCCACTTATTCGCTCATGCAAATGGCTAAAACGAGCGCGGCTTTGAACCGATTGAGTGAGGCTAAACTCCCTTTCATTTCGCTCTTAAGCGATCCCACTTATGGGGGCGTTAGCGCGTCTTTTGCTTTTTTAGGGGATCTCATCATCGCAGAGCCTGGGGCGATGATAGGTTTTGCAGGGCCTAGGGTGATCAAGCAAACCATAGGGGCGGATTTGCCTGAGGGCTTTCAAACAGCGGAATTTTTATTAGAGCATGGCTTGATTGATATGATTGTGCATAGGAAGGATTTGAAAAAAACTTTAAGCGATCTCATCGCTATGATGACGCATAAGACTTCAAAGATTTTTTAAAGTTTTAACATTGATGCGTTGCGTGGTGTATTCTATCGCTAAAAGTTCGCCCCTAGAGTTAGTGAACATCTATCAAAAGCAATGCAAGCGATTTGATTGCGAGCTGGAATTAGTGGATTTGTTCCCTAAAAATACCGCAAACGCTCAAAAAGTTTCTAAAGAACTCGCTCAAAAAAGCTACTCTCTAGCCTTTGAGCCGTATTTAAACCCTAAGGCAAAAAATATTGCCTTACACCCTAAAGCTCAAAGGGGCGATAGCTTTGCGTTTAGTAAAATGTTAGAAAATCATCTTAATATTAATTTTTTTATCGCTGGAGCGTATGGGTTTGAAGAAAATTTTTTAAAGGATTGTCAAGCTTGGAGTTTGAGCGAGATGACTTTTAGCCATGAAGTGGCTAAAATTGTCTTATGCGAGCAGATCTATAGGGCTTTAAGCATTATTTTTAGGCATCCATACCATAAATAGGAGGTGCGCATGCGTTTTTACATTATCTTTACATTTTTATTTATTGTGGGTTTTGGCGTGTTTGTTTATAGTATTGATCCGCAAGCTTACGCCTTCAATTTAGGGAGTTACAGCTTTAATCTTCCCATTGCGGTATGGCTTATGGGCGTTTTGGGCATGTTCGCTTTTTTTTCATGGGTTTTTTTATTCAAGCACAATCTCAGCCATAAAATCCGCTTATACCACGAAAAAAGGGATTTTGACAAATTGCTCAAACAAATCCTGTCTCAAGACACCCAAAAGACTTTTTTAAAAACGAAATTTAAAAGCGATCTCGCTAAAAACCTCTCTCAAATCTTAGCCCGCTATGATTTAAAGGCTGATTTAAACACGCCAAGTAGCGGGTGCGAAAAAGTGGATAACCTTTTTAAACATTACCACAATATAGAAAACAACACCCTTGAGCCTAAAGATCACGCTAAGCATTCGTTGGCTTATGAGCATGCTTATTTTTCTAAACGCTTGAAGGCTTTCATCCATAACGATTTAAAAAACGCCTTTGAAGTTTTAACAAACGTGCAAATCCCTTTGGAATTACGCCGCTACGCTTTTATAGAAATCGCCCAAAAAGGCAGCAAAAAAGAGGTTTTAAAGGCTTTGAATGCGATGCAAGATAACTTGGACAAAGAGTGCGTGAAGTCTTTTTTAAAAGCCTTTTTTGAAAAATCTTTAAACACAGACACTTTAAAAATTTCAGAGCTTTGCAAAAAGGTGGGTTATGACAAGAATGATTATTTAAAGCTCGCGCAAAAAGCGCAAAAATTTCTTGTCCCCGATCAATGGTTCCAGTTTTTTGAGATTTTAAGCCAAGAAGACGATAAGGCGCAAAAAGCCTTTTTATTCGTGTTGTTAGAATTAGAAATGAACGATCTCGCTAAGGAGCATCTAGCGGTTTTATCCTTTGAAGAATACATGCTTTTAAACGCTTACATGGATTTGAAACAAGAGCATAAAAAAGCTTATAAATTAGAAGCGTTTTTGTAGGGGGGTTGTTTGGCTTCATATTTTTAGGGCAGATAAAAATAGATGGTTACAAAAAATTCAAGGAATGGGCTAATGGAGTCGCTTTTAGCGCCAAATGATAAGAGGAAAGACGCTAATGCTTTAAACCTTGATGAAACTAATCCTAAAAGAAACAACCAAAGCCAAAAATACGCTTTAACCCGCCATAAAAAGTTTTAGTAACCCGTATTTGATGAAAACAGAGCTTTTTTATTTTTCTTCTACGAATTTTTATCCATATCTTGAAAATACCCCACTCAATCAATGTGAGAGTGTTCCTTTCTAAAGAAAGAAGCTTCCTAACTAAACATTGAACGCTAACACGAAAGGCTTTGTTTTTTAAAGTCTGCATGGACATTTCCTACCCTATAAAAGACTAGGGGGATTTTAACCTCTTTTAGCCTAACGGCTATGTGCTTCTTGCGCCCTAAAGGACAGGGTTTTTCGCACTAGTGGGATAAAAAATCCTAAGAAGATTTAAAAAAGCTAAATTTGTGTTCTTAAAAGATAATAAGAAAAAGATGATAATGGTATTAAAGAATACCTCCAAATAACGCTTTAAAAACGCACCACCATAGTGGCCATGTATGAACCTGATTTGAAGTTGCTAGGAGCGCCTTCAGGCAATTTGATATGGAAATACTTTTGACAACCATTAACCGCTTTTTCATAATTTTTAGTGAAAGAATGGTGATGGCGGTTTTCCAAAGGCCCTTTCATGTGTTTGCTCGTCAACGCAGAATGCTTTAATTTGACAAACAAAAGCAAGTTTTCACCGAACAACGATTTCATCGTGAAAGCGAACGCTCGTTTGTAAAATGTCCGTTTGTCAATATCAATCCCAATAATCCCACTTCCAGCCGAATAGACTAAAGGCTTTGAATACAATCTCAGATCATCGCCATTCAAAACGCTTAACAAAATCCCTAAACTTATTAGTGTCCTAACCCCATTTTCTTTCCTTAGATATAACATTATCCGTATGTTTAACAGATAAGGAAATTTAACCTAAAACACCTTAATGGTTGATTAAAAAATTAAAAAAAATGTATTTTTTTAAAAAGCGTTACGATTTAGAGGTTTGTGAAGATTTTTATAATTGATAGTTATTTTTGAATAACTTTTTTTAATTGATTGATAATGAAATAAGACTCTTTTTTAATCCAACATGGATCGCTAAAACCTTATTTTAATTTTAAAAAATGGGATTTTTAATTTTTACTTCAATCAATATTCAAGTTTTTAGTTTTCACCATACAACCTTTTTAAAAGATAAAACACCCCCACAAGCAAAGCCACACCGATTACAAGCGCGAGCGAGCGAGAATGTATAAAACTTGCCACCCCCAAACTCACCGCGCTGCAAAGCATCGCAATAGTCGCATAAGGGAGTTGCGTGATAAAATGGCTTTGCACCGAACACCCTGCCCCCGTAGCCGATAGTATAGTCGTGTCAGAAATGGGGCTTGTGTGATCGCCATAAACCGCGCCTGAGAGGATCGCTGAAACAATCAAAATAATATCGCTTTCATTGGCCATGCCCGCTCCAATGGGCAGCATGATCGCAAACGCCCCCCAGCTTGTGCCGGTAGAAAAAGCGATAAACCCAGAGATTAAAAAAAAGATTAAAGGCATATACGCGCCTCCCCCGCTATTTAAAAATCCCTTGCTGATGTGGGCCAAGTAAAGCCCTGTTTGAGCGTCATCTCTGATCACAGGCCCAATAGCCCAAGCGAGCGTTAAGACTAGTATCGCCGGCCCCACACTCTTAAAGCCATCCAATATGAGTTTAAAAAAGCTCCCTTTTTCTAAAAACTTATAGGCTAAAAGATAGGTGATAATGAGCGAAAACAATCCCCCATAAAAGAGCGAAAAACTCGCATCAGTGTTTTTTAAGATCACTCCTGTATAAAAAATCAATGATGAAATGGACACGATCAATAATAAAATAGAAAGGGGTAACAGGCTTAATGGGGCTAGTTTTGAAGAGCTTTCTTCTTGTTCGCTATAAAAATCCTTCACGCCTATGTTTTGATACTTCCTCATGCTAGGGAGATTGATTTGCCATAAAATAGTGAGAAAGACTGCAATGAGCGCAAAAATCGCATAATAATTACTGCTCAAGCTTTGCACAAGCACCGAAAAACTATCTTTTAATAAGGGCGAGCTGTCGTTATTCATGATCCCCATAATATACGCCCCCCAGCTAGAAATAGGGACTAATAAGCACACCGGCGCTGAAGTGGAATCTATGATATAAGCCAAGCGCTCTCGTGTGGAGTTATGAGCGTCGTTTAAAGATTTTGAGATTTGCCCCACGGTTAGGGCGTTAAAATAATCATCTACAAAAATAATAATGCCTGAAAAAAAAGCGATAAATTCGGGGGTTTTGGCGTTTTTTGAGTATTTTTTAGCTTTTTTGACAAAGTTTTGCACGCTACCGGATTTTAAAATCACTTGGCTTAAGACGCCTAAAAAGATTAAAAACCCAAAAACATAAAGGTTGGAAAGATTGAAATTAAGCCCCTTTTCTGGCTTATAAGTGTAAAAAACGGAAGTGATTTTATGATAAATATATTCTACGAGTTGGGAAAGGTGTAACGAATGCATTAAAACAGCGCTCACTAAAATGCCCACAAACAACGAGAGCGCGACTCTTTTAGTGAAAACCACCATTAAAATAACGCTAAGAGGAACAATGAGGCTTGATGCTGACAATCCCACCGAATAAAATCCTTTAAATCAATCCTTAAATTTCAATTAAAAGAGACAATCAATATTCACAAAATTCTTTGTTAAAAGAAGAGATGAATTTGCCAAAACCAATCGCTTAAAGGATTCAATCAAGTGGCCGGGAGAGAGGGATTCGAACCCCCGGAGGTATGACCCTCAACGGTTTTCAAGACCGCCGCTTTCAACCACTCAGCCATCTCCCGCTATTTTCATAAAAGTCCCTTACAAAAGTCCCTAAATGACTACAATATGGAGGCGACACCCGGATTCGAACCGGGGGATCAAAGTTTTGCAGACTCATGCCTTACCACTTGGCTATGTCGCCTTAAATTTTAACACTAGCGTATTCAAAAAATAAAATCAAATCGCACTCAAAAATGGTGCCCAAAGCCGGACTTGAACCGGCACGGTATTGCTACCGAGGGATTTTAAGTCCCTTGTGTCTACCAATTCCACCACCTGGGCAAACTAAATAGAAACCATGCTCTAGAAGTTAAATCAATATGGAGCGGGAAACGGGGATCGAACCCGCGGCCCCGACCTTGGCAAGGTCGTGCTCTACCACTGAGCTATTCCCGCACTCTTTATTCAAAAAGACGATTGTTATTTTATCTAAACTCAATAATAAAAGTCAAGGGCTTATGAAAAATTTCAAAACTGATTTTAAAACCAATCAAAACAGCCAAAACCCCTTTTATTTAAAAAATGAACAATGAATGTTTTGAGTTTCCATTCAAACAAAACCCGTTTAAGAATTTCTAAATATGGGTAAAAAATATACAATACCTTATAATAAGATGAAAATTCATGGCGTTTTGCGCTCATTTTTTATTTCTTTTTAATTTGATTGCATAATAATAGCTGGCATAACACATAATCATAGGAGTTTCAATCATGAAAGAAGTCATCCATTCAGCGTTAGCCCCAAAGGCTATAGGCCCTTACTCTCAAGCTATCGCTACTAACGATCTTGTTTTTGTCTCTGGGCAATTAGGCATTGACGCGAGCACCGGCGAATTTAAAGGCGCGGACATTCATTCTCAAACCACGCAATCCATGGAAAATATCAAAGCGATTTTAAAAGAAGTGGGGCTAGGGATGGATAGCGTGGTTAAAACGACTATCTTATTGAAAAATTTAGACGATTTTTCGGTGGTGAATGGAATCTATGGGAGTTATTTTACAGAGCCTTATCCGGCCAGAGCGACCTTTCAAGTGGCTAAACTGCCTAAAGACGCTTTAGTAGAAATTGAAGCGATAGCCATTAAGTAATTTATTAAAGGGACTATCAGCATGAAAAAAGAAGTCGTGGTCATAGGCGGTGGGATTGTAGGGCTTTCTTGCGCGTATTCTATGCACAAGTTAGGGCATAAGGTCTGCGTGATTGAAAAAAACGATGGCGCAAACGGCACTTCTTTTGGGAATGCCGGGCTTATTTCTGCATTTAAAAAAGCCCCACTCTCATGTCCTGGTGTGGTGTTAGACACCCTAAAGCTCATGCTCAAAAACCAAGCCCCTTTAAAATTCCATTTTGGGCTTAACTTGAAGCTCTATCAATGGATTTTAAAATTTGTAAAAAGCGCGAACGCCAAATCCACGCACCGCACCATGGCGTTGTTTGAACGCTACGGGTGGCTGAGTATTGATATGTATCATCAAATGCTAAAAGACGGCATGGACTTTTGGTATAAAGAAGACGGACTTTTAATGATCTACACTCTAGAAGAAAGTTTTGAAAAAAAGCTTAAAACTTGCGATGACAGCGGTGCTTATAAAATCCTTAGTGCTAAAGAGACCAAAGAATACATGCCCATTGTTAATGACAATATCTGCGGGAGCGTGCTTTTAACCGAAAACGCGCATGTGGATCCGGGCGAAGTGATGCGCTCTTTGCAAGAATATTTACAAAATGCGGGCGTGGAGTTTCTTTATAATGAAGAGGTTGTTGATTTTGAATTTAAAAAAAACCTTATTGATGGCGTTATCACGCATAAGGAAAAAATCCAAGCAGAAACAATCATTCTAGCCACTGGGGCTAACCCCACTCTCATTAAAAAAACCAAGAACGATTTTTTAATGATGGGGGCTAAAGGCTATAGCATCACCTTTAAAATGCCTGAAGAATTAAAACCCAAGACTTCTTCTTTATTTGCGGATATTTTCATGGCAATGACCCCACGAAGAGACACTGTAAGGATCACTTCTAAATTAGAATTAAACACCAATAACGCTCTCATTGATAAAGAGCAAATCGCTAACATGAAAAAGAATTTAGCCGCTTTCACGCAGCCTTTTGAAATGAAAGACGCCACAGAATGGTGCGGTTTCAGGCCCTTAACCCCTAACGATATTCCTTATTTGGGCTATGACAAACGCTATAAAAACTTAATCCATGCGACAGGGCTGGGGTGGCTTGGCATCACTTTTGGCCCGGCCATTGGTAAAATCATCGCCAATTTAAGCCAAGACGGAGCGAATGAAAAAAATGCCGATATTATGCTTTTTTCTGCATTTTTTAGGGATTAAGGAATTTCTTTTTTAACCCCTAGTTTATTGAGGAGTTTTTATGGAAACGATTGATTCGGTGGTGCGTTTATTATCCAATTTGGTGTGGGGGATTCCCATGCAAATCTTATTAGTAGGCACCGGTTTGTTTTTAACCTTTTATCTTAGGGGTTTGCAATTCAGTAAGATTTTTTATGCGATCAAAATCCTTTTTGACAAAGAGTCCCAATCTAAGGGCGACATTTCGCAATTTTCCGCTCTCATGCTCTCTTTGGGGGCGACTGTAGGCATTGGGAGTATCGTAGGCGTAGCGACTGCTATCAGCATTGCAGGGCCAGGAGCGGTGTTTTGGATGTGGGTTACTGGGCTTGTTGGTATGGCGACTAAGTATTCTGAGGGGATTTTAGCGGTGAAATACAGGGAAAAAGGAGCGTTTGGATACAAGGGAGGGCCTATGTATTACATCAAAAACGGCCTTAACATGCCCAAACTCGCCATGGCGTTTGCGATTTTTACGATTATTGCAAGCATTGGCACCGGTAACATGACGCAATCCAATGCGGTTTCTTCCATTTTGAGCGAACAAGCAAACTTGCCTACTTGGGTTTCAGGCTTATTGCTCACGATTTTAACCGCTTTCATTGTCATAGGGGGGATTAAATCCATTGGTAAATTCACTTCTTACTTAGCTCCTGTGATGGTGCTTTTATATTTGATCGCTATTATTTATATTATTGTTAGCCATTTTGATTTAGCCCTTCAAGCGATCAAACTCATTTTTGAAGAAGCCTTTAACCCTAAACCCGTTGTGGGCGGAGCGAGCGGCGCGTTGGTAGCGACGATGATAAAAACGGGCGTGGCTAGGGGGTTGTATTCTAATGAAGCGGGGTTAGGGAGCTCAGCCATTATTGCCGCAAGCGCTCAAACGCGCCACCCGGTGCGTCAAGCCTTAGTGTCCATGCTCCAAACTTTTATTGTAACCTTAATAGTGTGTTCGGCAACAGCGAGCGTGATTTTAATGGCGCCAGAATACAACACCTTGCTCACTGATGGCACGAAATTGAGTGCTAATTTGCTCACTTTAAAAAGCACGGAGTATTTTCTAGGCTCATTAGGGGCGGTGGTGATTTTTTTGACCATGATCTTTTTTGCCTACTCTACAATTATTGGTTGGGCTTATTATGGGGAAAAATGCACGGAATACGCCTTTGGTGAAAAAAAAGTGAAATATTACCGCTTGATCTTTTTAGCGAGCGTGATGGTGGGGGCTATGGCTAAAATTGATTTTGTGTGGAATTTAGCGGATCTTTCTAACGGGCTTATGGCTATCCCTAATTTAATCGCTTTGATTTTATTGCATAAAGTGGTTTATTCTGAAACTCGTTGGTATTTTAGCAAGCATTCTAACAAGTAAGATGGCATGTTAAAAAGGGCGAGTTTTGTAGAAGTGGATACCGCTTCTTTAAGGCATAATTTTCATGCAGTCAAAAGCATTGTCCCTAAAGACGCTTGTGTCATGGCGGTTGTCAAGGCGAACGCTTATGGGGCAGGAGCGATTAAAGCGAGCGAAATTTTCTTACAAGAAGGGGCTAATTATTTAGGGGTAGCGGCCTTAGATGAAGCTTTAGAGTTGCGTTCTCATTTCCCTAAAACCCCCATTTTGATTTTAGGCTATAGTCCTAATTCTAACGCTTCCATGCTGATTGATAACGATTTGAGCGCTATGGTTTTTAGCCTTGAACAAGCGGAAGTTTTTTCTCAAATGGCTTTAAAATCTCAAAAACGCTTAAAAGTGCATCTCAAAATTGATACCGGCATGCACCGCTTAGGCTTAGAGCCTAATTTTAAAAGCATAGAAATCATTAAAAAAATCCGCGCTTTAAAGGGCTTGGAAATAGAGGGGATATTCACGCATTTAAGCAACGCTGATGCTAAGATTAAAACCCATGCTAAAAACCAAATGAAAGCCTTTAACGCTTTTTTAGAGCAGCTTTTGGATCAAAAAATAGAGTTTCAATACCGCCATGCCTACAATTCTGCCGGCATCCTTTCTTTGTGTAACGGGAATGAAAATCGTTTGTTAAACCTCTATCGCCCAGGTATCATGCTCTATGGTTTTTACCCTTCTAATGAAATGAAAGAGTCGTCTCAAACGATATTAAAAAATGTTATCAGTTTAAAGGCGCGAATCGTTCAAATCAAACGAGTCAAAAAAGGCGAATTTATTGGCTATGGCGAGCATTTTTACACCAATGAAGAAACTTTAGTGGGCGTTTTAGCTCTAGGGTATGCGGACGGGTTGGTGCGCGCTTTAGGCAATCGCATTCAAGTAGCGATCAATAACCAATTAGCCCCTCTTATTGGCAAGGTGTGCATGGATCAGTGCTTTGTCAAACTCAATGATATTGAAGCCAAAGAGGGCGATGAGGTCATCTTATTTGGGGATAAAAGCGCTAAAGCTAATGACGCAAGCGAAATCGCTGCACTTTTAAACACCATTGCTTATGAAACCATCAGCACCCTATCTAAACGCTTGGAGCGTGTCTATATTTAAAATCAAACCATGCAAAATTTTTATTTTGTGTTAGAATGCTTTAAAAAATTTAGGATTAAAATATAAAATGAAAAAAGTTTTATTTCTCTTTTTATTGGTAATAAGCTTTTTTTGGGGTTTTTTGAACGCTTCTAGTTTGTATGAAAAACTTATTAATAAAGAAACGATCAGCGTTGGCACAGAAGGCATTTACCCCCCTTTCACTTACCATGATAAAGAGGGCAAGCTCACCGGCTATGATGTGGAAGTGGCTAGGGAGTTGGCTAAAGAGCTTGGCGTGAAAATCAAATTCCACGAAACTTCATGGGATATCATGCTGACAGGTTTGAAATCGGGGCGTTTTGATATGGTCGCTAACCAAGTGAGTTTGACGACTAAAAAACGCCAAGCGGCTTTTGATAAAAGCTTGCCTTATAGCTATTCAGGCACCATCATGTTAGTTAGAAAAGATGAAAACCGCATTAAAGACATTAAAGACATCAAGGGCTTAAAGGCGGCTAACACTTTAAGCTCCACTTATGGGGAAATCGCTTTTAAATACGACGCTCAAATCGTTTCGGTGGATTCTATGGCGCAAGCCTTGTTGTTAGTGGTGCAAAAACGAGCCGATTTGACCTTAAATAGTTCTTTAGCGATCTTAAACTACCTAAACACCCATAAAAACAGCCCCTTTAAAATCGCATGGGAGTCCAAAGAAAAAGATGGGGGCGCTTCCTTTGTTATTAACAAGCACCAAGAAAAAGCTTTAGAGCTTATCAACCAAGCGATGCAAAGATTGATCAACAAAGGGGTTTTAAAACGCTTGGGCGAACAATTTTTTGGAAAAGATGTCAGCCAGCCCTAATCTGTCTTTGTTTTTTGAATCTTTAGATTTAAGCAAGGAGCGTTTGGAATTATTATTAGAGGCTTTCTACCCCATGCTAAAAGCCGCTTTTTGCATTTCTTTGCCTTTAGCGGTTATCTCTTTTATTTTAGGCTTATTCATTGCTATTGTGGTGGCCCTCATTAAAATCGCTCCCCCTAAACATTTCATGCATAAGGCTTTATTAGCGGGCGTGAATTTTTATGTGTCAATCATTAGAGGCACGCCTTTATTGGTCCAAATTGTGGTGGTGTTTTATGGTTTGCCCGCTCTTGGGGTTTATATGGATCCAATCCCGGCAGGCATTATTGCGTTTTCTTTTAATGTGGGGGCATACGCTTCAGAGACTTTAAGGGCGAGCTTTCTTTCTGTCCCTAAAGATCAATGGGATTCAAGCTTGAGTTTGGGCTTGAACTACTTGCAAACCTTTTGGCATGTCATCTTTTTTCAAGCGCTCAAAGTCGCCACGCCAAGCTTGAGTAACACTTTCATCAGCCTTTTTAAAGAAACTTCTTTAGCTTCTGTGGTAACTATTGCAGAGGTTTTTAGGATCGCGCAACAAAAAGCGAACGCCAGCTATGACTTTTTGCCTATTTATTTGGAAGCCGCTTTGATTTACTGGCTTTTTTGCTTGGTTTTAGAAGTGATCCAAAAGCGCGTGGAAAAAATCTTAAATTAGGTTGGCTCATTCTAATATTTGATTATAATACAGCCTAAATAATACAAAATAAGGAAATTCTCATGGGTGTGTTTTTGGATAATAGCATTAAAAATGTGGTAGATGAATTGAATGTTCGTTATTTTTTGCCTGACATTCAGCGTGAATATGTGTGGCTCAAAAAAGCCGATGAAAAAAAGATAGAGCAACTTTTTGACTCCATTCTCAGGGGTTACCCTATTGGCTCTTTTTTATTTTGGAAATTGCAAAAAGAGGATATAGCCAAGAGCGACGAACAAGACGAGAAGAAACTCAATTTCCAACTCTATAAATTCATTACAAATTACGATGAGCGAGAGCCTCACAATGAAAAAATCTATATTGAACAAATCAGGCGTGATGATTTGTATATTGTCCTAGATGGCCAACAGCGTTTAACCTCGCTTTATATCGGGCTTAAAGGCAACGCTTAAGAAAAAGAACGCTAAAACCAACAACCCTAACGCTTATGAAGAGAAGCGTTTGTATTTGAATTTAAAACACCAGCCAAGCATGGACAACCCAGAAGACAATTACCAGTTTGAGTTTCATGCCAAAAAGCCTGAGAATGATAAAGATCATTTCTGGTTTAAGGTGGGGGATATTTTAAAGTTGGAAAGTGTTTGGGATTATGCGCAAGAACATGATTTAAAAGGTGATAGATTGAAATTATTAGAAAAGCTAAACAAAGCTTTTTGCACCGAAAAGCTCATTTCATTTTTTGAAGAAACAGAAAAAGATCTTGATAAAGTTTTTAAATATCTTTATCCGTGTCAATAGTGGCGGGGTCAAGTTAAGCTATTCAGATTTATTGATGTCTATTTTGACAGCAAGTTTTTCAAGCGATATTAGAGAAAGAATGAAAGAGCTAGTGGATGCTTTAAAAGACAAAGGCTTTTCAAACATGGGGCAAGACCAGGTGCTAAAAACTTGTTTGCTTCTAGTTGGTAGCAACACTGAGTTTAAATTAAAAAATTTTAATAAAAAGAATATCAAAGAGATTGAAGAAAATTGGGAAAAAATCACAGATAGCATTTATAACGCTGCAGAACTATTAGAAACTTTTGGTTATGCGGGCTATCTGGGTTCAGCTTATATCCTATCCAGTTTAGCCTATTTTTATTTTTTAAATTCAAAAATGAATGAGAACGATAAAGAACAAGCCCTAAAATTTGTCCGCAACGCTCAAATCACGAGTTATTTCACTCCTTCAACGGATACAAAATTAAACAACATAGCCAATAGCATGAAGGATGTGAAAACCTTTGAATCATTCAACCACAATTTAGCCAAACACCAAACATGCCCTTTAAAAATCACTAACGATGCTATAGAAGAAATGATGTGTTCTAGTAGCCATGCTTTAGTCTTTCCTATCTTGCAAATCTTATACCCACACCTGAACTACAAAACCACCACTTTTCATACAGACCATATTTATCCAAAGTCCAAGTTTAATAAGAAAAATAAAAAATTAAATCAAGATTTCTATGGGTGGAAGGATTATTTATTCAATCTCCAGCTTTTCGAAGGCCAAGAGAACAAGGTTAAAAAGAATAAAGACCCCGAAATATGGCTCAAAGAAGAATATAAAGATAATCAACAAGCCATAGAAGAGTATAAAAGAAAAAATTATATTGACCCTACCCTAAAATTAGAATGGGAAAACATCAAGGAATTTCGTGAAAAAAGAGAAGAAGCTATCATTAAAAGGTTAAAAGAAGCATTATTGTCTAAGTCTTAAATAGGAGTGTTTTCGTGGCTGATATAATTTAAGTAAGCGTTTTAATAAAACAAGTAAATAAAATTTAAACTTGTTTAAGTGATGTTTAATGATAAAAAAGATAGAATGATTCACTTTTTGAGTGCTAATCAAATTTTATTTAATATTTGTTATCTAAAAAATGCTCTTAAGGTGTGAGATAGTTATATAAAATCAATCTTATCCATCTTAGTTTCAAAATGAAAAATTTAAAAGGGCGATAGCCTTATTGAAAGGATAATCAATAAAACATTTAGGCAAAAAAGAGGTAAAAACCTTAGGGTTGTCTTCGCTTGGTGGGACTTTAGAATTTTACGATTTTATTATCTTTGTATTTTTTACAAGTATCATTGCCAAACACTTTTTCCCAAACACCCTCAGCCCTATTTGGTCTGAAATCAATACTTATGGTATCTTTGCTGCAGGTTATCTAGCGCGCCCGCTTGGCGGAATAGTGATGGCCCACTTTGGGGATAAATTCGGTCGTAAAAACATGTTCATGCTCTCTATTTTATTGATGGTGATCCCAACCTTTGCGTTAGCTTTGATGCCAACTTTTGATCATTTTGTGGGTTTTGGCGTGGATAGCATGGGACTTAGCCTAAAAAACGCTCATTATCTTGGTTACATAGCTCCTGTTTTTTTGGTGTTTGTTAGGATTTGTCAAGGCGTCGCTGTGGGTGGTGAATTGCCTGGCGCTTGGGTTTTTGTCCATGAACATGCCCCACAAGGACAAAAAAACACTTATATTGGTTTTTTAACCGCTTCTGTAGTTTCTGGGATTTTGCTTGGGAGTTTGGTTTATATCGGGATTTACATGGTTTTTGACAAGCCTGTTGTTGAAGCTTGGGCTGGAGGGTTGCTTTTGGGCTTGGAGGGATTTTTGGCATCATTTCTGTTTATTTGAGGCGCTTTTTAGAAGAAACTCCTGTTTTTCAGCAAATGAAGCAGGACGATGCCTTAGTCAAATTCCCGCTTAAAGAGGTGTTTAAAAATTCCCTCTTTGGTATATCAATCTCCATGCTTATCACTTGGGTTTTAACCGCTTGTATTTTGATTTTTATCCTTTTTGTTCCCAATTTTACCCTTACGCATCCCAATTTTCATTTCACTCCGTTTGAAAAAACCTATTTTCAAATTTTAGGACTTGTTGGTATTGTAAGTTCTATTATTTTAACCGGGTTTTTGGCTGATAAAATCAAACCGCACAAAGTTTGCATGGCTTTTAGCGTGGCCTTTGCCTTTTTTGGCTTTTTATTCTTTAAGGAATTTTATTCTAACGCGCCAAGTTTAGTCAATACCATAGTTTTATACTTTTTAGCTTGCTTTTGCGCGGGCATTATGAATTTTTGCCCCATTTTCATGAGCGATGTGTTTAGCGCCAAAATCCGTTTTAGCGGGATTTCCTTTGCTTATAACATAGCCTATGCTATAACCGCTGGCTTTACCCCTCAACTTTCAAGCTGGTTGAATGCAAAAGCCATAGCAGCACCTGAAAGTTTGCAAAGTTATGGTTTAAGCTTTTATATCCTCATAGTTTCTTTAATTGCCTTTATTACATCGCTTTTAATGGCGCCAATTTACCGCAAATCCAGTGATACCGAAGTGTCGCCCACAGCATGAAGGATGCGCAAACCTTTGAATCATTCCACCAAGATTTAGCCGATTTTCATCAGACCATGTTTAAAAAAAGAAACTATATTGAACCTAAAATTAGAATGAGAAAATATAGAGGAATTTCGTGAAACAAGGGAAGAAGCTAAAAAATTAAAGGAAGTGTGATTATCTAAGTCTTAATGGGGTGTTTTAGCACTATTTGTTGTAAGGGTTTAACGCCTGGCGTTGGTGGATTTTTGGTGGTGATGAGATTCTTAACATTCAAAGATTTTTGCAAAGATTTTTGAACTTGTTGTTTTAGATTTCATTTTGTTGTAAAACTCTTAAGGGGGTGGGGGTATAATTCCTCTCTGCAACCTCATTAAAACCCCCTAACTCCGCACATTACAATGAGATTATCGCTTGATTAAAATCAAGCCCTCTAATATTTTCTCACCCTAAAACACCCACCCGTAATTAAAAAACACCTTAAAATGGCTAGCCCCTTCATTAAAAACAAAAGAGTTGGTGTAATCGCCACCATTAGAAACGACGCTAGCTTTTCTTTGGATCAAAGGAACGCTAA
>NZ_JACTGF010000005.1:0-96368 GCF_014497725.1 Helicobacter pylori | reverse complement strand
TAAAGGGGTTTTTGCCTAATTCTTGCGTGATGGTTTGGAGCTGGTTGTATTTGTTGGTATCCAAAGAATAAGTGAGCAGACCTTCTGGGGAATTAGGGTTTTGAGTGGAATGCGTCATGTTTTGAAGAGATTTAGCGTTAGGCAAGTTAGAGATACCGCTATTGATCGCTTTTGAGTCGTTCCCTAAAGTGCTAAGGGCTTCTTTAAAATTCAAAATGGTTTGAGCCAAAGCCCTATCCTGATTGACCTGATTGCCATAATAAGCGGTGTGTTGCTCTAAGGAATTGAGAGTCTCTTTCACAAACGCGCAGCCTGAACCCCAAGTGTTATTAGTGATCACGCCAGCCGATCCTGCTTTACATTCTTCTAAATCCCCTTGAATAGGCCCTTGAATGCTGTGGAAATTGTCCGCAACTTGCTTAGCTAAATTTAAAATCTCTGCTTGAGCTTCAGCTCTATTGAGCATTTCTTGAGCGAATTGCTTATTTTTAGAAGTGTAGGGGTTGAAATTGTTGGGTTGCGTGATTTGGGCGTTTTCATTAGCGTTAAGCTGTTGGGTTTTTGCTAGGGCTGTTTGAGCGTTTTTAATCATCTCGTTAATAGCGTTAAAAGAAGGGCCAAAAATATCCACTACATTCCCAGGCGTAGAACTCAACCCCCACGCTTTACCGCCATTGCTCGTTTGCACATGCGGTTTTTGAGTGGTAAGGACTTGCATGATAGTGGCGGCTTGTTGCAAAAGGTATTCAGCGTTATTATTGAATGTGAATTTTATTGAGAGTGGGAGTGCTGATCCGCCTGAATAAGAGGTTGGGATCTCTTTCCCATTCTCTGTATAATAATGCTCTATGATATTGTTTTGTTTAGTGGTCTTATAATTGGTTTGTTGTATGTTGACTACCCCTGTTTTGGTGGTGTCATTCAAGGCAGGCATTCCGCCTCCTTGGCTTTGGTTTAAAGCGGTTTGGATAATTTGATAAGCTTGGTTGAGTTTTTGGTATTCGTCAATGGATAGAATGCCATTAGGGCCTGTCCCATACGCTTGATTGCAAGTGGTGGTTGTCTCATTAAGGGCTGGTGTGTTACCAAACGATTGGTAGCTTTGATTGTTGGTAGGGCCAGGGCCACAGCCAATAAAAAGGGCTATGACTTGCCACATGCCCACAGCCGCATTGAGCGCTAAAGCCACAGCTTGATAGGCTGGGGAAGTGGTGGTGGCGCTAGTGAGATTGATCGCGCTTGAGCTTAGATTGTCAATCGCACCCGTGATTGCACTCGGCGTGCTGGCTAGATTGACTAACGAATTTAAGTAATTGTATTGGTTTAAAAGGTTGCTTAAGTTATCGTATCTGTCCGCAAGATTTTGCAATGCTCCTGTGTTTTTCACTTTTTGAACCGCTTCACCGATCTGATAGCCCACGCTCATAAAAAATCCGTCATCTTCAGCCCTTGATAATGAGAGCATGAGAGAAAGAGAGAGTAAGAGAGATTTTTTGATTTTCATGTTTTCTCCTTTTAATAGATTTTTGTTGGTTTCGCATTCCCATGATAGTCATGTTTATGAAATTTCGCCATTTTACCATAAAATGCTTATTCTTAACTTAAAATTTATATTTTGAAAAAAAAAAAAAACAATTTTAAGTATTTTTTACAATAAAATATCATATAGCTTGATTTACAGAAAAGGAATTTTATCTGGTTTGAAATTGGTTTTTAAATCTTTGGTTACAATCAAGCCATTCTAATGGGAAAGAAAGGCATGTTGGAAAAGATACAAAAAGAATGGCTGAGCAACATTCAAAAAGATTTGTTGTCTGGTTTTGTGGTGGGGCTTTCTGTGATCCCAGAGACGGCCGGTTTTGCGATCATGGTGGGTTTAGATGTGGGCGTGGCGTTTTATACGACCTTTTACATGGCTTTTATTTTGTCTTTTTTTGGGGCTAGAAAGGCGATGATTAGCGCAGCGGCCGGCTCAGTGGCGCTCATTTTAGTGGGCGTGGTTAAAAACTATGGGCTTGAATACGCGGGCGTGGCGACTCTTATGGCAGGAATATTGCAAATTCTTTTAGGCTATTTGAAAATAGGGAATCTTTTAAGATTTATCCCCCAATCGGTGATGTATGGCTTTGTGAACGCGCTAGGCATTTTGCTTTTAACAGAGCAGTTCAAATTCCTTGAAAACCAAAATTTAGGGGTGTTTGTCTTGCTCGCTATTGGGATACTCATCATTTACCTCTTCCCTTTAATCACTAAAAAAATCCCCTCTAATCTGATTTGTATCCTTGCAGTGAGCGCGATCGCTTTAATTTTTGATATGCATGCGCCGAATTTGGGGAGCATTGAGCAAGGGGTTTCAGGCTTTCATTTCATCATTATCCCCAAAAATTTGGATTTTAAAATCGTTATAGAATTGTTGCCTTACGCTCTTTCTTTAGCGCTAGTAGGCACGATAGAAAGTTTATTAACCGCTAAAACTTTAGACGTTATTTTAAAAGACGGCGTGAGCGATAAAAATAAAGAAACTAAAGCGCAAGGCTTGGGGAATATCATCTCAGGGCTTTTAGGGGGAATGACAGGGTGCGCTTTAGTGGGGCAGTCTATCATTAACGCAAAATCCGGGGCCAAAACAAGGCTTTCTACTTTTTTTGCCGGCTTTTCGTTAATGGTGCTAATATTAGTGTTTAATGAATACGTGGTTAAGATCCCTATTGTGGCGGTTGTAGCGGTAATGGTGATGATTTCTTTCACCACTTTTAATTTCCAATCCATTATTAACATTAAAAAAATCAAGCTCTATGACACGCTGAACATGCTCTTAGTCGTGGCGGTGGTTTTATACACGCATAATTTAGCGATAGGGGTTGTGGTGGGGGTGTTAGTCAATGCGTTATGGATCAAATCTAAAGGGATTGCGTGAAGTTTTGCTATAAGAAAAAAGATGAGTTAAAAGTATGGCTCCAGATGTAGGATTCGAACCTACGACCAAGCGGTTAACAGCCGCCTACTCTACCGCTGAGCTAATCTGGAATTTCGCTCAAAAAATAAAAGTAAATTTTAGTGTGTTTTTTGTAAAAAGTCAAGTAAAATGATGCCATTATTCACTTGAGAGCCAAAAAGTTGGCTTTGTTCTCATTAGTAATGAGAACTGATTCAATATCAATAAGCCAAAACATAATTGAGATACAAGCTATAAAGTCTTCTATAGGCTAATTTAGCGCCCATGAAAGAATAGTAATTCGTGTTGATGGTGGGGATTTTCACGCCTAATTCAACGCCATGGTGAATCCCTTGAAGCCTTAAACCGGTGTTGAATAAGAATTGGAAATTGGTGTTGTTGATTTTGGCGTTGTAGATGCTAGTGGTGGTTTTTAAATTCACCAATTGGGAATTAAGCCATGTCGTGCCTGCTAGAGCGATGCCTCCAAAAATGCCAAAAGAGATTTTGCGGTTTTTATCGGATCCGCCATTGATGAAATTCAATAAAAGATCACTGCCGGCGCCATAAGTGAAAACATTGGAAGCGGAGTTGAAAAAGTTGGATTTGATATAGGCATGGTTGTAATCAAAAAAGGCATAATAACGGATCCCAAAAAATTTATTTTTCCCAAAGAATTGCTTATAGCCTAATTGCACGCCCACGCCATTCATCGCCCCGTTATTGCTTTGAGAGTTGATTAAACCCACGCTTCTAAAGGGGTTATGGCCAAACTCTTTGGTGGTGGTTTGGAATTCAGAATATTGGGTTTCGTTGAGAGAATAACTATAGCTAGATCGGCTCACCAAACTGTGAAACCCTTTAGAATCGGGCGTTTTTTGAAGGGTGTTATAGATGGTTGCTAAATTGTCCCCTTTGAGGTAAGAGATAGTGTCATTGATAACGCTTGAGACTTGATTAAGGTTTTTAGTGAAATCAGCGTTGGTAAACGCGCTTGGTTGGTTTGGACCTTCTGGGTCAGTTCTTCGGGCTTGCTCGGCGGCTTTTTTAGCGCTATCAATCATGCTATTAATGGCGTTAAAGGTGTTGCCAAAAATAGTGCATGCGTTCCCGCTTGCATTAATGCCCCATGGTTTGCCATTGCCTCCGTCTATGCTTGGGCATTGGCTTTGAAGGGTGGTAATAATGGTGCTAGCTTGAGTTAAAAGCTGGTCATAGTCATTTTCAATTTTAAGATCATTGTTTTTATTTTCTAGGGTATTTTGGAGCAATTGAGAAATCGCATTGATTTCGTTGTATTTATTAGTGGGTAGCGAGTTATTGGCTAAATTAGAGGCTACCACTTGCCACATGCCCACCGCAGAGCTGAGCGCTGAGGACACGGCTTGATTAGCGGTATTGGGGGTCGTTTTCAATCTACTAGCGCTCTCTTTTAGATTATTAATCGCTTGAGTAGTGCTTGAATCGGTGTTAGAGGCCGTTTGTTTGAGTTCGTTATAGCGGGTTAAAAGATTGTTCAAATTTTCATAAGCGTTGGAGACTTTTTGGATTTCGCCGGTGTTTTTCACCATTTGAGCGGCTTCGCCGATTTGATAGCCCACGCTCATAAAAACGCCGTCATCTTCAGCAAGGAGCGATGAAACCATAAGAGAAAGTAAAATCGTTTTTTTCATAAAATGTTCCTTAAAGTAATGTTTTATTTGCAAAATCGTATCAAATTGAAACTTTATTTACAATGCGTTTAATTGTTCCATAAATTTATTGAATTTTTAATAAAATTGAGCAAAAATTAACAAATTTTGCTTTTTATTGGATTTAAAAAGAGGTTTTTGATGGTGAAAAATGCTTTGAGTAAATTTTAGCGCTCAAAGGAGATTGGGGCTAAAAATTTTCAAAGCGTTTTGCAAATCTTCTTTGGTGTCAATGCCCACGCTTTGGCTTTGAACGATTTTTACTGCAATCTTTTTTTGGTAATACAAAGCCCTTAATTGCTCTAATTTTTCTATTTCCTCTAAAACGCAAGGTTTTAAAGCGCATAATTCTTCTAATATTTCTTTATTGTGGAAGCCATAAATACCGATATGCCCTAAAAGGGGGGTTTGGCGTTTCGCATCAAAATCTCGTAAAAAGGGGATAAGGGAGCGCGAAAAATACAAAGCGTTATTTTGGCTATCTAAAACCACCTTGACTAAATTGGGGCTTTTGGCCTGCTCTTCATCAATGACTTTAGCGCAAGTCGCCATGAAAGGGGCGTTTTGGGTGGCTTCTAATAAGGCTAAAATGACTTCTTTTTCTAAAAAAGGCTCATCGCCTTGCAAGTTTAAAACCCTTTCATCGTTTTTTAACCCTAAAATTCGCGCCGCTTCCAAACAGCGTTCCGTGCCGCTATTATGGTGTTTGGAGGTTAGCACCGCTTTAATGCGGAATTTTTGGCACGCTTTCATGATGCTTTCATCATCGCAAGCGACTACGCATTCATCTACTAGATTCGCATTTTTAGCGCAACGGATCACCATAGGCAAGCCAAAAATATCTTCTAGCACCTTGTTTTCAAAACGACTGGATTTTAATCTGGCAGGAATGATAATCATCTTTAAACCTTTTTAAGCCAAAATAGGGGATTTTATGGTATTATACCCATTAAAAGCTTATTCCTTTTATTGTAGGGATTTAGGCTATTGAACTTTAGGAGTTTTAATGATATTAAGAGCGAGTGTGTTGAGCGCGTTACTTCTTGTAGGCTTAGGGGCAGCCCCTAAACATTCAGTTTCAGCTAATGACAAACGGATGCAAGACAATTTGATTAAAGTGATTGAAAAACAAACCAATAAAAAGGTGCGTATTTTAGAGACTAAACCCTTGAAATCCAATCAGGATTTAAAAATGGTCGTTATTGAAGATCCGGACACTAAATACAATATCCCGCTTGTAGTGAGTAAGGATGGTAATTTAGTCATAGGGCTTAGCAATATCTTTTTTAGCAATAAAAGCGAAGATGTGCAATTAGTCGCAGAAACCAATCAAAAAATCCAAGCCCTTAACGCCACCCAACAAAATAGCGCGAAATTGAACGCTATTTTTGATGAAGTGCCGGCTGATTATGCGATAGAGTTGCCCTCTACTAACGCTGAAAATAAGGACAAGATCCTTTATATTGTTTCCGATCCCATGTGCCCGCATTGCCAAAAAGAGCTCACCAAACTCAGGGATCACTTGAAAGAAAACACCGTGAGGATGGTTGTAGTGGGGTGGCTTGGGGTCAATTCGGCTAAAAAAGCGGCTTTGATCCAAGAAGAAATGGCGAAAGCTAGGGCTAGGGGAGCGAGCGTGGAAGATAAAATCTCTATTCTTGAAAAGATTTATTCCACCCAATACGATATTAACGCCCAAAAAGAGCCTGAAGATTTACGCACTAAAGTGGAAAATACCACGAAAAAGATTTTTGAATCTGGCGTGATTAAGGGTGTACCTTTCTTATACCATTATAAGGCATAATATAAGGCTACTCTCATGAAAAAACCCTACAGAAAGATTTCTGATTATGCGATCGTGGGTGGTTTGAGCGCATTAGTGATGGTGAGCATTGTGGGGTGTAAGAGCAATGCTGATGACAAACCAAAAGAGCAAAGCTCTTTGAGCCAAAGCGTTCAAAAAGGCGCGTTTGTGATTTTAGAAGAGCAAAAGGATAAATCTTACAAGGTTGTTGAAGAATACCCTAGCTCAAGAACCCACATTATAGTACGCGATTTGCAAGGCAATGAACGCGTGTTAAGCAATGAAGAGATTCAAAAGCTCATCAAAGAAGAAGAAGCCAAAATTGATAACGGCACGAGCAAGCTTATCCAACCTAATAATGGGGGTGGGAGTAATGAAAGCTCAGGCTTTGGCTTGGGGAGCGCGATTTTAGGGAGCGCGGCGGGGGCGATTTTAGGGAGTTATATTGGCAATAAGCTTTTCAATAACCCTAATTATCAGCAAAACGCCCAACGGACCTACAAATCCCCACAAGCTTACCAACGCTCTCAAAATTCCTTTTCTAAAAGCACGCCTAGTGCTTCAAGCATGGGTGGAGCGAGTAAGGGACAGAGCGGGTTTTTTGGCTCTAGTAGGCCTACTAGTTCGCCTGCAATAAGCTCTGGGACAAGGGGCTTTAACTCATAATTTAATCTATTTAAGGCTAAAAAATGCAAGTGATTCCTTTAAAACCTTTAGACAATAAGACCTTAGAAGAAATCGGCTTAGATTGGCACACTAATGATGACATGTCATCTTATATCGCTGATGAAATGGTAGTCGTTTCTCAAAAAGAAGCGGACGCTTATTATGACGCTTGCAATGAGCTTTATGACATGTTTGTAGAAACGGCTGAAGAGGCCATTAAAAACGATCGCTTTTTTGAATTGGATATTCCTAACGCGCTCATTCCTATGATCAAACAGAGTTTTGAAGAAGAAGTGCATTGGCATATTTACGGGCGTTTTGATTTAGCCGGGGGGCTTGATGGCAAGCCGATTAAATTACTGGAATTTAACGCTGATACCCCCACCATGCTCTATGAAACTGCGCTGATTCAGTGGGCGTTACTCAAAGCCAATGGCTATGATGAAAACAAGCAATTCAATAACCTTTATGAAGCGCTTGGCGAGAATTTTAAACGCCTGGTTACTTTGGGCGAAGACACGAGCCGTTTTGAGGAAATGTATGAGGGGTGGAAAATCCTTTTTTCAAGCGTTAGGGGGAATATTGAAGAAGAGCGCACCATGCGTTTTTTGCAAGACGCTGCTCAGAGCGTGGGGTTTGAAACGGATTTTTCTTACATTGATGAGGTGGAATTTAATATAGAAGAGGGTGTGTTTAAAAACGGCTTGAATTATGAGTTTTTATTCAAATTGATCCCATGGGAAAACATTGCTATTGATGAGCCAGAATTAGCCCTTTTGATGCAAGGCATGATGGAAAACAAAAACACGATTTTTTTAAACCCGGCTTATACGATCCTTTTCCAATCCAAGCGTTTTTTAAAACTTTTATGGGACAGATACCCCAACCACCCCTTATTGCTAGAAACGAGTTATGAGCCTTTAACCCATAAAAAGCAAATCAAAAAAGTGGCTTTTGGTAGGGAAGGGGCGAATAGCGAAATCTTTGAAGCTTCCATGCAATCGCTTTTAAAGACGGATGGCGTTTATTCTAACCACAAACCCGTTTATCAAGAATTTTACGAGCTCAATTCGCATAACGGGTTGTATTATCAGCCTAATGTGTTTTTTGCTTATGAATCTTGCGCGTTAGGGTTTAGAAAAGGGGGGCTAGTCTTGGATAATTTTTCTAAATTCGTGAGCCACAGGTTGCAGTAATGACTGCAATGATGCGTTATTTTCACATTTATGCGACCACTTTTTTCTTCCCTTTGGCACTTCTTTTTGCGATTAGCGGGCTTTCATTGCTCTTTGGGGTGCGCCAAGACACTGGCGCTAACATCAAAGAGTGGGTTTTAGAAAAATCCTTAAAAAAAGAAGAACGATTGGATTTTTTAAAAGACTTTATAAAAGAAAACCATATCGCTATGCCTAAAAAGATAGAGCCTAGAGAGCATAGGGGAGCGTTAATCATCGGCACGCCTTTGTATGAAATCAACCTTGAAACTAAAGGCGATCAAACCAAAATCAAAACCATTGAAAGGGGCTTTTTAGGCGCACTCATCATGCTGCATAAGGCTAAGGTGGGCATCGTGTTTAAGGCACTTTTGGGGATTTTTTGCGTGTTTTTATTGTTGTTTTATTTGAGCGCGTTTTTAATGGTGGCTTTTAAGGACACTAAACGCATGTTTGTAAGCGTTTTGATAGGGAGTATCGTGTTCTTTGGAGCGATCTATTGGTCTTTGTAGGGTTTAAAATATCAGCTCTGTTTTGGATATTGTTTATGAAATCTAAAAAAGGCTTTTGAGTGTTTTTCACAACCAAAATAAAAAAACTTGCGAATTAAAAAAGGGGGTTGTAGGGGAATGATTTCAAAATACCCCTTATCCTTTTATGAGTTTTAAAAACCCCATTTTTTAAAAATTAAAGAATAACTAAACCAACACAAAAAACCCTTAAAACTCGCACCTATCTTTAAACTAAAAGCGTTTTTATCTGTCTCATCTAATAACAATTTTTAAAAGAACGCCTGAGATTTAACTATTTTTCGTTATTTTTATCAAGTCTTTTTATAGCGTGTGCATACCGCTCTGTTATCGTGTGATTCGTGTTTGTAGCGTGCTTATAATAGCAACACGCAAAGCCATAAATTAAAGCCATTGGAAAAACACAACCAAACGCATATCTATCCCATAGCGCAAAAACACGCTAAAACGTTTTTATTTCACAGGACTTTTAAACCTAAAGCCCACTTCAAGCTAACCTAACAAAAATTTATACTATAAAAACACGCTAACAAACACAACCAAACAACCGCAAAAAACATTCAAAAAGTTTTCTTTTTGAAAATAGACAAAGCCCTAAAAACACTAAAGATTGAAAAATTAATAGGGTGGGTTTCTGCTTTAGCTCTTAAAACAGAGCCAAATCTTTGAAAAGTTTTGAGTCAAATAACAGATGATGATTGGGGGGGGATTGATTAAAATTTTCAATACCCCCTAAGTTTGGTAAGGTTTTCGCATGCCTGTTTCATGCCTAGCTTACAGCCCTTGTCATAAATCATTATGGCGTTTTCTTTATCTTTCATGTTGTAATACATGCCCGCTAGAGCGAAGCAACCCACTTCATCGCCCATATCGCAACCCCTTTCATAATTATCAAGGGCTTTCCTCAAGTCTTTTGGAACAGCGTCCCCTTGGGAATACATAAAGCCCATTCTAGAGCAACTCACCGCGCTCCCCATATCGCATGCTTGTTTGAAATAATCAAAAGCCTTTTGGGGATCTTTTTTGACATACCTGCCTAACATATACATAGAGCCTAAACTCGCGCAACCACCAGAATTGTTTAAAGCACAAGCTTTTTGCAAATAATCAAACGCCACTTCAAAATCTTCATCAAGCCCTGCATCGCCATTTTCAAACAAACTCCCTAACGCGCGGCAAGCCTGCCCATCATCTAATCGGCACGCTTTCAAATAATAGATGACGGCTTTATGGTTGCTCTGTTTGACTTCTAAAAAGCCTTTTTCATAAGCCACGCCCAAAACATAACACCCCTTAGCCATATCAAAATTACAGCTTTTTTGGTAGTAAGTAACCGCTTGAGCGGCATTGCCTTTGATTTTTCTATCATAAATAATGCCTAAATTGTAGCAACTCTCAGGGTGTTTTAAAACGCACGCCTTAGCATAAGCGTCAATGGCTTCTTGATAATTTTGAGCCGTGCCTAAACCCTCATCATAAAGCCCCCCTAAACCAAAACACCCTTCCCTATCATCAGCCTGGCATGCGGTTTTATAATATTCTAGGGCTTTTTTATAATCTATTCTAGTGCCTTGCCCGTTTTCATAAATGATTCCTAATTGCGTGCAACCTTCACTCACCCCATCGTTGCATGCTTTTTTAAAATAAGATGCCGCTTTAGAATAATTCCCGCTTTTATAGGCTCTTTCAGCAACCCCCAAAAAGCTATTGTCTTGTTTCCCCCATAAATGGGCATTCAAGCACCAAAAAAATAACCCACAAACTAATATTTTTAAAATTTTGACACCCATTTCTACCTTCTTTTAAATTCTGATTTTTAGAACCCTCTTCAATCAAAACAAAAAATGCAACGCTCCATTTTAGCATAAATCAAGCGCTTTGATTAAGGCTTAGGAGAATCCTTATGCTCTTCTTTATGCTCTAAAGAGGTGATGTAAAGATAAATCGCTTGGATTTCTTCTAAATTGAGATTGTATTTAGGCATCATGCCTTTGCCCAAACTCAAGGCGTCTTTAAAGGTTTTAAAATCTAAATGGTTGATTTTAGGGGCGTAGAGGATTTTTTTTTCGCCTTTTTCATAATAAAAAGTGATTTCTTGTTGTTCGCCTTTAATGCCATGGCATTTCGCGCACGCAACACCCCTAGGGTTTTTATAAAGAGCCAGCCCGTATTCAAAATCAGAGATGAAATCCGCTTCCTTAGCGTTCAAGCTTAACCACCACCAAAACAAAACTAGTGCGATAAACAAACGCATTAAAACAACTGCGCCTTTTCTAAAATCTCTTTCGCCCCGCTTTGTAAAAATTCTTCTAAAAGCTCTTGAACTAAATCAAACGCCTTAGTTTTATCCCCTTGCTTTTCTTTAGTGATGACTTCTTTCCCATTAGGCAAGCCCAAAACCGCCTGGATTTTAACCCTATCACCCACTAAACTCGCATGCACGCCAATAGGGATCTGACACCCCCCATTAAGCCCTTTGATAAATTCCCTTTCTAAATGGCAGCAAAACGCGCTTTTTGCATCGTTGAGTTTTTGAAGCGTAATAAAATGCTTGTGGTTTTTGAGCATTTCTACCCCTAAAGCCCCCTGACCCATGCTAGGAATCATTTCTTCTACGCTAAAAGCCTTGCGGTATTTCGCTCCTTGAATTTCTAAACGCTGCAGTCCGGCTTCAGCTAAAATGATAGCGTCAAATTCTCCGCATTCAAGCTTTTTCAAACGGGTTTGGACATTCCCCCTTAAGCTTTCTGTGTCTAGATCCTGGCGCTTCAGTTTGAGCTGCATGGAGCGCCTTAAAGAAGTCGTGCCAACCTTTGATCCTTTAGGCAAGCTCATCAAATCAGGGAATTTCACGCTCAAAAAAGTGTCCCTCACATCAGCCCTTTTGGTGATGCATGCCAAGTCTAACCCCTTTTCAAACACAACCGGCACATCTTTTAAAGAATGCACCGCCAAATCAATTGCGCCTTTTAAAAGCAATTCTTCCAATTCCTTAGTGAATAGCCCCTTACCGCCAATCTTATTTAAAGGTGCGTCTAAAATCTTATCGCCTGTGGTTTTAACGATTTGAATCTCGCTTTCCATAGAGCATTCTTTTTTCAAGCGTTCTTTAATGTGATTCGCTTGCCATAAGGCCAATTCGCTCCCCCTAGAGCCAATCACTAATTTTCCCACTCAATCCCCCTTATTCGCTCGCTAACATTTCTAAAATTTTTTCTTCTAATTCGGTGTCTTTAAGCGTTTGTTTTTCTAAATTAGCGCGTTTGATGCATTCAAATTCTTTATTCTCTAAAGTTTGCTTCCCAACAATCAGCGCCAATCGTTCCCCAATCAATTCAAAATCCCTCATCTTCGCCCCAAAACGAGCGTCTCTGTCATCTAACAGCGTATCAACGCCCTTTTGGAGCAGCCTTTCATACACTTCAAAAGCGAGTTTTTTTTGCGCTTCATCTTTCAAATTAGAAACCACGATCACCACATCAAAAGGAGCGGTATTTTTCGTCCACACACAGCCTAGATCATCGCTTTTTTGCTCTAAAATCGCGCTGAGCAACCGGCTAATGCCTATCCCATAGCACCCCATTTCAAAAAATTGCTCCTTACCATTCTTATCCAAGAAACTCGCCTTCAAGCTTTTAGCATAGCCTTGCCCGAGTTTGAAAATATGCCCCACCTCCAAACTCTTATGGTATTTCAACGCTCCTTGACAATTAGGGCAACGATCGCTCTCTTTAACCTGGACAATATCCGCATAAACAAGGTTTTCAAACCCTTTTAAATCCACGCCCACCGCATGAAAATCCTTTTCATTAGCCCCAACAATCAAGCAATCGCTATCTTTTAAATCTTCATCAAAGATAATATAACAAACATGCTTTTTCAAGCCATAAGGCCCTATAAAGCCCGCTATTAACCCTGCGTGGTTTAAATCTTCTTCATTGGCTTCTCTTAATTCCAAAGCGTTCGCCCCCAAAAGATTCAAAGCGTTTAGGGCTTTAGTCTCTTCTAAATTGTCATCGCCCCTAACAAAAAAGCACGCCAAGGTTTCTTTATCTTTATGGATCACTTTTTTAACAAGCGCTTTTAAGACAAAATAAGGCTCTGTTTTAAAAAACTCCGCCACGCTTTGAGCGCTGGTGGTATTAGGGGTAGGGAATTTCGCTAATTGCGCTTTGGGGACATTTAAAGGCTCAGTTCTTTTAGAGCGTTTAGCGATTTCAATATTGGCGGCATAATCGCAATTTTGACACACCACGATCGTGTCTTCCCCGCATTCAGTTAAAACGACAAATTCCCTGCTTTTACTCCCTCCAATCGCCCCGCTGTCCGCTTCCACGATGCGAAAATCCAAACCCAAATCGCTTAAAATCTCTTTATAAGCGCTTTGCGTGTTTAAAAATTCCTTATCCAAGCTCTCAGCGTCTTCATGAAAGCTATAACCATCTTTCATGATAAATTCCCTCGCTCTCACCAGCCCAAATCTTGGGCGGATTTCATCACGGAATTTCGTGTGGATTTGATAGAGATGTATGGGTAATTGCTTGTAGCTTTTAATGAAATTAGCGGCAATTTCGGTGATATTTTCTTCTAAAGTGGGGCTTAAAACAAAATCATTGTCTTTTCGGTCTTTAAAAACCAATAATTCCTTGCCGTATTTATCCAAACGGCCTGATTTTTCCCACAAACTCGCCAAAACCACAAAACTCATTAAAATATTTTGCGCCCCATGCTCTTGCATGCGTTTGTGCGTGACATTTTCTATTTTGTCTAGCACTTTTTTAGCTAAGGGTAGGAAATTATAAATCCCACTGCCTATTTGATAAATGTATCCTGCTTGAGCTAAGTGCTTATGGCTTTTTAACACGGCGTCTTTTGGGGGTTCTTTGAGCGTTGGGGCAAAGAGTTTTGAAAATAGCATGCATTATTCCTCGTAATATTCGCATTTATAGAGATTCAAATTCTGGACATGGTTAGCGTTAGATTTGTCTAAATTAAACAAGTTTTTAATCGCGCCCACAAGCATATCGGATTCTTCTTTTTGGGCGTTCTTTTTTAAAGCGATGGTCGGGTGGTGCAAAAAGGTGTTGAAAGCGTTGTGCAAGATCTTTTCAATATTGCCTTCGTATTCTTTAGGCACGTAGCGTTTTTTGAGCGCCTTTTGCAATTCCTTTTGGGCTGAAATCCTAGCCAATTCCCTTAAATCCTTAATCAAAGGCTCTACTTCTAAGCTTTGGATCCATTGGTAAAACTCCATTGTGGCAAGCCCTACAATCTCATAAGCTTTCGTTCGGCTTTCTTGCCTGTTTCCCACATTTTCTTTCACCATAGGCTCTAAATCATCCACGCTGTATAAGAAAATATTATTTAGCGTCGGCTTTTCAATATTTCGTGGCACGGCCAAATCAAACCAAAAACGCCTGAAAATCGTTTCTTTTAACATGGAATTTCGCACGATAAAGTTCGGCGAAGAAGTGGCGCAAAAAAGCAGTTCGTATTCGTTGATATAAGCGTTTAAATTTTCTATATTTTGGAAGCCCACTTTTTTAGGCTCTTCTAATTCCTTGACAAAATCTTCAAATTTAGCCGCATTACGCCCTAAAATAAGCGCTTCAAATTGCTTGTTTAAAAGGTGCTTGATGACCAATTGAGCCATCTCGCCAAGCCCTATCACAAGGGCTTTTTTATCCTTAATCCTTTCTTTTTCAAAAATATTAAGCGCTTCTTTGACCGCCACTGAAGAGATGGAGACCCCTTGCTTGGAAATGCCGGTTAGATTGCGCACTTTAGCGGCGCATTTGAAAGCAAAATGGAGCAATCGGGTTAAATCTTTGGAGCAAAATTTCTCTTCAAAGGCGAATTTATAGGCGTTTTTCATCTGCCCTGTGATTTGAGTTTCCCCAACCACCAAGCTATCCAAACTGCTGCACACGCTAAAGACATGATGGACTGCGCTTTCATCAGTGCTCATTAAAACGCATTTTTCTAAATCAGACACGCTCATTTTTTTATTTTGAGCTAAGATTTTTAATAACGCGCTTTTTTGTTCATTAGCATGAGCGCCGTGCTTTAGGCTCGCATAGATTTCAAAGCGATTGCATGTGGATAACACCATGCACTCTTTGATGTTAGGGCAATGGTTTTTAATGGTTTGTAAAAATTCTTTAAGCGTTGCGTTCGAATTGATAGCGAGTTTTTCTCGCATTTCTAAGCTCATGCTTTTATGCGTAAAGGCTAGGGTGAAATATTTTGACAAATGAGTTTCTAACTCCATTAAAAAGTCCTATAAATGACATCTTGCGCTAGTTTTTCTAAAATCAAATTGTTTTCCCCCTTAATGGCTTCAAGGGCCTTTTTAGAATAAACTTGAGCGATTTTAAGGGTTTCTTCTATGATACCATGTTGCTTGAATTTTTCCTTAGTCCATTCTATGATTTCGTGGCTATCTTGTTTGAAATAGGAAATTAAAAGCCCTTGTTCATGCGGATTCAATTTTTCATATAAAAGCAAGTAGGGTAGAGTGGTTTTGCCCTCTTTAAAATCGCTAAAATTGGGCTTACCTAAAGTGTTGGCGTCTTGAGTGATGTCTAACAAATCATCAATGATTTGAAACGCCATGCCAAAATGCAACCCAAAATCCGCATATATTTTGGCGTCTTTATTTAAAAGAATCGCCATGCTTTTTAAGCTCGCTTCTATGAAATGGGCGGTCTTGTCTTCTAAAATACGCCAGTATTTTTGTTTGTCGCTATTAAAACTTTCCCCCACAAACACGTCTTCAATCTCGCCTCTAGAGAGCCTTAAAACCGCATTAGAGAGGGTTTGAGCGATAAATTCACCCATTTTAGAGAGTTCAAAAAAGGCTTTAGAGTAAAACACATCTCCAAGCATCACGGCGTTAAAATTACCAAAAAGAGCGTTAATGCTGGGGAGCTTTCGGCGCATGGTCGCCTTGTCAATCACATCATCATGCAATAAAGAAGCGGTCTGTATCATTTCTACAATCGCGCACAAATTGAATGCTTTATCCAATAAAATAGCGTCTGTTTTTCCATTTAATAAAGCGAGCATGAGTTTGGAGCGCAGCATTTTTGAAGGGCCAATCTTAGAAAACAATTCATCTATAAAGGCGCTTTCTATTCCTTTGATCCAAGAAGCGATCTTGTTTTGAATGGCTTTGAGTTGTTTTTCTTGCATGCAAATTCCTTAAGGCTCTTTAGGAGAAAAAACAAGGGGCATAAGGGCTAAAAGCCTTAAAGCGGCTTTATCTTCTTTAAAGTCTTTAAACACAAGCGACAGAGTGCTGTTAGAAGAAAATTTCTCTTCAAAAACTTTGAGGTTATAGGTGTTTCTCGCATGATCGGTGTATAAAATAAACTGGTAAGGGAAATGGTTAAAACGCATGTTGATGACTAAACCTTTATTTGCATATAGCGTCCAATAGAGCGTGATTTCTTTGGTTTGTTCGTTTGAAGTGTCTTTGATAATCGCTTTAAACACTTCATCTTTTTTTAATTCTAGCGTTTTATCTATCCCATAATCAAGCCCAAACGCCTTTAAAAAAAAGAGGGATATCAAGCCATAGCGGATAAGCTCATTCATTCCCACTAAGAATATTCGCCATGGATTGGATCACAATGTCTGTTTTTCTGCTCTCTATTTTTTGTTGCAACTCTTCATCAATTCTTAAAGTTTTAGCGAAAGATTCAAACTTTTCTTCTAAGTCTTCTTTTTCTATAAAAGTTTCCAAGAGAGCCAGAAGCTCTAAAAGCCTTTCTAGCTCTTTTTTAGAAAGCTTTTTGCTCGCATGAAAAATAATGTCATTCCACTTGTCTAAGGGGTTTCCTTCAAAAATTTCAAGCTCGCTGTAATCTCTCATGCTGGCTTCTTTTTGGTCGCTTAAGCCAAATGGGCTTGCAACATCCAAATGGATTTTTGCAACTTGGCCAATTGATCGTCCGCATAAGTTACGGTTACTTTATCGCCTTCTTTTTCAGCGGTGTTAGAAAGGGTTTTAAATTCTTTTTCTAGGTGTTTGTAGTCCTCTAGAATTTCTTTAAAGATGTCTTTGGAGTGGAAGCTCGTTTTAGTTTCTTCTTTAACGCGAGTGAGTTTGATCGCTTCGGATAAAGTGACTAAGGGGTGGTGTCCTAATTGAACAATCCTTTCAGCGAGATCATCAAACATGTCCGCAAACTCTTCATAAATTTCTTCAGTGGCTTTATGCACATTGAAAAAATCCGTGCCTTTCACATTCCAATGGAAGTTATGCACTTTCATAAACAACACGATCGCATCCGCTTGCAAATGTTTTAAAATTTCAAATGTTTTCATCAAAAGTCCTTTTTTAAAATTGTTTTAGGCTTTTATTTTCATAAAAACCTTGATCGCTATCCTACACCAAAAGAGTTAATGAAAAATTTTTTTTGATCTTATTTTCATTGAATATTGATAATAAAATCTAAAAAATGCCAAAAAGCGTTTTTTATCCATCAAGAAGCGTTAAGAATCTTAATTTCAAAGGTTTTTTCTTGATTTTCTAATAGCGCAATGCTCCCTTCATGGGCTTTAACCACTTGTAAAGACAGGGCTAACCCTAGGCCATTACCCTTTAATTTAGTGGTTTCAAAAGGTTCAAATAAAGCGCTTTTGTTTTCCACTTCCTTGCCATTATCAATAATGGTGAAGACAATAAATTCGTTTTGAATGAACGCTTCAATCTTCACTTGACCCTGCTCGCTCTCTTCTAAGGCTTCAATCGCATCAATAGCGTTATACAAGAAATTTTGTAACACAATCCCCATCAAATCAAAGTCAAAAAACCCTTCTTCATCGCTAAAATTAAAAAGAAAATCAATGTCTTTAGAGTAAGTGTAGCAATTTAGGGCTTCTTTGAGATCGCTCTCTAGCGTTTTTAAACTTTGCTTGGTGCGGTTGGCTTGAATGCCTTTAGAAAAAAGCAAGGTGGCTTTAATGATTCTTTCCACGCGCCATAAAGCTTTTTGCAATTCTACAACAATGGGTTTAGTTTTTTCGTTCGCATGCTTTAATAACACCGAAGCTAAAAGGGAGATAGAGCCTACAGGGTTTCTGATCTCATGGGCTAAATGCGCTGAGATTTTCCCCATAGAAGCGAGCCTCTCTTGGCGTTTTTGAGCGCTAATATCGGTTGCGGTGATGATTTGCTTGCCTTGAATGCTGTTTTGCTGGACTAAATAGCTTTTATTTTCATGTTCAATTTCGGTGTTAAAATTTCCTAATTTAGCCTTATTGAACACCTCATGGCTTTGATTGGCTAAAGAATTTTTATAAAAAAAGCTCCCGTTTTCATTCATCACCCAAATCGCTTGCGGTAAAATTTCTATGACCCATTCATAAAGGGCTTTATAATCCTTAAACTCCTTTTCCACCTTGTAGCTTTGTAGAATGAATTGGTTTAAAAGCTCTAATAACTCTTGCATGTCTTTTTTATTGGAAAAATTCTCTAATAAATCTTCGCTCTCTTTGGGTTTAAAATTTTCTAATGAAATCACATTATTTTCGTTTTCCAACAACCCCTTGAAAGAAGAAGCCTTATAAGAGCGTTTCAAAGGGGAGTTTTTTAAATAAGGGCGTTTCAAGCGCTTGGATTTTTTCATGGTTTTTGTTTTTCTTGCTCTTTTAAGAAATTAAACAGCATTTCGCTATAACCAAAATTCCCGCTCAATTCTTTAGAGAGGGTGTCCTTATACATGGACGCATAAATCTCATCGCCTGGGGCTTTAGGATACAAGGGGTTATCCATTTTCATAGCAGTATCTAGCATGAATTTTAAAAGCAACGCTTCAAAAGAATCGGTTTGCTCTTTGAGGAGCTTGTCGTTTTTATTTTGAGCCAACGCTTTTAATTTCTCTTCGCTCGCTAATTTAGAAACGTTGTATTGCTCTAACATGGCTTTATTGTTGTTTATCATAGTATCTCCATTTCAGCGCTAATCGCGCCGCTTTTTTTTAGGGCTTGCAAGATTGAAACCATCCCCTTAGCGCTCACGCCAATTTTTTGTAAGGCTTTTACCACCCCGGCAATGGTAATGCTTTTCCCGTTAGAACTCAGCGTGTTGTGAGCGGTGTCTAAGGACATGTTATTGTCTAAATCCTGCGTATTTTTAGAGTCATTTAAAGGCTCTTTAGTGATTTTAAGCGTGATGTCTTGGCTTGTAACCACTATAGGATGCACTATTATATCCACTCCTGAAACGATCGTGCCTGATTTTTCATCTACAATGATCTTATTTTTCGTGCTGTAATTAATAGGGATTTCTTGCACTAAGGCTAAAAACTCCACCATAGAAAGACGCTCTGGGCGAGTGATTTGAATGGTTTTAGGATCTAGTGCTATGGCTACTTTATTGCCAAATACCTTATTTAAAGTGTTTTGCACTTGGATAGCGTTTTTAAAATTGGGGTTTTTCAGGCTTAAAGTCATGGCGTTTTTGTGGAACAAATCATACGAAACTTCTCTTTCAATAGTCGCCCCATTGATGATATTGGCTGAGAGCAAGTTATTAGAATTACCCGAAATAATAGCCCCTTGAGCGAGGGCGTAAATATTCCCATCTACCGCATTTAAAGGGGTCATCACCAAAGTCCCTCCTTGAATGGATTTCGCATCTCCAATAGAAGAAATGTGAATATCAATTTTATCGCCCTGTCTTGCAAAGGGGGGTAAGGAGGCTGTAATCATCACGGCAGCGACATTTTTAGATTTAATATCATCTGCAGAGATTTTGACATTCACGCTCTCTAGCATGTTAGAAATGGATTGCATGGTGAATTTTGAGCCGGATTTATCCCCTGTGCCATTTAAGCCAATCACAAGCCCATAGCCAATCAGCTGGTTATCCCTTACGCCCACCACGCTCGCTATATCGCCTATTTTTTCGGCCAAAAGCTTGTGAAAGGCTAATACAAAAATAAGCCACAAAAACACCCGTTTCAATCAAACCCTTTCTTTAATTCCTTAAATTCTAATTATTTTAGCATAAGCCTTTTATAAAAACTTTAAACTTAATTGAGTGCATTTTTATGCTATACTCAAAAATCTTATAAACTTTAAATCAAAGATTTTAATTTTAGCCTTTTATCAGCTTAAAGTTTCAAATTAAATTGAGGTATGAATCTCCCATGGAATTGAATCAACCACCACTCCCTACAGAAATTGACGATGACGCTTATCATAAGCCGAGTTTTAATGATTTGGGCTTAAAAGAATCGGTTTTAAAATCCGTTTATGAAGCCGGCTTCACTTCCCCAAGCCCCATTCAAGAAAAGGCCATTCCGGCTGTTTTGCAAGGCCGAGATGTCATCGCACAAGCCCAAACAGGCACAGGAAAAACCGCCGCTTTCGCTCTACCCATTATCAACAACCTTAAAAACAACCACACCATAGAGGCCTTAGTGATCACGCCCACCAGAGAATTAGCCATGCAAATTAGCGATGAGATTTTTAAATTGGGCAAACACACCAGGACTAAAACCGTGTGCGTGTATGGAGGCCAGAGCGTTAAAAAACAATGCGAATTCATTAAGAAAAACCCCCAAGTGATGATCGCCACGCCAGGAAGGCTGTTGGATCATTTAAAAAACGAGCGCATCCATAAATTTGTGCCTAAAGTGGTCGTTTTAGATGAAAGCGATGAAATGCTGGATATGGGGTTTTTAGACGACATTGAAGGGATTTTTGACTACCTCCCTAGCGAAGCGCAGATTTTGCTTTTTTCAGCCACGATGCCAGAGCCGATCAAAAGGCTAGCGGATAAGATCTTAGAAAACCCTATTAAAATCCATATTGCCCCCTCTAATATCACTAACACTGACATCACCCAACGCTTTTATGTGATCAATGAGCATGAGAGGGCTGAAGCGATCATGCGCCTTTTAGACACTCAAGCGCCTGAAAAGAGCATTGTTTTCACGCGTACCAAAAAAGAGGCCGATGAATTGCACCAATTCCTTGCTTCTAAAAATTACAAAAGCACCGCCTTGCATGGGGATATGGATCAAAGGGATCGCCGCTCTTCTATCATGGCGTTTAAAAAAAATGACGCTGACGTGTTGGTGGCTACGGATGTGGCGAGCCGTGGGCTAGACATTAGCGGTGTAAGCCATGTGTTTAATTACCACTTGCCCCTAAACACTGAGAGCTATATCCATCGCATTGGGAGAACCGGGCGAGCGGGCAAAAAAGGCATGGCGATCACTTTAGTAACCCCTTTAGAATACAAAGAGCTTTTACGCATGCAAAAAGAAATTGATTCAGAGATTGAGCTTTTTGAAATCCCCACCATTAACGAAAATCAGATCATCAAAACCTTGCATGATGCTAAAGTGTCTGAAGGGACTATCAGTCTTTATGAACAGCTTACCGAAATTTTTGAGCCGTCTCAATTGGTTTTAAAACTTTTGAGTTTGCAGTTTGAAACCAGTAAAATTGGCTTGAACCAGCAAGAAATTGATGCGATTCAAAACCCTAAAGAAAAAACGCCAAAAACCCCTAACAAAAAAACGCAGCACGAGCCAGCGCACTCTTTTAAAAAGAGCCATCACAGAGACAGACACCCTAAAACAAACCACCATTCTAAAAAACCCAAACGCCGTTAAAATATTTAAAAAGGAAATTCATGCCCATTGATTTGAACGAACATTTAAAAAAGAAAAATCCTCAAAGAGAAACCCCCACGCCTAATACGCCTAATAATGGGGGGCGTTTCATCCCGCCGTCTAACTCTTTTAATTCTAAAAAACTATCGGTTTTAATTGTCATTGTCCTTTTAGGCGTTATCGCTTTTTTGGCCAAGCCTTTTGAAGTGATTAGCTCAGGAGAAATTGGCATTAAGATCACCGCCGGGAAATACGAGCCAACCCCCTTACAGCCAGGAATCCACTTCTTTGTGCCTATCATTCAAGACATTCTCATTGTGGATACAAGGATCAGGAATATCAATTTTTCACGCACCGAAGACATGGGCGTGGCGGGTAAAAACCAAGGGATTTTTAGAAACGACGCTATTAATGTGATGGATAGCAGGGGTTTGACCGTTTCTATTGAACTCACCGTGCAATACCGCCTAAACCCCCAAACCACCCCCCAAACGATCGCTACTTATGGCTTGTCTTGGGAGCAAAAGATCATCAACCCTGTGGTGCGCGATGTGGTGCGATCTGTCGTGGGGCGCTATCCGGCTGAAGATTTACCCATCAAGCGCAACGAAATCGCCGCTCTTATCAATAGCGGTATCAATAAGGAAGTTTCTAAGCTCCCCAACACCCCTGTGGAATTAAGCTCTATCCAATTGAGAGAAATCGTTTTGCCCGCTAAGATCAAAGAACAAATTGAAAAAGTCCAAATCGCGCGCCAAGAATCAGAAAGGGTGAAATACGAGGTGGAACGCTCCAAACAAGAAGCTCAAAAACAAGCCGCTCTGGCTAAAGGGGAAGCAGACGCTAACAGGATTAAGGCTCAAGGCGTGGCGGATGCGATCGTGATTGAAGCTAAGGCGAAATCTCAAGCCAATTTAAGCATTTCGCAAAGCTTGAGCGACAAGCTTTTAAGGCTGCGCCAAATTGAAGTTCAAGGCCAGTTTAATGAAGCGTTAAAAACGAATAATAATGCTCAAATCATGCTCACTCCAGGTGGGGCTGTGCCTAATATTTGGATTGACACTAAAAGTAAGGTTAAATCTAGCATTGCCGAGAGTAAAGAGCCTTAAAAACGCATGGCGTCTCTTGCCTTTATCCAAGCTTTTTTGGAGTCTTTTAAGGGATTTTTAAACCAAGCGACTTTAATCAGCGTTTTAATAGCGAGCGTTTTAATCCTTTTTTGCGCGATTTTGCTCCTTTTGGCTCTGCTTTTGAGAAACCGTTGGGCTAGCTATCTAGCGGCAGCAACTTTTTTGGGCGCGTTTTTAAGCATGCCTTTTGTTTTGAAGGTTTTACTCACTCAAGCGATTTACCCCATAGAAACACGCATCTTACACGCTAACCCTTTAAGTTATAGCAACGCCTTTTCTTTGCAAGTGGGAGTCAAAAACCATTCCAAATTCAGTCTAAACAAATGCGTTTTACGCCTAGAAGTCCTTAAAAACCCTCACAATTTTGTGGAAGAACATGCGTTTAAATGGTTTGTCAAAAAAAGCTATGAAAAAACTTTTAAAGAAAAGATTTTGCCTGAAGAATCCAAAGTCTTTTCATTCTTTATTGACGACTACCCTTATTCAAAAACAGCCCCTTATCAAGTTTCTTTGTTTTGTTTGTAGAAAACTAAAAGATAACACCCAAGATAACATTCATTAAAAAGCGATTAAAAACGCTTAAAGGCATGAATTTTAAAATAAAGCTTTAAAGCCTGGATTCTAACAAACGCTTCGTATAAGCGTGTTTGGGGTTATCAAACACCTCTTCAATAGCGCCTGTTTCTACGACTTTCCCCTCACTTATCACTAACACCTTATCGCAAAACGCTTTGATCACATCTAAATCATGGCTGATAAACAAATAGCTCAGATCCTGCTTTTCTTGTAAATCCAACAACAATTCCAACACGCTTTTTTGAATGCTTTTGTCTAAAGCAGAGGTTGGCTCATCTAAAAGAATGATTTTAGGTTTTAAGGCAATCGCTCTAGCGATCGCCACTCTTTGACGCTCCCCACCGCTGAGTTCATAAGCGTAAAAGTTAAGCGATTCAGGGTTTAAACACACTTCTTCTAAACAAAGTGTTGCGAGATGGTGCCATTCTTCTTTGGAAGCTTTAGGGTAAGCAAAGCGCAGAGCTTCTGTTAAAATGCTTTGAATGCTTAAGCGAGGATTTAATGATGCGTAAGGGTCTTGAAACACCATTTGCAAAATCTTGCGGTAGGGTTTGAACGCTTTAGAATTTAAAGGCCCCACGCTTTGGCCTAAAATCTTTTCTTCCCCGCTGTTTAAAGCGAGTTTTAAAAGCCCTAACGCTAGAGAGCTTTTCCCGCTCCCGCTTTCGCCAATGATGCCGATGTTTTCTTTAGCTTTGAGAGAAAAATTGACTGATGCGATAAGGGGTTTTTTTAAAGAAGACCTAAAGAAGCGTTTTTGCAAGTAATAAACGCTAAAATCTTTCACCTCTAAAAGCGTCTCATCTAGCGCTTTTAAGTTTTTAGCGGGCAAGTTTGAAGCCTGAATCAAGAGTTTTGAATATTCGTGCTTAGGGTCATTAAAAAGATCTTTAGTCAAATTGGTTTCTACGATCTCGCCTTTTTTTAGCACATAAACCCTATCAGCCAAGCGTTTGACCGCTTTTAAATCATGGCTAATGAATAAAAGGGCGATGTTTTTTTCCGCGCTCAATTGCTTGAGCAAGTCTAAAATCTGGTTTTGGATTTGCGCATCTAATGCGGTGGTAGGCTCATCGCAAATGAGCAGTTTGGGCGCATTAATAATGCCCATAGCGATACACACCCTTTGGCGCTGCCCTCCGCTCAATTCATAAGGGTAACGATCCAAAAATTTTTCGTCTAATTGGACTTGTTTCATGGCGTTTAAAACTTGTTCTTTAAGGAGAGTTTGAGAAGCGTTTTTATGGTGTAAAAGATAGGCTTCACTCATTTGCTTGCCGATTTTATGCAAGGGGTTTAGGCTGGATAGGGGATCTTGAGCGATATAAGCGATCGCATTACCCCTTAAATTTTGCATAAATTCTTCGCTTTCTTTTAAAAGGTTGGTTGTTTCAAACAGCACTTCGCCATTATGGGGTTTGAATCTGGGGTTTAAACGCATGATGATATTAGCGATAGAGCTTTTCCCGCTCCCGCTCTCGCCCACGATCGCCACCCTTTCACCATAACTTAAAGAAATATTAATATTTTGGAGCGAAAAATGCGCATTTAAAACGCAGTTCAAATTTTTGATTTCTAGCATGTAACCCCCTTATTTGAGCATGTTAGCGTTGAAAGCATCGCGCACTCCTTCGCCAATGAACACCAAAACAGAAAGCAACAAGCTAATGGCTACAAACGCAACGATGGCTAAATGGGGCGTGGTGAGGTTATCCTTGCCTTGATTGACCAATTCGCCCAAACTCGCGCTCCCTATGGGCATGCCAAAACCCAAGAAATCCAAAGACACTAAAGTAGAAATACTAGCCGCCATTAAAAACGGCACATAAGTGATCGTCGCCACTAAAGCGTTGGGTAACACATGGTAGAAAATGATTTTTAAATCATTCACCCCAAGCGCTCTAGCGGCTTTGGTGTAGTCCATATTCCTTGCTTTTAAAAATTCCGTGCGCACGACTTGAGAAAGCCCCATCCAGCTAAAGAGCAAGACTAAAAACAAGATGATCCAAAAATTAGAATTGAACGCGCTAGAAATCACAATGAGTAAAAAAAGCATGGGGATCGCGCTCCAAATCTCGCTCAACCTTTGCCCCAATAAATCCACTAGCCCTCCATAATACCCCTGAAACGCTCCCAAACTCACGCCAATAAGAACGCTAAAAAGGGTGAGTAAAATCCCAAACACTAACGAAACACGATAGCCATAAACCAGTCTGGCTAACACATCTCTGGCTTGATCGTCTGTGCCTAAAAGGTGTTTGAAGCTTGGGGGGGTGGGGGCAGGCGAGTCTAAATCCATAATGATCGTATCATAGCTATAAGGAATGAGCGCATGGATGATGAAAGCGTCTTTTAAAAGCGTGTTTTGCACATAAGGATCGTTATAATCCGTAGGGGTGAAAAAATCGCCTCCAAACTCCACTTCCGCATAGTTTTTAAACATAGGGAAATACGCTTTATTGTCTTTATAGATGAATAAAGGGCGATCATTCACCCACAAGGGGGCTAAAAGAGAAAGCGCTAATAAAGCGATAAAAAGATAGAGTGAAAACACCGCCCGCTTATTCTTTTTAAAACTAAGAATGCGCATTTTAAACAAACTGCTCACGCTCAAACTCCCTTGATAAAAAACAATTCCTAAGATTATAATTAATTATGGGTAATACTAGCAAGAAAATGGGTTTGATCAATTAAAGAAAGAGAATAAGCGTAATAATGGTGGAGTGTAGGGGGTTCGAACCCCTGACCTCAACGCTGCCAGCGTTGCGCTCTCCCAACTGAGCTAACACCCCAAATAAAATTAAGCGAGCATTATAACATTTTGCTTAAAAGATGTCAATTTGATGCTTTTTTGAAACACTTAATAGCAAATTAAGAATGATTATCTTAAAATTAGAAAGTTTCTTTTATGGATTAAGTAAAATCACTTATCAAAGCAAAAAGGATATTTTTGAAAAACCACTCCTTTAAAAAAACGATCGCTCTTTCCTTGCTAGCGGGCATGTCTTTGTGCAGGGCTGAAGAAGATGGGGCGTTTTTTGTCATAGATTACCAAACGAGTTTGGCCAGACAGGAATTGAAAAATCCAGGCTTTACCCAAGCGCAAGAATTAAAGCAGCTAATCAGAGATGGGGCTGTGAGGTTGCAAACTTCTGCCATTCCTTTATCCTACTACTTGGATATTTTAGGGAATAAAACAGCAGCTCTTTTGCGTGAAAGCCTGAAAAACAATGCGCAACCATCACAGCCAAACGTGCAACCACAAAACGGACCATCAAACCAAGCCTTAGTCAATTTAGAGCAATCTCTAGGGATTTTAGGAAAACTATTGGATCTATCCCAACAATACGCTAGTCAGGGTGTCATTAAGCCTTTGGTGGTGGATGTAGGGAACAAACAGATCGGTATCACGGATAGCATGCTCTTAGTGGCTCAAAACATCGTTTTAGCTTTAGGGCAAGTGGATTTGAGCAAAATCCAACAAAACAATAACGAACAGCTATACGAAAACATCATGAAAGTCACGCTTTTAGGTGCGGGCGGGACTAATGGAGCGTATAATGGCGTGAGTGTGGGCGATATCGCCACAGGCATGCAAAATTTTTCTTCGCAAACGGGCTTGATAGGGGCTAATTCTACGGTTAGCGAGCTCAACGCTTTGATTAAGAGCGGGATTTCTTTGGATCGTGAGACTTTGAGGTTAGGGAGTTTTATTGAAAAAAATATTTGTAGCAGTGCATCGTCTTGCTTTAGTGGGAGTCAGCTTATTTATAAGAAAGGGCTAGACAGAACCATAAACATCATTAATGCGGTATTAGGTCAGTTTGAATCTTCGGCTAGTTCTCTTTATAAGATTTCTTATATCCCTAACCTCTTTTCGCTCAAAGATTACCAGTCAGCGAGCATGAACGGCTTTGGGGCTAAGATGGGTTATAAACAATTTTTCACCCATAAGAAAAATATCGGCTTAAGGTATTACGGGTTTTTGGATTATGGCTATGCGAATTTTGGCGATACGAATTTAAAAGTGGGAGCGAATCTTGTTACTTATGGGGTAGGAACGGATTTTTTATACAATGTGTATGAACGCTCTAGAAGGAGGGAAAGGACTACAATCGGTCTTTTCTTTGGCACTCAAATTGCAGGGCAAACTTGGAGCACGAATGTAACGAACTTGTTGAGCGGGCAAAGGCCTGATGTCAAGTCCAGTTCGTTCCAATTCTTGTTTGATTTGGGCGTGCGCACCAACTTTGCAAAAACCAATTTCAATAAGCACAGGCTGGACCAAGGGATAGAATTTGGGGTGAAAATCCCTGTTATCGCTCATAAATACTTTGCAACCCAAGGCTCAAGCGCGAGCTATATGAGGAATTTTAGCTTCTATGTGGGCTATTCAGTCGGTTTTTAAGGAAGGCTCTTGATGAAAAATACTAATACAAAAGAGATAAAGAATACAAGAATGAAAAAAGGTCAATACCACGCGCTCAAAAAAGGGCTTTTGAAAACCGCTCTGCTTTTTAGCCTTCCTTTAAGCATGGCGTTAGCTGAAGACGATGGCTTTTATATGGGAGTGGGCTATCAAATCGGCGGTGCGCAACAAAACATCAACAACAAAGGCAGCACCCTAAGGAATAATGTCATTGATGATTTCCGCCAAGTGGGCGTAGGCATGGCGGGGGGTAACGGGCTTTTAGCTTTAGCGACAAACACGACCATGGACGCTCTTTTAGGGATAGGCAACCAAATTGTCAATACCAATACAACTGTTGGCAACAACAACGCAGAGTTAACCCAGTTTAAAAAAATACTCCCCCAAATTGAACAACGCTTTGAAACGAATAAAAACGCTTATAGCGTTCAAGCCTTGCAAGTGTATTTGAGTAATGTGCTGTATAACTTGGTTAATAATAGTAATAATGGCAGTAATAATGGAGTCGTTCCTGAATATGTAGGGATTATAAAAGTTCTCTATGGTTCTCAAAATGAATTCAGTCTCTTAGCCACGGAGAGTGTGGCGCTTTTAAACGCGCTCACAAGAGTGAATCTGGATAGTAATTCGGTGTTTTTAAAAGGGCTATTAGCCCAAATGCAGCTTTTTAATGACACTTCTTCAGCAAAGCTAGGCCAGATCGCAGAAAACTTGAAAAACGGTGGTGCAGGAGCCATGCTCCAAAAGGATGTGAAAACCATCTCGGATCGAATCGCTACTTATCAAGAGAATCTAAAACAGCTAGGAGGAATGCTAAAGAATTACGATGAGCCCTACTTACCCCAATTTGGGCCAGGCACAAGCTCTCAGCATGGGGTTATTAATGGCTTTGGCATTCAAGTGGGCTATAAGCAATTTTTTGGGAGCAAGAAGAATATAGGCTTACGATACTACGCTTTCTTTGATTATGGCTTTACGCAATTAGGCAGTCTCAGTAGCGCTGTTAAAGCGAATATCTTTACTTATGGCGCTGGCACGGACTTTTTATGGAATATCTTTAGAAGGGTTTTTAGCGATCAGTCCTTGAATGTGGGGGTGTTTGGAGGCATTCAAATAGCGGGTAACACTTGGGATAGCTCTTTAAGAAATCAGATTAAAAACTCGTTTAAAGAATACCCCACTCCCACGAATTTCCAATTTTTGTTTAATTTGGGCTTAAGGGCTCATTTTGCCAGCACCATGCACCGCCGGTTTTTGAGCGCGTCTCAAAGCATTCAGCATGGGATGGAATTTGGCGTGAAAATCCCGGCTATCAATCAAAGGTATTTGAAAGCGAACGGGGCTGATGTGGATTACAGGCGTTTGTATGCGTTCTATATCAATTACACGATAGGTTTTTAAGCTCTTTTTAGGGCTTATAAAGAGGCTCTTTACTTTTTTTTGGTATTCTAACAAGCTTTTAAACAATCCAATCTACTTTGTTTTAAGGATAATATTTTATGGCAGATGTCGTTGTGGGGATCCAGTGGGGAGATGAGGGGAAGGGAAAAATTGTTGATAGGATCGCTAAAGATTATGACTTTGTGGTGCGCTATCAAGGTGGGCATAATGCCGGGCATACCATTGTGCATAAGGGGGTTAAGCATTCTTTACATTTAATGCCCTCAGGGGTTTTATACCCCAAATGCAAGAACATCATTTCTAGCGCGGTGGTTGTGAGTATTAAGGATTTGTGCGAAGAAATCAGCGCGTTTGAGGATTTAGAAAATCGTTTGTTTGTCAGCGACAGAGCCCATGTGATCTTGCCTTATCATGCCAAAAAAGACGCTTTTAAAGAAAAATCTCAAAACATCGGCACGACTAAAAAAGGCATAGGCCCTTGCTATGAGGATAAAATGGCGAGGAGCGGGATAAGAATCGGGGATTTATTAGACGATACCATATTAGAAGAGAAACTAAAAGCGCATTTCAAAGCCATCGAGCCTTTTAAGGAAGCGTATGGTTTGGGCAAGGATTACGAAAAAGATTTGAGGGAGTATTTTAAAACTTACGCTCCAAAGATTTGCCCCTTTATCAAAGACACGACAAGCATGCTGATAGAAGCGAATCAAAAGGGTGAAAAAATCCTATTAGAAGGGGCGCAAGGCACGCTTTTAGACATTGATTTAGGGACTTACCCTTTTGTAACAAGCTCTAACACCACGAGCGCTAGCGCATGCGTGAGCACCGGCTTAAACCCTAAAGCGATCAATGAAGTGATAGGCATCGCAAAAGCGTATTCTACTCGTGTGGGTAATGGGCCTTTCCCTAGCGAAGACACTACACCCATGGGCGATCATTTAAGGACTAAGGGCGCGGAGTTTGGCACGACAACCAAGCGCCCAAGGCGTTGCGGGTGGCTGGATTTGGTGGCTTTAAAATACGCTTGCGCTTTGAATGGTTGCACGCAATTAGCTTTAATGAAATTAGATGTTTTGGATGGGATTGATGCGATTAAGGTGTGCGTGGCTTATGAAAGAAAGGGCGAAAGATTAGAGGCTTTCCCTAGCGATTTGAAAGATTGCATGCCTATTTATCAAACTTTTAAAGGCTGGGAAAAAAGCGTAGGCGTGAGAAAATTAGACGATTTAGAGCCAAACGCTAGAGAGTATATCCGTTTTATTGAAAAAGAAGTGGGGGTGAAAATTGGCCTTATTTCTACAAGCCCTGAAAGAGAAGACACGATTTTTCTATGAAAAAATTCGCTTCCGTATTGGTGCAATTAAAAACCCTTGCGTTAGAAAAAATAGAGCAAAAGCTTGAAAGCAAGCGTTTAGAATTGCAACAAAACGAGCGAGAAGTTTTGGACAAACAAGCCCAATTGAGCGCGTTTAAAAACCCTGAGTTGGGGGGAATGAGCCTTTTTTTACAAACCCAGCAATTAAAAAGCGTTCTAAGAATGGAGATAGAATATTACCAACAAGAGAGCGAGAATTTAACTAAGGATTTAAAAATTTTAGAAAAAGAGTATCTTTTGGCTAACCAGGAATTAGAAAAAGCTAAAATCATTTTAGAAAAGGAAAAACAAAAAGAAAAGGAAATTTTGGAAAAAAAAGAGCAGGCTCTTTTGGACGAAAACGCCATGATTTTACACTGGCAAAAAGAGGGCTTGCATGCGTAAAATCTTGTTAATGGGCTTGATTTTACAAGCGCTCTTTGGCGAAGAAGCTACGCAAGAATTGTTGCAATGCTCTGCGATTTTTGAATCTAAAAAAGCCGAATTGAAAGACGATTTGCGCCGATTGAGCGAAAAAGAGCAGTCTTTAAGGATCTTGCAAACCGAAAACGCCCGCCTTTTAGATGAAAAAACCGATCTGTTAAACAAAAAAGAAAAAGAAGTGGAAGAAAAACTGAAAAATTTAGCCGCTAAAGAAGAAGCCTTTAAAACCTTACAAACAGAAGAAAAGAAACGCCTTAAAAATTTGATAGAAGAAAACGAAGGCATTTTAAGAGAAATCAAGCAGGCTAAAGACAGCAAGATTGGCGAGACTTATTCTAAAATGAAAGATTCTAAATCGGCTCTGATTTTAGAGAATTTACCCACTCAAAACGCCTTAGAAATTTTAATGGCACTAAAACCCCAAGAATTAGGCAAAATTCTAGCCAAAATGGATCCTAAAAAAGCAGCGGCTTTGACAGAGTTGTGGCAAAAACCCCCACGAGAAAATAAAGAAAGCCAAAAAACCACAGAGCCTACACCAGCATCCGCGCCCCCTATAGCGCCCACGCCTTTAAAAGAGCCGACTATAAAAGATCCTAATGTAAAAGAGCCAACAGGGGTATGATGTTCATTGTAGCGGTTTTAATGCTGGCGTTTTTAATCTTTGTCCATGAGCTAGGGCATTTTGTTATCGCTAGGATTTGTGGGGTGAAAGTGGAAGTGTTTAGCATTGGTTTTGGCAAAAAACTCTGTTTTTTTAAGCTTTTTGGCACGCAATTCGCTTTGTCTTTGATCCCGCTTGGGGGCTATGTGAAATTAAAGGGCATGGATAAAGAAGAAAATGGAACGAATGAGACCGCGAATGACAGCTACGCGCAAAAAAGCCCTTCTCAAAAGCTATGGATACTATTTGGGGGGGCGTTTTTTAATTTTCTTTTTGCGGTTTTAGTGTATTTTTTTTTGGCATTGAGCGGGGAAAAAGTCTTACTGCCTATCATTGGCGATTTAGAAAAAAACGCGCTAGAAGCCGGGCTATTAAAGGGGGATAAAATCCTTTCTATCAACCACAAAAAAATAGCGAGTTTTAGAGAGATTAGAAGCGTAGTAGCGCATGCCAAAGGCGAGTTGGTTTTAGAAATAGAGCGCAACCATCAGACTTTAGAAAAACGACTGACACCTAAAATCGTGGCGGTGATAAGCGATTCTAACGATCCTAATGAAATCATCAAATATAAAGTAATAGGTATTAAGCCGGACATGCAAAAAACAGGCGTTATCTCTTATTCCTTGTTTCAAGCGTTTGAAAAGGCCTTGAGTCGGTTTAAAGAGGGCGTTGTTTTGATTATGGATTCTTTAAGGCGTTTGATTACAGGGAGCGCTTCAGTTAAAGAATTGAGCGGGGTGGTAGGCATTGTGGGAGCGTTAAGCCATGCGAGTAGTGTGAGCATGCTTTTGTTGTTTGGGGCGTTTTTGTCTATCAATTTAGGGATTTTAAATTTACTACCCATTCCAGCCTTAGATGGGGCGCAAATGCTAGGGGTCGTTTTTAAAAATATTTTTCATATCGCTTTGCCAACACCCATACAAAATGCGTTGTGGCTAGTGGGGGTGGGGTTTTTGGTTTTTGTCATGTTTTTAGGGCTTTTCAATGACATCACTCGTTTGCTATAAAAGGGGGAGTTGATGCATGTATTGAATGTGAGCGAAATCAATGCGCAGATCAAAGCCCTTTTAGAAGCGACTTTTTTGCAAGTTAGGGTTCAAGGGGAAGTGAGTAATTTGACTATCCACAAGGTGAGCGGCCATGCGTATTTTTCGCTCAAAGACAGCCAGTCAGTCATTAGATGCGTGCTGTTTAAAGGGAACGCTAACAGGCTTAAATTCGCTTTAAAAGAAGGGCAGGAAGTGGTTGTTTTTGGGGGCATTAGCGTGTATGTTCCAAGGGGGGATTATCAAATCAATTGCTTTGAAATAGAGCCTAAAGACATAGGTTCATTAACCCTAGCTTTAGAGCAATTGAAAGAAAAATTACGCCTTAAAGGCTATTTTGATGAAGCCAATAAATTGCCCAAACCGCATTTTCCTAAACGAGTGGCAGTCATCACTTCTCAAAATTCAGCCGCTTGGGCGGACATGCAAAAGATCGCTTCCAAACGATGGCCGATGTGCGAATTGGTTTGCATCAATACTCTAATGCAAGGGGAGGGCTGCATTCAAAGCGTGGTGGAGAGCATCGCTTATGCGGATAGTTTTCATGACACAAAAAACGCTTTTGATGCGATTGTAATGGCTAGAGGTGGGGGGAGCATGGAGGATTTGTATTCTTTCAATGATGAAAAAATCGCTGATGCTCTGTATTTGGCTAAAACTTTCAGCATGTCAGCTATTGGGCATGAGATCGATTTTTTATTGAGCGATTTAGTGGCGGATTTAAGGGCTTCTACGCCTTCAAACGCGATGGAGATTTTGCTCCCTAGTAGCGATGAATGGCTGCAAAGACTTGATGGGTTTAATGTGAAATTGCACCGCTCTTTTAAAACTTTGCTCCATCAAAAAAAGGCGCATTTAGAGCATTTAGCGGATTTTTTAAAACGATTGAGTTTTGAAAACAAGCACCATTTAAACACCTTAAAACTAGAAAAACTAAAAATCGCTCTAGAAAATAAAACCTTAGAATTTTTACGCTTTAAAAAAACGCTTTTAGAAAAAATCTCTATTCAAACATTAACAAGCCCTTTTTTACAAACTAAAACAGAGCGCTTAAACAGGCTAGAAAACGCTCTCAAACTCGCTCATGCAAATTTGAAATTACCCCAATTCGGGGCGTTTGTGAGTAAAAACCATCAAGCGGTAGAATTAGAGGCATTAAAAACGGGCGATAAAATTGAATTAAACAATGAAAAAGCCAGAGCGAGCGCTGAAATTTTGAGCGTGGATAGGGTATAGGGGTTTGAAAAATAAGATTTAAAATAAAATAGATTTTGTTTTTAAAATCTCGTATTCACTTCTTTTAATGATCTTTTCTAAACGCAATAGCATGATGTTTGAAATCGTGTTTTGATACCCCTTGTTCTTTAAAATGCTAGCAGCTTGCGGGTTATTTTTAATTCTTTCTTCTTTTTGGCACAAATAAAAAGACCAATTCAAACAATAATCCCTATTAGCTTCTATAACCGCTTGCGCTGTTGTCCCGCTGCCTGCAAAAAAATCTAAAATAATAGAATCTTTAGGGGTGGAGCATAGTAATAAATATTTAATCAATCCTACAGGTTTTGGCGTCTTAAAAAGCCCCTTTAAGCCTAATTTTTCTAAATCTTTTGTGCCTTGTCGGCTATAAAAATCCAACACGCTCAAACAATTATCTTGCGATTCTTTTAGGTAATATTTTTCATAAGGGCGATTATTCTTAAAAATAAGTCTGTTTTGATAATATAAATCCTTAAGCTTTTCATCGCTGCTCCACCCTCTGCTTTTTAAGGGTTCTAAAAAAAGATTGATTTCTTCTATCGCTACACTGCGTGGGTTTGAAGGCGTGGATAAATCTTTAGCGAAATAAATCTCACCTTTTTCATCCACTAAATTATAATTTTTTAAAAAATTAAAATGTTCTTTTTGAGATAACTCTTTGATTTGTTCTTTTAGGACAAGTTGGGCTTGAGCTTGTCCTTTTTGTCTAAAAACATTTTTAATCGTTCGCATTAAATCTTTTAATGCTTTAGCATAAATGGGCAAAAGCGTTCGTAAGATCTTAAAACCAGGAGCGAACGCTTTATTTTTGGCGTAGCTTAAAACATACTCATGGGTAATATTGATGTGTTTAGCGTTAGACCTTGTGGCTTGTTTAGTGATAAAAGTACCTAAAAAATTGCGCGTTCCAAAAATCTCATTGGCAATGATTTTAACTTCAGCCATTTTGTTATCGTCCATAGAAATAAAAATACAACCACTTTGTTTTAACACAGCCTTTGCTAAAACCAAATGTTCTTCAATCCATTTTTCATAGTCAGCATGAGCGTCTTCATATTCAAAGTTAGAATTCTTAGTGTTATAAGGGGGGTCTATATAGATAGTTTGGATGCTTTCTTTTTCTATCCTTTTCAAACACTCCAAAGCCTCCATAATAAAAACTTTATGCAAGATGGTTTTCCCAAGAAAAACGACCAAATTTAAGATTAAAAAGATTGATAAGCTCTTGTTCTTTTGAATCAATGGGTTTCATTTTAAAATTAAATTCTTTGATTAATTTACTAATTCCTATCGTTTGAGTTGAACGCCTGCTCTCATTATGACACTCTTTCACTTTTTGCTCTAAATACAATCCCATTTCAGGGTGCTTTCCATAAACAATGAATAAAAGATTAGAAATATTATTCCAAACACCCACGGCTAAAGTCGTTTTAATATCGCAAAAAACTTTGGCTTTTTCTAAAGTGGTGTCATTAAAAGTCGCACTCCAAGTTTTACTTTGAAAAGATACTTGTTTGATTTCTAAAAATTCATCGCTTGAACTTCTTTTAGCATCAAGGCCATGCTTTTGGGTATTGATGAGATCATAATCTAAATATAAAGCCACCATGCTATCTCTCAATTCATTCAAAAATGAATCGTTGTCATGTTTATTGTATTTATTTTGAATTTCTTCAATTGGCTTTAGTGCTTGATAGCTTTCTGTAATGAAATTTCTATCAATGGGCTCAAGTGCCCTTTATTAAAAAATCCCAAAGATTGATTTAAAAATTGCATATCTAGCCCTTTGATTAAATTCTTTCAATATTATTTTAGTGAAAATATATGATTCATTAGCAATACTTTTAAGCAGAATATCTAAAATTTGCATTTCATTATTTATCATAAGTTTGTTTTAAATGTGAGCCATTATCAAAAAGTTTTGTATTATAATTTGATGGATTTCTATGGATTAAGGTGTTTGGATTGGGTTTAGCCGATATTATTTTAGAGCGTTTTAAAGATTTTATGAGAGGACAACCTGAGCCTTACAAGTTTTTACAGGTTTTTTACGCGCAAGAAAAAGAACGCTTTTTGAATAGTAAGATTAGCGATTATATCAAGCAGAATAAAAGCAAGGAAGAGGCCAGCATTTTGGCCAGACAAGGCTTTGTCAGTACCATAGGAAGGGTGTTAGAAAAAATCATAGAACTTTTATTAAAAGATTTTTGTGTTAAAAACAATATCAAAATGACGAACGATAAAATCTTAAGGGCTAAGCGCATTAATGGCGAATTAGATAAAGTCAAACGGGCTTTATTGGTGCATTTTGGAGAGTATAGCGTTTTGCCAGATATTATTCTTTATCAAACCAACAAGGATAATGTCAAAATCCTAGCGGTTTTATCGGTAAAAAATTCGTTTAGAGAGCGTTTCACAGAAACGCCTTATTGGAAATTAAAACTCTTACAATCGCCTATAACTTCTCACATTAAAGTCTTTATGATAACGCCGGATAACGATGGTGAAATCAGCTTTAAAGACAAGCCTAAAAAAGCCAGGATCGTGATGGAGCATGAATTAGATGGCCTCTATTTAGCCAAAAGCCATTTTGATCAAAGCTCTAAAATTAAGGGTATAGAAAATTTGTTAGAAGATTTAAAAAGGCTTTTATGAAACCTTATTTCAGTTTGGAAAAATTGGATTTATACCATGGTGATGTCAGCGTTTTAGAGACTTTTGAAAAAGGTTTTTATGATTTATGTATCACTTCACCGCCCTATAATTTGAGTATTGAATATCAAGGGAGTAATGATTTTAGGGCTTATGATGACTATTTAAATTGGTGCAAAAATTGGCTTAAAAATTGTTATTTTTGGGGCAAGGAGCAGGCGAGATTGTGCTTGAATGTCCCTTTAGACACTAATAAACATGGAAAGCAAAGTTTGGGGGCAGATATTATCGCACTAGCTAAAGAATGCGGTTGGAAATACCAAAATACGATCATTTGGAATGAAAGCAATATCTCAAGACGCACGGCTTGGGGGAGTTGGTTGCAAGCGAGCGCGCCTTATGCGATCGCTCCTGTGGAGTTGATCGTTGTTTTTTATAAAAACGAATACAAGCGCCAAAAACAAACTTCTACAATCAGTAAAGAGGAGTTTTTGCTCTACACGAATGGGCTATGGAGTTTTAGCGGCGAATCCAAAAAACGCTTAAAACACCCAGCCCCATTCCCAAGGGAATTACCCAGGCGTTGCATTAAATTGTTTTCTTTTTTGGAAGACACGATTTTTGATCCCTTTAGCGGCTCTGGCACGACTATTTTAGAGGCGAATGCTTTAGGGCGTTTTAGCGTGGGTTTAGAGATTGAAAAAGAATATTGCGAGTTGTCTAAAAAGCGTATTTTAGAGAGTTTGTCGTTAGTGTGAGCGTTTTAAAAACCTTTGAGGGTTAAAATAGTGTAAAATAGTAAAGATTTTAAAACTCAAACAAGGATTGATAATGAATTTATTTGAAAAAATGACTGACCAATTGCATGAGACTTTAGACAGCGCGCTCGCTCTAGCTTTACACCATAAAAACGCTGAAGTAACGCCCTTACACATGCTTTTTGTCATGCTCAATAACTCCCAAGGCATTCTCATTCAGGCCTTACAAAAAATGTCTGTGGATATTCAAGCCTTAAGGCTTAGCGTTCAAAGCGAGTTGAATAAGTTTGCTAAAGTTTCACAAATCAACAAGCAAAATATCCAATTAAACCAAGCTCTAATCCAAAGTTTAGAAAACGCTCAAGGCTTGATGGCTAAAATGGGCGACTCTTTTATCGCTACAGATGTGTATCTTTTGGCGAATATGAATCTTTTTGAAAGCGTTCTAAAGCCTTATTTAGACACTAAGGAATTGCAAAAAACTTTAGAATCTTTAAGAAAAGGCAGGACTATTCAGGATAAAAACGATGATTCCAATTTGGAAAGTTTAGAAAAATTTGGCATTGATTTGACGCAAAAAGCCTTAGAAAATAAGTTGGATCCCGTGATCGGAAGAGATGAAGAAATCATTCGCATGATGCAAATTTTGATCAGAAAAACAAAAAATAACCCTATTTTATTAGGCGAGCCTGGAGTGGGGAAAACGGCGGTTGTGGAAGGGTTAGCCCAACGCATTGTGAATAAGGAAGTGCCTAAAACGCTTTTAAACAAACGGGTTGTCGCTTTAGATTTGAGCTTATTGGTGGCTGGGGCGAAATACAGAGGCGAGTTTGAAGAGCGCCTGAAAAAGGTGATTGAAGAAGTTAAAAAAAGCGCGAATGTGATTTTATTCATTGATGAAATCCACACGATTGTAGGGGCTGGGGCTAGTGAGGGGGGCATGGATGCGGCTAATATTTTAAAACCTGCGCTCGCTAGGGGGGAATTGCACACGATTGGAGCGACCACTTTAAAAGAATACCGCAAGTATTTTGAAAAAGACATGGCGCTACAAAGGCGTTTCCAACCCATTTTACTCAATGAGCCTAGCATCAATGAAGCTTTACAGATTTTGAGGGGGTTGAAAGAAACTTTAGAAACGCACCATAATATCACCATCAATGACTCCGCGCTCATAGCGAGCACTAAACTCTCCAGCCGTTATATCACCGATAGGTTTTTACCCGATAAAGCGATTGATTTGATTGATGAGGGGGCGGCTCAATTAAAAATGCAAATGGAATCAGAGCCGGCCAAACTCTCTAGCGTTAAGCGCTCCATTCAAAGACTAGAAATGGAAAAACAAGCCCTTGAAATGGAAAACAAAGAGAGCAACCACAAACGCATGCAAGAAATCCTTAAAGAATTGAGCGATTTGAAAGAAGAAAGAATCCAATTAGAAGCACAATTTGAAAACGAAAAAGAAGTGTTTAAAGAAATTTCACGCTTGAAAATGGAAATGGAGGGCTTGAAAAAAGAGGCTGAAAGGTTTAAACGCAATGGGGATTACCAGCAAGCGGCTGAAATTGAATACTCTAAAATCCCTGAAAAGGAAAAGAAAGAAAAAGAATTGCAGCATAAATGGGAAACGATGCAACAAAACGGGGCGTTGTTGCAAAACGCTTTAACCGAAAACAACATCGCTGAGATCGTGAGCCAATGGACGCATATCCCAGTCCAAAAAATGCTCCAAAGCGAAAAAAATAGGGTTTTAAACATTGAAAGCGAATTGCAAAAAAGGGTGGTGGGGCAAGAAAAAGCGATCAAAGCGATCGCTAAAGCGATTAAAAGGAATAAGGCTGGGCTTAGCGATAGCAACAAGCCCATAGGGAGTTTCCTCTTTTTAGGGCCAACAGGCGTGGGTAAAACCGAGAGCGCTAAAGCTTTGGCGCAATTCTTATTTGATAGCGATAAAAATCTTATACGAATTGACATGAGTGAATATATGGAAAAGCACGCTATAAGCCGTCTTATTGGGGCCGCTCCTGGGTATGTGGGCTATGAAGAAGGCGGGCAATTGACCGAAGCGGTGCGCAGAAAGCCTTATAGCGTGGTGTTATTAGATGAAGTGGAAAAAGCCCATCCGGATGTGTTTAATCTCTTGTTGCAGGTTTTAGATGAGGGGCATTTAACCGATAGTAAGGGCGTGAGGGTGGATTTCAAAAACACGATTTTGATTCTAACCAGCAATGTGGCTAGCGGTGTGCTTTTAGAAGAAAGTTTGAGTGAAGCCGATAAACAAAAAGCGATTAAAGAAAGCTTGAGGCAATTTTTCAAGCCGGAATTTTTAAACCGCTTAGATGAAATCATCTCCTTTAACGCCCTAGATAGTCATGCTATCATTAATATCGTGGGGATTCTCTTTGAAAACATTCAAAAAAAAGCGCTTGAAAGGGGCATTAATATAACCTTAGACGAAAAGGCAAAAGAATTGATCGCTGAAGCGGGATTTGACAGATTTTATGGCGCTAGACCCCTAAAGCGCGCGCTCTATGAAATGGTAGAAGACAAGCTCGCTGAACTCATTTTAGAGGATAAAATTAAAGAGAATGGCAGCGTGGCGTTTGTGGTAGAAAATAACGAGATTGTGCCTAAGATTAAGTGAAGTTTGGTTATCCTAAAAAATATTAAGAAATGATTATTTTTAAAAAAGGATTGAATGATGTTTGATAACACGCTTGTTAATCTCTTTGACACAGCGCCTCTTTTAACTTCGCTTTTAGCTGGGATTTTAACTTTTTTAAGCCCTTGCGTGTTGCCTTTGATCCCAGCGTATATGTCTTATATTTCTCAAATTTCTTTAGAGGATATTAAAGATGGTAAGGCTAAAAGGGTTTCGGTTTTTTTAAAATCCTTGATGTTTGTGGTGGGGTTTTCGCTCGTGTTTTTGGGCGTGGGCATGTCTATGGCCAAGCTTATCCATAGCTTTTCGTTTTCCTGGGTGAATTATATCGCTGGGGGGATTGTGATCCTTTTTGGTTTGCATTTTTTAGGCGTGTTTCGTTTTTCATTTTTGTATAAGACTCAAAGCGTTCGTTTAGCGAGCAAATCTAATAGCATGCAGCGCTTTTACCCCTTTCTTTTGGGCATGAGTTTCGCTTTAGGCTGGACGCCATGCATCGGGCCGATATTCACTTCTATTGTGATCATGAGCGCGAGTAAGGACGCTTATGGCTTAATGCTTATGGTGGTGTTTGTAATGGGCTTGGCGATCCCTTTTTTATTAGTGGCTTTAATGCTAGAAAGAGCGCTTTTGTTTTTAAAATCCTTAAAGAAATACAACCGCACGATTGAGATTGTTTCAGGGTTGGTGCTTATTTTAATGGGAATATTGATCATGACAAATTCTTTAGAAAGCCTGACTAACTTTTTACAAGAATAGGAGGGTTTGATGCTGTTAAAAAACGCTTCGTTTTATGATGATGAAATTTTAAAAAGAGCGGATATTCGCTTAAAAGATTCTCTCATTACAGAGATTGGAGAAAACTTAAGCCCTATTAATAATGAAGAAGTGGTTGAGTGCGGCAATTTATTCGTGTTGCCAAGCTTCATTGATTTGAGCGTTACTGGTTTGGAGGGTTATGAAAATTTAAAACAAAAGGCTTTTAAAGGGGGGGTAGGGTTACTCAATGTTTTTGATTGCGATCAAAGCGGCATTAAAAACATCATGGCGCTCAAAAACAACCAACTAGCCGACATCGCCACGCTTAAACATAAAGGGGGGGAAATTTTAATCGCGCAATCTGATGCTTTTTTAGAACTCATCAGCCACTACGCCAAATCCTACAACTTGCCTCTTTTAATTTCTTTAGAAAATTCTTTTGAAACCCTAAATAGTGGGGCATTAGCCTATGAATTGGGGCAAAATTTTGTAGAAAACGCGTTTGAAAACACGCGCTTGGTGCGTTTCATGGAAGTTTCTAGAGCGTTACAAATCCCCATGCTTTTAGATAAAGTGAATAGCATTGCCACGCTCAAACTCATCAAGGCCTTTAATGATTTAGGAGCAAAATTGCAAGCCCAAACGCCCTTAAGCCATTTGATCTTAGATGAGAGCGTGTATGAAGATTATGAACCCCGATTTAAAATCGCCCCTCCTTTAAGGGATAAAGAAGGTCAAAACGCCCTAAAAGAAGCCCTAAAAAATAACGAAATCGCCATGCTCACAAGCCTTCATGCTTCTAAAAATTCTAACGCAGAGCTTTTTGAAGAAAGTGCGTTTGGGTGTGAGAGCATAGAGGACGCTTTTAGCGTGGCTTACACCTTTTTAGTTCAAAAAAAGGTTATCAGCTTCCAACAGCTCATTAAAGTCATGGCAACCAATCAAGCGGAGTTTTTAAAACTCAATGCAGGCGAGGTTAAAGAAAACCAATTAGCCAATCTGATGATCGTGGATTTAAACGCTCAAACAAGAGTGAGTAATCAAAATTCGCCCTTTTATGGTTTGGAATTGTATGGCGAAGTGCAAAGAATGATTTTAAAAGGGCAAACCACATTTATTAAGGAGAATGCATGCAAATCATAGGAGCGTCTTTAGTTTTTTTATGCAATGAAAAATGCGAAGTGTTAGAAGATTATGGCGTGGTCTTTGATGAAAAGATTGTTGAAATAGGCGATTATCAAAGTTTAACGCTTAAATACCCCCACTTAAAGGCGCAGTTTTTTGAAAATTCCGTTCTGTTGCCCGCTTTTATCAACGCGCACACCCATTTTGAATTTTCCAACAACAAGGCGAGTTTTGATTACGGGAGTTTTTCTGGCTGGTTAAGGAGCGTGTTAAACAATGGGGGGGCGATTTTAGAAAATTGCCAAGGGGCTATTCAAAACGCTATCGCTGTGCAATTAAAAAGCGGGGTGGGGAGCGTGGGAGCGATTTCTAACCACCTGATAGAAGTTAATTTATTGAAAGAAAGCCCCTTGAGTGCTGTCGTGTTTTTAGAGTTTTTAGGGAGTAGCTATTCTTTGGAAAAATTAAAAGCGTTTGAGGCCAAATTTAAAGAGTTAAAAGATTTGGAAGATAAAAAACTTAAAGCGGCTCTCGCTGTGCATGCCCCTTATTCGGTCCAAAAAGACATGGCTTTGAGCGTCATCCAATTGGCCAAAGATTCACAAAGCCTGCTTTCTACGCATTTTTTAGAATCGCTTGAAGAACTAGAATGGGTAGAAAATTCTAAAGGGTGGTTTGAAAATTTTTACCAGCATTTTTTAAAAGAGTCTAATTTCAAATCGCTCTATAAGGGCGCGAACGATTACATTGACATGTTTGAAGACACGCACACTTTATTCGTGCATAACCAGTTCGCTTCTTTGGAAGCGTTAAAAAGGATTAAATCTCAAGTCAAAAACGCTTTTTTAATCACATGCCCCTTTTCTAACCGCCTATTGAGCGGGAAAGCGTTGGATTTAGAGAGAGTTAGAGAAGCTGGTTTGAGCGTGAGCGTCGCCACTGATGGCTTGAGTTCTAACGTTTCTTTGAGCCTTTTAGACGAATTGAGGGCGTTCTTGCTCACCCATAACATGCCGTTATTGGAATTAGCCAAAATAGCCCTTTTAGGGGCGACTAGGCATGGGGCTAAAGCTTTAGCTTTAAATAATGGCGAGATAGAAGCTAATAAGAGAGCGGATTTGAGCGTGTTTAGTTTTGATGAAAAATTCACTAAAGAGCAAGCGATCTTGCAATTTTTATTGCATGCTAAAGAAGTAGAGCGCTTGTTTTTAGGGGGGAAAAGGGTGATCTAATTTGTTTTAAAGACAGAATGCGTTAAAATGGGAAATCTAAATCAATTAAGGAAAGAGTCAATGAAATTAGTTTTAGCCAAGAATACAAGAAAATCAGACGCCAAGAGCGTGGAATTAGAGGATTTGTATAAAAAATTCAATGAAGACAAGCGTTCTATTTTTTATTTTGCCCCCACGAACGCCCATAAGGACATGCTCAAAGCGGTGGATTTTTTCAAAGAAAAAGGCCATACGGCTTATTTAGATGAGGTGAGGGTCAGCACTGATGAAAAAGATTTTCTTTATGAATTGCACATTATTTAAAGGCTTGTATTGAAAGTTTATATTGAAACAATGGGTTGCGCTATGAACTCTAGGGATAGCGAACATTTATTGAGCGAGCTCTCCAAACTAGACTATAGAGAAACTAGCGACCCTAAAGCAGCGGATTTGATTTTAATCAACACTTGTAGCGTGCGCGAAAAACCCGAACGGAAATTGTTTTCAGAAATCGGTCAATTCGCTAAAATCAAAAAACCCAACGCCAAAATCGGGGTTTGCGGGTGCACCGCAAGCCACATGGGAGCGGATATTTTGAAAAAAGCCCCGAGCGTGAGCTTTGTGTTAGGGGCTAGGAATGTGTCTAAAATCTCTCAAGTGATCCATAAAGAAAAAGCGGTTGAAGTGGCGATTGATTATGATGAAAGCGCGTATGCGTTTGAATTTTTTGAAAAAAAGGCTCAAATCAGATCGTTACTGAATATCTCTATAGGTTGCGATAAGAAATGCGCTTATTGTATTGTCCCGCACACTAGGGGGAAAGAAATTTCTATCCCTATGGATTTGATTTTAAAAGAAGCTGAGAAATTGGCGAGTAACGGCACTAAAGAGCTGATGCTTTTAGGGCAGAATGTGAATAATTACGGCGCGCGTTTCAGTAGCGAGCATGCGAAAGTGGATTTTAGCGATTTGTTGGATAAATTGAGCGAAATCCAGGGGATTGAGAGGATACGATTCACTTCGCCTCACCCCTTGCACATGAATGATGCATTTTTAGAGCGCTTTGCCAAAAACCCTAAAGTGTGCAAGAGTATCCACATGCCTTTACAGAGCGGATCTAGCACGGTGTTAAAGATGATGCGAAGGGGTTATAGTAAGGAGTGGTTTTTAAATAGGGTGGAGAGGTTAAAAGCGTTAGTGCCTGAAGTGGGCATTAGCACGGACATTATCGTAGGCTTCCCTAATGAGAGCGATAAGGATTTTGAAGACACGATGGAAGTGCTAGAAAAAGTGCGCTTTGACACGCTCTATAGTTTCATTTATTCCCCACGCCCTTTCACTGAGGCGGGAGCTTGGAAAGAAAGAGTGCCATTAGAGGTTTCATCTTCAAGGCTAGAGAGGTTGCAAAACAGGCACAAAGAAATTTTAGAAGAAAAAGCCAGGCTAGAAGTGGGTAAAACGCATGTGGTGTTGGTGGAAAATAGGCGTGAAATTGACAATCAAATCGTGGGTTTTGAAGGGCGCAGCGATACGGGGAAATTCATTGAAGTGGCGTGTAAAGAAAAAAGAAATCCGGGCGAGCTTGTAAGAGTGGAGATTATCTCTCATTCCAAAGGGCGCTTGATGGCAACCACTAAAGGCAACTAATAAAAATAACCAATGAAAAAGCGGGTTTAAAGGCGAGAATTGAGCTTAAAATTTTTCAGAAAAAATATCGTTTTAAAGGTTGTCCCACGCTTGGCGTTTGGAGTCCTTTGGTTGTTGCATAAAACTTGTAAAAACCGCTATTTTTTAGCTCAAAATTTAAAAGAAAAACCCTTTATTGTAAGTTGTTGGCATGGGGAGCTTGGCATGATCGGGTTTGCGTATTTAAGGCTTCAAAAACCTTCTATTTATGTGATTGCAAGCCAGCATTTTGACGGCTCTATTGCGGCGGGTTTGTTTGAAAGCTTTGGTTTTAAAAATATTAGAGGTTCTAGCAAAAAAGGGGGGGTTAAGGTTTTGATAGAAGGGCTTAAGCGTTTGAAAGAAGGTTGCGATGTCGCTATCACTCCTGATGGCCCCAAAGGTCCACGACACAGCATAGCGGATGGGGTGATCGCTTTGGCTCAAAAATCAGGCGTGGGGATTAGCGTTTGTCGGGTGGTTTGTAAAAACGCATGGCGGTTGAACACTTGGGATCAATTTGAAATCCCTAAGCCTTTTAGCGAAGTGCATTATTACATGCTAGAATCTGTGATCATCCCTAAAGAATGGGAACTTTCAAGGGCTAAAGAATATTTAAAGACGCACATGGATTCTGTTGGGTTTGAAGAACCTCAAAGGGGTTTGGGTGCTTAAAGGGTTAAAAAAAGCGTTTAAAGAGAAATTTTGCTCTCAAGTGTATATCTCTTTTAATGTGGATCACAATCTTTTATCCACTCAAGTCATAAGGATCAAAAACGATCGCATTAAAGAGAAATTTTTTAAAACTTTTGAGACTAAAGTGGAGACTAAAAATGGTGAAGTCCCTATTCAAGCCTTAAAAATCGCCAGAACTTATAGCCAAAAATACCCCTACACTTATTTCAGTGCGATGAGTAAAGCTAAAGAGGTTTTATGCGAAAAGCAGGCGTTTGAACAAATCAAACAAGAAAATCAAGATTATCAGGCTTGTGAAGTCAATCAAAAGTATTGCGTTTATGTGGAATCTAAGGATTTTCTAAAGGATTTCAAGCGTTTTAAAATCCAGGATGTGGATTTTTTGTTTTCGCCCTTTAGCCTTATTTATGATTTTGTGCGCGATCATTTAGAAAATAAGCCGTTGTTGTATCTGCTTTTAGAGCGTTCAAGGTTTTATTTTTTGATTGCGGATAAAAAAGAGATTTTTTTAGCCAAATCCGTGTTTTTAGAAGAGCAACCTGAAGAATTTATAGAGAGCAAAGAAGAAGATTCTATGGGAATGAGTAATGAAGCTGTGAATTTGTTTTTGAGCGAAATCCAAGAAGATATTGACAGCCTTGAAGAAGCGATAGGCCTAGACAGCAGTAAGGATAATAGCGAAAAAATAACAGAGGACGCTTATAGTTTGATTGAAGGCATGACGAATATCCCCTTAATTGCAGATGTTTTGCAAGAGGGATTGCGTGGCGTCTATCATTCTAGAGAGATAGACTTTGTAGAAAAAGTGGTTGTTTTAGACAGCTGTCAAATCCACCAAAAGGCGTTAATGCATCTGCAAGAAACTTTGATGATAGAAGTGGATAGGCTTGATTTTTCTTTAGTGGAGCGGTTGAATATTTTAGCACGCATGGAGAATGAAAAGCATGCGTTTTAGTTACATTGAGCCAAGAGCGAAATACTTAATCAGCAAGCTTTCTAAGATTTGGGTTTTTTACATTTTTTTATCTTTTGCGCTAATAGGGGGGTTAGTGTGGTTTATGCACAACGCCATTAAACGCGCTCAAGACAACGCGTCTGATTTAACGATCCAAGAAAGGCTTTACCGCCATGAAATCAGCCGCTTACAGGTAAAGACTGATGAAACCTTAAAACTCATTAAAGAAGCTAAAAAGCGTTTGAATTATAACGATGATATACGAGATGTTTTGCAAGGGCTTTTAAACATTGTGCCGGATCTTATCACTATTAATAGCATTGAAATAGACCAACAAAGCGTGGTGGTTAGCGGTAAAACCCCTTCTAAAGAAGCCTTTTACTTTTTGTTTCAAAACAAACTAAACCCCATGTTTGATTATTCTAGGGCGGAATTTTTCCCTTTAAGCGACGGGTGGTTTAATTTTGTCTCCACCAACTTTTCTAATTCCTTACTGATAAAAAACCCGGAGTCTATTAAATGAAGCCATTGCATTTTTCACACCTGGACAGAGAGCAATCAGGCGATGTAGGGTTTATCATCAAAAACCTTATTTTTTTAGGGGTTTTTTCCTTATTGGGTTGGCTCAATACCGAGTATTTTCTATGGCCTAGCATGCTGGAATTAAAAAAAATCCTTTTAGAAGAAAATCGTAAAAAAAGCGTTTTAGAATACGCGCAAAGGCATTTTGAAACAGCTCTAACAAACTATCGTAATCAAAAAGAAACAAGCGAATCCTTGTTAAAGATTTTTAATGATGAAGAGTCCAGGCGGATTTTAGAAAAGATTTTAAAAAAATGTTTTGATGCCTATAAAATCAAACCCTTGCTCTCTCAAAACCCTCTTCAAAAAACCCAGTTTTTTATCATGGCCAGAGCGAGCGAATTGGAAAAAACCTATCTTTTTTTCACCTTAATCAACAAATATTTACCGAGCGCTCAAAGCCAATTGCCCTTAAAAATTTCTAAAGATGATGAAGGGCTGTTGGTGCAATTTAGCGTGAGTATTGATCTCCAATAGGATAGGGGTAGTTTAATGCAAGATTTTGATTTCAGTTTTAATCCTAAGGCATGCGAGGGTTGTGGGGCAAAGTGTTGCGTGGGGGAAAGCGGGTATATTTTTTTGAATATCCAAGAAATGCAACAAATTAGCGCTTTTTTAAAATTAGAACTAGAAGAATTCAGTCAAAAATACGTTAAAAAGGTGGGGTATAAGTTTTCTTTATTAGAAAAAGACGCTAAAGAGTTGGGTTTGGCGTGCGTGTTTTTGGATTTAGAAACCAAAAAATGCCAGATTTATAGCGTACGCCCTAAACAATGCCAAACTTTTCCTTTTTGGGAGAGCGTGAAAACTTTTTCTAAAGAGCGAAAGGAAGCTTTTTATCAAAGCTGTCCGGGCATCACACAAAAAACCAAAGAAACTAAAGTGCGCTAAAATTCACTTTAGTGATACAAAAAAGGAAAAAAATAATGGATATTCAAATAAAGAAAAGGTTTTTAGCAAATTTGTTGCTTTTTAGTCTGTTTTCTTGCCTTAAGGCTGAAACCCTTTCAGAAGATCATCAAATCCTGTTGAGTTCAGACGCTTTCCATAGAGGGGATTTTGCCGCCGCTCAAAAAGGCTATATGAATCTCTATAAGCAAACCAATAAGGTGGTGTATGCTAAAGAAGCGGCCATTTCAGCGGCGAGTTTAGGGGACATTAAAACCGCTATGCATTTAGCCATGCTCTATCAAAAAATCACCAATAATCGTAACGATGTTTCTATCAATAAGATTTTAGTGGATGGCTATGCGCAAATGGGGCAGATTGATAAGGCGATTGAACTATTACACAAAATCCGTAAAGAAGAAAAAACCATAGCCACAGACAATGTGTTAGGGACTTTGTATTTGACGCAAAAGCGTTTGGATAAGGCTTTCCCTTTGTTGAATAAGTTTTATAACCAAGTGCATGATGAAGACAGCCTAGAAAAACTCATTACGATTTATTTTTTACAAAACCGCAAAAAAGAAGGCTTAGACTTGTTGCAATCCCATATAGACAGGTATGGTTGCTCAGAGCAATTGTGCCAAAAAGCGCTCAACACCTTCACGCAATTTAACGAGCTTGATTTGGCTAAAACGACTTTTGCTCGTTTGTATGAAAAAAACCCTATTGTTCAAAACGCCCAATTTTACATAGGGGTATTAATCTTGTTAAAAGAGTTCGATAAGGCCCAGCAAATCGCAGAATTATTCCCCTTTGACAGGCGCTTATTGCTAGACTTATACACCGCACAAAAAAAATTTGATCAAGCTTCCAAACAGGCTTCTTTAATCTATCAAGAAAGAAAAGACCCTAAATTTTTAGGATTAGAGGCCATTTATCATTATGAGAGCTTGAGCGCGAAAGATAAAAAACTCACCAAACAAGAGATGCTGCCTATCATTCAAAAATTAGAGCAAGCCACCAAAGAGCGCCAAGCTTGGCTTGCTAAAACTAAAGATAAAGAAGACGCACAAGACGCTTTCTTTTATAATTTTTTAGGGTATTCCTTAATAGATTATGACATGGATGTTAAAAGGGGCATGGATCTTGTGAGGAAAGCCTTAGCGTTAGATTCTAACTCAGTGCTTTATTTGGATTCTTTAGCATGGGGTTATTACAAATTGGGGAATTGTTTGGAGGCTAAAAAAATCTTTTCTAGCATCGCTAAAGAGTCTATCCAAGCCGAACCCGAATTGAAAGAGCACAATAAAATCATTCAAGAATGCAAGAAATAGGGATTTTAGAAAATTTACAAAAAAGCTTAGCCTTAAAAGAGGGCATGCTTTCTTATGAAATGTTAGGTAAAAGCCTGTCGTATAACCCTTACTTGCCTAGAATCATTCCTCAAACCAAAGATTGTGTTTTTGTAACCCCTGATGAGGTTTTAGAAAAGCTTTTGAAAGAAAACACCCACACCGATTGCGTCATTGTCAATTTCAAAGGATTATACGAAATAGGCGCACCAAGCGTGTTTGATTTAGAAGTTTTAGGGTTGTTGCGCCGCCATGCGAGCTCTTTGATTGTCCATCAAGATCTTTTCATCAGCCATTACCAGCTTTTAGAATCGCTTGTTCAAGGCTCTGATGGGGTCATTTTAGACGAAGAGCTTTTGAAAGAAGATTTAAAGGGCATGGTAGAATTTGCTTGGCGTTTGGGCTTGAGCGTGTTTGTAGAAACCCACAAGCCAAATTATACTCATTTAAAAGATTTAGGGGTTTTAGGCGTGCTAGAAAATAGCCCTTATTCTTATAATCAAAAAAAAATAGTCTTTTTAGATTGAATTTTAAGCTAATTTAGAGTAAAAATCGTATTCAAACTTTTTAAAAGGAGTTAGTCATGTCATTATTGGTGAATAATGAATGCATTGCATGCGATGCTTGCAGAGAAGAATGTCCTAGTGAGGCGATTGAAGAGGGCGATCCTATTTATAATATTGATCCAGACAGATGCACGGAGTGTTACGGGTATGATGATGATGAGCCTCGTTGCGTGAGCGTATGCCCTGTAGATGCGATTTTGCCGGATCCTAACAATGCAGAGAGCAAAGAGGAATTGAAATACAAATACGAAAGCTTAAAAGAGCAAAACTAAAGGCTAGCAATGGCTAAAATCACAACCGTGATTGATATAGGCTCTAATTCAGTGCGTTTGGCTGTCTTTAAAAAGACGAGCCAGTTTGGGTTTTACTTGCTTTTTGAAACCAAATCTAGGGTTAGGATTTCAGAGGGCTGTTATGCGTTTAATGGAATCTTACAAGAAATCCCCATGCAAAGAGCCGTTAAAGCCTTGAGCGAATTTAAAGAAATCGCCCTCAAATACAAAAGCAAAAAAATCTTGTGCGTGGCGACCTCAGCGGTGCGCGATGCCCCTAATCGGTTAGAGTTTGTAGCGAGGGTGAAAAAGGCTTGCGGTTTGCAAATCAAAATCATTGATGGGCAAAAAGAAGCGCTCTATGGCGGGATTGCGTGCGCGAATTTGTTGCATAAAAATTCAGGGATCACGATAGATATTGGAGGGGGTAGCACCGAGTGTGCGTTGATTGAAAAAGGCAAGATTAAGGACTTAATCTCGCTTGATGTTGGGACGATTCGCATTAAAGAAATGTTTTTAGACAAAGCCTTAGATGTCAAACTGGCTAAAGCCTTTATCCAAAAAGAAGTCTCTAAACTGCCCTTTAAACACAAAAATGCCTTTGGGGTGGGGGGGACGATTAGGGCGTTGAGTAAGGTATTGATGAAACGCTTTTGTTACCCTATTGATTCTTTGCATGGTTATGAAATAGATGCACATAAAAATTTAGCGTTTATTGAAAAGATTGTCATGCTTAAAGAAGATCAATTACGGCTTTTGGGGGTGAATGAAGAGCGTTTAGATAGCATCAGGAGCGGGGCGTTGATTTTATCAGTCGTTTTGGAGCATTTAAAAACTTCTTTAATGATCACTAGTGGCGTAGGGGTGAGAGAAGGCGTGTTTTTGAGCGATTTATTGCGCCACCATTATCATAAATTCCCCCCCAATATCAACCCCTCTCTCATCTCTCTAAAAGATCGCTTTTTACCCCATGAAAAGCACAGCCAAAAGGTCAAAAAAGAATGCGTGAAATTGTTTGAAGCCTTATCGCCTTTGCATAAAATAGATGAAAAATACCTTTTCCATTTAAAGATTGCGGGGGAATTAGCGAGCATGGGTAAGATTTTAAGCGTCTATTTAGCCCACAAGCACAGCGCGTATTTTATTTTAAACGCTTTGAGTTATGGCTTTAGCCACCAGGATAGAGCGATCATTTGCTTATTAGCGCAATTCAGCCATAAAAAAATCCCTAAAGACAACGCTATCGCCCACATGAGCGCGATGATGCCAAGCCTTTTAACCTTACAATGGCTGAGTTTTATCCTTTCTTTAGCCGAAAATTTGTGCCTAACAGACAGCCACCATTTAAAATACACGCTAGAAAAAAACAAGCTTGTGATCCATTCTAATGATGCGCTTTACTTGGCTAAAGAAATGCTCCCCAAACTCATTAAGCCCATTCCCTTGACGATAGAGTTTGCTTGAAAATAGCGATTGTCAGGCTTTCAGCGCTCGGGGATATTATCGTGAGCGCGGTGTTTTTGGTGGCTATCAAAGAGTGTCTGCCTAACGCCCAAATAGAATGGTTCGTGGATGAAAGATTTAGTGCGATTTTAGAGCATTCCCCCTATATTGATAAATTACACCCCATCGCTTTAAAAAGCACTCTTACGACCTTTAACCCTTTGAAGATTTTCAAACTTTTTAAATCTTTAAGGGCTTATGAATACGATATAGTCATTGACATGCAAGGCCTAGTCAAATCCGCCCTCATCACTCAAATGTTAAAAGCCCCTAAAAAAGTCGGCTTTGATTACGCTTCGGCTAGAGAGGGTTTGAGCGCGTTTTTTTACTCGCAAAAAGTTTCCATCGCTTATGATGAGCCTATTTTAAAGCGCAATTCCACGCTCCTTTCTCAAGCCCTAAACTTGCCAGAAAAAGAAATTTCAGAGGGTTTAAGCTCTAGATTTAAAGTGTTTTCTTACCAAGATTCTCCAAAAATCAATGCGTTAAATTTGAATCAAAATAAACCAAAAATCCTTTTTGTTTTAGAAACTTCTAAAATCAATAAAACTTACCCTATAGAGCGTTTTAAAGAGTTGGTGTTAGCGTTAGAAAATTTTCAAATTTGCTTGTTATGGCATGCTGATGAAAAGAAGGCCACTACGCTTTATCACGCTTTAAAACACCAGTGCGATGTGTTATTGCTCCCCAAACTCACTTTAAACGAGGTTAAGGCGTTGCTCTTTAAAATGGATGTGATTATTGGGGGCGATACGGGTATCACGCATTTAGCATGGGCGTTGCAAAAAGCCAGCATCACCCTTTATGGCAACACGCCCATGGAGCGTTTTAAATTAGAAAGCCCGATCAATGTTTCGCTCACCGGTAATTCAAACGCCAGCTACCATAAAAAGGATTTTTCTATCCAAAACATAGATCCTAAAAAAATTAAAGAATGCGTTTTAAACATTTTAAAGGAAAAAGAATGACTTATAAAGAACGACTCATACACGAAAAAATATTAAACAAAGACGACAAGGGTTTTAAAACAGAACTGCGCATTTTGAGCATTTTTATCGTGGAATCTTTAGTAAATATTCTAGGGTTTATGTTGGCTAAAATGCCCCATTTTTGGTTTTTAAGGTGCATTAAAGCTTTAGCGTGGCTGATGAGAACCTTTGATAGGCGCCGTTATTTTGACGCTAAAGCCAATTTGGATTTTGTGTTTGGGGATTCTAAAAGCGAAGAAGAGAAAAAAAGGATCATTAAAAAGGGGTATGAAAATTTTGCTTTCATCATTTTAGAAACCATTAGAGTGATCTTTATCCCTAAGGCTGAATACGACGCTCGTTTCACGCTCATCAATGAAGAAAACGTGTGGAAGTCCTTAAACAAGGAAGGTCAAGCGATCACTTTATGCATGCATTTTGGCTACTGGGAAGCGGTAGGCACGACTTTAGCGCAATATTATAAGGATTATGGTAGGGGGTGTTTGGGGCGTTTGACTAAATTTGCCCCTATCAATCACATGATCATGAGCAGGCGAGAAGCGTTTGGGGTGCGTTTTGTCAATAAAATAGGGGCGATGAAAGAACTCATTAAAATGTATAATCAAGGCAATGGCCTTGTGGGGATTTTAGTGGATCAAAATGTCGTGCCTAAAGATGGGGTGGTGGTGAAATTCTTTAATAAAGACGCTACGCACACCACGATCGCTTCTATTTTATCGCGCCGTTACAATATAGACATTCAGCCGGTATTCATTGATTTTAATGACGATTATTCGCATTACACAGCGACTTATTACCCAAGTATCCGCTCTCAAATCACTGATAACGCTGAGAATGATATTTTAGAATGCACGCAAGCCCAAGCGAGTTTGTGCGAAGAAGTGATTAGAAACCACCCGGAAAGTTATTTTTGGTTCCACAGGCGTTTTAAAAGCACCCACCCTGAGATTTATCAAAGATAGGGTTTTGTTTTACTGAATACTGATCACAAAATGTAAAAAAATACTTTTTAGTATTTTTTACATTTTACCACTCAATGCGAACAAGAGTGGTATTTCTCCAAAAACTCTTTTTTAAAATTCAAAAACCGCTTTTCTAAAATGGCGTTTCTGGCGTTTTTAACCAACTCTAAATAAAAATGCAAATTGTGCAAGCTGGCTAAACGAGCGTAAGTGAGTTCTTTAGCCCTAAAGAGATGGTGCAAATAGGCTTTAGAATAGCGTTTGCAAGCATAACAAGCGCAATTTTCTTCAATAGGGGTATCATCCAATTTATAGGGCGCGTTTTTGATAGAAATCTTTCCAGAATGCGTGAAAAGGGTGGCATTTCTGGCGTTTCTGGTGGGCATCACGCAATCAAACATGTCTACTCCTAAACTGATAGCGTCTAAAATATTTTCAGGCGTGCCTACGCCCATTAGGTAGCGAGGCTTGTCTTTAGGGAGCAAGGGGGTGGTGTGCGCGATCGTTTCTAGCATTTCATCTACACTTTCCCCCACCGCTAAACCGCCTATAGCGTAGCCATCAAAACCCCCATGCGTCAATCCCACGCTAAGGCTTCGCATTTTCAAATGCGTGCCGCCCTGAATAATGGCAAAAAGGTTGTTGTTGGGGCGGTTTTTTTCTTTATGGTATTCTAGGCTAAGATTCGCCCATTTAGCGCTTCTTTTAATGGATTCTTCAAGGCGTTTTAAGGGAGCGGGCAAGCCCACTAAATCGTCTAAAACCATCATAATATCGCTATTTAAGGCGTATTGAATGTCTAAAACTTTAGCGGGCGTGAATAGATGCTTGCTCCCATCAATATGGGATTTAAAAATAATCCCGTCTTCTTGCAATTTGACGTTATCGCTCAAGCTAAAGGCTTGAAACCCTCCACTATCGGTTAAAAAACTCCCATGAAATTGAGTGAAACGATGCAAGCCCCCTAACTCCTCAACGACCTTTTCGCCCGGCCTTAAATACAAATGATAGGTGTTGGCTAAAATGAGTTTAGCGCCTAAAATTTCTTGCATGTCAGTAGCGTCTAAAGATTTGATGCAGCCTTGCGTGCCTACTGGCATAAAAACAGGCGTTGCCACTTGAGAATGGGCTAAATTTAAAAGACCAGCTCGCGCGTTATTGTCCGTCGCTTGGAGTTGAAAATCCATCGTTTAAGCCTTAATCTTGGATATAATGGCGTAATCATTTTTTAGGAAGTTTGGAATTGAAAAAAATCGCCCTTATTTTAGATGGCATTGTAGCAAAAAATTTTTTAGACTTGGTGCTAAGGCATTATTCTAATCATAATTTTTATATAGTGGTTGTCAAAAATGAGAGCCTTATCCCTAAAAACTACCCAAGCACTTTCGCTTTTCATTGTTTTGATGCGACTTCTAGTTTTAGGCTTTTGCAAGTGTTAAACGATGAGGTGAGCGATGCGTTTTTAATCATACAAGATTTTAAAGAACAGCGCATCATTCACAAAATCATTCAAACCCATTTCAAACGCATGCGCGTGGTTTTTGGCGTGAAAAGAGATGGTGAAAAAACCTTAGAAAACAATGAAGAAAATAAAGATGAAAAGCTTATTTTGATTGATGAATTTGAAGTTTTAGCCAATAAATTCATTTCTCGTTTGCCCAATATCCCTAGCACCCCTAGAGAGTTTGGGTTAGGCAAGGGCGAGATCATGGAGATTGATGTGCCTTTTGGGAGCATTTTTGCTTACAGGCATATTGGCTCTATCAGGCAAAAAGAATACAGGATTGTAGGGCTTTATCGCAACGATGTTTTGTTACTCTCCACTAAATCTTTAGTCATCCAGCCACGAGACATTCTCTTAGTGGCGGGCAATCCGGAAATTTTAAACGCAGTGTATCTCCAGGTTAAAAGCAATGTGGGGCAGTTTCCAGCCCCCTTTGGTAAGAGCATTTATTTATACATTGATATGCGCTTACAAAGCCGAAAAGCGATGATGCGCGATGTGTATCAAGCCTTGTTTTTGCACAAGCATTTAAAGAGCTACAAGCTCTACATTCAGGTTTTACACCCCACTAGCCCTAAGTTTTACCATAAATTTTTAGCGCTAGAAACCGAAAGCATTGAAGTGAATTTTGATTTTTATGGGAAAAGTTTTATCCAAAAACTCCATGAAGACCACCAAAAAAAAATGGGTTTGATTGTGGTGGGCAGAGAGCTTTTTTTCTTCAAAAAACACCGAAGAGCCTTGCATAAAACAGCCACCCCGGTTTATAAAACCAACACTTCTGGCTTGTCTAAAACCACTCAAAGCGTGGTGGTTTTGAATGAAAGTTTAAGCATTAATGAAGACATGTCTTCAGTGATTTTTGATGTGTCTATGCAAATGGATTTGGGCTTGTTGCTCTATGATTTTGACCCTAACAAGCGCTATAAAAATGAGATTGTCAATCATTACGAAAATTTAGCCAACACCTTTAACCGCAAGATTGAGATTTTTCAAACCGATATTAAAAATCCTATCATGTATCTCAATTCTTTAAGAAATCCCATTTTGCATTTCATGCCTTTTGAAGAGTGCATCACGCAAACGCGCTATTTGTGGTTTTTATCCACTAAAGTGGAAAAATTAGCGTTTTTAAACGACGACAACCCTCAAATTTTTATCCCTGTAGCGGAGTGAAAGAATGCAAGAAATTGTAATCCCTTTAAAAGGAAAAAGCTATAAAGTGTTTTTGGGGGAACTGCCTGAAATAAAATTGAAACAAAAAGCGCTCATTGTTAGCGATAGCATCGTGGCCGGGTTGCATTTATCGTATTTATTAGAGCGCTTGAACGCCTTAGAAGTCAGAGTGTGCGTGATAGAGTCCGGGGAAAAATACAAAAATTTTCATTCATTAGAGCGGATTTTAAACAACGCCTTTGAAATGCAATTGAACCGCCATTCTTTAATGATAGCCCTTGGTGGGGGAGTCATAAGCGATATGGTGGGGTTTGCGAGCAGTATTTATTTTAGGGGGATTGATTTTATTAATATCCCTACGACTTTGCTCGCTCAAGTGGATGCGAGCGTGGGAGGGAAAACAGGGATTAACACGCCTTATGGCAAGAATTTAATCGGATCGTTCCACCAGCCTAAAGCGGTTTATATTGATTTAGCTTTTTTAAAAACCCTTGAAAAAAGGGAATTTCAAGCAGGGGTTGCTGAAATCATTAAAATGGCGGTGTGTTTTGATAAAAGCTTGGTAGAAAGATTGGAAACAAAGGATTTAAAAGATTGTTTAGAAGAAGTAATCTTTCAAAGCGTCAATATCAAAGCTCAAGTCGTTGTTCAAGATGAAAAAGAGCGAAATATCAGGGCTGGGTTGAACTATGGGCATACCTTTGGGCATGCGATAGAAAACGAGACTGATTATGAGCGATTTTTGCATGGCGAAGCGATCGCTATTGGCATGTGCATGGCTAATGATTTAGCCCTTTCTTTAGGCATGCTCACTCTAAAAGAATGCGAACGCATAGAAAATTTATTGAAAAAATTTGATCTGATATTCAATTACCAAATCACCGATATTCAAAAATTTTACGAACGCTTGTTTTTAGACAAAAAAAGCGAGAATAAGACAATCAAATTCATTCTGCCCAAAGGCATTGGAGCGTTTGAAATGGCCTCTCATATCCCTAAAGAAACGATTTTAAAGGTGTTAGAAAAATGGCATTAAGGGTATTGTTATTCTTTTGTTTTTTGTTTTTGCAAGCAGAAGATAAGAGCCAAGAATTATCATCTATACAAAAACAAATGGCTTTGGTGGATAAAAAACTCGCCAAAGACGATAACGTGTGGTTGAAAAAATTTGAAAACTACAAGATCTACAATCAGATTTATACCGAAAAAGAGAGCGTGAGGCAGGAATTAAGGCGCTTAAAAAATAAAAAAAGCAAGGATTTATTAAAGATTAGCACCTTAGAGCATACCTTAAAGGCTTTAGAGTCCCAGCAAAAAATGTTTGAAAGCTATGGGGTCAATCCTTTTAAGGACTTGATAGAGCGCCCCAATATCCCCAATATCCCTAATATCGCCAACCCTATTGCGATCATTGATGGCATTTCTTTCATTAAAAGCATGCGTTTAAAGCATGAAAGTCTCAAAAGTAATCAGACTGCTTTAGAAGAAGTTTTAAAGCTTTTAGATCAAAAACACCAGCTTTTAAATCAGTGGCATGCTTTGGATAAAAGCGCGAAACTAAGCGATGAGATTTATCAAACTCAAGCCAAACGCCTGGAATTGCAAGGGGCTCAAAACATTCTAAAAACCACGATCGGGATTTTCCAAAAAGACAGCGATGAAGCCATAAGCATTGTCAAATCTCAAGTTAAAAACCAGCTTTTTAAACTGGTTTATGTGTTTTTAGCGGCCCTTTTGAGCGTGGTGTTTGCGTGGATTTTAAAAATCATTTCCAGTAAATACATTGAAAATAATGAGCGCGTCTATACCGTGAATAAAGCCATTAACTTCGTGAATGTGAGCGTGATCATTTTAATTTTTCTTTTTTCTTATTTAGAAAACGTTACTTACTTGGTAACGGTTTTAGGCTTTGCGAGCGCGGGCTTAGCGATTGCGATGAAGGATTTATTCATGAGCTTGCTTGGGTGGTTTATCATTTTGATTGGGGGGAGCGTGCATGTGGGCGATAGGGTGCGTATCGCTAAGGGGACGGATATTTTTATTGGCGATGTGTTGGATATTTCTATGTTGCACATTACGATTTTAGAAGACGTAACCTTTACCACTTACACGAACAACAGGAGAGCGGGCCGGATTATCTTTGTGCCTAATAATTATATTTTCACCACCATGTTCGCTAATTACAGCCATTTTGGGATGAAAACGGTTTGGGATGGCGTGGATTTTTGCGTTACATTTGATTCTGATTTTAAAAAAGCTTCTAAAATTGCGCTCAACATCGCTACAGAATTGTCTAAAGAATACACGGATATTACCTATAAACAGCTCAATAAAATGCGCGACCGGTATTCTTTAAGGAGTTTGAGTGTGAAGCCTCGATGCTTTTTGATGCCTGAAAATAACGGGATAAAAATCTCGGTGTGGTATCAAACCAATTCGTATGCGACCTTGTCTTTAAGGAGCAAGATTGTGGCTGAAATCGTTGAAGCCTTTTTGAAAGAAGAAAATATTCATATCGCTTATACGACCAGCAAGCTGCTTAAAGTGGATGCTGACGCTCTAGGCGATGGTTTTGGGAATAAAAGGGAACAAAAATGAAAAAAGTCTATTTCAAAACTTTTGGGTGCAGGACGAATCTTTTTGACACGCAAGTGATGGGCGAGAATTTGAAGGATTTTAGCGCGACTTTAGAAGAACAAGAAGCCGATATTATTGTGATCAATTCTTGCACCGTGACTAATGGAGCTGATAGCGCGGTAAGGAGTTACGCTAAAAAAATGGCGCGATTGAATAAAGAGGTGCTATTTACCGGTTGCGGGGTGAAAACCCAAGGCAAAGAGCTTTTTGAAAAAGGGTTTTTAAAGGGCGTTTTTGGGCATGACAATAAAGAAAAGATTAACGCGCTTCTACAAGAAAAAAAGCGTTTTTTTATAGATGATAATTTAGAAAACAAGCATTTAGACACCACGATGGTGAGCGAGTTTGTGGGAAAAACCAGGGCGTTTATCAAGATCCAAGAAGGCTGTGATTTTGATTGCAATTATTGCATTATCCCAAGCGTGAGAGGGAGGGCTAGGAGTTTTGAAGAGAGGAAAATTTTAGAGCAAGTGGGCCTTTTATGCTTTAAAGGGGTTCAAGAAGTGGTTTTAACCGGCACCAATGTGGGGAGCTATGGGAAGGATAGAGGAAGCAATATCGCAAGGTTGATTAAAAAATTAAGCCAGATTACTGGATTAAAACGCATAAGGATTGGGAGCTTAGAGCCTAATCAAATCAACGATGAATTTTTAGAGCTTTTAGAAGAGGATTTTTTAGAAAAACATTTGCATATCGCTTTACAGCACAGCCATGATTTCATGTTAGAGAGAATGAATCGAAGAAACCGCACTAAAAGCGATAGGGAATTATTAGAGATAATCGCTTCTAAAAATTTTGCTATCGGCACGGATTTTATTGTGGGGCATCCGGGCGAGAGCGAAAGCGTTTTTGAAAAGGCGTTTAAAAATTTAGAGGGCTTGCCTTTAACGCACATCCACCCTTTTATTTACAGCAAACGAAAAGACACCCCCTCTAGTTTGATGCGTGATAGCGTGAGTTTGGAAGTTTCTAAAAAGCGTTTGAATGCGATCAAAGATTTGATTTTTCATAAAAATAAGGCGTTCAGGCAATTGCAGTTTAAGCTCAACACGCCCCTAAAAGCCCTAGTGGAAGCGCAAAAAGACGGCGAATTTAAAGCTTTAGATCAATTTTTCAACCCCATTAAAATCAAAAGCGATAAGCCTTTAAGGGCTAGTTTTTTAGAAATCAAAGAGTATGAAATTAAGGAGAGGGAAAACCATGCCGTTTTCTAAATTTTTAGAAAACCTCACCGCTCCCTTTAAACGCATCAAAAACCGCTCGCTTGTTTTGGCGTTAGGGTTTTTGATGCTTACTTTTTGCTTGTTGCTTTTTTTAATCTTAAGCGATGTTTCTAGGCTCATATCCAGTAAGGACTTTTTTTATGTGATCCAGTCTCACCCTAAGCAAACTCTAACAGAAGATGAAAATTATTTTTATGCTAACAAGGGTCTTTATAAAACCAACAAAGAAGCCTTTTTAAGGGTTTATAAAATCCCAGAGAGCATGCCCATAGAAAAACGAGAAAGTTTAAACAAGGTTTCTAAAATCTTTTTAGCGTTGCTTTTTTTCATTTCTAGCATGCTTTTTGGGATCTTTTGGCGCTTGCCCAAACGATTGGACACTAAAATGAGTTTAGAGAGCGCTCACAAAAACGAATTAGAAAATGCATTCCAGCGATACGATGCGCTAGGGGTGCGTTTTGAAGACATTGCAGGGGTGGATGAAGTCAAAGAAGAATTATTAGAAGTGATAGATTATTTAAAAAACCCTAAAAAATACCAGGATTTAGGGATTTTCCTCCCTAAAGGCGTGCTTTTAATCGGGCCTCCTGGAGTGGGGAAAACCATGATCGCTAAAGCCTTAGCGAGTGAAGCCAGAGTGCCGTTTTTTTATGAAAGCGGGAGCGCGTTTTCTCAAATTTATGTGGGGGCTGGGGCTAAAAAAGTGCATGAACTTTTCATGCACGCTAAAAGGCATGCCCCCTCTATTATTTTTATTGATGAAATTGACGCTTTGGGTAAGGCTAGGGGAGGGCATAGGAGCGATGAAAGAGAGGCCACGCTCAATCAGCTTTTAACCGAAATGGATGGGTTTTTACAAAACGATGAGGTGGTGGTGATAGGAGCGACTAACCAAATGGAAGTGATGGATGAAGCGCTATTAAGGAGCAAGCGTTTTGATCGGCGCATTTTCATTTCTTTACCGGATTTACTAGAAAGACAGAGCATTTTAGAAAAGCTTTTAGAAAATAAAAAGCATGCGCTCAATTATCTTAAGATCGCTAAAATTTGCGTGGGTTTTAGCGGGGCGATGTTGGCGACTTTGATCAATGAAAGCGCTCTAAACGCCCTCAAACACCAACGAAACGAAATCACTGAGAGCGACATTTTAGAAGTGAAAGACAAGATCGCTTACGGCAAGAAAAAGCCCCAAACTTTAGACGAAAACCAAAAAGAATTAGTCGCTTTGTATCAAAGCGCGAAAGCCTTAAGCGCGTATTGGCTAGAAATTGAATTTGATAAAGCGCCAATATTAGGGGAATTTATCGCTTTTAATGAAAATAAAATCCATAGCGAGAGCGAGATTAAAAATTACATTAAAGTGTATTTGAGCGGGACGATTATTTTAGAGTTGCTCTATAAGGAGCGTTATAGTCTGTCTAAACAAGACTTGCAAAAAGCGAAATTTTTGAATGAATTTATGGCTAGTGAGCTTCTTTTAGCCCCTACAAAAGAGTCTTTAAGCGTTCTTTATGAAGAGCAATTGGAGTTTTTAAAGCCACAAATTGCAGCTTGCAAGCGATTGAGCGTTTTATTGTTAGAGCAAGAATGTTTAGAGCATGCAAACTTCTATGATTTGTTGAACGGGTGAAAATGCGTTTTTTTAGTGGTTTTGGGTTTGTTAATGAAAGCGTTTTGTTTGAAGAGTGGCTTTTAAAAGGGGCTTATGATGTGTCAGGCTTTTCTATGGGGGCGATTAAGGCGATAGAATACGCCTATAATGAAGTCTTGCAACAACGGCGCATCCATTCCTTATTGTTGTTTTCGCCTTGCATGCTAGCGCATAAGAGTTTGGCGTTCAAACGCTTGCAACTTTCTTCGTTTCAAAAAGATCCGCAAAGCTACATGGATAACTTTTATAAGGAAGTGGGCTTGAACGCCCAATTGGAGCGTTTTAAAAGAGAGGGTTCTTTAGAAGAATTAGAATTTCTATTGGATTACAAGCATAGTGATTCTATAATTAGATTTTTATTAGAAAAAGGCGTGAAGATTGAAGTGTTTATCGGTTTAAAAGATAAAATCACTGACGTTCAAGCCCTTTTAAAATTTTTTATGCCATTAGTTCAAGTGTGGCAGTTTAAAGACTATAACCATTTGTTGCAAAAATCTTAAAAAAGGTGGAAGATGAAAAAATTTGGTTTAGGGGTGTATTTGCTTCTTTTAGGCATTTTGGGCGGCTCTTTGATCACTTTAGGGATGATGGTCGCACCCATTGTTTTCAAAGCTTCAAGCATTTTACCCGAATTGAATCTAACTCCCTTTGAGAGCGGGAAACTCATGGCGCAAATCTTTGTGCGTTTCAATTATCTTTTAGGCGCGATCGGTTTTGTGGTGTTACTTTATGAAATCATTTCGTTTATTTATTATAAAAGATCGTTAGTGTATTTGATCCTTGGCGTGGCGATAGGGGCGTTGTGCTTGCTCTTTGTTTTTTATTACACGCCTTATATTTTAAACGCTCAAAAAGTGGGTGAAGCCGCGCTTCAAAGCGCTGAATTTGCCCGCTCGCACGCTCAAAGCGAATGGCTGTTTAAGGAATTGCTTGTGCTGGTGTGCGCTTTGTTTTTCTTGCGTTTGTTTGGGAAAAACTCGGTTTGATTAAAGGGGAGAGTTTTTAGTTACTATTTAGAGAAAAAGAAAGTAGCGTTTAAATGAAAAAGTTTAAAAAGAAACCAAAAAAGATAACACGCAAGCAAAAAACCATCTTAAAGCGTCCTTTATGGCTTATGCCTTTACTGATTGGTGGGTTTGCTAGTGGGGTGTATGCGGATGGAACGGATATTTTGGGGCTTAGTTGGGGGGGAAAAAGCCAAAAGGTATGCGTGCATCATCCATGGTATGCTTTATGGAGTTGCGATAAATGGGAGGAAAAAACCCAACAATTCACAGGAAACCAACTCATCACAAAAACTTGGGCAGGGGGCAATGCGGCTAACTACTACCACTCTCAAAACAACCAAGACATCACAGCCAATTTAAAAAATGATAACGGCACTTATTTTTTAAGCGGTCTGTATAACTACACGGGAGGGGAATATAATGGGGGGAATTTAAATATTGAATTAGGCAATAACGCTACTTTTGATTTGGGCACTCATAGTGGGAATAGCTTCACTTCTTGGTATCCTAATGGGCATACTAATGTTACTTTTAGTGCTGGGACTATCAATGTGAATAACAGCGTGGAAGTGGGCAATCGTGTGGGATCGGGAGCTGGCACGCACACCGGCACAGCCACTTTAAACTTGAACGCTAATAAAGTCAATGTCAATTCCAATATCAACGCGTATAAAACTTCGCAAGTGAATATAGGCAACGCTAATAGCACCATTACTATTGGTTCGGTTTCTTTAAGTGGGGATACTTGCAGTTCTTTAGCTAAAGTTGGCAGTGGGGCTAATTGCTCCACTTCTGGGCCTAGCTATTCTTTTAAAGGCACGACTAACGCTACTAATACGACCTTTAGCAATGCAAGCGGCAGTTTCACTTTTGAAGAGAACGCCACTTTTAGTGGGGCGAAATTAAATGGGGGGAGTTATACTTTCAATAAAGAGTTTAGCGCTACCAATAACACCGCCTTTAATAGCGGTAGCTTCACTTTTAAAGGCACAAGCTCTTTTAATGGCACGAATTTTAGTAACGCTTCCTATATTTTTAACAATCAAGCCACTTTCCAAAACAGCTCCTTTAATGGGGGGACTTTTACTTTCAATAACCAAACTAATCCAGATAACAGCGCTCAGCACCCCCAAATTCAAAACAGCTCTTTTAGTGGCAGCACTACCACTCTTAAGGGCTTTGTGAACTTTCAGCAAGCCTTTAACAACTCAAACCACCAACTAACAATCCAAAACGCTTCGTTTGATAACGCCACTTTCAATAATACCGGTAAAATCACTATAGAAAAAGATGCGAGTTTTAACAACACGACATTCAACACTTCTATTAATACAAACAACATGAGTGTTACCGGTGGCGTTACTTTAAGCGGTAAGAATGATTTGAACAATGGTTCAACCCTTGATTTTTGGAGTTCTAAAATCACTCTCACTCAAGGGACGACTTTCAACCTTACAAGTTTAGGGGATAAAAAGAGTGTAACGATTTTAAATTCTAGCGGTGGGATCACTTATAATCATCTTTTAAACCATGCAATCAACAGCTTAACAAACGCCTTAAAAACGAATGAAAGCTCTTCAAATCCGCAAAGTTTCGCTCAAGGTTTATGGGAGATGATCACTTACAATGGGGTTACCGGACAGCTTTTGAGCGGAAACGCTACAACATCTAAAAACACTGACTCTTCGCCCCCTAAATCCTCTTCAAACTCTACGCAAGTCTATCAAGTGGGCTACAAAATAGGGGATACTATCTACAAACTGCAAGAAACTTTTGGCCCTAATTCCATTATCATCCAAGCTTTAGAGAGCGGGACTTACACGCCACCCCCTGTCATTAGCGGCTCCAAATTTGACTTATCCGCTTCAAATTATATTAATGCTGACATGACTTGGTATGATCATAAACATTACATCCCCAAATCTCAAAATTTTACAGAGAGCGGGACTTATTACTTGCCGAGCGTTCAAATATGGGGGAGTTACACTAACTCGTTTAAACAAACCTTTAGCGCTAGTGGTAGTAATCTGGTGATTGGGTATAACTCAACATGGACTGGAAATAGCGTTTCTTCTAGCGACACGGTGTCTTTTGGGGACACTTCAGGGAGCGCTCTTAATGGGCATTGCGGGCCTTGGCCCTATTATCAATGCACAGGCACGACTGATGGCACTTATAGCGCTTATCATGTGTATATCACAGCGAATCTGCGTTCTGGCAATCGTATAGGCACCGGTGGGGCAGCCAATCTCGTCTTTAATGGGGTAGATAGTATCAATATCGCTAACGCTACCATCACGCAACATAACGCCGGGATTTATTCAAGCTCTATGACTTTTTCCACGCAAAACATGGATAGTTCGCAGAATTTGAGTGGTCTAAACGCTAATGGCAAACTTTCCGTGTATGGTGCAACTTTCACTAACCAAGCCAAAGACGGGAAATTCATTTTCAATGCGGGGCAAGCGACTTTTGAAAACACCAACTTTAATGGAGGGAGTTACCAATTCAGCGGCGATAGCTTGAATTTTTCAAATAACAACCAGTTCAATAGCGGTTCGTTTGAGATTGGTGCAAAAAACGCTTCGTTCAATAACGCTCACTTCAACAATAGTGCTTCTTTTAATTTCAATAATTCTAACGCAACCACTTCGTTTGTGGGGGACTTCACTAACGCTAATTCAAATTTGCAAATCGCCGGGAACGCTGTTTTTGGGAACTCTACTAATGGCTCTCAAAATAACGCTAATTTTAATAATACCGGCTCTGTTAATATCTCAGGGAATGCAACTTTTGATAATGTGGCTTTTAATGGCCCTACGAATACGAGCGTGAAAGGGCAAGTTACTCTCAATAACATCACTTTAAAAAACCTGAACGCCCCTTTGTCTTTTGGCGATGGAACGATTGCTTTTAGCGCTCATTCGGTTATCAATATTGATCAGGCTATCACTAATGGCAACCCTATCACCCTTGTAAGCTCTTCTAAAGAAATTGAATACAACGACGCTTTTAGTAAAAACTTATGGCAGCTCATCAACTACCAAGGGCATGGGGCAAGTAGTGAGAAACTCGTCTCTAGCGCGGGTAATGGTATTTATGATGTGGTGTATTCTTTCAATAACCAAACCTATAATTTTCAAGAGGTTTTTTCACCCAACAGCATTTCTATCCGGCGTTTGGGCGTTGGCATGGTGTTTGATTACATGGATATGGAAAAATCGGATCGTTTGTATTATCAAAACACTCTTGGTTTTATGACCTACATGCCTAACAGTTATAACAATAATTTAGGGAATCCAAACAACACCATTTATTATTACGACAACAGCATTGATTTTTATGCGAGCGGGAAAACTTTATTCACTAAAGCGGAATTTTCTCAAACGTTCACCGGGCAAAACAGCGCGATCGTTTTTGGGGCTAAAAATATATGGACGAGCGTAAGCGATGCGCCGCAATCTAATGTGGTCATTCGCTTTGGGGACAATAAGGGAGTAGGGAGCAATGATGCGAGCGGGCATTGCTGGAATTTGCAATGCATAGGCTTTATCACAGGGCATTATGAAGCGCAAAAGATTTACATCACCGGCAGCATTGAAAGCGGGAATCGCATTTCTAGCGGTGGGGGCGCGAACCTTAATTTTAACGGGCTTCAAGGCATTCTTTTAACGAACGCGACTTTGTATAACCGCGCCGCTGGCACACAAAGCTCTTCTATGAATTTTGTTTCTAACAGCGCGAACATTCAAGCCCAAAACTCCTATTTTATAGACGATACCGCGCAAAATAAAGGCAACCCTAATTTTAGTTTCAACGCTTTGAATCTGGATTTTTCTAACAGCTCTTTTAGAGGCTATGTGGGGCAAACGCAGTCCGTTTTTAAATTCAATGCCACTAATGCGATCAGTTTCACCAACAGCACGAATTTAAGCTCTGGTTTGTATCAAATGCAAGCTAAAAGCGTGTTGTTTGACAATTCCAATTTAAGCGTTTCAGTGGGGACAAGCAGCATTAAAGCCAATGCGATCAATCTTTCTCAAAACGCCTCTATCAATGCGAGCAACCATTCAACCTTGGATCTTCAAGGCGATTTGAATTTGAACGACACCAGCTCGCTCAACCTCAACCAAAGCGCCATCAATATTTCCAACAACGCCACGATCAACGATTATGCGAGCTTGATTGCGAGTAATGGCTCTCACCTTAATTTTAACGGGGCGGTTAATTTCAATTCAGCGAATATTACTACGAGTTTGAATGATTCTTCTATCGTGTTTAAGGGAGTGGTCTCTTTAGGAGGGCAGTTTAATTTAAGCAATAACTCTTCTTTAGATTTCCAAGGCTCTAGCGCCATTACCTCTAACACGGCGTTTAATTTCTATGATAACGCTTTTTCTCAAAGCCCCATCACGTTCCATCAAGCCCTTAACATTAAAGCACCCTTGAGTTTGGGAGGCAACCTCTTAAACCCTAACAACAGTAGCGTGCTGAATTTAAAAAACAGCCAGCTTGTTTTTAGCGATCAAGGGAGTTTGAATATCGCTAACATTGATTTATTAAGCGATCTAAACGATAATAAAAATCGTGTGTATAACATCATTCAAGCGGACATGAATAGTAATTGGTATGAGTGCATCAACTTCTTTGGCATGCGCATCAATGACGGGATTTATGATGCTAAAAACCAAACTTATAGTTTCACTAACCCCCTTAATAACGCCCTAAAAATCACCGAGAGCTTTAAAGACAACCAACTAAGCGTTACGCTCTCTCAAATCCCGGGCATTAAAAACACGCTCTATAACATTGGCTCTGAAATCTTTAACTACCAAAAAGTCTATAACAACGCTAATGGCGTGTATTCTTATAGCGATGACGCAGAAGGCGTGTTTTATCTCACTAGCAGCGTGAAAGGCTATTATAACCCCAACCAATCCTATCAAGCCAGTGGCAGTAACAACACCACGAAAAATAACAATCTAAGCTCTGAGTCTTCTGTCATCTCGCAAACCTATAACGCGCAAGGCAACCCTATTAGCGCGTTGCACATCTATAACAAGGGCTATAATTTCAATAATATCAAAGCGTTAGGGCAAATGGCACTCAAACTCTACCCTGAAATCAAAAAGATATTAGGGAATGATTTTTCGCTTTCAAGTTTGAGCAATTTAAACTCTAATGCACTAAACCAGCTTACCAAGCTCATCACGCCTAGCGATTGGAAAAACATTAACGAGTTGATTGATAACGCAAACAATTCGGTGGTGCAAAATTTCAATAACGGCGCTTTGATTATAGGGGCGACTAAAATAGGGCAAACAGACACCAATAGCGCGGTGGTTTTTGGGGGCTTGGGCTATCAAACACCTTGCGATTACACTGATATTGTGTGCCAAAAATTTAGAGGCACTTATTTAGGGCAGCTTTTAGAGTCTAGCTCGGCTGATTTGGGCTATATTGACACGACTTTTAACGCTAAAGAAATTTATCTTACCGGCACTTTAGGGAGTGGGAACGCATGGGGGACTGGGGGGAGCGCTAGCGTAACTTTTAACAGCCAAACTTCGCTTATTCTCAACCAAGCGAATATCGTAAGCTCACAAACCGATGGGATTTTTAGCATGCTAGGCCAAGAGGGCATCAATAAGATTTTTAATCAAGCCGGGCTCGCTAATATTTTGGGCGAAGTGGCGGTGCAATCCATTAATAAAGCCGGGGGATTAGGGAATTTGATAGTAAATACGCTAGGGAGTGATAGCGTGATTGGGGGGTATTTAACGCCTGAGCAAAAAAATCAAACCCTAAGCCAGCTTTTAGGGCAGAATAATTTTGATAACCTCATGAATGATAGCGGTTTGAACACGGCGATTAAAGATTTGATCAGACAAAAATTAGGCTTTTGGACCGGGTTAGTGGGGGGATTAGCCGGACTGGGGGGCATTGATTTGCAAAACCCTGAAAAGCTTATAGGGAGCATGTCCATCAATGATTTATTGAGTAAAAAAGGGTTGTTCAATCAGATCACTGGCTTTATTTCCGCTAACGATATAGGGCAAGTGATAAGCGTGATGTTGCAAGATATTGTCAAACCGAGCGACTCTTTAAAAAACGATGTAGCCACTTTAGGCAAGCAAATGATTGGCGAATTTTTAGGCCAAGACACGCTCAATTCTTTAGAAAGCTTGCTGCAAAACCAACAGATTAAAAGCGTTTTAGACAAAGTCCTAGCAGCTAAAGGCTTAGGGCCTATTTATGAACAAGGTTTGGGGGATTTGATCCCTAATCTTGGTAAAAAGGGGCTTTTCGCTCCCTATGGCTTGAGTCAAGCGTGGCAAAAAGGGGATTTTAGTTTCAACGCGCAAGGCAATGTTTTTGTGCAAAATTCCACTTTCTCTAACGCTAATGGAGGCACGCTTTCTTTTAACGCAGGAAATTCGCTCATTTTTGCCGGAAACAACCACATCGCTTTCACTAACCATTCTGGAACGCTCAATTTATTGTCTAATCAAGTTTCTAACATTAGCATCACCACGCTTGATGCCAGCAACGGCCTTAAAATTAATGCTGCTAATAACAATGTTTCCGTGTTTCAAGGCAATCTGTTTATCAACGCTAGTTGCGCGCAACAAAGCGATCCAACGACAGCTAGCGCTACAAACCCTTGTACGCTCACCACTCAAAATAACACTTATTCTAGTAATGCGTCAAGTAACGCGCCAATCGCCTTGAACAATAACGATGAGAGCTTGGTGGTTGCGGCGAATGGTTTCAATTTTTCAGGCAATATTTACGCTAACGGGGTGGTTGATTTTTCAAAGATTAAAGGCTCTGCAAACGTTAAAAACCTGTATCTTTACAATAACGCTCAATTCCAAGCCAACAACCTCACGATTTCCAACCAAGCGGTGTTAGAGAAAAACGCCAGCTTTGTAACGAATAACTTAAACATTCAAGGCGTATTTAACAACAACGCCACGCGCAAAATAGAGGTACTTCAAAATTTAGTGATCGCTTCAAACGCTTCTTTAAGCACCGGGATTTATGGGTTAGAAGTAGGGGGGGCTTTGAATAATTTGGGAACGATCCATTTTAATTTAGAAAATTCTCAAACGCCTACAAATCCGCTCATTCAAGCAGAGGGGATCATTAATCTCAACACCACCCAAACGCCTTTTATAAATGTCAATAACAGCATGGCCAATAACACGACTTACACTTTATTAAAAAGCAGCCGTTACATCAATTACGATATCAGCCCCGATAGCTTGCAATCGTATTTAAAGCTCTATACCTTAATCAATATCAACGGAAACCACATAGAGGAAAAAAACGGCGTATTGACTTATTTGGGCCAACGGGTTTTATTGCAAGATAAGGGGTTATTATTGAGCGTAGCGCTGCCTAACTCAAACAACGCTTCTCCAAACAACATTTTAAGCCTTTCTGTCCTTCATGACCAGATTAAAATGTCTTATGGCAACAAGATCATGGATTTTACCCCCCCTACCTTACAAGATTACATTGTGGGCATTCAAGGACAAAGCGCACTCAATCAAATTGAAGCGATAGGGGGGAATAGCGCTATCAATTGGCTTTCAACATTGATGATAAAAACCAAAGAAAACCCGCTTTTTGCGCCGATTTATTTAGAAAACCACTCTTTGAATGAAATCTTAGGCGTAACAAAAGATCTTCAAAACACCGCAAGCTTGATTTCTAACCCTAATTTTAGGGATAACGCTACCAACCTTTTAGAATTGGCGAGTTACACCCAACAAACCAGCCGTTTGACAAAACTCTCTGATTTTAGGGCTAGAGAGGGAGAGTCTGGTTTTTCTAATCGTTTACTAGAGCTTAAAAACAAGCGTTTTAGCGATTCTAACCCTAGCACTTTAGAGGTTTTTGTCAAATACTCTCAACTCAGCAAACACCCAAATAACCTTTGGGTTCAAGGGGTGGGGGGAGCGAGCTTTATTTCTGGGGGCAATGGCACGCTTTATGGCTTGAATGTGGGCTATGACAGGTTAGTTAAAAATGTGATCCTTGGGGGTTATGTGGCTTATGGCTATAGCGACTTTAATGGGAACATCATGCATTCTTTGGGTAATAATGTGGATGTGGGGATGTATGCGAGGGCTTTTTTAAAAAGGAACGAATTCACTTTGAGTGCGAATGAAACTTATGGAGGCAATGCAAATAATATCAATTCTTCTAATCCCTTGCTTTCTGTGTTGAACCAACGCTATAGTTATAACACTTGGACAACGAGCGTGAACGGGAATTACGGCTATGATTTCATGTTCAAACAAAAAAGCGTGGTGCTAAAACCTCAAGTGGGCTTGAGTTATTATTTCATAGGCTTGAGCGGGATGAAAGGCAAAATAAATGATGCCGCTTACAAACAATTTCTCATGCATTCAAACCCCTCTAACGAATCGGTTCTAACGCTCAACATGGGGCTAGAGAGCCGTAAATATTTTGGTCAAAATTCCTATTATTTTGTAACGGCGAGACTGGGTAGGGATCTTTTGATCAAATCTAAAGGCGGCAATATGGTGCGTTTTGTGGGTGAAAACACTTTATTGTATCGCAAGGGGGAAGTTTTCAACACTTTTGCGAGCGTGATCACAGGAGGCGAAATGCATTTGTGGCGTTTGGTGTATGTGAATGCGGGGGTGGGGCTTAAAATGGGCTTACAATACCAAGACATTAATATAACCGGGAATGTGGGCATGCGAGTGGCGTTTTAGCTTTTTTGCTATAATGCTTCGTTCAAATTTTATGGTTAGGTTTTTCTATGTTTAATTATGAAGAGCTGTTTCAAACTTATAAAACCCCTTTTTACCTCTATGATTTTGACAAGATCAAACAGGCTTTTTTGAATTATAAAGAAGCGTTTAGGGGGCGTAAATCTTTGATTTGCTACGCTTTAAAGGCGAATTCTAATTTGAGTATCCTCTCTTTATTGGCGCATTTAGGGAGCGGGGCGGATTGCGTTTCCATAGGCGAGATACAAAGGGCCTTAAAAGCTGGGATCAAGCCTTATAAAATCGTGTTTAGCGGGGTGGGTAAGAGCGCATTTGAAATAGAGCAAGCCCTAAAACTCAACATTTTATTTTTGAATGTGGAAAGTTTTATGGAATTAAAAACGATTGAAACAATCGCTCAATCTTTAGGGATAAAGGCTAGGATTTCCATTAGAATCAACCCTAACATTGACGCTAAAACGCACCCCTATATTTCTACCGGTTTGAAAGAAAATAAGTTTGGCGTAGGAGAAAAAGAAGCTTTGGAAATGTTTCTTTGGGCTAAAAAAAGCGCGTTTTTAGAGCCTGTTAGCGTGCATTTTCATATCGGATCGCAGCTCTTAGATTTAGATCCGATTATAGAAGCGAGTCAAAAGGTGGCTAAAATCGCTAAATCTTTGATAGCTTTAGGGATTGATTTGCGTTTTTTTGATGTGGGTGGAGGCATTGGCGTGAGCTATGAAAATGAAGAGACTATCAAGCTTTATGATTACGCGCAAGGGATTTTAAACGCACTTCAAGGCTTGGATTTGACCATTATTTGTGAGCCGGGCCGATCCATCGTGGCTGAGAGTGGGGAATTGATCATGCAGGTTTTGTATGAAAAAAAGGCTCAAAACAAGCGCTTTGTAATCGTGGATGCGGGCATGAATGATTTTTTACGCCCCAGTTTGTATCATGCTAAGCATGCCATAAGGGTCATAACGCCTTGTAGGGGGCGTGAGATTTCGCCTTGCGATGTGGTAGGGCCTGTGTGCGAGAGCAGCGACACTTTTTTAAAAGACGCCAATTTGCCAGAATTAGAGCCAGGCGATAAATTAGCCATAGAAAAGGTTGGGGCTTATGGCTCTAGCATGGCCAGTCAATACAATTCGCGCCCCAAACTCTTAGAATTAGCCCTAGAAGATCACAAAATCAGAGTGATAAGAAAAAGAGAAGCTTTAGAAGATTTATGGCGGTTAGAAGAAGAAGGCTTAAAGGGGGTTTGATTAGATGCAAAAGAATTTGGATAGTCTTTTAGAAAATTTAAGGGCTGAAATTGATTTATTGGATAATGAATTGAGCGATCTTTTAGACAAACGCTTAGGAATCGCTTTAAAAATCGCTCTTATCAAACAAGAAAGCCCCCAAAAAAGCCCCATTTATTGCCCTAAAAGAGAGCAAGAGATTTTAAAACGACTCAGCCAAAGGGATTTCAAGCATTTGAATGGAGGAATCCTTGCAAGTTTTTATGCAGAGGTTTTTAAGATTTCTAGAAATTTTCAAGAAAACGCCCTAAAAGAGTTAAAAAAATAAAAGAGAGTTGCCATGTTTGAAAAAATTACCCTAGAACATAAGGACCTGTTTTCAAGGTTTTTACAAACTCAAAAAATCGTTTTATCGGACGTGAGCTTTACCAATTGCTTCTTATGGCAGCACGCAAGGCTCATTCAAGTGGCGGTGATTAAGGATTGTTTGGTCATTCAAACCACTTATAAAAACCAAAAACCCTTTTATTTCTATCCTATCGGTAAGAATACGCATGAATGCGTGAAAGAGCTTTTGGAATTAGAAAAAAATTTAAGATTCCACTCCCTGACTTTAGAGCAAAAAGACGATTTGAAAGACAATTTTGTAGGGGTGTTTGATTTCACTTACAACAGAGACAGGAGCGATTATGTTTATTCTATTGAAGAACTGATCGCGCTCAAAGGGAAAAAATACCATAAGAAAAAAAACCACCTAAACCAGTTTTTAACCAATCATGCGAATTTTGTTTATGAAAAAATTTCTCCTCAAAATAAAAAGGAAGTTTTAGAAGCCTCTAAAGAGTGGTTTTTAGAAAGCCAAACCGATGATATAGGGCTAATCAATGAAAATAAGGGCATTCAAAGCGTGTTAGAAAATTATGAAAGCTTGGATGTGAAAGGGGGGCTTGTTAGGGTTAATGGGGAAATAGTCTCGTTTAGTTTTGGAGAAGTTTTAAACGAAGAGAGCGCGCTCATCCACATTGAAAAAGCCCGCACAGATATTGCAGGCGCATATCAAATCATCAACCAGCAATTGCTTTTGAATGAATTTAGCCATTTGACTTACGCTAACAGAGAAGAAGATCTAGGATTAGAGGGTTTGAGAAGGTCTAAAATGAGCTATAACCCGGTGTTTTTGATAGACAAATACGAAGCCGTTGCTAGAAATTAAATGATTTTTGGGGATTTTAAATATCAAAAAAGCGTTAAAAAACTCACAGCCACTAATCTTAATGAGCTTAAAAACGCCCTGGATTTCATCTCTCAAAATAGGGGGAAGGGGTATTTTGTGGGGTATCTTTTGTATGAAGCGCGTTTAGCGTTTTTAGATGAAACTTTTCAAAGCCAAACCCCTTTTTTGTATTTTGAACAATTTTTAGAAAGAAAAAAATATTCTTTAGAGCCTTTAAAAGAGCATGCGTTTTACCCTAAAATCCATAGTTCTTTAGATCAAAAAACTTATTTCAAGCAGTTTAAAGCCGTTAAAGAGCATCTCAAAAACGGTGATACCTATCAAGTGAATCTCACGATGGACTTATTTTTAGACACTAAAGCCAAGCCAAAGCGCGTTTTTAAGGAAGTGATACACAACCAAAACACGCCTTTTAAGGCTTTGATAGAAAATGAGTTTGGGAGCGTTTTAAGCTTTTCGCCGGAATTGTTTTTTGAATTAGAGTTTTTAGACACAGCGATTAAGATTATCACAAAACCCATGAAAGGCACGATCGCTCGCTCAAATAACCCCTTGATAGATGAAAAAAACCGATTGTTTTTGCAAAATGACGACAAAAATAGAAGCGAAAATGTGATGATTGTGGATTTATTGCGTAACGATTTGAGCCACTTGGCCTTAAAAAATAGCGTGAAAGTCAATCAATTGTTTGAAATCATCAGCTTGCCGAGCGTGTATCAAATGATAAGTGAGATTGAAGCTCAATTGCCCCTAAAAACAAGCTTGTTTGAGATTTTTAAGGCGTTGTTCCCTTGCGGCTCTGTGACCGGATGCCCTAAAATCAAAACCATGCAAATCATTGAAGATTTAGAAAAACGCCCTAGGGGGGTGTATTGCGGGGCGATAGGCATGGTTGGAGGAAAAAAAGCCCTTTTTAGCGTGCCTATCCGCACTTTAGAAAAAAGAGCATGCGAAGATTTTTTGCATTTGGGGGTAGGGAGTGGGGTAACTTATCAAAGTAAAGCGCTAAAAGAATATGAAGAGAGCTTTTTAAAAAGCTTTTTTGTGATGCCTAAAATAGAATTTGAGATTATAGAGACGATGAAAATTATCAAAAGGGATCAAAAATTAGAGATTAACAATAAAAACGCCCATAAAGAACGCTTAATGCATAGCGCTCGATATTTTAACTTTAAATACGATGACAATCTTTTAGACTTTGAATTGGAAAAAGAAGGGGTTTTAAGGGTTTTACTCAATAAAAAGGGCAAGCTCATTAAAGAATACAAAACCTTAGAGCCTTTAAAAAGCCTAGAAATCCGTTTGAGTGAAGCCCCCATTGATAAACACAATGATTTTTTATACCATAAGACCACTTACGCCCCTTTTTATCAAAACGCTCGAGCGCTCATTAAAAAAGGCGTTATGTTTGATGAAATCTTTTATAACCAGGATCTAGAACTCACTGAGGGCGCTAGGAGCAATCTTATTTTAGAAATCCATAACAAGCTTTTAACCCCTTATTTCAGCGCGGGCGCGTTAAACGGGACGGGTGTTGTGGGGTTGTTAAAAAAGGGTCTTGTTGAGCATGCTAGCTTAAAATTACAAGACTTGCAAAGAGCGGCTAAAATCTATTGCATTAATGCGCTATATGGTTTAGTGGAGGTGAAAATCAAATAACCATAAAAATAGAAGCGCCTAAAACCTCATTTTTCTAGAAATAGGTTACCCAATGGAGCAAAAAAGTTAAAACTCGCCTATAATAATTATAATGATTAAAGTTTTCACATTCATTATGAATCCATTTACACAATTATTTTATAAATTCAATAGAGGGTTTTTAGGAACTTTCATCAAAAAAAAACAAGGAACATAATATGAGACATGGAGATATTAGTAGCAGCCCCGATACTGTGGGTGTAGCGGTAGTCAATTATAAGATGCCTAGACTCCACACTAAAGAACAAGTGTTGGAAAATTGTCGCAATATCGCTAAGGTGATTGGTGGGGTCAAACAAGGTTTGCCCGGATTGGATCTGATTATTTTCCCCGAATACAGCACGCATGGGATTATGTATGACAGACAAGAAATGTTTGACACAGCTGCAAGCGTTCCTGGAGAAGAAACCGCAATCTTTGCTGAGGCTTGTAAGAAAAACAAGGTTTGGGGAGTGTTCTCTTTGACTGGGGAAAAACACGAGCAAGCCAAAAAGAATCCCTATAACACTTTGATTCTTGTCAATGATAAGGGTGAGATCGTGCAAAAATACCGCAAAATCTTGCCTTGGTGTCCTATTGAATGCTGGTATCCTGGGGATAAAACTTATGTGGTTGATGGGCCTAAGGGCTTGAAAGTTTCTTTGATCATTTGCGATGATGGGAACTACCCTGAAATTTGGCGCGATTGCGCGATGCGTGGGGCAGAGCTTATTGTGCGCTGTCAAGGTTACATGTATCCTGCTAAGGAGCAACAAATTGCGATAGTGAAAGCTATGGCGTGGGCTAATCAATGTTATGTAGCGGTAGCGAATGCGACCGGTTTTGATGGGGTGTATTCCTATTTCGGGCATTCTAGCATTATTGGTTTTGACGGGCATACTCTGGGCGAATGCGGGGAAGAAGAAAATGGTCTTCAATACGCTCAACTTTCTGTGCAACAAATCCGTGATGCGAGGAAATACGACCAAAGCCAAAACCAACTCTTCAAACTCTTGCACAGAGGTTATAGTGGGGTTTTTGCTAGTGGCGATGGGGATAAGGGTGTGGCGGAATGCCCTTTTGAGTTCTATAAAACTTGGGTTAATGACCCCAAAAAAGCTCAAGAAAATGTAGAAAAATTCACTCGCCCAAGCGTGGGCGTGGCCGCTTGTCCTGTAGGCGATTTGCCCACGAAATAAAGGGCAAAAGGAGGGGGGTTTTGTAGATGCTTTAAAGCGATGAGAGAGTGAAAATTTAAAAAATGCTAAAAAGCGTTTTTTACAATATAGATATAAAAAAGCTTGACGCTAGTTGGGCGATATTTTCTTGTAATGCGTTCTTTTGGGGTTAGGGGATTTAGTTGGGAGCTGTAGAGGAGGTATTCAAAATACCCCCTATCCCCTTAAGAAAATGAGCTTAAAGCAAAATAACCAAAATCCCATTATAAGGCTTGTTTATGCTTAATAGAACAAAGCCTTTAATTTATTTTTCTCTTCAATAAAACGCTTAAAAACCACCAAAAGACTATAAATACTTCGTTAAAGACAGATTATTGATTTTGTTCGTGGAAGCCAGAACGGCGTTATAATTGTTAGTGAGATTGGAAAACTTGTTATAAGTTTCTGCCATATCCGTGCCGGTCGTTTCCCCACGAATGCTTTGAACTTGCGTTTTTAAAACTTCATTACGCCTGATAATGTTCTCAAACGCCTTGCCATGAGCGCCGTTTTTAGCGATCATTTTTTCTATGTGATCGCTCAAGTGATCTATAAGGGTGATGCCGTTTTGAATGCCTAAATTACGCATGTCGCTAGAATAAGTATCCCCTAAAGCGTCCGGGCGATAAATCCCTTTTCTTACAGAAGTGATGGTATTTTCTAATTGATCAAAAAAATTCACGCTGGGCTTGTCAATAATGAGGGCGTTATTAGCGTTTAATTTAAGGCTTGGTTTGTCGCTGTGCAAGGCGTTTTGAGAAAAATCATTCGCGTCTTTATCAAAAAGCATGAACTGCATTTTGGTGTTTGAATGCATGTTGTCTTGGATAATAACTTTACCCTCTTCATTCAAATTGACAGAAAGGTTGTCTTTAGCTTGTTTTAACAATTCAATAAAGCGCTCCTTGCTTTCTTTTGAAGTGGGGTTATCGCTGATTTGTTGGTAGATTGCAGGGTCAGTGTTGCTGTAATTGAGCGCGATACTCATCGCATCCATGAGCTGCCTGTAAGTTACTTCATTGGGTTTAGACGCTTGAATATCAGCGGTTGTGGGGTCATAAAGCGGGATTTTAACGCCATTAGGCAAACTCAAAAAAGCCCCATTAGGATCCAAGTTTATTTGCGCTTCTAAAAACGAACCATTCACATCGTTTAATTTTATGTTAAAAACGCTATTTTCTAAACTCCCCTTAGAGACTTCACTCAGTTTAGTAGAGCCATTAGCCGCGCCATTTTGAGCGATTTGAGCGACATTGCTTTCTAATTTCGCCCCTTCTTTATTGAAGTAGGTTTTTTGGTATTCGCTCGCGTTATTAGTGGGGATACCGGCCACTTCTAGCCCTTTTTGATCCAGGGTGCTTAAGGCAAAAGAGATAGGCGATTCTTTAGAAGAATTGTCAATAATCCTCAAACGCCCGTTGGTTTCAATTTCCACATCCACTTCATTGTTAAAGCGTTCTTTAATCGCGTCTTTCAAATCTTTAATCGTAGAATTTTTCACATCTAAAAGAATGGGAATATCCAAATAAACAGGGAGATTTGGGATTTTAATAGCGCTTGAATTATCCAAACGGCTGGCGTTGATTTTTAAAGTTTCCACCTTATCGCCAAAAATCTCGCTCAATTTGGTGTTTTTGTTGGCTAAAACATTGTCTTTAGTGACAAACACGCTAGGGATTTCAAGCACCTTGGGGTTATACATGCTAGGCACCGCTTTAACTTGGCTCAAACTCCTATCCGTTACAAACGCGCTTTTGACGTATTCAGTAACCCTTTTAGCGCTAGATCGTAAGGCGTCTAAATCATCAAAATCCCCATCGCTAGAAATCAAATGAAAATCCAAATTTTCACTGCCGGGGGTTAGGTTTTTAATCTCAATTTGCCCCCAATTGTTCAAACTCACATCCACGACTTTATTTTGCGAAGTGTTCCCGTAAGCATGAGCGATTTTATCCAACAGATCGCTCACTTTAGTCGCGCTCTCTTGATTTTGATAGGCTTTAGAGAGCGCGAATTTTTCTTTAAAACTAGAGCCATCAGGCCTAATGCCTTGCAAATAAAAAAACTCTTTAGGGTCATTGGTTGGGTCTTTATCGTTATCGCCGATGAGTTCTCTTAAGGTATTGCTGGGTTTAATAAAAACTTCTTCAGGCAATGAAGAATGCTCTAAAGCGTCCATCACATCAGGGTGGAGCTTGTTTTGATTGAGTAGTTTAATGTTGGTGGTGATGAGTTTGTGTTTGTCTTTATCGGTGCCTAAAAACAAATCTTGCCCGCTGATATTATAAGGCACAAGGTTATCAGAGCTGATGAGCGCGTTTAAATCTTCGCCATTGCCATGGTATTTCCCCTCGCTATCAATGGGGGGTCTATCCACCTTACTGCCCCCAAATAAAAATTCCCCTCCTATAGAGGTGTTAGCAACATTCATCATATGCTCTCTCAAGCGTTCCAAATCGTTAGCGATAGCGGCGCGAGAAGTTTCTGAATGCACATCGTTAGCGGATTGGATGAGCTTGGTTTTAAACGCCTCCATCGTTTTAGAAAATTCTTGCAAGGCTTTATCGGTATTGAGCGTTGAAGTGTAAGCGTTTTTGGCCACATCAATGCCTTGATTTAAGGTGTTTTCTTCGTATTGGAATTTTAAATTCTGGTTGTTAATGTCGCTGTTTTGATAGCCATAACGGATTTTTAGCCCTGAAGCGATCTGCGTGTTAGCGTCGTTGATTTTATTTTGTAAAGCGTTTTGGTAGTGATTCATTTGGTTGTATTTTGAGCCAAAGGTAACGCGCATGATCAAATCCTTATTGGTTTTTTAACAAACAAGCTAAAAGTATTCCAAAACAAGTTAATAGCAATTGCGAATGGTTTGAGTGGGGCAATGCGGGTTAATAATGGCGGGTTAAATGGGGTGTTTTTGAGTAAAAAAATTCTTTTAATGTGGATTTAATCTCAATTTAAAGTTAAATTTTAGCAAATACTCACTATAATAAGCGTTTATTTTAAAAAGAGCGTTCAATTTTTAAGGAATAGAAATGTCATACGCAATATTCAAGCATGGCGGTAAGCAATATAAAGTCGTTGAAGGCGATATTGTTTTATTGGACAAAATGGATAAAGAGCCTAAGGCTTTAGTGGAATTAGTGGAAGTGTTAGCCGTATCCAAAGAGGGCAGGCTCTCTTGCGGGAAACCCTTTGTGAATGGGGCTAAAATTGAAGCGGAAGTGATCAATGAAGGGCGTGGCAAAAAAGTCATCACTTTCAAAAAACGCCGCCGAAAAGACAGCAAAACCAAGCGTGGTTTTAGAAGAGATTTCACTCGTGTGAGAATCACTAAAATTGTAGCATAAAGGAGTATTAAACAATGGCACACAAGAAAGGTCAAGGGAGCACGCAGAATAACAGAGATTCTGCAGGAAGACGCTTAGGCGTGAAAAAATTTGGCTCAGAGTTTGTGAGAGCAGGGAATATTATCGTGCGCCAAAGAGGCACTAAAATGCATCCTGGTAATAATGTGGGCATGGGGAAAGACCATACCTTATACGCGCTCATAGATGGCGTTGTGAAGTTTGAGCATAAAGACAGAAATCGCAAGAAGGTTTCTGTGGTTAGTCAAAATTTTGGGGAGTAGGGTAACCTTTAAAGGTTAATTAGACTTTTGGGTGTTTGTTAAACGCCTATAAACGCCATAAAATATTTATAATTTAGATCTCTATCCTTTATAGAATTTGTTGTGGAGATTGGCTTATGAATAATGTTTTTGTTAAGGGTTTGTTTTTTTTTCTTTTATTGTTTGGGTCTTTTTTGAAAGCTTCAGAAAGCCCAAACGCTACTCTTAATCCATCTAAAGAAAATATTTCTGTTGAAGAGCAAAAGCGTTTTGGAGGCGTTTTGGTTTTTGCAAGAGGCGCTGATGGCTCGAGCATGGATCCGGCCTTAGTGACTGATGGCGAAAGCTATGTGGCAACGGGCAATATTTATGACACGCTCGTGCAATTCAAATACGGCACGACAGAAATTGAACCCGCCTTAGCGACAAGTTGGGAAATATCCCCAGATGGTCTTGTATATACCTTTCATTTACGCAAAGGGGTTTATTTCCACCAGACGAAATACTGGAATAAAAAAGTAGAGTTTAGCGCTAAAGACGTGCTGTTTTCGTTTGAGCGTCAAATGGATAAAGCTAAACGATATTATAGCCCGGGGGCTAAAAGCTATAAGTATTGGGAAGGCATGGGCATGTCTCATATTATTAAGAGCATTGAAGCTTTAGATGATTATACCATTAGATTCACGCTTAATGAGCCAGAAGCCCCGTTTTTAGCGAATTTGGGCATGGATTTTTTGAGCATTTTGAGTAAGGATTACGCTGATTATTTAGAACAAAACAATAAAAAAGACGAGTTGGCTAAAAAACCTGTTGGGACGGGGCCTTTCAAATTCTTTTTGTGGAATAAAGATGAGAAAATTATTTTGGTTAAAAATCAGGATTATTGGGGGCCTAAAGCTTATTTAGACAAAGTGGTGGTGCGCACCATTCCTAACTCTTCCACTCGCGCCTTGGCGTTAAGAACCGGCGAAGTCATGCTAATGACCGGACCTAATCTCAATGAAGTGGAGCAATTAGAAAAAGTCCCTAATATTGTGGTGGACAAAAGCGCTGGGTTGTTGGCGAGTTGGCTTTCGTTGAACACGCAAAAAAAGTATTTTGACAACCCTTTGGTGCGTTTGGCTATCAATCATGCCATTAATGTTGATGATTACATCAAAGTGCTTTATGAAGGCTTTGCTCAAAAAATGGTCAATCCCTTCCCGCCCACTATATGGGGTTATAACTATAATATCAAACCCTATGAATACGATTTGAAAAAGGCTAAGGAGTTACTGAAACAAGCGGGCTATCCTAACGGCTTTAAAACCACCATTTTTACCACTTCCACTCGTAACCCAAAAGGAGCGGTGTTCATACAAGCGAGCTTGGCTAAAATTGGCATTGATGTGAAAATTGAAGTGTATGAGTGGGGGGCTTATTTGAAAAGAACGGGTCTGGGCGAGCATGAAATGGCGTTTTCAGGCTGGATGGCAGACATTGCGGATCCGGATAATTTTTTATACACCTTATGGAGCGAGCAAGCGGCATTAGCTATACCCACTCAAAACCATTCCTTTTATAAGAATAAGGAGTTTTCCAATTTGCTCATAAAGGCTAAACGCGTTTCGGATCAAAAGGAGAGGGAAGCCCTTTATTTAAAGGCTCAAGAAATTATCCATAAAGACGCGCCCTATGTGCCTTTAGCTTATCCTTATTCAGTGGTGCCGCATTTGTCTAAAGTCAAAGGCTATAAAACGACCGGAGTGAGCGTGAATCGCTTCTTTAAGGTGTATTTAGAAAAATGAAAGGGGTTGTATGCTGAGTTTTATCATTAAGCGTATTTTGTGGGCGATCCCCACGCTGTTTGGAGTGAGTATCATCGTGTTTATGATGGTGCATTTAGTGCCAGGAGATCCGGCGTTAGTGATTTTAGGCGAAAAGGCCAATCAAGCCGCTATTGACGCTTTAAGGGAGCAATTTGGATTGAATAAGCCCTTGATAGAGCAGTATTTTTTCTTTATCAATAACGTGTTGCATGGCAATTTTGGCACTTCTATCATGACTGGTGAGCCTGTGATGCATGAGTTTTGGCAACGCTTCCCGGCTACGGTGGAATTAGCCTTGATCGCTCTGTTTATGGCTCTTGTTTTGGGTATTAGCGTTGGCGTGTTAGCTGCGATCAAACGCTATAGCGTGTTTGATTATTCTAGCATGACTTTCGCTTTAGCCGGGATTTCTATGCCGGTGTTTTGGCTAGGGCTCATGCTGATTTATATCTTCAGCGTGCAATTGGGGTGGTTGCCTGTTTTTGGGCGTTTGAGCGATGTGTATTATTTAGATGGCCCCACAGGTCTTTATTTAATAGACAGCCTGATCGCAAGGGATTATGGGGCGTTTGTGGATACGATCAAGCACTTGATTTTGCCTAGCATTGTGTTAGCCACGGTTTCTACCGCTGTTATTGCGAGGATGACTCGCGCGAGCATGGCAGAAGTGTCTAAAGAAGATTACGTACGCACCGCTAAAGCTAAGGGGTGTAGCTCCTTTAGGGTGATTTTTGTGCACACTTTGCGTAACGCTTTAATCCCTGTAACGACTATCGCAGGCTTGATGCTGGCCGGGCTTTTAGGGGGGAGCATGATAACTGAAACGGTTTTCTCATGGCCTGGGATTGGCAAGTGGATCGTTAATGCACTCAACCAGCGCGATTTCCCCATTATCCAGTCCATGTCTTTGATTATTGCCATGATGTATATTGGGGCTAATCTCTTAGTGGATATTTTATACGCTTTTATTGATCCTAGAATAAGGTTGTCATAATGGAGTCTTTTAGAGAATTTATCCAACAATTCAAAAAAAATAAGGCAGCGGTCGTTGGGGCATGGATTGTGCTTTTATTGGTAATTTGCGCGATTTTTGCGCCCCTTTTAGCCCCGCATGATCCTTATGTGCAAAATGCGCAAGATCGCCTTTTAAAGCCTATATGGGAGCATGGAGGGAACGCTAAATACCTTTTAGGCACCGATGATTTGGGGCGCGATATTTTGAGTCGCTTGATCTATGGGGCCAGGATTTCTTTAACCATAGGGATTGTTTCTATGGGGATTGCGGTCTTTTTTGGCACGATATTAGGGCTAATAGCGGGGTATTTTGGAGGGAAAACAGATGCAATTATCATGCGTATCATGGACATCATGTTCGCTTTGCCCTCTATTTTATTGATCGTGATTGTGGTTGCGGTGTTAGGGCCTTCACTCACTAACGCCATGCTCGCTATTGGGTTTGTGGGGATTCCTGGGTTTGCAAGATTGGTGCGCAGTTCTGTGCTAGGCGAAAAAGAAAAAGAATATGTGATCGCTTCTAAAATCAATGGCTCTTCGCATCTTCGTTTAATGTGTAAGGTGATCTTCCCTAATTGCATTATCCCTTTGATCGTGCAAACGACAATGGGTTTTGCTTCCACGGTTTTAGAAGCGGCCGCGCTGAGCTTCTTAGGTCTTGGGGCCCAACCTCCTAAACCCGAATGGGGAGCGATGCTGATGAATTCCATGCAATACATCGCTACCGCTCCTTGGATGCTTGTTTTCCCTGGGGTGATGATTTTTTTAACGGTCATGAGTTTTAATCTGGTAGGCGATGGCATCATGGACGCTTTAGATCCTAAACGGGCCTCTTAAAAGGAGCTTGCATGATTTTAGAAGTTAAAGATTTAAAAACTTATTTTTTCACCGATAAGGGCGTGAATAAAGCGGTGGATGGCGTGAGTTTTGGCTTGAAAAAGTCTCAAACGCTTTGCATTGTAGGGGAGAGCGGGAGCGGGAAAAGCATCACTTCGCTTTCTATTCTAGGGTTGATTGAAAAGCCCGGGAAAATTGTGGGGGGGAGCATTCAATTTTTAGGGCAGGATTTGTTGCAATTCAAAGAAAAGCAGATGCAAAAAGAAATCAGAGGCAAGAAAATTGGCATGATCTTTCAAGAGCCTATGACGAGCCTAAACCCTTCCTACACGGTGGGGTTTCAAATCAATGAAGTGCTGAAAATCCACCACCCAAGCCTTAATAAAAAAGAACGCTTAGAAAGGGTGGTCTATGAGTTAGAGCGCGTAGGCATTCCCCATGCCGGGGATAAATACCATGAATACCCTTTCAATCTCAGCGGAGGGCAACGCCAAAGGGTGATGATCGCTATGGCTATGGTGTGTGAGCCTGAAATCTTGATCGCTGATGAGCCGACGACGGCGCTAGATGTAACCATTCAAGCGCAAATCTTGGAATTGATGAAAGAATTGCAACAAAAAAAAGGCACTTCTATTTTGTTTATCACCCATGATTTAGGCGTGGTGGCACAGATCGCTGATGAAGTGGTGGTGATGTATAAAGGGCATGTGGTGGAGCAAGCGAGCGCCAAAGAGCTTTTTGCTGACCCAAGACACCCCTATACCAAGGCTCTTTTAAACGCCATCCCTAAACCGGGCAAAGAATACCGCAAAAAACGCTTAGAAACCGTGGATGAAAATATAGATTATTTGAGTTTTCCAAAGGAGTTGCGATGAAGCTCTTAGAAATTAAAGAATTGAAAAAATCCTATGCGATAGACAGGGGGTTATTCAAACCCAAGAGGATCATCCATGCGCTCAATGGGATCAGTTTTGAAGTGGAACAAAATGAAGTTTTAAGCATTGTGGGGGAGAGCGGTTGCGGGAAAAGCACGACAGCCAAAATTTTAGCCGGGATTGAAAGGCAAGATAGCGGGGCGATTTATTTCAATGGCAAGCGCCATTTGCATTTTAGCAAACAAGATTGGTTTGATTACCGCAAAAAGGTGCAAATGATTTTTCAAGACCCTTATTCTAGCTTAAACCCTCGGTGGAAAGTGGGCGAGATTATCGCTGAACCCTTGCTGTTAAACTCTCATTTTTCAAAAAAAGAAATCAAAACAAAAGTGCTAGAGATCATGCAAAAAGTAGGCTTGAAATTAGAATGGATCGATCGTTACCCCCACCAATTTTCAGGCGGTCAAAGGCAGCGAATCGGCATTGCTAGGGCGCTCATTTTGCATCCTAGCGTGGTGATTTGCGATGAGCCTGTGTCTGCGTTAGACGTGTCCATTCAAGCGCAAGTGCTGAATTTGCTCTTGGATTTGCAAAAAGAAATGGGGCTGACTTATATTTTTATCAGCCATGATTTAGGGGTGGTGGAGCATATTAGCGATAAAATCATCGTGATGAATCAAGGGCAAATCGTAGAAACCGGGGATGTGGATAGCGTGATAAGCGCTCCAAAGCACCCTTATACGCAGAAATTACTCAATGCGGTGCCGCATTTGGAAAAATCCATGCAAAGATTTGCTGAATAAAAGAAAGGATCTTTAAGCTGTGTTTGTAGATAGCGTGGAAATCATCATCGCTTCGGGTAAGGGGGGGCCTGGAATGGTGAGTTTTAGGCGAGAAAAGTTTGTCATCAAGGGAGGCCCTGATGGGGGCGATGGGGGCGATGGGGGCGATGTGTATTTTGAAGTGGATAACAATACCGACACTTTAGCGAATTTTAGAGGCACCAAACACCATAAGGCTAAAAATGGGGCTCCAGGAGGCACACGGAATTGCGCGGGCAAAAAGGGCGAAGATAAGATCATTGTCGTGCCGCCAGGAACGCAGGTTTTTGTAGGTGATGAGTTGTGGCTTGATTTGATCACGCCTAAAGAAAAGGTGTTAGCCTTAAAAGGAGGCAAGGGGGGGTTAGGGAATGCGCATTTTAAAAGCGCGACTAAACAACAACCCACTTACGCGCAAAAAGGCTTGGAGGGGGTTGAAAAATGCGTGCGTTTGGAATTAAAGCTCATCGCTGATATAGGGTTGGTGGGCTTCCCTAATGCGGGTAAATCTACGCTCATTTCCACCATCTCTAACGCTAAGCCTAAAATCGCTAATTATGAATTTACGACTTTAGTGCCTAATTTAGGGGTTGTGAGCGTGGATGAAAAAAGCGGATTTCTAATGGCGGATATTCCTGGCATTATTGAAGGGGCTAGTCAAGGAAAAGGCTTAGGGATTAGCTTTTTAAAGCATATTGAGCGCACTAAGGTTCTAGCCTTTGTTTTAGACGCTTCCAGGCTGGATTTGGGTATTAAAGAGCAATACCAACGCTTGAGATTGGAGTTGGAAAAATTTTCACCCGCTTTAGCCAATAAGCCTTTTGGGGTGTTGCTCAATAAATGCGATGTTGTAGAAAACATTGATAAGATGACTAAGGATTTTTGCACCTTTTTAAACTTAGAAGTGCAAAAATTAAACGCGTTTGGTTTAGAGCCGTATTTGGGGTTTTTGCACCCCAATTTAACCAGCGATTTTGAAAATAACCCTAATGAAAAATCAGCGCTCTTTGTCTTGCCCCTTTCAGCGGTTAGCGCTCTTAATACGCATGCGCTTAAATTTGTGTTGTTAAAAGCGTTACCCTAAAACGCTATTTTTAAACCATTCAAATAAAGGCGTGGAATGAAAAGATTTGTTTTGTTTTTATCATTCATGTTTGTTTGCGTTTGCGTTCAAGCTTACGCCGGGCAAGATTACTTTTTTAGGGATTTTAAATCTAGAGATTTGCCTAAAAAACTCCATCTTGATAAAAAGCTCTCCCAAACAATACAGCCATGCATGCAACTTAACGCATCAAAACACTACACTTCTACCGGGGTTAGAGAGCCTGATGCCTGCACAAAGAGTTTTAAAAAATCCGCTCTCATGTCTTATGACTTAGCGCTAGGTTATTTGGTGAGTAAGAATAAGCAATACGGCTTAAAAGCTATAGAAATTTTAAACGCTTGGGCTAAAGAGCTTCAAAGCGTGGATACTTATCAGAGCGAGGATAATATCAATTTCTACATGCCTTATATGAACATGGCTTATTGGTTTGTCAAAAAGGCATTCCCTAGCCCAGAATACGAAGATTTCGTTAAGCGGATGCGCCAATATTCTCAATCAGATCTTAACACTAACCATGGGGCGTGGGGCATTCTCTTTGATGTGAGCTCTGCGCTAGCGTTAGATGATCATGCCCTTTTGCACAATAGCGCTAATCGGTGGCAAGAGTGGGTGTTTAAAGCCATAGATGAGAGTGGGGTTATTGCTAGCGCGATCACTAGGAGCGATACGAGCGATTATCATGGCGGCCCTACAAAGGGCATTAAGGGGATAGCTTATACCAATTTCGCGCTTCTTGCGCTAACTATATCAGGCGAATTGCTTTTTGAGAATGGGTATGATTTGTGGGGCAGTGGAGCCGGACAAAGACTCTCTGTGGCGTATAACAAAGCCGCAACATGGATTCTAAACCCTGAAACTTTCCCTTATTTCCAGCCTAACCTTATCGGGGTGCATAACAACGCCTATTTCATTATTTTAGCCAAACATTATTCCAGTCCTAGTGCGGATGAGTTGTTAAAACAAGGCGATTTGCATGAAGATGGTTTCAGGTTGAAACTCCGATCGCCATGAATTGTTCTGTATTCAAGATCATAGCGTAGAGGTTGTTCCCTTTTCTTAAGTCATGCGCTCCAATAAAAATATTTTTTTTACTGATTCAGAAAGTTTGGTTCAGTCAGCATTATTTACAAAAAGAGTTTAAAATAAACGCAATTGTATCTCTAGGCTGTATTTAGAGTGCAAATGATTATCAAAATGAATCGTTTTAGTTGTAAGCGTGCTTGTTTACACTAAAATAATAAGCGTTATTGATAAGACCACATTAAAGGATAATGAATGAAAAAAATGGTTTTGGTATCGGTTTTACTAGCAGGGTTTTTGCAAGCGGTGAATTTGGATTTATCTTCGGCTAAGCTAACATGGACAGCCTTTAAAACTAAGGCTAAAACGCCAGTAAATGGGAGTTTTGAAAGCATCACCTATAAATTGGGTAAATCTCAAGATAGTTTAAAAACCCTTTTAGAGGGAGCGAGCGCGAGCATGGATAGCTTGAAAGTCAATTTAGGCGATGACACTAAAAACAAAAATGTGAAAGAAGCTTTTTTCGCTCTTTTTAAAAACACTAATATTAAAGTAACTTTTAGAAATGTGATAGAAGGCGATCATGAAGGTTCTCTTACGGCTTATGTGAGGATGAATGAAAAGCTGGTAAAAGTGCCTATGCAATACACGATTGCCGAGAATAAGCTCGTGGTTAAAGGGGTTTTGGATTTGTTGAGTTTTGGCTTGAAAAACGAATTAGCGAGCTTGGCCAAACGATGCGAAAGCTTTCATGAGGGCTTGACTTGGTCGCAAGTGGAAATCCAATTTGAAAGCATGATTAAGGGATGATTTAAAATCATGGAGTTGTTGCACAGCATTAATGATTTTAATGAAGCCAAGCAGGTGATCGCTGGGGGGGTCAATTCACCTGTGAGGGCGTTTAAGAGCGTTAAAGGCACTCCCCCCTTTATTTTAAAAGGTAAGGGGGCGTATCTTTATGATGTGGATAACAACCATTATATAGATTTTGTGCAAAGCTGGGGGCCTTTGATTTTTGGGCATGCTGATGAAGAGATTGAAGAAAATATTATTAATGCATTAAAAAAAGGCACTTCTTTTGGCGCTCCCACAGAATTAGAAACCACTTTAGCTAAGGAAATCATTTCTTGTTATGAAGGCTTAGATAAGGTGCGTTTAGTGAGTAGCGGCACGGAAGCGACCATGAGCGCGATACGACTCGCTAGAGCTTATAGCCAAAAAGACGATTTGATCAAGTTTGAGGGGTGCTATCATGGGCATAGCGACTCCTTATTGGTGAAAGCGGGTAGTGGGTGCGCTACTTTTGGATCGCCTTCTTCTTTAGGCGTGCCGAACGATTTTAGCAAACACACTCTAGTGGCTCGTTATAACGACTTGAACTCCACAGAAGAATGCTTTAAAAAAGGCAATGTGGGTTGCGTCATCATTGAACCCATTGCCGGGAATATGGGGTTAGTGCCGGCTCAAAAAGAGTTTTTACTGGGCTTAAAGGCCTTGTGTGAAAAATACCAAGCGGTGCTGATTTTAGATGAAGTGATGAGCGGGTTTAGAGCGAGTTTGAGCGGTTCGCAAGAATTTTATGGCGTGGTGCCGGATTTGGTAACCTTTGGTAAGGTGATAGGCGCGGGGCTTCCTTTGGCGTGTTTTGGGGGGCGTGCAGAAATTATGGACTTGCTTTCGCCCATTGGAAGCGTGTATCAAGCAGGCACTTTGAGCGGTAACCCCCTAGCGGTGTGCGCAGGGTTGAGTGTGCTTTATAAAATCAAAAGAGACAAAACCCTTTATACCCGCTTGAACGCTTTAGCCGTTCGTTTGACTCAAGGTTTAAAAAAGAGCGCTCAAAGCTATAATATCGCTTTAGAGACGCTCAACAGAGGGAGCATGTTTGGCTTTTTCTTTAACGAAAATGCGGTGCGTGATTTTGATGACGCTTTAAAAAGCGATACGGAGATGTTTGCAAAATTCCATCAAAAAATGCTTTTTAAGGGCGTGTATTTGGCATGTTCAAGCTTTGAAACCGGCTTTATTTGTGAGCCTATGACTGAAGAGATGATTGATTTAGTGATCTCAAAAGCCGATGAAAGTTTTGATGAAATCATAAAGGGCGTGTGATTTTTTTGAAAAAGCCAAAGTATTATAAATTCATAGAGGGGGCGAATTATTTGAGCTTAGGGCTGTCTATGGTGGTAGCGATCCTTATGGGCGTGGCTATAGGCTATGGGCTTAAAGAGCTCACTCATATTTCGTGGCTTTTTTGGCTTGGGGTTATTTGGGGCGTGTTAGCGAGTTTTCTTAATGTCTATAAAGCTTATAAAAACATGCAAAAAGACTATGAAGAATTAGCCAAAGACCCTAAATACACACAAAACAAAACAAAATAAATACCATAAAAGCCCATGTGCCAAATCCAATGCTTGCTTGTTTTACTTTCTATCAATATAGTTAGCGCGATCATCGTTTATTTTTTCCAAGCATTTCAAGGGGTTTTGAATTTTGAGGGGGGGTTTTTGGGGTTTTTTATCGTGGCGTTGTCTTCGTATTACGGCGTTAAAAAGCGTTTGGATTTAAGGAAACAAAATTCAGGAGAAAAAGAAGAAAAGCAAAAATTTCAAAAATTCGCCCTGGGTTTGGAAATGTCTTTCAATGTGTGGCGTTTAGGGGGGTATGGGGTTTTACTAGGCATTTTAGGAGCGCTTTTATTCTTGCATCTTTTTAATGGGTTAATCTTTCTTATCGGCGTGTTTGTGAGCTCGCTCTCTAGCGCGTTATTACGATTTTTAAACAATAATGGTAAGTTTTGACACAAACTCACATGGATTTTAACCCCTTTAATTCTCTTTTAATTTTTAATCCTATACAATAAAAACAAAAATGGGAGTGGATCTTGAAAACAAAAAATTCCGCTAAAAGAATCCTAAAAACCGCCGTGATTCAAATGCAATCCAAACCCTACGCCTTAAATGAAAACCTGCAATTAGCGCTCAACCTAGCCAAAGAAGCCCATAACAAAGGCGCGAATCTCATTATTTTACCGGAATTGTTTGATAGCGGTTATTGCGTGAATGATAAAGACGCAGAGTTTGGGATAGATTTTAAAGCGATAGAGCATAGCGAGCTAAAAAGCGAGACTTTGAGCGCGTTAAGTAATTTTGCAAAGTCTAATAAGGTGCATCTAGTGGCGTGCAGCATTGAAAAAACGGATAAAAAACTCTACGACAGTGCTTATATCATTCCACCAAAAGTCGGGATCGTTGGCAAGCATCGTAAAATCTATTTGTGGGGCGATGAAAAATCGCGCTTCAAAAGGGGCAAAAAATACGAGGTTTTTACGCTGGATTTTGGGGATTTTAGCGCGAAAGTGGGTTTGCAAATTTGCTATGAAATCGGCTTTGGCGTGGGTGCGAATTTGCTTGCGTTACAAGGAGCAGAGGTTTTAATCTATCCTAGCGCGTTTGGCAAAGCCAGGGCTTATAATTGGGATTTATTGAGCAAGGCTAGAGCGTTAGAAAATGGCTGTTTTGTGTGCGCGTGCAATCATAGTGGGGAAGAAACTAACGCTCAATTAAAACAAACGCTAGAATTTGCCGGCGATTCAAGAATCATCGCGCCCAATGGGAAAATCATCGCGCAAGCCACTAAGCTTAATGAAGTCATTATCGCCGAAATGGATTTAAACGAAGTGGCGTTGCAACGCCAAAAAATCCCTTATTTACAAGATTTTGACACCAAACTCACCAAAAAGGGGTTTGGAAAACTCACTTAAAAAGGAGCGATTATGGCAAAAGAAATTTTAGTGGCTTATGGCGTGGATATTGATGCGGTGGCTGGTTGGTTAGGGAGCTATGGTGGGGAGGATTCGCCTGATGATATTTCGCGTGGGCTTTTTGCGGGGGAAGTGGGGATCCCACGGCTTTTGAAATTGTTTAAAAAATACCATCTCCCGGCGACTTGGTTTGCACCTGGGCATTCTATTGAAACTTTTCCAGAGCAAATGAAAATGATCGTGGATGCAGGGCATGAAGTGGGTGCGCATGGGTATTCGCATGAAAACCCTATCGCTATGAGCGCCAAGCAAGAAGAAGATGTTTTGTTAAAAAGCGTTGAATTGATTAAAGATCTCACCGGCAAAGCCCCTACAGGCTATGTGGCGCCGTGGTGGGAGTTTTCTAATATCACTAATGAATTGCTTTTAAAACACGGCTTCAAATACGACCACTCGCTCATGCACAATGATTTCACGCCCTATTTCGTGCGCGTGGGGGATAGTTGGAGCAAGATTGATTATAGTTTGGAGGCTAAGGATTGGATGAAGCCTTTAATCCGTGGGGTGGAAACAAATTTGGTGGAAATCCCTGCAAACTGGTATTTGGACGATTTACCGCCGATGATGTTTATCAAAAAATCCCCCAATAGTTTTGGTTTTGTAAGCCCGCGCGATATAGGGCAAATGTGGATCGATCAATTTGATTGGGTTTATCGTGAGATGGATTATGCGGTATTTAGCATGACAATCCACCCTGATGTGAGCGGACGTGCGCAAGTGTTGCTCATGCATGAAAAAATCATTGAGCATATCAACCAGCACGAGGGCGTGCGTTGGGTAACATTCAATGAAATCGCTGATGATTTCTTAAAACGAAACCCCAGAAAAAAATAGCAATAACGCCAAAAAGATTTTTGGCGTTTGATTAAAAGGTTGGAAGATGTGCGTTTTATGCGGGGAGCTTATCAGTTCTTTTCACTGGAGTGATGAAAATTATGGGAGTGATGAAAATTTGAAAGATCCAAATGCGCTTATTAGCACAAATGAAAATGCTAGAGAACGCAAAAGAGCGAGACTCAAACGAGTAAGATTGCTCAATCAAATCCTGGCGTTTTATGGGCTAAAAATTGATGATTGGCAAGGTGCGAAATTTGTGCTGTGCGATAAAAAAGGGCAGAGCGTGATCGTGAATGATTTAGGCGATTTGTGGGATAAGGCGCAAAAATTAGCCAAAAAAGAGATGGACGCGCTAGATTCTAATCTGTTAGCGTTTTTAAATCAAAACCCACACGCCACTCACTGATGCCTAAAATCCCTATCACGCTCATCACAGGTTTTTTAGGCAGCGGTAAAACGAGTTTTTTAAGCGAATATTTAAACCAAATAGATCACCAAGGCGTTGCCCTTATCATCAATGAAATCGGGCAAGCCGCTTTGGATCAACGCATCTTAAGCGTTCAATATTGCGGTGAAAAAATGCTCTATCTTAACGCAGGGTGCGTGTGTTGTAACAAACGCTTAGATTTAGTGGAGTCTCTAAAAGCCACGCTCAATAACTATGAATGGCGCGGCGAAATTTTAAAGCGCGTCATCATTGAAACCACCGGTTTAGCCAACCCGGCACCGATTTTATGGACGATTTTGAGCGATGTTTTTTTAGGGGCGCATTTTGAGATTCAAAGCGTGGTGGCTTGCGTGGATGTTTTGAATGCTAAAACGCATTTAACAAACAACGAAGCTAAAGAGCAAATCGTTTTTGCTGATAGCGTTTTATTGACCAAAACGGATTTGCAAAACGATAGCGTGGCTTTAATGAAAATAAAAGAGCGGATACAATCCCTTAACCCTAGTGCAGAAATTTTTGACAAGAAAAGTATAGATTACGAAAGCTTTTTTTCACGCAAAAATGGGGCACGAAATTTTATGCCAAGAATGCCAAAAGATTCGCACTCGCAAGGCTTTGAGACTTTAAGCATCAGGTTTGAAGGCGCGATGGAATGGAGCGCGTTTGGGATTTGGCTGAGTTTGTTGTTGCATCAATACGGCACGCAGATTTTACGCATAAAGGGGATTATTGATATTGGAAGCGATCTTTTAGTGAGCATTAACGGCGTGATGCATGTGATTTATCCGCCCAAGCACATTTTAAAGAATCAAAACGGCTCTAATCTCGTTTTTATCATGCGCCATTTAGAGCGTGAAAAAATCTTAAATTCCTTAAAGGGTTTTAAGCATTTTCTCGGCATTAAGGGTTTTGAAACCCCATAATTTTTCTATTTATTGCTAGCTGTTTGCATTTTGATGGGGAAAAGAACGATGAAGCTTAAAACCAAACACACCCCACAAATAACAAAAATCAAAACATAGCCCAAATCCCCTAAAAAGATCGTAAAAAGATACGAAAAAAGCGCTTGGAAAATGCCAAAAGAAAACACCACCCACGAAGACGCTTTAGCGAAATGCTTCGCGCCTGCAATTTTTAAAGCCATCATGCTGAATAAATTGATATTGGCGGTTGTGGCCGCTCCCATTATGAAGATGCTTAAATTGAGTAAAGAGATTTGGTGGAAAAAAATGGGCAAAAAGCATGCGATAGATTTTAAAATGAGGATAAAGATATTGGCTTCTTTAGCCCCTAGCTTTTGAGCCATGGGACCGCTGATTAAAGAGCCAAGCGTGGCTCCAAAACCAAAAAACGCCCATGAAGTCCCAGCGACAGTGGGGGAGATATTTAAATGACGGATCAAATAATCCACCCAAAAAAGCGTGTGCGGTAAAAAACCAATCGCATTGAGCGCGCAAGAAATGAGCAATAACCACAAATGAAAGGGGATTTTAAACGCGCTTTCTTCTTTTTTAACGGATTTTTTCCTTAAAGAACGGGTTTTTAACCCCACTAAGGAAAGGATGAAGGCTATCAAACAACTGCCCCCTAAAAAAATCCATGCCCATTTGATATTATAAGAGCTAATCCATGGCAGAACGAACCCGCTAAAGACAGATCCAATGCCTACAGCGCTAAAAATAAGCCCTCCCACTAAGGCTTTTTTATGTTCTTTGACATAGGGCAAAGAGAGAGGGGCGACTAAAATCATTAACGCACTGCTAGCCACACCGGCGATAAAACGCCAGATCCAAAGCCAAAAGAAAGGGATACTATCAAAATAACAGACTAAAAAACTCAAAGCGATCAAGCCAAAACTGATTTTAGCGATGCTTTCTAATGACATTAACGGGCTTAAAAATTGGATTAAAAAACTCCCAAAAACATAGCCCATTAACACCGCAATCCCTAATTGGAAGCTTTGGTGTGGGGTTAAACTCCCTGATAAAATGAGTAGGGGGATTAAAACCACATAGCCAAAACGAGCCAAGCCGTTAGACACAAAAACCCCTAAAAAGCAAACAAACACACGCATTTTAATCCTTAACAAAGTTATAAAAAAACAAGATCTTATATTATATTGAAACTTGTTAATTGATAGTGCATAATGGGAGCGAGATGAGAATAAATTCAAGGAGCGTTCATGCTATTTAGTGAGCGTGTATCATTAAAGAGACCCCACGATTGAATGAAAAAGAGTTGGTTATTAGCGTTACAGAGCTTGTTTCAAAAGCGCTTCATAAAAACAAGGCTTCTACTAGAATAAGGCTTCTTTGCGGTGGTGATCAATTGATGAAACAGAGATTTAACTATGGGCTAGGCTTAAAGGAGAGCATCACTGAGAAAAAGTAGAGTTGAACGCTTAAGTTATTTTTTATAGCGGTTTAGAGTTAACTGCGATTGTTGTGTTCTTTTTAAGCGTTATGGGTAGTTTATAAAACAGCTCGCTATGACTGCCTAGTCTTACTAAAAAAAGCGTTGCTTTTCACTCTATAAGTGCCAAGAATCTTAAAAATTTGGCTAAACACTAGGATTTCACAATCTCAGTGAAATCGCTAAAGTCCTCTACCTTAAACGCTCTAATATCCCTAACAGACTTTTTAAACCACTCAATTTGAGAGAGTTTATTGATCGCTTTATAGACTTGCACTAGAGTGTTTTCTTTAGAATAATTAACATAAACGCTCCCTTGAGTGTTTTCAAACCCTAATAGCTCTAATTCTTACCTTAAATCATCATAGGCTTTATTGTAGGGTTCTTCCGTATTCTTTTTTTTAAAATCTCAATCTTTAAATCAAACGCTAAAGCATACATTTTCAAAACCTTTATTATTTTCTCTTTTTAACTCGTTTGTAAGATCATCTAAACTATCAATTTGAGTGAGATTAACCCCATTTAACGCATCTCTCATGGCTTGTTGCGTTTGAATGTTTGGGATCTTGCGCCCCAAACAGCAATCTCTTTTATCATCAAAAGCTTGGCTGATTTTTTGCAAGAGTTCATTTAATGCGTCTATTTTATCCTTAAAGTTTTGATCCCTTTTTTCCAATTCTTTAGCCATTTTTTCTTTAAAAGAAACTCTATCATTTTGCATCTTTTTGATTTTTCGCTCTAATTGATGGATTAAATTAAAAAGCTGTCTTTGGCTGTATTTTGTGTAGTCTTTGTTGGTGGTGTTTGGCATGCTTATCCCTTTTTTTAAAAATACCAATTCATTATAGCGCAAGCGATAGAGCGAGATTAAAAAGGTTAGAAAAATAAAACTTAAAGATTAAAAAGCAGAGTGGAATATCAGTGAAATGTCAGTGAAAAGATTAAAAGAAAAAAGATTAAAAGAAAAAAGATTAAAAGATTAACCCCCCTAAAGAAGCGCTTTTTTAAGAGATTACCGCTTGAATTAGCGTCAAGTTTCCCACTAACTAATCATCAAAAACG
>NZ_JACTGF010000004.1:0-110835 GCF_014497725.1 Helicobacter pylori | reverse complement strand
CTCTTTTTTTAAACTCTCTTTTTTTAAACTCTCTTTTTTTAAACTCTCTTTGTTTTAGGGGGGCTTTCTTTTTTGAACCTTTTGTTTTGAACCCTTTTTGTTTTGAACCCTTTTTGTTTTGAACTTTCTTTTTTTGAACTCCCTTTTTAAGGGAGAACCCTTTGTTTTTAAACCTTTTTCTTTAAATTTTTGAACTCTTTTTTTTTTTGAACTTTCTTTTTTTTGAACTTTCTTTTTTTTGAACTTTCTTTTTTTTGAACCCTTTCTTTTTTTAGACTCTCTCTTTTTTTGGGGATTTTGATGAAAAATCTTTTTTCTTTTGAACCCCCTCTCTTAAATCCTCTCTTTTTTGGGGGATTTGATGAAAAATCCTTTTTAGCGTTTTTATATTAGTTAGTGGGAAACTTGACGCTAATTCAAGCGGTAATCTCTAAAAAAGCGCTTCTTTATAATAGGGGGTTTAAGTTGGAGGTTAAAAGGGGGAGAATGGTTTCAAATACTTCCTATCTTTTTAATAAAACAAAACTCCCTTTAATAAAATAAAACTTTAATAAAATGATTTTTACAACAAAATGAGAGTCAAAACGATAAAACTAAAGTTTTAAAAACCCATTTTTTAAAAATGTAAAGAACATTAAAATATTAATAAAGCTTATGGTGGGAGTAAAGTTGAAAGCAACCTAACGCTTTAACCTAAAATCAAGGCATCAAGTCTAACTAATAAGTCTAACCAAACGATAAGCCAAAACGCCCTTTAAAAAGCGTTTTAGCGTGTTTTCACAAAGATGACTAAATCTTAAACATGATCGGATTTTTGCTTTTCTCTATATTCTATAATCATGCTGTGGATTTCATCTTTTAATTTTAATTTTTGTTTTTTCATGTGGCTGACTTCAGCGTCGCTAGCGTTTTGTTGCTCGGCGGTTTTGATGTCGTCATCAAGCTGGTTGTGTTTCTCAAAAATCTTATCAAAATGCGGATTATTCGCTTTTAACACGCTGATTTCGTCTCTAAATTCATGGAACATGGTTTTCTCCTTTATTTTGGATATTTAAAGTATAATAAACTATCTTTTTAAAAAAACAACTTAAAAGAGCTATAAAATAGCTTTAAAGCGCGCGATAAAACGACAAAAAGGAATACCCATGGACATTCGCAACGAATTTTTACAATTTTTTCAAAATAAAGGGCATGAGATTTACCCTAGCATGCCTTTAGTGCCTAATGATGCCACCTTGCTTTTTACCAATGCCGGCATGGTGCAGTTTAAAGATATTTTTACCGGTATAGTGCCGCGCCCTAGCGTTCCTAGAGCGGCAAGTTCGCAATTGTGCATGCGCGCAGGCGGCAAGCATAACGATTTAGAAAATGTCGGTTATACCGCAAGACACCACACGCTTTTTGAAATGCTAGGGAATTTCTCTTTTGGGGATTATTTCAAAGAAGAAGCGATCTTGTTTGCGTGGGAATTTGTAACCAAAAATTTAGGGTTTAAGCCTAAAGATTTATACATCAGCGTGCATGAAAAAGACGATGAAGCCGTTAAATTATGGGAAAAGTTTGTGCCTTTTGATAGGATTAAAAAAATGGGCGATAAAGATAATTTTTGGCAAATGGGCGATAGCGGGCCTTGCGGGCCTTGCAGTGAAATCTACATTGATCAAGGCGAAAAGCACTTTAAGGGGAGCGAGGATTATTTTGGGGGCGAGGGCGATAGGTTTTTAGAAATTTGGAATCTGGTGTTCATGCAATACGAACGCTCTAATGATGGCGTTTTATCCCCCTTGCCAAAGCCTAGCATTGATACAGGCATGGGATTAGAGAGGGTGCAAGCGCTATTAGAACATAAGCTCAATAATTTTGATTCTTCATTATTTGCGCCCTTAATGGAAGAAATCAGCGAGCTTACAGGCTTAGATTATGCGAGCGAGTTTCAGCCAAGCTTTAGGGTGGTGGCCGATCACGCCAGAGCGGTAGCGTTCTTGCTCGCTCAAGGGGTGCATTTCAATAAAGAAGGTCGTGGCTATGTTTTAAGGCGTATTTTAAGGCGAGCCTTAAGGCATGGGTATTTAATGGGCTTGAAAGAAGCGTTTTTATACAAAGTCGTGGGCGTGGTGTGCGAGCAATTTTCTAGCACGCATGCGTATTTGAAAGAGTCTAAAGAAATGGTGATGAAAGAGTGCTTTGAAGAAGAAGAGCGCTTTTTAGAGACTTTGGAATCTGGCATGGAATTGTTTAACTTGTCTTTAACGCATTTGAATGAAAATAAAATCTTTGATGGCAAGATCGCTTTCAAGCTTTATGACACTTTTGGTTTTCCTTTGGATTTAACAAACGACATGCTAAGAAGTCATGGGGCGTGCGTGGACATGCAAGGCTTTGAAAATTGCATGCAAGAGCAAGTGAAACGCTCTAAAGCTTCATGGAAAGGCAAACAAAACAACGCTGATTTTAGCGCTATTTTAAACGCTTATGCACCCAATGTTTTTGTGGGGTATGAAACGACAGAATGTTCTGCTAAAGTTTTAGGGTTTTTTGATAGCGGTTTTAAAGAAATAACCGATGCAAACCCTAACCAAGAAGTCTGGGTGTTGCTAGAAAAAACCCCTTTTTACGCTGAGGGTGGGGGGGCTATAGGCGATAGGGGCACGCTTTTTAAAGACAACGAAGAAGCGGCTATAGTGTCAGACACAAAAAACTTTTTTGGGCTTAATTTTTCGCTTCTTGAAATCAAAAAAGCGCTAAAAAAAGGCGATCAAGTGATCGCGCAAGTGAGCGATGAACGCTTAGAAATCGCTAAACACCATAGCGCGACGCATTTATTGCAAAGCGCTTTAAGAGAAGTTTTAGGCTCGCATGTGAGTCAAGCGGGGAGTTTAGTGGAATCCAAACGATTGCGCTTTGACTTTTCGCATGCTAAAGCGCTCAATGATGAAGAGTTAGAAAAAGTGGAAGATTTGGTTAATGCTCAAATTTTTAAACATTTGACAAGCCAAGTGGAGCATATGCCCTTAAACCAAGCCAAAGATAAGGGAGCGTTAGCGTTATTCAGTGAAAAATACGCTGAAAATGTGCGGGTGGTGAGCTTTAAAGAAGTGTCCATTGAATTGTGTGGGGGCATTCATGTGGAAAATACCGGGCTGATTGGGGGGTTTAGGATTGTAAAAGAAAGTGGGGTGAGTAGTGGGGTCAGACGCATTGAAGCGGTGTGCGGGAAAGCCTTTTACCAACTGGCTAAAGAAGAAAATAAAGAGCTTAAAAACGCTAAGACTTTATTGAAAAATAGCGATGTCATAGCCGGCATCAACAAGCTTAAAGAGAGCGTGAAAAACAGCCAAAAAGCCCCCGTTTCTATGGATTTACCGGTTGAAAAAATCCATGGCGTGAATTTGGTGGTGGGCATAGTGGAACAAGGCGACATTAAAGAAATGATTGACCGATTGAAAAGTAAGCATGAAAGATTGCTCGCTATGGTGTTTAAAAAAGAAAACGAGCGAATCACTCTCGCATGCGGGGTGAAAAACGCGCCCATAAAAGCGAACGCATGGGCTAATGAAGTGGCGCAAATTTTAGGAGGCAAAGGGGGCGGAAGAGATGATTTTGCGAGCGCTGGGGGCAAGGATATTGAAAATTTGCAAGCGGCGCTCAATTTAGCGAAAAATACCGCTCTTAAAGCTTTAGAGGGATAGCATGGAGCTTATTTTAGGCTCTCAATCCAGCGCTAGGGCGAATCTTTTAAAAGAGCATGGGATTAAGTTTGAACAAAAAGCGCTCTATTTTGATGAAGAAAGCCTAAAAACCACAGACCCTAGGGAGTTTGTTTATTGGGCGTGCAAGGGGAAATTAAAAAAAGCTAAAGAGTTGCTCACAAACCATTGCGCTATCGTGGTGGCTGATAGCGTGGTGAGCGTGGATAACCGCATGCAACGAAAAGCTAAAAACAAGCGAGAAGCCCTTGAATTTTTAAAACGCCAAAATGGTAATGAAATAGAGGTTTTAACCTGCTCTGCATTGATTTCTCCCAAACTAGAATGGCTGGATCTATCGGTTTTTAGAGCGCGTTTAAAGGCGTTTGATTTCAGCGAAATAGAAAAATATTTAGAGAGTGGTTTGTGGCAAGAAAGCGCGGGCTGTGTGCGGTTAGAGGACTTTCATAAGCCTTATATTAAAAGCTCAAGCAAGAATTTGAGCGTGGGGTTGGGGCTGAATGTGGAAGGCTTGTTAGGGGCGCTAAAATTAGGGGCTGAAATTGCATCGTTATAAACGCTATTGTTTTATAAACATTAAAACACTATCCACTGACTGATAAACCCCCTTGACAAACAAAAAAAACGATACACTCCAGCATTTGATGTTTAAAGGGTTTCTCGCATGGTGCATTTTATTTTTTCTGTTGTTGTGGTGCTTTTATGGTTGGTTGCGTGGGGCATATATCTCGTGTTTGGGAAGAACTTAAAAAGAGAGATGGAAGAGATAGAAAATTCTGATCCCAACCAAAACAATCCTTTCATTACTGCTGTTATGGGTATTGGAGGAGTGGCTATCAGTATTTTTTTCCCAGATAAGAAACCAATCGTTGATGGCGTCAAGCCGTTGGCTGAGAAAGGTTTGCAAGAGGCGTTTAGAAAAGACAAGCTCACAGAGAGGCAAAAAATTTTAATCTCTTTCTTAAGATTCATTTCGTTATGTTCCATTGTTGCTGCAGCAATGATAGGCTTGTGTCTTATTTGGAGTTTTAATGGGTGGTCTTTTTGGAAAGTAACGGGTTATTTTCTTCTTTATGTGTTTTTTTGCTCCGCTCCAACATTTCCAAGTATACCTAATTAATGGTATATTAGATGACCGATAATTGGTTCATGATAAAAAGCAATGTTTTTAGGCTTATCCCTAAAAGATAAATATTAAAACACCATTCACTAACTGATAAACCCCCTTGACAAACAAAAAAAACGATATAATACAACATTTGGTGTTTAAGGAGCTGTCATGGGGTCTTGGTTTCGTATTCTTTTATCAATCTTGGTGGTGGTTTTGGGATTAGCGCTTACTACCATGCTCATAAATTGGCATGTTTAGCGGGAATGATCTATTGTGGCTATGGCATTATTACAGATTTTAGCGCTCTATCAGTCGCAATGTGGTGGTTGGTCTTTATCAAAAATAACATGGTTTTGCATAGGTTATATCGCTTTATGGGGGCTTACGCTTATTATGGGTTTTCTTACATGCTCTGTGATAGAAGACTATTCGTAAAAATTGATTGAAAAAATTAAAATAGGGGGGAAACTAGAACCTTTTAAGGTAGGTTCTAGCAAAAATATAAGGTTAGGGGTTATTTCCCAAAACGCCCACCGGTGGTAGGGTAGCCATAAATAGAGCCGTCTTTGATTTTCATGTGATCTTCCCAAGGCAGTTTGTATTTGCCGGCCGCTAAGTCTTTGATGTAGGTTAAGCCTGCGTCATGTTCTCCGCCCGGTTTAGCCACATACCCTCTATGGCCTAGGTTGTAAATGTTGTTTTCTAAGCCCCAGCTTAAGCGAGCGTTGTCTGCCATTTTAGGATAGATTTCCCCGGTTACAATCTCCCAAGGGTTGCGGTGCCCTTGAACGAGAGTCGTGCCGTCAAAGTTACAGATTTGCCCTTCGCCAAAGTAGTAAAAGACATTATCATAGCCGGCTAAATTCACGCTCACGGTATACATCAAATTGTGCCATGCGTTGGAGCGGTTGGTCAAAATCCATTGATCATTGACTTGAGTGCTATAGCCTGAAATGCGGATATACACATTGCACCCTTTATAGGCCGCTTCTCTAGCGAGCTCTGGAATCATGCCGTCATGGCAAATGCACACGGCTAATTTTGATCCGCCCGGCCCCTCGCACACAGGCATTCCTAAATCCCCAGGATACCATGGTTCAATGGGATTCCATGGGAATAGCTTGCGGTATTTTAGAATGATTTTACCTTGCGGATCAATGATAATGGCGGTGTTGTAGGGGTTTTTGTTAGAATCAGGATTGCGTTCCATGATTGAAAAAACACCATAAACTTTCGCCTCTTTACACGCCTTAGCGTATAGCTCTGTCTCTTTACCCGGGACGTCTAATAAAAACTCTTCACTAAGCCACTTAGCGGTATTCAAGCCTTGCGTGCTGTATTCGGGGAAAATGATAAGCTCCACTCCCGGATACCCCGCTTTAGTCGCATGCAAGGTTCTGATAATGCTTTCAATGTTGTGATCAATGTCCTTACGGCTGTTGACGATTGGCACAGGAAACTGAATGGCTGCCACTAAAAACCCTTCAATAGGTTTGCCCATACTGCCGATACTTCCCATAATAACTCCTTCTAAAAGTTTTGTCGCAATAACAATAATAATTATTGCGAGAGAATGCTATTGCAAGAGAACTAATTTAGAGTAAATGCGAGATTTTTTGATAAAAAGATTTAAATCTATTTTTAAAGCGCTTTTCAACCTTTAAAAGCCCTCCAACAATCCCACAAATTCCTTAAAAATATAGTAGCTCTCTTTAGGGCCGGGGCTGCTTTCTGGGTGGTGCTGGACAGAGATGATGGGAGCGTTTTTATAACGCACGCCCTCAATGGTGTTGTCAAAAAGATTGCGGTGCGTGATAGTAGCGATTTCTTCAATTGCTTCAGGGACGCAATAGTTGTGGTTTTGCGCGGTGATTTCAACGGCGTTTGTTTCTAGGTTTTTAACGGGGTGGTTGCTCCCATGATGGCCAAATTTGAGCTTGTAAGTAGGGTAGCCTTGCGCGATAGAGAGCAATTGATGCCCTAAGCAAATGCCAAACATGGGGATTTTAGCTTCAATGAGTTGTTTGATTTCGCCAATTTCTTGCTGCAAACTCAAAGGATCGCCTGGCCCGTTAGAGAGGAAAATCCCGCTAATTTCTTTTTTTTCATAGGCTTTAATCAGCTCGCTAGCTTTAGTGTGGTGCGGGTAAATAAGGGCTTTTAACCCCACATTTTGAAGCTCGTTTAAAATGTTGCCCTTAGCCCCAAAATCTAAAACAGCGATAATTTTATGAGAGATTTTTTCATCAAAAGGCTTGTAATCTAGGGTTTTGAAATCAAAAGTAGCGCGTTGGTGCGTGATGATTTTTGGCGTAGAAACGCTAGACACTAGGGGGGAATGAGAAATTTTAGGGGCGTTTTTTAAAATTTCTTCAAGCTTGTTTTTGTCATGCTCGATCGTGGAAGCTACCATCATCAAGCACCCATGATGGCGTAAGGTTTTAATCAAACTCCTAGTATCAACGCCACAAATCCCTAAAACGCCGCGCTCTTTCAAATAAGTGCTCAAGCTAAAATCTGCCCTTGAGTTAGAAAAAAATTCGTTGTAATGGCGCGCTAAAACCCCTGTGCATGAAAAAAAGGATTCATCATCTTTAGAATTAGCACCCACAACCCCAATTTCAGGCATGCTAAAAACCACGAATTGCCCCTTATAGCTAGGGTCGCTGATGACTTCTTGATAGCCGCTCATAGAAGTGTTAAAAACAAGCTCGCCCACTTGCGTGCCGCTAGCCCCAAAACTTTGTGCTTGCAAAAAAAGCCCGTTTTCTAAATAGAGAGAGACCATTATAAAAAGCCCTTGCGCCTTAATTCTTCTTCATAGAGCCTTTCAAACACCAACTCGTATTCATCGCTCCCTACGGGGAGTTTGCGTTTGTAATGCTTGATTTTTTCATGCACTTCATTTTCAATGCTTTCATACGCTTTGGAATAGGTGTCAATGGATTTGTAAATCAAGTTTCTTATCAAATTCTCTGACACGCTAAACATGATCAAATCTTCATCTAAGATTTTATTCAAAATCTGGTGCGACAAATCGTTACACCTTTCTTCCCAAAACAAATGAAAGCCCTCTTTTTGAGCGATCTGTCTTTTAATCATCCAAAAAAGCTGTCTTTCATCCATCCGCATGAATTCTATCTCATCGGTGTTTTCTTCTAAAAGCTCTCTGGCTTGCTCGTCTATGGCGTTTTCTTTTTTAACGCTTTTTTCCAAAATCCCCTCTATCAATTCACACAATAATTCTCTAGGGGCTTTTAATTCTAATAGTTTTGAATGGATAAAGTCATTGGCAATCTTATGGCTTATATGGTTTATATGGGTTAGTTTGAGTCTCATGGTTTTTCTCGCGTATTTTATTTATTTTTAGAGTGTATTTTATCGTTTTTTAGATAAAACGCTTTTTAAAGAATTAATTTAATGGCGCACCAAACTATAGGATTGTAGAATTTTATCAGCGTAGATGATTGTAATATCAGGGCGTTTTTTAGAAATTTTAGCGTTAATCAGTCTTAACCTCCCCCCCTCTTTAATGCCATAGAATTGGAGCCTTAAAGCGAGTTGTTTATCGTTAGTGCGGATTTGATGGATACCCCTTAATTGCAAGGCTGTAGCGACTTCTTTGGCTAAAAAATGCCGATTCAATAATTTTTCATTAGCGCCAGAAATTTTACTCCCCCATAAAAAGAGCGTTTCAGTGAGCATTAAAAGATACAAACTAAAAACGCGCAAATAATACTGCCCCCTAAATTCCTTTAAACGCACCCTAAGGCTATTCAAAACGCTTTTAATGAACAAGGGTAAGCCGATTAACGCTAAGGGGGCGAAAGTTCTTAAATCTATCTCTTGGCGCATGCTCAAAAGCAAAGGGAAAAGCCAACCGCTCGCGCTCATAAAGGCTAGTAACGATGGCTTTTTATCCAAAAGGGCTTTATAGAGCGTATAAGGGTAGTAGAGGAAGAATAAGGGCGAATATAAAAGCATGAGTTCTAAGCATGTGTCTATGAAATACCCACTAGGCAAGCCTTTGTTGAAACTCCCGCTAAAAAGAGCGGTATTCACAATTAAAACCACCAAAGCAAAGATCGCGCTTTTAAAATAGCGTTTTCTTAAAGCGTAGGCAAAAACCCCTAGTAAAAGCGGGATAAACGCGCCGTCTAAAAACGCGCAAGCGCTAAGGGTTAAATAAGGGATTTTTTGGGTTTTGATATACAAATAGCTGACCAAAAGCCCAAGGCTTAACACCAGCACGCTTTTAGCCAATAAAATCGCAAAGAGATTCACTCCAGGCAATAAAGCGTAAGTCAATACCACATAAAGAGCGTCTTTAGGCTTTTTTAAGATCTTTCGCCCTATCAAATAAAATAAAAACATGTTAATGATATGAGCGATCAAAAAAGGCAATCTTAAAGCCAAATCGTTTTGGCCTAAAATAGCGGTGCTTTTTTGAGCGATTTTGACAAACCACACATCGCTATAAAAAAAGTCTTTCGCTTCATTGTAGCTGATAGAAATTTCTTCGCTCATCAACAGCCCCAAAGTTAGGACTAAAAAAACCATGATAATAAAGACTAAATCGCTTAAATCAAAGCTTCTTGTTTTTTTTTCCGGATAAATAAAATAGCGGAAATATAACAGAGCGCTTTGTAAGGGGCTTAGTTGCATGATTTAAAATTTTTTTAATTCTTTTAAAAGAGCGGGTAAGGCAATGAGTAAGCCTGAACACAAGATCAAAGCCACCCCTAAAGAGCTTTTAAGATCCAAAAATGTATCGCCTAAATACAGCCCGAACAATAGCCCCCAAACAATGCGGGTGTATTCAATGGGGGCGATGATTCCAGCAGGAGCGTTCATGTAAGCATAGGTTAAGAAATACTGCCCTAAAGTCCCGCTAATCCCTATTAAAGAAATCCACAAAATGTCTTCTTTTCTAGGGATATGAACGCCTGTGGATAAAAAAGGAATATCAATGAACATGCCCGCTAACCCAAGAAGGCTCATGCCAAAGGCGAACGCTAAAATCACGGCCTGCTTGTCGTAATACTCCCTCAAATCCCTTAAAGTGATATACGCCAAAGACACAAAGATCCCGCTCAATATGCCCATAAAAATTTCAACCGGCCCCACATTTTCCACGCTAGGATCTGAAATCAGCACCACCCCCACTAGCCCGATGCATGCAGAAATTAACGCGCTTCTTTTGAGCTTTTCTTTCAAAAGCAAAGGGGAAAGAAGCACCGTATAAATCGGCGCGCATTGCGAGAAAGCCGTCGCTGTAGCGAGCGAAATTTTTTCAATATTATAAAAAAACGCTAACATGGCCAAGCCCCCTACAACTACCCTAAAAGCGAGCTTTTTAAAACCGCCCTGTTTGTAACTCTTCAAGCGGTAGGGTTTGAAAGGATAAATAAGTAAGAGTAAGAGCGTCATGGTAATGGAGCGGTAAAACACATTTTCCATAGGGGAAAAATAATCCGCTGTGATTTTAACAAACGCGCTCATGATTCCAAAGCATAAGTTCGCCAAGAGTATCATTGAAACGCCAAATAAAATGGTATTACGCATGCCTTTTACCCATCAATAAAGATTTTTAGGGTAGTTTAACCTAAAATCTCTAATTAAGGATTAAAGTTTTTAAGCTCTAAACGCATAAAAGTTGCATTGATTGATAAAATCATGGTATAACAACGCTCTAGGAGTTTTACCTTTTGTTTATCCATTTTAAGCTCCTTATAGAAATATGAAAACACAAAAACACGAATCCTTTTTGAAAATAAACTCCTAGACCCTTTTTAAAGGGTTTGAACGCCACTATTAGAAAACTCTTTTAAGCTTTTGAAATTTTTTCGTCTCATTATGGAATGAATTTTGCTTAATATTAGCGTAAAATTCAATTTTAGGAAATTCACATGGCTGTTTCTTCTATCAATCAGTTTGATTCTAACCTCTATGGGCTTTTAAACGCTAAGAGTGTTCCTAAAGAAGACCTAGCTCCTATTGAAGGCGCAGAAAAAATAGAGCGAGAAAAAAAGGACGCTCCAACAGAAAACCTCCCCTTTAACCCTGACAAGCGAGAGACTTACGGCTTTTTGGTTTTAGAATTGATGAGCGATAGAGAGTATGAGGCTTTTTTAAGGGCTACGGCAGGAATGGATGAGAGCCAAAAACGCCTTGCCGCCCAGTCGCTTTACAGCTTGACGGATTTTTATAACGGGAAATTCTCTAAAGAAGTGGAAAACGCCCCCAAGCAACCGGTGAATGGCTTGCACAAAAAAGCCCTACAAACCTTTAACGCCACCAACCATAACGCTTTTTTGCAACGCTACCAAAACGCTTACAACAACCCTTCGTCTATGGATGTGGTTCTTTGAATGCTAGGGCTAAATGGGGCATTAATCATCAAAAACGCTTTTGAGCGTTTTTTATCACCAACACTCAGCGGGATCAAAACCAAAAATTGGGTTCAATCCGCTTCTTCCAAACTCTTAAACACTTTGATTAAATCTATATGCTCATCAATATCATGCGCTCTTAAAATGCTCGCTCCATTTTGCAACGCCATTAAATGCAAACTCAAAGTGCCAGCGAGCCGGTTTTGAACCTCACGCCCGGTGATAAGCCCGATCGTGTTTTTACGACTCGCTCCCACCAATAAGGGTTTTTTGAACTTAAGAAAATGGCTTAAATGCTTGATTAAGGCCAAATTATGCTCTTTTAATTTAGCGAATCCAAACCCAATATCTAAAATAATATCTTGAAGCGCGTATTTTTCTAAAACCTCTAGTTTTTCTTTAAAGAAGCGATCCATTTCATCAAACAGGTTGTGGTAAAAAACATTTTCTTGCATGTCTTTGGGGGTTTTTTGAGCGTGCATTAAAACGCAAGTGGGCTTGTAATCTCTTGCAACTTCTAGCATTTCAATACTACTAAAACCGCTCACGTCATTAAGGATAGAAAAACAATGCTCCAAAGCCATTTGGGCGGTTTGGGCATGGTAGGTGTCTATGCTGAATTGAGCGCATTGGTAGAGTTTTTGGGATTTGATTTCTAATAAAATTTCTTTTAAGCGATCTTGCTCTATTCTTGGATCAATGATTTCACTCTCTGGCCTTGAACTGGCTGCGCCTATATCAATGAGCGTGATACCCTTTTCTAGTAATTGATAGATTTCTTCAAGCGCTTTTTTGCTACTAAATCGGCTCTTTTCATAGAAACTATCCGGAGTCAGGTTTAAAACCGCCATGATCTGTGGGGCGTTAGGCTTTTTAGCTTTGAGGTGGCTTTTTAATTCTTGCGCTAAATTTTTAAGCCCAAAGGGTTGGGAATGGCACTTCACAATCAGGCGTTCTAATTGGCTAGCGCTCGCAACCAACACCCCATCATAAAAAGGCTCTTTAGCTAAAATAGAATCTCTTGGCGTAGCGAAATCACCTCCAACGCTTATGGCCTCTTGTTTTAAAATCAGCGTTGCGCTTAAGGGCAGGTGTTGGATTTCAAAAACAAAGCTAACGCCTTTTTGATATATATGGTTTTGTGCGATCTTTTCTGGGCCTATTTTTTGCAGAGCGCTTTTGAGCGCATCAGGGTTAAGGCGTTTTACAATCATGGCGTTTTCTTTTTAGATAAAAGGCTTAAAAGCAGGGGTAAAAGATTGTAGCTGAGCTTGTAATAAGAGCTGTTAGCTTTGATCGCTAAATCAAAGGCTTGCAATTCTTGCTCGTTTAAGGGGATCTTATGCCTGTTAACGCTCTCCAACAGGCTTTCAATCCTTTCCCTCTGATTTTCTCTGGAATCAAAATTTTCTTTGTCTAAATTTTTTAAAAACGCATAAATATCTTTCAAATCCAGCCTTGATAAATCCAAATCTAAAGGTTTTAGGGGGATTTTCTGGCGTTTGTCTTCTTTGATCAGGCGGGATTTAATGGTGGCTAAAACATGGTTTGGGCTTTTGGCAAACATGATAAAACAAACGTTATTCGGGGGTTCTTCTAAGACTTTTAAAAGCGCGTTTTGGGCTTCTGTGCCATAACTGGGCGCGGCGATTAAAAAGGCGTTCAGTTCGCTGTGTTTTAAGTGCGCCTTTGAAATAACTTCTTTGGCATGCTCTATTTTAAAGTCCTTGTTGAAAGTTTTGATCACCTTTTTGTCTTTTTCAATAATCTCGGTGTAGAATTTAATGTGGTGCTCAAAAAGGCTTGCAGCCTCTTCTAAGCTCTCTTCAAGATTGTCCGTATAAATAAGGCGGTTGGAGTTTTTCACAGAGTAACCTTATTGTATAGCGCACTAAAAAGCGCGTTTTCAAAGAGTTTGAAGAGTTGCAATAATTTATAATCTAGCAAACTATCATGCTCTTTTAAAAGCAAGCAATCCTCTTTAAGCTCTTCAAAAAGCCATAAAAAACTAGGGATTTTACTCAGTAGTAAGGTTTTTAAGCCTTCATTTTCAATTTTCCCAACATGCCAAAACATGGGGTTTTGATAAGTCATCTCTATGGTGGCTAGAGAGAGATTCGCATCGTTTTTGGGGTAGAAAGAAGAAGCGTTAAAATCAATGACGGACAATAAGGGGCGCTCTTTTAAATCTTTAGGGTTTAAGTTAGAAAGAATGTAGTTTAAAAACCAGTGCCTAGAAGAATCAGTGCTCACCAACAGCGATCCGCCATTAAGCACATGCGAGATGGTTTGCGCGATGAGTTTTGCATAACTTGATCGCTCTAATTCCAGCCACCCGCTTTGTTGGGCGATAAATTCCCCTTGATCGCGCACAAATTCTTTGATCCAGTCGTAGAAATTTTTCATTGATCTAATTGATACACCGCATGCAAAGTTCTAACGGCTAATTCAGCGTATTTAATGTCAATCAAAACCGAAATTTTAATCTCGCTTGTAGAAATCATCATGATATTAATGTTGTCTTTGGCTAGGGCTTTAAAAGCGATGCTCGCTACCCCAGAATGCGACTTCATGCCCACGCCCACTATGGAAACTTTAGCGATATTTTCATCATAATCAATGGAATCCATTTGCGCTAAAAAAGGCTTTAAGGCTTGCTTGGTTTCTTCTATTTGGGTTTTAACGATCGTAAAATCCAAATCGGTTTTGCCGTCTCTGCCGATCGTTTGGACGATCATATCCACATTAATGCGATATTCCGCTAAAGCGCCAAAGATTTCAGCGGCAATGCCAGGCCGATCTTCCACGCCCTCCATGCTCACACGAGCCTGATTCTTATCCAATGCGATCCCACTCACTATAGGGGTTTCCATGCGTTCTCCTTTAAAGTCTTTTTCAGCCACAATGAGCGTGCCTTCGCTATGGTTAAACGAATTGCGAGTCACTAACTTCACGCTGAGTTTTTTAGCTAATTCTACTGATCGGTTTAACAACACTTTAGCCCCCATAGAAGCCAATTCAAGCATTTCATCATAGCTGATTTGCGTGATTTTTTGAGCCTTTTCTTCAATGCGTGGATCGGTGGTATAAACGCCATCCACATCCGTATAGATTTCGCACAAATGCGCTTTTAAAGCCCCGGCCAAAGCGACCGCACTCAAATCGCTCCCCCCACGCCCTAAAGTCGTTGTTTCGCCTTGAATATCAGCGCCTTGAAACCCAGCGATCACCACAATGTAGTTTTTTTCTAAAAGCCCTGTGATGCGTTGGGTGTCAATGGATTGGATCACGGCGTTTTGAAAATGCGAGCTGGTTAAAATGCCTGCCTCCCTCCCACTCAAGGAAATGGCTCTATGCCCATACCTTTCTAACGCCATGCTTAAAGCCGCGCTTGAAATCAATTCCCCCGCACTTACAATCCTATCCATTTCTCGCTTGTTAGGGTTATGGCTAAAATTCTTGCCAAATTCTAAAAGCCTATCGGTTTCGCCGCTCATCGCCGAAACCACCACCACCACCTGATGCCCTAATTTAACGCTTTCTAAAACCCTTTGAGCGACATTGTGGATCCTTTCTACGCTGCCCATGCTCGTGCCGCCGTATTTTTGAACGATTAACACCCTAAATACCCCTCTCTTCTGAAATAAGCAATGACTTGGCGGTACACTTGGCGTTTGAAGGGGACGATTTTTTTAAGCAAATCCTTAAGATGGATGAATCGATAAGCCCTAAATTCTGGCGTGTGTTTGTTCAAATCAATGTTGTTCGCATGCTTTAGGCGCACTAAAAAATAGAGTTGCTTTTGCCCGTCAAACGAATAGAATTTATGCTCCATGTTGCTTGGGAAATCATAGGCGATCCATCTGGGGTATTGCGCCAAAATCTCTATTTCATTCGTGCCAATTTCTTCTAGTAATTCTCTATAAAGCGCTTCTAAAGGGGTTTCACCCTCATCAATGCCTCCTTGGGGGAACTGCCAAGCCCCTTCAATATCTATGCGCTCGGCGATAAAAACTTCGCATGTGTTAGGGTAGTCTGGCGACATGATAATGGCCGCAACATTAGGACGATATTTTTTATGTAGCATAGGTCTTTATTCTAGCTCTTTCTTGTTTGATTAAGATGGTATTATAGTGTATGCTGGCTTTAAGTAGGGTTAAGAATGCCATTAAAATCAAAAATTAAGAAAAAAGGGTTTGAAACTAATTTTAATAGTGCCCAAATAACGCTACTAAAATTAAGGGAGTTTATTTGAGAGTGGGGATGTATTTGGCTAAAGCTTTGATGTCTTCATCGCTTAATTTCTTAGCCTGCGCGGCCATGACAGGATTCTTGTTAGCACCGCTTTTAAAAGCCATAAGATCCTCTTCAATCTCTTTTTCGCTCATCATGTTAACGATTTTGCTTTTACCTAAAGCTTTCTTTTCAAACTTAACCCCATGGCAAGCGGCACAACCTTTTACAAGAGCCTTAACATCGGTTGCCATTAAAACATTTGCGAACGCCAAAACGCCTAAAGCCACAATAACCTTTTTCATAGTCTGTCTCCTTACTTATCAAAATGATCCTAAAATGATACAATTACAAGTTTAAGCTTTGCTTAAAAAATGAAATGAAAATGGGAGAAATAAATATGATTTTATACATTCATATCCCCTTTTGCGAAAATAAATGCGGTTATTGCGCTTTCAATTCCTATGAAAACAAGCATGGGTTAAAAGAAGAATACACTCAAGCGTTATGCCTGGATTTAAAGCATGCCTTAAGCCAAACTGACGAACCAATTGAAAGTATTTTTATTGGTGGCGGCACGCCTAACACTTTGAGCGTGAAGGCTTTTGAAAGGATTTTTGAAAGCATTTACCAACATGCGAGCTTGAGCATGGATTGTGAGATCACCACTGAAGCTAACCCTGAATTGATTTCTAAAGCTTGGTGTCAAGGCTTAAAAGATTTAGGGATCAACCGCTTGAGTTTAGGGGTGCAAAGTTTTAGGGAGGATAAATTATTGTTTTTAGAGCGCCAGCATTCCAAAAATATCGCCCCCGTGATAGAAATTGTTTTAAAAAGCGGGATTGAAAATATCAGCATTGATTTGATTTATAACACCCCATTAGATAATGAAAACTCTTTAAAAGAAGAATTGAAACTCGCTAAAGAACTCCCTATCAACCACTTGAGCGCTTATGCTTTGAGCGTTGAAAAAAACACGAATTTAGAAAAAAACGCCAAAAAACCCTCATGCGTGGACTTTGACAATGTGGTGAGAGAGGCTTTAGAGGGCTTTTCTTTCAAGCAATACGAAGTGTCTAATTACGCTAGAAATTATCAAGTCAAACATAATTTGGCTTACTGGGGGGCTAAAGATTATTTAGGGTGTGGGGCTGGGGCTGTGGGCTGCGTGGCGAATGAGCGCTTTTTTGCAAAAAAACTCATAGAAAACTACATTAAAGATCCCCTAAAACGCCAAGTTGAGACGCTTAATAAACAAGACAAGCGCTTAGAAAAATTGTTTTTAGGCTTGAGGTGTGAGCTGGGGGTTGAGCTTAGCTTGTTAGATGAAAATAAAGTAAAGTTTTTGATTGAAGAAAACAAGGCTTTCATTAAAAATAACCAATTGATAGCGAGCGATTTTTTCATGGCCGATGAAATGGCTTTGTGGCTGCTGTGATTGTAGGCTCTGCTTCAATGGAACATTATGATAAGGATTAAAAAATGCTAAAAAAGCGTTTTTTTAATTAACGCCTATAAAATTCTTAGCCAAAAACCACCCGATAGCTACCCCAATAAGCCCTAAAAGGTTAGTGCCTAAGACATAAGAAATGGCTTCAAAGTATTGGGATTTTTGCAAGAGTTTTAAAGTGTCTAACCCATAAGAAGAAAAGGTCGTAAAACCCCCTAAAACCCCAGTTACAAAGAAAATCCCAAAATCATCGCCAAAAACTTTTTTAGCGGCCAAATGCCCCATAAAGCCGATGACAAAACACCCTATGAGGTTCACGCTAAAAGTCCCTAAAGGGAAACTTTCAAACATTAAAAATTTACTGGGCATCATTTTGCCCACAAAATACCTTAACGAACTCCCTATGGCCCCTCCTAAAGCGGCCCACAAAAAGACAAGATTCATGCATCATCCTTTAAAAAACCATGGAGAGCATTATAATAAGATATTTTTAACATTCCTTAACTTTTCAAATTTAAAGCCAGTTCTAAACACGCTTCTAAGGAAGGCTTTTGAGCAATATAGCTTTGAATGCCTTTCTCTTGTAAATAATGAGCGGTCGTGTTGCCAATGCTGATAGCGGTGTAATTTTCTAAAAATTCAAAATAGTGTAAAAAGGCTTTTGCATGGCTTATGGCGGTGAAAATAAGAACGCTCTTTTCTTGGGGTTTTAAGGCGTTTTGTTCGCTTAAAGTCAAATGTTTGAGCTTGTTTTCATAAACAACGGCTTGTTTAAGATTAATGCCATGCTCTAAAAGAATAGTATCTAAAGGAGAGGCAATTTCTTTTGCCCTGAGATACAAAACGCTTTTTTTTTCTAATAAAGGAAGGATTTCTTTGGCGAACTCCTTGCCATGGGCTTTTTCCCCTATAAAGGCGACTTTAAAATGGTGATCTTGTAGAGTTTTTGCGGTGGGTTCGCTCAAAGCGTAAGCAGGAATGTTTTGTAACATTTTGAGTTTGGGGCTGTTTTTTAGGGTTTCTAACAAGGAAAACACCGCATTTTTAGAAGTGAAAATCAGGGCGTTAAAAGGGGTTAGATCCAATTCTAAAGGATAGTAGCGCAATTCATTTAAGATGAGAGTCTTATAAGGGGCGATTTTTTGAGAATGCACCCATACAATCTCCCTCATGCCTAGTTTTTTTTGCCACTCAAAGAAGCGTCATCATAGACCATTCTAAAGCCGTATTTTTCAAAATCATAGACATTGCCCTCTAAATAATAGGGCGTATAGCCTAATTCATGCATGCTTTTAGCCGCATCTAAAGCCCTACGACCAGCCCTGCAATGGAGCAACACTTTTTGATCTTTGTGCTGGGCTAAAAAATCAGCGAGCTTTTCTTGGTCATTGACGCTAATGAGCGTGGCGTTAGGCAAATGCAATTCTTCATATTCGTCCAATTCGCGCACATCCACCACGATAAAATCATTGAAATTGACTTCTTCTAAACTGATCGCATAATCTTCAAGCATGTTTATCCTTAATTTTTAAAGTAATGTTATGTTACAATGATTTGATAAATAAGAATGTTTAAGGAGTGTGCGTGGAAGAAAATTATCACGCTTTTTTTACCGAAGCGAGCGGGTTTTTAAACGAGCGGATCTTTAAGGATTATTTACGCCGTTTGGCTTATGGCATTGATGCGTCATGTTATCGTTATATCCCCAAAATAGTCGCTTGGGTGAAGAATGAAGAAGAAGTCCAAAAGCTTTGTGTTTTAGCTAAAAAGCATGGCGTTACATTGACTTTTAGAGCGGCTGGGAGTTCCTTATCAGGGCAAGCGATCTGTGATGGGGTGCTAGTGGTGGTGGCACATTTTTTCAAAGACGCTCACATTTTAGACAACGCTCAAAGCATTCAGCTTTCATGCGGAGTCATAGGAAGCCATGCGAACGCTTTATTAAAACCTTACCATAAAAAAATAGGCCCGGATCCCGCTACGATAAACACCGCTATGATAGGGGGGATTGTCGCTAATAACGCTAGCGGGATGTGTTGTGGGGTGGAGCAAAACAGCTACAAAACCCTAAAATCCTTAAGAGTGATTTTAGCTGATGGCACTCTTTTAGACACGGCCAATCAAGAGAGCGTTGAGAATTTCAAAAACGCGCGTAAAGATTTGATTGAAGGGGTTTTAAACTTAAGAAAAGAAATATTAAAAGATAAAGAATTGCATGCTCTAATTAAGAAAAAATACGAGATCAAAAACACCACCGGCTACAGCTTAAACGCTCTCATTGATTTTGAAGATCCGATTGAAATCATCAGCCATTTATTCATAGGCTCTGAGGGGACTTTAGGCTTTATTTCAAGCGTGGAATTAGAATGCGTGAAAGACTACGCTTACAAAACTTGCGCGTTATTGTTTTATGAAAATTTGGAGCGATGTGCCAAAGCTGCTCAAATTTTAGCCGCCTTAAAAGCCAAACAACCCGAAATGATTTCTTCAGCAGAGCTTATGGATTATGCGTGCTTAAAAAGCGTGAAAGGCTTGGAGGGCATGCCTAGAGCGATTTTAGAAGTCAAAGAGCCTAACGCATGCATACTCATTCAAAGCGAAAGCGATGATCCTTTAATTTTAGAAAACAGCATGCAAACGATTTTAAACGCTTTGAATGCGATACCGGTCGTTTTAGATTCTCAAATCAGCAGTGATCCTAACATTTATCAATCGTGGTGGAAGATCAGAAAAGGCATTTTCCCTATCGCAGCGTCAAAAAGAAAAAGCCAAAGCTCTGTGATCATTGAAGACGTGTGTTTCAGTCAAGAGGATTTTGTAGAAGGGGCAAAAGCGATTGAAGGGCTTTTAAAAAAACATGGCTTTAAGGATAATGGCATTATTTTTGGGCATGCGTTAAGCGGGAATTTGCACTTTGTCGTTACGCCGATTTTAGAAAATGGAGCTGAAAGAAAAGCGTTTGAAAATTTAGTTTCTGAGATGTTTTTAATGGTGAGCAAAAGCTCTGGCTCTATTAAAGCCGAACATGGCACAGGCAGGATGGTAGCCCCTTTTGTGGAAATGGAGTGGGGAGAAAAAGCCTATAAGATCCACAAACAAATCAAAGAATTGTTTGATCCTAATGGCCTTTTAAACCCTGATGTGATCATCACAAACGATAAAGAAATCCACACTAAAAATTTAAAGAGCATTTACCCTATTGAAGAGCATTTGGACATGTGCATGGAATGTGGGTTTTGTGAAAGGATTTGCCCCAGTAAAGATTTGTCTTTAACGCCACGACAACGCATCGTTATCCACAGAGAGATAGAGCGTTTAAAAGAAAGGGTAAGTCATGGTCATGATGAAGATCAGGTTTTATTAGATGAGCTTTTAAAAGAGTCTGAATACTTAGCCCACGCCACTTGCGCGGTGTGCCATATGTGCTCCACCCTATGCCCTTTAAAAATTGATACCGGGAGCATCGCCTTAAATCATTATCAAAAAAACCCTAAAGGCGAAAAGATCGCTTCAAAGATCTTAAATCACATGCAAACGACCACAAGCGCGGCTCGTTTTTCTTTAAAAAGCGCTTTCGTGGTTCAAAAACTCATAGGCCCTCACAACTTGGTGAGCCTAACCAAAGGGATTAAAAAATTCATCAAACCTTTCCCTAAAGCCTTTCATTACATGCCCAAAAACAACGCCTATCCTTTAGAAAATAAAACGCTTAAGGGTGGAGAAAAAGTCATTTATTTCAGCACCTGCATCAACCGCTCGTTTGCCCCATCAACCAAAATGGCGGATAAAAGATGCATTCAAGAAGTGTTTGAATCCTTATGCCAAAAAGCCAAAGTTTCTGTGGTGTATTCTAACGGATTAAACGCACTTTGTTGCGGGAAAGCCTTTATCAATTACACCGAATTAACCAAGCAAAACAATGAAAAAAACCATGCGATTTTTTTACAATTAAGCGATAACGGCAAGATACCGATTGTTTTAGACCATAGCGCATGTTCGACGCATTTTATCAAGCAAATGAAAGCTTATAAGGATTTGAAAGTCTATGATTTGAGCGTCTATATTGAAGAAGTTCTAAGCCCAAAATTAAAATTCAACCCCATTAACGAAGACATAGGGTTATACACGATGTGCGCTTTAAGGTTAGAAAATAAAGAAGAGTTGTTGTTTAATTTGGCTAAAAAATGCACTTTGGGCGAGATTGTTATCCATAAAGAGACGGGTTGTTGTGGTTTTGCGGGGAATAAGGGCTTTTTCACTCCTGAATTGAACGAGAGCGCTTTAAACGGCTTTCAAGCGTTTTACCAATCCTATGATCTTAAAAGAGGCTTTTCCACTTCTAGCACTTGCGAGATCGGTTTGAGTGAAAAAACCCAATTCGCTTGGCAGCATATCGCTTATTTAGTGGATGCTTGCACGCTTTAATGGTGTATAATTAAGGACTTTCTTTAAAGGGTAAAGGCATTGGATAACACTCTCAAACATCTTGCCATTATTATGGATGGTAATGGCAGGTGGGCTAAATTAAAGAATAAAGCTAGGGCTTATGGGCATAAAAAGGGCGTAAAAACCCTAAAAGACATTACGATTTGGTGCGCTAATCATAAATTAGAATGCTTGACTTTATACGCTTTTTCTACGGAAAATTGGAAACGCCCCAAAAGTGAAGTGGATTTTTTAATGAAAATGCTTAAAAAATACCTTAAAGATGAGCGATCCACTTATTTAAATAATAACATACGCTTCAGGGCGATAGGGGATTTAGAGGGCTTTTCTAAAGAATTACGAGACACGATTTTACGGCTTGAAAGTGATACCAGGCATTTTAAGGATTTTACGCAAGTTTTAGCCCTTAATTACGGATCTAAAAACGAACTTTCAAGGGCGTTTAAAAGTTTATTAGAAAGCCCGCCTAACAATATGGACCCTTTAGAAAGCTTAGAAAATGAAATCTCTCATCGTTTAGACACGCATGATTTGCCGGAAGTGGATTTGTTGTTACGGACAGGGGGGGAAATGCGCTTGTCTAATTTTTTATTGTGGCAGTCTAGTTATGCGGAATTGTTTTTCACGCCGATTTTATGGCCTGATTTCACCCCTAAAGATTTAGAAAACATCATTAGCGATTTTTATAAAAGAGTGCGCAAATTTGGGGAATTAAAATGCTAGTAGAAATAGAGAATTTGACTAAAACCTATGGGAGTTTAAAAGCGTTAGACAATATCAGTTTAAAACTACCCAAACAGCAATTTATAGGGCTTTTAGGCCCTAATGGGGCGGGTAAAACCACTCTGTTAAAGATTTTAGCCGGATTGAATTTGAACTATCAAGGGGAAGTGAAAATTTTAAATCAAAAGATCGGCATAGAGACGAAAAAAAGCGTGGCGTTTTTAAGCGATGGCGATTTTTTAGATCCTAAATTAACGCCTTTAAAAGCGATCGCTTTTTACAAGGATTTTTTCAGCGATTTTGATTCATCAAAAGCCCTAAATTTGTTAAAACGCTTCAGCGTGCCTTTAAAAAGAGAGTTTAAAGCCCTTTCAAAAGGCATGAGGGAAAAATTACAGCTGATTTTAACCCTATCACGAAACGCTTCTTTGTATCTTTTTGATGAGCCGGTGGCTGGGATTGACCCTATTGCAAGAGAAGAGATTTTTGAGTTAATCGCTAAGGAATTTAGCCAAAACGCAAGCTTGTTAGTTTCTACGCATTTGGTGGTGGATGTGGAAAAGTATTTAGACAGCGCGATTTTTTTAAAAGAAGCTAAAGTGGTGGCTTTTGGGGGTGTGGGAGAATTGAAAAAAGGGTATAGCAGTTTGGAAGCGGCGTATAAAGAAAGGTTGAAATAAATCAGTAAAGGATTTCCTATTGAGTGATAATATTTTAAGAAATACTAAAAGCGTTTTTTATAATAATATAAAAGATTTTGACGCTAGTTAAATGATAACTTCTTAAAAAAGCGCTCTTTAGGGTTAGGGGGTTTAGTTTGGGGTTGTAGGGGGAATGAGTTTTACTATTAAAAATAAGATCTAAAGTCATGTCTAATCATAACAGATGGCTTGATTGCTAAAGATTGTATTGTTGCAGATGAAGCCTAAGATTGAATTGCGAGTTATCGCTTTGTTGGTGGTGAGATCTTTAGAAAAAATCTTTTTAGTAATATTTATGTTGGGTTTTGGTTTCGTTGAGTTTAGGTTTCATTAAGTTTAATGGGGTATTAAAATTAGAGATGGTTAGAATTTTTGTCTTATTCTATTTTTGGTAGAATAATAATTTTTTACAATGGTTTCAGTATAAAATTGGCAAGCAACTAGATGAATTAGAAATTGAAGATTCTTTATGTCTTTCTTTATTCAAATCTCTTGAAAATTGTATTAAGTTTAAAAAACTTAGCAATATTGGATTAAAAGAAGCAGAAGTTAAAAGAGATGCTGAAATCTCAAGATGGCATACAGAACTTTTAAGAGAAAAAAATCTTAAAGAACAGCGTAGGCAAAAAGAAGAGCAAGAAAAAAAATCTCAAGAGAATTTTCAAAAGTTTTTAGAATTTTGCAAACAACAAAATCGTGTTCTTAAAAAATTTGATAACACCAATTTTTCATTTGAATGCGATGAACCGGCTACAAAAAAGCCCTTAAAAAACCCTACAAACAACATTATCAACTCCAATCATCAAAATACACAGCCACAAAACAACACTAAAATGTTTGATTATTTTGATAATCCTATGTTTAGGTATTGAAGTGAAAAAAGCGTTATCTATAACTAGCAAAATAACTCTTTGGTTATTAGCGCTTTTAAGTGTTTATGCTTTAGTGATCTTTGTTACACTTAAAGCTTATCATCAAGATAAAGGCTATAGGATTTTAACATTTGGAATGATTATAATGACAAAAGAAACCTATGAAGCCTATCTTGATACGAATATTAAACAATTGGAAGAGATAAGAAATCAAAAGCTTAACAAAGCATTAGAATTATGCAAACAATCAGGTCTTGTTCTCAGAAAGTTTGACGGAAAAAATTTTTCATTTGAATGCGATGAACCAAATCGATCTAATAACCCTAACGAAAAGGTGAATCCTTAGAATTTTAATTTTTCTAAAAGATTAAGAGCAAAAAATTAGAAATTCGAACGCAATTGAAACCTTACCGCCCATAGCCACGACTATAACTCCTTTCGTCGTCTATTTTTTGATTGTGTTTTTTATGCTGTATAGTTTTACATGGAATTTCTTTAAAATTTAAGTATAATTGTAAGCATCGCCTGGGTGATTTGCGTTTCTTATTTGATGGCAAGTTCGTTGAAAAAATAAGTTAGGCTAAGGTAGTGGTTTTTGTGTGATGGCATTTTTTTAAATCTGCCCCTAAGAAGATTCTCCTAGCCTTATTAGTGTAGGTTTGTTGAACTTATGCACATGTAAAAGTAGCGGTCATCTGGGTTTAAAAACAACCACATTTTAGGGAAGACATGAAAGATAACAATAACTATAATGTTTTAATTGTGGGGAATAAGGGGCGAGAGTATGCTTTGGCTCAAAGGCTTCAGCAAGATGAGCGAGTGAATGCTTTGTATTTTTGTTTGGGTAATGGTGGCACTCAAGATTTAGGCGAGAATCTGGAATGCGAACATTACGAGCATATCGTGGAATTAGCCCTGAAAAAACAGATCCATTTAGCCATCATTTCAGAAGAAGAGCTTTTGGTTTTAGGGCTTACAGAGATGCTAGAAAAAGCGGGTATTTTAGTGTTTGGGGCTTCTAAAGAAGCGGCTAAGTTAGAGGCTTCTAAAAGCTATATGAAAGCTTTTGTTAAAGAATGCGGTATCAAAAGCGCGTCTTACTTTGAAACAAACGACTTAAAAGAAGCTTTGAGTTACATTCAAAACGCTTCTTTCCCCTTAGTCATTAAAGCGTTGAATAAAAACACAAGCATTGTCCATCAACAAGAAGAAGCGTTAAAAATCCTTGAAGACGCTTTCAAACAAAGCAATGAGCCTGTGATCATAGAGCCTTTTTTAGAGGGGTTTGAGCTTTCAGTTACAGCGCTCATAGCCAATGATGATTTTATTTTGTTGCCCTTTTGCCAAAACTACAAACGCTTATTAGAGGGGGATAATGGGGTCAATACAGGGGGTATGGGGGCTATCGCTCCTGCAAACTTTTTCTCTAATGAATTAGAAGAGAAAATAAAAAATCATATCTTTAAACCCACTTTAGAGAAACTTCAGGCTGACAACACGCCTTTTAAAGGGGTTTTACTCGCTGAAATTGTAATCATAGAAGAAAAAGGCGTTTTAGAGCCGTATTTATTGGATTTTAGCGTGCGTTTTAAAGACATTGAATGCCAGACGATTTTACCCCTTGTAGAAAATCCGCTATTAGATTTGTTTTTAGCCACAGCCAAAGGGGAATTGCATTCTCTTGAGTTGGTGTTTTCTAAAGAATTTGTGATGAGTGTCGCGCTTGTTTCTAGGAATTACCCCACTAGCTCTTCGCCCAAACAAACCCTTTATATTGATCCGGTTGATGAAAAAAAGGGTCATTTGATTTTAGGGGAGGTGGAGCAGGATAATGGCGTGTTTGAAAGCAGTGGGGGGAGGGTGATCTTTGCCATTGGCAGAGGAAAATCCTTATTAGAAGCCAGAAACCATGCTTATGAAATCGCTCAAAAGGTGCATTTTGAAGGCATGTTTTATCGCAAGGATATTGGTTTTAAGGTGTTAGATTTGAAAGAATATTCTTAAAGGTTAAAGTTTAAGACAAACCAAAGAGTTTGTCTTGTTTGTTTTTGAATGCGCTCTCCAAACTTAGAAAAAGAAGAAACTGAAATCATAGAAACACTCCTTATGCGTGAAAAAATGCGTTTATGCCCCTTGTATTGGCGCATCTTAGCGTTTTTAACCGATGGTTTGTTGGTGGCGTTTTTATTGAGCGATCTTTTAAGGGCATGCGATTTTTTGCATTCTTTATATTGGCTAGCTAACCCCATTTATTACAGCGTGTTTGTCATAGTGAGTTTTATCATCTTGTATGGCGTTTATGAAATCTTTTTTGTGTGTTTGTGCAAGATGAGTTTGGCTAAACTGGTTTTTAGGATTAAAATCATTGATATTTATTTAGCAGATTGCCCCAGTAGGGCTATTTTATTGAAGCGTTTAGGGTTAAAGATCGTGGTTTTTCTATGCCCCTTTTTATGGTTTGTAGTGTTTAAAAACCCCTATCATAGGGCATGGCATGAAGAAAAAAGCAAAAGTCTTTTGGTGTTGTTTTAAAATGATTCGTTGGTTTTATGTGGTGTTTTTTTTGTTATTGAGCGTATCAGACGCTAAAGAAATCGCTATGCAACGATTTGACAAACAAAACCATAAGATTTTTGAAATCCTTGCGGATAAAGTGAGCGCCAAAGACAATGTGATAACCGCCTCAGGGAATGCGATCTTATTGAATTATGACGTGTATATTCTAGCGGACAAGGTGCGTTATGACACCAAAACTAAAGAAGCGTTATTAGAAGGCAATATCAAGGTTTATAGGGGCGAGGGTTTGCTCGTTAAAACCGATTATGTGAAATTGAGTTTGAATGAAAAATATGAGATCATTTTCCCCTTTTATGTCCAAGACAGCGTGAGCGGGATTTGGGTGAGCGCGGATATTGCTAGCGGGAAGGATCAAAAATATAAGATTAAAAACATGAGCGCTTCAGGGTGCAGCATTGACAACCCCATTTGGCATGTCAATGCGACTTCAGGTTCATTTAATATGCAAAAATCGCATTTGTCAATGTGGAATCCTAAGATTTATGTCGGCGATATTCCTATATTGTATTTGCCTTATATTTTCATGTCCACGAGCAACAAGCGCACCACTGGGTTTTTATACCCTGAGTTTGGCACTTCCAACTTAGACGGCTTTATTTATTTGCAACCCTTTTATTTAGCCCCCAAAAACTCATGGGACATGACCTTTACCCCACAAATCCGCTATAAAAGGGGTTTTGGCTTGAATTTTGAAGCGCGCTACATCAACTCTAAAGACGACAGGTTTTTATTCAATGCGCGCTATTTTAGGAATTACACCCAATACGTCAAACGCTACGATTTGAGAAATCAAAATATCTACGGGTTTGAATTTTTAAGCTCTAGCAGGGACACTTTACAAAAATACTTTCATCTTAAGTCTAATATTGACAACGGGCATTACATTGACTTTTTATACATGAACGATTTGGACTATGTGCGTTTTGAAAAGGTTAATAAGCGCATCACAGACGCCACGCACATGTCTAGGGCGAATTACTATTTGCAAACAGAAAACAATTATTACGGCTTGAATATCAAGTATTTTTTAAACCTGAATAAAATCAACAATAACCGCACTTTCCAATCTGTCCCTAATTTGCAATACCATAAATATTTAAATTCTTTGTATTTCAGGAATTTATTGTATTCAGTGGATTATCAGTTTAGAAACACCGCAAGAGAGATTGGCTATGGCTATGTGCAAAACGCTTTGAATGTGCCGGTGGGCTTGCAATTTTCTTTGTTTAAAAAGTATTTGTCTTTAGGGCTTTGGAATGATCTCCAACTATCTAATGTGGCTTTAATGCAATCTAAAAATTCCTTCGTGCCTACGATCCCTAATGAATCAAGAGAATTTGGAAACTTTGTGTCTTCGAATTTTTCCATGTATGTGAATACGGATTTGGCTAGAGAATACAACAAGCTTTTCCACACGATCCAATTGGAAGCGATTTTCAACATCCCTTATTACACCTTTAAGAATGGCTTATTTTCTCAAAACATGTATGCTTTAAGCGCGCAAGCTTTAAACAGCTACACTTCGCCTTTATTGAGAGATTACGATTATCAAGGGCGCTTGTATGACTCCGTGTGGAATCCTAATAGCATTTTACCTAGCGATGCGAGCAATAAAACGGTGAATTTAACCCTAACGCAATACCTTTATGGCTTAGGAGGGCAAGAGTTGTTGTATTTTAAAATATCGCAACTCATCAATCTTGACGATAAAGTTTCGCCCTTTAAAATGCCCCTAGAAAGCAAGATCGGGTTTTCGCCCTTAACGGGATTGAACATCTTTGGGAATGTCTTTTATTCGTTTTATCAAAACCGCCTAGAAGAAATCTCTGTGAACGCCAATTACCAACGCAAATTTTTAAGCTTTAACCTCTCTTATTTTTTAAGGAACAATTTTAGCAGTGGGATTAATAGCATTGTAGAAAATCCTGCGGATTATTTAAAGGCGGGTTTTAGCAACGATTTTGGGTATTTTTCCATGAGCGCGGATGTGGGTTATGATATTAAAAATAATGTGGTTTTAAGCTGGAATGTAGGGCTTTATAAAAAGATCCGTTGTTTTGGGATTGGCTTTCAATTCGTCAACCAACGACGCCCTATCCTCACCGGCGATCCCAACCAACCTATAAGAGTGTTTGAAAATAACTATGTTAAGCTAGAATTAGACTTTTCACCGATCACTAAAACCAATGTAACTTACCGCTCTTTACAGCGTAAGTAAAAAAGGAATAGATTTGAATACGGATTTTAGCCATATCACCGATATTGAGGGCATGCGTTTTATCAATGAAGAAGACGCTTTAAACAAATTGATTAATGAAATCCACACGCGCCACATTGATTTAAAAGATTCCATCATGCTCGCTTTGAGTTTTAACGCCTTGTATTTAGCTAACGCTTTAGCGCAAAAATTTGGGGCGACTTATGATATACTTTTTTTAGAACCTATCCTAGCCCCTTTAAACTCAAAATGCGAGATCGCTTTAGTGAGTGAGAGCATGGATATAGTGATGAATGAAAGTTTGATCAATTCCTTTGACATCACTTTAGACTATGTTTATGGGGAAGCCAAGCGAGCTTATGAAGAAGACATTTTGTCTCACATCTATCAGTATCGCAAAGGCAATGCGATCAAAAGCTTAAAAGATAAAAATATTTTTATCGTAGATAGGGGGATTGAAACCGGGTTTAGAGCAGGGTTAGGCGTGCAAACTTGCTTGAAAAAAGAATGCCAAGACATTTATATTTTAACTCCCATTCTCGCGCAAAATGTCGCTCAAGGCTTAGAAAGTTTGTGCGATGGGGTGATTAGCGTGTACCGCCCTGAATGTTTTGTCTCTGTGGAGCATCATTATAAAGAACTCAAGCGATTAAGCAATGAAGAAATTGAAAAATACTTGGGCGCTAACAACGCGCCCAATTTAAAAAAGGAACATTAAATATGGATTTTATCACCATCAACTCTGGTAACAGAACCGAAGAATTCGCTCTCAAACAAGTGGCCAAACAAGCCACTAGCTCTTTAATGTATCGCTTAGGAAAAACCCTTATTTTAGCGAGCGTGTGCGTAGAAAGAGAGCCTGTGAGTGAAGATTTTCTGCCTTTAGTGGTGCAGTTTTTAGAAAAATCGTATGCTGCCGGTAAAATTCCTGGCGGTTTTGTTAAAAGAGAAGGCAGAGCGCAAGATTTTGAAATCTTAACCTCTAGGCTCATAGATAGGACCTTACGCCCTTTATTCCCTAAAGATTACCGCTACCCTACGCAAATCACTTTAATGGTTTTAAGCCATGATATTGAAAACGATTTGCAAGTTTCTGCTTTAAACGCCGCTTCAGTCGCCCTCTTTTTAGCCCATATCGCTCCTATTAAAAGCGTGAGCGCTTGCAGGATCGCTAGGATGGATAACGAATTTATCATTAACCCTAGCGCAAGCCTTTTGAATCAATCCAGTTTGGATCTGTTCGTGTCCGGCACCAAAGAGAGTTTGAACATGATAGAAATGCGCTCTTTGGGGCAAAAATTAAACGCTTTAGAAGAGCCTTTAATGCTAAAAGCTTTAGAATTGGCTCAAAAAAGTTTGGAAGAAACCTGCACGCTTTATGAAGAGGCTTTCACGCCCTATCAAAACGAGCTGCTTTTTAAAGAAAGCCAAGGAATAATTTTTAATGAAAGGCTGTTGGATTTATTAACAAATCAGTATTTTGATGAAATCATCAAAGGCATTGAAAGCTCTGCTTTGAGCGAGCGAGAAAATGTTTTCAAAGAAGTGGCTAGAAAAATCAGTGAAGCCCACTCAGAATTCAGTTTAGAAGAAATTGAATTGTCTTTAGAGAAGGTGAAAAAAACTGAGATCAGACGCATGATCATTAAGGATAAGATTCGCCCAGATAAGCGCGCGTTAGAAGAAGTGCGGCCCATTTCAATAGAGAGTGATTTGCTCCCTATGGCGCACAGCTCCATTTTATTCACTAGGGGGCAAACTCAAAGCTTAGTGGTAGGGGTTTTAGGCACGGATAATGACGCTCAAACCCATGAGAGTTTGGAGCATAAAGCCCCTATCAAAGAGCGCTTCATGTTCCATTATAATTTCCCTCCTTTTTGCGTGGGCGAAGCGAGCTCTATTGGCGCGACTTCAAGGCGCGAATTAGGGCATGGGAATTTAGCTAAAAGAGCCTTAGAAACGAGCATTAAAAATAAAGAGCAGGTGATACGATTGGTTTCTGAGATTTTAGAAAGCAATGGTTCAAGCTCAATGGCGAGCGTGTGTGCAGGGTCTTTAGCCCTTTATGCAAGCGGTGTGGAAATTCATGATTTAGTCGCTGGGGTGGCTATGGGCATGGTGAGCGAAGGGCAAGATCACGCCATTTTAAGCGATATTAGCGGTTTAGAAGACGCCGAAGGCGATATGGACTTTAAGATTGCCGGGAATTTAGAAGGCATTACGGCTATGCAAATGGATACCAAAATGAGCGGTATCCAATTAGAGGTTTTATACCAAGCCTTACTCCAAGCCAAAAGAGCACGGAAACATATTTTAAAAATCATGCATGAAGCGAAAGAAAAGATCGTGATCAATTTTTCCCATTTGCCCACAACTGAAATTTTTAATGTCGCTCCAGATAAAATTGTAGAAATTATCGGTCAAGGGGGGCGTGTGATTAAAGAGATAGTAGAAAGGTTTGAGGTTAAGATTGATTTGAATAAACCGAGCGGTGAAGTGAAAATCATGGGGAATAAAGAGCGCGTTTTAAAAACTAAAGAATTTATTTTAAACTATTTGCATTCTTTAGATCAAGAATTGGAGCAATACGCTATTGATGAGGTGCTAGAAGCTCAAGTGAAACGAATCGTGGATTTTGGGGCGTTTTTAAGCTTGCCTAAGGGGGGCGAAGGCTTGTTAAGAAAACAAAACATGGACAGGTGTCAAGTGGTTTTAAAAGAAGGCGATAGTATCAGGTGTAGGGTGATTAGTTTCAATAAGGGTAAAATCGCTTTGGATTTGGCTTAAAATTTTTAAAAAGCGTTTTTAAAAGAGATTTTAAGCAAATTTAGATTAAAATGAGTCCTTGCTTGTATTTTTGAAAGTAGAGGAACGATTCGAAATGAAAATCAAGCCCAATTTTTGAAACGGAGTGCGAAAATGAAATTTTTAGCGTTATTTTTTCTGGCTTTAGCAGGCGTTGCTTTCGCTCATGATGGTGGCATGGGTGGGATGGATATGATTAAATCCTATTCTATCTTAGGGGCGATGATCGGTCTAGGGATTGCCGCTTTTGGTGGGGCGATCGGTATGGGGAATGCAGCCGCAGCGACCATTACAGGCACAGCGAGAAACCCAGGAGTGGGCGGTAAATTGCTCACAACCATGTTCGTGGCCATGGCGATGATTGAAGCGCAAGTGATTTATACTTTAGTCTTTGCTATTATCGCTATTTATAGTAACCCATTCTTAAGTTAAGGGTTTTTGATGAGCTAAATTATTGCTTAAAAAGCATGATTTAGCTATAATATTTGCTTGTTTTGAATTTTTAGCACTGGTGGTGGAATTGGTAGACACGCCATCTTGAGGGGGTGGTGAGAGCAATCTCGTGCGAGTTCGAGTCTCGCCCAGTGCACCATTAAGTTTTTTTAAGGAATAAGTTGGTATAATCTCACTCTTTGCTCTATACACGCCGAAGTGGTGGAATTGGTAGACACGCTAGACTCAAAATCTGGTGGGAGCAATCCCGTGTCGGTTCGAGTCCGACCTTCGGCACCATTAATAGTAATCTTTTTCAATCTGCTTTTTATCTTTTTCGTTTAAAATAGTTTTATCCCAAATAAATGCCAAATCAATGTGGATTAGTGGGTTCTTTAAACCTTTTTTAAAGGGTTGTTAATAGAATTTGAAAAAATTAAAAAAGAGAGCGTTTTACTCTATTGATTTTACTCCATTAAAAGGAGCGTGAGTTTGGGTATAATAGCAAGAAAAATTTGTATCAAGTTTTATTGGAATAGATGAGAAAAATCTGCTTAAGTCATGTTGATCCAAATATATTTTAACCGGAGACTCTGTCATGCTAGATCTGTCTTATAGCCTGGAGCGTGTCTTGCAAGAAGACCCGGCAGCTAGGAATAAGTGGGAGGTTCTTTTGCTTTATCCGGGCATTCATGCGCTGCTTTGTTACCGCCTAGCGCATGCGTTGCACAAGCGGAGGTTTTACTTCATCGCTCGCGCGCTTTCTCAGTTAGCGCGTTTTATCACTGGGATAGAAATCCATCCGGGTGCTAAGATTGGGAGGGGGCTTTTTATCGATCATGGCATGGGTGTGGTGATTGGCGAGACCACAGAGATTGGAGATGATGTTACCATTTATCATGGCGTAACTTTGGGTGGCACGGGCAAGTTCAAGGGCAAGCGCCACCCTACTTTAGGCAATCGTGTGGTAGTGGGGGCAGGGGCTAAGGTCTTGGGTGCGATTTATGTGGGCGATGATGTGAGGATTGGGGCTAATGCGGTGGTGCTTTCAGATTTACCCACGGGTTCTACGGCTGTAGGCGCTAAAGCTAAAACCATCACAAAGGATCGTTAATTCTAGACAAGCGGTTGGAGTTTGTGCCATGTGGGTTATTTTGAGGTAAATTGATCAATGAGACTGATTTTATGAGAGTTAAGCGAGTTTGTTTTTAAGTTATTCTTTAGGGATTTTGCGATCAAATACTTAGGTTATGTTTATCTGTTAGTTAGACTATAGACTAGATTGGTAGTTTGGCGTTGGATATATCACAATTTATATTTTAGGAGGTTTATAATGGCGGTTGTAATTAAAGTCGTTAATGGCAAAATACAGGAATATGAGAATGGTAACTATAAGAGAACTTATGGTAGTAACGCTGTTAATGTGCAAGTTTCAGGTGGTGTAGTGGCTGTAACCACATCAAAGGGTAAAGTGGAAGAATATAAGAATGGTAGTTATAAAAGAACCTACTAGAAAATAGGGCAATAGCGGCAAAAGCTTTGATGCATTCAGCTAGTAGGGGGTGTCGCTGTTTTTCTAGTGGTGTTTTAATGAGCAGTTGCGATAGAAAAAGTCTTTGTTTATAATAGGGGGTTGTTTCGTTGTTTTAATGAAGCGATTGGTAGGGCGTGCGGTATTAAAAAACGATCATTGTTTCACATAGGATTGATTGGTTGGTTTTAGGATTATTTTAATCGTGGGGGTTAAGACTTATTCATAATCAAGTTATGTTACAATACATAAAATTTAACTTTAATAATAGCCATACCATTTTTAAAGAAGCATACAAACACAGATCAATGAACTACATCGGCTCTAAATACAAGCTCATTCCCTTTATTAAGGAAAATATCCATGCGGTTGTAGGGGACAACCTTTCTGGTGCGATTTTTTGTGATTTATTCGCTGGGACGGGCATTGTGGGGCGTGCGTTTAAAAAAGCTGTTAATAAGATCATCTCTAATGATTTGGAATATTATAGCTTTGTTTTGAATCAAAATTATATCGGCAACATTCAAGAAATCCCTAATCAAGAAGAGCTTATTAATGGGCTCAATAGCGTTGCTTTAAAAAAGGGTTTTATTTATTCGCATTATTCTTTAGGGGGGAGTTCAAGGCAGTATTTTAGCGAAACAAACGCTCAAAAAATTGATGCGATGCGTTTAAAAATTGAAGAGCTTAAGCTTTTTCAAAATATTGATAATTGCGCGTATTATTTTTTGCTCGCATCACTATTAGAGAGCGCGGACAAGGTGGCTAACACCGCTTCAGTTTATGGGGCTTTTTTAAAACGCCTTAAAAAAAGCGCTCAAAAAGAACTCATCTTAAAAGGCGCTCATTTTGATTTGAGTTTAAACGCTAATGAAGTGTATCAGCAGGATTCTAATGATTTGATTGGAAAGATTTCAGGGGATATTTTGTATTTAGACCCCCCTTACAATGCGAGACAATACGGGGCGAATTACCATTTATTAAACACGATTGCTATTTATACACCCTTTGATCCAAAAGGCAAAACCGGCTTGCCTAATTACCAGAAATCCTCTTTTTGCTCTCGTTCTCAAATCTTAAACGCTTTTGAAGACTTGATCAAAAAAGCGCGATTCAAATATATTTTTTTAAGCTATAACAATGAAGGGCTTATGAGCGAGACAGAGATTAAAAATATCTTAAAAAAATACGGCACTTACTCCTTAATGACCAAAACTTACATGCGTTTTAAAGCGGATAACAAACGCGCCCATAAAGCCACGCACACCAAAGAGTGTTTGCATGTTCTTATCAAATAAGAGTTAAAATAACCCAACCTTTAAAAACGAGCTTTAAGTTAAAAGTCTAAAGAGCGTTAGAGTTTTAAATAAGGCTTTAACGGGCAGTATTTGATTAAAACCAATCCAAACACTTCAATGATGGCAAAAATGATCGCTTAAATAAGGTAAAATGAAACCAAAATAAGCCTATAAAAAAGGGGAAATCATGGCGCTTGAAGTGGTTTTATGGGATTTTGATGGCGTGATTTTTGACAGCATGCATTTAAAATACGAAGGGTTTAAGGCGTTGTTTCAAAAGCATGGCAACGATAGTAAAGAGGGTTTGAAACAATTTGAAGTTTATCACTATCAAAGTGGGGGGATTTCAAGGAATGAAAAAATCCAATATTTTTATAATGAGATTTTAAAAACCCCTATCGCTCAAGAAGAAATAGATGCATTAGCCCTAGAGTTTGGCGCTATTATAGAACAAAAGCTTTTTGATAGGAGGCATTTGAACAGCGAAGTGATGGCGTTTATTGATAAGCATTATCAAAATTATATTTTTCATATCGCTTCAGCGGCCTTGCATAGCGAATTGCAAGTGTTGTGCGAGTTTTTAGGGATCATTAAGTATTTTAAGAGCGTTGAAGGGAGTCCGCCTAATAAACCCAAAATCATTGCTAATATCATTCAAAAATACGCCTATGACCCAAGCCGCATGCTAATGATAGGCGATAGCGTCAATGATTATGAAAGCGCTAAGGCTAATAAAGTGGCGTTTTTGGGTTACAACAGCAAGGTTTTGAAAAATTTAGTGGGGCAAGATGGCTATCAGGGGAAGTATTTAGAGAGCTTTAAGGGGTTTGATTTGCAAAACTTCAAGCAAGAGTAAAGCCAACTGATTAGCCGAGATTGTCTTTGTGTTGGCTCATGTCAATGATGACTTCACAGCGTTCAATCGTGCTTAAGCGGTGGGCGATAACGATTAGGGTTTTATTTTTAGCGATTTGATAGATTTCATCCATGATTTTACTCTCGGTTTCATTGTCTAAGGCTGAAGTGGCTTCATCTAAAACCAAAATTTCAGGGTTATCGTATAAGGCTCTTGCAATGCCTATGCGCTGTTTTTGACCGCCGCTAAGCTTAGCGCCCCCTTCGCCCACTTGGGTTTTAAGGCCCTCATGCTCGCATAAAAAATCATAAATATGAGCCATTTTGCACACCTTAATCAAGCGTTTTTCATCTATAGCGCTCCCAAAAGCGATATTATCCCCCACAGTGCCATCAAAAAGGTAAATATTTTGGGGGATATAGCCTATTTTTTTACGCCATGAGCGCCTGTTTTCGTTGGTTAAAAGGGTGTTATCAATAAAAATTTCCCCACTTTTAGGGTAGGTAAGCCCCATAATAATATCCGCCAGCGTGGATTTCCCGCACCCGCTATGGCCTATGAGAGCGACTTTTTGACCTTTTTGAATGGTGAGGTTAAAATTTTTTAAAACCGGGTGTTTTGACTTATAAGCGAATGAGATGTTTTGAAGAGTGATTTTTTCATTAAAGTCTAAAGGGACTAAATCCTCTTCAACGATGGTTTTAGAAAGGCTTTTAAAAACAATGTTAGTCGCAAGCTGGTTGTAAGCGATTTCATTATACTGATTCAAAACGCCAGTAACAGAAGGGAGCGTGCGATAAAGCGCTAGAGCATACATAGAAATGGTAGGAAGCACCATTTTAGCTTCGCCGTATTTGAATAAAATGTAAGCGACCGCTAAAATCAACAAACTAAAACCCACCGTTTCTAATGAATACCTGGGGACCACTTGTAAAGTGGCGTAAATGATCTCAGTGTCATGGGCTTTACGGCTATTTTCTCCAAAAAGCTTGTGGGCTTCTTCGTGGTTGTCTTTGAGTTTAGTGATTTTGAAATTGCTGAAAAATTTGGAAAAAACTTTAAGCGTTTGCGCCCTAGATTTTGCCGCTATCTCGCCCTTTTTTTGAATAAGAACGGTGATTTTTTTAGTGATAATAAAAATTTGTATAGAGATGATTAGAGTGAATACAAGCGTTAACTTCCAGTTAGTGATTAATAGCGTGGAATAGAAAAAAACGATCACGGTTAATTCGGTGAGTAGATTCAAAAAAGCGTTAAAGCTCATAAACATGCCATCCGCTTTATTATTGATAATATCTCTTAAAGAATCCAAGTTGTGGTTAAGGTGGGAGAGATAGTTGCTTTTAATGTGCTGTAAAAAAAGTTGTTGCTTGACTTGATAAGCTTTCTTATTGGAAAAACGCCCTTTCAAATAAGTGAAAGACACCCCATAAAACATCCTGAACAAATAAATCCCAACCAAGCAAAAACTAAAGAAATACATAAGACGAACGGGAGATGAAAAATGGAAAAAATCATAGACCATTTTCCAATCTTTATCGTCTAAAGCCCTATTAGGATCGGAAGCGAGAGTGATAAAAGGCATCAGGAGGGTTAGGGACATCACTTCCACAAAAGAAGAAAAAACAGCCATCAGCACAAGCAGGAAAAAAACCATTTTTTCCTTGAAAGTGATGAGCATGTAGATTTGCTTTAAAGAACGCAAAAAGTATTTTAAAGTAGAAATTTTATGTTTTTTTTTCGCCATAATTTAAGTGTCCATAAATTCTTTTATATGTAATAAGCTTTGAGCTGTGTTAAGCCAAATTGAGCTAGATTATAGCTAAATTTTAACCATGCTCTGTGCCATACGAATAATTTAGCTTTCTGTCATCATTTCTTGACAAGTCAAGTATAAAACTGCTATAATCCCAAGTCTTTGATTATTTTAGTTGCTGGCTTAGCTCAGTTGGTAGAGCAGCTGCCTTGTAAGCAGCAGGTCGGGGGTTCAAGTCCCTTAGCCAGCTCCAGTTAAAATGTTATTTTGTAAAGTTTTTGGTGAGATACTCAAGTGGCCAACGAGGGCAGACTGTAAATCTGCTGACTATGTCTTCCGTGGTTCGAATCCACGTCTCACCACCATTTTGTTTTTTTAGATGCGGGAATAGCTCAGTTGGCTAGAGCATCAGCCTTCCAAGCTGAGGGTCGCGGGTTCGAGTCCCGTTTCCCGCTCCATTTTAGGATAACATTTTAGTTTTTGAGACGCCTATATAGCTCAGAGGCAGAGCACTTCCTTGGTAAGGAAGAGGTCGGCGGTTCAATTCCGCTTATAGGCTCCAGTTTATAATCTCTTGAATGGCGATAAGACAAAAATGTCTTAAATTTTGTGGTAGCATTTAGGAATACTTAGGATTTTGTTTAGTATAATTCTAAAATCCATTTCAAAAAATTAAGGAGAAATACAAATGGCAAAAGAAAAGTTTAACAGAACTAAGCCGCATGTTAATATTGGAACCATTGGGCATGTAGACCATGGTAAAACGACTTTGAGTGCAGCGATTTCAGCGGTGCTTTCTTTGAAAGGTCTTGCAGAAATGAAAGACTATGATAATATTGATAACGCCCCTGAAGAAAAAGAAAGAGGGATCACTATCGCTACTTCTCACATTGAATATGAGACTGAAAACAGACACTATGCACATGTGGATTGCCCAGGACACGCTGACTATGTAAAAAACATGATCACCGGTGCGGCGCAAATGGACGGAGCGATTTTGGTTGTTTCTGCAGCTGATGGTCCTATGCCTCAAACCAGAGAGCATATCTTATTGTCTCGTCAAGTAGGCGTGCCTCACATCGTTGTTTTCTTAAACAAACAAGACATGGTAGATGACCAAGAATTGTTAGAGCTTGTAGAAATGGAAGTACGCGAATTGTTGAGCGCGTATGAATTCCCTGGCGATGACACTCCTATCATAGCGGGTTCAGCTTTAAGAGCTTTAGAAGAAGCAAAGGCTGGTAATGTGGGTGAATGGGGTGAAAAAGTGCTTAAGCTCATGGCTGAAGTGGATGCCTATATCCCTACTCCAGAAAGAGACACTGAAAAAACTTTCTTGATGCCGGTTGAAGATGTGTTCTCTATTGCGGGTAGAGGGACTGTAGTTACAGGTAGGATTGAAAGAGGCGTGGTGAAAGTAGGCGATGAAGTGGAAATCGTTGGTATCAGACCTACACAAAAAACGACTGTAACCGGTGTAGAAATGTTTAGGAAAGAGTTGGAAAAAGGTGAAGCCGGCGATAATGTGGGCGTGCTTTTGAGAGGAACTAAAAAAGAAGAAGTAGAACGCGGTATGGTTCTATGCAAACCAGGTTCTATCACTCCGCACAAGAAATTTGAGGGAGAAATTTATGTCCTTTCTAAAGAAGAAGGCGGGAGACACACTCCATTCTTCACCAATTACCGCCCGCAATTCTATGTGCGCACGACTGATGTGACTGGCTCTATCACCCTTCCTGAAGGCGTAGAAATGGTTATGCCTGGCGATAATGTTAAAATCACTGTAGAGTTGATTAGCCCTGTTGCGTTAGAGTTGGGAACTAAATTTGCGATTCGTGAAGGCGGTAGGACCGTTGGTGCTGGTGTTGTGAGCAATATTATTGAATAATATTAGCAAAGAGAGTTACCATAAAGGGTCATTATGAAAGTTAAAATAGGGTTGAAGTGTTCTGATTGTGAAGACATCAATTACAGCACAACCAAGAACGCTAAAACTAACACCGAAAAACTGGAGCTTAAGAAGTTCTGCCCAAGGGAAAACAAACACACTCTTCATAAAGAAATCAAATTGAAGAGCTAGTTCTTTCTTTTGTGTTGTGATTTAAAAGGAGGGGAGGTTAGGTCAGTAGCTCCAATGGTAGAGCGTCGGTCTCCAAAACCGGTTGTTGGGGGTTCGAGTCCCTCCTGGCCTGCCATCTACTAATTTATTCTATCAAATTTTTGTTTCAATTGGATTGTTTTTGAATTTTTTAATTTTAGTTTAAGCTATTTTGGATAAAATTGAAAATTCTTTTAATGTATAAATGTATGAAGTTTAAGTGAGGGCGAAAAGAAACTATGGATAAATGGCTCATGCAATATAAATTAGCTAGAGAAGAGCTTTCTAAAGTGATATTTCCTATTAAGGAGCAGATACGCAACGCGCTTGTTTCTGTTTTGGTGGTGGTGAGTGCTATCACGCTGTTTTTAGCTTTGTTGGATTTTTTTCTGGGGGCTTTTGTCTCTAGTGTTCTATAGGTTGGTGGCTTTAAATAAGGAGAATAATGATGGATTGGTATGCTATACAAACTTATTCAGGGAGCGAGCAGTCCGTTAAGAAAGCGATTGAGAATCTAGCGAATGACCATAATATAAGAGATAGGATACAAGAGATCATTGTACCTACTGAAGATATTATAGAGGTTTCTAAAAAAAGCAAGACGAAAGTAACGGAACGAAGCCTTTATCCTGGGTATGTTTTTATTAAGGTGGATTTAGATACGGTTTTGTGGCATAAGATACAATCTTTGCCAAGAGTGAGCCGTTTTATTGGAGAAAATAAAAAGCCAACCCCATTGAGTGAAGCGGATATTGGGCATATTCTAGAAAAAATGAATAACCGAGCAGCCCCCAAGCCAAAAATCTTTTTTGAGCAAGGCGAAGTGGTGCGCGTGGTGGAAGGCCCTTTTGCGAACTTTACCGCTACGGTGGAAGAGTATGATGTGGAGCACCGCAAACTCAAGCTCAATGTTTCTATTTTTGGTAGGAACACTCCAATAGAGATTTTGCATTCGCAAGTGGAAAAAATTATATAACTTTTTAAGGAGAAAACATGGCTAAAAAAGTAGTCGGAGAAATCAAACTTCAAATCCCTGCCGGTAAGGCAAACCCTTCACCTCCCGTAGGGCCAGCGTTGGGCCAAAGAGGGGTTAATATCATGGAATTTTGTAAGGCTTTTAATGAGAGAACTAAAGACATGGGGAGTTTTAATATCCCAGTGATTATCACGGTTTATCAAGACAAAAGTTTTACTTTCATCACTAAAAAGCCTCCGGTAACGGATTTGATCAAAAAAGCTTCTGGGGTTGAAAAAGGTTCTGACAACCCGCTCAAAAATAAGATCGCAAAGCTCACCCACAAGCAAGTGGAAGAGATTGCACAATTGAAAATGGAAGATTTAAACACAAGCACCATGGAAGCGGCCAAAAAAATCGTTATGGGTAGCGCTAGGAGCATGGGCGTAGAAGTTGTGGATTAATTGGGTTTTGTTGGAATTGAAAGAAATTTTTAAGGATTAGAATCGTGGCAAAAAAAGTATTTAAAAGATTGGAAAAACTTTTTTCTAAAATTCAAAACGATAAAGCGTATGGCGTAGAGCAAGGCGTAGAGGTGGTTAAATCCCTCGCTTCAGCCAAATTTGATGAAACCGTGGAAGTAGCGTTAAGGCTAGGGGTTGATCCAAGGCATGCGGATCAAATGGTGCGCGGTGCGGTGGTGCTTCCTCATGGAACAGGGAAAAAAGTAAGAGTGGCTGTTTTTGCAAAAGACATTAAACAAGATGAAGCCAAGAACGCTGGGGCTGATGTCGTTGGCGGAGACGATTTGGCTGAAGAAATCAAAAACGGCCGTATTGATTTTGACATGGTGATCGCAACGCCTGATATGATGGCGGTTGTCGGTAAAGTGGGTAGGATTTTAGGCCCTAAAGGTTTGATGCCAAACCCTAAAACCGGAACCGTTACGATGGATATTGCTAAAGCGGTTACTAACGCTAAAAGCGGTCAAGTGAATTTCAGGGTGGATAAAAAGGGCAATGTTCATGCCCCTATTGGTAAGGCGAGTTTTCCTGAAGAAAAAATCAAAGAAAACATGCTTGAGTTGGTTAAAACGATCAACCGCCTAAAACCCAGTAGTGCGAAAGGCAAGTATATTAGAAACGCCGCTCTTTCACTCACCATGTCGCCTTCAGTGAGTTTGGACGCACAGGAATTGATGGATATTAAATAGCGTTAGGGGAGTTTTTAATCTTAGGCTGAAGATCGTAAGAGCTAAAAAGCTTAAAATTTCTTTTTTAAAAAGATAATCTTGCAGAGGTCTAGTCTAGAAAGGAGGAAAAGATGCAAAAACAACATCAAAGGCAGCATAAAGTAGAGCTAGTCGCTAACTTAAAATCGCAATTTGCAGATGCCAAAGCCCTTTTAATTTGCGATTATAAGGGTCTTAGCGTGAAAAAGTTGGAAGCTTTAAGGAATAAGGCTCGCAATCAAGGCATTAAAGTGCAAGTGATTAAGAACACTCTCGCTCATATTGCCATGAAAGAGGCCGGCTATTCTGATTTGGATTTGAAAGAAACCAATGTGTTTTTGTGGGGCGGTGATCAAATCGCTCTCTCTAAACTCGTATTTGACTTCCAAAAAGAGCATAAAGATCACTTTGTGTTGAAAGCGGGCTTGTTTGATAAAGAAAGCGTTAGCGTAGCTCATGTGGAAGCGGTTTCAAAACTCCCAAGCAAAGAAGAGCTTATGGGAATGTTGCTTTCTGTTTGGACGGCTCCGGCGCGTTATTTTGTGACCGGTTTAGACAATTTGCGTAAAGCGAAAGAAGAAAACTAAGAGCCTATGATGGCTTTAATTTAAAAAAATTTGAAGGATTGGATTATGGCAATTTCAAAAGAAGAAGTGTTAGAGTATATTGGTTCATTGAGCGTTTTAGAGCTTTCTGAATTGGTTAAAATGTTTGAGGAAAAATTTAGCGTGAGCGCGACTCCAACGGTCGTAGCGGGTGCGGCTGTAGCTGGCGGTGCAGCGGCTGAGAGCGAAGAAAAAACCGAATTTAATGTGATTTTGGCTGATAGCGGTGCTGAAAAAATCAAGGTGATTAAAGTGGTTCGCGAAATCACTGGGCTTGGCCTGAAAGAAGCTAAAGACGCTACTGAAAAAACCCCTCATGTGCTTAAAGAGGGCGTGAATAAAGAAGAAGCTGAAACCATCAAGAAGAAACTTGAAGAAGTAGGCGCTAAGGTTGAAGTCAAGTAAGACTTAAAAACAGAAAGGCCTTTGCGCCTTTCTCTGCTCTAGTGTGGCAGATGATTTTGCTCCATGATTTTGTTTGTGAGCGTGTGGCCTAAAGTGGTTAGTATTGCAGGTGGGTTTTGGTATTTTTATCATGGATGGTTTTAAAGTTTAAAGATCCTTTTGCAATGCTTACTTGAATTAATGCATTAAATAACTCAAAATTTTTGATCAAAGGCTTGAAATATGTCAAAAAAAATTCCCCTAAAAAACCGCTTGAGAGCTGATTTTACAAAAACCCCGACAGATTTAGAAGTTCCTAATTTATTATTATTACAACGAGACAGCTATGATTCTTTCTTGTATTCTAAAGAGGGTAAAGAGAGTGGGATTGAAAAGGTTTTTAAATCCATTTTCCCTATCCAAGATGAGCATAACCGCATCACTTTAGAATACGCGGGTTGCGAATTTGGCAAGTCTAAATACACTGTTAGAGAAGCGATGGAGAGGGGCATTACCTACTCTATCCCTCTCAAAATTAAAGTGCGCTTGATCTTGTGGGAAAAAGATACCAAAAGTGGCAAAAAGAACGGTATCAAAGATATTAAAGAACAAAGCATTTTCATTCGTGAGATCCCTTTGATGACAGAACGCACTTCATTTATTATCAATGGGGTGGAGCGCGTGGTGGTCAATCAGCTCCACAGAAGCCCCGGTGTGATTTTCAAAGAAGAAGAATCTAGCACTTCTTTAAACAAGCTCATTTACACAGGGCAAATCATCCCTGATAGGGGTTCGTGGCTGTATTTTGAATACGATTCTAAAGATGTTTTGTATGCTCGTATCAACAAACGCCGTAAGGTGCCTGTTACCATTTTATTCAGGGCGATGGATTATCAAAAACAAGACATTATTAAAATGTTCTACCCGCTTGTGAAAGTGCGTTATGAAAACGATAAATATTTGATCCCATTTGCTTCATTAGACGCCAATCAAAGAATGGAATTTGACTTGAAAGATCCTCAAGGCAAGGTTATTCTTTTAGCAGGAAAAAAGCTCACTTCAAGAAAGATTAAAGAGCTTAAAGAAAACCATCTAGAATGGGTGGAATACCCTATGGATATTTTACTCAATCGTCATTTAGCTGAGCCTGTTATGGTGGGGAAAGAAGTCTTATTGGACATGCTCACTCAGCTAGATAAAAACAAATTAGAAAAAATCCACGATTTAGGCGTGCAAGAATTTGTGATCATCAACGATCTAGCGTTAGGGCATGACGCTTCCATTATCCATTCTTTTTTGGCCGATTATGAGTCTTTGAAATTGCTCAAGCAAACGGAAAAAATTGATGATGAAAACGCTCTAGCAGCGATTCGTATCCATAAGGTTATGAAACCAGGCGATCCTGTTACGACTGAAGTGGCTAAGCAATTTGTCAAAAAACTTTTCTTTGATCCTGAACGCTATGATTTGACCATGGTGGGGCGCATGAAAATGAATCACAAGTTAGGCTTGCATGTGCCTGATTACATCACGACTTTAACGCATGAAGATATTATCACCACCGTTAAATACCTCATGAAAATCAAAAACAATCAGGGCAAGATTGATGATAGGGATCACTTGGGCAATCGTAGGATCAGAGCGGTAGGGGAACTATTGGCCAATGAATTGCATTCAGGCTTAGTGAAAATGCAAAAGACCATTAAAGACAAGCTCACTACCATGAGCGGGGCTTTTGATTCGCTCATGCCCCATGACTTGGTTAATTCTAAAATGATCACCAGCACCATCATGGAATTTTTCATGGGTGGCCAGCTCTCGCAATTTATGGATCAGACTAACCCCTTGAGTGAGGTTACGCACAAACGACGCCTTTCAGCGCTCGGTGAAGGGGGATTGGTGAAAGACAGGGTAGGGTTTGAAGCTAGGGATGTGCACCCCACGCATTATGGCCGAATTTGTCCCATTGAGACCCCAGAAGGTCAAAATATCGGTCTGATCAACACCCTTTCCACTTTCACGAGAGTGAATGATTTAGGCTTTATTGAAGCCCCTTATAAAAAGGTTGTGGATGGCAAGGTAGTGGGCGAGACGATTTATTTGACCGCTATTCAAGAAGACAGCCACATCATCGCTCCCGCAAGCACCCCCATTGATGAAGAGGGTAATATTTTAGGCGATTTGATTGAAACGCGCGTGGAAGGCGAGATTGTTTTAAACGAAAAAAGCAAAGTTACCTTAATGGATTTAAGCTCTAGCATGCTAGTAGGGGTCGCCGCATCGCTCATTCCTTTCTTAGAGCATGATGACGCCAACCGTGCCTTAATGGGGACTAACATGCAGCGCCAAGCCGTGCCTTTGTTAAGAAGCGACGCTCCCATTGTAGGCACAGGGATTGAAAAAATTATCGCTAGGGATTCTTGGGGAGCGATCAAAGCCAATCGTGCAGGCGTTGTAGAAAAAATTGATTCTAAAAACATTTATATTTTAGGCGAAGGCAAAGAAGAAGCCTATATTGATGCGTATTCTTTGCAAAAAAACTTGCGCACCAACCAAAACACCAGTTTCAATCAAGTCCCTATCGTTAAAGTGGGCGATAAAGTGGGAGCCGGGCAAATCATCGCTGATGGCCCTAGCATGGATAGGGGCGAGTTAGCGTTAGGGAAAAATGTGCGCGTCGCGTTCATGCCTTGGAATGGCTACAATTTTGAAGACGCGATCGTGGTGAGTGAGTGCATCACTAAAGACGATGTTTTCACTTCCACCCACATTTATGAAAAAGAAGTGGACGCTAGGGAACTTAAGCATGGCGTGGAAGAATTTACCGCTGATATTCCTGATGTGAAAGAAGAAGCGCTCGCTCATCTTGATGAAAGCGGGATCGTTAAAGTCGGCACTTATGTGAGCGCTGGCATGATTTTAGTGGGCAAGACTTCCCCTAAAGGCGAGATTAAAAGCACGCCTGAAGAGCGGCTCTTAAGGGCGATTTTTGGAGATAAAGCCGGTCATGTGGTCAATAAGAGTTTGTATTGCCCCCCCAGTTTGGAGGGCACGGTGATTGATGTGAAAGTCTTCACTAAAAAAGGCTATGAGAAAGACGCGCGAGTTTTGAGCGCGTATGAAGAAGAAAAAGCCAAGCTTGATATGGAGCATTTTGACCGCTTGACCATGCTCAATAGAGAAGAATTGTTGCGCGTTAGTTCGCTCCTTTCTCAAGCGATTTTAGAAGAGCCTTTTAGCCATAATGGTAAGGATTATAAAGAAGGCGATCAAATCCCCAAAGAAGAAATCGCTTCAATCAACCGCTTCACTTTGGCTAGTTTAGTCAAAAAGTATTCTAAAGAAGTGCAAAACCACTATGAAATCACTAAAAACAATTTCTTAGAGCAAAAGAAAGTTTTGGGCGAAGAACATGAAGAAAAGCTTTCTATTTTAGAAAAAGATGATATTTTGCCTAATGGCGTGATCAAAAAAGTCAAGCTCTATATCGCTACAAAACGAAAGCTTAAAGTGGGCGATAAAATGGCAGGAAGGCATGGGAATAAAGGGATTGTGTCTAATATCGTGCCGGTTGCAGATATGCCTTATACCGCTGATGGCGAGCCTGTAGATATTGTCTTAAACCCTTTAGGCGTGCCAAGCCGCATGAACATCGGGCAGATTTTAGAAATGCATTTAGGCTTAGTGGGGAAAGAGTTTGGGAAACAAATCGCTCGCATGCTAGAGGATAAAACCAGAGATTTTGCCAAAGAATTGCGCGCTAAAATGCTAGAAATCGCTAACGCCATTAATGAAAAAGACCCCTTGACAATCCATGTTCTTGAGAATTGCTCTGATGAAGAGCTTTTGGAATACGCTAAAGATTGGAGCAAGGGCGTTAAGATGGCTATCCCTGTGTTTGAAGGTATCTCGCAAGAAAAATTTTATAAGCTATTTGAATTAGCCAAGATCGCTATGGATGGCAAAATGGATCTGTATGACGGGCGCACAGGCGAGAAAATGAGGGAACGCGTGAATGTGGGCTATATGTATATGATCAAACTCCACCACTTAGTGGATGAAAAAGTCCATGCCAGAAGCACAGGTCCTTATAGCCTAGTAACGCACCAGCCTGTTGGGGGTAAAGCGCTCTTTGGGGGTCAAAGGTTTGGGGAAATGGAAGTGTGGGCACTAGAAGCTTATGGCGCAGCGCACACTCTCAAAGAAATGCTTACCATTAAATCCGATGATATTAGAGGCAGAGAGAACGCTTATAGGGCTATCGCTAAAGGTGAGCAAGTGGGCGAGAGCGAAATCCCTGAGACTTTCTATGTCTTGACTAAAGAATTGCAATCGCTCGCTTTGGATATTAATATTTTTGGGGACGATGTGGATGAAGACGGAGCACCTAAACCCATTGTCATTAAAGAAGATGACAGGCCTAAAGACTTTAGCTCTTTCCAGCTCACTCTAGCCAGCCCTGAAAAAATCCATTCTTGGAGCTATGGGGAAGTTAAAAAGCCAGAAACGATCAATTATCGCACCTTAAAACCTGAACGAGACGGCTTGTTCTGCATGAAAATCTTTGGCCCTACTAAAGATTATGAATGCTTGTGTGGTAAATACAAAAAACCTCGCTTCAAAGACATTGGCACATGCGAAAAATGCGGCGTAGCGATCACGCACTCCAAAGTCAGGCGTTTCAGAATGGGGCATATTGAATTGGCCACTCCTGTAGCGCATATCTGGTATGTCAATTCCTTGCCTAGCCGTATCGGCACGCTTTTAGGCGTTAAGATGAAAGACTTAGAGCGCGTGTTGTATTATGAAGCTTATATCGTTAAAGAGCCAGGCGAAGCCGCTTATGACAATGAAGGCACTAAGCTTGTGATGAAATACGATATTTTGAATGAAGAGCAGTATCAAAATATCTCACGAAGATACGAAGATAGGGGTTTTGTAGCGCAAATGGGTGGCGAAGCGATCAAGGATTTGCTAGAAGAAATTGATTTGATCACCTTATTACAGAGTTTGAAAGAAGAAGTGAAAGACACCAATTCTGATGCGAAAAAGAAAAAACTCATTAAGCGTTTGAAAGTGGTAGAAAGCTTTTTAAATTCTGGTAACAGGCCTGAATGGATGATGCTCACGGTTTTACCGGTATTGCCGCCGGATTTAAGGCCTTTAGTCGCGCTAGATGGTGGGAAGTTTGCGGTCAGCGATGTGAATGAATTGTATCGTCGTGTCATCAATCGTAACCAACGCTTGAAACGCCTAATGGAGCTTGGGGCGCCAGAAATCATTGTTCGCAATGAAAAAAGGATGTTGCAAGAAGCCGTGGATGTGCTTTTTGATAACGGCCGCAGCACCAATGCGGTTAAAGGGGCTAACAAACGCCCTTTAAAATCACTCAGCGAGATCATTAAAGGCAAGCAAGGGCGTTTCAGGCAAAACCTTTTAGGTAAGCGCGTGGATTTTTCAGGCAGAAGCGTGATTGTGGTTGGGCCTAACCTTAAAATGGATGAATGCGGGTTGCCTAAAAACATGGCGTTAGAACTCTTCAAACCGCATTTGTTATCCAAGCTTGAAGAGAGAGGCTATGCCACCACGCTCAAACAGGCTAAACGCATGATTGAGCAAAAGAGCAATGAAGTGTGGGAGTGCTTGCAAGAAATCACAGAGGGGTATCCGGTGCTACTCAACCGCGCTCCTACCTTGCACAAGCAATCCATTCAAGCGTTCCATCCAAAGCTGATTGATGGCAAAGCGATCCAATTGCACCCGTTAGTGTGTTCAGCGTTCAACGCCGATTTTGACGGGGACCAAATGGCGGTGCATGTGCCTTTAAGCCAGGAAGCGATCGCTGAATGCAAGGTGCTGATGTTAAGCTCTATGAATATCCTTTTGCCCGCTAGCGGTAAAGCCGTAGCCATTCCTAGCCAGGATATGGTTTTAGGGCTATATTATCTTTCTTTAGAAAAGAGTGGGGTCAAGGGTGAACATAAGCTTTTTTCTAGCGTGAATGAAATCATCACCGCTATTGACACGAAAGAATTAGACATCCACGCAAAGATTAGGGTTTTAGATCAAGGGAATATTATCGCTACGAGCGCGGGGCGCATGATCATTAAGTCCATTTTGCCTGATTTTATCCCTACGGATTTGTGGAACAGACCCATGAAGAAAAAAGATATTGGCGTGCTTGTGGATTATGTGCATAAAGTCGGCGGTATCGGCATTACTGCAACCTTTTTGGATAATTTAAAAACGCTTGGCTTTAGGTATGCGACTAAGGCTGGTATTTCTATCTCTATGGAAGATATTATCACGCCAAAAGACAAGCAAAAAATGGTGGAAAAAGCCAAAGTAGAGGTTAAAAAAATCCAGCAACAATACGATCAAGGGTTGCTCACTGACCAAGAGCGTTACAATAAAATCATTGACACTTGGACTGAAGTCAATGACAGAATGAGTAAAGAAATGATGAGCGCTATCGCACAAGATAAAGAGGGCTTTAACTCTATTTATATGATGGCGGATAGCGGCGCAAGGGGGAGCGCGGCGCAAATCCGTCAGCTTTCAGCGATGAGGGGGCTTATGACAAAGCCGGATGGCAGTATCATTGAAACGCCCATTATTTCTAACTTTAAAGAGGGGTTGAATGTCTTAGAATACTTTAACTCCACCCATGGCGCTAGAAAGGGCTTAGCGGATACGGCACTAAAAACCGCCAATGCGGGGTATTTGACAAGAAAACTCATTGACGTTTCGCAAAATGTCAAGGTGGTGTCTGATGATTGCGGCACGCATGAAGGGATTGAAATCACGGATATTGCGGTGGGGAGCGAGCTGATTGAGCCTTTAGAAGAGCGTATTTTCGGGCGCGTTTTATTAGAAGATGTGATCGATCCCATTACCAATGAAATCTTGCTTTATGCGGACACTTTGATTGATGAAGAGGGCGCTAAAAAGGTGGTTGAAGCCGGGATTAAATCCATTACGATCCGCACCCCAGTAACTTGTAAAGCGCCAAAGGGCGTGTGCGCGAAATGCTATGGCTTGAATTTAGGCGAAGGCAAGATGAGTTATCCGGGTGAAGCGGTGGGCGTGGTAGCCGCGCAATCTATCGGGGAGCCTGGAACGCAGCTCACTTTAAGGACTTTCCATGTGGGCGGGACAGCGAGCAGGAGTCAGGATGAGCGCGAAATCGTGGCGAGCAAAGAAGGTTTTGTGCGCTTCTATAACCTTAGGACTTACACGAATAAAGAGGGTAAAAACATTATCGCCAACCGCCGTAACGCTTCTATTTTAGTGGTAGAGCCTAAGATTAAAGCGCCTTTTGATGGGGAATTACGCATTGAAACGGTCTATGAAGAAGTCGTTGTGAGCGTGAAAAATGGCGATCAAGAAGCTAAATTCGTTTTAAGAAGAAGCGATATTGTCAAGCCAAGCGAATTAGCCGGCGTTGGCGGTAAGATTGAGGGGAAAGTGTATTTGCCTTACGCTAACGGGCATAAGGTGCATAAAGGGGGAAGTATCGCTGATATTATCCAAGAGGGCTGGAATGTGCCTAATCGTATCCCTTATGCGAGCGAATTGCTAGTCAAGGATAACGACCCTATCGCGCAAGATGTGTATGCCAAAGAAAAAGGCGTGATCAAATACTATGTTTTAGAGGCCAATCATTTAGAGCGCACACATGGGATCAAAAAGGGCGATATTGTGAGCGAAAAAGGCTTGTTTGCGGTGGTAGCTGATGATAATGGCAGGGAAGCCGCTCGCCATTATATCGCTAGGGGTTCTGAGATTTTAATTGATGATAATAGTGAAGTGAGCGCTAATAGCCTTATTTCTAAACCCACGACTAACACTTTCAAAACGATTGCCACATGGGATCCTTACAACACCCCTATCATTGCGGACTTTAAGGGCAAGGTGAGTTTTGTGGATATTATCGCAGGGGTTACGGTCGCTGAAAAAGAAGACGAAAATACCGGTATCACAAGCCTAGTGGTGAATGATTACATTCCAAGCGGGTATAAACCAAGCTTGTTTTTAGAGGGGGCTAATGGCGAAGAAGTGCGTTATTTCCTAGAGCCAAAAACTTCTATCGCTATTAGCGATGGCTCTAGCGTGGAGCAGGCTGAAGTGTTAGCGAAAATCCCTAAAGCGACCGTTAAATCCAGGGATATTACCGGGGGTCTCCCAAGGGTTTCTGAACTCTTTGAAGCGAGAAAACCTAAACCTAAAGACGTGGCGATCCTTTCTGAGGTTGATGGGATTGTGAGTTTTGGTAAATCTATCCGCAATAAAGAACACATCATCGTAACTTCCAAAGATGGTCGTCTCACAGATTATTTTGTGGATAAGGGCAAGCAAATTTTAGTGCATGCCGATGAATTTGTGCATGCGGGAGAGGCGATGACGGATGGAGTAATTTCAAGCCATGATATTTTAAGGATCAGCGGCGAAAAAGAGCTTTATAAATACATTGTGAGCGAGGTCCAACAAGTGTATCGCAGGCAGGGGGTAAGCATTGCGGACAAACACATTGAAATCATTGTGTCTCAAATGTTAAGGCAAGTGCGCATCTTAGACAGTGGGGATAGCAAGTTTATTGAAGGGGATTTAGTCAGTAAAAAACTCTTCAAAGAAGAAAACGCTCGTGTGATCGCTTTAAAAGGTGAGCCAGCGATTGCTGAACCGGTGCTTTTAGGGATCACCAGAGCGGCTATCGGGAGCGATAGCATCATTTCAGCGGCCTCTTTCCAAGAAACGACTAAAGTTTTAACAGAAGCCAGTATCGCTATGAAAAAAGACTTTTTGGAAGACTTGAAAGAAAATGTGGTGTTAGGAAGGATGATTCCTGTGGGAACGGGCATGTATAAAAATAAAAAAATCGTGCTGAGAGCGCTTGAGGATAACTCTAAATTTTGATATAAAAAATCGGTTAAGATTTTTAAAAGAAAAATTAGGGTAAAATGGGGGAACTTTTAGTTTTAAATTTTTAGAATAAGGAAAAATAGTGCCTACTATCAATCAGTTGATTAGAAAAGAAAGGAAAAAGGTGGTTAAAAAAACGAAATCACCTGCATTAGTGGAATGCCCTCAAAGAAGAGGGGTTTGTACTAGGGTTTATACGACTACCCCTAAAAAGCCTAACTCGGCTTTAAGAAAGGTCGCTAAGGTCCGTTTGACCAGTAAATTTGAAGTGATCAGTTATATCCCTGGTGAAGGGCATAACTTGCAAGAACACTCCATTGTGTTAGTGCGCGGGGGTAGGGTTAAGGATTTACCCGGTGTGAAATACCACATCGTTCGTGGTGCTTTAGACACTGCAGGGGTCAATAAAAGAACGGTTTCACGCTCTAAATACGGGACTAAAAAAGCTAAAGCGACCGACAAGAAAGCAACAGACAACAAGAAAAAATAAGAGGAAAACAAAAACATGAGAAGAAGAAAAGCACCCGTTAGGGAGGTTTTGGGCGATCCTGTTTATGGGAACAAAGTGGTTACTAAGTTTATCAATAAGATGATGTTCGACGGTAAGAAAAGCGTAGCGGAAAAAATCATCTACAAAGCTTTTAATAAGATTGAAGAAAAAAGCGGTGAAAAAGGGATTGAAGTGTTTGAAAAAGCCCTAGAAAGAGTGCGTCCTTTAGTGGAAGTGCGCAGCAGAAGAGTGGGCGGAGCTACCTATCAAGTGCCGGTAGAAGTGAGGGCGAGCCGCCAGCAGTCGCTATCTATCCGTTGGATTTTAGAAGCGACCAGAAAACGCAATGAAAGAATGATGGTGGATAGACTGGCTAACGAACTTATGGATGCGGCTAACGATAAGGGTGCGGCTTTTAAGAAAAAAGAAGATGTGCATAAAATGGCAGAAGCGAATAAAGCGTTCGCACACTATCGTTGGTAATTGGAGTTAGAATGGCTAGAAAAACCCCATTAAACAGGATCAGAAATATCGGTATCGCCGCTCACATTGATGCCGGGAAAACCACCACTTCTGAAAGGATTTTATTCTATACAGGCGTGAGCCATAAGATTGGCGAAGTGCATGACGGTGCGGCGACAATGGATTGGATGGAGCAAGAAAAAGAAAGAGGGATCACGATCACTTCTGCGGCAACGACTTGCTTTTGGAAGGATCACCAAATCAATTTGATTGACACCCCAGGGCATGTGGATTTCACTATTGAAGTGGAGCGATCCATGCGCGTGCTAGATGGCACGGTTTCGGTGTTTTGCTCGGTGGGTGGCGTGCAGCCTCAAAGCGAGACCGTGTGGCGTCAAGCGAATAAATACGGCGTGCCTAGGATTGTTTTTGTCAATAAAATGGATAGGATTGGGGCGAATTTCTATAATGTAGAAAATCAGATCAAGCAACGCTTGAAAGCTAATCCTGTGCCTATTAATATCCCTATTGGGGCTGAAGACACTTTCATTGGCGTGATTGATTTAGTCCAAATGAAAGCGATTGTTTGGAATAATGAAACCATGGGGGCCAAATACGATGTGGAAGAAATCCCTAGCGATTTGTTAGAAAAGGCTAAACAATACCGAGAAAAGCTTGTAGAAGCCGTAGCCGAGCAAGATGAAGCCTTAATGGAAAAGTATTTGGGCGGTGAGGAATTAAGCGTTGAAGAAATCAAAAAAGGCATTAAAACAGGTTGTTTGAACATGAGCCTTGTCCCTATGCTTTGTGGTTCTTCTTTTAAAAATAAAGGCGTGCAGACTTTATTAGATGCGGTGATTGATTACTTGCCAGCACCCACAGAGGTTGTGGATATTAGGGGGATTGATCCAAAAACCGAAGAAGAAGTTTTTGTGAAATCCAGCGATGATGGCGAGTTTGCCGGTTTGGCGTTTAAAATCATGACGGATCCTTTTGTGGGCCAACTCACTTTTGTGCGCGTGTATCGCGGCAAGCTAGAGTCCGGTAGCTATGTGTATAACTCCACCAAAGACAAAAAAGAGCGTGTGGGAAGACTGCTTAAAATGCACTCCAACAAGAGAGAAGACATTAAAGAAGTTTATGCGGGTGAGATTTGCGCGTTTGTGGGCTTAAAAGACACGCTGACTGGGGATACGCTTTGCGATGAAAAGAATGCGGTCGTTTTAGAGAGGATGGAATTTCCTGAGCCGGTCATTCACATCGCTGTGGAGCCTAAAACGAAAGCAGACCAGGAAAAAATGGGCGTAGCGTTAGGCAAGCTCGCTGAAGAAGATCCAAGCTTTAGGGTGATGACTCAAGAAGAAACCGGGCAAACCCTCATTGGCGGCATGGGTGAATTGCACCTAGAAATCATCGTGGATAGGTTGAAAAGAGAATTTAAGGTGGAGGCTGAAATCGGTCAGCCGCAAGTCGCCTTTAGAGAGACTATCCGCTCAGGCGTGAGCAAAGAGCATAAATACGCTAAGCAAAGCGGTGGTCGTGGGCAATACGGGCATGTGTTTATCAAGCTTGAGCCTAAAGAGCCTGGCAGTGGGTATGAATTTGTGAATGAAATTTCTGGGGGCGTGATCCCTAAAGAATATATCCCTGCAGTGGATAAGGGTATCCAAGAAGCGATGCAAAATGGCGTTTTGGCGGGCTATCCGGTGGTGGATTTTAAAGTTACCCTTTATGATGGGAGCTACCATGATGTGGATTCTTCGGAAATGGCGTTTAAAATCGCTGGCTCTATGGCGTTTAAAGAAGCGAGTCGCGCGGCTAACCCGGTTTTACTAGAGCCTATGATGAAAGTGGAAGTGGAAGTCCCTGAAGAATACATGGGCGATGTGATTGGCGATTTGAATAGAAGAAGAGGGCAAATCAATTCTATGGACGACCGATTAGGCTTGAAAATTGTGAATGCTTTTGTGCCGTTGGTGGAAATGTTTGGTTATTCTACGGATTTACGATCAGCCACTCAAGGGCGTGGGACTTACTCCATGGAGTTTGATCATTATGGCGAAGTGCCTAGCAATATCGCTAAGGAAATTGTAGAAAAGCGCAAAGGCTGATTTGATTATAACGCTCTCTTGTGAGAGGGTGTTATAGGTGCTATTTAAACTTTTTCTCTTTTGGATTTAAAAAGACTTTTTGAGGGTTTTTATCCCTTTTTATCTCTCTAATTACCTTTTTTGCTATAAAATTATTTTTTGACTCTATTCTTGTCAAACAGGAGTAACTAATATTTTTTAATTTTTTAAAAAATGGGGTTTTGGTTGCTTTGTTTAATCGCTTTAGATTTTATTTCATGGTGGAATTCGTTTTCTTAAGGGGTTAGGGGGTGTTTTGTAGCAATGCTCTTTAAAAATCCCCTAATTCATAGACCGCCTTACAAGAAATTCCGCTTGACTAACGACAAGCTCTTTTGTATTCAATCTTAAAAAACGCTTTTTGGTATTTTTCAAATTTTTATAATCAATTTTTTATTAAAACAAAGCCTTTTAAAACAAAGCCTTGTTAAAATGCCTTAAAAAGTTTGTCAGGGGGATAAAAACACACTGACAAACAGAAAATAACGCTCAATCTCTTTTAAAAGAGCCAATGCAATTATAAATACCCAATACTTTTATTGATTCACCATTTCATTGATTCTTTCAGGGTAGCGGGCCCCTTCTATTTTGATTGCAGTCAATTCTTTTTGGAAAATCTCCAATTCTTTTTGACTCCAAGAAACCTGCAAAGCCCCTATATTTTCTATGAGCCTGGATTCTTTGGTGGTGCCAAAGAGAGGGACAATGATTTTTTGCGTGTGCAAAATCCATGAGAGAGCCAGTTGGGCTGGTGTAACGCCTTTAGCGTGTGCATGATCTTGGATTAATTCCACCAAGGCGTAATTTTTGGCTAGATTTTCTTGATTAAACCTAGGAGAAACGCTTCTAAAATCCTCACTAGCGAAGGTGGCATTTTTCTCAAATTTCGCGCCTAAAAACCCCTTACCCAAAGGCGAAAAAGCGACAAAGCCAATTTTTTCTTTTTCTAAAAAACCTAAAATCTCTTTTTCAGGTTCGCGCCACCACAAGGAATATTCGCTCTGCAACGCGCTTAAAGGGCAAATTTTATGGGCTTTTTGGATGCTAGATAACCCTGCCTCACTCATCCCCCAAGCTTTAATTTTTCCTTCTTTAATAAGAGCTTGCATAACTTCTGCCACTTCTTCTATGGGCGTGTTAGTATCCATGCGGTGTTGGTAGTATAAATCAATGCATTCTACTTTTAAGCGTTTCAAACTCCCTTCAATGGCACTCTTAATGCGGTTAGGACTGGAGTCTAAAAACATGGTTGCGTATTTGTCATTAGGATCTGCGTAGTAAATCCCAAACTTGCTCGCTACCACAACCTTGTCTTTAAAAGGCTTGATCGCTTCGCCTAAAAGCTTTTCATTATCTTCCCCATAAGCCTCTGCAGTGTCAAAAAAGTTAATACCCAATTCCAAAGCCTTATGGATAAGTTTAACCATCTGCTTTTTATCATGGACTTCCCCATACCCATAAGTCATGCCCATGCACCCTAGAGCTAATGCGCCCACTTTTAAAGGGCCTAAATGACGCTGTTGTATACAAACTCCTTGATTTCATATTGTTTTTTTAATAATAACCGCAATCTTAATTTTTGTCAAACTTTCTAAAACCAAAGATAATTTATCAAGTTTTTTGTATTATAGTTTTTTTAAGGTAGCAAAACCACCAAACCAATCAAAAATTTTATTGGTTTCTATTCGTTTACTTTTGAGAAATATAATTCTCTCGCTTTTAAGATCATCACAAGGAGTTTCGTATGAAAAAGCAAATCTTGACAGGTGTTTTATTATCAGTTTTGGCAGTGAGTTCTGCATACGCTCAAAACGACAAAAAAGATGCTAAAAAACCTAAATTTAGCACAGAATTAGTCGTGGCTCAAAACGACAAAAAAGACGCTAAAAAACCTAAATTTAGCACAGAATTAGTCGTGGCTCAAAACGACAAAAAAGATGCTAAAAAACCTAAATTTAGCACAGAATTAGTCGTGGCTCAAAACGACAAAAAAGACGCTAAAAAACCTAAATTTAGCACAGAATTAGTCGTGGCTCACAAAGATAAAAAAGACGCTAAAAAACCTAAAAACTCAGTGGCCTAATGGCTTTGACTCTAAAAAGCGTTTTTAAAAACGCTTTTTTGGATATTATCCTATAATTTCCTACCATTTTTTAAAACCTTTGATGGGATTTATCGCTCTTCTCACGCCTTTAAAAATAAAGTTTAAATCTTTTATATACACAGAGTTTTATCAATATGGTTGCGTTTTTAAAAAAAGCCCATGAAGGGCGTTTAAGACTCTTCTAAAAGAGCGTGAGCGGCTTCTAGGACTTCAAGGGGCGTGATAGATTTCATGCACAAATGGTTTTTTTCATTCTTTAAAGGGCAAACTCGCTTTTTACAAGGTGCACAGCTTAAATGGTGGTTCAATACGATCGCTTTTTGAGCTTTATAGGGGCTAGTCTCTTTTTCATCAGTGGGGCCAAAAAGAGCGATTAAGGGGGTTTGCGCGCTAGCAGCCACATGCATAGGGCCGCTATCGTTAGTGATGAATAAATCTAAAACAGCGATGCGTTGTATCAATTCTTCAATGCTTGTTTTCCCGCACAGATTGTAAGCGTTATTGAATGATAAAGGGTTTTTTAATAAGCCTTTGATGAGTTTTAAGATTTCTTCAGAAACGATACTGTCTTCTTTAGCCCCAAAAAAATAAATTTCATGCCCTTCTTCTAACAAAGCAGCCGCAACTTCAGCGTAATAAGAAGCCGGCCATCTTTTAGCGCTCCCATAGCTTGCGCTAGGGTTAAAGCCGATTTTTTTAGGGGTGTTTGGGGTGTGAGTGGGGAGGTTAAAAGCCAATTTTAAGGGTAAAACGCTTTTTTTATCCAATTCTTTTTCTAAAAATTGCGAAAATAAAAAGCAATACTTTTCCACTTGATGATACTCTTTAGGGGCAGCAGTTACCGCATGGCTTAGGAAAAAAGAACGAAAAAATTGAGCAAAACCGATGCGAACGGGCGTTTTTGTCGCATAGAGCAAAAAAGCGGAATAAAAATGGTTGTTTAATGCGATCGCTATATCGCAACGCCCTATTTTTTGAGCGAGTTTGTAAGTGGCTAGCAGCCTGAAAAAGGATTTTTTGGTGTCGTCTGTAAAAACGGCTTCTATTTTTTCGTCTTTTTTGAAAAGTTCGCAAGTGATTTGTGGACCCACTAAGACAAAATGCGCGTTAGGGTAGTGGTGTTTAAGGGTGTAAAAAAGCGAGCTTGCCATCACCCCATCGCCTAGCCAATTAGGCAAACGCAATAAAATACGCATGCGTTTGGGCGCATTTACGCTCATCAATAGCCCTTTTTTAAAGATTTTAAGCTAAAATTTTAGCATACAAATACAAGGAAATGGAATGATTACCCCTAAAGTGTTGAGCGGGTTTAAAGACCGCTTGCCTAAAGATGCGATACAAAAAGCCCAATTGCTCGCTAAAGTTTCAGTCGTGTTTCAAAGTTTTGGTTTTGTGCCGATTGAAACCCCTCATTTGGAATACGCTGAAGCGCTACTACCTGATGCGAGCAGCGATATTCAAAAAGAAATTTATCGTTTTAAAGACCATGGGGATAGAGATGTGGCTTTAAGGTTTGATTTGACCGTGCCATTAGCCCGCTTTGTCTCTTTGCACCACCAAATATTAGGCATGCCCTTTAAACGCTACGCTATAGGCAATGTCTTTAGGGGCGAAAGGGCGCAAAAAGGGCGTTATAGGGAATTTACGCAATGCGATTTTGATTTTATAGGGAGCGAGAGTTTGGTGTGTGATGCTGAGATCATTCAAGTGATTATCGCTTCCTTAAAAGCTTTGGATTTGGAAGATTTTTGCGTCTCTATCAACCACAGAAAAATTTTGAACGGCATATGCGAATATTTTGGCATTGCTCAAGTGAATGAAGTGCTGCGCATTGTGGATAAATTAGAAAAAATTGGCTTGAATGGGGTTGAAGAGGAATTAAAAAAAGAGTGCGATTTGAATTCAAACACCATTAAAGAGCTTTTAGAAATGGTTCAAATCCAACAAAACGATTTAAGCCATGCGGAATTTTTTGAAAAAATTGCTTATTTGAAAGACTATAATGAAAATCTGAAAAAGGGCATACAGGATTTAGAAAGGCTATACCAGCTGCTAGGGGATTTACAAATTTCTCAAAACCTGTATAAAATTGATTTTTCTATCGCTAGGGGCTTAGGGTATTATACGGGGATTGTGTATGAAACCACGCTTAATGAAATGAAGTCTTTAGGGAGCGTGTGTTCAGGGGGGCGTTATGATCATTTGACTAAAAATTTTTCTAAAGAAAATTTACAAGGAGTGGGGGCTTCTATTGGGATTGATCGATTGATTGTGGCTTTGAGCGAAATGCAATTATTAGACGAGCGCTCCACCCAAGCTAAAGTCTTAATCGCTTGCATGCATGAAGAGTATTTTTCTTACGCCAACCGCTTAGCGGAGTCTTTAAGGCAAAGCGGGATTTTTAGCGAAGTCTATCCAGAAGCTCAAAAAATCAAAAAACCCTTTTCTTATGCCAACCACAAAGGGCATGAGTTTGTGGCTATTATTGGCGAAGAAGAATTTAAAAGCGAAACTTTAAGCTTGAAAAACATGCATTCAGGCATGCAGTTGAATTGTTTGAGTTTTTTAAAAGCCCTTGAAATCATTGGAGAAAACGATGAAGACTTATAATGTCGCTATTGTTGGGGCCAGTGGGGCGGTAGGCCAAGAGCTGATTAAAGGTTTAGAAAATTCTTCTTTCCCGATTAAAAAATTTGTCCCGCTCGCTAGCGCTAGGAGCGCTGGTAAAAAGATTAAAGCTTTCAATAGAGACTATGAAATTTTAGAAACCACGCATGAAGTTTTTGAAAAAGAAGCAATAGACATCGCCTTTTTTAGCGCTGGGGGGAGCGTGAGCGAAGAATTTGCTACAAGTGCTTCAAAAACAACCTTAGTGATTGATAACACGAGCTTTTTTAGATTGCATAAAGATGTGCCTTTAGTCGTGCCTGAAATCAACGCTAAAGAAATTTTTAACGCTCCTTTAAATATCATCGCTAACCCTAATTGCTCCACCATTCAAATGACGCAAATCTTAAACCCCTTACACCTCCATTTTAAGATAAAAAGCGTGATTGTTAGCACCTATCAAGCCGTGAGTGGGGCAGGGAATAAGGGCATAGAGAGTTTGAAAAATGAGCTAAAAACCGCATTAGAGTGTTTGGAAAAAGACCCCGCTATTGATTTAAACCAGGTTTTGCGAGCCGGGGCTTTCGCTTATCCGATCGCTTTCAATGCGATCGCTCATATTGACACTTTTAAGGAGAATGGCTACACGAAAGAAGAGCTAAAAATGGTGCATGAAACCCATAAGATCATGGGCGTGGATTTCCCTATCAGCGCGACTTGCGTGCGCGTGCCGGTATTGAGGAGCCATAGCGAAAGTTTGAGCATCGCTTTTGAAAAAGAATTCGATCTCAAAGAAGTCTATGGAGTTTTAAAAAACGCCCCTAGCGTGGTTGTTTGCGATGATCCTAGCCATAATCTCTACCCCACGCCCCTAAAAGCGAGCAACACGGATAGCGTCTTTATTGGGCGCTTGAGGAAGGATTTGTTTGATAAGAAAACTTTGCATGGCTTTTGCGTGGCGGATCAATTGAGAGTGGGGGCAGCCACCAACGCGCTCAAAATCGCTCTGCATTACATTAAGAACGCTTGAGTTTATTCAAAGATAACAAAGATGAATGCGCATGCACTTGAATTTAAGGATAAGGATCAATCTAACCCAATCTCTAAAAAAGAGCTTTAAGTTACTAGGCTTGCGATGTTAAACAAGGGTGTAATTGAATTTCTCAAGGCTTGATTGAGAGAAATGCTAATATTTGGTAGGTCAAAAGGAATGAAAGGCTTACACTCAAGCAGAGAGTGAATGTTTAGCTAGCGAGTTATTGCCTATTATTCCCTTCAAAAGGGTGTGAGTTTAAGGTATAAGGAAAACTTGTATCAAGTTTTATTGGAATGGATTAGAAAAATCTGATTGGATTGACCCTCACAACTTTTCAAACCAATTGTTTAATAGCGATTAAATATGGCTATATACACTACAATAATAAGATTTTGAAAGGTGAGATTGTTTTTTTGAAAGGATTTAAATGCCTATTATAAGGGTTTTAGTAATGCTTGCAACAATGATGATGAAATTAGTAAAAACGGCAAAAGAAAAGAAAGTTTTTAAGAATGTGGGAATATCTATAATGGGGATTGCTTTTTGGGAGGCGATAAAAGACTCGATAAAAAAACAAATTAAAAAAAGCAATTGGATATGCGGGAATGTTAAGACTGCGGATGATTATTTAAAAACGCATCCTAACTCATGGTTTAATTCAGCAATAGGTGTAACAACGATAACAGCCATGCTTATGAATGTGTGTTTTGCTGATGACCAATCCAAAAAAGAAGTGGCTGAAACTCAAAAGGAAGCTGAAAATGCTAGGGATAGAGCAAACAAGAGTGGGATAGAACTGGAACAAGAACAACAAAAGACAAGCAATATAGAGACTAATAACCAAATAAAAGTAGAACAAGAAAAACAAAAGACAAGCAATATAGAGACTAATAACCAAATAAAAGTAGAACAAGAAAAACAAAAGACAAGCAATATAGAGACTAACAATCAAATAAAAGTAGAACAAGAAAAACAAAAGACAAGCAATATAGAGACTAACAATCAAATAAAAGTAGAACAAGAAAAACAAAAGACAATTAATACACAAAAAGATTTCATTAAATACGCAGAACAAAATTGCCAAGAAAATCATAATCAATTCTTTATTAAAAAAGTAGGAATTAAGGCTGGTATTGGTATAGAAGTAGAAGCTGAATGCAAAACCCCTAAACCCACAAAAACCAATCAAACCCCTATCCAGCCAAAACACCTCCCAAACTCTAAACAACCCCGCTCTCAAAGAGGATCAAAAGCGCAAGAGCTTATAACTTATTTGCAAAAAGAGCTGGAATCTTTGCCCTATTCACAAAAAGCTATCGCTAAACAAGTGGATTTTTACAGGCCAAGTTCTATCGCTTATTTAGAATTAGATCCTAGAGATTTTAACGCTACAGAAGAATGGCAAAAAGAAAATCTAAAAATACGCTCTAAAGCTCAAGCTAAAATGCTTGAAATGAGGAATTTAAAACCAGACCCACAAGCCCACCTTTCAACCTCTCAGAGCCTTTTGCTCGTTCAAAAAATATTTGCTGATGTCAGTAAAGAAATAGAAGCAGCTGCTAATACCGAGAAAAAAGTAGAAAAAGCGGGTTATGGTTATAGTAAAAGGGTATAGGCATAAGAAAACACCATAAAATCGTTTTAGCTTCTAGGAGACATCAATCAGTTTCTTGCCATAGAAAAATCGCTTATTATTATTCCATTTAAAAGGGTGTGAATTTAAGGTATAAGGAAAACTTGTATCAAGTTTTGTTGGAATGGATTAGAAAAATCTGATTGGATTGCCCCTTACAATTTTTCAAACCAATCGTTTAATAACGATTGAATATGACTATATACACTACAACAATAAGATTTTGAAAGGTTGGTAATGGAATCAGTAAAAATAGGAAAAACAAATAAAGTTGGCAAGAACACAGAGATGGCTAACACAAAGACAAATAAAGAGGCTCATTTTAAACAAGCGAGCACCATTACAAATATGATCAGATCAATTAGTGGGTTTTTTACAAAAATTATGAAGAGAGTTAGAGAACTTGTAAAAAAACACCCCAAGAAAAGCAAGGCGGCATTAGTAGTATTGACCCATGTTGCGTGCAAGAAAGCAAAAGAATTGGACGATAAAGTCCAGGATAAATCCAAACAAGCTGAAAAAGAAAATCAAATCAATTGGTGGAAATATTCAGGATTAACAATAGCGACAAGTTTATTATTAGCCGCTTGTAGTGTTGGTGATATTGATAAACAAATAGAGTTGGAACAAGAACAACAGAAGACAGAACAAGAAAGACAAAAGACAGAACAAGAAAAACAAAAGACAGAACAAGAAAAACAAAAGACAATTAATACACAAAAAGATTTCATTAAATACGCAGAACAAAATTGCCAAGAAAATCATAATCAATTCTTTATTAAAAAAGTAGGAATTAAGGCTGGTATTGGTATAGAAGTAGAAGCTGAATGCAAAACCCCTAAACCCACAAAAACCAATCAAACCCCTATCCAGCCAAAACACCTCCCAAACTCTAAACAACCCCGCTCTCAAAGAGGATCAAAAGCGCAAGAGCTTATAACTTATTTGCAAAAAGAGCTGGAATCTTTGCCCTATTCACAAAAAGCTATCGCTAAACAAGTGGATTTTTACAGGCCAAGTTCTATCGCTTATTTAGAATTAGATCCTAGAGATTTTAACGCTACAGAAGAATGGCAAAAAGAAAATCTAAAAATACGCTCTAAAGCTCAAGCTAAAATGCTTGAAATGAGGAATTTAAAACCAGACCCACAAGCCCACCTTTCAACCTCTCAGAGCCTTTTGCTCGTTCAAAAAATATTTGCTGATGTCAGTAAAGAAATAGAAGCAGCTGCTAATACTGAAAAAAAAGTAGAAAAAGCGGGTTATGGTTATAGTAAAAGGATGTAGGCATAAGAAAACACCATAAAATCGTTTTTAGCTTATTTATGGTATTCTAAAAACTCTACGTTACCCAATTAGAACAGAGCTTTTTTAAACTCCTTAGTAGGAATCCCAATCGTCTTTAGCGTTTGAGCGTTTCACAAAATACAAGCGGTTGCAATTTTTATGCGGTGTTTCATGAAGAATGATTTTTATATCCCTCTCTTTATAAAGAGAGGGTTTTTCATTTTAGTGGGTCTTTAGCGGGTCTCAGCTGAGCTTTTAATGATTACGGTGTTGTAGTCAGGCTGGACGGGGCGTTGGTTGGGCGAATTTTTCATGCGTTTTTTGATTTCAGCCAATTGTTTGGCGGAGACTTCCAAAGGCTCTTCTATGACAAACCATGCCACCCCTTCTGTGCAAGGGGGAGCGGTGAGAGAGCCGTTAAAATGGTAGTAATTGATGCTTTTAGGCAAGAAAGCGTCTAAAGCCACCTCCTTAAAATTTTGTTTCTTTTGAATGCCTTCTAAAATAGGATTAAGGTTGGGGTTTTCTTTCCCTTCTTCAAACCCAATCGCTAAGACTAATAAGCGCCCTTTAGCGTCTTTATGCACGAAATGCGCGCTCAAAGGCCTGGTTTTATTATTGATTAAAAACTCCATAGGGGCGTGGAAATGCACATTATCCAGCACATAATCATGCCCTCTATAATTAATATGGTTAGTCGGCTCAAACGAAGCCTTTAAAGTGTGGTGGGTGAAAAAGACCGCTTTAGGTTTGGAAGCGGCGTATTTGAATTGCAAATCGGCTTTATCTTGCGTGTGGTAGTAATGCTCAATATTAATGGGCGATTGGCTTTTACCGCTTTTGCACACTTCAAAATCTTTGTGCAATTTGTCCCAACGGTGCGGGCCGTTTTCTTTATTTTTATAATCCCATTTGGTGTTTTCAGCGCCTATAAGAGAAGTGGCTAACGCTAAAGCGATCAAAAAAGTTTTTTTCATTTTAATTATCCTTTGTTCTAAAATTCTAAAATATTAAAAAGCAATTAATTCTAGCGCCTAATCAATAATGACCGCAGTTACAAAAAATAGATTGGTTAAAAGTTGGAAATGGTTTTAAATTCTGTTTTATATGGTAACAACTCTATTAAATTTTAATGCGCCTATGGAGCGGGAATATTTGTTTTAACCACCCCCAATTTACAAGCGGTTAAAATTTTTGTCTTATACTCCAAGTTTTCAAATGGAATAAAATTTAACCCCTTAAGATTTAAATGATGATAACCAAACAATCGTATCAAAGATTCGCCTTAATGCGGGTTTTTGTGTTTTCGCTTTCGGCGTTTATTTTTAACACCACGGAGTTTGTCCCTGTCGCGCTCTTAACAGACATTGCGAAAAGTTTTGAAATGGAGAGCGCGACAGTGGGGCTTATGATCACTGCTTATGCGTGGGTGGTGTCTCTTGGATCATTGCCCTTGATGTTGCTTAGTGCTAAGATTGAAAGGAAACGCTTACTGCTTTTTCTTTTCGCCCTTTTTATTCTTAGTCATATCCTTTCAGCGTTAGCGTGGAATTTTTGGGTGTTACTCATTTCTCGTATAGGTATCGCTTTTGCCCACTCTATTTTTTGGTCCATCACGGCTTCTTTAGTCATTCGTGTCGCGCCCATTGGCAGGAAACAGCAAGCTTTGGGGTTATTGGCGTTAGGGAGTTCGTTGGCGATGATTTTAGGGTTGCCGCTTGGGAGGATCATTGGGCAAATGCTAGATTGGCGCTCCACTTTTGGCGTGATTGGGGGCGTTGCGACTCTTATAGCGTTGCTGATGTATAAATTGCTCCCGCCTTTGCCGAGTAAAAACGCAGGCACTCTATCTAGCCTTCCTGTATTAGTCAAACGACCGCTTTTAATGGGGATTTATTTGCTTGTGATCATGGTTATCTCTGGGCATTTCACCACTTATAGCTATATTGAGCCTTTTATCATTCAAATCAGCCAATTTTCCCCTGAAGTGGCGACGCTGATGCTGTTTGTGTTTGGGTTAGCAGGCGTGGCAGGGAGTTTTTTATTCGGCCGTTTGTACGCGAAAAATTCAAGAAAATTTATCGCTTTTGCAATGGTTTTAATTATTTGCCCACAATTCTTGCTTTTTGTGTTTAAAAACTCAGAGTGGGTGGTTTTCTTGCAAATTTTCTTATGGGGGATTGGGATCACTTCGCTTGGGATTTCCTTGCAAATGAGGGTGTTGCAGCTCGCGCCCGATGCCACGGATGTTGCGAGCGCGATTTTTTCGGGGAGCTATAATGTGGGGATTGGATCAGGAGCGCTGTTTGGCAGTATTGTGATCCACCAATTAGGGCTAGGGTATATTGGCTTTGTGGGTGGGGCTTTGGGGTTGTTGGCGCTATTTTGGCTTAGATTCATTACGATAAAGTTTAAAAAAACATGAAAGGCGTTAAATGGACCAACCCAATAAAGGAAAATCCCTTTTGCGCTAAAAACCATTTTTTAAACTTTAATGGTGCTGCTTAAATCCAATTGCGCGAATGGGTAGATTGCCTCTCTTTTTATGTTAAAATAAAAGAATTTGTCATGAATTTTAAGCGGTGTGTGGTTTAAATGCTCAAAAAAAAGATTGATTTGCATAAAGATTCTATTAGGAAGCTCTTTTTTTATTACTTCATTCCTTTAGTTTTTTCTATGATCTCACTTTCCACTTACTCTATGGTAGATGGCATGTTTGTGGGCAAAAAACTGGGTAAAGAAGCTATCGCTGCGGTCAATATCGCATGGCCTATTTTTCCAGGGCTTATTGCGTATGAATTGCTTTTTGGTTTTGGGGCAGCGAGCATTGTGGGGTATTTTTTAGGTCAAAATAAAACCCATAGGGCTAGGCTTGTGTTTAGCAGCGTGTTTTATTTTGTCGCTCTAAGCGCCTTTATTTTGAGCATGGCGCTATTGCCTTTTAGCGAAACTATCGCGCGTTTTTTTGGGAGCAATGACGCTTTATTGAGCATGTCCAAACGCTATATTGAAATCATTTTAATGGGCGCGGTTTTTATGGTTTTGCACCCTTTAGCGGATGTCTTTGTGGTGAATGACAAACGCCCCGTTTTAGCGATGGTGGCGATGCTGATTGGCTCGTTAGCGAATATCTTTTTCAACTATTGGTTTATTTTTGTTTTGGAAGTGGGGGTTCAAGGCAGCGCAATAGCCACCGTGATAGGGCATGCGATAGGGGTTTTAGTCTTAATGCAGCATTTTTGGTTTAAAAAAGGGCAATTGTATTTTATCAAACGATTTTCTTTGTCTTCAGTCATTTCTTCAGCCAAAAGCGGCGTGCCTCAAAGCACGGCAGAATTTAGCGCTTCTATTATGATTTTATTGTTTAATACCGCTATCATGCACACGGCTGGGGAAAGGTTTGTAAGCATGTATGGGATCGTTATGTATAATGCGATTATCTTTTTTACGACTTTATTTGCGATTTCTCAAGGCATCCAACCGATCGCGAGCTTTAGCTATGGGGCTAGAAATTTAGAGCGCGTGAAAGAGGTGTTTGTCTTTGGTTTGAAAGCAGCGTTTTGTATAGGGGTTGTTTTCTATGGCGCTTATTATTTCTTAGATGAATTTTTAATCAAGCTTTATTTGCAGCCAAGCGAACAAGACGCGCTCTTTATGCAAGAGACTAAAAGAGCGATGAATATTTATTATGTGGGCTATGTTTTTTTAGGCATGAATTTGTTGTGCGCGGTGTTTTTCCAATCCATCCAACGCACTAAAAGTTCGTTTATTATCACCCTTTCGCACACGCTAGGGTTTATGGTTATTCTATTGCCGATTTTAAGTCATTTTTATGGGATTAATGGCATTTGGGTAACTTACCCTATCGCGCAATTTTTAGCGTTTTTGGTAGCGTTAGGGGTAACTTATTATGAAATCAAAAAAGGGGTTTTCACCACTTATAAAGAGCAAAATCTCGTTATTTTGAAAACTTAATCAATAAATAAGGTAAAATTAAGACATGCATGCAGAATTTTTCACTTTCGCGCTCATTATGCTTTTAGTCGTGATAGCCCCTTATGTGTCTAGAATTTCTCGTTTGCCTATCACGGTTGTGGAGATTTTATTTGGGTCTGTTGGGGCGTATGTGGGTTTTATTGAGCCAACTAAAGGCTTTGAAATCATGTCTGAAATTGGCTTTTTGTTTTTAATGTTTTTATGCGGTTTGGAAGTGGAAATTTATTTGTTCAAAAAATTAGGGGTTTCTCTTTTAAAACGCATTTTTGCTTATCTGTTGATCTTATACACGCTTTCATTCATCCTTACTTTTAGCCTTAATTTAGAGCCTATTTTTATGGTGATTTTCCCTATCATTAGTTTGGGCATGATCATGACTTTAGTCAAAGATTATCGTAAAGAGATTTTGTGGCTTGATTTAGTCTTAAAAGTGGGCGTTATTGGGGAGTTGTTAAGCATTTTTGGTTTGGTGGTCGTGGATGGGGTGTATTCGCATGGTTTGGGCGTGGATTTAATCAAAGATTTAGGCATTCTCATTGTTTTTCTCATCTTAATTATCGTGGCGTTTCAAATCTTTAAGACTTTGTTTTGGTGGTTCCCGCATTTAAAGCTTTTTGTGATGCCTAAAAGCAGCCAGTTCAACCAAGACGTGCGCTTTTCACTCATGCTCTTTTTTTCACTGGTTGCGATCGTGGTGTGGCTCAAAATAGAAATGGTTTTAGGGGCGTTTTTGGCGGGGTTAGTCGTTTCTACTTTTTTCCCTCATAAATCAGAGCTGATCCACAAGCTCAATGATGTGGGTTTTGGGTTTTTTGTGCCTTTGTTTTTCATCCATGTAGGCTCTACTTTAGACTTAAAATTAGTGTTTTTAAACCCGCATTTGATCCTTCAAGGGATATTGATTGTCATAGCGATGTTAAGCTTGCACTTGATCACTTCAACCTTATTGTGGCGCAAATACTTTAAAGAAGCCAAGCATTTATTTTCATTCGCCTTAGGGGCTTCCATGCCTTTAACTTTTTTAGTAACCACCGCCGCAGTGGGTTTAAAAGCGCAAGCGATCTCGCAAAACACCTATTACGCGTTGCTCATGGCGGCTATTTTTGAAGGGGTGTTATTCACGATTGCGATTAAAATGCTCAACAAAAAAGCTTAAAGCTTTAAGCGTCTAAATATTTAGCGTCGCTAAAGCTGTTCGCTTGAACGTTATTAAACGCGTTTTCTAAGCTATCAAAGAAATGAGGGTGCAAGTTTTGCATTTCTTTTAAGAAATTTTTGGTGGCTAATCGCGCGATAGGGGGTTTATCGGAAGTGGGCTGTTTGGCTGGGCAATTGCAATCAGGGGCAACCGGGATATTTTGAGAAGTGACAAAATGAATGCTGCTGGCTTCTCGAACCTTAATCAAAGGGCGGATCACCAATAAGCCGTTTTCAGCCCTATAAATGGGGGGCATGCTCCTTAAACTCCCGTTATAAGTGAAATTCATAAAAAAGCTCTCCACCGCATCATCTAAATGGTGCGCGATAGCGACTTTATTATAGCCTTCTTCTAAGGCTTTAGAATACAAAGTCCCTCGCCTCAAACGAGAGCAAAATGAACAAAACGAGCTTTTTTCACGGCGTTTTTCGTTGATCGTGGCAGCGATTTGGGTGTAAATGATCTCATGCTCAATGCCTTGTTCTTGGCACAAATCGCTCAACCATTTTAAATTTTCGCCCAAACCATAATGCACGGTAACCGCTTTAAAATCAAATTTGAAAGGGGCATGTTTTTGCATCCTGGCTAAGATGCAAGCGAGCATGATAGAATCCTTGCCCCCGCTCAATCCTAACAAGATTTTATCGCCTTCTTCTATGAGTTTGTAAGTGGCGTTGGTCTTGCCTACAATGTGTAAGACTTTTTTAGAAATTTCATAGGCCATTTTTGATCCTTGATTATGTTTATTTTCTAAAGTTTTGCACTAAGTGAATGATTTCTTCTTCGCTAATGTGATCAGAATTATATTTCACAATAATGATTTCTTCGCTAATATTGACATACCATTCAATGATTTTGTCCCCTAAAGTTTCAAATTGTTCCTCATTATAAGCGTCTAAGGGGAAATAGACATTTTTTTGCTTGGAAGGGTTGTTGAGTAAAAAGAGCGATAGCCCCCAAATAAGCCCTAAAGCTACAATGATTAAGCTTGTGTTAGAAACGCCTAAATGATGATAGCTTAACCCTCCGCTCACGCCCCCAACAAAGCTCCCTAAATAGCCAAAAGTAGTGAATTGCCCTAAAACCTTGCCTTTTTCGTTTGCTTTAGCGAATTTAGACGCTAAAGATTGCATGATAGGCTCTAAGGTGGCAAAGCCAATAAAGAAAAACGCCACCCCAAGAATAAAGAGCCATAAATATTTTCCTAAAAAGCTAGAGTCGGCTAAAAACAAGCACAAATAACTCACCACAAACAACAGCACACCAGAAAGCATCACCCCTTTAGGCTTGTTGTATTTTTCAGCCATAACGCTCGCTATTCCCATGCTTAAAACCCCTAATAAGGCTCCAGGCACATACACCAAGATCAAAAAACTTTCATCTTTATAAAATTCATTCACTAAGGCTAAAGGGATCAGCACAAAAATAAGCGTCATGAACGCTTTTTCAAAAAAAGAGCTTAGATACAAAAGATACAAGGCTTTAGAGTTGGGTTGATAAGCTTTTATGTTTTTGATTTGGTAAGAAATTTTAGGGGCGTCTTTGACTTTTAAAAGCATCAATAAACTCAATAAAGTTAAGATCGCCGTGAGTAAAAAGAGCCATTTTGCCCCCCCAAAGAACGCCACAACCCCAGGGCCAATCGCCATGCTTATAGTGAAGCTAATGAAAATAAACGCTCCCATGATCGCCATCGCTTTGGTGCGCTCTTCTTCTTTCATTTCATCCGCCACCATCGCGCTAACAACCCCCCCTAAAGCCCCCATGCCTTGAATGAAGCGCCCGATAACGAGCGTAATAATATCATTCGCTATAAAGCACACTAACGAGCCAGCTAAAAACAACAACAAACACACCATAACCACCACTTTACGGCCGATTTTATCGCTAAGAATGCCCATGGGGGTTTGAAAAACAATTTGCGTGAGATACGCCCCACCCACAGCCAACCCCACGAGTAAGGGACTGCTTGAATGGAAACTATCCGCATACAAACTAATGACCGGTAAAACAATAAAAAGCCCTAAAAACCGCAACGACGACACTAACGCTAATGGAAAAATTTTCTTAAACATGCGTAGTATTTTACAAGAAAATCTCTAATTTTTATCATTAATTTAGGAAAGTAGGATTGATAATAAAAGTTTAATTTTAATGGATTTTTAAGAAAATTTTTTGTATAATCTTACTCTTTATTTTTTATAAAATTGCTTGTGTCAAGGTAGCTCAGCTGGTTTAGAGCGCTGGTCTCATAAGCCGGAGGTCGGGGGTTCAAGTCCCCCTCTTGACACCATGATTTTGATTTAAACTTCATTTAATCTTCGTTTAATCTTTTTTTTAGCAAATCTAAACTACAATAACCTTGCATCTTTTAATTTCTTAATTAGGGATTTGACGATGATTTTTAGCTCTCTTTTTAGTGTTGTAGGGATGGCGGTGCTTTTTCTTATTGCTTGGGTGTTTTCTAGCAATAAAAGGGCTATAAATTATCGCACGATTGTCAGCGCCTTTGTGATTCAAGTGGCTTTAGGGGCGTTGGCTTTATATGTGCCTTTGGGTAGGGAAATGCTGCAGGGTTTAGCCAGTGGCATACAAAGCGTGATTTCTTACGGCTATGAGGGGGTGCGTTTCTTGTTTGGCAATCTCGCTCCAAACGCTAAGGGCGATCAAGGGATAGGAGGCTTTATCTTTGCGATCAATGTTTTAGCGATAATTATCTTTTTTGCTAGCTTGATTTCACTTCTATACTATTTAAAAATCATGCCTTTAGTCATCAATCTCATCGGTGGGGCGTTGCAAAAATGCTTAGGCACTTCTAAAGCAGAAAGCATGAGCGCAGCGGCTAATATTTTTGTAGCACACACCGAAGCGCCCTTAGTCATTAAACCTTATTTGAAAAGCATGAGCGATTCAGAGATTTTTGCGGTCATGTGCGTGGGCATGGCTAGCGTTGCGGGGCCTGTGTTAGCCGGGTATGCGAGCATGGGCATTCCTTTGCCTTATTTAATCGCCGCTTCGTTTATGTCCGCTCCTGGGGGTTTGTTGTTCGCTAAAATCATTTACCCGCAAAACGAAACCATTTCTAGCCATGCAGATGTTTCTGCAGAAAAACATGTCAATGCCATAGAAGCTATCGCTAATGGGGCAAGCACAGGGCTAAATTTAGCCCTGCATGTGGGAGCGATGCTTTTAGCCTTTGTGGGAATGCTTGCACTCATTAATGGGCTTTTAGGGGTTGTAGGGGGGGTTTTAGGCATGGAGCATTTGTCTTTAGGGTTGATTTTAGGCACGCTCTTAAAACCCTTAGCCTTTATGTTAGGCATTCCGTGGAGTCAGGCCGGGATTGCCGGAGAAATCATAGGCATTAAAATCGCGCTCAATGAATTTGTGGGCTATATGCAATTTTTGCCTTATTTGGGCGATAACCCTCCTTTAATCTTGAGCGAGAAAACTAAAGCGATCATCACTTTTGCGTTGTGCGGGTTCGCTAACTTAAGCTCAGTCGCTATGCTCATTGGAGGGCTTGGCAGTTTAGTGCCTAAAAAGAAGGATCTCATTATAAGGTTTGCTTTAAAAGCGGTGCTTGTGGGCACGCTTTCTAATTTCATGAGCGCGACTATCGCCGGGTTATTCATAGGACTAAACGCTCATTAAAAGGACAAAACATGCAAAAAAGAGTGGTAATCTTATTATTGGATTCTTTTGGTATAGGGGCTAGCGAAGACGCTAAAGATTTTGGCGATTTGGGGGCGAACACTTTAGGCAATATCGCTAAGGCTTGTTTTAATAACCTGGCTGATTCTAACGATCGCAAGGGGGCTTTGAAACTGCCCAATTTAGAGGGTTTGGGTTTAGGCTTGAGCGCTTTAAAAGCCGCAAATGAATTGCCCTTAGGCTTTGAATCTAATCCTAACTTAATAGGGGCTTACACTTATGCGCAAGAACTTTCTAGTGCTAAGGATACGATTTCTGGGCATTGGGAGATGATGGGCGCGCCCGTTCTTTTTGAATGGGGGTATTTTAAAGACAAAACCCATTCGTTTCCTAAAGAAATTTTAGATGAAATCATGCACAAAACTAAGATTAAGGGCTATTTAGGGAATTGCCACGCATCAGGAACAGAAATCATCAAAGATTTAGGCGAAAAGCATTTAGAAACTTTATACCCCATTTTTTACACTTCAGCGGATTCGGTGTTTCAAATCGCTGTGCATGAAGAAAAGTTTGGGTTGGATAACTTATACGCTCTTTGTGAAGAAGCGTTTCAAATTCTAGAGCCTTTAAAGATCGCCAGAGTGATCGCAAGGCCTTTTATTGGCACCAATAGAGAGGATTTCAAACGCACCGCCAATCGCAAAGACTATGCGATAAAGCCCCATAAAAAATTGCTTTTTGAAACATTCATTGAAGAAAAGCAGGGCGAAGTCATCAGCATTGGAAAAATCGCTGATATTTACGCTCATGTGGGGATCACTCAAAAGTTCAAAGCCGGTAGTTTGATGGAATTATGCGATGTGACTTTAGAGCGAGTCAAAAACGCTAAAAACAACAGCTTGATTTTCACGAATTTTGTGCATTTTGATAGCGATTATGGGCATCGGCGTGATATTAGCGGGTATGCTAACGCTTTAGAGTATTTTGATACGCGTTTAAAAGAGGTTTTAGAAAATTTAAGGGAAAACGATTTGCTCATTCTTTGCGCCGATCATGGGTGTGATCCCAGCTTTAAAGGCACGGATCACACACGAGAATACATTCCTGTTTTGTTTTATCATAAAGATTTGCAACCAGCCTTTTTGGGCAAGAGCGATTCGTTTGCGGATATTGGGCAAAGTATCGCTCATTTTTTGGGATTAAGCCCCCTAGATTATGGCAAAAACTTACTAAAATTTAAAGGACAACCATGACCCCTCACATTAACGCTAAAATCGGCGATTTTTATCCTCAATGCCTTTTATGCGGCGATCCCTTAAGGGTGAGCTACATTGCGAAAAAATTTTTACAAGACGCCAAAGAGATCACGAATGTGCGCAACATGCTAGGCTTTAGCGGGAAGTATAAGGGTAAGGGGATTTCTTTAATGGGGCATGGCATGGGCATTGCATCATGCACGATTTATGTAACGGAGCTTATTAAAACCTATCAGGTTAAAGAGCTTTTAAGGATTGGCACTTGCGGGGCGATTAGCCCAAAAGTTGGCCTGAAAGACATTATCATGGCGACTGGAGCTTCAACGGATTCTAAAACCAATCGGGTGCGTTTTTTAAACCACGATTTGAGCGCAACGCCTGATTTTGAATTGAGTTTAAGAGCGTATCAAACAGCAAAGCGTTTGGGTATTGATTTGAAAGTGGGTAATATTTTTTCAAGCGATTTTTTCTATTCTTTTGAAACGCATGCCTTTGATTTAATGGCCCAATACAACCACTTGGCTATTGAAATGGAAGCGGCAGGGTTATACGCCACGGCGATGGAACTAAACGCTAAAGCTTTATGCTTATGTTCAGTTTCGGATCACTTAATCACTAAAGAAGCCTTAAGCCCTAAAGAAAGGGTAGAAAGCTTTGATAACATGATAATTCTGGCTTTAGAGATGATGAGTTAGCCTTTTTTGTTGCCCCCATAAGTTAAGGATAAACTTTTAAGGAAAACCCTTAAAGCTAAAAGCCTTAAGGGAACTTTGGAAAAACAAAAGCTATCGTTTTACAGAAACTTCGTTTTACAAAACTACCGCTTCAATAAAACAACAACTTTACACCCCAAAAACGAAATTTCAAGGTATAATGTTTTCCAAGAGTTTTTGCCATGTTCGGTAGCCATGACAAACTCCTTTTATGGATTTATCCCCATAAAGCTACTTATGGGGGTGTTTATTTTACAACAATCTTTCTAAAACCAAATCCCAATTAAATTAAAAACACTCTTAAAAGTTTGATTGAACGCGTCAAAACACCCTAAAACTTTTTTTGAAATCCAATAAATTTATGCTATAATTAAACGCATTGTAAATAAATTCTCATTTTGATACATTTTTACAATAAAACATTACTTTAAAGGAACATCTTATGAAAAAAACGAAAAAAACGATTCTGCTTTCTCTAACTCTTGCGTCATCATTGCTCCATGCTGAAGACAACGGCGTTTTTTTAAGCGTGGGCTATCAAATCGGTGAAGCGGTTCAAAAAGTGAAAAACGCCGACAAGGTGCAAAAACTTTCAGACACTTATGAACAATTAAGCCGGCTTTTAACCAACGACAATGGCACAAACTCAAAGACAAGCGCGCAAGCGATCAACCAAGCGGTTAATAATTTGAACGAACGCGCAAAAACTTTAGCCGGTGGGACAACCAATTCCCCTGCCTATCAAGCTACGCTTTTAGCGTTGAGATCGGTGTTAGGGCTATGGAATAGCATGGGTTATGCGGTCATATGCGGAGGCTATACCAAAAGTCCAGGCGAAAACAATCAAAAAAATTTCCACTACACCGATGAGAATGGCAACGGCACTACAATCAATTGCGGTGGGAGCACAAATAGTAATGGCACTCATAGTTCTAATGGCACAAATACATTAAAAGCAGACAAAAATGTTTCTCTATCTATTGGCCAATACGAAGCCATCCATGAAGCTTATCAGATTCTTTCAAAAGCTTTAAAACAAGCTGGGCTTGCTCCTTTAAATAGCAAAGGGGAAAAATTAGAAGCGCATGTAACCACATCAAAGTATCAACGAGATAGTCAAACTAAAACGACAACTTCTGTTATTGATACGACTAATGATGCGCAAAATCTTTTGACTCAAGCACAAACGATTGTCAATACCCTTAAAGATTATTGCCCCATGTTGATAGCGAAATCTAGTAGTGGAAGTAGTGGCACAGCTACTACAAACACCCCTTCATGGCAAACAGCCGGTGGCGGCAAAAATTCATGCGAGACTTTTGGTGCGGAGTTTAGTGCCGCTTCAGACATGATTAATAATGCGCAAAAAATCGTTCAAGAAACCCAACAACTCAGTGCCAACCAACCAAAAAATATCACACAACCCCATAATCTCAACCTTAACACCCCTAGCAGTCTTACGGCTTTAGCTCAAAAAATGCTCAAAAACGCGCAATCTCAAGCAGAAATTTTAAAACTAGCCAATCAAGTGGAGAGCGATTTTAACAAACTTTCTTCAGGCCATCTTAAAGACTACATAGGGAAATGCGATGCGAGCGCTATAAGCAGTGCGAATATGACAATGCAAAATCAAAAGAACAATTGGGGGAACGGGTGTGCTGGCGTGGAAGAAACTCTGTCTTTATTAAAAACAAGCGCCGCTGATTTTAACAACCAAACGCCTCAAATCAATCAAGCGCAAAACCTAGCCAACACCCTTATTCAGGAGCTTGGCAACAACCCTTTTAGGAATATGGGCATGATCGCTTCTTCAACCACGAATAACGGCGCCTTGAACGGCCTTGGGGTGCAAGTGGGCTATAAACAATTTTTTGGAGAAAAGAAAAGATGGGGGTTAAGGTATTATGGTTTCTTTGATTACAACCACGCCTATATCAAATCCAATTTCTTTAACTCGGCTTCTGATGTGTGGACTTATGGGGTGGGTAGCGATTTATTGTTTAATTTCATCAACGATAAAAAAACCAACTTCTTAGGCAAGAATAACCAGATTTCAGTGGGGCTTTTTGGAGGAATCGCCTTAGCAGGGACTTCATGGCTTAATTCTCAATTCGTGAATTTAAAAACCATCAGCAATGTCTATAGCGCTAAAGTGAATACGGCTAATTTCCAATTTTTATTCAATTTGGGCTTGAGAACCAATCTCGCTAGACCTAAGAAAAAAGATAGCCATCATGCGGCTCAACATGGCATGGAATTGGGCGTGAAAATCCCTACCATTAACACGAATTACTATTCTTACTTGGGAACTAAACTAGAATACCGAAGGCTTTATAGCGTGTACCTCAATTATGTGTTTGCGTATTGAAAACCCTCTTTTTTAAAAAAGGGGGGGGATTTGAACTTAAAAAACCTCTAAAGTTAAGAATTTTCAAAAAAACAACCGCTTTACACCCCAAAAAAGAAATTTTAAGGTATAATGTATTCGCTTTCGCCATTTTTAGTTTTCATGGCAAGCTCCTTTTTAGAATTTACCCCCATAATCACGCTTATGGGGGTTATTTTGTAGCAATCTTTCTTAAAGCCAATACCAATCAAATTTAAAAAAACGCTTTCTCAAAAACCATTAAAGAGTGAAATTACCTTACAAGATGAGCTTTTTTGCGATTTTTATTAAAAACGATTATTTTTTAGCGGAGGTTTTAAAAAAAAAGGGTTTTTTACTCACTTCTTTTGATTGAAACAACACAATCAAGCATCTTAAGGCAATTTAAAATAAAATAGCGCTAGCATGACCCCAAAGCCCCTTATTAAATTAATCTATACCAAATAGTAAGGAGTTATCTAACATGGGGTTTTTCAAGCTTAAAGAACACAACACGAACATTGCCACCGAGTTTAGAGCGGGTTTAACGACCTTTATCACCATGATTTACATCGTGCCATTAAACGCTCTTATCCTTTCTCACGCCAACATGCCTTATGAAGCCCTTTTGAGTGCGACTGCCATTATCACTATCTTATCGAGCGTGTTTAACGGGTTATGGGCAAACACCCCCATAGCCATGAGCGTGGGTTTAGGGTTATCGGCTTATTTTAGCTTTGGGTTAGTTCAGGGGCTAAAACTCCCTTGGCAGAGCGCTTTAGGCATCGTAGCGCTCTCGGGAGCGATTTTTGTGATTTTGTCTTTCACTAAATTTAGAAGTTGGGTCATGCGAAGCATTCCTAGCGATTTAAGGCGTGCGGTGAGCGCGGGGATAGGGGCTTTTATCGCGTTTATTGGCCTTAAAGAAATGCATATCGTCGTTACCCATAAGGCTACGCTTGTAACCTTAGGCGATTTTGGCGATCCGCATGTGTTATTGGGGGTTGTGGGGATCATTCTAACTTTCGCGCTCTACACGCTCAAAATCAAGGGTTCTTTTATTATAGCGGTTTTAATCACTTCCATTCTCGCATGGGTTTTAAAGCTAGCCCCTTACCCTAGCGAGTTTTTTTCCATGCCCGCTAGCATTGGCCCTATCGCCTTTCAATTAGATTTTAAGGGCATTTTTTTTGATGCGAGTGGGGCTTTCACTTTAGCGTTAGTGCCAGTCATCATCACTTTTTTTGTAACCGATTTGTTTGATTCTTTAGGCACGCTTGCAGGGATTGGCCACAAGACTGATTTTTTCAATGATGAAGAAAAAAACAAGGAATTGGAAAAGACTTTGGAAGCGGATGCGGTGGCTTCTTTAGGGAGCGCGGTGGTGGGCGTTTCTACTACGACAGCTTTTATAGAGAGCGCGAGTGGGGTTGAAGAGGGGGGCCGCACAGGGCTGACAGCGGTTTTTACCGGATTATTTTTTGTTTTAACGCTTTTTTGCTTGCCTCTTTTAAAAGCCATTCCTGGCAATGCGATTTATCCGGTGCTAGTGGTAGTAGGGGTTTTGATGTTTAGCGTGTTAGAGGGGGTGAATTTTAAAGACATGGCCATTAGCGTTTCCACTTTTTTAACCGTGGTGATGATGCCCTTAACTTTCTCCATTGCCGATGGCTTAGCCTTTGGCTTTTTGTCTTATAGTATCATCAAACTAGTCCAAAAAGACTTTAAAGCGCTCAATTCAGGCATTATCATTCTCTGCATCATTTCTGTTTCTGTATTTATCTTTCGTTAAGCTCTTTTTAAGGGGCTTTGCATTTTTTACCCATTTCATGCCTCTTTTTCTTTATTTAGACAGATTATTATCTTAAAATAATTGTAATATCATTATTATTATATCAACTCAATAAAAAAGGAGAAGGTATGCAAAAAACTTCTAACACTTTGGCGCTGGGGAGTTTGACAGCGCTATTCTTTCTAATGGGTTTCATCACGGTTTTAAACGACATTTTGATCCCGCATTTAAAGCCCATTTTTGACTTGACCTATTTTGAAGCTTCACTCATTCAATTTTGCTTTTTTGGGGCGTATTTCATCATGGGAGGAGTTTTTGGGAATGTGATCAGTAAAATCGGCTATCCTTTTGGCGTGGTGCTTGGTTTTGTGATCACAGCGACGGGGTGCGCGTTGTTTTATCCGGCGGCGCATTTTGGCTCCTATGGGTTTTTTTTAGGAGCGTTGTTTATTTTAGCGAGCGGGATCGTGTGCTTACAGACTGCCGGTAATCCCTTTGTAACCTTGCTTTCTAAAGGTAAAGAAGCCAGAAACCTGGTTTTAGTCCAGGCGTTCAATTCGCTTGGCACGACTTTAGGGCCTATTTTTGGGAGTTTGTTGATTTTTAGCACGACTAAAATGGGCGATAATGCAAGTTTGATAGATAAATTAGCGGACGCTAAAAGCGTTCAAATGCCTTATTTGGGCTTGGCGGTGTTTTCGCTCATTTTAGCGCTTGTGATGTATCTTTTGAAATTGCCTGATGTGGAAAAAGAAATGCCCAAAGAAACGACGCAAAAAAGCCTGTTTTCGCACAAGCACTTTGTTTTTGGGGCTTTGGGGATCTTTTTCTATGTGGGGGGAGAAGTGGCGATTGGATCATTCTTGGTGCTAAGCTTTGAAAAGCTTTTGAATTTAGACGCTCAAACGAGCGCGCATTACTTGGTGTATTATTGGGGCGGCGCGATGGTGGGCCGTTTCTTAGGCAGTGTGTTGATGAATAAAATTGCCCCTAATAAATACTTGGCTTTCAACGCCTTAAGCTCTATTGTTCTCATTGCTTTAGCCATTCTCGTTGGAGGCAAGATCGCTTTATTCGCGCTGACTTTTGTGGGCTTTTTCAACTCTATCATGTTCCCTACCATCTTTTCTTTGGCTACGCTCAATTTAGGGCATCTCACTTCTAAGGCTTCTGGAGTGATTAGCATGGCGATTGTGGGAGGGGCGTTAATCCCCCCCATTCAAGGTGCGGTTACAGACATGCTAACAGCAACCGAATCAAATTTGCTCTACGCTTATGGTGTGCCGTTGTTATGCTATTTTTATATTCTCTTCTTTGCGCTTAAAGGGTATAAGCAAGAAGAAAACTCCTAAAAAAAGGGGGGGGTTTCTCTTTTATTTTCTTTCTTTTAGCTTGTTTTAAAAATCCAAAAAATTTCAAATTAAATAAGGTTTTATTTGTCAGTATTTGATGAGGACAGAGCTTTTCAACGCTTGAGGCAAAAACACAAACAGGGTTTTTAAAATTTTTAAGATGCGATCAAAAACACTGCTAATGAATAAAAAAATCCCCTAACCACAAAAGATTAAGAGATTTTAAGAATGAAGCTAAAAGAAGACTAGTAAATGGGTTTAGCACCTTTGAATTTATATTCCGTAAGAAACCCAGTGCCATCAAAATTACCCACCAAAGAGATCTTTGCAATATCACCCACTTGGCAATCCGTCTCTAAAATAAGATAAGGCACTTCATCTTTACCGATTAAAGTGATCACTCGCCCCTTTTTTTCACGGCTTTGCTTGGGGAACTCTTTAGAATCAAGGCCTGTGGTATTATCGCCGGTTTGGAGCATTCTAAAAGCATAGCACATGCCATCATTGATTTGAGCGCTATAAATTTTGCCTTTTTTAACTTCTTTTTTAACCCCCGGTTTAACCGCAATGCGTATTTCTGAGTGGATCTCAGCCTCTTGCATTTTGCCCTTATAATCTCGCACCTGAACCTTATGCACGCCATTAGGATCTCCCTTTTTAAGCAGAGAATCTTCATAGCTGAATTTTTGAATGTCTAAATCCCCATCAACAAAACTCCTGGCATTAAGCTGAACGCTCAAAAGCCCTAGCAACCCAATTAATGAAAATTTCAAACAACGCTTATAAAAATAACTCATCAACAAATCCTTTCAATGTAAAATCAAACAAATATATCCCAAAATGAAAAACAAAAAGATCACAAAATTGCTAATTTAGCAATAAAAACGCACTCTGTCAAGAAATCAAAACCTAAAGAAATCATTCAAAAATGATTTCTTCCGGTTTGATTTCATCGCCATAAACAGGCTCTAAAGTTTCCTTGTAAGCTTCTTTTAAAAAGTCGCTAGAAATGAGGGAATCAATCTCGTTATTCAACCACTCTAAAAGCTTAGGGTTGCCTTTTTTAATCGCTGGAGCGATCACATCCTTATCGCCAAGGCTTGTAATGCCTAATTTAAATTCAGGGTGTTGTTTCGTCCAAGCGAGCAATAAAGTGTTGTCATGGGCTAGAGCGATAGCCTTATTATTTAAAAGGGCTAAAAAAGTCTCTGTGTTTTGTTCAAATTTCAAAAGTTTGATATTGGGGTAATTTTTAGTGAAATAAAAATCCGCTGTCGTGCCTTTATTCACAATCAACTCTTTATCCTTCAACTCTTCTATATTTTTAATGACCCCATCTTTAGAAACCACCCCTAAAGCGACTTTCATATATGGCTTAGCGAAATCCACGACTTTTTCTCTTTCTTTAGTGCGCGTGAAATTAGCCATGATAATATCCACTTTATTGGCTTTTAAAAATTCCACCCTAGCTGAAGCTTCTACAGGAATAAACTCTATCTTATTTTCATCGCCTAATAAATCAAGAGCCATGCGTTTAGCGATGACTACATCATAGCCTTGATATTTCCCTTTAGAATCCACAGATCCAAAAGGAGGCTTATCGCTAAAAACCCCCACTTTTAAAACCCCTCTTTGTTTAATGACTTCTAAAGCGTCCTTTTTTTCTTTATGGCTATCAGAGCATGCATTAAAGACTAAAGCGATTAAAACTAAAAACAGCCCCCATACCTTAAAAAGCCCGTTTGTTTTCATAAAAACACCTTTTTTTGAAATTAAAACCATCTTTTTAGCAAACTTTATTTAACAGCTCCCTAAAAAATGGAAAGTTTCTAAAAATTTTTGCGCTCTTTGAGATTTCGGGTGGTTAAAAAATTCTTTAGCGTTGTTTTCTTCAGCGATCTTACCGCTATCAAAAAACACGATTTTGCTAGCGATTTTTTGGGCGAATTTCATTTCATGCGTTACAATCACCATGCTCATGCCCGTTGTGGCCAATTCTAAAATCACTTCTAAAACTTCTTTAACCATTTCAGGGTCTAAAGAGGCGGTTACTTCATCAAAAAGCATGATTTTTGGCCGCATGCATAAAGAACGCACAATGGCTACTCGTTGTTTTTGCCCGCCGCTCAATTCTTTAGGGTAAGCTTGTTGTTTATGCTCCAAACCCACTCGCTTTAAAAGCTCTACGGCTTGAGAAATGACCTCATCTTTGGATCGTTTTTGCACTTTTAAGGGGGCGAGTAAGATATTATCTAACACATTTAAATGTGGGAACAATTCATAATTTTGAAACACCATGCCTATTTTTTGGCGCATTTGATTCCAGTTAGTGGCTGGCGTATTAAGGTTAGTGTTTTCAAAAAGAATTTCACCTCCATCAATCTTTTCAAGCCCGTTTAGGCATTTTAAAAAAGTGCTTTTCCCGCACCCGCTAGGCCCTAAAATCACTGCCACTTCACCCTTATTTAAAGTGAAATTGATGCCGTCTAAAACCAAATGGTTTTGATAGGTTTTTTTTAACCCTTTGGTTTCTAAAATCGCGCTCATTTTACCCTCTGATGTATTGGAATTTTTTTTCTAAATAGGAACTATACAGGCTCAAACTATAGCATAAACTAAAATAAAACATTAAGATAACGCCATAAACCACAAAGCTCGCATTAGGCATGCGTAAGAGGTTAAGCTCTATGATTTGCTGGCCCACTTTTAACAAATCAATCGCTCCAATGAGAGAGACTAAAGCCGTGGTTTTGATCATGCGCGTGAACAAATTAAGGCTTGAGGGCAATAAAGACAAAAAGCTTTGGGGGAAAATAATATTAAAAATCACCCTTTTTGAATCCATGCCTAAAGCCAAAGCGCTTTCTACTTGGTGTTTGCTCACGGAAGTTAAAACCCCTCTAGTCAAATCCATCATTTCAGCACCCCCCCACAAGCTAAAAACAATAACGCTCGCCAAAACCGCGCTGATATGCAAATCAAACCAGCTCGCCAACCCGAAATACACAATAAACAGCCATGCTAAAAGCGGGATGATGCGAATGCTTTCTAAATACACACGGCACGCTAAAACCACTATTTGAGAACCAAACGCCATCAAACTCCCTAAAAGCATTCCAACAATGATTGAAATCATTGCAGAGCTAAGAGCGATCAAAAGAGTGGTTTCAAACCCTTCTAACAAACGCTTAAGATTGTCTAACTCTAATAAAACTCCCATTTTAAGCCACTTTCTTTTTAAAAGAACGCTCTAAGATCACAAACAAAGCGCTCAAAGGGAGCAAAGCGATCAAATAAGTGAGGCTCAACATCAACAGGCTTTCAGTCGTTTTATAATAAATGCCAATAAAATCTTTCGCCACAAACATGATATCGGTTAGGGCTATCGCGCCCACCACCGAAGTTTCTTTGAGTAAAAAAATCACATTCGCCCCTATAGAAGGCATAGAAACGCTTAAGCTTTGAGGCAGAATAATATAATACATCATCTTCAAAGGGCTAAACCCCAAACTCAAAGCGCTTTCTCTTTGAATGGAAGCTAAGCTCTTAAACCCAAGCAAAAAACTCTGACTCATATACCCCCCACCCAAAAACCCTAACGCTAAAATCGCGCATTCTAAAGCGCTCAAACCGATTTCATTCAACCCGTAATACAAAAAGAAAAGCTGGATGAGTAGGGGCGTGTTCCTGGCGATTTCGCCATAGATATAGACAATAGGAGAGATAAAGCGCGTTTTAAAATACAAAATGATCGCGCACAAAAACCCCACCAAAAGAGAGAGTAAAATCCCAAAAAAAGAAATATAAAGCGTGAGTTCTAACCCCTTAAGAAACGCAGGGATGGAGTGAAACATAAAATCCCAATCTAATGCCATAACGCTATACCTTAAAATTAATGACGCTTTAAAGCATCATGTTTAAAACGGCTCTTATTTGCCCTAATTGTTAGAAGTTTGGAAAACCCAAGCCTTTATTATGGGAAGTTTATGAGCCATTCAGTCCTTATTCAAAGAAAATTTGGATTATAATAAAAAAATTGGATTATAATAAAAAAACTGGCTGAAATTAACAACAATGATTAAATAATCATTAAATGGAGAGGACATGCAAAAAAGTTTAGTTTCTTTGGCTTGGGTTTTTGTCGCTATTTTAGGGGCGATCTGTTTAGGGGTGTTAGCCTTACACAAGGGCGAGAGCATTAACACGCTATGGCTTGTAGTAGCGAGCGCTTGCATTTATAGCATAGGCTATCGTTTTTATAGCCATTTTATCGCTTATAAGGTGTTAAAGCTAGACGATAACAGAGCCACGCCCGCATGTATAAGGAATGACGGCAAGGATTTTGTGCCTACGGATAAAGCCATCACCTTTGGGCATCATTTCGCCGCTATTGCTGGGGCTGGCCCTTTAGTAGGCCCGATACTAGCCGCTCAAATGGGTTACTTGCCCTCTATCTTATGGATTTTGATAGGCTCGGTTTTAGGGGGTTGCGTGCATGATTTTGTGGTACTTTTTGCTTCCATTAGGCGCGATGGCAAGTCTTTAGGCGAAATGATCAAGCTTGAAATGGGTCAATTTGTAGGGATGATCGCAAGTCTGGGCATTTTAGGGATCATGCTCATTATCATTGCGATTTTAGCGATGGTGGTGGTGAAGGCTTTAGCGCATTCGCCTTGGGGCTTTTTTACGATCGCAATGACTATTCCCATTGCGATTCTTATGGGGCTTTACATGCGGTTTTTCAGGCCGCATAAGATTTTAGAAGTTTCTGTTATCGGCTTTATTTTGTTGATTATAGCGATTTATGCGGGTAAATACGTTTCTTTAGATCCCAAACTAGCGTCAATTTTTACTTTTGAGGCTAGCTCTTTAGCGTGGATGATCATGGGTTATGGTTTTGTGGCTTCTATTTTACCGGTATGGTTTTTACTCGCTCCACGAGATTATTTAAGCACTTTTTTAAAAATTGGCGTTATAGGGGTGTTGGTTGTGGCTATTGTTTTTGTCGCTCCGCCTTTACAAATCCCTAAAATCACGCCCTTTGTAGATGGCAGTGGGCCTGTGTTTGCAGGAAGCGTGTTCCCTTTCTTGTTTATCACGGTGGCTTGCGGGACGATTAGCGGCTTTCATGCTTTAATTTCTTCAGGCACGACCCCTAAAATGCTCGCTAAAGAAAGCGACGCCAGGTTAGTGGGTTATGGCTCTATGGTGATGGAGAGCGTCGTGGCTCTTATGGCGTTGGTGTGCGCAGGGATCTTGCACCCAGGGCTTTATTTCGCTATCAATTCGCCAGAAGTGAGCATCGGTAAAGATATAGCTGATGCGGCTTCAGTGATTAGCTCATGGGGGTTTAATATCAGCGCTGAAGAAATCCGTGAGATGACTAAAAACATTGGCGAAAGCTCCATTTTGAGCCGCACCGGTGGGGCGCCCACTTTTGCGATTGGTTTAGCGATGATTGTGTATCACATTTTAGGGGATCCAAGCGTGATGGCGTTTTGGTACCATTTTGCGATCTTGTTTGAAGCTTTGTTCATTTTAACCGCTGTGGATGCTGGCACACGAACCGCTCGTTTCATGATTCAGGATCTGCTCGGTAATGTTTATAAGCCTTTGGGCGATCTTAGCTCTTATAAGGCTGGGATTTTTGCCACTCTTTTGTGCGTGGCAGGGTGGGGGTATTTCTTGTATCAAGGCACGATTGACCCTAAAGGGGGGATTTATACGCTATGGCCTTTATTTGGCGTGAGTAACCAGATGTTAGCGGGCATGGCGTTGTTGTTGGTTACGGTGGTGTTGTTTAAAATGGGGCGTTTTAAGGGGGCAATGGTAAGCGCCTTGCCGGCAGTTTTGATTTTATTTATCACTTTTTATAGCGGTATTTTAAAAGTGGTGCCAAAGAGCGATGATAGCGTGCTGAATAATGTTTCGCATGTGGCGCAAATGCAAATCATTAAAGAAAAAATCGCGCTCACTACCGATGAAAAAGCGTTAAAAACGCTCCAAAAATCCTTTTTTAACCACGCTATTGATGCGATTTTGTGCGTGTTTTTCATGCTTGTAGCGCTTTTAGTGCTGATCGTGAGCGTTAGGATTTGCTCAAACGCTTATTTTAAAAATCAAATTTACCCGCCGCTGGCTGAAACACCCTATATCAAAGCCGCTTGAATAAAAAGGGGTTTTAACACCCCCTTTAAATCCATAAAAAAAATTTGACCCTATCCTTACAAGAAGCGATTAAAATTTTGGCTCTGTTAATTTAATAGGGGTATTAAAACTTTATTTTAATCTCTTAAAAATGGGGTTTTGGCCGCTTCGTTTTAAATTCATTTCTTGAAAGGGATAGGGGGTATTTTTGAGATCATTCCTCCTTTTAACCCCAACTAAAAATCCCCCTAACTCTAAAAGAAGCGCTTTTAAAAAGCTATCGCTTGCTTTAAATTAAAAATGAACTTGTATTTTACTCACCACCCCACTCACATAATGGGTATGCGATTTAAAAAGGGCTTTTGCTTGAAAAGAAATTTGATATATAGAGATTAGAGAAACAGCGTTAAAAAACGCCTATCATATCGTAGGAGACAGCATCAAAATAATGCCTACTATATTTTGTGATCATAGCATCAAAAAGACGCCTACCATAATCATAGGGTAGCATCAAAATGACGCCTACCATAATCATAGGGTAGCATCAAAATGATGCTACTAGGGCCGTGTATAACGCGCTCCTGTCAGAATAAAGGGCGGGGAAGTCTTTAGGCACAGGCCCGTTTTCACCCGGTTTAAAGCCTTTGTTAGTATGCACGCCATAATACGCAAGATCCACGCTACTGCTCAAGTATTCAGTGAATTTATAACCTAAAGAGATCATCGCTCTCGCTTCCCAAGAAACCACTGAATTGGAGTATTGTGTGGCGAATTTCCATGTGAATTTTTTGGCAAAATGAGTGCCGCCACAAGAAAGGAAAATGGTAGCGGCGTCTCTTTTAAGGGCTGTGCCTGTAAAACCCGCATAGACGCTGTTACTCCCCATTATCACACCGCTTGGATTCCCCATGTTGCCTATCCAACCATTAGCGTTTTGAAAGACTTTATAAAAAGCGATGGAAACATTGTAATTGTTGATATCAAAGCGTTGGCGGATGATGAGGTTTTGCCCGTTTTGAGTGGCAGGCGTGTCGTATTTATAGACCGGACTCCCATTGGATTTAACGATCATCCAAGGGTAGTAAATGGGGAAAAACCCTATGACAGCTGTATCAGAGCGAAAGCCTGTGCCACTAAAATTAGGGTTAGAGTCCCAACCAATCTTAACGCCTGGAGCGTTAAAGATTTGAGGCGAAAGGTAATAAAAGCCTTCTATGAGGAAACGATGAGGTTTATAGGTGAGTTGCACCGCATGCGTGCCATAAAGCACCTTTCGCCCATGGCTATCATAACCTCCCTTATCGTTTTTGGTAAAGCCTCCGCTATAAGTGGTCCTAGCGGCAAACCAATCCATTAAAAATGAACCATAAGCGAACGCCCTCCCAAAAGAGCTAAACCAAGTCAAGCGTGCATGCTTGTATTGCCCAGAAACTTGAAAGCCTTGCGTTTGACCGCTTTTATAAGGCATAGTGGATAAATAGCGCCCGGCTTTTATTTCAAAATAATTCTTATAGGCGTATTCTAAATACGCGTCGCTAAAGACATAATTGCGGACATTTTTATTGTATTTCATGTTCTCTGTTTCAAGGCTATCGGTTTGTAAGATGTTTGTATAACCCCCCATGAACCCATCGTAATAACCAAAGAGATTATAAGCCACAGATCCGTCTTCAAACTTCTTCGTGCCGTCATAGAAAATAGATCCGACCATGCCCCCTATTTTGCCTTTTAGAACATGATCTGAAACCTTTTTGGGTAACAGGCTAAAACCAAGCCCTAAATAGCCCGCAATCGTTGCGAATTGCTGCATAGGGTAGATGCCTCTTTCTTTATTGATTTTATGCTGGTTAAAACCGATAGTGCTGGATTGATCCACAAAGCCGTTGAGCTTAGCTTCAAAACCTTGCAAAGAAGAGCTTAAAAATGCCCCAAAGAATAAAACCTGACTTGCCTTTTTCATGCATGCCTCCTAAAATGAGATTGATAAATGCAAATGCTTTTAAAGATAAATCTATTCTTTAGTTTTTATTATTCTTAGCTTTGGAATAATTATAATATGTAAAATAATGCATATGATGAGAAAGTCAAGCTTTTAAAAGCTAAAAACGATTAATTTGTGGAAAATTTACTCTCTTTAAATTCAAATGGCTAATATATGGCGCTAAAATCCGTTATGATCAACGGATGATTTTAAATAGATCGCCTGAGAATGGGGATTAAGCCTTGCTTGATTGTTTTTAGGTTTTATCTGGTTATAAAACAAAGCCTATTGGTTGTAATTCCTATACAATTCTATTAAATGCTTAGTGGAGCTGTCAAAATAAGCGTTGCTTTTATGCCCTTCTAATTCTTGTAAAATCGGCACGGCTAATTCTTTCCCAAGCTCCACGCCCCATTGATCAAAGCTGTTAATATCCCAAATGACCCCTTGCACAAAAACCTTATGCTCATAAAGAGCCACTAACGCTCCAATATTGCTTGGTGAAATCTTTTCTAATAAAAGGATATTAGAGGGGCGGTTGCCAAAAAACACCCTGTGGTGGGCCAAGTCTTTGGCTTCATCTTTGTCTAATCCTTTAAAGAGCAATTCCCCAAGCGCTTCTTCATAACTCTTGCCTTTCATGAAGGCTTGCGCTTGCGCTAAAACATTGCTGAATAAAATCTCATGATGGCCTTTAGCGTTAGGTTTTTTATCCAAAGAGGCGATAAAATCAACGGGGATTAAATGCGTGCCTTGATGCAAGAGCTGGAAAAAAGCGTGCTGAGCGTTAATGCCCATATCGCCCCAAACAACAGGGCATGTGTCATAGGGGATAATTTCGCCTTTTTTGCTGATGCGTTTGCCATTGCTTTCCATATCCAATTGCTGGATGAATTTAGGGAAATGCCTCAAATACTGATCATAAGGAGCGATCAAGTGGCTTTTGGATTGGAAAAAATTGATATACCACACGCCAATTAGCCCCATTAAAATGGGCAAATTGCTTTCAAAAGGGGCGTTTCTAAAATGCTCATCCATCAAATACGCTCCTTTCAAAAGAGCGTTAAAATTTTTCTTCCCTAAATAGATCATGATGGATAAGCCAATAGCCGACCACAAACTATAGCGCCCCCCTACAAAATCCCAAAATTCAAACATGTTATGCTCGTCAATGCCAAATTGTTGGACGGCTTCTTTATTGGTGGATACCGCTACAAAGTGTTTAGCGATATGCTTTTCATCGCCGCTTCTTTCTACAAACCATTTTCTAGCGGTTAGGGCGTTGGTTAAGGTTTCTTGAGTGGAAAAAGTCTTAGAAGCCACGATAAAAAGCGTGCTGGCCGGATTGATTTTTTCCAAAACGTCTAAAATCTGCATGCCATCCACATTAGACACAAAATGCATTTTTAATCTCGGATGGCCGTAGCGTTTTAGAGCGGTGCAAACCATTAATGCGCCTAAATCTGACCCCCCAATGCCGATATTGACAATATCGGTGATCACTTGATTGGTATAGCCCAATCTTTTACCGCTTCTCACGCTATCGCTAAAGGCTCGCATGCGTTTTAAAACGCTCCGAACGCTTTTTAACACTTCCATGTTATCTAGTAAAATTTCTGCGTCATTCAAGCTTCTTAAGGCGGTGTGTAAAACGGCCCTTTTTTCGGTGGTGTTGATTTTTTCGCCCTTAAACATCGCTTCAATCTTTTCTTTTAAAGAGCAGTCATTCGCTAATTCAAAAAGAAGCTTTAAAGTGGTATCGTTCAAGCGGTTTTTGGAATAATCCAAACTCAAGCTTTCCAATTGCACGAAATAGCGGCTCGCTCGCTCTTTGTCTTTAGAAAACCAATCGCGCATGTGCACTTCTTTAATTTCTTCATAATGTTTGAGTAATTTTGGATAAGTTTTTAATTGGGTTAGCATCAATACCCCTTAATGAAAAGATATAACATTGTATTATAAGCTAGTTTTAATTACAATTTTCAAATGTTAAGAAAAAACATTTTAGCTTACTATGGGGCGAATTTTCTCTTAATCATCGCTCAAAGCTTGCCCCATGCGATTTTAACCCCCTTGTTGCTTTCTAAAGGGCTTAGTTTGAGTGAAATCTTGATCGTGCAAACCTTTTTTAGCTTTTGCGTGCTGGTGGCTGAATACCCAAGCGGCGTTTTAGCGGATTTGATGAGCCGAAAAAATTTATTCCTGGTTTCTAATGTTTTTTTAATCGCTAGTTTTTCGTTTGTGCTGTTTTTTGATAGCTTTATTCTCATGCTTTTAGCGTGGGGGCTGTATGGTTTGTATAGTGCATGCTCTAGCGGCACGATTGAAGCTTCACTCATCACAGACATTAAGGAAAACAAAAAGGATTTGTCCAAGTTTTTAGCCAAAAACAATCAAATTACTTATTTAGGCATGATTATAGGGAGTTCTTTGGGATCGTTTTTGTATCTCAAAGTCCATGCGATGCTGTATATCGTGGGGATTTTTTTAATCATGCTTTGTGCGCTAACGATCATCATTTATTTTAAAGAAAAAGAAGCGGATTTTAAAAGCCAAAAAAGCCTGAAACTCCTTAAAGAGCAAGTTAAAGGCAGTCTTAAAGAGCTTAAAGATAACCCCAAGCTTAAAATTCTGTTAGTGGGGCATTTGATTACGCCCGTCTTTTTTATGAGCCATTTTCAAATGTGGCAAGCGTATTTTTTAAAACAAGGCGTTAAAGGGCAATACCTTTTTGTGTTTTATATCGCTTTTCAAGTGATTTCCATCCTCATTCATTTTTTAAAAGCCAAAAATTACAGCCAAAAAATCGCCCTGAGTTCGCTTTTGGTGTTACTGGGAGTTAGCCCCTTATTGCTTAGCAATATCCCTTATTGTTTCATAGGGGTGTATGCACTCATGGTGGCGTTTTTCACTTACATGAGTTATTGCTTGGGGTATCAATTCTCCAAATTCGTTTCTAAAAATAACATTTCCTCGCTCTCATCGCTTTCATCAAGCTGCGTGAAGCTGCGTGCGTGTGGTCTCTGTGTTAGTTTTATCCTTGAGCAGTTTAGAGTTGCGTTACTTTTCACCACTAACTATTATCACCATGCATTTTGCCCTAACGCTTATCATGCTCTTTTTCTTTTTGTATAAGGCTAAGCCGTTTGATGAGTGAGCGGCTTTAAGAGCGCAACCTTTTAGCGATTTCTATAGCAACATCATAGCCATGGTTTAAAGCGGTAGCGATGCTCGCTCCTGATTTGAATAAAATATCGCCCACGATGAATAAATTAGGGATATTGTTGCTCTCTAAATTTTCTTTCACCACAGGGATATTGGTGTTAGGATCTAGCTCTAAAGAACAGCGTTTAAAAAATTCTAAAGGGGTAGAGCCGCCGATCGCATACAGCAAGCGATCAAAACTCTCGCTCGTGTTATCAGTGAAATTCACCTTAATTTGAGTGCCATCTTCTTCTAAGCTTTCAATATCCACTCCAAGCTTGCTTTTAAGCGTGTTATCATCTAGGACTTCTTGCAAGTTTTTAGCGTTGTCTTCATTGATGCGGCTGAATTCTTTTTTGCGGTAATTGAGAGTGGTAGGGGTGGTTTTACACAAAGCGATGGCGTATTCCACCGCTGAGTTGCCTCCGCCGATCACAAGGGTTTTTTCATTTTCCTTACAATCATTGATGCTAAAAACCACTTGTTTGGAGAGCGCAACAGGGATTTTATAAGCAGTAGGGCGGTTTGGCTGGCCCATTTTCCCGATCGCAACCACCACAAATTTAGCATGATAGGTTGTATTAGAAGTGGTGGTAACTTTAAAGTATTCGCCTTCTTTTTTCACGCTCTCAATATCGGTTTTATAGCTTGGCGTGATGTGATGCTCTTTTAAAAGGTTAGTGAAATTCTCTAAAGTCTCTTCTTTAAAGCTGTCTTTAAAAGGGATATGCCCCTTAAGTTCTACGACTTGCTTTTTATAATCTTTATCAATCCTTTTACCGGTTTTATAAAACTTTTCCAGCATGCCTGAATGGCTTTCGGTTTTTTCGCATAAAAGCACTTTTTTAACGCCGGCTATTTCGCATTCTACGGCCGTGGCAATGCCCCCAGGCCCTGCACCCACTATCAATACGTCTAAAATTTCTTGGTCCATTTCTATCCTTTTTATTTTAATTCTTTTTAATTCTTTTGGCGTTTTTCTTGTAAAATCGCTTCGTTCAAATCGCTCGCGCTATCATACAACACGCTTTCAAGCATGCGTTTTTCATCGTCAAACTGACCGCTTTTAACCCCCCATAAAAACGCTATTAAGCCTACCAATCCCATAAGCACTGAGACAACTAACATGATGGTTAAAATTTCTGTATTCATCTCTATATCTTTTAGGTTATTAGGATAATGCTGTCATTATACTAAAAGATAGCGTTTAAATCACCAATAGGTTAATAAGTTTGGATAACATGAAAATGAGAAAATTAAAAAGAGGGTTTGAATGCAAGAAGCGTTGTTGCGTTTTCAAGAGGGTTTTAAGGAGTGGGGTTATCTTATTTTGTTTTTATATTCTTTAGGGGGCGGGTATGTGGGGATTGTCATCGCTTCTATTTTGAGCGCTACCACGCACGCTTTGGATATAAAAATAACCATTCTTGTCGCTTTTTTAGGGAATATGGTAGGGAGTGGGGCTCTTGTAATCTTTGCCCGCTATCAAAAAAGAGAGTTTTTAAAGTATTTCCAAAAGCATAGAAGAAAGCTTGCTTTAGCGAGTTTGTGGGTGAAACGCTACGCCTTGCTCATGATTTTTGTCAATAAATATTTGTATGGGATTAAAAGCGTTGTGCCTTTGGCAATTGGTTTTAGCAAATACCCTTTAAAAAAGTTTTTATGGCTTAATGTTTTTTCCAGTTTTTTGTGGGCGTTAATCGTGGGGAGCGTTTCTTTTCAAGCGAGCGATTGGGTGAAAACGCTGTATGAAAGGCTTTCTCATTACACTTCGTTTTTTGTCATAAGTTTTGTTCTTATAGCGCTTTTAATATGGTTTTTATTGAAACGATATTCGCGCAAAATGGGTTTTTAAGCAAGATTTTTAATTAAATGCGCTAGACTACGCCCACAAGCATTCGCATAAAGCGGGTGCGTTAATATCTTTAAACACAAGGATTGGAATATGGGAAAAATTGGTATCTTTTTTGGGACAGACAGCGGGAACGCTGAAGCTATCGCTGAAAAAATCAGCAAGGCTATTGGTAATGCGGAAGTGATTGATGTGGCTAAAGCTTCTAAAGAGCAATTTAATGGCTTTACAAAGGTTATTTTAGTCGCTCCAACAGCTGGTGCGGGCGATTTGCAAACAGATTGGGAAGACTTTTTAGGCACGCTAGAAGCGAGCGACTTTGCGAATAAAACCATTGGGCTTGTAGGCTTGGGCGATCAAGACACTTACAGCGAAACTTTTGCAGAAGGCATTTTCCACATTTATGAAAAAGCTAAAGCCGGCAAAGTGGTAGGGCAAACTCCCACTGATGGTTATCATTTTGAAGCTTCTAAAGCGGTAGAAGGCGGTAAATTCGTGGGTCTTGTGATTGATGAAGACAATCAAGACGATCTCACTGATGAGAGGATTTCAAAATGGGTAGAACAAGTTAAAGGTTCTTTCGCTTAATCTTTATAAGCCCTAAATTTTAGGGCTTTTTTAAACTTCTTTTTATATCTTTAATGCTAGAAATAGACAACCAAACCCCACTAGAATCAGACTTTTTATTATTAGAAAAAATCGCAAATGTTTTAGCCCCCACTCAAATCATTGAGCTTATTTTAGTGAGCGATGAAACCATGCGAGAAATCAACAGGGATTTAAGGGGTTGCGATTACGCTACCGATGTTTTGAGCTTCCCTTTAGAAGCGATCCCTCACGCCCCTTTAGGGAGCGTGGTGATTAATGCACCATTAGCTCAAAAAAACGCCCTGAAATTAGGGCATAGCTTAGAAAATGAGATCGCTCTTTTATTCATCCATGGGGTGTTGCATTTGTTAGGCTATGACCATGAAAAAGATAAGGGCGAACAACGCCAAAAAGAGGGCGAACTCATTAAAGCTTTTGACTTGCCTTTGAGTTTGATTGAACGGACACAAGAGTTTTAAATCTGCTCTAATACTGACAAATAAAGCTTTTAATTTCTTTTAAAATGGGGCTTTAATTACTTTGTTTTATACTTTAAATTTTATTTTATGGTAAAGGGGGGATAAGAGGTAACATTTTCTCCTGCAACCCCCAACTAAATCCCACTAATCCCCTAAGATCGCATTATAAAAAACTATCTCTTGACTAGCGTCAAACTCTTTCGTATTGGATTATAAAAAATGATTTTAGTATTTTTTCAAAGCCCTTCATAATAATACGACTGCGTGATGCCTTTAATGAGAGTTAAGGGATCGTTGGTATTAGAACTCAAATGCTTTTTTAAAATCGTTTTGATTTCCAAATCATTCACAGGACTCCTTTCCATTGCACTCAAATAAGCGGCTTTATCAATCCTATCCCAAAGCACAATTTTTTTCAATTCCTTCTTAAGCAACAAATCAAGCCATATCCTTGTGGCTCTGCCATTACCCTCCAAAAAAGGGTGAGCGATATTCATTTCCACATATTTTTCTATGATTTGATTGAAATTATTTTGCGGCATGCTCTCAATTCTGGGTAAAATCAAATCCAAATACAAGCAGTTAGCGAACCTGAAATTCCCTTTAGAAATGTTTTTATCCCTGATTTTCCCAGCAAATTCATACAACCCTTCAAACAAAAACCGATGGATTTCTTGCAAGCCCTTGATCGTGCCTACTTCTATGGTGTCAATCAGACCGCTTTGGATCAAGTGCTTGGCTTTTTCTAAACTCTGCCTGTCTAAATGCATCGCGCTTATTTTTAAGAGTGTAATTTTTAGAGGCGCATTTTTTTCACGCTTTCATGGCAAGCTTTTATAAACGCTCCTCTAACCCCCTTTTTTTCTAAAACGCTCAAGCCTTCAATCGTTGCACCTTTAGGGGTGCAAATTTGCTCTATAATCACCTCTGGGCGTTCTTTTTCTAACAGCTTGGCAAAGCCTTTAAAACTCATTTTTACCAACTCTAAAGAATCTCTAGCGTTCAAGCCCTCTCTAATGCCGGCATCTTTCAAACCGCTCGCTACCAAGCTTAAAAAAGCGAGCGCGCTCCCATTGGTCGCTATACTGGCATCCACTTGCTCTTCATTACCCACTCGCACGCAATTCCCAAAACTCTCAATAATATTCAAAGCTTTCTCGCTTATTAAGGGCATGGGTGATTTTTCGCACACCGCCGTAGAAGAAAGGGCGAACTTGCTCGCGATATTGGGCATGCATTTTAAGTAATGTAAAGAATCTATCGCATCGCTTAAAGCTTTAAAACCCACGCCAGCTAAAGCGCTCAAAACGCTTTTGGCTTGCCCTTGATAATTAAAATCCTTAAGGTTATAAGGCTTAAAAAGTAAAAACACGAATTTTTGGTGTATGTCAATAGCGTCTTTATAAGGCACGATTTGGGCTTGGATGTTTTTTTCTTGTAAAAAGGGGGCGATTTTTTCAGGGTTTCTTCCGGTGATTTCTAAAATAAAACGCTTGGATAAGATCTCATGAGAGCCTTCTAAAATCGCTTGAGCCATGTTTCCATAGCCGATGAATTGTAAGATTTCCATTGATGCACCCCTTTTTTAAAACCCCATGATGTAATTGATATAGAAAGTATAAAGCCTCCTATAACTCACATCAGCCCCGGCGCTACTCAAATACGCTTGATTGATGAGAGGCACTTTGATCCCAAATTCCACGCTCTTTTGGCTGATAACCCCTTGATTGTGAAACTTCTTAGCAAAACGCTTGAACTCCGCAAAGTTGGTGCGCACCCCAAAATTCAGCGCCACTTGAAAATTCGTTGAATGGATGTCATTGGCGTTCCCCCAATTGTCAATGATTTGTTGCCTTAAAGAGCTAAGCCAAGTCGCACCGCCTAATTGGACCCCAGCAAATAGCCCAAAATTCAACGCTTTAGTGTTGTAAGTCCTCCTGAACAAGTTCCATAAAAAATCCGTGCCTACCCCATAAGCAAAGATATTCGCTTTCACGCTTTGATTGGCTAGGCCTATTTCACTAAAGCCGTAATCAAAGAAAAAATAATGCCTAAGGCCCAATTTTCTGGCTTTACCAAAGAAGTATTTATAGCCCAAACCAACCCCTAAGCCATTGCTCATGCCGTGTTGGGTGCTTTTAGCGGCCGCATACTGGCTTAAAACGGGTTGAGAGCCGTAGTTATTGGCTTGATTTTGCACGTTTTGAACCTGATTTCTGGCGTTAATCATCGCATCAATGAGCTTTTGTTGCACCATAAAGAAGGTCTTATCCCCTAAAAGCTGCCGTAAGGTTTGCGAGAACGACTGAATGGTGGTGGTGTTAGAAGTGATTTCTTGGAGTAAGGTTAAAATCGCATTGGGGCTAATATCGTTTTGCAAAGCTTGAAACCCTTGAGAAATAGCGCTCGTAATGGCTTGAAAAGCGTTTTTGAGATCAGTAGATGTAGATACATTATTATCATTATTTTGGATAAACCCGGCGGTTTTAATGAATTCGGTGAGCAAATTAATTAAATTGTTCGTATCGCTCACCCCATTGGTGGGGATTGCCCCTAAAAGGTTGATAAGCCCACCGGAGCAAGTAGTGCCACTACTACCGCTACTACCATTACACAAGTTACTGAGACTGCTACTATTACTTTTTAAGGCTTCAAAGAATTGTTTTAAGCCGTTTTCAACGCCTTTATTGTTCCCAGAGCTGGCGATAATGTTGGCTATTTTTTGGGCGTCATTATAGACTTTTTGCAAATTGCTGTCGGTTGTGGCGGTGTTTGTGGTAGTGGTGCTTGTGGTGCTTTGTTTGTTGGGGGTGTAGCAATTGCTCCCACTCGTCCCATTGCTCCCGTTGGTGCTATTGCATGGCGTATAGCCGTTATTACTGCCACTATTGCTACTACTATAAGTCCCTAACTTCCCATCGCTGGCGTCTGTGAGCATTTGGTAGGCTGTGTTGATTTGACTAGTGCCATTTCCACTGCTTCCTCCATTACCCCCATTAACGCCCTTAAGATTTGTGATGATTTGATTGAGCAAACCACCACTATTGAGCGTGATTTGTTGGACATTGTAGGTGATGCTGTTCCCACCACTGCTCCCGCTTTGAGTTGTCGCTTGCGTTTGATACCCTAAAGCGCTTTGCAACCCGCTGTAATAAGCTTTAGAATCGGACCATTGCTGATAGCACCAGTTACCACCACTCCCACTCGTTCCGCTCGCGCATGCGTTATTGTTGCTCGTTGCCCCGCTTGTTTGTTGGGTTTGTTGGCTTTGAGCGATTAAAGCGTTCATGTCTGTAGGCACTTGCTGGTTAATGGTATTGATGAGCTGGTAAAAATTCGCTCTCAATTGGATGCGTAAATCTTGGTTAGTGTTAGGTGTCATCTCTTGCGATTGACTCCCACTAGTGTTATAAATCGCATTCGCCCAAGCTTGGATATTACTTGCTTGGCTTTGAAAAGCGCTTTGAATGCTTTGCTGGAAATTATTGACATTTTGCAACACGGTGTTTAAAGCTCCCATCACCGTGCTGTTAGGAGATTGTGTGGTTGGCCCACTATTTTGAGCTAAATTGGTCGTTTTAGCTTCTTCTTCATTATTCACCACCACCATCGCTTTCAGTTTAGAAGCGTTGCTTTTAGCTTGAGCGGTAGTGCTAGTCCCATTAGAGCTTAAAATATTTTGCAATTGGGCGTTCCCGCTGATACTCAAACCCCCTGAAGAGCTGGTATTGCATGAGCTTGTCCCGGATTGTGTCCCATTAGTGCATAAAATATTGGCGTTTTTTTTCAAATTTTCTTCTGAAGTTTTTAAAGAATTATAAACGCTCCACACTTGAGAAACAAGGTTAAAAGAATTCACGCCGATCTGCTCTTTGCCGTTGATGGTTTGGACTTTGGAGGTAGCGACTAAAGAATTGTCAAAACTATTTGTGTTGCTTGTGGAGCTTGTCGCTGAGCATGAAATCCCGCTAGAAGCATCGCTAGAAAGGCTTCCGGTAGCAGTCACGCAATCATAGGCGCTGATATTTTGCCCTTGAGCGTTGGTAACGGTGCCGATTTGGTAGTTATTGGAAGTGTTTTTGAGCAAGTTTTTAGGTTCGCTAAAACTGATCCAAGAAATTTGTTTTAAAGCGTTATTGTATTGTTCTATCGTGCTTTCATAGGCTTGGAAATTCAAAGCGTTGTGCAAGTTGTTCAAATTATAAGTGGTGTTGTTGATCGCATTGTTGTCTAAAGTGTTGATAGCAACGCTTTGAAGTTTTTGAGCGATGGCTTGGACTTGCTGGTTGGCTTGGTTGTTTGAAGTGGGGGTTGCGGCTAAAGGGGCTAAATTTTGGATAAATTGCTCCAAACATTGGACTTGATTGGCGCAATCATTGGGGTTAATTTGATTATTAGCGCTTAATGTCCCTTGTAAGGTGTTCATTAAAAGGGTGTTGTTGTATTGTTGTTGGTTGTTGCTGTTTGAAGAAGTAGAGCCTAAAAGGGAATTAGTTGGATAGAATACGATTTGACCTGGTGGGTTTAACACCACATGCGTTGAGGTTGTGGTGGGGAAAACCCCCACCCCTAAAGTGTTTAAAGCGTTAACAAGAGCGCTCACATAAGCGGTATTATTGCTAGAGGCATTCACCGCATCAGCTAGATTGGAGAGTAAGGATTGCACATAAGTGGTGCTAGTGGTTTTAGTGATGCTGTTTTCAACTTGTTGCAACAATTCCGCCATGGATTGCACGGTGTTTTGGAGCTGGGCTTTGACTTCTTTGGTGTTATTGCTAGGATTAAGACTATTAATAGAGCTAATGATGCTAGTGCTTAGCGCGATGCCTTGATCAAACGCGCTTTGGGTGTTGGAAAGGAGTTTGGCTGTGATTTGTGAAGAATGGGCTTTTAAGGGATCAGAGCTTCCTTTAAGCCCTATGATTTGCTGGGAAATGCTAGAGATTTGACGGCTAGAATAAAAGTCTTTTCTTTTGCCAATTTGATTCAAGATATTAGAAATGCCCTCTAATTGGTTGCCCACCGTGTTACTCACGCCATAGCCTAAAGCGTCAATGACGCTTTGAGAGCTTAAAGTGATTAAACCGGTAGTAGGCCCTGCAATATTGATCGCGCTTTGGGTTACGCTGTTGATGATATTTTGATTTTCTAAAAGTTGTTTGTTGTTGATGAATTGTTGCGTGCCACCGATTTGATAGCCTACAGACATATACCAGCCATTGTCTTCAGCTAAGAGGGAGCCAATTAAAAAGAGTGGTATGAATTTTCTAGCTTTTTTTATCATATTTTTCCCTTATTTTGTTTAATCAAAAGCCTATGTTGTAGCCCACATAAAAACTAAAGGCTCTTCTATACTTCGCTGTAACGCCTTCTGATTGGTAATAGGTGTGATAAAGCACCGGTATTTTAAGGCCAAATTCTATCCCTTGAGAAAAACGGGATCTTTTTTGATGAGCGATTTTGGAAAAATTGGTCCTTATGCCTAAATCAAAAAGGAATTGGAAAGAAGTGTCCTTAGGTTTAAGATGGTTGCCATCCACTTGATCTAAAAAATTCGTTTTCCAGGTTTGCCCTGCAAGTTGGATACCGGCAAAAAAACCTATATCTATCGCTTCAGTCCCTCTTTTTCGGGTAAAAACATTATAAAGAAAGTCTGTGCCCGCTCCATAGCTAGAGAGGGTGGCTTTCACTAAAGAGGGGTTTGAGCCAAATTGAGCGTAACCAAAATCATAAAAGCCATAATACCTAAGCCCAAACATGCGCTTTTTGCCAAAGAATTGCTTATAGCCCATTTTCACGCCAAAGCCGTTCATGTTATTAGAATTAGAGTTATGCTCCAAAAAATTCCTAGCAAAGCCCATTTGATAGACTTGATTCACTTTAGTTTGCATTTCATCAATCACCCCGCCAATCACTGCTTTAGAGCGATAAAGCCCATAAGCCATTAAAGTTTTTGCCGTGGGGGAATAGGGGTTGGCTAAGATCCTGTCTATTTGCGCGGGGGTGGGGGCGTTTGTGGCTTGCTCTAGTTGGTTCATGATGACTTTTTGTTCTTGTTGGGCTTGTTGTGGGGTTAAATTATTTTGTGGGGTTTGACTATTAGCGCCATTCAATTGCCCCCCATAATTAGGCAAGAAATTCAAACCTTTGTTATTTAAATCCAAATAGGGGGCGACCCAATTGGTGATGAAATCCCCATACGCTTGGGTGTTACTAAGCAAGCTTTCCCCATAGTTGATCGCATCTTGCATCTGGCTATAGCTTGAAGTGCCTGTCAGTTTAGCGGCTTTATTGGCGAAATTTTGCATGCCTGAAAAAATCATAGAAGCGGTAATGCCATTAGCGATGATGCTATCGGCTAAATAATAGACTGCCGAGCTAGGGTGGTAGGTGTATTGGCCATTGCCTGATCCAATTGTCGCTCCAGCGGGTAAGTTTTTTAAGGGCGCTTGCGTGGTGTTAGCGTCATTTTTGGTGTAATAACCCGGGCCGCTAAAGCTTTGGTAGCCTTGTTGGGAATTACTGCCATTAGGGGCTTTGTTGTAAGTGAAGCCAAATTGTTTTTCATTGGCTAAGCCTCCTAAAATCCCTGCTTGCATTAAAGCCTGGAAGATGTTTTGGGCGTTTTGGGCTATGGATTTGGCTTCATTGGTAGCGGTGCATTGGTTTTGAGTACTGCAAATGGTTTGATTATTATTGGCTGTGGCTAAGCCGTCTTGTAAAAGGTGTTGCAAGACTTCAGGGCTAAAATTCACGGAATTACCGCTATTAAAAGATTTATTCGTTAAGGTTTGGTTATACCAGAGCGTGGTTAAAGCGTTGGTAATATCATCGTTTAAAGCGTTCATGGTATTGGCTAGACCCTCAGGCAATGCAATAACAGTGCTTTGATTGCCAAATTTGACGTTAAAGACTTTGGCGTTAGAAAGATTTTCAGGGTTACGGATTAAAGTCTCGCCGATGAGTTGGGTGAGCTTGTCTAAATTATTGACTAGAGATTGCATATCAAAGGTGGCATTGACATTGCCTCTTGGGGGGTTGTTGCCTGTATCGCCATTTTGGGCGTTTTGTTGATAACCTCCCGCATAGAGCAAGCATCTTTTAGAAGGATCAGGGCAGAGCATTTGCATTAAAACCCTCGTTTGTTGCCCCATCGCTTCTAAATAATAGGCTAAAGGCACCGCCGCAGATTCTAGAGCGATAGCGTTTTGGCGGATGTAGGTGGATGCGTCTTGACTGGCGTTAAGCCCTGAGTTATCCACCCTTTGAACGGCTAGAGAAGTTTGATAACTCACCCCCATAAAAAACCCATCATCTTCTGCCACTAAGGGATTGAGAAAAAATAAGGGGAGTAGGCTAGAATAGATAAGCCATTTTTTATTAAAAACAAAGTTTTGCAAGGGGTTATCCTTTTCTTTTTAAAAGATTTGAGCTATCCTAAATTTTATCTTATTTATCGCTTAAGTTTAATGGTTAGTCGCTTAATTGTTGATTAAAATGGGCTATTTTAAGCGTTCAAAATCGTTTCAATAATAGTTTTCGCGCCGTCTTTAGCGATTTTTTGTTGCAATTTAGCGCTGATAGTGGTGAGATTTTTATTGCCTTGATCGTCTTTTTGGTTGAGCTTTCTAATGACTTCAAAGAGTTTTTTAGGCAATAATTCATTTTGAGGCACGACATAGCATAGGTTTTCTTTTTCAAATTCTAAGACATTGTAATACTGGTGGTTATTGCTCGCAAAAGGGTAGGGGATAAAAATCGTGGGTAAGCCATTGGCGCACAATTCCCACACGCTGCTCGCTCCGGCCCTACTCACGCACAAATCCGCTTGGCGCATGACTTCTATGATGTTAGTGTGGAAAGCGAACAATTCTACCTTGTCCAACAGCCCTAATTCCTGGTAAAAAAAACGCATTCTTTCATGAGCGTTTGAGCCGCAAATGTGCGTGATTTTAATCCCTTGTTTGGTGAGTTTGGGAGCGTTTAATAAAGCGAATTCATTGATCGCTTTCGCCCCTTGCGAACCGCCTAAAAATAAGATATGTTTGATTTCAGTGCGAGTCCTAGCGGAATCAAAAAAAGCGTTTTGCACGGGATAGGAGGTTAAAACATGATGGCCCTTATCTTTAAAAGCGTAGCTTGAAAACACCGCCTTAGCTTTAGGGGAAAGGTAGCGATTAAGAGAGCCTTTAATCGCATTTTGCTCATGGATATAAAGGGGTATGTGATTGAGCAAGCTTGCAAAACTCGCCGGCCCTGCACTAAACCCTCCCACGCTAATGGTGTGCGTGATCTGGTGTTTTTTTAAAATCTCTTTGGCTTTGAAAGTTGCTTTAATTTGCAAGAATAAAGAGCCTATTTTTTTAAAGAAGCTTTTATTGACCACGCCTTGCGTGTTGAAAAAATAGCGTTCGCTAAACAGGGGGCTATTTTCAAACCATTCTCTATCTTGCCCATAAGTGGAGCCTAAATAAATCGCCTCTACGCCTTGCTTTTCTAATTCTATGGCTAAGGCTTTAGCGATAGAGAGATGCCCCCCTGTGCCTCCCCCTGTAAGAGCGAATTTCATGCTAAAACCCTTAAGCTCGTTCTCTTTCTTTAACCACAAAGCTTTTTAAAGGATCTCTAAAGCCAAAATCCGGGTAATCCATCATAGAAAGCGCCACTTGAGCGCCAAAGCCATTTTTGGAATTAAACACTAAAGGGGCTAAGAAATTAACCATAGAATCTTCTAAATTTTTTTGCAACACGACCACGCAATACACCTCAACTTTGGAATGAGAATCTAATTCTAGCAGTAATTCTATGTATTTGGGTATCACAAAGCTGTATTCTCTCAAACAATAAGGATTCACTAAAACCATATCCAACGCCATGGGCGAGTTCGTTTGACTAACCAATCGGCTGAATAAGGAATCAATTTTTTCCAAACGCACTTCACTAATATGCTCAAATCCTAAAATAGGGGCTTTTAAAAAGTAATTCACTGGACTATCCTTTTTAATTTAAATGCTTTGTTGTATAATTTTAAAAAAATACGCAACAATTAAAAGCGTAAAAGCAAAAGGCGTTCCAAAAACCAACCATTTTTTAAGGAACGCTCTATTTTAAGATAATTTAGGAAAATTTAGGAAAATAATGAAACAAGAACCCACCACTTACCAGCCCCAAGAGATAGAAAAAAAGATTTATGAAATTTGCTCTCACAGGGGGTATTTTGAAATTGATGGCAATGAAAAAATCCAAGAAAAAGGCAAACGATTTTGCTTGATGATGCCCCCTCCTAATGTGACCGGTATTTTACACATAGGGCATGCTTTAACTTTAAGCTTGCAAGATATTTTAGCGCGCTACAAACGCATGGATGGGTATAAGACTTTGTATCAGCCCGGGTTGGATCACGCCGGCATTGCGACGCAAAATGTTGTGGAAAAGCAGCTTTTAAGTCAAGGGATTAAAAAAGAAGATTTAGGGCGTGAAGAGTTCATTCAAAAAGTGTGGGAGTGGAAAGAAAAGAGCGGGGGAGCGATTTTAGAGCAAATGAAGCATTTAGGCGTGAGCGCGGCCTTTTCTAGGACTCGTTTCACGATGGATAAGGGCTTGCAAAGAGCGGTCAAATTAGCGTTTTTGAAGTGGTATGAAAAGGGTCTCATCGTTCAAGATAATTACATGGTGAATTGGTGCACTAAAGATGGGGCGTTAAGCGATATTGAAGTGGAGTATGAAGAGCGTAAGGGGGCGTTGTATTATATTAGATATTATTTAGAAAATCAAAAAGATTATTTGGTGGTGGCCACCACGCGCCCTGAAACTTTGTTTGGCGATAGTGCGCTTATGGTCAATCCTAATGATGAGAGGTACAAGCATTTAGTGGGGCAACAAGTGATCTTGCCTTTAATCAATCGCACAATCCCTATTATCGCTGATGAACATGTGGAAATGGAGTTTGGCACAGGGTGTGTGAAGGTTACCCCTGGGCATGATTTTAACGATTACGAAGTGGGCAAACGCCACCATTTAGAAACGATTAAAATCTTTGATGAAAAGGGGATTTTAAACGCGCGTTGCGGGGAGTTTGAAAATTTAGAACGATTAAAAGCCAGAGATAAGGTCGTAGAAAGATTAAAAGAAAACGCCTTGTTAGAAAAGATAGAAGAACACACGCATCAAGTGGGGCATTGCTATCGTTGTCATAATGTGGTAGAACCTTATGTGTCTAAGCAATGGTTTGTCAAGCCTGAAATCGCTCAAAGTTCCATTGAAAAAATCCAACAAGGTTTGGCGCGATTTTACCCTTCTAATTGGATCAATAATTATAACGCTTGGATGAGAGAATTACGCCCTTGGTGCATCAGCAGGCAATTGTTTTGGGGGCATCAAATACCGGTGTTTACTTGCGAGAATAACCACCAGTTCGTGAGCCTTGATACCCCTTTAAGCTGCCCTACTTGCAAGAGTGAAACGCTAGAGCAAGATAAAGATGTGCTAGACACTTGGTTTAGTTCAGGACTATGGGCGTTCTCTACTCTGGGGTGGGGGCAAGAAAAAAGCGGTTTGTTTAATGAAAGCGATTTGAAAGATTTCTACCCTAACACCACGCTCATTACCGGGTTTGACATCCTCTTTTTTTGGGTGGCCAGGATGCTCTTTTGCAGCGAATCGCTTTTAGGCGAATTGCCTTTTAAAGACATTTACTTGCACGCCTTAGTGAGAGATGAAAAGGGCGAAAAAATGAGCAAATCTAAAGGTAATGTGATAGATCCTCTAGAGATGATAGAAAAATACGGCGCGGATAGCTTGCGTTTCACTTTAGCCAATTTGTGCGCTACGGGTAGGGATATTAAGCTTTCTACTGCACATTTAGAAAATAACAAGAATTTCGCCAACAAGATTTTCAATGCGGCGAGTTACTTGAAACTCAAACAAGAATCTTTCAAGGATAAAGAGCGTTTGAATGAATACCAAACGCCTTTGGGGCGTTATGCGAAATCGCGCTTGAATCTTGTTACTAAAGAGATTCGTAACGCTTTAGACAATTATCGTTTTAATGACGCCACGACTTTGTTATACCGCTTTTTGTGGGGGGAATTTTGCGATTGGTTCATTGAATTTTCTAAAGTGGAAAATGAAGCGATAGACGAATTAGGGAGCGTGTTAAAAGAGGCTTTAAAACTCTTGCACCCTTTCATGCCCTTTATCAGCGAGTCTTTATACCACAAGCTCAGTAACACAGAGCTAGAAAATACGCGCTCTATCATGGTCATGCCTTACCCTAAAGATTTGGCGCAAGATGAAAAACTAGAGCATGAATTTGAAGTGATCAAAGATTGCATTGTGTCTTTAAGGCGTTTAAAAATCATGCTAGAAACCCCACCGATTGTTTTAAAAGAAGCGAGCGTGGGATTGAGGGAGAAAATAGAAAACACAGAGCGTTTGCAAACTTACGCCCAAAAATTAGCGAAATTAGAAAAAGTCAGCGTGATAACTTATAAGCCTTTAAAAAGCGTGAGCGATGTGGGGGAATTTTGCCAGACTTATGCGGATTTAGAAAATCTTGATTTAAGCCCGCTTGTTGCGCGTTTAAAAAAGCAGCTAGAAAAACTGGAAAAAGAAAAACTAAAACTCAATTTGCACAATGAAAATTTTGTCAAAAACGCGCCTAAAAGCGTGCTAGAAAAAGCCAAAGAGAGTTTAAAAACGCTTTTAGAAAAAGAGGGTAAGATCAAGCAAGAATTGGATTTGTTAGAACAACCATAATAAAAGGATAGAAAATGTTTCAAGCGTTAAGCGATGGGTTTAAAAACGCGCTCAATAAAATCCGCTTTCAAGATGATGAAAAAGCACTAGACAGAGCGTTAGATGAATTGAAAAAAACGCTTTTGAAAAATGATGTGCATCATAAAGTGGCTAGAGAATTGCTTAAAAAAGTGGAAAGCCAAACTAAACTTAGTGGCATTGGTAAGCAACAATTTTTAGACGCTTTAGAAAAGAGTTTGTTGGAAATTTTAAGCGCTAAAGGGAGCAGTGGTTTCACTTTCGCTCAAACGCCCCCCACCGTGGTTTTAATGGCCGGTTTGCAAGGGAGCGGTAAGACAACCACTACCGCTAAACTCGCTCATTATTTAAAAACCAAAAATAAAAAAGTGCTTTTATGTGCATGCGATTTGCAACGCTTAGCGGCAGTGGAGCAATTAAAGGTTTTGGGCGAACAGGTGGGCGTGGAAGTTTTTTACGAAGAAAATAAAAGCGTGAAAGAAATCGCCAACAACGCTTTAAAAAGGGCTAAAGAAGCGCAATTTGATGTGTTGCTCGTGGATAGCGCGGGGCGTTTAGCCATTGATAAAGAGCTTATGCAAGAATTAAAGGAAGTTAAAGAAATCTTAAACCCCCATGAAGTGCTGTATGTCGCAGACGCCTTGAGCGGGCAAGATGGGGTCAAAAGCGCGAACACCTTTAATGAAGAAATAGGCGTGAGCGGGGTGGTGCTAAGCAAATTTGATAGCGATTCTAAAGGGGGTATCGCCTTAGGCATCACTTACCAATTAGGCTTGCCCTTGCGTTTTATTGGGAGCGGGGAAAAAATCCCTGATTTAGATGTGTTTGTGCCTGAAAGGATTGTGGGGCGTTTGATGGGGGCTGGAGATATTATCTCGCTCGCTGAAAAAACCGCTAGCGTTTTAAACCCTAATGAAGCCAAAGATTTAAGCAAAAAGCTCAAAAAAGGGCAATTCACTTTCAATGATTTTTTAAACCAGATTGAAAAAGTGAAAAAATTAGGCTCTATGAGTTCTCTAATCTCTATGATTCCAGGTTTAGGGAATATGGCAAACGCGCTAAAAGACACGGATTTAGAAAGCTCTTTAGAAGTGAAAAAAATCAAGGCTATGGTCAATTCCATGACCAAAAAAGAGCAAGAAAACCCCGAGATTTTAAACGGCAGCCGAAGAAAAAGGATCGCTTTAGGGAGCGGCTTAGAAGTGTCTGAAATCAATCGCATCATCAAACGCTTTGATCAAGCGAGCAAAATGGCGAAACGACTCACAAATAAAAAGGGTATTAGCGATTTGATGAATCTAATGAGTCAGGCTAAAAATCAAATGCCCCCTAAAATGCGTTAAGTTTTAAGCATGTTTTAGGCGCTTTTGTTGTATAATCTCAAATTTAATACGAATATTTTAGGAGATTTTTATAATGACAGTCATTAGACTCACTCGCATCGGGAGAAAGAAAAAGCCTTTTTACAGGGTGGTGGTAACCGATTCTAGGAAAAGAAGGGATGGAGGTTGGATTGAATCCATTGGGTATTACAACCCTTTAAGCGAGCCTAAAGATGTTAAAATTGATAAGGAGCGCTTGAATTACTGGAAAGGCGTGGGGGCTAAAATGAGCGAGAGGGTGGAAAAACTTTCTCAAAAAGCCTAAGGTTTTGTGAGGCTAAATGCGCGAATTAGATCCTTTGAACACGCCTTTTTCTCAAGCTGAATGTAAGGACTATTCGTATTGCGTGGCAACTTTTTTAGAAAAATATTTAAAAAAGGTTGTTTCTTTTCCGCAAGCTTTGAGCGTAGAGTACACGGTTTTAGAAGATAAAGTCAAACAGATCACTATTTATACCCACCCATCAGACATGGGGCATGTGATTGGTAAAGAGGGCAAAATGGTGAGCGCGATTAAGGCGTTCGTTTCCGGCGTGAAAGCCAAAGACGGGTTTTCTTATAAAATTGTTGTTTTTGCGAGTAACGATAAAAATAGCGATAAAAATCCCCATGTTTTAGGCGATCAAACGCCTTGAGTGGTTTCTATGCTTTTAGTGGGCAGAATTGGTAAAAGCGTGGGGCTTAATGGGGGGTTAAAGCTTCATTTAGAGAGCGATTTTCCGGAGTGCTTAAAAAAAGGCGTTAAGGTGAGCGTTGCTCCCTTGAACGCTTTCTCTCGTGCTTCTTCTTTTAAAGACTATACAATCCATTCTTATGAACATGCCAAAAACCTATTATTTTTAGAAACGATCCACACGCCCGAAAAGGCTAAAGAGCTGACTAATTTAGGGCTTTTTATGAGCGAAGCAGAGAGTAAAAAACTCTGTGTTTTAAAAGAGGGCGAGTTTTTTTATTGCGATTTAGTAGGGCTTAGCGTGGTGGAAGAAAACGAGATTCTAGGAAAAGTCATAGAAATCCAAAGGATTTCTCAAACAGATTATTTCATGGTTGAAACCACGAGAAGTTTGGTTGAAAAAGGTTTGGCTAAGATTTTTTTAATCCCTTATAGGGATTTTTATGTCAAAGAAATCCTTTTGCAAGACAAAAAAATAACCACCCATAACGCTAAAACGCTTTTAGAGAATAGTTGAGTGAAATTCAGCGTTTTAACCCTTTTCCCACAACTTGTATGGCCTTATTTTGAAGATTCTATTTTAAAAAGAGCGTTAGAAAAAAATCTTTTTGAACTAGAAGTGTTAAACCTTAGAGATTTTAGCGCTAATAAATATCAAAAAGCGGATCACACGCTCATTGGTGGGGGTGCGGGGCAAATTTTAGACCCTGAGATGGTAGAAAACGCGCTCCATTCTGTTAAAAACCCTAAACACACGATTTTTTTAAGCGCGGTGGGCAAGCCTTTCAAGCAAATAGACGCGATGCGTTTGGCTCAAAAAAAGCATGTCGTTTTGGTGTGCGGGCGTTATGAGGGATTTGATGAGCGTTCTATTGAATTGAGCGCTGATGAGGTTTTTTGTATAGGCGATTTTATTTTAACAGGGGGCGAGCTTGGGGTGTTGTGCTTGATAGATAGTATCGCTCGCCACATTCAAGGGGTTTTGGGTAATGCTCAATCTTTAGAAAATGAGAGCTTTGAAAACCATTATTTGGAAGCCCCTAATTTCGCTAACGCTGTTTTTAAATCCAAAGAAATCAATAAAATCCCTGCCCCTTTAGAATATTCTAAAGGAAATCATGCTAAAATCAAGCAACTAAAACTTGATTTGTCAAAATTAAGGACGAAATTCTACCGCCTTGATTTATTCAAACAGCACAAATCATGAAATTGACATTAAGGAAAACACATGAAAAACCGCTACATTCAGCAGTTTGAAGACGCTCAATTAAAAGACAAGACCATGCCAATATTTAAAGCTGGCGATACTTTGAAGCTTGGTATCACTATTAAAGAAGGCGAAAAAACACGAACTCAGTATTTTGAAGGCGTGTGCATTGCGATTAGAGGCAATGGCGTGGATAAGACTTTTTGCGTGCGTAAAATAGGGGCTAACAATATCGGCGTGGAGAAAATTTTCCCTTTTTATAGCGAAAGTTTGGCGAGCGTTGAGGTGTTGCGTGTGGGCAGGGTGCGCCGCGCGAAGCTCTACTACTTGCGCGATAGGAGAGGTAAGGCAGCAAGGATTAAAGAAGTCCGCCATTAATTTCTGTTAAGATTCTTTTATCCATCATGCTGATGGGTAGAACGCTCTTTAGGGGTTGAAATCCGTTTTCTAACCGCTTCTCTTAAAATTGGGGTAAAACTTTTTCAATGGATTGGATTGGCTTGAAAAAGAGTTTTTTAATCCCTTTTTAGTTTTATTTTAGTTTTATTTTAGTTTTTACTACCAACTTTTTTAAAGCTTTCTTTAGCGTTCGTTTTTTTCAAGGCAAAGCTTTAATCGCTTCTTTTCTAGCTTGCTGTTTGTTAAACTGAATTTTTGGCTCTGTTTTTTAATGGGGCGTTGGTTGTCAAATTTTAAAAAAGGTTAAAAAGCATTTTTTACCATCAAAATACAAAAAGCTTGACGCAAGTTAAACGATAACTCCTTAAAAAAAGCGATCAGGTTAAGGAGGATTTAAAGGGTTTGAAAGAACATTAAAGCGCGAAATATCCCCTCATATTCTCAAGAAAGTTTTACTATAAAGTTTTTAAAAAATGAAAGAAATTAATTAAGGCTTTGAGTGTCTGTTTGATGAGAACAGAGCCTTTATTTTATTTTAAAAAACAAGGCATGTTTAAATCCCCATGCTATACTCAACCCTTATGGCAAAATTCATATTTTGGGAGAAAACATGGAAAGAACTGAAACCACGATTTTTGTGGATTGGCAAAATCTGTTATCCGATTTGAAAGCAATCCAAGAAACGGATGAGCGTTTAAAAGAGTCTAATTTTAATTTCAACAACCCCGAGCAACTCTTAGCGCTAATCCGTTCGTTTTTGGAGCCTGAAGAGGAATTGAAGCGGATCTATTTTTATGTATCTGAGCCTTTCACAGAAGTTGAACCTAGAATTAGGGGCAATAAAAAAGAAGAACTTGAAAAGTATAAAGAGAATAGTCCTAAAGAATATGAGGAAAAAGTGAATAAATCAGGGATTATGCAATCTTTCAACCATGCGATCGCCCAACAAAATCAAGTGAAATTACGAGTCGGGCGGGTAAAGTTCATGTTTAAGGATATGCCTAAAGACCAAAGAGTCCATGGTGGCCTAGAAGCCGAAATTCTCATACCGCACTTAGAATTGCGTCAAAAACAAGTTGATGCGCTGTTGGCGCACGATATCACCAAGCTGTATTGCACCAAACCACTAGGGTGTGTTGTGCTGTTCAGCAAGGATACCGATTTTGTGCCTGTGTTAGAAGCCGCTTGGGAGAAAGGCTTTGAAGTCTTCATTGCTAACATTCAAGAAAGTCCCAATTCTGTCCCTTCAGACTTGAAGAAGTCTTGCAATGTGAGAGAACGCAGTGTCGCTGACATTGTAGATAACTTGCCAAAAAATCAGTACACCCCCAAGAAAAAGAACTTTTCCCCCAACGAGCCTTTTAACAACCCATTTAAAGACCAACTCTTTAAGAAGAACTAACACGATCCCCCCACCAAGGGGACAAAAAAGCACCCAATTTAAAAGGGTTAGCTTAAGCGGATTTTTCTAATCCATGATTTCATTTTTTGCTCTCTATTATGGAGTGATTTTTGAAAACAGAGATAAATTAGCGCTTATAATAGTGGTTTTATGGGGAATGCGTGCGTGTTTTTGGCGGTATTTAGATTTCTCAAAACCCAATCGTTTTAAAATTTTAACTTACTCTGTCAAAAATTTTTATAATTTAAGCAAACCTTAAGCTTTATATGACTATACTTTCATTTCCTTGTTTCAGCAAGGGCTTTTAAAAAGCCGCTTGATACCTTACAAGGATAGCTGATTACAAAGCAAACGATCTTTGAAAACTAA
>NZ_JACTGF010000003.1:0-158376 GCF_014497725.1 Helicobacter pylori | reverse complement strand
CGTTTTTGATGATTAGTTAGTGGGAAACTTGACGCTAATTCAAGCGGTAATCTCTTAAAAAAGCGCTTCTTTAGGGGGGTTAATCTTTTAATCTTTTTTCTTTTAATCTTTTTTCTTTTAATCTTTTTTCTTTTAATCTTTTTTCTTTTAATCTTTTTTCTTTTAATCTTTTTTCTTTTAATCTTTTTTCTTTTAATCTTTTCACTGACATTTCACTGATATTCCACTCTGCTTTTTAATCTTTAAGTTTTATTTTTCTAACCTTTTTAATCTCGCTCTATCGCTTGCGCTATAATGAATTGGTATTTTTAAAAAAAGGGATAAGCATGCCAAACACCACCAACAAAGACTACACAAAATACAGCCAAAGACAGCTTTTTAACCTCATGAATAAAAAAGAACAAGAAATTGAAAAGCTAAAAAGGGATAGGGCGTATCTTGAAAAGAAAATGGCTAAAGAGCTAGAAAAAAAAGATAAAGGTTTCACTATCAAGTTAGAAGAATTGAACAAAATCTTACAAGAGATCAACAAAAGAGCTAATGATTGTTGTTTTGGGCATGAAACCCCAAACATTCAAACGCAACAAGCCATGAGAGAAGCGGATAACAAAGAAACAGATTTGTTCGTTGAGGATTTTTCTAGTTATAGTAATGAGAGAAAAAAGGCTTTAGGTGTTGAAGCTCAACCTTAAAAAATCTTTTCAAAAAGATTTTGATAAATTGCTTTTGAATGGGTTTGATGATAGTGTTTTGAAGGAAGTCATTCTAACCTTGAGAAAGAAAGAACCACTACCCCCACCATTTAAAGATCACGCTTTAAAGGGGATTTGGAAGCCTTATAGAGAATGCCACATTAAGCCTGATATTTTGCTTGTGTATTTAGTGAAAGATGATGAGCTTATTTTGTTAAGGTTAGGCAGTCATAGCGAGCTGTTTTGACTGGGCTGTTATAATGAACTTATCTTAATTTAATAAAAGGGATAAGCATGCCAAACACCACCAAAAAAGATTACACAAAATACAGCCAAAAACAGCTTTTTAATCTCATCAATCAATTAGAGCAAAAAATCAGCCAAGCTTTTGATGATAAAAGAGGTTGTTGTTTGGGGCATGAGATCCCAAACCTTGAAACGCAACAAGCCATGAGAGAAGCGTTAAATGGCGAAAATTTAGAGGTTATTGAAGATTTTTCTGCATGGGCCAATGAAATCAAAAAGGAAGTGAATGCTGAAAATTAAGCACCATATCCTTTTCAAAAAAGATTTTAAAAAACTTATTAAAAAGGGGTAGCCTTGATTAGTGCCTACATTAGCGTTAAAGTTTTGATTTAGCCCTATTTTAATATAGTTTAGCTTGCCATAGTTGGTCGTTATCCCTATCGTGTAGGGCTGGCTTGTTATCTTGGAATTGTTGGTTGAATGGTTCGCTAAAGGATAGCTTGGGCGTGTTAGTGGGGTCTAATGACCTCCACAATTCAACTTGATCAATCAGTTAGAACTTGAGGGAGGCGTTAAGTGGGGTTAATCTCACTCAAATTGATAGTTTAGATGATCTTACAAACGAGCTAAAAAAGAGAAATCAAATAGTAGAGGTTTGAAAAGGCATGTTATAGCGTTTGGTTTAAAGATTGAGATTTAAAAAAAATACGAAAGAACCTTACAAGCCTATGATGATTTAAAGCAAGAATTAGAACCATTGGGGTTTGAAAACACTCAAGGGAGCGTTTATCTAAAAGATCAATAACAAAAAAATTAGAAATGTAATTTAGATATAATGAGGTTATTATGATTGATTGAATTAAGGAGATAAGATGTTAAAAAATGTAGAAATGGGGGCTAATTTTTATAAAGAGCTTGGCAAATTAGAAAAACAATTAGCTAAATATCAAAGTAAAGTTTTAGAAATTAAAACACAAATGAAAGAGATTAAAAAGCGGTATTCTCAAGCTAAGAAAGATGAGAATTTAGCTAGTAAATATATTCCTAATGATGAACTAAAAAAAGATTTATTAGATATTGATAATCCTAATACGACTGAAAACTTTAAGCCTAAGAATGCTAGTGAAATTTGGCAATTCGCTCTTAATTCTTAGGGGCTTGAATGCTAGAAATTGAATTAAAAAAGAAATTCACTAAAGATTTAAAAAAGCATATTTTAAATCAAAAAATTGAGTTAGAAGTTTTTGACTTAGTGGTTGAAAATTTAAAGACCACGCTTTAAGTGGAACATACAAAGGCTGTAGAGAGTGCCACATTAAGCCTGATGTTTTGCTTGTGTATAGAGTGAAAGGCAATGTTTTAACTTTGGTTAGGCTTAGGCAGTCATAGCGAGTTGTTTTGTAAATCGCCCACACAACTTATAACGCTTAAATGAATCGCTCACCAACTACCCCCCCTTTTTTAGGGGTAAAATTCAGGGTTAAAACGCCGCTCACGCTTTTTTATTTTTTAAATATTCTCGTGTTTCCCGCTTTTCAAATACCCTCGTGTGCGCATTTCTTTACGCTTCAAAGCCCCTTCATAACGGCGGATTTCAACCTCTGTTTTAGGCTCGTATTTGGGCATGGGGGTGGGTTTGCCATTTTCTACAGCCACCATCGTGAAATAGCATGAATTCGTGTGCGTGATTTCACGAGTTTTAATATCTTCGCTCAAAACCTTAATCCCCACTTCGCACGAGGTGTTGCCCACATAATTGATGCTGGCTAAAAAAGTGAGCAAATTCCCTACAGGAATGGGGTATTTAAAAGTAACCCCATCCACGCTTAAAGTGACCGTTCCTTTAGCGCAATAACGAGTCGAACACACATAAGCCACTTTATCCAATAAATTCAACAATTCCCCCCCATGCATGACGTTGTTGAAATTAGCGGTTGTAGGCACGACTAAATAGCTCATCAATAATTTAGTGCGATCCGCTGTGTCTATAGTAAAATCAAAATGGCTAGAATGCGATGATTGTATTTGAGGCATTGCTTCTCCTTAATTAAAATTGGTGTTAAAAACGTTTTTTGTAAAAAACATTCCAAGAACTATATATTAGTAAAAATTAAGTAATATTAAGTGAATATTAGAGTGATTAGAAAAATAATAAGAGGGTTAGCGTTAGAGAATGGGCGTTGGAGAGAAAAAAGAAAAAAAAGAAAGCCAAAAGGTGGCGGTTATCACTGGGGCGAGTTCTGGGATTGGGTTGGAGTGTGCGTTAATGCTGTTAGATCAAGGCTATAAGGTCTATGCGCTCTCTAGGCGCGCGACTTTGTGCGTGGCGTTAAACCATGCGTTGTGCGAGAGCATTGATGTTGATGTGAGCGATTCTAACGCTTTGAAAGAAGTGTTTTTAAACATCAGCGCTAAAGAAAAATATTGCGATGTTTTGATCAATTCCGCCGGTTATGGGGTGTTTGGGAGCGTAGAAGACACGCCCATTGAAGAGGTTAAAAAACAATTTGGCGTGAATTTTTTCGCCCTTTGTGAAGTGGTGCAGTTTTGTTTGCCCTTATTAAAAAACAAGCCTTATTCTAAGATTTTTAACCTTTCTTCCATAGCGGGGCGTGTGAGCATGCTCTTTTTAGGCCATTACAGCGCGAGTAAGCATGCCTTAGAGGCTTATAGCGATGCCTTGCGTTTAGAGCTCAAACCCTTTAACGTTCAAGTGTGTTTGATTGAGCCAGGCCCGGTGAAAAGCAACTGGGAAAAAACCGCTTTTTCAGTTGAGAATTTTGAGAATGAAAACAGCCTTTATGCCTTAGAGGTGGATGCGGCTAAAACTTTTTATGCGAGCGTGTATCAAAAAGCCCTAAGCACTAAAGAAGTGGCGCAAAAAATCGTTTTTCTTAGCATGAGTCAAAAAATCAAGGCCCGTTATTTGATCGGCTTAAAAACCCAATTATTGCTAGCGTTGTATCGAATCCTCCCGAGTAGTTGGTATGATTCTTTATTTAGATTAGTTGTTCTTAAAAGGAAGCGTGATGCTTAAAACCTATCATATCGCCTTAGCTTGCGTGATTTTAGCGGTGGTGGTGCTGTTGTTTGGAGGGGAGTCCTTGAGTTTGGAAGAATGGCAAGAAGTGTGCCTGAATGTGAAAAACCACTTTTTGCACAATGAAGAGCTGAGCTCTTTAAGTGTTATTATTTTAGAAATACGATTACCACGAGTGATTTTAGCGCTCTTAGTGGGGGCGAGTTTGTCCGGGAGTGGGGTGGTGATGCAAACGATTTTTAGAAACCCCTTAGTCGATCCCTTTTTACTAGGGATTTCTAGCGGAGCGATGCTAGGCGTGGCGATGGCGATAGCGGTGGTGGAGTCTAATATTGCGATTTTAGCGTTTTTTGGGGCGATTTTGGCCAGTCTTGCTGTTTTGGCGATGAATAGGGTTTTAGGCAATTCCGTCCTTTCGTTGGTGCTTTCAGGGGTGGTGTTGAGCGCGTTTTTAAGCGCTTTAGCTGGAGCGATCAAATTCTTTGTGATCCCCCAAAAAGCGCAAGCGATTGTCGTGTGGCTTTTAGGGAGCTTGTCTTTAAGCAGTTATAAGGATTGTTTGATCGCTTTCATAGGGCTATCTTTGGGCTTTATCCCGCTTTTTTTGTTAAGGTGGCGTATTAATTTATTGAGCTTGAGCGATGCGCAAAGTTTGAGCTTGGGGATTAACCCGGTGTTATTGCGATCGCTTTGTTTGGTGTGTGTGAGCGTTGCGAGCGCTTTAGCGGTGAGCGTGTCCGGCACGATCGGCTGGATTGGGTTAGTGATCCCGCATGTGGCTAGGTTGTTTTTTGGGGCGAATTTGCAAAAACTGCTTTTAAGCTCTTTGTTAATGGGAGCGTTTTTCTTGCTTTTAGCGGATGTGGTGGCTAAAACCATTACCCCCTATGATTTACCGGTAGGCATTGCGACAAGCGTTTTAGGAGCGCCTTTTTTCTTGTGGCTTTTATTCAGGACTAGGGGGTGTGATGGTCTTAGAAGTTAAAAACCTGTCCTTTAAATATTCTCAAAAACTCATTTTAGACAAGTTGAGTTTTAGCGTGCCAAAAAACAGCATCACCAGCATTTTAGCGCCTAATGGCTCGGGTAAAACCACGCTTTTAAAATGCCTTTTAGGGCTTTTAAAGCCTTTAGAAGAAACCGAAATCAAAGCGTGTAACAAGGATATTTTACCCTTAAAGCCTTATGAAAAAGCCAAACTAATTGCTTATATCCCCCAAGTGGAATATTATGCGTTTAATTTCAGCGTGTTGGATTTTGTCTTAATGGGGAAAGCGACGCATTTGAATCTATTCGCTATGCCTAAAGCCAAGCACATTAAAGAAGCGACTAGCGTTTTAGAGCGCTTGGATTTAGAGTCCTTAAAAGATCAAGGCATTAACGATTTGTCCGGGGGTCAAAGGCAAATGGTGCTTTTAGCCAGAAGTTTGTTGCAAAGAACGCCCTTATTGTTATTAGATGAGCCTACGAGCGCGTTAGATTTAAAAAACCAAGCCCTTTTTTTTGATGCGATTAAAGATGAGATGAAAAAACGAGAATTGAGCGTTTTAGTCAATATCCATGATCCCAATTTGGTTGCCAGGCACTCCACGCATGTGGTCATGCTCAAAGATAAAAAACTTTTTTTGCAAGCTTCCACGCCAATCGCTATGACTTCACACAATTTAAGCGCGCTCTATGACACGCCCCTAGAAGCGATCTGGCATGATGATAAGCTTGTGGTGTATGCGTTGTAGGGGTTGAAAATAGGGGATTTTGAGTTATAATGTTTCGTTTATTTTTATTTTCAAGGAGTTTATATATGAAAATTAGCGCATCTGTTACCCCCCCCCCCCTCATTTCAAACTATCCCTATAATAGTAGCTTTTGACAATAATTATTGCATCCCTGCGGGTGTGAGTTTATACTCCATGCTTCTTAACGCGAAGCGAGAAAGAGATGGGGTAAAACTCTTTTATCAAATCCATTGTTTAGTGGATAATTTGAGCACTGACAATATAGAAAAATTAAAGCGAACTATAGCCCCCTTTAGCGCATTTTCTGGTATTGAATTTTGTGATATTTCAAAGAATGACGCTTACCCTTTTAAATTGGCTTCTCAACTTTTCTTAAGACTCAATCCTTTCGCTAAAAAGCGTTTTTCTAAAATGATTTTATGCCGTTTGTTGCTAGCGAGTATTTTTTCTCAATATGAAAAAATAATCATGTTTGATGTGGATACCTTGTTCGTGGGCGATATTAGCGAGAGCTTTTTTATCCCTATGAATGGAGCGTATTTTGGAGCGACCAAAGAAAATCTCTCATTGATTGGCATTCATAGCGCTAATGATTTGTTTGTATCTCGGCTTAATTGGTCTAGGGGAATGGGTGTCAAACTCAATCATAAAAGCCTGAGCTTTCAAGAAGTGGAAATTTTATATGAAAACCCTTTTAATGCAGGTTTTATGCTGGTCAATTTGGCGTTGTGGAGAGAGAGTCATTTGGAAGAAAAGCTGATTGATTTTTTTAAAACAAGAGATGAAGGGCTGTTGTTGCCAGAGCAAGATTTATTTGTGCTTGTTTGTCAAGGGCGTATTTTAGAAATGCCTTGCAAGTATAATGTCCATCCACGCATGGTTGGGACGAGAATGATACCTAAAAAATCTGATGCTTGCATGTTGCATTTTTATGCTGATGAAAAGCCTTGGAAGCATTTTGGCTACCCGTATTCTAAAGAATGGCACCAAGTCGCTTTTAAAACTTCTTTTGATTCTTTGGTTTTTGAGGATTTAGTGGGTAAAATTGAAACTTTTACTGAACTCAATAATCACAACAAAAAGAGTTTTTTTGAATTTTTAAACACCAGGCTGAATAAAAAATTTCTTATACAATACATTTTGTTTAAGATTTTTAAAAAGCTAGAGTCTTTTTGTTTGCGTTAGCGGAGTTTGTTAGCGGAGTTCATGTAAAACTCCCTAATAACCCCATGCCAAAAGCATGGGTTTTAGAATGGTATTAGAAACTATACCTCATTCCTAAATTGGAAGCGAAATGGCCTATATTGGAAATCAAATTGTGCAAATAAACAACGCCCAAATTCAAAAACACTTCTTTAGCCAATTGCAATTCCCCACCCATCATCGCTCTTGCATAGGTGCTTAAAGGACTGCGAGCGGCATTGATTTTAAAGGTGTTTAAAGATGCTACATCATTCGATCCAAAGTGAGCGAACTCTTGTAAAACTCCCGCATGCAAATAGAAGTATGAAGTGTCCCCATAATAATAACGTGCTTCCACATTGGCGTTAGCGTTGAATAAATGCTGACTGCTCGCGCCATTTTTTAAAGCCACTTGTGATTGGCTGTTGCTTTTAAAGTTGGTTGAACCAAAATGGTTATAGCTCACGCCCACGCTTGGTTTTAATACTAAAGCGTTCCTAAAAAACGCAAAGTCATAACCATAGCTCGCTCTTGCTGTGGCGCTATAGGCTAAGTAATTATAGCTTTGATTCAAATCTTGCAATAGAGCGCTTTTGAAATTCAAGCTTGATTGATCGCTCCCTAGCGCCCCTTGAGCTTCAAAGTCAAATTCATGCTGGTTAGCAAAAATACGGCTATACACGCCAAAATTAGTGTTATTGGCCCCAGAGTTAAGAGAGTTCGCTTGATTACTAAAAGAGCTATAACCATAGCTTCCAAAACCGCCCACAATGGCTTCCACATTCCCATTAAGGTAAGCGTCTACGCCGGCGCTTGTGCCATATAATGAAGCGTTAGAGCCATTATTCAAGCTCGCTCCCCCAATAGCGTTAGCCCAAACATTGGTGGGTTTTTCATATTTAGGGGCAAATTGATACAACACTTCTGCCGCGCTCTCTAAAGAAGCGAATCTTTGGCCTTTTAAAGCTTGTAAGCGTTGAGCGAACGAGTTAATATTGTTGGTGTGTCTCCTGGAGAGATTGACTAAACGAGAATTTAAAATCATCGCATTGCTCAAGCTCAAGGTTTGTAAGCCGCTTTGTTTATGCTCTAAACTGGCTATGTTGTTTAAAGTGGTAGTGGCCGCATTCAATTGCTTGGTGATTTCACCGGTGCTTGTGTTATCAATCATTTGTCTGGCGTAACCCGCATCATGGCTATCAATCAATAAGGTTTGTAAGAGATCCCTGCCTTGCGCGCCTGAATGAGTATAAAGCGTGTCAATATCCTTAGAGCGGTTAGCTAATTCAAACACGCTTTCAATGGTGCCAAAATCATGCTGATTGATAGCGACTAAATTAGGAGTGGCGCTGTGAGCGAAAGGAGCGTTCTTCACGAGAGCGTAGTTAGCAGAACGCGCATTATTAGTGGTGTTTGTGGGTAAGTTGGTGGTATTGCCACCATTCTCAGTAGGCGTAGAATTGCCTAAATAATACACCGAAATTTTAGAGCCGTTAGCCGTTTTACTGATGCCTATATTTTTCCATGCCTTACCGATAAGATACTTGTAATTGTCAGGGTTGTTCACCATGCTTTGATTGCCGATAGCCATACCGCATGCTTTAATGTCATCAGTATTTCGCACCACACAAGTATCCATGCGGTTATTGTTGTTATAAAGGGCTAGGCGCTCTTTGAATTGCTCTTCTAGATTAACATTACTAATGCCATTGGTACCTGTAGAAACATTGCCATAACCAATGATTTTCGCTTTCAATAAAACATGCTCTGTATTTTTAATGAGATCTTGAGCGCTGTTAATCTTGATGAGCGGTTTGTAAAATCCGGTCGCACTGTCTATATCATTATTAAACATCATAGCTGCTGCATTGCCTACGCTTAAGGTTGCCACTTTCCCACCTCGGACCAGATAGTTGATAGTGCCTTGATTGTTGATAAAATCCCCCTGAATGGTTAAATTTGAAAATTGACTATAGTCCATGACCGCATTTTGACCCAGGGTTAGATTATTAAACATGAGCTTTGATGTGCCCCAAGGGTTTTCTGGGGTTGAAGAAGCGAATTTTTTGGTGATTTCAACATTTTTAATATTCCTAGCGTCAAAATAATTCCAAGGGCTATAGTAAAACTCATCTATAACCAATTTTTCGCCGCCTTTAAATTTAACACCCCCAGAAAAGATTGACCTAGTGCCAGTTTCCAAACGCACGGTATTGATGCGCGATTGACTGCCTATATCTTCGCTAAAATGAGTGTATTCCCCCACACTCACCCCATTGGTCTTAACCAACAATTCATTAATGTTGAAGTTTTTAACGGCCACATTAGTGGAAGCCGTAATGAGCTTGTTGATATTGACCTTACCTGTAACACCACTAAAATCTAAGGTGTTGAAACCACCATTACCCGTATCAATACCTTTAAAATTAGCTGTATGAGCATCCACCTTTAAATTCACAAATCTTCCCAAACTAATATCGTTATTAAAAGTGGCTGTGCCGTTTTTGGTATCCGTACCAGCCTTAAACTCAAAATTCGCGTTTGATCCTGCCAAAGCATAACCACCCACTTGATTATTCACTCTTAAAGGCCCATCAACGGTGATATTCCCGGTTAGATTTTCCACTAAAAGAGAGCGCCCGCTCGCTTGATTGGACAGATTGACACCGCCTTTGCCGATATGCAAATGAGCCGCATTGGTGGTAAGAGAAGCTTTATACCCTCCCACTTTAATCGTGCCATCAGCGTTAGTGTTGATGCGGTTGATATTGACAACCGTGTCTTTGCCACCCGCAAAAGGCCCATCAATGACTTGCGTGGGTTGAATTTCTGTTTTTTGCGCACTATTGGGTGGGTTAATGACCTGAGTGTTACTATTGTTTTGAGCGCTGTTTTGTTGGTTGTTGTTAGCATTATTTTGCGTGGTGTTACTAGGTTTATCCTTAGGTTTATCCTTATAACCGCCTTCTGGAGGGGCGATAATGTTTAGCCCCGCACTTTGCCACAAATCCAGTGTGCCAATATGAGTCTTGTTACTAGCGATAATGCCTGCTTGAGCGGCGTTGTGATCGCCCACAGTGAGATGGTTAAAATCCACTTCCCCTGTTACTTTTGAAGTGTTTATCGTGCTGTATGAAGGGGCCAGATACGCTCCCACATATTGCAAACGGCCCATCCACACATTACCCATTAATTTAACGCTGTTTGAAGCCAAATTGAGCGTGGCGCCATCATAAAGAGAAATTTCAGCGTTTTTACTGCTAGTGATCCCTTCTGAAGCTTGCAAAGTCAAAACCGTAGAGCTGGCTTTCCTCCCGGCTCCAGAACCCACACGATTATTGATTTCTACAAAATTATCAATTGAAATATTTTTAGCGTTGAAATCCACTCTCGTGGTGCGATCAGCACTATCCTTAAAGCTTGTGAAAGAATTGCCATTGAATTGGCCCAAGCGCAAAGTGGCTTTTTGCATATTCACGTCTAAATCCCCACCAGTAAAGTTTCTAAGCCCTGAGAGGTTATAAGTCCCTACAGCGTCTTTCATATCCACTTCAAGCTTGTTCTGTTGCCCGCCTTTGACCCAATAATGCGTAGCGGCATTCCCCCAGTCCCAACCTCCATCAATCTTACTGGATAAAAGGGATTGGTATAAGTCGTATTCCTTGTTAGGGAATTCATTAAAGCCTTTTCCTGCTTGAATGCGCCAAACTTTATCGGGTTTGTCTGGGGTTTTATTCGCTTCTTCGGCTTGTTTGAGTCCCCAACTAAGAAGCCCTGAGACCGTTCCTACAGCGGTGCCTGTAGCGATACCCCCAACAATGGCTGGAATGATCACGGTCGTGAAAAAGGCGGCATGACTCTCTTGCGGTATGGCACTAATCAACGCTCCTGCTAAAACAAGAGAAACTAAAGGGCGATTCATTTTGCGGTGTGTTTGTTGTATTTCCATTTTCTTCCTTTCTTTTTGTAAAACGATTTTTGCACAAAGGGTGCGACTTTAGACTAGAAAATTTCTGTTGCACTTACGATTAAGGTTATAAATATGTAGTATCTATAACCAATGTTAAACTTTTATCAAATTAAGGTAAATAAACATAAAACTTAACAAGATTAAAAAGCAATATTGCTAGAATTTGTGGCTAGAATGTGTAAATAGGTAAAATTTGAAAAGCTTAAAAAAGCTTCTCCCAAATCGTGCCTTGTGGGGTGTCCATCAAAGCGATTTTTTGTTGTAAAAGCTCTTCTCTGATGCTATCGGCTTTTAAAAAATCTTTTTGTTCTTTGGCGCGTTTCCTTTCTTCTATTTTGCTTTCAATTTCTTGTTTTTCACTTTCGCTCACGCCCAATTGGAAATACGCGTTAGGGTCTTTAAAACCGATGCCAAGCAGTTCTTCTATGAATTTCAAATTCGCTAAAATTTCGCCTTTCAAAGCCTTGTTTTTAGGGTTTTGATCCAGTTTTTCATTCGTAGAAGAAAGCATGCTTTCTAAAACGCTCAACGCTTTAGAAACGTTTAAATCATCTTGCATGCATTCTAACATTTCTTTTTTAAAGTTTGGATTTATTCCTCCCAAAGTCCCTAAAACGCGCTGTTTCAAACGATAGATTTTATCCAAGCGTTTTTTACTCATTAACAAGTCTTCTTCATTGAAATTCAAAACAGAGCGATAATGCACCCCCAATAAATAATTGCGTAAAATCTCGCCATCATAGTTTTTGAGGGCGTCTTTTATGAAAAAGCTATTCCCTAAACTTTTAGACATTTTTTCGTTATTGATATTCACAAAGCCGTTATGCATCCAGTATTTAGCGATCTCCACGCCAAAGGCGCAACGGGTTTGGCACGCTTCATTTTCATGGTGGGGGAATAACAAATCCGCTCCGCCTGCATGAATATCAATTTGATAAGGGGCGTTAGCGAGCGCTAAAGTTTCAAAAACCATGCTAGAGCATTCTATATGCCAACCAGGGCGCCCTTTGCCTAAAGGGCTATCAAAGCCCACATCATTATCCCCCTTATAGCTTTTCCATAACACAAAATCCTGCTCAAGCCGTTTTTCTTGCACCAAACCAATACGGCCAAATTCCACGCTGCTATTATGCATGCTCAAAGAGCCGTAATCTTTATCCTTGCTCGTGTCTAAATAAATATCCCCATTAGAGACCTGATAAGCGAAATTTTTTTCTAAAAGCGTTTCAATCATGCCCACCATAGCGTCTAAATACTCGCTCGCTTTAGGCTCTAGGCTGGGTTGTTTCACATTCAAAGCGTTCAAATCCCTCGTGTAAGATTCAATATAAATACTGCTTAATTCTTGAATGCTTTTGTTTTCTTTTAGGGCTTTGTTGATGATTTTATCATCAATATCCGTGAAATTCCTTACTAGCATCACTTCATAGCCGCTCAATTCAAGCGTGCGCCTTAATAAATCAAAGGCAATCGCGCTCCTGGCATGCCCTAAGTGAGCGTCATCATACACCGTAGGCCCGCACACATAAATATTCGCCTTTTTTTCAACTAAAGGCTCAAAAGGGACTTTTTGCTTTAATTTGGTATCATAAATGAACATTTAAAAACCTTGAAAATAATAAAATAAATATAAATGTGTAACCCACGATTTGAACGCTAAGAGTAATAAGATTTCCACGCAAGCGAGGAAAAGGATTACAAGCCATGATTTTAAATTCTTGATTATACCCAAGAATGATTGAAAGCCAAACGCTTTTATCGTTAAAACAAATAAAAATAACCCGCTCAAACTATTCGCTAACGCTAAGCCTAAAACCCCTAACAAAGGCATTAAACTCAAAGAAGCCACCAAACCTAAAAAAAGCGAAATTAAAGAGATTTTAGCCGCTTTTTTTTGCTCTAACTTCGCATAAAGCCACAAAGAAAAGAGTTTGGTTAGCCCAAAAGGGAGCAAGCCTAAAAGATAGAGCGAAAAGACTTGCGAAGTGATTAAGGTGTCTTTAGGGCTAAACTGCCCCCTTTCAAATAAAAGCTCGGTGATTTCTTGACTTAGCATGATCCCCCCAATGCTGCAAAGAAGCAAAACCCCCACCAAGAAAAACCACGCCTTTTGCAAGCGTTGTAAGACTAAATCCTGCTGATTGTTTTTAAGCGCGATCGCAATGCTGGGGAAAAGAGCTGTGGAGATAGCGATAGCAAATAAGGCTAAGGGGAGCTGGAAGACTCTGTTAGCGTAATACAAATAAGACACGCTCCCGCTCGCTAAAAAAGAGGCTATCGTGGTGTCTAAAAAAGAAGCGATCTGAGTGCTGGAATTGCCTAAAACGCTGGGGAAGAATTGCTTGAAAAACGCTTTTAGATCCCTTTTAGCCCTTTTAGAGCGGTATTCTTTTTTGAGTGCGTTTTTGGTCTTAAAGCTCAACAACCCCTTAAATAATAAATTCAATAAGCCTAATTTTATTAAAGGATAAAAATGCAATAAAATTTGAGCCACGCCCCCTAAAAGCACGCCATAGCTCAAATAATACAACGCTTCTAAATGCGTTTTTTCTTTAGAAATAAAAAGGGCTGAAATCATGCATAAATTGAGTAAGCTTGCGCTATAAGCGCTGGCAAAAAAGCTGTGTTTGTATTGCAAGAGTGCGCCTAAAAAAGTGGTGATAAACACCAATAAAAGATACCAAAAATTGATCGCTACAATAGGGGCGCATAGTTTGAGCGTTTCTTCATCAAAGCCGTAAGCTAGGAGTTTAGCTAGCCATAAGGGATTGAGAGCCACCAACAAGCACCACATGAATAAAACGCCACAAAAAATAAGCCCCACCAAACCCGCAAAACTCCCCTTAATGGAACTTCGTATGAAGCTTGGTAAAAAGCTTTGAGAAAAAGATCCCTCCGCAAAAATACGCCTGAATAGATTAGGCAATTTGAAAGCCACAAAGAAAATATCGCTATACACCCCAGCCCCTAGAATATTGGCCATCATCAAATCCCGTAAAAAGCCAAAAATCCTAGAGCATAAAATCCCTAAGCTGTTGGTTAAAAATATTTTTTTTAGCATATCAGTCGCAGTTATTACCTAATTTTCAGTGTTTTTTTGTTAGCATATTCCTTTTTCTAAATCTTTATAATACCATTTAAGGATTAAAAAATGAGCTTGGAGCGTTTTGCCCCTATAAAAGTTGAGCGGTGCAAAGACATTCAAAAAGAATTAAAAAAAGCGGCCGCTGAAAATAAATTACAAACAGAAGATCTGTGGTTTGAGATTTTAAAAACTTCTATTTTTATCAAAAACAGCGCTAAAGACGATTTTAGCGAGGCTTTTGGTGGGGAATTGCAGCAATTAGAAGAAGAGGAATACTATGAAAAAAAAGAGCTAACCCTCTATCAAACCCACGACATTAAAATCAAATCAAACGCTTACAAACGCTTTTTTGAAGTGGAGGTGGATGAAGATTTAAGCAAAATAGAAATTATTTTAGACGAGTGTTTTATTGTCCTAGACACTGAAGAGCATTACCAAGAAATGTTTGCGTATATTAAAGAGCGTTTAGCCTTTCAAGGCGTGGTGTTTCGCCACCTTTCACAAATGTATGAAAATTTAAAAACAGAATTGAGAAAATATCAAAAAGAAGCCCAAAATAAGCGCTTTATTTTATACGCTTCTTTAACCTTTATCCCTAATGTAGAAGAACAATCCCATTTTTTATTAGGAGAAGAATACTTTCCAACCCATACCATTTTTTTAAGCGATCAAGAAGAATCGTTTGTTAAAGAAAATTACTATATCGCTAAAGAAAACCAAAAAGTCGCTTGCGTGAATTGCCCCAAACAAGGCAGAGACGGCCGCAACCTTAAAGGCCTTTATGTTGAATTGCCTAAAGTTGCCCATTCGCCCACCCCCATAGGGCATGACAAAAACGCTTTTGAAGAAAGAGAAGAAAATAACGCTTTAGTGTATTACTCCAAAGCCTTACAAGGGGTTAAAATGGAAAAAGGGCGTTTGGTTTCTAAGCAAAATTTTATCTTTAAAAACGGGATCAAATCCATTGAAGTGCCTAATCTTTTAGGGGGAGTGGAGAGCGGGTTAGTTTTAGAGATTCAAGCTAAAGATGAATTGAGCGATGCGATTGATTCTAACCTCATTTTAGAAGCGAGCGCGATTAACATTAAGGGCAATGTGGGCAAGAATGTGATATTAGTGGCTAAAGAAATCACTATAGAGGGGCAAATCCACCCTGAAAGCTATGTCTATGCCAATAAAGCGCGCATCACTAACCATAAGGGCGTGTGCTACGCTAAAGAGTTTGAGTGCAAGTATTTAGAGCGCGCTAAAGTGTATGCCAATAGCGTTAAAGTGGAAGCGAGCGCAGGGAGCGTGGTCTATGCGAAAGAAATCGCTTTAGAAAAGCTCAAAAGCGATAACAAGCTGTATTTTTCCAAGCAATGTTTGATTGATGAGGTGGATGGCAATGGCAACCGCTTTATTTTTTACGCTTTTGGGGGGCGAGAAAACCAAGAAGAATTGAAGATCGCTAAACAAAAACTCAATGCGTTAGGGGTAAAATCTAAAAAAATCATCGCTCAGCACCAGTCCTTAAACCATTTAGTCAAAAACCATCAAGCCATCATGGAGAAGCTTAAAAACGCCACTGAAGAAATCAAACGCTCTTTAATGCAACAAGAAAGCGTGAAAGACGCTTATAGCGAGTTTATGTTTGCTTTGAAGCGTTTGAAAATCCTAAAAGCTCAAATGCTAGAATTGCAAAAAATCAATAACGAATGTTACGCTAAACTCATCAGCATAGAAAACAGCTTCCAGCATGCAAGCATTACGACTAAAAACCCTTTCAAGCAAGAAAATATCGTGATTTATCATCGCAATTACCCTAAAGTGAGCAACTTGAGCGCTATGTTAAGCCATAATGAAAGCGTGAACGTGATCTATGAAGATCATAAAATCAAAAAAATCCCTAAAAGCGCTATAAAAGGCTAGAGCAAGAGATAAAAAGGGATAAAAATGATAGTGGGTTTGATAGGGGTTGTGGAAAAAATCTCCGCTTTAGAAGCGCATATAGAAGTGCAAGGGGTTGTTTATGGGGTGCAAGTTTCTATGCGAACGGCTGCTTTGCTTCAAGCGGGCCAAAAAGCGCGTTTGAAGATCTTACAAGTGATCAAAGAAGACGCGCATCTTTTATATGGGTTTTTAGAAGAGAGCGAAAAAATCCTTTTTGAAAGGCTTTTGAAAATCAATGGGGTAGGGGGGCGTATCGCTTTAGCCATTCTTTCAAGCTTTTCACCGAACGAATTTGAAAACATTATCGCCACTAAAGAAGTCAAAAGACTCCAGCAAGTCCCAGGCATAGGGAAAAAGCTCGCCGATAAGATCATGGTGGATTTGATTGGCTTTTTCATTCAAGATGAAAACAGACCCGCGCGCAACGAAGTCTTTTTAGCTTTAGAGAGTTTGGGCTTTAAAAGCACCGAAATCAATCCAGTTTTAAAAACCCTAAAACCCAATATCAGCATAGAAGCAGCGATTAAAGAAGCCTTACAACAACTGCACTCTTAAAAAAAGTTTTTTAGTATCCGCTCGCTAAAAACCTAGTAAGAGACTTGAGCGCCAAAAACGCTAAATTTTCAAACAACACGCTTAAAATCATTGAAGAGCTTACTAACGGCGTCAAACAAGCGAGTGAAGAAATCAAAGAGAAAGCCACTAAATACGAAAAAGCCTTACAAGAATTACAAAAGATTGATGAAAGCAAGCTGACTAAAGCGAACAATTAGCGAGCGAACAAGAATTTTTAAAAGCTAAAGAGCAAGAATTAAAACGCAAAGAAGCGTTAAAAAAGAAATTAGAACACGAGCGAGACTAGGACTTCATAATAAGTGGGTAGTAAGCAGTTATGAAATCTATAATAGCGAGAGTGAGTCACCGTTCCTCCTTATGACTCAATTACAAGGGGTAGGTTTGGGAACCCCTAAACTCACAGAACCTAATCCTAACACAAACGCGCTTAAAACGCAAGAGCCTTTAAGCCCCTTAGAACAAGCCAACGCAAAAAAGTATGAATTAATACTAAAAACGAAGCATAAAACGAAATTATAAGGATAGTGTAGCCCATAGAAAAACATTAGCAAAATCTCAGAATAGCAATTAAACATCAGTTATGAGCTGAGTGCTAGACATATTTGATAAAGCTAATGCATTTTGAAACTTTAACATAAAAAATTAAACACAAGGAGTAAGGAATGAAAAGCATTAAAAAGCCTCACCTTGACCATACACAAGCCCTTGCGTCTTATGTGTCAGGGTCTATTGGCACACTTAAAGTGTTTTTAGTATGGGTTAGAAAATATTTTCTAACCCATGCCTTGATAATATTAGCACAAAAACATTAAACAATAGAAACAGTGGATTAGTTTTAAAAACAATGTATAAATTAAAGTCTTAAGAATAATACGAAAAGCGTTACAAGACACCAAACCCTCTAAGGGGCAACCATAGGTTGAGTTCCTATATCGATGTCTTTAGAAATGCTACCACAAAAACCCCAACAAAGTCAAATAACGACCTAAATCTTTTCAAGGAGAACGCAAGGAGAATGAATGAAAACAAAAAATGATGTTAAAGCAGAGATTGACAAGGCGGACATTATCCACTCTTTCATTCCGCAGGATAGCTGAAAATGCTAAAAAGCAATGAGTGGGATACCATTGAAACTATAAGACAAAAGCTTTAATAAGTCAAGGGAGTTAAGAAATGAAAACGAGCGAAAGCTATAACCAAATTATAGAAGAAGCGAGAATAATAATGGATAAGGCCGAATGATTAAAGAGTGAGCGGGTTATACGAAGTTTAAAAAAAGTAGGAAATCTTAGAGAGCAAGCTAAGTTTATAGACCCTAGCTTAATTACAAAAGATGGAGAGCGTTTAGCTTCTTCTTTAAACTCTAATAACCCCAATCCTACCACAAAAAAATAAGCAAGAAGTAACGAACTACCCGAGCTTACCCAGTGAGTATGAGAAAAACAAGCCTAAAAACCCCTTTAAAAATTTTGGCTTTGTCCTAATTAGACGCCAATAATTGAGCTTTTAAAAAATGATTTTTTAAACTCTATAAAAATGAAATAACCCTTTTTAGGGTTTAGTTTAAAGCCCAGTTGGTTTTAGTGAGACTTTCTCTGATTGAAAACAGCTTGTCTTTGACTTCGTTACTGCTCAATTTCCTCACTTTATCAGAATTGTATTTCAAATCCTGGCTAAGAAGAGACAGCCTGTTAGACAAATCGGCAATATCCACCCTTAACCCCTCATCTCTGGCTAATTTGAGCGCGGGGATTAGATCCGTATCTTTTGAAAATATCAAAATCCTATCAGCTATTTTTTTAAAGGCTATTCTTTGAATGTCAAGACCCATGAGCATATCCACCTGCTTTTGCTCTAATAACGCCCTATAACTCCCATCAAACTCCACTCTTATTGCGTTTAACTTAGTCCTCCCTAACCTCAATTCCACTTGATCCAATGAAGCCAGATCGTGTTGGAAATTTTCCACATCGCTATAAATCTTCTCCCACTTAGTCGCTTCACTGCTTTGTAAGATTTCTTCAATGTCGCTGCTGGTGAAGATTTTCATTTCTGTTCCCGGATTTTTTTCATTTTGGAGGGTGTCGTTCCTTTTATCCCATAACGCATGTTCAAAATCAAAGGGCGGGGTGGTATAAAAGTAAATGCGACTGATCCATTCATCATCTAGTAAAAAAGCTCTGATAGTAACGATCACATCTAAAGCGATATTATAATTAACGCATTTTGTTTGTTTAATATCGCGCCTGAAATTCTCCCAATCCACCAGTATGATTGTGTTTGCTTTCATTTATTGCTCCCTTATTTATGTGCTAAATTTTTTAAAAATTCTTAATGCAATCTTGTATTTTTGCGCCAACAAGAAACATGGATATAATAATAGCGTTTTTTAAACCTTGCAATTAAATAATAGGAATGATTGATGCGTATTTTAGGAATAGACCCAGGCAGCAGGAAATGCGGGTATGCTATCATTTCTCACGCTTCCAACAAGCTTTCTTTAATCACGGCCGGGTTCATTAATATCACCACGACACGCTTGCAAGAGCAAATTTTAGATTTGATAGAAGCCTTAGATTGCTTATTGGATCGTTACGAAGTTAATGAAGTAGCGATTGAAGATATTTTCTTTGCGTATAACCCTAAAAGCGTGATCAAGCTTGCGCAATTCAGGGGGGCGTTGTCCTTAAAGATTTTAGAAAGGATCGGTAATTTTAGCGAATACACGCCCTTACAAGTCAAAAAAGCCCTAACCGGTAACGGGAAAGCCGCTAAAGAGCAAGTGGCCTTTATGGTCAAACGCTTGCTTAACATCACAAGCGAAATCAAGCCTTTGGATATTAGCGATGCGATAGCCGTTGCTATCACGCATGCGCAACGCTTAAAGCCCCACTAATCACCATTTATAAGCCACTTCAAAACGCGCGTTAAAACCAGGCTCTGCGATCGCTCTTTTAATAGCGTCAGTGCCTGGCATATCCGGACTCATGACATAGGGGCTTGTTTGATCCACATAGAATTTGTTGAAAACGTTATTAAACACGGCTGAAAGCAACAAACCCTTCCAGCGGCTTTTGGTTTTAGGGCTCCAATTGATATAAAAGTTACTCACGCCATAGCCCGGTTTATGCATATGCACCAACCCTAATTGGGATCCGCATTTGGCTAAATCGGTAGGGGTTTTGGGTTTTTCAGCCGTCCCGTAATCAGGCAAGTAAATATCAAACCCGCAATAATCTAAACCGGTAACAAAACGGCTAAGCCAAGCGAGATTGATCCCTGTTTTGGGGATGGTGTAATCCAATTTAATGATAAAAACATTACCGGTACTTGCGGCAAGCTCATAGCTGTCCGCCATTAAATACCCCCTAGTGGTGGGCCAAGTGCGCGAGATCCCCACGTTCAAACTCACGCCCTTGTATCTGAAAGTCCCACCCACTTCATAGCCATAAATGCGAATCGCTTGACTCAAATTGGTTACAATCAAATTTTGCGCGTATTGGGAGATGAAATTATCTAAGGCTTGATAGAACGCCGCAGCCCTCCCGCTAAAATACTGGCTTGAATAGTCAATATTAAATTCAGCGTTAGAGCCCACTTCAGGCTTGATGTTTTTAGCGTATCGTAAATCGTTTTGGCGCATGTACACGCCATCTCCTGGCATCACCCCCCTTGTAACTTGAGAATAAGTGATTTTTAAAGATAAAGGCTCAATGGGGCTGATCACAAGAGCCGCGCTAGGGCTAAAGCCTTGAGTGTAGCGGTGGTTCCAATCTTTATCATAAAGCGTGTAGGCGTCCCACCTTACCCCGGCTCCAAAAGTGATGATTTTATGAGGCGAGTAATTCGCTTGCACATAGCCTCCATAAATATTCCCATTGGCTTTCCCTCTTTGGCATAGCGTAGGGTCATTGGGGTTATTGTCTACAAGACTGCAAGCGATTTGTTTTTGCCCTTTATCATCAGTATAGACTTGATTAGGCCTGTATAATTCTGATTTGGGGATACGAGCGTCAAAAACGCTTAAATTTTGGTAGTTGAATCCGTATTCAAAAAGGCTGTCTGTGGCTTCATCAATCACATGCGCGACTTTAAGGTTTAAGCCGGTGTTGTTTAAAAACAGATTTCTAGGCTGTGAGCTTGGTTTATCGACATCAGAAAAGCTTGGGGTGCAATACCCGCCTTCAACGCATGGGTAATTTTCTCTTTCCCATGCGCTCGCTAAAGAAGTGGGGAATTTAGCATAAACGCCATTAGGATCAAATAAAGGATCAAACTGAGCGTTCCTGATGCTTGTATAAAGGGTAAAATCTAATCGTGGGTCGCCAAAAGAATTTCCCGCTTCCCTTTTGTATTGTAATGAAAGATTGTTAGCGCTATTAATAGAGTGATACAAATACCTTGTGAAACTATCTAACACATTAGGACACCCTTGAGCGCCATCAGGGCTAAAGGGGGCTTCACAAGGATAGGCTAACCCTATAGCGTTACTCCTTAAAGGGCGTGTAGCGTTATCTCGTGTCATGTTCCAGCTAAAAGTGAGCGTGTCTCTGTCGCTCAAATAGCCATTCATTTTAATCAAAGCGTTGTTTTGCTCGCTAGGGGTTCCTGGCTCTTTATCGGCTTGTGTGGGTTTGAAAAGGTTTTTCATCGCTGTGGCACCGCTTCTATAATAGAAGATGTTTTGGTGCGTGTAGTAAGCGATAATATCAAAATGCGCGCTTTGATAGGCCGATCTAAAAGTCTCTCTGTCCCCAAAATTGGTATAAAAACTCACCGCCCCACTAGCCGCATAATTTTTCCCCCTAGGGATAAAATCAGCCGCTCCTTTAGTCTCCATTTTAATCACTCCCGCAATCGCTCCTGGCCCCGCGCTCGCATTCGCCGCGCCTTTGGTAACTTCCACGCTTTTGAGCATGCCAGGGTCAATCACGGTGTTGCCTTGGTGGTGGTAGATATTGCCATTTTGTGCGGCTCCATCCACCGTAACTCTTAAAAGCCTGTCTTCAATGCCTCTCACATAGATTTTCTGCCCCATCACGCTCCCTCCGCCCACATTCACATCAGGGTTAGTCCTAAACAGGTCTTTGACTTCATTGCTTTGTCGTTGATCCAATTCTTTAGAAGTAACCTTAAACTCATTATTGTAAGTGAAAATCCTTTTGGCTTGGGTGGTAACCTTATTTAAAGTGCGTTCCTCACTATAGCAAGTCTCAGTGAGTAGGGGTAAACATAAAGCGTATCTAAGCTTTGGGTATGATCTTAAAAACATCCAACAACTCTCCTTAAATTTAAAAATTCAAAAAATAAAAATCAAAAAAAAACAAAATCCGCTAAAACATTGAGATAGAATAGCATGATAATTATTATTAAAACTAGATTAAAAATAAAATTTTGTTTTTAATCTTTCTTATTTTCATTAATTGTTACGAATAGAAATACTTAAGGGGGTTTTTTATTCTTAAAAAAAAGATTTTTTAAGGAAATTGAATCTCGTTAGTCTTTGTATAACAAATTATGTAATAATCACCACAAGTAATTGGCCTAGTGTCGGATTACGAAGATTTAAGATCAAATAAAGGAAAAAAGATGGTTAATAAAGATGTGAAACAAACCACTGCTTTTGGCGCTCCCGTTTGGGATGACAACAATGTGATTACGGCCGGCCCTAGAGGTCCTGTTTTATTACAAAGCACTTGGTTTTTGGAAAAATTAGCGGCGTTTGACAGAGAAAGGATCCCTGAAAGGGTCGTGCATGCTAAAGGAAGCGGGGCTTATGGCACTTTCACTGTGACTAAAGACATCACTAAATACACTAAAGCGAAAATTTTCTCTAAAGTGGGCAAAAAAACCGAATGCTTTTTCAGGTTTTCTACTGTGGCTGGTGAAAGAGGCAGCGCGGATGCGGTAAGAGACCCTAGAGGTTTTGCGATGAAGTATTACACTGAAGAAGGTAACTGGGATTTAGTAGGGAACAACACGCCTGTTTTCTTTATCCGTGATGCGATCAAATTCCCTGATTTCATCCACACTCAAAAACGAGATCCTCAAACCAATTTGCCTAACCACGACATGGTATGGGATTTTTGGAGTAATGTTCCTGAAAGCTTATACCAAGTAACATGGGTTATGAGCGATAGAGGGATCCCTAAATCTTTCCGCCACATGGATGGTTTTGGCAGCCACACTTTCAGTCTTATCAACGCTAAAGGCGAACGCTTTTGGGTGAAATTCCACTTTGAAACCATGCAAGGCGTTAAGCACTTGACTAACGAAGAAGCCGCAGAAATCAGAAAGCATGATCCTGATTCCAATCAAAGGGATTTGTTCAATGCGATCGCTAGAGGGGATTTCCCAAAATGGAAATTAAGCATTCAAGTGATGCCAGAAGAGGATGCTAAGAAGTATCGATTCCATCCGTTTGATGTTACTAAAATCTGGTATCTCCAAGATTATCCGTTAATGGAAGTGGGCATCGTAGAGTTGAATAAAAATCCTGAAAACTATTTCGCAGAAGTGGAGCAAGCGGCATTCAGTCCGGCTAATGTCGTTCCTGGAATTGGCTATAGCCCTGATAGGATGTTACAAGGGCGCTTGTTCTCTTATGGGGATACACACCGCTACCGCTTAGGGGTTAATTATCCTCAAATACCGGTTAATAAACCAAGATGTCCGTTCCACTCTTCTAGCAGAGATGGTTACATGCAAAATGGGTACTACGGCTCTTTACAAAACTATACGCCTAGCTCATTGCCTGGCTATAAAGAAGATAAGAGCGCTAGGGATCCTAAGTTCAACTTAGCTCATATTGAGAAAGAGTTTGAAGTGTGGAATTGGGATTACAGAGCTGAGGATAGCGATTACTACACCCAACCAGGTGATTACTACCGCTCATTGCCAGCTGATGAAAAAGAAAGGTTGCATGACACTATTGGAGAGTCTTTAGCTCATGTTACCCATAAGGAAATTGTGGATAAACAATTGGAGCATTTCAAGAAAGCTGACCCCAAATACGCTGAGGGAGTTAAAAAAGCTCTTGAAAAACACCAAAAAATGATGAAAGACATGCATGGAAAAGACATGCACCACACAAAAAAGAAAAAGTAACCCTTTTCTTTGAGCGTTCTTATTTTTTAGGAACGCTTTGTCTTTCACAATTTAGGTTTTTGGATACTCATCAATCCTTTGGTGGTGTGTCCTACTTTTTCATTCATTCAACGAATTTAGAAATTACAATAAAGAGTTATAGTTATGAAACGAAGGGATTTTATTAAAACGACTGCTTTAGGCGCTACAGGTGCTGTTTTAGGAGCACAGATTTTGCAGGCAGAAGAAAGCAAAGGGAGTGTTGCAAAATATAAAATAGAAGCTCAATACAGCATTGATTTTGATTCTGCAGAGCACACTTCACTTTTCATTCCCATGCCGAGTGTTGTAGCGAGCAATGTGTATTTACAAGGCAATCATGCCAGCTATAAAAGCATGCTCAATTTTGGAGTGCCTTATTTGCAAGTGGAATTTTTAAAAAGTGCTCAAAAAAAACGAGTCCATTTGTCGTATGAGATCGCTAGCTATCAATTGAATGAGCGTTTGTTTGATGCGAGCGATTTTGTAGCAATGGGGCGTTATGAAAGAGACGATGCGAGCGTGGCTAATATTGCCAACCAGCTCAAGGGAACAACCCCTAAAGAAAGCGTTCGTAATTTTTATGCGTTCATCAAGCATGACATGCCTAGAAGACAAAAGGCTTTAGAGGGTAAAGAAAATCTACCTAAACGTGAGAGTTTGCCCTGGTTTGCAACCATTTCAAAAGAGAGCATGTTTGTGTCCTTATGCCATGCGTGCGGGATTAAAAGCGCTGAAGTGCAAGGCTTGAAATTGGCTCAAAACAGCGTGGTGAAAAACGCTTCTAGAGTGGAAGTGTATTTGAAAGATTCCTTGTTAGCGTTTGATTTTCAAAATAATCACAAGGAAGTCTTTATCCCGTTGAACCGCCATAAAGACATGCAATTAGATACTGCATTGTTGGCGACTTTTGGCGATGCTTTTGCCCTTGTGGATGGTAGGGATTTAGGCAATTATGAGAGCAAACTTTTTGAAAAAAGAGTGTCCTATACGATTGTCTAAAGGTATGAAATCTAGGAATATTCCTTGATGGCGGGCTTTCCTTTTTAGGAGGGTTTGCAAAAAGGATTTGAAAGGGTTGTCTTATGCGAGAATTTTTTAAGAAACTTGGCACAGAATACGCTTCCAAGCTGTTTTTGGTTTATTGGCTTAGATGGATGTTGAGCGCGTTAGTGATGCTGCCTTTTATGGAGGTTTTTTATTATTTCAATTTTCCGTTGTGGCTCAATCTTTTCTTAGGGCAAACCATTGGAGCGGTGATTTTTTTCAAGTTGGATAAGTTGATTTTTTCTAAAAAATAATTTTTACAAGCTTAAAAACCACTGAGCTTTTCTTATTTTTTTAAGCTTTTTGTATTTTCCTAAGCTTTTTTAAGGAATTCAGATTTTAAAGACAGGCTCTGCCTTTCCACTTTACAATCCACATTGTGATCGCTATTGACAAGCTTGATATTTTTGATTTTGGTGCCTTTTTTAAGCACCAAAGATGAGCCTTTAACTTTTAAATCCTTAATGAGAATGACCGAGTCCCCATTTTGTAAAAGATTATTGTGGCAATCTTTAACGATCAATTCTTCATCATTAACTTCATTTTCATTCCATTCATACAAACAGCTAGGGCAAATTAGTTGTGCACCATCATGGTAGGTGTAAGCGTCGTTGCATTTAGGGCATGGGGGTAAATCTTGCATGATAATCATCCTTATTGTGGTATCAGTGTGATGATATTACCTAAATCAAGGTTATAAAACGCTTTATTTTGATAAGCACCAACCCCCTAAGATCGCATGGTGAAAAATTATCGCCTGCTTAGTGCAAGCTATTTAATTTTTTAAAAAATTCTTTTAGCTTTTTTAATGTTATCAATTTAATTTTTTTCTAGTTATCATTCAAAAAATCTCTTTTTAAAAATAGGTTACTAAATGTTACTAATAAGTTAAAATTCATTAAAATAATCATAATGATTAAAGATTTTAACCACTATTGTAGAAAAATAACAAGAGAGTTTGTAAAAACTCTCATTAAAAACAAGGAGCAAAAAAGATGAAAAAAGCGGGCTTTCTTTTTTTAGCGGTGGTAGCTATCGCTGTTATGAGTTTAAACGCTAAAGATCCAAATGTGTTGCGTAAGATTGTTTTTGAGAAATGTTTGCCCAATTATGAGAAAAATCAAAATCCTTCGCCATGCATAGAAGTCAAACCCGATGCCGGCTATGTGGTTTTAAAAGATATTAACGGCCCGTTGCAATATTTGTTGATGCCAACGACTCACATTAGCGGTATTGAAAGCCCTTTGTTGCTTGATCCTTCTACGCCTAACTTTTTTTACTTATCCTGGCAAGCGCGCGATTTTATGAGTAAAAAATACGGCAAACCCATTCCTGATTATGCGATCTCTTTGACGATCAACTCTAAAAAAGGGCGATCGCAAAACCATTTTCACATCCATATTTCTTGCATTAGCCTTGATGTGCGCAAACAGCTGGATAATAATCTAAAAAAAATCAACAGCCGTTGGTCGCCATTACCGGGCGGTTTGAACGGGCATAAATATTTGGCGCGTCGGGTAACAGAGAGCGAATTAGCGCAAAAAAGCCCGTTCATCATGCTTAATAAAGAAGTGTCTAACGCGCACAAACGCATGGGGGACTATGGCTTAGCGGTGGTGCAACAAAGCGATAATTCCTTTGTTTTGCTAGCAACACAATTTAACCCATTGACTTTAAATCGCGCTTCAGCCGAAGAAATTCAAGATCATGAATGCGCGATTTTGCACTAAAGCGAGTTAAACTCTAAATTTGAGCGATAAGTTTTAAAAAGCGTTATGGGGGGTGGTGTTGCAAAACCCCCTATTTATTTGTGAATTTGACCGATCTTTTTGATTAACAAAACTTTAAAATCCGCAACCAATTATTTTAAAAAGCTATTTAGGAACGACTTTTGCTTTATTTGGCATAGATTGAATTTCTTTACATTAAAGGATAACCATGCTTAGGTCTTTATGGTCTGGTGTCAATGGGATGCAAGCCCACCAAATCGCTTTGGATATTGAGAGTAATAATATTGCGAACGTGAATACCACTGGTTTTAAGTATTCTAGGGCTTCTTTTGTGGATATGCTCTCTCAAGTCAAGCTCATCGCTACCGCGCCCTATAAAAACGGGTTGGCAGGGCAGAATGACTTTTCTGTGGGGCTTGGAGTAGGCGTGGATGCGACGACTAAAATCTTTTCACAAGGCAATATCCAAAACACAGATGTCAAAACCGATCTAGCGATTCAGGGCGATGGCTTTTTTATCATTAGCCCTGATAGGGGGATCACGCGCAATTTCACTAGAGATGGGGAGTTTCTTTTTGACTCGCAAGGGAGTTTGGTTACCACCGGCGGGCTTGTGGTGCAAGGGTGGGTGAGAAACGGGAGCGATACCGGCAATAAAGGGAGCGATACGGACGCTTTAAAAGTGGATAACACCGGTCCTTTAGAAAACATTAGAATTGATCCTGGAATGGTGATGCCAGCTAGAGCGAGTAACCGCATTTCTATGAGGGCGAATTTAAACGCTGGAAGGCATGCGGATCAAACAGCGGCGATATTCGCTTTAGATTCTTCAGCCAAAACCCCTTCAGATGGCATTAATCCGGTGTATGATTCAGGCACGAATCTAGCTCAAGTCGCCGAAGACATGGGATCTTTATACAATGAAGATGGCGACGCTCTTTTATTGAATGAAAACCAAGGGATTTGGGTGAGTTATAAGAGTGCCAAAATGGTCAAAGACATCCTCCCTTCCGCAGAAAACAGCACGCTTGAGTTGAATGGGGTTAAGATTTCTTTCACGAACGATTCGGCGGTGAGCAGGACTTCAAGCTTAGTAGCGGCTAAAAATGCGATCAATGCGGTCAAAAGCCAAACGGGCATTGAAGCTTATTTGGACGGCAAGCAATTGCGTTTGGAAAACACCAACGAATTAGACGGCGATGAAAAGCTTAAAAACATTGTGGTCACTCAAGCCGGGACCGGGGCGTTCGCTAACTTTTTAGACGGCGATAAAGATGTAACGGCTTTTAAATACAGTTATACGCATTCTATCAGCCCTAATGCGGATATTGGGCAGTTTAGGACCACTGAAGACTTGCGCGCCTTAATCCAGCATGACGCTAATATCGTAAAAGATCCTAGTTTAGCGGACAATTACCAAGATTCAGCCGCTTCTATAGGGGTTACAATCAACCAATACGGCATGTTTGAAATCAATAATAAAGACAATAAAAATGTCATTAAAGAAAACCTCAATATCTTTGTGAGCGGGTATTCTTCAGACAGCGTAACGAACAATGTTTTGTTTAAAAACGCGATGAAAGGGCTTAATACCGCTTCTTTGATTGAAGGAGGAGCGTCAGCGAGCAGTTCTAAATTCACCCACGCTACCCATGCGACAAGCATTGATGTGATAGACAGCTTAGGCACCAAACACGCCATGCGCATTGAGTTTTATAGGAGTGGGGGAGCGGAATGGAATTTTAGAGTGATCGTGCCTGAGCCTGGGGAATTAGTAGGGGGGTCAGCGGCTAGGCCTAACGTGTTTGAAGGAGGCCGTTTGCGCTTCAATAACGACGGATCGCTTGCAGGCATGAACCCGCCTCTTTTGCAATTTGACCCTAAAAATGGCGCTGATGCCCCCCAACGCATCAATTTAGCCTTTGGTTCCTCAGGGAGTTTTGATGGGCTAACGAGCGTGGATAAGATCTCTGAAACTTATGCGATTGAGCAAAACGGCTATCAAGCGGGCGATTTGATGGATGTTCGTTTTGATTCAGACGGGGTGCTTTTAGGAGCGTTCAGTAATGGCAGGACTTTAGCGCTCGCTCAAGTGGCTTTAGCGAATTTCGCTAACGATGCGGGCTTACAGGCTTTGGGTGGGAATGTCTTTTCTCAAACCGGAAACTCTGGGCAAGCCTTAATCGGCGCGGCTAATACGGGGCGTAGGGGTTCAATTTCAGGATCTAAACTGGAGTCTAGTAATGTGGATTTGAGCCGGAGTTTAACGAATTTGATTGTGGTTCAAAGGGGGTTTCAAGCGAACTCTAAAGCGGTAACCACTTCCGATCAAATCCTTAATACCCTATTGAATCTTAAGCAATAAACTAAAGGATTACTCTAATACAATATAATAGGGGCTAATTTAAAGATTAAGGTTTAGTATGCATGAATACTCGGTCGTTTCTTCTTTAATCGCTCTTTGCGAAGAGCATGCGAAGAAAAATCAAGCCCATAAGATTGAAAGAGTCGTGGTCGGTATTGGCGAAAGAAGCGCTATGGATAAGAGCTTGTTTGTGAGCGCGTTTGAGACTTTTAGAGAAGAATCTTTGGTGTGTAAAGACGCTATTTTAGACATTGTAGATGAAAAGGTTGAATTAGAGTGTAAGGATTGTTCGCATGTTTTTAAGCCTAACGCCCTAGATTATGGGGTGTGCGAAAAATGCCACAGCAAGAATGTCATTATCACTCAAGGCAATGAAATGCGTTTGTTGTCTTTAGAAATGTTAGCGGAATAAAAACCGATGCAAGAAGAATTGAACGCTTACCAGCAAGAAATTAAAGACACTAGAGAAGTTTTAAAAAAAATCCGTTTGGAATTGAAGCAAGTCCAAGAAATCTTGCGTAAGAAAAAGAGCGTTTTAAAAGGTTTGAAGCAAGAAATCTATCAAAAAAAATTAGAAAAAGAAAATTCCCGCTCAAACAAAGAAACACAAAACACAGGAGAAGAATGGATTTTCCCTAAAGCCCTTGAAGAAGTGGAGGTTTTCACTAGTGATAATCAGGTTATCATGGCAAAACCAAGCAAGCGCGTGTTTGGTGAGGGGATTTACTTGCAATACCGCAGCGTTTTGCGCGAAAACAGGCTTTTAAAAAACCATCTCTCTAAAAAAGATTTTGAAAATTCGTTGCTCAAAATTGAATTGAGGGATTTACATAAAGAAATCAAGCTCTATCAAGTCCAAAACCTTTTGAAAGACAAATAATGCCCACGATTTTAGTGAGCGCTTTAGAAGCGAGCTCTAATATTCATTTAGAGGAGTTACGGCGCAATTTGCCTAAAGATTATCGTTTCATTGGCGTGTTTGAAGGGAAAAACGCACTCTATAGCCCTAGGGAATTTTCTGTCATGGGTTTTAGAGATGTGATAGGCCGTTTGGGGTTTTTACTCAAAGCCCATAAAGAAATGGTCCAATTAGCCAAACAAGCGGATATGGTGCTTTTAATGGATTCTTCTTCTTTCAATATCCCCCTAGCCAAAAAAATCAAAAAACAAAATCCGTATAAAAAAATCATGTATTATATTTTACCGCAAGTTTGGGCATGGAAAAAATGGCGCGCTAAAAGCCTTGAAAAATACTGCGATTTTTTGGGAGCGATTTTGCCTTTTGAAGTGAGTTATTACCAAAAAAAAGCCCAATATGTGGGACACCCTTTATTAGATGAGATTAAATATTATAAAAAAGATATTAAGGGCGAAACTCTGGTGTTTATGCCAGGAAGCCGAAAAAGCGAAATCGCTAAAATGTTCCCTTTGTTTGTCAAAGTGGCTCAAATTTTAGAACAAAATGAAGGGTTTAAAAGGCGTGTGTTAGTGGTGCCGAGTTTCTTTAAGGGGTTGGATTTGAAAGCTCTTTATGGAGAAGACATTCAATTATTTGAAATTTCTTATGATGCACATAAAAGTTTGTTTGAAGCGGAGTTTGCGTTCATTTGCAGCGGCACAGCGACTTTAGAGGCCGCTTTGATTGGCACGCCTTTTGTGTTAGCGTATAGGGCTAAAACGATGGATTTTTTGATCGCTAGAATGTTGGTCAATTTGCATTACATAGGTTTAGCGAATATCTTTTATAACGCCTTAAATGATGAAACTCCAGGGCTTGGGGAGAGCCAATTACATCCAGAATTGATCCAGCATTTTTTGAGCGTAGAGGGTTTGTTAAAAGCGTATAAAGAAATGGACAGAGAACGCTATTTTAAAGAAAGTTTGAGATTAAGGGAATATTTAAAACATGGGAGCGCGAGAAAAGTCGCCGAAGAGATGGCTTTTTTGCTGAATTTAACTTAATTTTTACTATAATCTCTACTGAATAAGCTTAGGAGATTAAATGAATAAAGAACCTATGAGTATGCATGGATACAATAAGATTTGCACGGAATTGAAGCAATTAAAAGAGGTGGAACGGCCTAATATCGTGAAAGAAATTGATATTGCTAGAGGGCATGGGGATTTGAAAGAAAACGCTGAATACCATGCCGCTAAAGAAAAACAACGCTTCATTGAAGCGAGGATCGTGGATTTAAGCGAAATTGTCGCTAACGCTCAAGTGATTGATCCGAGCGCTTTAGCCCATAATAAAGTGAGTTTTGGCAGCACGATTAAAATCCTTAATTTAGACAACGATAAAGAGTTTTCTTACACGATAGTAGGGAGCGTGGAGAGCGATCCGGCTAAAGGGTTGATCTCTTTTGGTTCGCCGATCGCTAAGAGCTTGATAGGTAAGAGCAAGGGCGATGCGGTGAGCATTCAATTGCCTAATGGCGAAAGCGATTTTGAAATTTTAGACATTTATTATAAAGAGATTTGTTTTGATGAAAATTAAAATCCAAAAAATCCACCCAAACGCCCTTATCCCTAAATACCAAACCGAGGGTTCTTCAGGCTTTGATTTGCACGCTGTAGAAGAAGTAACGATCAAACCTCATAGCGTGGGGTTGGTGAAAATAGGGATTTGTTTGTCTTTAGAAGCGGGGTATGAATTGCAAGTGCGCACCCGTAGCGGTTTGGCTTTGAATCATCAGGTGATGGTGTTGAATTCTCCTGGCACGGTGGATAATGATTATAGGGGCGAAATTAAGGTCATTTTAGCGAATTTAAGCGATAAAGATTTTAAAGTTCAAGTAGGGGATAGGATCGCTCAAGGAGTGGTTCAAAAAACTTATAAAGCCGAATTTATAGAATGCGAACAATTAGATGAAACTTCAAGGGGTAGCGGAGGGTTTGGCAGCACAGGAGTGAGCAAGGCATGAGTATTAAGGAAAATTTAGAGCAAGTTAAAAACGAATTCAAAAGCGATGAAAAGCTTTTAGAAGGAGCGTTTAGATTAGAAAAGTTTTTCAAACGCTACAAGTGGGTGTTGTTGTTTATCGTGGTGGCTTTTATCGCTTATTTAGGGGATACGAAATTGCAAGATTATAAGCATGAGCAAACGAGGGAGCGGATTACTCAAATTTATAATGAAGTGCTAGAGAGTCCTAATAATATAGCTTTGCAAAAAAGATTGAAAGAAGTCGCCCCAGAGTTGTATGATTTGTATCAGTTCGCCAGAGCGAGTGAAAGAAACGATGCAAACGAGTTTAAAAAACTTTCGCAATCTTCTAATGAAATCGTTAAAACTTTTGCACAATATTCTTACGCATCGCTCTCTAGAGATAAAAACCTACTTGAAAAAAGCCCCATTCTTAAAGAAATGAGCGCTTTACAAGAAGTGAACTTGTTGTATGAAGAAAATTCTAAAGACGCAATCAAAAAAGCGCATCAAAGTTTATCCACTATCCCTCTAAGTTCTTCACTCTATGCTATAATCTCTGTTTTAAAACACTATGGAATGTTAGAAGATATTCAGCAAAACCCTTCCAAACCAACTAATCTAAAGAAAGAAACCATTCAAGGAACGCATTGATTTGATGAATAAACCATTTTTAATCTCACTCATAGCCCTAATTGTCTTTAGCGGCTGTAACATGAAAAAATACTTCAAACCCGCTAAACACCAAGTTAAAGGCGAAGCGTATTTCCCTAACCATTTGCAAGAGAGTATCGTTTCGTCCAATCGTTATGGAGCCATTTTGAAAAATGGGGCGGTTATAGGCGATAAAGGTTTAACGCAGCTAAGAATCGGTAAGAATTTCAATTACGAAAGCAGTTTTTTAAATGAGAGTCAGGGGTTTTTCATCCTTGCGCAAGATTGTTTGAACAAGATTGATAAAAAAACAAGCAAAAGAAAGGTGGCTAAGACTGAAGAAACGGAATTGAAATTAAAGGGCGTTGAAGCGGAAGTCCAAGATAAAGTCTGTCATCAAGTGGAATTGATTAGCAATAACCCTAACGCCAGCCAACAATCTATCATCATTCCTTTGGAAACTTTTGCCTTGAGCGCAAGCGTTAAAGGGAATCTTTTAGCGGTGGTGTTAGCGGACAATTCAGCGAATTTATACGACATCACTTCTCAAAAATTGCTTTTTAGCGAAAAAGGTTCCCCAAGCACCACGATCAATTCTTTAATGGCGATGCCTATTTTTATGGATACGGTCGTGGTGTTCCCCATGCTAGATGGGCGCTTGTTGGTCGTGGATTATGTGCATGGAAACCCTACGCCTATTAGAAACATTGTTATCAGCAGCGATAAGTTTTTTAACAATATCACCTACCTTATTGTAGATGGCAATAACATGATCGCTTCTACAGGGAAAAGGATACTCTCAGTCGTGAGCGGTCAAGAGTTCAACTATGATGGGGATATTGTGGATTTGCTCTATGATAAGGGGACTTTATATGTGCTGACTTTAGACGGGCAGATTTTGCAAATGGATAAGAGTTTGAGGGAATTAAACAGCGTGAAACTGCCCTTTGCTTCGCTCAATACCATTGTATTAAACCATAATAAATTGTATTCTTTAGAAAAGCGTGGGTATGTGATAGAGGTGGATTTGAATGATTTTGATTCGTATAATGTCTATAAAACGCCAACTATAGGCAGTTTTAAGTTTTTTTCATCTAATCGTTTGGATAAAGGGGTGTTTTATGATAAAAATCGGGTGTATTACGATCGCTACTATTTAGATTATAACGATTTTAAACCAAAACTTTATCCCCATGCTGCTGAATTCAAACCATCTCAAAAAGGCGAAAAAGGGAACGCTCCTATTTATTTGCAAGAAAGGCATAAAGCTAAAGAAAAGCCTTTAGAGGAAAACAAAGTTAAGCCAAGAAATAGCGGGTTTGAAGAAGAAGTTAAAACCAGAAGGCGCGAGCCTATTAAGGATCAAAATAAAGCTATCCAAAAAGGCATAAAAGAAAATCAAGAAAACAAAAACGCTCCTGCTTCAAAAGAGAGTAACGAAAAAGGCGCAAAAAACGCTCCTATTTCAAAAGAGGATAACGCTTTTAAAGAAGCGCCAAAACTCAGCCCTAAAGAAGAAAAACGCCGCTTGAAAGAAGAAAAGAAAAAAGCCAAAGCCGAACAAAGGGCGAGGGAATTTGAACAAAGAGCGAGAGAACATCAAGAAAGAGATGAAAAAGAGCTTGAAGAAAGAAGAAAAGCTTTAGAAATGAATAAGAAGTAGGCCTATGCCAGCTAGGCAATCTTTTAAGGATTTAAAAGACTTGATTTTATGCGATATAGGTAATACGCGTATCCATTTCGCGCAAAACTACCAGCTCTTTTCAAGCGCTAAAGAAGATTTAAAGCGTTTGGGTATTCAAAAGGAAATTTTTTACGTTAGCGTGAATGAAGAAAATGAAAAAGCCCTTTTGAATTGTTACCCTAACGCTAAAAATATTGCAGGGTTTTTTCATTTAGAAACCGACTATATAGGGCTTGGGATAGACCGGCAAATGGCGTGTTTAGCGGTGGCTAATGGGGTTATAGTGGATGCGGGGAGCGCGATTACGATTGATTTAGTCAAAGAGGGCAAGCATTTAGGAGGGTGTATTTTACCCGGTTTGGCCCAATACACCCATGCGTATAAAAAAAGCGCTAAAATCTTAGAGCAACCTTTCAAGGCCTTAGATTCTTTAGAAGTTTTACCTAAAAACACCAGAGACGCTGTGAATTACGGCATGATTTTGAGTATCATCTCTTGTATCCAGCATTTAGCCAAAGATCAAAAAATCTATCTTTGTGGGGGCGATGCGAAATATTTGAGCGCGTTTTTACCTCATTCTGTTTGCAAGGAGCGTTTGGTTTTTGACGGGATGGAAATCGCTCTTAAAAAAGCAGGGATACTAGAATGCAAATGATGCAGAATTTGAGTTTTTTGGGCATGTTTTTAGCCGCTTTGAGCATGTCTTTAGGGCATTGTGTGGGCATGTGTGGGGGGATTGTGAGCGCGTTTAGTCAAATAAGGTTTTCTAAAGTTACAAGCTTTTCCTACCAGATCGCTTGCCATGCCCTCTATAATGTGGGGAGGATCAGCACCTACATGCTTTTAGGGGCTATAACGGCAGGTTTAGGGCATAGTCTTAGCGTGAGCATGGGTTTTAGGGGCGTTTTATTGATGAGCATGGGGATTGTTTTAATCCTTTTAGCGCTCTTAGGAGCTAAAGCGGAAAAATTAAGCTTTTCCATTCCTTTCATTTCTTTTTTGATGAAAAAAACCTTGCAATCTCAAAACATTCTGGGGCTGTATTTCTTGGGCGTGTTGAACGGGTTTTTGCCTTGCATGATGGTGTATTCGTTTTTAGCGAGCGTGATTCTCAGTCATAGCGCGTTTATGGGAGCGATGCTAGGCCTTTCTTTTGGGCTTGGCACTAGCGTGCCGTTGTTTTTAATGGGGATTTTTTTAAGCAAAATTTCTACCTCTTACAGGAAATTTTTCAATCTTTTGTCTAAAGGCTTAATGGGGGTTTTTGGGCTTTATGTCCTTTATATGGGGATCATGCTCATTAACCATCAAGTACCTCATGCGATGCATCATCAAAGTGGCACGATGCTCCATCAAAATAACGCCACACCACACCAAGAGAGCCACCATGACCACTAACAAAGCCCTTTTTTTGGACAGAGACGGCATTATCAATATTGATAAAGGCTATGTGAGCCAAAAAGAAGATTTTGAGTTTCAAAAAGGGATTTTTGAATTGCTAAAGCATGCGAAAACTTTAGGTTACAAATTGCTTTTAATTACCAACCAATCCGGGATCAACCGGGGCTATTACACCCTTAAAGATTTTGAAAACCTCACCGAATACCTCCAAGAAAGCTTGCTCAAAGAATTAGGTTTTAATTTGGATGGCGTCTATTTTTGCAGGCACGCCCCAGAAGAAAATTGCGCTTGCAGGAAGCCAAAGCCCTTTTTGATTTTACAAGCCGCTAAAGAGCATCAAATTTGCTTGGATCAATCTTTTATGATAGGCGATAAAGAGAGCGACATGTTAGCCGGCTTGAACGCTAAAGTTAAAAATAACCTTTTATTGACTACAAATTTTTTAAAAACTCCTCATTCTTGGATACAATGTAAAAATCTTAAAGAGATGATTGATTGGATTAAATAAGGATAAATCATGCGTTATATTGATGATGGATTAGAAAATCAAACGATTTTAATCACCGGTGGGGCTGGTTTTGTGGGCAGTAATTTGGCCTTTTATTTTCAAGAGAACCACCCTAAAGCTAAAGTGGTAATTTTGGATAAATTCCGCAGTAACACGCTCTCTAGTAATAACCGCCCGAGTTCTTTAGGGCATTTTAAGAATTTGATCGGTTTTAAGGGTGAGGTGATCATCGCTGATATTAACAACCCCTTAGATTTAAGGCGTTTAGAAAAGTTGCATTTTGATTATTTGTTCCACCAAGCGGCTGTCTCTGATACGACCATGCTCAATCAAGAATTAGTGATGAAAACCAATTATCAGGCTTTTTTAAACCTTTTAGAAATCGCTCGATCAAAAAAAGCTAAAGTGATTTACGCTTCTTCAGCGGGCGTTTATGGCAACACCAAAGCCCCCAATGTGGTAGGATCAAATGAAAGCCCTGAAAATGTTTATGGCTTTTCCAAGCTTTGCATGGACGAATTTGTTCTCTCTCATTCAAGCGATAGCATTCAAGTGGGCTTAAGGTATTTCAATGTCTATGGGCCTAGGGAATTTTATAAAGAAAAAACCGCTTCCATGGTTTTGCAACTCGCTTTAAGTGCGATGGCGTTTAAGGAAGTCAAGCTTTTTGAATTTGGCGAGCAGTTAAGGGATTTTGTCTATATTGAAGATGTGATCCAAGCGAATGTGAAAGCGATGAAAGCTCAAAAAAGCAGGGTTTATAATGTGGGTTATTCGCAAGCCAGAAGCTATAATGAAATCGTTAGCATTTTAAAAGAGCATTTAGGGGATTTTAAAGTGAGCTATATTAAAAACCCTTATGCTTTTTTCCAAAAGCACACCCAAGCGCACATTGAACCCACTATTTTGGATTTAGATTACACCCCTTTATACGATTTAGAAAGCGGCATTAAAGATTATTTGCCCCATATCCATGCGATTTTTAAAGGACAGCACGCATGAAAAAAATCCTAGTCGTAGGCGATCTGATCGCTGATTATTATTTGTGGGGGAAGAGCGAACGCCTTTCGCCTGAAGCCCCTGTGCCTGTTTTAGAAGTCCAGAGGGAGAGCAAGAATTTAGGCGGAGCGGCCAATGTGGCTAATAACCTTATCTCTTTAAAAGCTAAAGTTTTTTTATGTGGGGTCGTGGGCGATGATTTAGAGGGCAAGCATTTCATTAGCGCTTTGAAAACAAGAGGGATTGACACTTCAGGTATTTTGATAGATAAAACCCGTTGCACCACGCTTAAGACGCGCATCATCGCGCAAAACCAGCAAATCGCGCGCGTGGATAAGGAAATCAAAGACCCCTTAAACGCTGATTTAAGAAAAAAACTTTTAGATTTTTTCACAGAAAAAATCCAAGAAATAGATGGCGTGATCCTTTCAGATTACAATAAGGGCGTGTTGGATTTTGAACTCACTCAAACAATGATCGCTCTAGCCAACCAACACCACAAGCTAATTTTATGCGACCCTAAAGGGAAAGATTATAGCAAATATTCTCATGCGAGTTTGATCACGCCTAATCGCGCGGAATTAGAGCATGCGCTCCATTTGAAGTTAGACAGCCATGCGAATTTATCAAAAGCGCTCCAAATCTTAAAAGAAACTTATCATATCGCCATGCCTTTAGTAACTTTGAGCGAACAAGGCATCGCTTTTTTAGAAAAAGGCGAGTTAGTCAATTGCCCCACTATCGCTAAAGAGGTTTATGATGTAACCGGGGCAGGCGATACGGTGATAGCGTCTTTAACGCTCTCTTTATTAGAATCGATGAGCCTAAAAGAAGCTTGCGAGTTTGCCAATGCGGCTGCGGCAGTGGTGGTGGGTAAAATGGGGAGCGCGTTAGCGAGTTTGGAAGAAATCGCTTTGATTTTGAACCAAACGCACCCTAAAATCCTCCCTTTAGAAAAGCTGTTAGAAACTTTAGAACACAACCAGCAAAAAATCGTTTTCACCAATGGCTGTTTTGATCTCCTCCATAAAGGGCATGCGAGTTATTTGCAAAAGGCTAAAGCTTTAGGGGATATTCTCATTGTGGGGTTAAATAGCGACGCTTCCATCAAAAGGCTTAAGGGGGATAAACGCCCCATAGTGAGCGAAAAAGACAGAGCGTTTCTTTTAGCGAGTTTGTCTTGCGTGGATTATGTTGTGGTGTTTGAAGAAGACACGCCAATTAAATTAATTCAAGCCCTAAAGCCTGATATTTTAGTCAAGGGAGCGGACTATCTCAATAAAGAAGTCATAGGGAGCGAGTTTGCTAAAGAAACCCATTTGATGGAGTTTGGAGAAGGTTATTCCACAAGCGCTATCATAGAAAAAATTAAAAGGACATGCAATGATTAATGATTTGATTCAAAAAGAATTTTTAGCCCATAAGGAAGCGTTAGAAAAAAGCTTAGAAAGTTTGCAAGAAGCGTTAATCCAAAGCGTTCATCTTTTGATAGAAACTTTAGAAAATCAAGGGAAAATCCTTATTTGCGGTAACGGGGGGAGCGCGAGCGACGCGCAGCATTTTGCCGCTGAATTGACCGGGCGCTATAAACTAGAAAGGAAAGGCTTGAGTGCGATAAGTTTAAGCACGGATACCTCAGCCCTCACCGCCATTGCGAACGATTATGGTTATGAAGAAGTGTTTGCTAGACAAGTGGAAGCGCTAGGGAATAAAGAAGATACTTTAATAGGGATTTCTACAAGCGGTAATTCCAAAAATGTCCTGAAAGCTTATGAAAAAGCCAAAGGTTTAGGGATGAAAACGCTTAGCTTAGCAGGGCGTGATGGGGGGAAAATGAAGCCTTTAAGCGATATAGCGTTGATCGTCCCTAGCGATGATACCCCACGAATCCAAGAAATGCACATTCTTATGATCCATATTTTATGCGATTGCATTGAAAGGCATTTCGCTCGTAAAAATTAGCTTTATTGTTTCATTGATCTTTTTTAGATTGTGTCCCCATTGAAAATTGAATTTTTCACAATCACGTAATCCACTTTTCGGATCGCTTCAAGGTCTCTCCCGCCTGCATAGGAGATTGAAGATTGCAAATCTTGATGCATTTCAATCAGCGTGTCTTTTAACGATCCTTTATGTTGGATCCAAATTTTCTTACCTTCAACATTTTTCTTTTCACCTTTTTGAAACTCCGATGCCGAACCGAAATATTCTTTATATGCGATACCATTTTCTATTTTTGTTTCTCCAGATGATTCTTCATGCCCTGCAAAAAGCGAGCCAATCATCACCATTGTCGCGCCAAAGCGTATGGATTTTGCAATATCCCCATGCGTGCGAATACCGCCATCTGCAATAATCGGCTTTCTTGCTGCTTTAGCGCACCACCTAAGAGCCGCTAGTTGCCAGCCACCCGTGCCAAAGCCTGTTTTGATTTTAGTGATACACACTTTTCCAGGCCCGATGCCGACTTTTGTAGCGTCAGCACCGGCGTTCTCTAATTCACGAACCGCTTCTGGCGTGCCTATGTTCCCGGCAATCACAAAAGTTTCGGGCAAACGCACTTTGATGCGTTGGATCATTTCAATGACAGAATTTGAATGGCCATGCGCAATATCGATCGTGATGTAGTCTGGCGCTAATCCTTGCTTGGCTAACTCTTCTACAAAAAGACATTCTTCTTTTTTCACCCCAACGCTGATCGAACTAATTAATTGGCGTTCTTTCATCTTTTTGACAAACGGGATTCTTGCCGCTCCATTAAAGCGGTGCATGATATAGAAATAGCCATTTTCTGCCAGAAATTCTGCGATCGATTCGTTGATGATTGTTTGCATGTTGGCTGGGACTATGGGCATTTTAAACGCATGTTTGCCTAGAATAACGGTCGTATCGCACTCTGAACGGCTATTCACGATGCATTTATTAGGAATGAGTTGGACATCTTCGTAATCAAATACTTTCAATGACATGATCCTTTTTTTGCTTTAAAACATTATTTTTACCTTAAATTGAATAAAAAATCAAGAGGAAATGATATAGGCTCGATCAAATTTTGGGCGTCAAAGGCCTTATGAATAACCATAATGAGCAAGGGTTACAATATTGCAAAGAAAACGCTACAATAAACTTTCTATAATCTAATCCCAAAAATAAGGAGATCATAAGATGCTGCAAACCATCAACTTAACGCAACGCTATGCGACTAAAAAATTGTTTGAAAACGTGAATATCAAGCTGGATAAAAACAAACGCTACGGGCTGATTGGGGCTAATGGTGCAGGGAAGTCCACTTTTTTAAAGATTTTAAGCAAGAGCATTGATTGCAGCAGTGGGGAAGTCATCATCACAAGCGGCATGAAAATGGGGGTTTTAGGGCAGGATCAATACGCTTTTGAAGATTTGAGCCTTAAAGATGCGGTTTTGATAGGCAATAAGCGTTTGTATGACGCTATCAAAGAAAAAGAGCGCTTATACACCGAAGGCGATTTGAGCGATGATAAAGTGAATGCCAGATTAGGGGAGTTAGAAACCATTTGCGTGGAAGAAGATCCCATGTATGAATGCGAAGTGGCGATTGAAAAAATCCTAGAAGATTTAGGCATTCCTAGCTCTAAACACAACGATTTGATGAAAACCTTGCCAAGCAGCGATAAATTTAAAATCCTTCTCGCTCAAGTCTTGTTCCCTAAACCGGATATTTTGCTGTTAGATGAGCCTACGAACAACCTGGATTTAAACGCCATTGAGTGGCTAGAAAACAACCTCAAACGCCATGAAGGCACGATGGTAGTCATTAGCCATGACAGGCATTTTTTAAATGCGGTATGCACGCATATTTTGGATTTGGATTTTCACAGCGTGCGCGAATTTAGCGGGAATTATGACGATTGGTATATCGCTTCCACTCTGATCGCTAAACAGCAAGAGGCCGAACGCAATAAAAAACTCAAAGAAAAAGAAGAGCTGGAAAAATTTATCGCGCGTTTTAGCGCTAACGCTTCTAAAGCCAGGCAAGCCACCAGCCGCCAAAAACAACTGGATAAATTAGACATTCAAAGTTTAGCAATATCCAGCAGGAGAGACCCTAGCATTATTTTTAAACCCAAACGCACCATTGGGAATGAAGCCTTAGAATGCGAAAACGTCTCTAAAAGTTATGACGGGCAAATGGTTTTAAATCAAGTGAGCTTGAAAGTGATGCCTAAAGATAAAATCGCTCTTATAGGGCCAAATGGCGTGGGTAAATCCACGCTTTGTAAAATTTTAGTAGAAGAGTTAAAGCCGGATAAGGGCGTGGTGAAATGGGGAGCGACGGTTTCAAAAGGGTATTTTCCTCAAAACGTGAGCGAAGAAATTAGCGGGGAAGAGACCTTGTATCAATGGCTCTTTAATTTCAATAAAAAGATTGAAAGCGCAGAGGTGAGAAACGCTTTAGGGAGGATGCTTTTTAATGGCGAAGAGCAAGAAAAGTGCGTGAACGCTTTGAGTGGGGGCGAAAAGCATAGAATGGTTTTATCCAAGCTCATGCTAGAGGGGGGGAATTTTTTAGTCTTAGATGAGCCAACCAACCATTTGGATTTAGAAGCGATTATCGCTTTAGGCGAAGCGCTCTTTAAATTTGATGGGGCAGTGATTTGCATAAGCCATGACAGAGAGCTCATTGATGCGTATGCTAATAGGATTATTGAATTAGTCCCAAGCCCTAAAGGCGCTTCAATCATTGATTTTAAAGGCAGTTATGAAGAGTATTTAGCGAGTAAAAAATGAAACCGCAAGACATTGAAATCGTTCAAAGCGTTTTAGAAATTACAGGGCCTATTAAGGTTACTGAGATTTATGATAAAGCCAAAGAGCTTTTTGAAAAAGGCGAGATTACAAACATGTTTGATTATGGGGGTAAAACTCCAGATAGAAGCGTTAGTGCCTTTATTTATACAGCTTTAAACAAAGGCGAAGAGTTGCCTTTTTTGAAAGCGCAAGAAAAGCCGGTTTTAATCGCTTTAAAAGACGCGGCTAAAGAGCCGGTTTTAAACATTGAAAAAATAAGCGCTCCAAACGCTAAAATCGCGCATAATAAAATCATGCATGAAAGGGATTTGCACCCCTTTTTAACTTACATGGCTATTCATAATGAAAATTTGAAATGCTACACGAAAACCATTTTTCATGAAGAGAGTTCAAAATCGCCAAAAGGCATGGACAGGTGGCTTTATCCGGACATGGTGGGGGTTAGGTTTTTGCATGCTGAATTGTCTAATGAAAATTTAATCGCTTTTTCTAAGAAATTTGACACTTTACCCGTTAAGTTGGTGAGCTTTGAATTGAAAAAAGAAATCAGCGTGAATAATTGCAGGGAGTGTTATTTTCAAGCGATTTCTAACAGCTCTAATGAGGGGTATTTAGTGGGTCGTCATATTGATACGCACAATCCCCAACTCATGGATTTATTGAAGCGTTTGCATGCGAGTTTTGGGATTGGCGTGATTGATTTAAGAACTGATGAGAATAAAAGCGCTATTTTATTGAACGCTAAATACAAAGAAAAAATTGATTACACCGTGGCTTCAGAGCTTAGTGCGAAAAATGAAAAATTCAACGGTTTTTTAAAGAGCGTTGTGGATTATGACCCAAATTACCCACAACGCTATAAAGATGAATTTGATGAGGTTAAAAAGAAAGAGGAGTTATACCCTAACCCATCGCTTTCTTTTTAAAAAATGAGGTTTTAAAAAACGCTTTAAGCGTTTTTATAAAAAATAGCAAAGAGCTTGATTTTAATCAAGCGATAGCTTATTGAAAAAGCGGTCTTGGGGGTTAGGGGGTTTCTTAAGGGGGTTAAGGGGGTATTATCGCAAAATACCCCCTATCCCCTTAAGAGAATGAGTTTTATCAAAAAATAGAATTCTAAAAATTTTAGTTGTCAGTGTTTGGTTAAATAAAGCCTTTATTGATCATAAGGGCGTTTCAAAAACCCCAAATAAAGCGCTAAAGAGCAGCACGACCAAGCAATCCCTAACAAAAACCCTCCTAAAACATCGCTAGGGTAATGCACCCCTAAATAAACCCTATCATACGCCATTAAAAAAATCCAAAAAAGTAAAACCACAGCAATAATCGTTTTAATGCGAGCATTTGCGTTAGAATAGCATAACAACAACGCCAAAGAGCCGTAAAAAAGCGCTGAAGCTAAAGCATGCCCGCTAGGGAAACTAAAGCCATGCGCGAAAACCAATTCGCCATTGGTTACAGGCCGTGGGCGCGCCACTAAAAGCTTAAGGGATTTTAAGGTGAATTCACCTAATAAGATGCTAAAGAAAAACCACACCCCCAAAGCGATGCGTTTTTGAAACCCAAACCACAAGCCAATGAGTAAGGCTATAGGGGTGGTGAGCTTGCTTTGCGCAAACCAAGTGCTAAAAAACACGAAAGAAAGCCACGCACTTTTTTGAATGGGGGCAGGGTTGCGGATCAAATCTATAAAAAACAAATCCAATTGTTGCACCCACTCTTTTTGAAAAGCCACCCCGCTTATCACAATGCCAAACAAAATAAAAAAGACCACCCCCACTATTCCAAGTGCCTTAGCCGCTTTTTTCTCTCTCACGCTGATTGTTCTGTCAAATACCATTCAAACCCCTTTTAAAAATGACTTTTAAAAATGGGATTATAGCTTATTTACCCCACAAATACAGAGCAAACGCAAGGAATAAAAAAATAATATTCTTTGATATAATGAAGCCTTTAAAGGGTGTGCGCCCAACGCCAAACAAAACCGCCAATCAAAAAACACAAAAAAGGGGCTTATATCATGGAAAACAACCCAAACAATAACCAAGCGTCATTAGAGCGCAACGAATTGCACAATACCATTTGGAAAGTGGCTAATGAATTGAGAGGCTCAGTGGATGGTTGGGATTTTAAGCAATATGTTTTAGGCATTCTTTTTTACCGCTACATTTCAGAGAACATGGCTCATTATATCAATAAAGAAGAGCGAAAGCGTGATCCGAGTTTTGATTACGCTTTATTAAGCGATGAAGAGGCCGAGAGTGCAAAAGAAGGCCTGATTGAAGAAAAAGGCTTTTTCATCCCGCCAAGCGCTTTATTTTGTAATGTGCTAAAAAACGCGCCCCATAACGAGGATCTCAATGTAACCTTACAAAATATTTTTAACGAAATAGAAAAATCCAGCCTTGGCACTCCATCAGAAGAAAACGTCAAAGGCTTGTTTGCGGATTTAGACGTCAATAGCAACAAATTAGGGAGCTCTCATTCAAAAAGGGTGGAAAAATTGACTAAAATCCTTCAAACCATAGGGGGCATGCAATTAGGCGACTACCAACAAAGCGGGATCGATGTTTTTGGCGACGCTTATGAATATTTAATGGCCATGTATGCAAGCAATGCCGGCAAAAGCGGAGGGGAATTTTTCACCCCCCAAGAAGTGAGCGAACTGCTCGCTAAAATCGCCCTGCACAACCAAGAGAGCGTCAATAAAGTTTATGACCCATGCTGTGGGAGCGGGAGCTTACTCTTGCAATTTTCTAAAGTGCTAGGCGATAAAAATGTTTCAAAAGGGTATTTTGGGCAAGAAATCAATTTGACCACTTACAACCTTTGCCGTATCAACATGTTTTTGCATGACATCAATTATTCTAAATTCCACATAGCGCTAGGGGACACGCTTTTAGACCCAAAACATGAAGACGATGAGCCTTTTGATGCGATCGTTTCCAACCCTCCCTATTCCACTAAATGGATAGGCGATAACAACCCCATTTTAATCAACGATGAGCGCTTTAGCCCGGCCGGTGTGTTAGCGCCCAAAGACAAGGCCGATCTCGCTTTCACCATGCACATGCTTTCTTATTTATCCAATAGCGGCACTTGCGCGATCGTGGAATTTCCCGGGGTGCTTTATAGGGGGAATGCTGAAGCAAAAATCAGAGAATATTTAATCAGAGAGAATTTCATTGACTGCGTGATCGCTTTACCAGAGAACCTCTTTTTTGGAACGAATATCGCTACTTGTATTTTAGTGCTTAAGAAAAACAAACCAGACGACACCACGCTTTTTATTGATGCGAGTAAGGAATTTGTCAAAGAGGGCAAGAAAAACAAGCTCAAAGAACACAACCGAGAAAAGATTTTGCAAACCTATATTGAAAGGAAAGTAATCAAACATTTTTCCGCCCTAGCCAATATAGAGAAAATCCAAGAAAACGATTACAACCTCTCCGTCAACCGCTACGTGGAGCAAGAAGACACGAAAGAAGCCATTGACATTAAGGCGCTTAATGGTGAGATTTCTCAAATCGTAGAAAAACAAAGTGCTTTAAGAAACAGCCTTGAATTTATCATCAAAGAGTTAGAAGGGGAGCAAAATGCATAAAATAGAGCGCTTACTCCAAACCTTAGCGCCTAAGGGGGTGGAGTTTAGGAAATTGGGGGAGGTGTGTGAAATAATTAGAGGTAAAAGGGTTACAAAAAAAGAAATATTAGATAAAGGAAAATATCCCGTTGTATCTGGTGGAATAGGATTTATGGGATATTTAAATGAATATAACAGAGAGGAAAATACAATCACTATAGCTCAATATGGAACTGCCGGATTTGTCAATTGGCAAAATCAAAAGTTTTGGGCAAATGATGTTTGTTTTTCTGTCATTCCAAAAGAAACCCTAATCAATAGATACCTTTATTATGTATTGACAAACATGCAAAATTATTTATATTCTATTTCAAATAGAAGCGCTATACCTTATAGTATTTCTAGTAATAATATTATGCAAATAACAATCCCCATCCCACCCCTAGAAATCCAACAAGAGATCGTTAAGATTTTGGACGCTTTCACAGAATTAAACACAGAATTAAACACAGAATTAAACACAGAATTAAAAGCGCGAAAAAAGCAATACCAGTATTACCAAAACATGCTTTTAGACTTTAAGGACATCAATCAAAACCACAAAGACGCAAAAATGAGCGCAAAAACCTACCCTAAACGCTTAAAAACCTTACTCCAAACCTTAGCGCCTAAGGGGGTGGAGTTTAAAACGCTTGAAGAGGTTTTTGAAATTAAAAATGGTTACACCCCATCAAAAAACAATCCTGAATTTTGGGAAAAAGGGACTATCCCTTGGTTTAGAATGGAGGACATTAGAGAAAATGGGAGGATTTTAAAAGACTCTATCCAACACATTACCCCAAAGGCTTTAAAGGGTAAGAAATTATTCCCTAAAAATTCTATTATTATTTCTACAACAGCAACCATAGGCGAACATGCCCTTTTAATCGTTGATTCGTTAGCGAATCAACAATTCACTTTTTTAAGCAAAAAAGCGAATTGTGATATTGCTTTAGACATGAAATTCTTTTTTTATCAATGTTTTCTTTTGGGGGAATGGTGCAAAAAAAATACTAATGTTTCAGGTTTTGCTTCTGTGGATATGACTGCTTTTAAAAAATATAAGTTCCCCATCCCGCCCCTAGAAATCCAACAAGAGATCGTTAAGATTTTGGATCAATTTTCACTTTTAACCACCGATTTATTAGCCGGTATCCCAGCTGAAATAGAAGCGAGAAAAAAGCAATACGAATATTACAGAGAAAAACTACTGACCTTCAAACCACTAACCCCCCATAAAGAAGTTGAAAAATGCTAAAAGCATTTTTTAATACTAAATAGCAAAGAGCTTGCGTAAGCAAGTGATAGTCTCTTGAAAAAAAGCGGTCTTGGGGGGTTAGGGGGATTTTAAGGGGGTTAAGGGGGGTGTTATCGCAAAATACCCCCCTATCCCCTTAAAAAAATGAGTTTGAAATATTTTTTAAAAGGAATAACATGCATTACGAAACGATCGCAGAAAGCAATGAAAGCACGGTAGTAGCGGAATTTCATAGCGATAATGAAAGGAAAAGCGCTTATGAGAGCGAGGCAGAGCTAGAAAGGGCGTTTATTAAGCTTTTAGAAAAACAAGGTTATGAATTTAAAGAAATCCACAAAGAACAAGAATTAAAAGACAATTTAAAAGAGCAGTTAGAAAAGCTTAATAATCATCATTTCACGCCTAAGGAATGGGAGATTCTTTATTCTCAATTCATCGCTAATAAAAACGATGATTATAAGGCTAAAACGAGAAAAATCCAAGAAGATCCGATTTTTAACCTAACACTTGAGGATGGGAAAACCAAAAACATTAAAATCATTGATAAGAAAAATATCCATAAAAACGCCTTGCAAGTGATCCACCAATACAGCGCTAAAGGGAAGTATGAGAACCGCTATGATGTGAGTATCCTTGTGAATGGCTTGCCTTTGGTGCATGTGGAATTGAAAAAAAGAGGCGTGGCGATTAGAGAGGCGTTCAATCAAATCAAGCGCTATAAAAGGGATAGTTTTAGCGCTGAAGACGGGCTTTTTGATTTCGTGCAGATTTTTGTTATCAGTAACGGCACGAGCTCTAAATACTATTCAAACACCACAAGAATAGCCCAGCTGGAAAAAAACAATAAAGCCGATACTTTTGAATTCACGAATTATTGGGCGGATAGCAAGAATAACAATATTGAAGATTTAATGGATTTCGCCCAGTCGTTTTTTGCAAAGCGCAGCCTTTTGAATGTTTTAACGCGCTATTGCGTTTTCACTAGCGAAGAGGTTTTATTGGTGATGCGGCCTTATCAAATCGTGGCGGCCGAAAGGATTTTAGAAAGAATCAAAGCCGCGCATGATAGTAAAACTTATAAGAAAAGCCAAAGCGCAGGCTATATCTGGCACACGACAGGGAGCGGTAAAACCTTAACGAGCTTTAAAAGCGCGGCTTTAGCTAAAGAATTAGAAGGCGTTTCAAAGGTTTTGTTTGTGGTGGATAGGAAGGATTTGGACTATCAAACCATGAAAGAATACGATAAATTCCAAAAAGATTTCGCCAATTCCAACACAAGCACTAAGATTTTAAAAGAACAGCTTGAAGATTCTAACGCTAAAATCATTATCACCACGATCCAAAAATTAGACAAATTCGTTAAATCCCACCTTAAAGGGCATGCGATTTTTAATGAAGAGGTGGTGGTAATTTTTGATGAATGCCATAGGAGTCAGCTAGGCTCAATGCATCAAGCCATCACTAAAGCGTTTAAAAAAACCCACCTTTTTGGCTTTACTGGCACGCCCATTTTTGCAGCTAATTGCGATAAAAGCAACCCTTTAGGCACGACAGAGCAGAAATTTGGGGATTGCCTCCACCAATACACCATTATTGATGCGATCAGGGATAAAAATGTTTTGCCCTTTAGAGTGGAATACCACAACACCATTAAAGCTAAAGAGGGCATTATAGATAATAAGGTCAGAGCGGTTGATGAAAAAAACGCCCTTTTGGATACTAGGAGGATCAAAGAAATTACTAAATGCATTGTAGAGCGTTTCAATCAAGCCACTAAAAATAAAAAATTCAATTCCATTCTGGCATGCTCTAATATAGAAGCGCTGAAAAAATACTACTTGGCTTTTAAAGAAGAAAAACACGACCTTAAAATCGCTATCATTTTCAGTTATAGCGCTAATGAAGAAATTGAAACGCTAGAAGATGAAAACAATGAAAGCGCTAGCGGGCTAGACAAAAGCTCAAGGGATTTTTTAGAGGGCGCGATTGCGGATTATAACGGGATGTTTAAAACTTCTTTTGACACTTCGGATCAAAAATTCCAAAGCTATTATAAGGATCTTTCTCAAAAAATGAAAAATCGTGAAATCGATCTTTTACTGGTGGTGAATATGTTTTTGACCGGGTTTGACGCTACAAGACTCAACACCCTTTGGGTGGATAAAAACCTCAAATACCATGGGCTAATCCAGGCTTTTTCACGCGCAAACCGCATTCTAGATAGCGTTAAAACGCATGGGAATATCGTGTGTTTCAGGGATTTAGAGCAGGATTTGAATGATGCGCTCATGCTTTTTGGCAATAAGGAAGCTCAATCTATTGCGCTATTAAGAAAATATGAAGATTATTTGAAAGGCTACACGGATAACAATAAAGAATACGAGGGCTATGAGGGTTTGATTGAAAGGCTTTTAAGCGAATTTCCCTTAAAAGAGCCAATCATTTCAGAAAGCCAAAAGAAGGATTTCATTAAGCTTTTTGGCAAGATTTTGAAATTAGAAAATATTTTAAACAGCTTTGAAAATTTTAACAAAGACGATTGCATCAACCCCAGGGATTTTCAAGATTATCAAAGCAAATACCTTGATTTTTACGATGAAATGAGGTCAGAAAAAGGGAAGGATAAAGAAGAGATTAACGACGATTTGATTTTTGAAATTGAACTCATTAAGCAAGTGGAAGTCAATATTGACTATATTTTAAACTTGATTGAAAAGTTCGCTAAAGAGCATGGGGTGGAAATTCAAGGCGTTAAAACCCAAATAGAGCCAATCATCAATTCCAGCATAGAATTAAGGAATAAAAGAGATTTGATCATGGGTTTCATTGACAAATACAACAAAGACCAGGAAGTCCATGCGCATTTTCAAAACTATATCCACCAAAAAAGAGAAGAGGAATTCCAAAATATCATAAAAGAAAACCGCTTGAATGAAGAAAAAGCCTATTCGTTCATGCAGCATGCCTTTAGTGGGGGTGAAATTAATTTCAGCGGGACAAAATTCCCTGAAATCATTGAAGAAAAACCCTCCATGTTTAGCCAAAATTCGCGCTATCAAGAGGTGAAAGAAAAAGTCGCTGCAAGCCTTTCTCGTTTTTTCCACCGCTTTTGTGATCTCACTAGCGCTATATTTAAGAAAAATGGGGTCAAAAAAGATGAGGTTAATGAAAAATAGTTCATGAACGCTTTTGTATTAAAACTCAAAAAAAGCGCCGTTTAATGGATTTTTTGTATAAAATAAAAAAAAATTTAAGGAGGTTCATCAAAATGTTGAAAGAATTACGCCAAAAACGCCCTTTAGTGCATAATATCACCAATTATGTGGTGGCGCAATTTGTGGCTAATGGTTTATTAGCCTTAGGGGCATCGCCTTTAATGAGCGATGCGATTGCTGAAATGCAAGATTTAGCGAAAATTTCTGACGCGCTCGCTATCAATATTGGCACCCTTAATGATCGCACTATTTTATGCGCTAAAGAGGCGATCAAACATTACAAGGCTTTGGATAAACCCATCGTGTTAGATCCTGTGGGGTGTTCAGCGAGCGCTTTGCGTCATGACACAAGTTTAGAGCTTTTGAAAAGTGGTGGGGTTAGCGCGCTTAGGGGCAATGCTGCAGAATTAGGCTCTTTGGTGGGTATTTCTTGCGAAAGTAAGGGGTTAGACTCTCATGATGCCAATACGCCTGTAGAAATAATCAAACGAGCGGCTCAAAAATATTCCGTGATAGCGGTAATGACGGGTAAAATAGATTACGTGAGCGATGGGAAAAAAGTTTTTAGTATTACTGGGGGGAGCGAGTATTTAGCGGTGATTACTGGGGCTGGGTGTTTGCATGCAGCAGCGTGCGCGAGCTTTTTGAGTTTGAAAAAAGGCCCCCTAGATTCTATGGTGCAACTTTGCGCTTTCTATAAACAAGCCGCTTTTAATGCGCAAAAAAAAGTGTTGGAAAATAACGGCTCTAATGGTTCGTTCTTGTTTTATTTTTTAGACGCTCTAAGCTTGCCCATAAAGTTAGAAAATAGTCTTATTAAGGAAGAGTTGTGAAAGTTTATCCGCAAGTTTTAAGCATTGCTGGCAGCGATAGCGGTGGGGGCGCTGGGATACAGGCCGATTTGAAAGCGTTCCAAACTTTGGGCGTGTTTGGGACAAGCGTGATCACTTGCATCACCGCTCAAAACACACAGGGCGTGCATGGGGTTTATCCATTGAGCGTAGAGAGCGTGAAAGCACAAATCTTAGCCATTAGAGATGATTTTTCCATCAAAGCGTTCAAAATGGGGGCGTTATGCAACGCTAAAATCATTGAATGCGTGGCAGACGCTTTAGAAACTTGTGATTTTGGGTTGTGCGTTTTAGATCCGGTGATGGTGGCAAAAAATGGGGCTTTGCTTTTAGAAGAAGAGGCGATTTTAAGCTTAAAAAAACGCCTTTTACCTAAAACCAATTTACTAACCCCTAACCTCCCTGAAGTCTATGCGCTCACAGGCGTTCAAGTGCGAGATGATAAAAGCGCTTCAAAAGCGATGGGCATTTTAAGGGATTTAGGCGTTAAAAACGCTGTGATTAAAGGGGGGCATACAGAGCGTTTTCAAGGGGAATTTAGCAACGATTGGGTGTTTTTAGAAGATATTGAATTTATCTTAAACGCCAAGCGATTCAACACCAAAAACACGCATGGCACGGGTTGTACTTTGTCTAGCTTGATTGTGGGCTTACTCGCTCAAGGGTTGGATTTAAAAAACGCTATCACAAAGGCTAAAGAGCTTTTAACTATCATCATTCAAAACCCCTTAAACATTGGGCATGGGCATGGGCCTTTGAATTTGTGGAGCATTAAAAAGCATGTTTGATGCGAATTGTTTGAAACTCATGTTTGTGGCTGGTTCGCAAGATTTCTACCACATAAAGGGCGGCAAAAACGATAGGATAAACGCGCTTTTAGACACTTTAGAATTAGCTTTACAATCTCAAATCACAGCGTTTCAATTCCGCCAAAAGGGCGATTTAGCCTTACAAGATCCCATTGAAATCAAACGATTAGCCCTAGAGTGTCAAAAATTATGCCAAAAATACGGCACGCCTTTTATTATTAATGATGAGGTGCGACTCGCGCTAGAATTAAAGGCTGATGGCGTGCATGTGGGGCAAGAAGACATGGCTATAGAAGAGGTAATAACTTTATGCAAAAAGCGCCTTTTTATCGGTTTGAGCGTCAATACTTTAGAGCAAGCCCTAAAAGCGCACCATTTAGATCATATAGCCTATTTAGGGGTAGGCCCTATTTTCCCCACACCATCTAAAAAAGACGCTAAACAAGTTGTAGGCGTAGAGCTTTTAAAAAAAATACGAGACAGCGGGGTAAAAAAACCTCTCATAGCGATTGGGGGCATCACGATGCATAACGCTCCAAAATTGCGCGAATATGGGGGTGTCGCAGTCATTAGCGCGATCACGCAAGCCAAAGATAAAGCCTTAGCGGTTGAAACACTTTTAAAAATGCGTGAGGGATTCTAAAATTTTGCAATGAAAATTTTTCTACCCTAGTGTGTCTAATAAGCGCTCTTCAAAAGCAAAAAGCATGGGGGTTTTTTCGCACACGATTTCCACAAAAGAAAAGCCTAAAAGGGTGTTTTGAGCCTCTTTTAAAACCTCTTTAGTCCTTTGGAGGGTGGTTTTTAAAAAAAGCTGTTTTTCTTTTTCTTTCAAGTAAATAACGCCGCCGATCTCGCCCAAGTTAGGATACAGAGCGTAAAAATCAACGCTTTGTTTTTTGGCTTTCATCTGTAAAAAGGCTTTTTTGCGTTCGTTTTCAACCACAAAGCTTAAAACCTGCGATTGCAAGCTTAAAAGCATGTTGGCTGTATTCAAAAATTCTTGAGAGCTTTTAGCATGGACTAATTTTTCGCTCAAAAGTTCTTTGTATTCTTTTAAAGGGGTGTTGTCTTTGGCGCTCAATATTTCTTTTAATTTCTTCATTTCAAGAGCGGGCAAATCGTCTAATGCGTCTAAGATTTTTGGGGCAGGCACTAAATTTTTAAGCACAATATCGCCCAGCTGATTTCTTTGCATAGTCGCAAAATAAGGCTGATTGATTTTTAATTCCTGTTCGCTTTTGGTGGGGATAATTTTATTACCCACTTGCAAAAGAAAAAGATCTTTATCTTGTTTTTCTAGCACTTTTAAAAGAATGGGTAAAGTGGCGTTAAAATGGTGCGCAGCGTTTTTGGAATGAAGAGCGTTAAGCTGGTTTAGGGCGTTTAGGGCTTCTAGCATTAAAGGGCGTTGTCTTTGATAAAATCAAGGATTTTAAAGCTCGCTTCTAATTTGTTCATAGAAGGGATTTTTTGGGTTTTTTTATGGCTAAAAAGCCACAATTCATTTTCTAATGATCCAAAAGGGCGTGAATCTTTAATGAGATTCAAAGCAACCACAGAGCAACCCTTGCCGTTATCTTGAAAAGGTTTTAAAAGATTTTGAGCGTTTTTGATAGCGTTTTGTTGATCGTCTTCAGCTTTAAAGCCGATTTTAACGAATTGGTTAGGATTGACAGAAGCCAGTAAATCCTTATTTTGAACGCATTCAATATTTAGGGTTTCGCCGATTTCGCTTTTTTTAAGCTTATAATTAAAAGAAGTTTTAGGCAAATAATCGCTAATGGCGGCTAAATTAAAGAGTAGGGGTTTTAAGGCATATTTTTGCAAGTTTTTAGCGGCGTTATTCAGGGCGTTTTCATAAGAAGCGGTGTCGCTAACGGGAACGCTTGTGATTTCTTTAGGCAAAGGGGTGGGGAAGTTGGATGCAATCAAAGTCACTTTGGCTCCCTTAAAATATAACGCTAAAGCCAAAGCGCTCGCTTGAATCCCGCTAGAAAGATTGCTAATAACTCTAACGCTGTCAATCTTTTCCATGCTCGCGCCGCCCATGACTATGACTTCTCTGCTTTCAAAATAAGCGTCTTTTAAGAGCGTTTGAGCGGCTTTAAAAAGGATTTCTAAAGGCTCAGCCATCGCTCCGTCGCCTTTAGTGTCGCATGCTAAAAGGCCGTTTTGCGTGTCTAAAATAATGTGGTTGGAATCTTTCAAGCGTTTTAAATTACTTTGAGTGATAGGGGAATTGAGCATGTTAGTGTTCATGCTAGGGGCTAGGATTTTAGGGGAAGCGCAAGCTAAAAAAGTCGCGCTGATGGTATTATCCGCTAAAGCGTGAGCGATTTTAGACAGGCTGTTAGCACTCAAAGGGGCAAAGATGAGTAAATCAGTACTAGCAGCGCATGCGATGTGGTTATGGTGCAAGGCGTTTTGGTGGTTGTAATACCATTTTTCATTACGATCATGCAAGACCTTATGGTGGCTCAAAGCTTCAAAACTTAAGGGTTTGATGAATTTTTTCGCACTCTTGCTCATCACCACTTGAATACTAGCCCCGCTTTTAAACAACAAACGCACTAATTCTAGGGATTTATACGCCGCAATAGAGCCGCTCACGAGCAATAAAACACGCTTGTTTTCTAACAATCTTAAGGGGTAAAATAAATCTTCTAAAAAATTCATAATAATTTTAACAAATCATCAGGCTCTAGCCATTGGTTATTAGTATGGCTGCTGTATTCAAAATCAGGGGCGACTTTTTGACCCTTTTCGTGGAGTTTGGTGAGCGTGTAATCTTTAGGCGTTTGGAAGCTTATAGTGGGCTGAATGATAAAAAAGTCTTCAAATTCTAGGGCTAAATGGCTTTCATCTTTAGGGATCATCACTTCATGGAGTTTTTCGCCCGGGCGAATGCCGATGATTTTAGTAGGGGTATTGGGGGCTAGGGCTTTAGCGAGATCCGTCATTTTCATGCTAGGGATTTTAGGCACAAAAATTTCACCCCCATGCATTCTTTTCAAGCTTTTAAGCACAAAAGAAACCCCCTCATCTAAGGTGATCCAAAATCGTGTCATGCGAATATCGGTAATGGGGATTTCACTCGCTTGGTTTTGGACTAATTTTTTAAAAAACGGCACCACGCTCCCACGACTCCCCACCACATTACCATAACGCACCACGCCAAATTGCGTTTGAGAAGAGCCTTTAAAGTTATTCGCGCTCACAAAGAGCTTGTCGCTGCACAATTTCGTTGCACCGTAGAGGTTAATGGGGTTAGCGGCTTTATCGGTACTTAGGGCGATGACCTGGCTCACTTCGTTTTTTAAGCATGCGTTAATCACATTGCTCGCTCCCATAATGTTAGTTTTAATGCATTCTAGGGGGTTGTATTCAGCGATAGGCACATGCTTGAGCGCGGCCGCATGGATACAAATATCCACGCCCTCTAAAGCGTAATTCAAGCGTTCTAAATCCCTCACATCGCCGATAAAAAAACGCATCCTAGGATCATTAAATTCCATGGCCATTTCGCTTTGTTTCAATTCATCTCGGCTATAAACGATGATTTTTTTAGCGTTGGTGGTGTCTAAAACTTTACGCACAAAGCGTTTGCCAAAACTCCCAGTGCCTCCGGTGATTAAAATCGTTTTGTTGTCTAGCATGTTTTGATGATTTGGCATGTTTTACCAGCGATAGCCTAAAGAGGCGCTAAAGATCCTCAATTGCCCAATGGTTGGGGATTGATACAAGCTGGAGCGGTTGCTTTTAAAAGTGAAACTCCCCGCTACGCCCAAATCAAAGCCCCTAAAATTGTATTTAGTCCCAAAAGCCACGGTATATCCATTAGAATCTGGGATACCTATCGCATCTTGGGGGCTTGGGGCTTGGTCATAATCAATAGCACCCATCAAACGCAAGCTTTTGCCCATGTAAGTTACCCCTAATCTAAAGGTGTTGGTGTCCCTCCAGCCAGCCCCCATGTTCATCACGCTTTTAAAATTCGCTAAGCCTACCATTTTTTTAAGCGTCTCAGAGTCTAGTGAAGCCACCGTTCCGCTCAAGCCCTTGTAAGTAGCGTTCGCAAAATCAGGGGTTACTAAAAATTTATTCCCTTGACTCCAAAAAGTGCGCTCAAACACCCCCTCTATTCTTAAATGGTCTTTAAAAAATTGGTGGGCGTAGGCTAGGCTTAGGGTTTGGGGGAGTGAAACATTGATATTCAAGTTGCCTTTAGTCAAAACGCTCCCTAAAGAAGGGCCAAGCTCTGTGATAGCCACTAAACCGCCTTTCATGTTGAATGTAACTGAAGAATTATACACCACCGAAAACATGCCATGATCAAACACACGCAAACTCGAACCCACTCTATACCCCCCTGATACGCCTTGCCCGTTAGATTTTTGCACGACTTGAGTCGTGCCATAAAGATTGGCGCTCGCTTTGATTAAACCGCTATAACCCATGATTTTTTTCAAGCCGTTGTAAAACTCTTGACAGCTCTGATCGCTCATATCCCCACCGGCTTTTTGGCAATTAAGCGCCGGTTGGTAGCCGATATTGCCCAATAAAGTCATCATGTTGCTTGGCACTTGATCGGCAAAAACATTGTTGGGTAAATTTAAGATTTGCTCCGCGCTCAAAACTGAAGCGCCTTCTAAAGGCACATAAACGGTGTTATTAAAGCTCCCGGTCGCATAAAGCCCTCTTAAGCCTACACCCACAGAAAAGCGTTTATTAATAGTATAGCTCATGCTAGGAGCAAGCTCTACCATCATGATAAACACATCATGCAAAAATTCCCCCCCTTTACCATTCCATTTCATGCCCAACCCGCTAGGAGCGGTGAAACTCCCCCCAAAAGTGAAGCCGTTATGCGTGCGCGTTTTATAAAAGAATTTGGGTAAAACAAAATTAGTCGTGCCCGTCCAGCCATTCACGATTTGAGTGTCAGGTTTTGAAGCGAGAGTTACGACTTTTTGATTGGTCAAGTTCATAAGCCCTTGAACACGATTGATAGCTTGTTGCAGGCCATTGGTAGCGGCCGTATTGCCAAGCGCTTTAAGGATATTGCCAAGCCCTATAGTGTTGATGATGCCTAAAATATTTTGTTGGTTTTTATCAATTTCTAAACTCGTAACCGAATACAATCCTTGATTAGTCGTAGGGACTTTAAAGCTAAAGGCTGGGATATTGATCACGGTGGTGGTCATTTCAAATTCGCTTCTGTTTTCACCCCAATCGTTAGTAAAGCCCATATTCGCCGGATTGTAAAAAGAAGCATCAGCCCCCCTAGCCCCAGCGACATACGCCGAGCCTAAAGCCGTGCCATTCAGGCTTTGCTCTTGGATTTTAAAGCCATTGGCATAAGAAAGCAAAGGCAAGCTCAAAGCGATTAAATGGCGTTTTTTGAGCTTTTTAAAACAACAAAGTGGGGAAAAGTTTTTCATTGAAGCTCGCTATCAGCGTTTTCATTATCTTCTAAATCTTGCAAAGAAGGCTCATAGGGTTCAATCCTAATAGCAATTTTTTGCGTCAAATTCTGGAAAGAAATCAGGCCATTTTTTCTTTCATAAAGGATAATTTCCCCGCTTTTTTGAAACCTTTGGATCACGTATTCAGGGGTTAGGTGGCGTTTCCCTAAGCCTTTAAAAATATCTCTCCCTAAAACAATGTCATCAAACAAATCCCCATAGCTCACCTTACCAAACAAATCCCTTGCAGCAATCCATTTAGCCGAACATTTTTGGCTAAAACAAATGTTTCGTTTAGTCATATAAATATCGCCCACTCTTTGGCTGAGCTTATAAAGGGTTACTTCAATATTATGGTCTTTATCGGTTTTAATCGTGCCGTAATCATAAAAGCGAAAAACCGGCGTGTTAATATAAATGAGCCTGAATTGGCGCAAGGCATTCAAAGTCTCTTCTCTTTTTTTATTGGCTTCTTCTTGTCTGATTTGCTCCCTAGTTTTGGGGGTTTGCTTAGAAAAAGGGTGCTTGGAGCAAGAGACAAAAAAAAGCGTCATGAAAAATAATAAAAAAGCGTTTTTAAAATACCGCATGATTATAGAGTAAGAGGGTTTATCCTCTCGCTCCGCTCAAAATACGATACCAAATCCTGCCGTCTAATTTAAGCTCCATGCTCACTTGACACAAACCATCTTTATAGATGGTCTCAGTGATTTCAGCGTTACGAATGAGAGCGTTGACTCTCGTTTTAATCACGGAATTTTGTAAAACCATGTCTTTGACGGTGTCTTGAGCGTTCACCCTAATACCATACATTTTTTCACCCAATTGGCGGTAGCCATCAACGATAGCCGCCCGCTTGGCCAAAGCTAGGGCTTGAGAGGGCGAAATGGTGGATTCTGGAGCCACGCCCATGCCCACTGCGTTCAATTCAATGACATTATTAGGCGTGAGAATGGGGGTGTTAGGGATAGCGTTAGTGGGGTTAGAGCTAATGATGGGCTGATTGTTATTCTCAAAGCGTGGGCTTGGGAGAGGCTGAATGCTCTTTCTGGGGGTGAAATTGGTTGGAGGATAAATGGGGGCTTGCAAGCCATTAGCTGAAGGGGGGATTAGCTGGGCGTTAGTGTTACGCTTTTTAAAGAGACTGCAACCGCTTATCAAAAGAGCGGCAACAAGCAACGAATTGATACCAAAAAAGGCAGAGTGCAAACGCATGGGCATTTCCTTAAAATGAGTTGATCAAGTCTATTATATCATTTTTGAATGGATTTGTCATGCGGATATTCTTAACTAATCTTATAAGGCTAGTGAGCTTTAAGTTTAAAGTCTAGGGGGTTATGATTTATTTTTTGGCTTTCCTAAAATTTTTAATAGGGATCACTCAATTTTTTAAAAAAGGGATTTTAATGGCTTGATTGTATCGTTTTGAGGTTTTATTTTACGATAAAACTCATTTTTTAAGTTTGATTTTTAAACCCATTTTCTTAATAGGATAGGGGGCATTTTGAAAAATCCTCCCCTACAACCCACAACTAAAATCCCCTTAAAGAGCGCTTTTTTAAGAGGTTATCGCTTGTTTTTTGAAAGATCTTTTTAATTATAAAAAATGCTTTGAATATTTTTTAAATAAGATTGGAAATAAAATAAAATTTTTTTAAATTCCTATGATAGTAAAAATAGTGCGAATGGTGTCCTTGGCGGGATTCGAACCCACGACCTTACGATTAGGAATCATACGCTCTATCCAGCTGAGCTACAAGGACATTTTATAAGAAAGCAAGAAGCTTACCATCTATTGATAAGCCCCTTGCTGAGTGGATCAAATTTACTTGCCTTCTTCAACTTTTTGTTTAAGGATTTTGCCGGGTTTGAATTTAGGTACTCGTTTGTCTTCGGTTTTATAAGTTTTATCGCTTCCTGGAACTTTACCCTCTTTGCCTTTTTGCTCTGCGGTTTCAAATTTGCCAAAACCAATCAACTCCACGCTTTCACCCTTGCTTAAAGCTGTTTCTACCGCTAGAGTAAAGGCGCTGATCGCTTCTTCGGCTTCTCTTTTGCTGCTGTATTTACCCGCTTCTTTAACCAAATCAATAAATTCCGCTTTGTTCATGTGGATAACCCCTTTTCTAATAGATGCCAAAACCAAGCGATTTAATCGCCTAGCCTGACTGATTGAGCGGTAATTATAATCAAATCCTAAAGATAAATCAAGCAAAAACGCTTTTTTAAGGGGGTTTAACGCATAAAAAATTTAATTTTGTTGGGTGCTCTTTTTATCTTTAGCGTTAAGGATTAAAGGCGTGCCTAAAAAATTAAATTCTTTCCTTAAGGTGTTGATCAAATAGCGTTTGTAACTGAAATGCAAGGCTTTAGGGCGATTCATAATAAGAGAGATTTGAGGGGGTTTGGTGGCAAATTGCGTGGCGTAATACACTTTCACTAATTTCCCTCCATCGCTTGGTAAGGGGTGTTTTTGGGTGGCTTGAGAAATCACGCTATTGAGCAAGCTCGTGGGAATGCGTTTGGAAAAACACTCATAGACTTCTATGATTTTATGCTTGATTTCATCTATATGGTGCGCTTTTAAGCAGCTGGTTGTGATCACAGGGGCGTATTCTAAAAAGCGGAATTTCCTTTTTAAGGTTGCCATGATCTCTTCATAAGGGGCGTAGCGGATGTCCCATTTGTTTAAAATGAGAATGATGCCTAAAGAGTGTTTATCCGCTAAAGAGCTGATCTTTTCGTCCAATTCCACAAAAGGAGCGCTCACGTCTAAAACTAAAAGCGCGATGTGGGATTTTTCTAAGGCTTTTTGCGTGCGTTCTAGTGCGTATTTTTCAATGCCTAAGATTTTACCCCTATGCCTGATGCCAGCGGTATCCACAAAGCAGATTTTTTGATCGCCTATTAGAATAGTTTCATCTATGGGGTCAATAGTCGTGCCAGCCACGCTAGAGACAAGGCTCCTTTCTTTTTTCGTGAGTGCGTTTAAAAGCGAGCTTTTGCCCACATTCACTCTCCCAATGATGCCTACTTGAATGATTTCTTCTTCTTTATTTTCTTCTAAAGCGTTATTAGGGGTTTCTAAGCTTTCTAAAATATCCGCATCCAAATCTTGCTCTATGATTTGGTTTAAATTCAATGCGTTCAATACCGCATCAATTAATGCGCTAATGCCTCTATTGTGCGAAACGGAGATGTTAAAACTCTTTGGCATGCCAAAAGAAGAAAACGCATAAGCTCGCTCTTTTTCTTTGTCGTTATCAATCTTATTGATCACTAAAAAGCAGTTAGGGTTGATCTTAAAAACCTCTCTAAAAAGCTTGATGTCTTCATCGCTAGGGATAGACTTGCCATCCACAACGTATAAAATCAAATCGCTCATTTGAGCGGCTTTTAAATTAAGGGCTTTGATTTCTTTAGACAAAAGAGCGTCTTTAGCCATGCCCCCTGTATCTAACAATTCCACTTCATGACCATTCAATGCGATTTTTCGTTTGTTAATGTCTCGTGTCGTGCCTGCAAAATCTGAAGTGATAGCGATCCTTTCTCTAGCTAAGCGGTTAAATAACGAGCTTTTCCCCACATTAGGCTGGCCTAAAATCGCAATGGTTTTTAAAGTTTTAGGGCTTGTATTCATCTTTTTTATCGCTTCAATTTAATCAAAATTAGATTACAATATTATAGTTATTTAAAGCTTAAATAAGGGTCTAGCATTGTTTTTAGTCAAAAAAATAGGCGTGGTAATAATGATTTTAGTCTGCTTTTTAGCTTGCTCGCAAGAGAGCTTTATCAAAATGCAAAAAAAAGCCCAAGAGCAAGAAAATGACGGCTCTAAACGCCCTAGCTATGTGGATTCGGATTACGAAGTCTTTAGCGAAACGATTTTTTTACAAAACATGGTGTATCAGCCTATAGAGGAAAGAAACGCTTTTTTCCAACTGACTAAAGATGAAGACAATTCTTTTAACCCTGAAACTTCTGTGATTTTATTGAATGAGCCAAGCGATAATAATGAAAAAAACCCGCCCTTATACCCAAATGATCCCAACAACAACGCTAATAATGCCAATAATGAAAAAAACCCGTTCCTTTACAAAAAAAGAAAAGCCAAAAATCCAAAACTCATTGAATATTCCCAACAAAATTTCTACCCCCTAAAGGATGGGGATATTATCATGAGTAAAGAAGGGGATCAATGGTTGATAGAAATCAAATCCAAAGCCTTGAAGCGTTTTTTAAAAGATCAAAACGATAAAGATCGCCAGATCCAAACTTTCACTTTTAATGACACTAAAACGCAAATCGCGCAATTTAAGGGCAAGATTTCTTCGTATGTTTATACCACCAATGACAGCGATTTGAGTTTAAGGCCTTTTTATGAATCCTTTTTGTTAGAAAAAAAGAGCGATGATCTTTATACGATAGGGGATAAGGCTTTAGACGCCATTGAGATTTCAAAGTGTCAAATGGTGTTAAAAAAGCATTCAACCGATAAATTAGACAGCCAGCATAAAGCCATCAGTATTGATTTGGATTTTAAAAAAGAGCGCTTTAAGAGCGATACGGAACTTTTTTTAGAATGCCAAAGTTAGGGCGTTTATTACGACAATTTAGATTTTTTTGGGTAGCATGTTAGCGTTTCAAAGGCATGGATATTGTTAAAAAGTAAGGAATGTTTATGTGGATCACCCAAGAAATCACGCCGTATTTGCGTAAAGAATACACCATAGAAGCGAAATTATTAGATGTTAGAAGCGAGCATAATATCTTAGAGATTTTTAAATCTAAGGATTTTGGTGAAATTGCAATGCTTAACCGCCAGTTGCTGTTCAAGAATTTTTTGCATATTGAAAGCGAGTTGCTCGCTCATATGGGGGGTTGCACCAAGAAAGAGCTTAAAGAAGTTTTGATTGTGGATGGGTTTGATTTGGAATTAGCCCACCAGCTTTTTAAATACGACACGCATATAGATTTTGTGCAAGCGGATGAAAAGATTTTAGACAGCTTCATCAGTTTTTTCCCCCATTTCCATGAAGTGAAAAATAATAAGAATTTCACGCACGCTAAACAACTATTAGATTTAGACATTAAAAAATACGATTTGATCCTTTGCTTGCAAGAGCCGGATATTCATAAAATAGATGGTTTAAAAAGAATGCTTAAAGAAGATGGGGTGTTTATTTCGGTAGCCAAACACCCATTATTAGAGCATGTGAGCATGCAAAACGCTCTTAAAAACATGGGTGGGTTTTTTCCTATTGCCATGCCTTTTGTAGCACCTTTAAGGATTTTAAGCAATAAAGGTTATATTTACGCTTCTTTTAAAACCCACCCCTTAAAAGATCTAATGACGCCAAAAATAGAAGCGTTAACAAGCGTGAGATACTATAACGAAGACATTCATAGGGCCGCATTCGCTTTGCCTAAAAATTTACAAGAAGTCTTTAAAGACAATATCAAATCTTAAAATGATCTTAAAAAACGCTATCGCTCTCACAGGGGGGATAGGCACCGGTAAAAGCACCACCATTAAAATATTGGAATCGCAAGGCTATGAGATTTTAGATGCGGATAAGATCGCTCATCAATTATTGCAAGAGCATCGGTTAAAAATCGCCCAACATTTTGGATCAGATATTTTAGAAAAAGATATTTTAAACAGAAAAAAACTTGGCGCGATCGTGTTTCAAAAGGCTAATGAGTTAAAATGGCTAGAGGATTTTTTACACCCCTTAATCCGTGAATGCATGCTTAAAAAAGCCTATGAATTAGAAAAGAATCATCAAGCGTATTTTTTAGACATCCCTTTGTTTTTTGAAGTGGGGGGTAAAAAACGCTATCCTGTGAGTAAAGTGGTTTTAATCTATGCGCCCAGGGCCTTACAAATTGAGCGCCTTTTAGAGCGAGACACACTCAAAGAGGCTGAAATCTTGCAACGCTTAGCTTGTCAAATGGATATAGAGCAAAAACGCACCATGAGCGATTATATTATAGACAACAGCTCCAGTTTAAAAGATTTAAATAAGCGAGTTGAACGCTTTTTAAAAACGCTCTTATAAGCTCGTTTTATATGTAAGCATGTTAAACTACTATTAAATTTTTTGTAAGGCTAAAAACATGATCACTTTAAAACAAGCCCTTTCTTTATCCCAAGATGAATTAGAAACCCTTAAAAACGAAATTGACGCTAAGGTTAGAGCTTCAGATTTGAACGCTTATATTAAAACCCCTAGCCTTAATGGCGCTAGCGCTAAAGGCGTGCCGATCCTTATTAAAGACAATATCAGCGTTAAAGGGTGGGAAATCACTTGCTCCAGTAAGATTTTAGAAGGCTATGTCGCTCCTTATCATGCGAGCGTGATGGAAAACTTGCACCAAAACAGCATGGCAGGGTTTGGGCTTTCTAACATGGACGAGTTTGCGATGGGAAGCACCACAGAGTCTAGTTGCTATGGGATCACCAAAAACCCACGAGACAAAAACAGAGTGCCTGGAGGGAGCAGTGGGGGGAGTGCGGCAGCGGTAGCGGGTGGATTAGCGGTGGCGGCTTTAGGGAGCGATACGGGCGGGTCTATCAGGCAACCGGCGAGCTATTGCGGGTGTGTGGGGTTAAAGCCCACTTATGGGAGGGTGAGCCGTTATGGTTTGATCGCGTATTGCTCTAGTTTTGATCAAATCGGGCCTATCACGCAAAATGTAGAAGACGCTTCTATTTTATTTGACGCTATTAGCGGGTATGATAATAAGGACTCCACGAGCGCGAATCTCAAACCCACGCAAACCTTTAAAAACCTTAACAGAGACAAACGCTTTAAAATCGCTATCTTAAGGGATCACATTAAAGACGCGAGCAATGAAGTGCAACTCGCTTATGAGAACACCCTTAAAGCCTTGAAAGAAATGGGGCATGAGATTGTAGAAAAAAAGATGTTGGATTCGCATTATCAAATCTCTATCTATTATATTATCAGCATGGCTGAAGCGAGTTCGAATCTGGCCAGATTCGATGGGGTGCGTTATGGGAGGAGGGCTCAAAACATTAAAGATTTGAAAGAATTGTATCTCAAAAGCCGCAGTGAAGGTTTTGGCGATGAGGTGAAACGGCGCATCATGTTAGGGAATTTTGTCTTAAGCAGCGGGTATTATGACGCTTATTATTTGAAAGCCCAGCAAATGCGATTGATAATCAAAGAGCAATACAACAAGATTTTTGAAGAAGTGGATTTGATTTTTACCCCTGTAGCCCCTACGAGCGCTCATTTATTCAACTACCATGCAAGCCCTCTAGAAATGTATTTGAGCGATATTTACACGATTGGGGCGAATTTGAGCGGTTTGCCAGCCCTTTCCTTGCCGGTCGCTAAAGATCCTTTAGGCTTGCCCATAGGGATGCAATTCATTGCTAAGGCTTTTGATGAACAAAGCCTTTTAGACGTTTCTTACGCTTTAGAGCAAGAATTGGATTTAAAATTAGATTAAGGATAGAAAATGAGAATTTTACAAAGGGCTTTGACTTTTGAAGACGTGTTGATGGTGCCTAGAAAATCCAGCGTTTTACCTAAAGACGTGAGCTTAAAATCTCGCTTAACTAAAAATATTCGTTTGAATATCCCCTTTATTAGCGCGGCTATGGATACGGTTACAGAGCATAAAACCGCTATCGCTATGGCGCGCCTTGGGGGTATTGGCATCGTGCATAAAAACATGGATATTCAAACGCAACTCAAAGAAATCACCAAGGTTAAAAAAAGCGAGAGCGGGGTGATTAATGATCCTATTTTTATCCATGCGCACAGGACGCTAGCGGACGCTAAAGTCATCACGGATAATTACAAGATTTCAGGCGTGCCTGTGGTAGATGATAAGGGGTTGTTGATTGGGATTTTAACCAACAGAGATGTGCGCTTTGAAACCGATTTGAGTAAAAAAGTGGGCGATGTGATGACTAAAATGCCTTTAGTTACCGCTCATGTGGGTATTAGCTTAGATGAAGCGAGCGATTTGATGCACAAGCATAAGATTGAAAAATTGCCTATTGTGGATAAAGATAATGTCTTAAAAGGCTTGATCACGATCAAGGACATTCAAAAACGCATTGAATACCCTGAGGCCAATAAAGATGATTTTGGGAGGTTGAGAGTGGGGGCGGCTATTGGAGTGGGGCAGTTGGATAGGGCTGAAATGTTAGTTAAAGCGGGGGTGGATGCACTGGTGCTAGACAGCGCGCATGGGCATTCAGCCAATATCTTACACACTTTAGAAGAGATTAAAAAAAGCTTGGTAGTGGATGTGATTGTGGGGAATGTGGTGACTAAAGAGGCCACAAGTGATTTGATTAGCGCGGGAGCGGACGCTGTTAAAGTGGGTATTGGGCCAGGAAGCATTTGCACCACTAGGATTGTGGCTGGGGTGGGAATGCCCCAAGTGAGCGCGATTGATAATTGCGTAGAAGTGGCGTCTAAATTTGATATTCCTGTGATTGCCGATGGAGGGATCCGCTATTCAGGCGATGTGGCTAAGGCTTTGGCTTTGGGGGCATCAAGCGTGATGATAGGCTCTTTACTCGCTGGCACAGAAGAATCTCCTGGGGATTTTATGATTTACCAAGGGAGGCAATATAAAAGCTATAGGGGCATGGGTAGCATTGGGGCTATGACTAAAGGGAGCTCTGATAGGTATTTTCAAGAGGGCGTGGCGAGTGAAAAGTTAGTCCCAGAAGGCATTGAGGGGCGTGTGCCTTATCGTGGTAAGGTTTCGGATATGATTTTCCAATTAGTAGGGGGCGTGCGCTCTTCTATGGGGTATCAGGGGGCGAAAAATATTTTGGAATTGTATCAAAACGCTGAATTTGTAGAAATCACTAGTGCGGGGTTAAAAGAAAGCCATGTGCATGGCGTGGATATTACCAAAGAAGCCCCTAATTATTATGGGTGAATTTTAAAAGAAAACAAGACAAATCGTTTAAAAACTCGTTAAAAAGCTTGGTTTAATGAGTTTTTAAAACTTAATTGCTACAATTAAGGAAATTTTCAATAAGGCTTAGAGAAACTTTTTCATGGAACACAGAGTATTTACTATTGCTAATTTTTTTAGCTCCAATCATGATTTTATCACCGGGTTTTTTGTCGTTTTGACAGCGGTTTTGATGTTTTTAATCTCGCTTGGCGCGTCGCGCAAAATGCAGATGGTGCCTATGGGTTTGCAGAATGTGTATGAGAGCATCATTAGCGCGATTTTGAGCGTGGCTAAGGATATTATAGGCGAAGAATTAGCCCGCAAATACTTCCCCCTAGCAGGCACGATCGCTTTGTATGTCTTTTTTTCTAACATGATAGGCATCATTCCTGGCTTTGAATCCCCTACGGCTAGCTGGAGCTTTACGCTGGTTTTAGCGCTGATTGTGTTTTTTTATTACCATTTTGAAGGCATTAGAGTGCAGGGCTTTTTTAAGTATTTCGCTCATTTTGCAGGTCCTGTGAAGTGGCTCGCTCCTTTCATGTTCCCTATTGAGATCATCTCGCATTTTTCTAGGATTGTGTCTTTATCGTTTCGTTTGTTTGGGAATATTAAGGGCGATGACATGTTCTTGCTCATCATGCTTTTATTAGTGCCTTGGGCGGTTCCTGTAGCGCCCTTTATGGTTTTGTTTTTTATGGGGATTTTACAAGCTTTTGTTTTTATGATCCTCACTTATGTGTATCTGGCAGGGGCTGTTTTAACCGATGAAGGGCATTAAACAAAGCGTCCTTGTTTGGCTTTAATGTTGTTTTTTAAAACTTTGTTTTATGGTAAAGCTTTTAAAAGGATAGGGGGGTGGTTTTGAAACCATGCTCCCCTTATCCCTTAATAACGCTTTTTAAAATTACCGCTTGCTTGTGTAAGTTCTATTTTATTATCAATACCCAATTTTAATAGCTTTTATAATTTTTTAAGCAATCATTAGATAAAATCCACCATACTTCTGTTTTGGATGTGTTTGGGTTTTAGAAGTGTTACTTTTTTATAACTTTTTCATATTCTTATGGGTATGTTGTCATTTTTTTACCGGAGAATTTTATCTTGAAAAACATTTATGTAGGGAATTTGGTTTATAGCGCTACCAGTGAGCAAGTCAAGGAGCTTTTCAGTCAATTTGGCAAAGTTTTTAATGTCAAACTGATTTATGACAGAGAAACGAAGAAACCTAAAGGTTTTGGCTTTGTAGAAATGCAAGAAGAGGGCGTTAGGGAAGCGATTGCTAAATTGGACAATACGGATTTTATGGGCAGAACGATTAGGGTAACCGAAGCCAATCCTAAAAAGTCTTAATCTTAAAGCATTAGAAAATTAGAAAATAATTTTCTGATGCACTTCATTTTCTTAATGCGTCTTATCTAGATCGTGCATAGAAGCTAAAAGAGGCTACAAACTCTTTTGAAATCCATTTAAAAATTCAATCCATTCTTAAAAGCGGTTAAAAACTGGTTTTGTTCCAATCAAATAGGGACAACTTTAAAACGCTCTTTAGTATTTTTATTATTGATTATACAAACTGCCAATATTTCAAATATTTGAAATGGAGTTCTCTCATTAGGGCGATTTTAGGGCTATAGGGTTCTTCTTTTCGCGCTATCGTAGAGATTTGCTCATCATCAGCGATCACAAAAGGTTGTAACACCAGATTTTTCACGCCATGGATAAAAGTAGCGTCCATTATCGTATCCACAGGAACAACCCATTTTCGGCTGTGTTTCAAAAAAACTTTGGCAATCTTGGGCGTGATCACATAGCCTTGAGTCCCCACCCCATGACTATAAGCCTTAATGATTCCCACACGCTCTTGTATCTCGTGGTTTTTATGGCTCAATGGCTCACTTTTCACACTGGCATCATACAATAAATGCATCAAGCGGATATAGCCTAACTCTTGGATGTGTTTTTCTAAAAAATCCAAGCCCTCTTTAAAATCCTCTTTCAAGGTTATATCGTCTTCTAAAATACAGATCGCTTCATTGAGCTCTATGCATTTTTGCCACAAGGAATAATGACTCGCATAGCACCCAAGCTCCCCCAAGCTCATAAACTTCGCATGGTATTTTAAAGCGTAATAAAATTTAGAAACCTCACTGATAGGATTGGTTATAATCCCCATGTCTTTGATGTTTTGCGTGATGAAATAAGGGTGTAAATGCTTTTTCACTAAGGGGTGCAACCCGCCTTCAAAAGTTTTAGAATAAATCGCATCAAAAATTTCGGCTTTGTGGTGGGTGGCATTGATGTTATTGAGTAAAGTTGTGGTGTCTCTAAAAACCAAACCAAATGTATCGCACACTTTTTGATTTAAAGAAATGACAAAAACACGCAAAGCTTAGACTCCCATAATTTTTAATAGAGTATATCGTTTTTGGCTCTGTTTTACAATAAAACTCTTAAGAGAATAGGGGGTATTAAAATAGTTCTCCCCCCTACAACCCCCAACTAAATCCCCACAACCCCCTAAGGAGCGCTTTTTTGATCAAACAAGTTCTTTTATTATATTGATTGTAAAAAATGTTTTGAGCGTTTTTAAATTTTGTGATCAATATTTAATTAAAACAAAGCAAGAGAACGAAATCGCATTGCAACTAAACAAAAAACTAAAATACCTTACAAGTTTTGAAGATCCAATGAATGTTTGAAGCGAGAACTTATAACCCTAAATCTAGGGTTATAAGCTTGATTTAATGGTGTTCTAAATAAGAAATCACGCTTAAGGCTGCCGTAGCGCCATCGCTTGCAGCACAAACCACTTGCTTAGGGGCAAAAATGCGAATATCTCCTGCCGCAAACAAGCCTTGAACATTCGTTTTCATGGAAAAATCCACGACAATAGAGCCGTATTCATCGCATTTGCACAGCATAGAGCCGTCTTCTTGTTTTAACACAGCGTTATTCACATCATAACCCACAAAAATAAAAAACCCCGGCACGACTAATTCTCTTTTTTCGTTAGTGGCTGTGTTTTTAATGCTTAAAGAAGACACGCCAGAAGCATCGCCCTTGATTTCTTCCACCACATAAGGGGTTAAAAACTCAATCTTATCATTGTTTTTAGCATGCTCTAAAGTGATAGGTGCGCACCTAAAACCATCTCTTCTGTGGATGAGATAGACTTTTTTGCAGATGTTGGCTAGATAAATCGCCTCTTCTACGGCGGTATCGCCTCCACCAAGCACCGCTACTTCCTTATTTTTGTAAAAGAAGCCATCGCATGTCGCACAAGTGCTAACGCCTTTACCCCAATATTCTGACTCGCCTTTGATGCCTGTGCGTTTAGGGCTACCACCGGTAGCGATAATCACGCTTTTAGCTTCAAAAGTCTTGCCATCTTCTGCCAAAATAACAAAATGAGAGTCTTTTTTAGAAACTCTTTGAACAGCGGTCATCTCATGCTTTAAGCCAAAGCGAAAGCATTGCTCCTGCCATGGTTGCATGAAATCCAACCCGCTCACCACTTCCTTAACGCCCGGATAGTTTTCAATCTCACTACTACCAGTGATTTGCCCTCCAGGCATTCCTTTTTCAAATAAAACGGCGTTTTTAACACCGCCTCTAGTGGCATAAAGCCCCGCGCTCAAACCTGCAGGACCACCTCCAATAATCGCGCAATCTATCATGGCTACTAGCCTAGAAGTTTGTTCAATTGCTCTTTTAAAGCAACTTTAGTTTGCACACCCACCAACTGATGGACGACTTCGCCATCTTTTGTGAATAAAAGCGTAGGAATGCTTCTAATCCCAAATTTCGCGCTCAATTCTTCTTGCTCATCGGTATTGACTTTACAAATCTTAGCCTTACCTTGATATTCGCTAGCTAATTCATCAATCACAGGGGATAGCATCTTGCAAGGACCACACCATGGCGCCCAAAAATCCACTAACGCAACCCCTTTTTTAATGGTGCTTTCAAAATTTTCTTCAGTTAATTCAATATAGTGACTCATTGGTTACTCCTAAATATTCTATGATTTTGATTAACGAGAATTATATTAGCTTAAGAATGTTAATGAAACCGCATTGATTTTGGATAAAAATCTAAAAAGTGATATTTTCTAAAAGTTCAAATTTACCATTTTTCACAATAATAGCGTCAATGCAAAAATCTCTATTGGGATCTTTTTGAGACAAATAACAGCGGATCGTTTTAATCATCTTTTTTAATTTGCTCGGCGTGATCGCATAAATGGGATCAAAATTTTCCCCGCTTTTGACTTCAATGAAATGCAAAACCCCTTTTTTCAAAGCGATGATATCAATTTCGCCAAATTTTGAAAAAAAATTCCTCTCCACCATTTCAAAACCCAGCGTTTTTAAAAATCCGCAAGCTTCTTCTTCAGCCTTTAAGCCCTTTTCTCTATGTTTGTTGTTCAAAAAACGCATTCAATTTTCCAAACGGATCATTTTAGGGGTATCCAACACGCTTTGTAAATTTTCAAGCTCTTTAAGGGCGTTCAGCATAGACTTTTCGTTGGTGGTGTGCGTGGAAAATAAGATTTTAGCCTTGTTGGATTGCGGGATTTCTTTTTGCAAGACATTGTTGAGCGAAATATCATTTTTAGCTAAAATCGCGCTGATTTGAGAAAAAACGCCTTTTTCATCGCTCACTAACAAGCGCGCATAATAAGCGCATTGGATTTCTTCTTTGGGTTTTAGGGGGAGTTTTTGAGGGGTTTCAAAGCCCAGCATTAGAGAGCTTTTTTTCCTTGCGATTTCTATAATATCGCTAATGACCGCGCTTGCGGTAGGCTCTCCTCCAGCCCCAGCCCCATAATACAAAGTCTCGCCCACCTTATCCCCTATGACGCTGATAGCGTTCATCACCCCATCCACTTTAGAGAGCATGCATTCGTTTTTAATCATGCTTGGATGCACCCTTAATTCAATGCAATCTTGGTGTTTTTTAGCGATGCCTAAAAGTTTGATGCTATAACCAAATTCTTTAGCAAACTCCATGTCGTCTGGCTCTATCTTTTCAATGCCTTCAATCAAAATTTCTTCTAATTTCGCATCAATGCCATACGCTAAAGACGCTAAAATCAATAATTTGTGCGCCGCATCAATGCCCTTAATGTCAAATTCAGGGTTCAATTCCGCATAGCCTAAATGCTGCGCGTCTTTCAAAGCGTCCTTAAAGCTCGCTTGATTTTTAAACATCTGGCTTAAAATGTAATTGCTCGTGCCGTTTAAAATCCCTTTAAAAGAAAGGATGTGATTAGCGCTCAAGCCGTCTTTTAAAGCCTTGATAATGGGGATACCCCCACACACGCTCGCTTCAAAGCCTATGGGGGTGTTTTTAGCGGTTTGTTCTAATTCATAGCGGTGGTACGCTAACATGGCTTTATTGGCCGTAACGAAGGCTTTTTGCTTGGCTAAAGTTTTTTTAGCTAAAAGATAAGGCGCTTCAACCCCACCCATAAGCTCCACAACAATATCAATCTCTTCATCTTCTATCAAGCTTTCTAAATCATCGCTGATTTCAAAAGCATAGCCTTTGTGCTTTTTCACGTCTCGCACCACCGCTTTTTTAATTTTAATTTCCACGCCGGCCCTGTCTTTAATGATTTCTTGATTTTCTTGTAAGATTTTAGCGACCGCGCTCCCCACACACCCTAAACCCACAAGCCCTATATTCAATTTTTTTTTCATGTTTTTTCCTTTATTTTCGTTTTTTTAAAACGGCGTTTTTTTCCTGCTCGCTCGCTTTTTCTATCGCTTCAAAACTCCCAAAATAATCCAATAATTTTTTCACGCTGGCTTCTCCTATGCCCTTTTCTTTTAAAAGAGCGATTTGTTTCATGTCTTTAAGTTTAGTGGATCTATGGAAGTTTATCGCATACCGGTGGCTTTCATCGCGCAATTTTTGCACCCATTGCAAGCGTTTGTCGCTAGGGAGCAATTTAAAAGTATGGCTGGGCGTATGGATGATGTCTTTAGCGCCCCCTTTAGCGCGATAAGCTTTAGAATCCCTTTTTTCTTTAGAAATAGCGATCACTTCTACAAAACTCCCGCTACTTTTTAAAATTTCTAAAGCGATGTTTAATTGCGCCCTCCCTCCATCAATCACCCACAAATTAGGCGGTGGCTCTTTAGCAAAGTCTAAGGCTCTTCTGGTGAGCAATTCGCTCATTTGATCGTATTCGTTAGAGCCTTTTAAATGGTAACGCCGATAAGAGTTTTTTTGAAATGCATTGTTTTCATACACGACCATTCCCCCCACGCATTGGCTGTTTGAATGGTGGCTTGTGTCAAAGATTTCCACCCTATAAGGCACGCACTCTAAATTGAAGAGCGATCGCGCTTCTTCTAAAATCCGATCTTCATTAGAGGTTTTTTCTTGGCTAAAAATCTCTTGAGCGTTTTTCATAGCGATTTCTATTAAAGCGAGCTTATCGCCCTTTTTAGGAATGCTAAGAGCGATTTTTTTAGAGTATTGATGAGAGATAAACTCTTGCAATTCTTTAAGCACTTCATTAGAACAAGCGCTCAATAAGATCTGTTCAGGCATCAAAGGCAAATGCGATTGGTAATGGTTGATAATGGCTTGTTTCATCGCCTCATCGGTGTCAAACCCATTGAGGGAGTGGATTTTTTCAAACGCAGAAGAAATGATTTTACCCCCACGCATAAACATTTTCACTAACACCGCCTTATTGTTCCCACTATAAAAAGCAAAAATATCCAAATCGTAGAGTTTGGCTAAATCCATGCAAGTGAAAGGGGCGATTTTTTGGATTTTTGCAATCCTATCCCTGTAAATTAGGGCTTCTTCAAAACGCAAGTTACTAGAAAGGCGCTCCATTTTCAATTCAAGCTCTTTGATGAGCCTGTCTTTATTTTCAATCATTTCTAAACATTCTTTAGCGATTTTTAAATACTCTTCTTTGGTGATTTTATTCTCACATGGGGCTTTACAACGCTCTATTTGATAAAACATGCATGCCTTTTTATCCTTGATGCAATTTTTCTTTTGAACCAAAGGGAGCAATTCATACAAGCTATCCAAAATATCCTTAGCCCCGCTCGTAAAAGGGCCAAAATATTTAACGCCAGGCTGTTTTAAAATTTTTCGTGTGATTAAAGGGATAGGGAAATCAGTGGAAAAATCCATGTAAATATAAGGGTAAGTTTTATCGTCTCTTAAAAGAATATTGTATTTGGGCTTGAGCTGCTTGATTAAAGAATTTTCTAAAATCAAAGCGTCTTGCTCGTTTTCCACTAAAATGGTTTCTAAAAAAGCGATTTGTTTGACCATCATTTGGATGCGTAAGCTTACGCGAGGATTGGGCGTGATTTCATTATTACGGATGGAAAAATAGCTTTTGATGCGCTTTTTTAAGTTTTTCGCCTTACCGATATAGAGTAATTGGCGGTTTTTATCAAAATATTGATACACGCCACTGCTATTAGAAAGGTTTTTCAAACTGGACAATAAATCAGCCATTCATTCCTCAAAAAAACTGCGTTGGTAGTGGATCAAAGCGCGTGCTTTTTCAAAACATTCATGCAAACGAGCGTCTTTAATGGGGTTATGGAACAACCCTAAAGCACTAGGGCGAAAAAAACGGGCTTGTTTTTTAATGGGGGCATAAAAATTGGCTTTTTCTAAGGAATCTTTAGGCACATAACCTAAAATTTCTAACCCATTCAACCCGTCAAACCCATAAGCATGCCCTTGCGTGTTTAAAAAACGGCTGATTTCTTTAGCGAATCGCTGGTTAAATTCCTTAGAAGCCCAAAGATCTTTAAACGCAAAAAGCAATTTAGAGTCTTTGATGAAGATAAAAAGCAAATTTTCTTGTAAACTTAAAGGCATAAAAACCTTAAGCTTTTTGAGTTTCAAAAGAGTTTCAAGCTTTTTATAAGACTTTTTTTGAATGAGTAAGGAGAAAATATTTTGTTCCATAAACTGATCTTAACATGCTTTTTAACGCTTGTGGCAATAACGATTCAAGCTTGCGGCTATAAAGCCCCCCCATTCAATGAAAAACCTGCTAAAAAAACTTCAAACAGCTCTAATTCTTCTATGCAAACGCCTGCTAACAACACCACGCCAGAATTTTTAAACGAGCCTTAAAAATCACTGCTCTTGTTTAAGGGCTTTGATTTCTAGGGTTTTTGTGGCCAACTTTTGCGCCTCTTCCTCATCATGCGTTACCATAATGAAAGTAGCGCAAGAATTTTGGTGTATTTCTTTGATGAGATCTTGCAAATTCTTACGATTAAAACTATCTAAAGCACTAAAAGGCTCATCTAATAAAATGAGTTCTGGCTTGTGGATAATCCCCCTAATAATGCCCACTCTTTGGGCTTGCCCCCCACTCAATTCATTGGGGAATTTATCCATAAGGCTCTCGTCTAACCCCATTTTTAACGCTAAGGCTTTGGCTTCTTTTTGAGCGGCTTGTTTGTTTATGCCTTGTAAATTAAGGCAAAAAGTCATGTTTTGCATGGCGTTTAAATGAGAAAATAAGGAATTGCCTTGAGCGATATAGCCTATTTTTTGGCGTAAAAAAGCGTTGTTTGAAAGGGTCTCATTAAAGATTTTAACGCTCCCAAGATTAGGTTTTAAAAGCCCTAAAATCAAGCCTAAAAGCGTGCTTTTACCGCTCCCGCTCTCCCCTAAAACGCATAAAAAATCCCCTTTTTCAATGCTTAAATTAAAATCCTTAAAAACAGCACGATTGTGGTAGTTAAAAGACACATTCTCTATTTTGACGATTTCTTTCATGCTTATAACCCCAAGCTTTCTAAAAAATCTTTAGCTACGATTTTAGGGCTTTTTTTCAACACTTCCACCTGATAGTTTAAATCTTGCATTTTTTCATCGTTAATTTTTGAATCCAATTTTTCTAAGATTTTTAACGCTTCAGGATACTTTTTGACAACTTCTTTTCTTATGATGATGCCGGCTTGATAATTAGGGAAAAACCCTTTATCGTCCTTAAGCACCTTTAAATCCAATTCTTTGATTTGAGCGTCTGTGGTGAAAACGTCTAAAGCGTTGATCTTATGAGATTCAAAACTTTTATAACGCAAATTAATATCCATTTCATGCAAACTTCTAAAATGAAAGCGATAAGCTTTCACTAAGCCCTTAAAAGCGTCCTCTCTTTCAAAAAAGTCAAACTCCGCTCCAAAATCAAAATTTGGGCTATGAAGGGCTAAATCGCTGAAAGTTTCAATCGCGTATTTTTGAGCGTCTTCTTTAGAAATCGCTAAGGAATAGGTGTTATTAAAGCCCAAAAGCCCCACCCATAAAAGATTAAATTCCTTCTCATAACGCTTTTTAATCGTTTCAAAATCCACTTTTTGAGTCAAAGGGTTTTTGAGCGTGTTCACCCAAGCGGTGCCGGTATATTCCACATACAAATCAAAATCGCCCCTAAGCAATGCCGGATGGATATTCATCGTCCCCCCGCCAATGCCGAACGCTCGCTTGATAGGGATATGGTGTTTTTCTAACAAAAGGCTTAAAATCTCGCCCAAAATATACTGCTCGCTGCTAGGTTTTGTCGCTACGACTAAGGGCTTTTCTTCTATGGCGTTTCTAGGAATGAGCCATAAAGCGCTCGCTAGCAATAAAAAAAGAAACACTGCTAAATTAAGATAAACTCTTCTTTTTTGTTTTTGGGTGGCGTTTTGAGAAAATAGGCGTTGCAAAGCGTTTTCATGCTGAAACACGCTCACAAATTGATCCGCTAAAACACTAAAAAGAGCTATGATCAAACTGCCAGCCACTAAAAGCGTGGTGTTTTGCGTGTTTAGCCCTCTAAAAATCGCCTGCCCTAAGCCTCCAGCCCCAATGAGTGCCCCAATTCCAGCCATCGCCACTAGCATCACCACCGCAATCCTTAAGCCCGCTAAAATTTGGGGGATAGCGAGCAAGAAGTGCACCCTAAAAAACAACTCTTTGGGGTTACACCCTAGCCCAATAGCGGCCTTAATCACCTCTTCTCTCACCTCTTTTAAAGCGTTATAAGTGCTATGGACAATGGGTAATAAGCCGTATAAGACCAACACTAAAAGCGCGTTTTTTAACCCCACCCCAATCACAGGAATGAATAACGCGAATAACGCCAACGATGGGATGGTGTAGAGGAAATTCACCACAGGGAGCAAAAACGCTCTAGCCTTTGAGTTATAAAACACCAAAACCCCAATCAAAACCCCAAACACCAGCACGAGAAGACTAGAAAGCGCAACGATGATAAAATGTTGCGCAATCAAGTCTATAAAGTAAATGAAGCGATCATGAAATTCTTTTATCAAATATTTTACCACGCTTATTTTTAACACCATAGCAACTAAATGCTGGATAACCATATCTATAGAATGGAGCAACCATTCATACAATTCTTTGATCAATTGTTTAAAAACGCCCATTTTTGGCATTATAACCAAATTTATTTGATATAAAAAGGTTTTTCTTAATTGGGTTTAAATCAAATTTTTACCATCAACAATAAGCGCAAACTTTTTTAAAACAAAGCCAAAAACGAGTAAAATTAAAACTGAAAGGTGCGTTTGCCTAAATTGGTGCTCACTTCTATCCATAGCGGCTGGTTTTCGCATAAAATCTCATAGGCTACGCTTTGATTCCTCACTAAAGAAACGCTTTTAGGCGTGGGGTAGAGCGAGCAAGAACGCCCCTGATTGATGTCAATCTTTAAAATAACCACGCTCTCCACTACAGCGCTCACTTTCAAATAATACGACTCCCTAGCCCCTTGCCATTCTAAATAGGGCGTTTCTTGGGGGACAATCTCTAACGCCACTAAAGGGCTTTGAGCCAGTTTCAAGCGTGTTTTTTGCTCCTGCTCTTTCAATTCTTGTTCTCTGTTGATCCCCTTATCAATCAAATCAAAAAGGTTTGAAGAAGCGTCCTTCTCTCTAGCAATAAGGCTCGCTAACAACAAAAAGATTAACAAAAAAATTGGTTTCATGCGATTCATTTTTGCTGTTTGTGGGGATTGAATTCTTCATCTAAAATAGAATGGATCTTGCTCAAATCGTTCGCATCGGTTGAAAAAAAGATTTCCACACGATTGTTTTTCATTCTGTTTTCTAGGGAATCATTAGGCGCGATAGGGTTGGTAGATCCGTAAGAAGAAAAAGACAATTGGTTAGGATCCACGCCGTATTGTATAAGGACTTTCATCACCCTATAAGCGCGATTGGCGGCTAATTCATAATGGCTTTTAAAACGGGTTTTATTTAAAGGCGTGTTGTCTGTAAAACCCCTTACATTAACATGCACCCTTTTAGGGAGTTTTTGAATGATTTTAGCGATCCGTTCAATATAGAGCATCATGTCTTGATTGATTGCATCTGATGTGGCGTTTTCAAACAGCAAACTAGAGGGGAGTTTTAAAACAGAGCCTTGATCAATTTGCTCTAAAACACTGCCTTCGCCTTTGCGAGCGATAGTGGCTTTTGTTTCGGTATTTTGCGAAGCCGGTTTGGAGCTTTCGCTCGCCATTTGCTCTTCTTCTTTCCCTGAATCAGGGGGGATCACTACAACCGGCTGCATCGCCTCTGGCTTTGGGGCGTAATTAAAAATCTTAATAAATTCGGTTTTTAAGGCTTCCACTTTGGATTTATTGACCGCTGAAATGGCATAAAGAGCGATAAAAAGCGCGAGCAACAACGACAAAAAGTCCGCATAAGGAACCGCCCATTTTTCGCCGGCGGGGCATTCGGTGGGTTTGTTTTTCTTAGCCATGTTTAGCCCTCAAATTGAGATTTTTTAGGCTCACCGGGAGCGATGTAGTTTAAGAGTTTGTTTTCTAAATCCCTTGGATTTTCCCCATTAGCGATGCCTAAAATCCCCTCTAAAAGAACGGTTTTTTCTTTGATAATGTCTTTAGACTTAGCCTTGAGCTTATGCCCAAAAGGGCCAAAAATCGCATAAGAACACATAATCCCTGTAACAGTAGCCGTAAATGCCCCAGCGATCCCTGCTGCCATTTCAGCCGGGTTGTCTAGTTTTTGCAAGGCTAACATAAGCCCCATAACCGCCCCCACTAACCCCATAGTAGGAGCGGTCTCACCGGCAGTCTCCCAATAATGAGCGGCGCCGTGGTAATACTCTTCCATTTCTTCAATGCTGATTTCTAAACTTTCCTTAACGGATTTTAGATCCTTGCCATCTATGATCATAGACAAGCCGTTACGGGTGAAATCGTCTTCAATTTGCGCCACTCGCCCCTCCAAACTCAACACCCCATCTTTTCTGGCTAAAGTGGCTAATTCCACTAAATTTTTAATGGTTTCGTTTAAATTGATTTTAGGGTTTAAAAAAACAATTTTTATTTCTTTATAAGCGGCTTTCACGTAACGAGCATGCGTGCCTGTCATGGCGGCAAAAAGCGAAGTAGGCACGATGATAATGACTGAACTCAAATGGATAATGTGCAACGGGTTACCATCTTCTAAAATATCGCCTAACGAAATAGAAGCGACCGCCAATACCAAGCCTAGTATGGTTGATAGATCCAAAACTTACCCCTTAATCTAAATTTCATAATCTTGTAAATGCGTGATTTTATGCGTGCCACAAACCCTACAATCAGGGTTTTTGGGTGCTTGAATTTTTTTAAAATCCATCGTTTTAATATCGGCTATAAGTAAAGTATTTATAAGTAAAGTTTCAAACCCTAAAAAATATTTAAGGCATTCGCTCGCTTGGATACACCCTAAAACTCCGGGTAAGACCCCAAAAAGCCCTGAAGTAGGATTCAATCCTTTTTTAGGGGGCTTATCAAAAACACACGCTAAGCATGCACTATGGGGTAAAACGCTCATGCTTTGCCCCCTGTATTTTAAAACCCCAGCATGCGAATAGGGTTTTTGGGCTAACACGCAAGCGTCATTGATCAAAAATTTAGCGTTAAAATTGTCCGTGGCGTCTATGATAAAATCATAAGGCTCTATGAGAGGAAGAGCGTTATGGGCCTTAAAGCGTTCTTCAAAAGCCTCTATTTCAATACTAGCATTGAGTTGTTTTAAGCGTGCTTTCGCGCTAGAGGTTTTAGAATGGTTTAAAAAATCCTGTGAATGGATGATTTGGCGTTGCAAATTACTCATACCCACCACATCAAAATCCACAATGCCTATTTTTCCTATCCCAGCAGTGCACAGATACATCAAAACCGCTGATCCAAGCCCACCGGCTCCAATGACTAAAACGCTAGATTTTAAAAGCTTCAATTGGCCTTCTTCGCCCACATCTTCTAGCATGATATGGCGCAAATAACGCTCTTTGTCTAGCCGGCTTAGCAATTAAGCCATCCTTGAAACCCAAATTTTAGAATGCTCTCTTTCGGCAAAAAAACTTGTTTTATCCCCATGCCCTGGATAAATCTCCATGTCTTTAGGGAAATCTAAATTTTGAAACCTTAACAGGGACTCTTTCATGTCTTTTTCATTAGAATAAGGGAAATCGTAACGGCCAATGCTGCGATAAAAGATAAAATCCCCGCTAAAAATCACCCCTCCAATTTCTACGATAGAACAACCGGGCGTGTGTCCGGGAAAATGCCAGTATTTAATGGTGGTGTTTGCTATCTCTAAAGTGGTGCAACCCTTATTACAAGGCACGCTAAATGTGGGGCTAAAAACCGGCATGCCCAAATGGAAAATATCATTTTCTAGCATGAACACATCGTCTTTGGGGGCGTAAATGGGGGTGTCTTTAAGGGCTTTTGACAATTGAGCGCTATCCCATACATGATCATAATGCCCATGCGTGATTAAAATCGCCTTAGGGTTTTTGGCGTTTTTTAACACCCATTCGCTGCTAGAAAATCCGGGATCGATAATAAAATCTATCCCACTAGAAAGCTTCACAATATAAGCGTTTTCTTCCACCGCCCCACATTCTCGCCTTAAAATTTCCACACTACTAACTCCCTACTAAACTAGCTTAAAAAGTCTTTATTATTGAATATCATAGCGCAAAAATAAGGCGATTTTGACTAGAATAGCGCTCTCTTATTGTTGGTTGAGATGAGTTTGAATAAAAGGAAAATCGTGCGTTCGTTTGGGAATTACATGCAAGAGTGGCTTTATGGAGAAAAGGGGTATTACAGAAAGGCGCTAATCGGTCCAAAAGGGGATTTTTACACTTCGGTGTCTTTGAGTAAGTTTTTTGGGGGCGCTATTGCGTTTTATATCATTAGGCTTTTAGAAGAAGAAAAATTATTTTTGCCTTTAAAAATTGTAGAAATTGGCTCTCATCATGGGCATTTTTTGAGCGATATAGCCAGTTTTTTAAACGCTTTGAGCGTGGGCGTAATGGAAAAATGCGAATTTGTCAGCTGTGAGCCTTTAAAGGAATTGCAAAATATCCAACGAACTATTTTCAAGCAAGCCACGCAATTGGATCTGATCAGTTGCGCTTTAGAAGAACTTGATTTTAAAGAAAAAAAAAGCGCGTTCGTTGTCTCTAACGAATTGTTTGACGCGTTCGCTTGCGAGATTGTTAAAGACAATCAAATGCTTTTTATCACCCATGATCATCAGGGCGTTTGGGGCGGTATTGATGAACCCACTAAAGAACTTCTTAAAAATTTGAATTTAAAAGAAGGGTGCGTGCCGTTATTTTTGAACGCTTTCATTAAAAATTTGTTAGAAAAATTGAACGAAGCTTCTTCTTGGGTGTTTTTGAGCTTTGATTATGGCGATGAAATAGAGCGAAAGGATCTGCATTTAAGGGCTTTTAAAAACCACCAAGCGCTGGATTTTAAGGATATTTTAAACCATCTGGCTTCTTTGTATCAGCAAAGCGATTTGACTTATGATGTCAATTTTTCTTTGGTGCGCTTTTTGTTTGAAAAACACGATGCGCGATTTTCATTCTTTAAATCGCAGGCTAACGCTTTGCTGGATATGGGGCTTATGGGATTGTTGGAAGCGTTTTCAAAGAGCGTGAGTTATGAAAGGTATTTAAAAGAAGCGGCTAAAATCAAGCCCCTAATTAGCCCTGGGGGTTTGGGGGAGCGCTTCAAGGCGTTGGAGTTCGTGAAAAAATAAAATATAAAAAAATGATCAAAAGTATTTTTACAATCTAATAACAAAGAGCTCGCGTATTTTTGAAGAGGGAATTGGTATTTTAGATTTTTTAGAATATTAAATACTAAGTATTTACTATTAAACGCTACGCTTTTGGGACTCGGTTTGTTTGAAAAGTTGGAGAGGAACTAATCCGCTTTCTCAGTTTAAAGGTAAGAGCGTCAGGACATTTTAATGAAAAAGTTGATTAAAATGCTAAGTTATAGTAAAGAAGGAAGGAATATAATACGCCTTTCGCTCTTACCTTAAGCGGCATTATACCAAAAAAAAAGATGTTATTTGAGCTTTATTTTTAACATTCTATTTTTCTTTTTTATAAAATGAAATACTTTTTGAGTTTATTTATTTATTTAATATTGGTGTTTAAAAGAAAGAATCGCTATAATTTTGAAACAATTTAAGCCTATTGATGGGATAAAGGGGGTTTTTTGAAAATTTTTCTTTCTTGCAAGTCTTTGTTGATTCAAAGGAGTTTGGAATTTTATTTGAGCGATTGTCTCTCTCCTATGGGAGTTTGCGATTTTGTTTTAAGCGATGATGAAACCCTAGAAACCAATAAGCCCCTATGCTTTATAGAAGAACGCTTAAGAAAGCCTTTCACCAAACAGAGCGTGAAAGAAGATGTCAAAAATTTTTACCGTGCTTTAAAAGAGAGCGAAAAACCTTGCGAAGAAATCCAATTTTCTAAAGAGCAAAAGATTCAGCAATTACTAGAAGAATACACCCAAAAATTATGCCAAATCATCAGCCAGTAAAAAAATTTAAGATTATTGGGGGGGCTTGTAAGGGATTGGGCTTGAATTTGCCTAACATTTCTAGCACGCGCCCCACGAAAGCGATCGTAAGAGAGTCGTTTTTTAACACCTTGCAAGCAGAAATTAGTGGAGTGCATTTTATAGAAGTGTTTTCAGGCAGCGCTTCTATGGGTTTAGAGGCTTTGAGTAGGGGGGCTAAAAGCGCGGTGTTTTTTGAGCAAAATAAAAGCGCTTATGCCACGCTTTTAGAAAATATTTCCCTTTTTAAAAACCGCCTGAAAAAGGAAATTGAAATTCAAACCTTTTTAGATGACGCTTTCAAGCTTTTGCCCACTCTGTGTTTAAAAAATGGCGTTTTGAATATCCTTTATTTTGATCCTCCTTTTGAAACAAGCGGGTTTTTAGGGATTTATGGAAAGTGTTTTCACGCTTTAGAAATGTTATTGAAACGCTCTAATCCAAAAAATCTTTTAGCGGTTTTTGAGCATGAAAGCGCGCATGAAATGCCTAAAAGTCTTGTAACTTTAGCTATAATCAAACAGAAAAAATTTGGAAAAACCACTTTAACTTATTTTCAATAGGAATAGGCATGGCAGAAGAACAAGAAAATACCGCGCAACAACCTCCCAAAAAAAGCAAAGCCCTTTTATTTGTCATTATTGGAAGCGTGTTAGTGATGCTTTTATTGGTAGGGGTGATTATCATGCTACTTATGGGGAATAAGGAAGAATCTAAAGAAAACGCCTCTAAAAACACCCAAGAAGTTCAAGCTAATCCTATGGCGAACAAAAATCAAGAGGCCAAAGAAGGCTCTAATATCCAGCAATATTTGGTGCTTGGGCCTTTGTATGCGATTGATGCGCCTTTTGCGGTGAATTTGGTTTCTCAAAATGGCAGACGCTACCTTAAGGCTTCTATCTCGTTAGAATTGAGTAATGAAAAGCTTTTAAATGAAGTCAAGGTTAAAGACACAGCGATTAAGGATACGATTATAGAGATTCTATCGTCTAAAAGCGTGGAAGAAGTGGTTACTAACAAAGGCAAAAACAAGCTTAAAGATGAAATTAAGAGCCATTTGAATTCGTTTTTGATTGATGGCTTTATTAAAAATGTCTTTTTCACTGATTTCATTATTCAATAATTTTAAATGATTGGCATAGATATTGTCTCTATTGCTAGGATAGAAAAGTGCGTGAAACGCTTTGAAATGAGATTTTTAGAGCGTTTTTTATCGCCAAGCGAGATTGTTTTGTGTAAGGATAAATCCAGCAGTATCGCCGGGTTTTTCGCGCTTAAAGAAGCTTGCTCTAAAGCCCTTCAAGTAGGCATTGGTAAGGAATTGAGCTTTTTAGATATGCGTATTTCTAAAAGCCCTAAAAACGCCCCCTTAATTACCCTTTCCAAAGAAAAAATGGACTATTTTAACGTCCAAAGCTTGAGCGCGAGCATCAGCCATGACGCTGGTTTTGCGATAGCGGTTGTAATGATCTCTCCGTAAAATTTATCAATAACGCGCCCTAAAACCCCCATAACATCCTGTTTTTAAAAAAACGCTTAGCAGCTTGTTTAAAAAACACTAAAAACCTTTTTCAAATCGTTTTGATAACGAATTACAAATAAAAAAATCAAACTTCAAAATTTAAGTTAATTATAATAATTATTTTTATAATATGCATCGGTTTGAATTAAATAAGAAAGGTTATCATAATGAATGGTTATTTGAGGGTAAAAACCCCGTATTTTTTAGCGTCGGTCGTTTTACTTTTTTGTTTTTTTAATTCTTTGGTATTAGCAAAAGATAAGCACCATTTTTTAAAAAAAGTGACAACCACCGAGCAAAAATTCAGTTCTAACGCCCCACTTTCATGGCAAAGCGAAGAGGTGCGTAATTCCACAAGCTCTCGCACGGTGATTTCCAACAAGGAACTCAAAAAAACGGGGAATTTGAATATTGAAAACGCCTTGCAAAACGTGCCAGGGATTCAAATCAGAGACGCTACAGGCACAGGCGTTCTGCCTAAAATTTCGGTGCGCGGTTTTGGTGGGGGCGGTAACGGGCATAGCAATACCAACATGATTTTAGTCAATGGTATCCCCATTTATGGTGCGCCGTATTCCAATATTGAGTTAGCGATTTTCCCTGTTACTTTCCAGTCAGTGGATAGGATTGATGTGATTAAGGGGGGAATGAGCGTCCAATACGGGCCTAACACTTTTGGAGGCGTGGTGAATGTCATCACTAAAGAAATCCCTAAAGAGTGGGAAAATCAAGCGGCTGAAAGGATCACTTTTTGGGGGCGATCTTCTAATGGGAATTTTGTAGATCCCAAGGAAAAAGGCAAGCCTTTAGCCCAAACTTTAGGAAACCAAATGCTGTTTAACACTTATGGGCGAACGGCTGGAATGTTGGGTAAGCATGTAGGAATTAGCGCCCAAGGCAATTGGATTAATGGGCAAGGTTTCAGGCAAAATAGCCCCACAAAGGTGCAAAACTACTTGCTTGATGCGATTTATAAGATTAATGCGACCAATACTTTTAAAGCTTATTACCAATATTATCAATACAATTCTTACCATCCAGGCACTTTGAGCGCGCAAGATTATGCCTATAATCGCTTCATCAACGAGCGCCCTGACAATCAAGATGGAGGGCGAGCCAAACGCTTTGGGATCGTGTATCAAAATTATTTTGGCGATCCGGATAGGAAAGTGGGGGGCGATTTTAAATTCACTTATTTCACGCATGACATGAGCAGGGATTTTGGCTTTTCCAACCAATACCAAAGCGTGTATATGAGCAGTCAAAATAAGATTTTACCTTTTAATGGCAAAGGAAAAATTAGCGCGACTAACCCTAATTGCGGTTTGTATTCTTATAGCGATACGAATAGCCCTTGTTGGCAGTTTTTTGATAATATCCGCCGTTTCGTGGTGAATGCCTTTGAGCCAAAACTCAATCTTATCGTCAATACCGGTAAAGTCAAACAAACTTTTAACATGGGAATGCGGTTTTTAACCGAAGATTTATACCGCCGATCCACCACCAGGAAAAACCCTAGTGTGCCTAATAATGGCAGTGGGTTTGATGCAGGAACTTCACTCAATAATTTCAACAATTATACCGCCGTGTATGCCAGCGATGAAATCAATTTCAATAACGGCATGCTAACGATCACGCCAGGATTGAGATACACTTTTTTAAATTATGAAAAAAAAGACGCTCTCCCTTTTAAAGCAGGCCAAACAGGAAAAACCATCAAAGATCGTTATAACCAATTAAATCCGGCAGTCAATGTCGGCTATAAACCCATTAAGGATTGGTTGTTTTATTTCAATTATCAAAGGAGCTATATCCCGCCCCAATTCAGCAATATCGGTAATTTTACAGGCACAAGCACGGATTATTTTCAAATCTTTAATGTCATGGAAGGCGGCTCAAGATATTATTTCAACAACCAAGTGAGTTTTAACGCGAATTATTTTGTGATTTTTGCGAATAACTATTTTACTGGGCGCTATGGGGATAATAAAGAGCCGGTCAATGCGAGATCGCAAGGAGTGGAGCTAGAACTCTACTACACGCCTATTAGAGGGCTTAATCTCCATGCGGCTTACACTTTTATAGACGCTAATATCACCAGCCACACAATGGTTACTAACCCTGCTAATCCTAAAGGGCCTAAAAAAGATATTTTTGGCAAAAAGCTCCCTTTTGTCAGCCCGCACCAATTTATTTTAGACGCGAGCTACACTTACGCTAAAACCACGATTGGGTTGAGTTCTTTCTTTTATAGCCGCGCTTATACAGATGTGTTAAACACCGTGCCTTTCACTCAATACGCGCCCACGATTAAAAACGGGGCTATCACTACCAAAACAGCGGGCATGACGCCGTGGTATTGGGTGTGGAATTTGCAAATTTCTAGCACTTTGTGGGAACGCAAAAAGCAAAGCGTTAGTGCGAGCTTGCAAATCAATAACATTTTTAACATGAAATATTGGTTTAGCGGGATAGGCACTAGCCCTAACGGGAAAGAAGCCGCGCCTCCTAGAAGCATCACAGCGTATGTGAGCTATAATTTTTAAGGCTTAATCTTTATGGCTGTAGTTGCTTAAGCAGTTGGGTATAAAAAACAACTCTTTGTTTTAAATGCTCTCTTAGAGCGCGGTAATTAGGGCAAAAGATTTTTACGCAACGCCAGAAATTTTTGGAATGGTTTTTGTGGATCGTGTGGGCGAGCTCATGGATGATGACATAATCAATCGCTTCTTTTTGGGCGCAAACCAATAAAAGAGCGAAACTCAAGCGGTTATGATAAGAGCAGCTCCCTAAAACTTTGGCGTTGTTTCTAACACTAAAACCGGTATAGGAAGTTTGCATTTTTTGAGCGATTAAGGGGAGTTTTTGCTCCAAATAAGTTTTTAAGATTTTTTTAAGTTCTGTTAGGGTGTAATCGTTGGCGTTTTTCACCTCATCAAACACAAGGATTTTATTTTGATAGGTTTGCGAGTGTAAAAGGGAGTATTTTTCTTGCATCGCTAAAAGGGTTTTTTTTAGCCAAGCTTCTTGTTCTTTTAAAAAAGCGCTCGCCCTAGCTTGAGGGCAAGAATCAGGCATTTTTAGAATCACTTCTAAAGAAGGCGTGATATTCAAGCTTAGGGTTTTGATTTTTTTACTTTTTTGAATGGTAATAGGAATATCATCTAACATGATGCGTATTTTACTAAAATTTGTGCTAGAATGTAAGTCTGTTTAATATTGATTTTATTTGTATTAAGAATTAAGGCTAGTATGCGTGTTTTTATTATTCATTTAAGCCCAAAAACCTGTCACAATTTTTCTTTAAAAGAAACTCATATAACCCCCCTTTTAGAGAGCCTTAAACTTCAAGGGATCTCTTATGAAATTTTTGATGCGATCTATTCTAAAATCTCTCCCACTCAATTACACCCCTTGATTTTAGAGCATTTGCACCCTTCTTTTATGATTGAAGATTTATTGGCTTTTTGTAAGAATAAAAAACACCCCCCTTGCGCGTTAAAAAATTTCTTTCATGCGATCAAGCATTGCGGGAAGAGGATGGGGTTTGGGGAGCTTGGGTGCTATGCGAGCCATTATTCCTTGTGGCAAAAATGCATAGAGCTCAATGAAGCGATCTGTATTTTAGAAGACGATATAACCCTAAAAGAGCGTTTTAAAGAAAGCCTAGAGTTTTGTGATAAACACATCAACGAATTAGGCTATATCCGCTTGATGCATTTAGAAGAAAATGTGGCTAAACAAAAAACTCCCGTTAAAGGGGTTTCTCAAATCCTAAATTTTAAAGATGGCATTGGCACTCAAGGGTATGTTTTAGCCCCAAAAGCCGCGCAAAAATTATTGAAATACAGCGCGAAAGAATGGGTGATGCCTATAGATTGCGTGATGGATAGGCATTATTGGCATGGGGTCAAAAACTATGTGTTAGAGGAATTTGCGATCGCTTGCGACGAGATGAACGCTCAAAACTCCAACACAGAAAAACAAAGGCCTAAAAAATTACCTTTAAGCATTAGGATTGGCCGTTCTTTGCATAAAAGCGCGGTTAAAATTTTGGATAAAGTTTTTAGGTATAGCCCAAAATTAATCATTAGAAAAAACTAATCATTAGGCTTTGCAAACATTAGAATAAGTCTTTGAGCATTTCTTGCATGATAGGGGAAGTTTCATTCAATTGATTTAAAGGTTTTAGCGGTTTGCTAAATAAAGCAATAAAGTAATCATCGTTATTAAACATGCTATATTTCTTTTTTCTATAAAACTCAATATTATTGAATAAAACTAGGGAGTTAGAATGATCTTAAGAAGAGTTACTGAAGCTTTAGAAGCGTATAAAAATGGCGAAATGCTCATTGTCATGGACGATGAAGACAGGGAAAATGAGGGGGATTTGGTTTTAGCTGGGATTTTTTCTACCCCTGAGAAAATCAATTTCATGGCTACGCACGCTAGGGGGTTGATTTGCGTGTCTTTGACCAAAGATTTAGCGAAAAAATTTGAATTGCCCCCTATGGTTAGCGTGAATGATTCTAACCATGAGACCGCTTTCACGGTTTCCATTGACGCTAAAGAAGCCAAAACCGGGATTTCTGCTTTTGAAAGGCATTTGACGATTGAATTATTGTGTAAAGACACCACTAAACCGAGCGATTTTGTGCGCCCGGGGCATATTTTCCCTTTGATTGCAAAAGATGGAGGCGTGTTAGCGCGCACAGGCCATACTGAAGCGAGCGTGGATTTATGCAAATTAGCTGGATTAAAGCCCGTGAGCGTGATTTGTGAAATCATGAAAGAAGACGGCTCTATGGCGAGAAGGGGGGATAAATTTTTGAGCGACTTTGCCCTTAAACACAACCTTAAAACTCTCTATGTCTCTGATTTGATTAGCTATCGTTTAGAAAATGAAAGTTTGCTGAAAATGTTTTGCCAAGAAGAGAGAGAATTTTTAAAACACCAAACGCAATGCTACACTTTTTTAGACCACCAGCAAAAAAACCATTACGCTTTTAAGTTTAAAGGCGCAAAAACCCATGATTTAGCCCCTTTAGTGCGTTTCCACCCTATCAAAGAGGATTTTGATTTTTTGACGACTGATGCGTTTGAAGTGTTTTTTAAAGCGTTAGAATATTTAAAGCACGAAGGGGGTTATTTGATCTTTATGAACACCCATTCTAAAGAAAACAATATCGTTAAAGATTTTGGGATCGGGGCGTTAGTGTTAAAAAATTTAGGGATAAAGGATTTTAGGCTGTTAAGCTCTTCTGAAGACAGGCAGTATAAGGCTTTGAGCGGGTTTGGGCTTAAGCTTGTAGAAACGATTAGCCTTTGAGGCTTGTTGAGCTTCATTGAATGTGTTGTAATGTTTTTAAGGTATAATAAACTCTTTTTAAGTCAAGCAATAAAGTTTGCAACCTGATGAGAGTAATAATAGAGTTTATGCTGATTTCATTAAAAACATTCCTAAAAATATTATTGAAAATATTCCTAAAAACCTTCCAAAAGATTTGGATGGTTTGCGTGGTGGTTTGGGGGTTGGGCTGTAGTTTTTTAAACGCTAACAGCATTCAATTAGAAGAAACGCTCAAACGAAGCCCTAAAAATCTTATTTGGCAACACTTTAAAAAGAAGTTTAAAAAGAGCAACACGATCCCTTATGCCCCAAATAGCCGTTGGAAATATTTAGGCACAAGTATAGGGATTTTGGGCGTGTCGTTGGTGATAGGGATTGTAGGGCTGTATCTCATGCCAGAGAGCGTAACGAATTGGGATAGAGAAAAGTTTGGCGTCAAAAGTTGGTTTGAAAATGTCCGCATGGGGCCAAAACTAGACAATGATAGTTTTATTTTTAATGAAATTTTGCACCCTTATTTTGGGGCTATGTATTATATGCAACCGCGCATGGCTGGGTTTGGTTGGATGGCATCAGCGTTTTTTTCTTTTATCACTTCTACGCTTTTTTGGGAATATGGCTTGGAAGCGTTTGTGGAAGTGCCTAGCTGGCAGGATTTGGTGATCACCCCTTTATTAGGCTCCATTTTAGGGGAAGGGTTTTACCAGCTCACGCGCTACATCCAACGCAACGAAGGCAAGCTTTTTGGCTCTTTATTTTTAGGGCGTTTGGTTATCGCTCTTATGGATCCTATCGGTTTTATCATTAGGGATTTAGGGCTTGGGGAAGCTTTAGGGATTTATAATAAACATGAAATCCGTTCTAATTTAAGCCCCAATGGTTTGAATTTAACTTACAAATTTTAAGAATTTAAAATTTAAGAAAATTATAAAGAGTTTTGATAGAATACCTTTTTTTAAAAGACGCGTTTTAAAACTAATTTTAGGAGTATCCTTGAAACGATTAGAAGTCTCTAACCAAGCCAAATTACCCACTCAATTTGGGGAGTTTTGTATCCAGTGTTTTAGAGAAAAGGGTTCTAATGGCTCTAAAGATCATTTAGTCATTTTCACCCCTAATTTTTCTCAAAACCCTTTAGTGCGTTTGCATTCAGAATGTTTAACCGGTGATGCTCTAGGCTCTCAAAAATGCGATTGCGGAGGGGCGTTGCAAATGGCGTTAGAAAGGATTTCTAAAGAGGGGGGGCTAGTGATTTATTTGCGCCAAGAAGGGCGTGGGATAGGGCTATTTAACAAAGTCAATGCCTACGCTTTACAAGACAAGGGCTATGATACCATTCAAGCCAATGAAATGATAGGGTTTAAAGACGATGAAAGGGATTATAGTATTGCGGGTGAGATTTTAGAATATTACCATATTAAAAAAATGCGCTTGCTCACGAATAACCCTAAAAAAATCGCCGCTTTAGAAAAATACGCTGAAGTAACAAGGGAGAGCTTGATCGTGTGCGCTAATGAGCACAATCAAGGGTATTTGGAAGTCAAAAAGCTCAAAATGGGGCATTTATTGTGAAAACTAAAAGCGCTTTTCAAAGAGGTTTTAAAAATATTTAAAATCATGCTTTTAAAAGATTCAATATAAGGGTAAATGATGGTAGAAGTGCGATTTTTTGGACCCATAAAAGAAGAAAATTTTTTCGTCAAAGCGGGTGATTTAAAGGAATTAAGAGCGATTTTACAAGAAAAAGAGGGCTTAAAAGAGTGGTTGGGCGTTTGCGCGATAGCCCTTAATGATCGTTTAATAGACAATTTAAACACGCCTTTAAAAGATGGCGATGTGATCAGTTTGTTGCCACCGGTTTGTGGGGGCTAGGTGTTAAAAATCATTCAAGGGGCATTAGATACGGAGAAGCTTTTGAAAGCCTACCAAGAAGAAGCTCACATGAAAAACTTTGGAGCGTTTTGTGTGTTTGTGGGGATTGTGAGGGAAGAGGGTAACATTCAAGGCTTGAGTTTTGATATTTATGAGGCGCTATTAAAGACTTGGTTTGAAAAATGGCACTATAAAGCCAAAGATTTGGGTGTGGTGCTAAAAATGGCGCACAGCTTGGGCGATGTTTTGATAGGACAAAGCTCATTTTTATGCGTTTTAATGGGAAAGAATAGAAAAAACGCCTTAGAACTATACCAAGATTTTATTGAAGATTTTAAGCGTAACGCTCCTATTTGGAAATACGATTTGATTGATAATAAACGCATTTACGCTAAAGAAAGAAGCCACCCTTTAAAAGGGAGTGGGCTTTTAGCTTAAAAAGGAATTAAAATGCAAACGATTCATATAGGCGTTTTGAGCGCGAGTGATAGGGCGTCAAAAGGGATTTATGAAGATTTAAGCGGCAAGGCGATACAAGAAGTGTTGAGCGAATACTTGCTCAATCCTTTAGAATTTCATTATGAAATTGTCGCTGATGAAAGGGATTTGATTGAAAAATCGCTGATTAAAATGTGCGATGAATACCAATGCGATCTGGTCGTTACTACAGGAGGCACAGGCCCTGCTTTAAGAGACATAACCCCAGAAGCCACAGAAAAAGTGTGCCAAAAAATGCTTCCTGGTTTTGGAGAGCTTATGCGAATGACTAGTTTAAAATACGTGCCTACAGCGATTCTATCGCGCCAGAGCGCTGGCATCAGGAATAAGAGTTTGATTATCAATCTCCCTGGTAAGCCAAAAAGCATTAGAGAGTGTTTAGAAGCGGTTTTTCCAGCGATTCCTTATTGCGTGGATTTGATTTTAGGGAATTATATGCAAGTGAATGAAAAAAACATTCAAGCGTTTCGCCCCAAACAATAGGATAAAAAAATGCCGCTCACTCATTTGAACGAAGAAAATCAGCCTAAAATGGTGGATATAGGGGATAAAGAAACCACTGAAAGAATCGCTCTAGCAAGCGGTCGTATCAGCATGAATAAAGAGGCTTATGACGCTATTATCAATCATGGCGCTAAAAAGGGTCCGGTGTTGCAGACTGCGATTATTGCTGGGATTATGGGGGCTAAAAAGACAAGCGAGCTCATTCCCATGTGCCATCCAATCATGCTCAATGGGGTGGATATTGATATTTTAGAAGAAAAAGAGACTTGCAGTTTTAAACTCTATGCGAGAGTCAAAACTCAAGCTAAAACGGGCGTAGAAATGGAAGCGCTAATGAGTGTGAGTATAGGGCTTTTAACCATTTATGACATGGTGAAAGCCATTGATAAGAGCATGACAATTAGCGGTGTGATGTTGGAGCATAAAAGTGGAGGCAAAAGCGGGGATTATAACGCTAAAAAATAGAAAAAAACTGATAATCTAAAGATGTTAGGGTAAAATAACATTTTGACAACAAAAGCGTGTTGGTTGCTTCGGGTTTGTTGTTATAGAAGTCTAAAATATTACAATCAAGGATAGAACGATGAAAGCAAATAATCATTTTAAAGATTTTGCATGGAAAAAATGCCTTTTAGGCGCGAGCGTGGTGGCTTTGTTAGTGGGATGCAGCCCGCATATTATTGAAACCAATGAAGTCGCTTTGAAATTGAATTACCATCCAGCTAGCGAGAAAGTTCAAGCGTTAGATGAAAAGATTTTACTTTTAAGGCCAGCTTTTCAATACAGCGATAACATCGCTAAAGAGTATGAAAACAAATTCAAGAATCAAACCACGCTTAAAGTTGAAGAGATCTTGCAAAATCAGGGCTACAAGGTTATTAGCGTAGATAGCAGCGATAAAGACGATCTTTCTTTTTCGCAAAAAAAAGAAGGGTATTTGGCGGTTGCTATGAATGGCGAAATTGTTTTACGCCCCGATCCTAAAAGAACCATACAGAAAAAATCAGAACCTGGGTTATTATTCTCCACCGGTTTGGATAAAATGGAAGGGGTTTTAATCCCGGCTGGGTTTGTCAAGGTTACCATACTAGAGCCTATGAGTGGGGAATCTTTAGATTCCTTTACGATGGATTTGAGCGAGTTGGACATTCAAGAAAAATTCTTAAAAACCACCCATTCAAGCCATAGCGGAGGGTTAGTTAGCACTATGGTTAAGGGAACGGACAATTCTAATGACGCGATCAAGAGCGCTTTGAACAAGATTTTTGCAAATATCATGCAAGAAATAGACAAAAAACTCACTCAAAAGAATTTAGAATCTTATCAAAAAGACGCCAAGGAATTGAAAAACAAGAGAAACCGATAAAGACAAATAACGCATAAGAAAAGAACGCTTGAATAAACTGCTTAAAGGGGGTGTTTTAGCGTTCTTTTTGAGCGTGTATTTAAGGGCTGATGATTTGGTTACTTACACCATCATCAAAGAAAAAGATCTAGGATACCAGCGGTTTTTAGCCAAGAAGTGTTTAAGGGGTAAAACCCACCCTCCGTGTTTTACTAAGCCTAAAAAGCCTAAAAGAAAACTTTTTAACATAGACAAAAGCTCCCACTATTATGGCACAAGCGTGGTGCAAATGTCATGGCTACAGAGTAGGGAAAGATTTGAAAACCATTCAAAATACCGAGACATTCCTTTTGCTGAAGTCAGTTTGATTTATGGCTATAAACAATTTTTTCCTAAAAAAGAGCACTATGGTTTCCGCTTTTATATTTCTTTGGATTACGCTTATGGCTTTTTTCTTAAAAATAAAGGCGCATTAGGCGATAGTTTGAGGGAGAGTTCGCAAATCCCTAAAAGCTATAGAGAAAAATTGCAAAGAAAAGAGACTTTTATTAACGCTATTTTTTATGGTGTGGGGGCTGACTTTTTATACAAACGCGCTTTCGGGACGCTGATTTTAGGGATGAATTTCGTGGGAGAAACCTGGTTTTATGAAACAAAGATTTTTAAAAAGTGGGCTAAAGATCCTTCAAGCGTTTATCACCCTTACATGTTTCAAGTGATGTTAAATGTAGGGTATCGTTACCGCTTTTCAAGGTATAAGAATTGGGCGATAGAATTTGGCGCGCGCATCCCTTTTTTAACCAATGATTATTTTAAAACCCCTTTATACACCCTTCATTTCAAGCGCAATATTTCTGTCTATCTCACTTCAACTTATGATTTTTAGTTTTTTCAATTTTTGAAAACTAGAATTAAAACCGCTTTTTATAAACCAGAATTAAAACAAATTAAGCTATAATGATACAAAAATTTAATTTTTTAGCCATTAAGGAAAAAAATGAATCTTGAAGTGAAAAAGATTGACACCGCTAACGCCCGTTTGAGCGCTAAACTTTCCATTGAAAATTTAGAGAAGCGTTATGATAAAATCGCTCAAAAAATCGCCCAAAAAGTTAAGATTGATGGCTTTAGGAGAGGTAAAGTCCCCCTTAGTTTAGTGAAAACCCGCTATCAAGCCCAAATTGATCAAGACGCTCAAGAAGAGATGATTCAAGAGGTTTTAAAAAACGCTCTTAAAAAATTAGGGATTGAAACTAAGGATCTCATCGGTAGCCCCAATTTCACTAAATTTGAAAAAAAAGACACGCATTTTGAAATAGAAGCGGATATTGGCTTAAAACCCACGATTGTTTTAGACAAGATCAAAGAGTGCGTGCCTAGCGTGGGAGTGGAAATCCCCAATGAAGAAAAAATTAATGAGCGTTTGAAACAGCTCGCTAAAGATTATGCGAAATTTGTGGATACTGACGCTCAAAGAAAAGCTCAAAACGACGATAAATTGACGATTGATTTTGAAGGCTTTATAGATAATGCGCCTTTTGAAGGGGGCAAGGCTGAGAATTTCAATTTGATTTTAGGCAGTAAGCAAATGCTAGAAGATTTTGAAAAGGCTCTTTTAGGCATGCAAGCGGGCGAAGAAAAAAAATTCCCTTTGACTTTCCCTAGCGGATACCACGCAGAGCATTTAGCCGACAAAGAAGCCCTTTTTAAAGTGAAATTACACCAGATCCAAGCGCGTGAAGCGTTAGAAATCAATGACGAACTCGCTAAAATCGTGCTAGCTAATGAAGAAAATGCGACTTTAAAGCTTTTAAAAGAAAGGGTTGAAGGGCAGTTGTTTTTAGAAAATAAAGCCAGGCTCTATAACGAAGAGCTGAAAGAAAAATTGATTGAAAATTTAGATGAAAAGATCGTTTTTGATTTGCCTAAAACGATCATAGAGCAAGAAATGGATTTGTTGTTCAGGAACGCTCTTTATTCCATGCAAGCTGAAGAAGTCAAATCCTTACAAGAAAGTCAAGAAAAAGCCAAAGAAAAGCGTGAGAGCTTTAGGAATGATGCGACAAAAAGCGTGAAAATCACTTTTATCATTGACGCTTTAGCGAAAGAAGAAAAAATTGGCGTGCATGACAATGAAGTCTTTCAAACTTTGTATTATGAAGCGATGATGACAGGGCAAAACCCAGAAAATCTCATTGAACAATACCGCAAAAATAACATGTTAGCGGCGGTGAAAATGGCGATGATTGAAGATAGGGTGTTGGCTTATTTGTTGGATAAAAATTTGCCTAAAGAGCAGCAAGAAATTTTAGAGAAAATGAGGCCTAACGCTCAAAAAACTCAAGTGGGTTAAACGATTAAAAGGGAAAAATGATGGGATACATTCCTTATGTAATAGAAAATACAGAGCGTGGCGAACGCAGTTATGATATTTACTCACGCCTTTTAAAGGATCGCATTGTTTTATTGAGCGGTGAGATTAACGATAGCGTGGCGTCTTCTATCGTGGCCCAACTCTTGTTTTTGGAAGCTGAAGACCCTGAAAAAGACATTGGCTTGTATATCAATTCTCCCGGTGGGGTGATAACAAGCGGTCTTAGCATTTATGATACGATGAATTTTATCCGCCCTGATGTCTCCACGATTTGCATCGGTCAAGCGGCTTCTATGGGGGCGTTTTTATTAAGCTGTGGGGCTAAGGGCAAGCGCTTTTCATTGCCTCATTCAAGGATTATGATCCACCAGCCTTTAGGGGGGGCTCAAGGGCAAGCGAGCGATATTGAAATCATTTCTAACGAGATCCTTAGGCTTAAGGGTTTGATGAATTCTATTCTGGCTCAAAACTCAGGGCAGAGTTTGGAGCAAATCGCTAAAGACACGGACAGGGATTTTTATATGAGCGCTAAAGAAGCTAAAGAGTATGGCTTGATTGATAAAGTGTTACAGAAAAACGTGAAGTGATTGCATGGCGTTATTAGAGATTATCCATTACCCTTCTAAAATTTTAAGAACGATTTCTAAAGAGGTCGTTTCTTTTGATGCAAAACTCCACCAACAACTAGACGACATGCATGAGACTATGATCGCTAGTGAGGGGATAGGGTTAGCCGCTATTCAAGTGGGTTTGCCTTTAAGAATGCTCATTATCAATCTCCCGCAAGAAGACGGCGTGCAACACAAAGAAGACTGCTTGGAAATCATTAACCCTAAGTTTATAGAAACTGGGGGATCAATGATGTATAGAGAAGGGTGCTTGTCTGTGCCGGGATTTTACGAAGAAGTGGAGCGCTTTGAAAAGGTTAAGATAGAGTATCAAAACCGCTTCGCTGAAATGAAAGTTTTAGAAGCGAGCGAGCTTTTAGCGGTAGCCATTCAGCATGAGATCGATCACCTTAATGGCGTGTTATTCGTGGATAAATTATCCATTTTGAAGCGTAAGAAATTTGAAAAAGAACTCAAAGAGCTGCAAAAACAACAAAAACGCGAGTAACAACCATGATCAACACGATATTTTGCGCGACCATGCAAAGGGGGGTGGCAGAAATCGTGGCTGTGGAAGCGACTTTCACAAGGGCTTTGCCGGCGTTTGTGATTTCAGGCCTGGCTAATAATTCTATCCAAGAAGCCAAGCAACGGGTCCAATCGGCTTTACAAAATAACGATTTCACTTTCCCGCCTTTAAAAATCACCATCAACCTTTCCCCTTCAGATTTGCCTAAATCCGGGAGTCATTTTGATTTGCCTATCGCTCTTTTAATCGCTTTGCAAAAACAAGAGCTGGCTTTTAAAGAGTGGTTTGCTTTTGGGGAGTTAGGGCTTGATGGCAAGATCAAACCCAATCCTAACATTTTCCCCATGCTTTTAGACATTGCCATTAAACACCCCCATGCTAAAGTCATTGCTCCTAAGGCCAATGAAGAGCTTTTTTCGCTCATTCCTAATTTGCAATGCTTTTTTGTGGAGCATTTTAAAGAAGCTTTAGAAATCTTACAAAACCCTGAAATCAGAGCAGACACCCACACGAAAAAACTACCCTTTAAAACGATAGAATTGGACGATAAAGAGTATTATTTTTCAGACGCCTATGCCTTAGATTTTAAAGAAGTTAAGGGGCAAGCTGTCGCTAAAGAAGCCGCTTTGATCGCTAGCGCTGGGTTTCATAATTTGATTTTAGAGGGAAGTCCAGGGTGTGGGAAAAGCATGATTATTAATCGCATGCGTTATATCTTGCCTCCATTAAGCTTGAATGAAATCCTAGAAGCGACAAAATTACGCATTTTAAGCGAGCAAGACAGTGCCTATTACCCCTTAAGGAGTTTTAGAAATCCCCACCAGAGCGCTTCAAAATCCAGCATTTTAGGCTCAAGCTCTCTAAAAGAGCCAAAACCTGGCGAAATCGCGCTCGCGCATAACGGCATGCTTTTTTTTGATGAATTGCCTCATTTTAAAAAGGATATTTTGGAAGCCTTGAGAGAGCCTTTAGAAAACAATAAATTGGTGATCTCACGAGTGCATAGCAAGATTGAATACGAAACCTCTTTTTTATTTGTAGGGGCTCAAAACCCTTGCTTGTGCGGGAATTTACTCAGCGCAACCAAAGCATGCCGTTGCCAAGATAGAGAAATCACGCAGTATAAAAACCGCTTAAGCGAGCCTTTTTTGGACAGGATTGATTTGTTTGTGCAAATGGAAGAGGGGAATTATAAAGACACGCCGTCGCATTCTTGGACTTCAAAAGAGATGCATCAATTAGTATTATTAGCTTTCAAACAGCAAAAATTAAGGAAACAGAGCGCTTTTAATGGTAAGCTTAATGAAGAGCAGATCGAACGATTTTGCCCTTTAAACGCTGAAGCAAAAAAGTTGTTAGAGCAGGCGGTTGAAAGGTTTAATCTGTCCATGCGCTCTGTTAATAAGGTCAAAAAAGTCGCTAGGACGATTGCGGATTTAAACGCTTGCGAGAATATAGAAAAATCTCACATGCTTAAAGCGCTGAGTTTTAGAAAGATTTCTTAAAAGGATTTTTATAAGGGAGAGAAAATGCAAGAATACCACATTCATAATTTGGATTGCCCTGATTGCGCGTCTAAATTAGAAAGGGATTTAAACAAACTAGATTGTGTGAAAAAAGCTCAAATCAATTTCAGCACTAGTAAGTTGTTTTTGGATACGAGCGATTTTGAAAAAGTTAAGGCTTTCATCAAGCAAAATGAACCGCATTTGAGCCTGTCTTTTAAAGAGGCTGCAGAAAAGCCCTTGAGTTTTACGCCACTCATGATTACGATCATTGTCTTTTTGGGCGCGATTTTAATCTTACACCTAAACCCTAGCCCTTTGATTGAAAAAGCGGTGTTTGTGGTTCTCGCTTTAGTGTATTTAGTGAGCGGTAAAGATGTGATTTTAGGGGCGTTTCGTGGGCTTAGAAAAGGGCAATTTTTTGATGAAAACGCTTTGATGCTCATTGCGACTATTGCGGCTTTTTGCGTGGGGGCTTATGAAGAGAGCGTCTCTATTATGGTGTTTTATTCAGCGGGCGAATTTTTGCAAAAACTCGCTATCGCTCGCTCTAAAAAATCCCTTAAGGCTTTGGTGGATGTCGCTCCTAATCTGGCTTATTTAAAAAAGGGCGATGCATTAGTGAGCGTTGCGCCTGAAGATTTAAGGGTTAATGACATTGTGGTGGTGAAAGTCGGCGAAAAAGTGCCTGTTGATGGCGTGGTGATCAAGGGCGAAAGTTTGCTAGATGAAAGGGCGTTGAGTGGGGAGTCTATGCCTGTTAATGTCAGCGAACGCTCTAAAGTTTTAGGGGGGAGCTTGAATTTAAAAGCGGTCCTTGAAATTCAAGTAGAAAAAATGTATAAAGATTCTTCTATCGCTAAAGTGGTGGATTTAGTCCAGCAAGCCACGAATGAAAAGAGCGAAACAGAGAAATTTATCACTAAATTTTCACGCTACTACACCCCAAGCGTTTTATTCATCGCCTTAATGATCGCTGTATTACCGCCCTTGTTTTCTATGGGGAGCTTTGATGAGTGGATTTATAGAGGGCTTGTGGCTTTAATGGTGAGCTGCCCTTGCGCGTTAGTGATTTCTGTGCCTTTAGGGTATTTTGGGGGCGTGGGAGCGGCGAGCCGAAAGGGCATTTTAATGAAAGGCGTGCATGTTTTAGAGGTGCTTACCCAAGCTAAAAGCATCGCTTTTGATAAAACCGGCACTTTGACTAAAGGCGTTTTTAAAGTAACAGATATTGTGCCGCAAAACGGGCATTCTAAAGAAGAAGTTTTGCATTACGCTTCTTGTTCGCAGCTCTTATCCACGCACCCTATCGCTTTATCCATTCAAAAAGCATGCGAAGAAATGTTAAAGGACGATAAGCACCAGCATGACATTAAAAATTACGAAGAAGTGAGCGGGATGGGGGTTAAAGCGCAATGCCATACGGATCTAATCATCGCAGGGAATGAAAAAATGCTCGATCAATTCCATATCGCGCACAGCCCTTCCAAAGAAAACGGCACGATCGTGCATGTGGCTTTTAACCAAACTTATATAGGCTATATCGTCATTAGCGATGAGATTAAAGATGACGCCATAGAGTGTTTAAGGGATTTAAAAGCGCAAGGGATAGAAAATTTTTGCATTTTGAGCGGGGACAGAAAAAGCGCGACTGAGAGCATCGCTCAAGCTCTAGGCTGTGAATATTATGCGAGCTTGTTGCCTGAAGAAAAAACGAGCGTGTTTAAAACCTTTAAAGAACGCTATAAAGCCCCAGCGATTTTTGTAGGCGATGGCATCAATGACGCTCCGACTCTAGCGAGCGCTGATGTGGGGATTGGCATGGGGAAAGGCTCAGAGTTGAGCAAGCAAAGTGCGGACATTGTGATCACTAATGACTCCTTAAGCTCTTTAGTTAAAGTTTTAGCGATCGCTAAAAAAACTAAAAGCATTATTTGGCAAAATATCTTGTTCGCTTTGGGGATTAAGGCGGTTTTTATCGTGCTAGGGCTTATGGGGGTAGCGAGCTTGTGGGAGGCGGTCTTTGGCGATGTGGGGGTTACGCTTTTAGCCTTAGCCAACTCCATGCGCGCGATGAGGGCTTAATGATCGCATTATCAAAGAGTTAGAAGGGGGGGGCAAAATGCATAAAATAGAGCGCTTACTCCAAACCTTAGCGCCTAAGGGGGTGGAGTTTAAAACGCTTGAAGAGGTTTTTGAAATTAAAAATGGTTACACCCCATCAAAAAACAATCCTGAATTTTGGGAAAAAGGGACTATCCCTTGGTTTAGAATGGAGGACATTAGAGAAAATGGGAGGATTTTAAAAGACTCTATCCAACACATTACCCCAAAGGCTTTAAAGGGTAAGAAATTATTCCCTAAAAATTCTATTATTATTTCTACAACAGCAACCATAGGCGAACATGCCCTTTTAATCGTTGATTCGTTAGCGAATCAACAATTCACTTTTTTAAGCAAAAAAGCGAATTGTGATATTGCTTTAGACATGAAATTCTTTTTTTATCAATGTTTTCTTTTGGGGGAATGGTGCAAAAAAAATACTAATGTTTCAGGTTTTGCTTCTGTGGATATGACTGCTTTTAAAAAATATAAGTTCCCCATCCCGCCCCTAGAAATCCAACAAGAGATCGTTAAGATTTTGGACGCTTTCACAGAATTAAACACAGAATTAAACACAGAATTAAACACAGAATTAAACACAGAATTAAAAGCGCGAAAAAAGCAATACCAGTATTACCAAAACATGCTTTTAGACTTTAAGGACATCAATCAAAACCACAAAGACGCAAAAATGAGCGCCAAAACCTACCCTAAACGCTTAAAAACCTTACTCCAAACCTTAGCGCCTAAGGGGGTGGAGTTTAGGAAATTGGGGGAGGTGTGTGAAATTTTAGATAATCGGCGTATCCCAATTGCGAAAAATAAAAGAAATCCGGGAATTTATCCTTATTATGGAGCAAATGGAATTCAAGATTATATTGATAGCTATATTTTTGATGGGGATTTTGTGCTAGTTGGTGAAGATGGGAGCGTTATCAATAAGGATAATACTCCTGTTGTGAATTGGGCAAGCGGAAAAATATGGGTGAACAATCATGCTCATGTGCTTCAAACAAAAAATGAACTAAAATTAAAGTTTTTGTATTTTTATTTACAAACGATAGATGTTAGCTATTGTGTTGCTGGAACTCCGCCAAAAATCAACCAAGAAAATTTAAAAAAAATAACAATCCCCATCCCACCCCTAGAAATCCAACAAGAGATCGTTAAGATTTTGGATCAATTCTTGGCCCTAACCACCGATTTATTAGCCGGTATCCCCGCTGAAATCAAAGCCCGAAAAAAGCAATACGAATATTACAGAGAAAAACTATTAACCTTCAAACCCCTAACCCCCCATAAAGAAGTTAAAAAATGCTAAAAGCGTTTTTACAATTAATTAAAAGAGCTTGCGTAGCAAGTGATATTTTCTAAAAAAAAGCGCTCTTTGGGGGGTTAGGGGGATCTTAAGGGGGTTAAGGGGGGTATTATCGCAAAATATCCCCCTATCCCCTTATAAAAAGAATTTGAAATATTTTTTAAAAGGAATAACATGAATTATGAGATTATCGCAGAAAGCAATGAAAAGCCCATTTTTAAAAATAAAAGTTTTAGTATCACAGAGCCAAAAATAGCGTAATAAAAAAGTTTAAAATTCTAACGCTTTTTTAAAAACAAGCCCTAAAATAGGCGATAAAGCGTTTTTTAGTGGCTATTTTTTCTAGGCGTTTTAACAAACCCTTAAAGGGTTGTTATTTAAAGAGGGTTTAGAGCTTCCACACGATTTCGGTGAAAATGTGGCTCCTGTCTTGATCGGTGGCGGGCTGGCTGTCTAATTTTGGCCCGTTCCACCCCATTTTATAGCCTTGATGCATCAACACATTATAATATTCAAATTTAATGTCGGCTGAGAAATTTTTAGTGAATTTATAACCCAAGTTGAGCGATAGGACTTGTTCGTTCGCCCTAGGCCCATAAGTCAAACGCCCCAATAAACCCCAAAGGAATTTCCTATGCACCCCACCGCCAAAGGCAAACACAGTAAAAGCGTTCGCATCCATCATGTAAGACAAAGAGTTAAGGGTGTTTGCATAAACGGTGTTCGTCCAAAAGTCAAAGCCCAAGCGGTTACCATGGTAGCCTATCATCCAGTTAGCGTTCCCAAAGGATTTATAAATCCCAAAACCAAAATTGTATTCATTCCATTCAAACTTTTGTTTGATCATCAAGCTGTGCGCGTTCTTACCGGCTGGCATGCCAAATTGATAGGTGTCCCAAAATCTTTTAGCATAAAAGGGATTAAGCACGGTAACATCGGTTTGAGAGCGAAACCCTAATCCAGTAAAAGTGGGGTTACTATCATAAGTGATCGTAAAGTTAGGGTCGTATTCGTTAAAGGGTGAAAAATAGACAAAAGGCTGAATGCTGAAACCCTTGTAATTCCAAATGATATAAAAGGCATGCACCCCAGGGTTTATGGTTTGCCCGTTTTTAAGAGTGTAGGTTTTAGGCGAATAGAAATTATAAAGCCACTCGTTATAGGCAAAACCACGACCAAAAGAGCTAAACCACCAGAATTTGAAATTCCCTAAATTTAAGGTCATGTCCAAGCCTTGGTTGTAACCACTCATATAGTCCGCCGGGGATTCGTATCTTCCGCCCCTAATTTCAAAAATATCTTTGTAGTTGTAGCGCAAGTAAGCGTTATAAATCACATAGTTTCTGGTGTGATCGGCATAACTTTTAGCGCAAGTGGAAGCCTCTAAAGCTTCTTGATTAGACAGCTGCGTCATTTCAGCTTGAGTCATCTTATCGTATTGGCCTTGGGTTAAATTCCCTGTGGCTAACCCGCAACTAGCCCATGGCTTTTGCCCCACAAGACCGCCCCAATAGCCCACATAGTTCCACGCCATAGCCCCATAGGTTTTCCCTGTAACTTCGTTAATAAAATCCTTAGTGGTATCATAAATTACAGCACCCCCCCAACCCCCAAGACTCCCGTCTAAATGGTGCCCGTTGGCCGTAGCGCTTTTGGGCAAAAGCTCCGTAAAATCCACTTGCATGTAAGCCATGATCGTCATAAAGGTTTCGGTAGGGTAAAGCCCTTTATTAGTGTTGATAGGTTTGTTATTGAAACCGACTTTAGAGAAACTTTCAGCACCCGCTTTAATTTTAGCGATTTTACCCAAATCAAAAGCTTGACTTTGAGAAGAGAATAAAAAAAGAAGCGTTGCAATATTTTTAGCAGATGCAACTTTGTAGTTCATGCGTTTAACCTTTAGTATAAACCAAAAATTCTAAATAGAGTAAGCCAACACCGTTCAAAGAAAATTTTTTCTTGCAGATCTTAAACATCTAATCAGTCTGTTCATCTTCCGTCCTTTTTTCTACGAAGTCCGACTTGCAAAGTTAATTCTTAACTAAGTCGTGCGTTAATACTAGCATAATATTATGGTTTTTTTTAATTTTGAGAATAAAATTTTTCTTTGTTAGTTAAATACAGACACTCAAAGCCTTATTTCATCTCAATATTATTTAATTTTTTAATTTATTCATTCCTCAACACGCTTAAAGCGTCAATAGTAGAAGCTTTTTTAGACGGGTAATAAGAAGAAAGGGCTACGATAATCACAGAGCCTATTAGAGTGAGCGTAAAATCCATTAAAGACAAATCCAAAGGCAAAGTGTTGATGCCATAGACATCAGCCGGGAGCGAGATGATAGGGAACACGCTTAAAAGATACATGCTTATAAACGCTAAAACCACCCCAAGAATCACACCGCCCAAACCAATGATATTACCCAAATAAAAAAAGGTTTTTTGGATTTCTTTTTGACTGCTCCCCATGCTAAAGAGTAGAGCGATTTCTTTACGCCTGTTCATCACCACCATTAAAAGCGAGCTGATGATATTCAAAGACGCCATTAAAATAATGAGCATGAGCACAATGAATAACGCTCTTTTTTCTAATTCCATCGCCGAGAAAAAATTCCCGTTTTGCTGCCACCACCCTTCAATGCCTATGCCATGATGGTTGATGGTTTTTAAAGCGTTGCGTAAAATTTCAATATCCTTCATAGGCGTTTTAGAATAGACATGCACCCCATCATAAAGCCCTAAAGGTAACCTCCTGATCGCGCTTATAGCTTGAAGGCTCGCATACATGTAGCTCATGTCGTAAGATTTTAGCCCTGAATCAAAATCACCTTTGATAGTAAAACGCTTCATGATAGGGGAGAGCGTGAGACCGGTTGGCTCTAATTCGGTGAAAAACAAATCGGCTTTTTGATTGAGATCTAAATTCAAGCTGTATCTCAAGCTTTTCCCCACGATCAAATTAAAAGGGTTTTTGAATAGATCGTTTTCATTAATGTTTTTTAAAGCGTCGTTTAAAACTTCATTGATGCGCCTTTCTTTAGAAAAATCAACCCCAAACACCACGCCACCATTCATGGAATGCGCGCTTTTAATCAAGCTTTGGGTTTGCAAATAGGGGCTAAAAAGCAAATTAGGGAACTTTTTTTCCAAAGCTTGAACCACTTCTTCGCTGATCCCATAAGGGCTTGTGGTATAGAGCGTTAAGGGGTAGTTCATCACAAAAAGCTTTTTTTCAAATTCCTTACTCATGCCGTTCATGATCGCCATAGCCACAATTAAAACCATCACGCCAACCGCCACGCCAAAGAAAGCCAACAAAGCGGTGATGCTAATAAATGGCTGGCTTTTATCAAAACGCAAATAACGCTTGATAAGGAAAAAAATCAACGATCTATTTGGCAAATAAGCCCTTTTTAGGCCCGCTTTTAGCGCAACAATCTTTATATTTTTTGCCGCTCCCACAAGGGCAAGGCTCGTTCCTTTTAGGGGTTTTAGCGAAAGCTTTCATGGCCACATTCAAATCTTCATCTAAGGCTTCTTCATGGCGGTAAGTTACGCTCTCATGCTCTCTTTCTTCGCTAAAGTTATCCAAATAACGCTCCGCATCGCTAGAATCTTGCTCATTTTCAAACTGGATCTTAGAAAAGGTTTTGATCGCTTCCACTTTAATGTCTTCAATGAACTCTAAGAAAAGGTTGTAACTCTCTTTTTTGTATTCTACAAGGGGGTCTTTTTGGTTATAGCCTCTTAAATTGATACCGGTTTTGAGATTATCCATCGTATAAAGGTGCTCTCGCCATGCGTTGTCTAAAATCTGCAAATACACGATGCGTTCGATCCGGCTTCTTTGTTCGCTGTCTAAAACTTTCATTTTGTTTTCATAATCGCTTTTTAATTTTTCTGCGACAAACTTTTCAATAGGGGAGGCTTTTTCTAAATCTTCTAATGCAACATGAGCGTTAAAATCTTCTTTTAAGATGTTTTTAAGCCCTAAAAGCTCCTCTTCAGACAGGTTTTGATGGTCAAAGGCTTTGAGTTTAGAAAAGATTTGATTGAGCGCGTATTCTCTGTTTTCAGCGATTTTAGCGCTAATATCGTAATTGATGTCTAATAATTCATCTCTAAATTTATACACGCTTTTTCGTTGCTCATTAGCCACATCATCGTATTCTAACAAATGCTTACGGCTTTCAAAATGCAAGTTCTCCACTTTTTTTTGCGCGTTTTCCACCGCTCTTGTTACGAGCTTGGATTCAATGTGTTCGCCGTCTTTAAGCCCTAATTTTTCCATCACCCCCTTAATCCTATCGCTCCCAAAAATGCGTAGCAGATTGTCTTCTAAACTCAAATAAAATTGACTCACCCCCGGATCGCCTTGGCGCCCGCTTCGCCCCCTTAATTGGTTGTCAATCCTACGGCTCTCATGCCTTTCAGTGCCAATGATATACAGCCCCCCAAGTTCTTTGATTTCATCAGTGAGTTTAATATCAACGCCTCTGCCTGCCATGTTGGTCGCAATCGTAACCGCCCCTTTAAGCCCGGCGTCTTTGATGATTTCAGCTTCTTTGGTGTGCTGTTTGGCGTTTAAAACGGTGTGAGGGATGCGTTCTTTTTTGAGTAAAGCGTGCAAGGTTTCACTTTTTTCAATGCTAGCCGTGCCAACTAAAACGGGCTGACCCTTATCGTGCAATTCTTTAATTTTGAGGATCACAGCGTCAAATTTTTCTTTTTCACTCTTATAGATCAAATCGTTCAAATCTTTGCGCTTGATCGCTAAATTAGTAGGGATAGACACCACTTCTAAATTATAGATTTCTAAAAATTCTGTGGCTTCGGTTTGAGCCGTGCCTGTCATGCCTGAAAGTTTAGAAAACATCCTGAAATAATTTTGGAAAGTAATATCGGCTAAGGTTTGGCTCTCTTCTTTAATGCTCACGCCCTCTTTAGCCTCTAAAGCCTGATGCAGGCCCTCACTAAAGCGCCTCCCCTCAGACAAACGGCCGGTAAATTCATCTACAATCACCACTTCATTATTGGCTACAATATAATCTTTATCAATAAAAAAGAGGTAATTCGCTTTCAAAGCCTGGTCTAAATGGTGCGATAGGGCGGCGTTTTCAATCTTGTATAAATTATCCACTCCAAAGAGGTTTTCGGCTTTTTTAATCCCCTCTTCAGTGATTAAAATCGCGCGGTTTTTTTCGTCTATGGTGAAATCTATTTCCACCTGCATGCTTTTAGCGACTTCATCAGCCTTGTTGTAATTTTCCATGCGCCTATCCACAGGCCCTGAAATGATTAAGGGGGTTCTCGCTTCATCAATTAAAATGGAATCCACCTCATCAACAATAGCGAATGCATGCGATTTTTGCACCTTATGCTCTAAAGAATATTTCATGTTATCCCTTAGATAATCAAAGCCAAATTCATTATTAGTGCCATAAACAATGTCTTTAGAATAAATTTCTAAGCGCTCATCATCATCTCGCACACTCGCGGTGATCGTGCCTACGCTATAACCTAAGAAGTGATACAGCGGCTCCATTTCTTTAGAATCCCTATGGGCTAGGTAATCATTAACGGTTACCACATACACGCTCTCGCCCTTTAAAGCGTTCAAAGCCACCGCTAAAGTAGCGACTAAAGTTTTACCCTCTCCAGTTTTCATTTCGGCGATTTTGCCATCGTTTAAGACCATGCCCCCAATGAGTTGCACGTCAAAATGGCGCATCTTTAAGATCCTTTTACTCGCTTCTCTAGTGATAGCAAAACTTTCTGGTAAAACTTCTAAAAGGGTTTTTTCTTGCAAATCTTTTTCTGTGGATCGCACTCGTTTTTTTAACTCTTCAAAAGCGTTTTGCAACTCAACATCGCTCATTTTTTCATAAGTAGGCTCTAAGGCGTTGATAGTTAGGACTTGTTTTTTGTATTGTTTGATCCAGCGATCGTTTCTGGTGCCAATGATTTTTCCAATGATTGCTTTTATCATAGTAGTAATAACCTTATTAAGAGTGCTTTAATCTTATTTATTTTATTAAAGCGTCAGTTTTTAGTCCCATTTTAGCATGGATAAAATAAAAGTCTTGTAAAATAAAGGGTTTTATTAAAGATGAGAGATTGTTTTAAGGTTTGATTAATGAAAGCTTTTTTAAAGATTGTAATGGTTTTGGTTTTTATGGGCGTCGCTCATGCTAAAAATCCTCCAACCCTTTCTAAAGAAGAAGAGGTCTTGCAGCATTTACAAAGTTTTAGCGCGCATTTCAAGCAGGTTTTAAAAAGTGAAAAGCCCTTAGTTTATTATGGGGTTTTAAAGGCTAAAGCCCCTAATTGGGCTTTATGGGTTTATGAAAAGCCTTTAAAAAAAGAAATTTACATGAACGATAAAGAAGTGGTGGTTTATGAGCCTAATTTGTTTCAAGCGACCATCACGCCCTTAAAAGACAAGACGGATTTTTTCACCATCCTCAAGCGCTTAAAAAAGCAAGATGACGGATCTTTTAAAACGACTATCAATAAAACCACTTATCGTTTAGTTTTTAAAGACGGCAAGCCTTTTTCGCTGGAATTTAAAGATGAAATGAACAATCTTGTAACGATCACTTTTTCTCAAGCAGAAATTAACCCTAAAATTCCTAATGAGATCTTTGTCTTTAACCCTAAAGATGAAAATATTGATATTGTGCGCCAATGATTTTTAGCCGCTCATTAATAAAAGTTAGTTACAATAACCAAGCTTTTAAAATCATGGGGCTGACTTGGATTTCGACAGATTTCTTGTCGCACAGATAGCATGCCAAGCGCTGCTTGTAAAACAGCAACAAAAATAACTGTAAACAACACAGATTACGCTCCAGCTTACGCTAAAGCTGCGTGAGTTAATCTCCTTTTGGAGCTGGACTGATTAGAATTTCTAGCGTTTTAATCGCTCCATAACCTTAAGCTAGACGCTTTTAAAAGGTGGTTCGCCTTTTAAACTAAGAAACAAGAACTCTTGAAACTACCTCAAGGTTTTAGAAAGTTGGACCAGAGCTAGTTTTAAGGCTAAAAAACTAACCAATTTTCTAAGCATTGTAGAAGTTTGTGTTTAGGACAAGATTTTTGGACTGGGGTTCGATTCCCCACAGCTCCACCATATTAAAAAGTATCGTTTTTAAGCGTATTTAAGGAAGGTAAATGCAGAAGTTTTTCTCTCGTTTTAGAAGGTGGGCGTTGCCCTTTTATTTTGTGAGCGCTTTAGCAGCGATTGATATTGATGAAGTAACAGAAGCTCAAGCCAACAGCATTAAATTAAGCGATCAGTTGGTAAGCCTGAGCGATAAGCTTTTAGAAAAAGCGGTTGATAGGGGGCGCAATACCGATCACTTAAAAGATCTTAACGATTTGCATGAAAAAATCAAACATTTGCGCTTGATCTTAGAGCCTAAACCTAAGGATAAAGAAAATAATCCTAACTTAAAAGATCATCAAGGCTCTGAAACGATTGAAATCGGCGAAGCGATTAAAAAGGCTTTAGGCGATCCGGTATTCCCCCAAGACGCGCTAGATGCCGCTTTGCAAATTGACAAACAACTGGATTCTTTCAAGCAAGATAATTTGATTAATGTTAAGCCCTTAAAAGATGTTTTAGCCCAACTAGAAGCCGAATTGAGAAAAGCCGTTGATTTCCAAAAACAATGGCTCAATTCTACCAAACCTAATTGATGGGGTTTAAAAAAAGAACTTCAAACTCACTATGAGGTTGCTCCTGTCTTGTGTGTTCGCTTTAAAGGCTTTATCAAAAGGGCTAGTGAGATCATTAACCTTATAGCCGTTGTGCATGCTCACCGCATAGTATTGTAAATTCACATCAACGCTAGCAAAAGAACCCCATTTATAGCCCAAGTGCAAGTTAATGGATCTTTCGCTCGCTCTAGTGGCGTAAGTGTATCTGCCTAAGATCCCCCATAAAAACCCTCTATACACGCCCCCACCAAAGACATACCCGCTAACAGAGTCTGCGGTAACAGCGTTACTAAAAACCAAACCATAAATGCTGTTGCTTCTTATGTCAAAAGGGATCGGGTTACCATACCAGCCAATCCTTGCGTTAGCGTTGCCAAAATTTTGGTAATAACCAAAGCCAAAGTTAAATTCGTTGTAGTCAAAGCGTTGGTGGATTAAAAGCGATGCACCCCATTCGCCAATCTTAGAGTTACGCCAATACACATCGTATAAATCTTTAGCATAAACGGGGAAAATCACATTGATAAGGGTTTGAGATCGTAACCCTAAACCTCTAAACTTCGGGTTGCTGTCAATATGGATTTTAATCCCGGGCGCTTCGTAAGTCTTAGGTGAAAAATAAAAAAAGGGCGTGGCTTGAACATGTTTATTAGAAAAATAGAGTTGCACTGCATGAATGCCATAATCAACATCTTTTCTGCCATCTTCAGTAACAATAGGGGCATACCAATCTCGTATCCATTGCCCCGCAGCTAAAGCCCTCCCAAAAGAGCTGAACCATTTTAACGCTATTTTAGAGTTGATTTTATAATCCAGTTCAAAGCCTTGCGTATAACCGCTCATAAAATCCATGTTAGAAAGGTAACGCCCTAGTTTTAGGTGGAATTTATCGCCGTAAGAATAAAACAAATAAGAATTATACAGCACATAATTACGGGTGTGAGCGTCAGATTCTATGCGGGAGTCTTTCCAAGGAGCGTCGCCTAAATACCCCCACCAACGCCCTATGAAGAAAAAAAGTTCTGATCCATAGACTTGATGCGTGGCTTGGTCTATGAGCGTTTTGGTAGAATCGTAAGCGAGCGCTCCTAAAATCCCGCCAACGCCTATTTTTAAGCTGTGTTTTTCAATGTTTTTAGGGAGCAGATTGGAATCCACTTGAAGCTTGATCGTAGCGGTTACAAAAGTGGCTGTAGGGAAAATCCCTTCTTTGGAATTGAGTTTGGAATGGTTAAACCCCACTTTAGAAAAAGATTCCGCTACCCCACTAAACTTATAATCAAAAGCCAACAAAGGGCTTTGATTGTAAAGAATGGAAACAAACAATAAGGGTAATTTTTGAAATTTTAACACAGAATAACCTTTGTTTAATTTTCGCTCGTATCACATTCCAATTTTATTAAAAAACCCATTAAAAATAAAAGTATTCAAATAATTATCTAAATATTATTCTTTTTTTGTTCCGCTTTCATTTTTTATCGGCTCAAAAGAATACCCTAAAGCCTGATAAATTTGATTGTGGTAACGGACCTGATTGTCTTCTAAACTTTCTTGAAAAGACTTTTTAAAATGCGGATCCAGTGTGTTTAAAAACACCTCTAGCCCTATCGCGCTGGAATAATTCACCCAATCATGCCTTAAATCGCTCTCCAATAAGGAGGCGTATTCTATCAGCGTTTCATCGCTATTTTGCAAGGCATTGACAATGAATAAATTCTTTCTGTCTTTAGGCTGGGTGAGTAAGAGTAAAGAGGGGTTGAAATTGATTTGTGTGGAAAGGATTTTAAAGGGCTTGTATTCTAAAAGCCCTATTTGAGAAAGGATCAGGCCGCTTTTAGTGGTAGGGGTGTTTAAAATCAAAATAGAATTTTTAAAAAACGCATCGTTTTTTCTAAAATTTTTAGAAAAACTGGTGGCTTGCTTGTAAGAAATATTTTCTTGGTGTTTGACTTCAATGCTTAAAGACTCCGTGATTTGCCTCAAGCGTTCGCCTATCAGGCCATCGTCATCGTATTCAATCACGGGCGAATTAGGGCTAATGAAAGTTGCGAGCATGCCTAATTGCTCTTTATAATCAATCCCCCCAAAATACAAGCGCTCGCTTAAAGAACGCTCAGTATGATTTTCTAATTGCGCTCTATTCACGGTAGGCACATAAGTAGGGGTGCTAATGGTCGTGTTTTGGAGCAAATTTTCCACGCCCTCTTTAGTCAATAAAGCTATCACAAAAGGGAATTTTTCTTTTTCAATTTCTTTATAGGTTTGCTCTAATTTTTCAGGGCTTTCTTCATCGCTGTCAAAGACTTGGATATTGAAATCGTTGTTTCTGGTGTTCAAATACGCTAAAAGGGTGTTCATCACCGAAATCGCATAACGCCCCACCACCTTTTTAGGCAGTAAAACCGCTAATTCAATCTTAGGCTCATAGCTTTCTTTAGCTGGAGTTTGAGAAGCGATGAATGCAGGGTTGAGTTTATTGAGTATGTCATGATAATAAGTTTTAAGGCTCTCATCATGGTTATTGTCATCGTATTGAGAAACAAAAGAAAAAATTTGATTTTGCAGCATCAAGTCTTTCAAGCATTCCAAAGAGCAAGGCTCTGTCTTAATGATTTGTTGGTGCGCTGGGGGCAAAGGGGAAAACAGATAGCTTTTAGCGTTCAAGCTTATTGCGCAAAAAGTGGAAACAATCAGCGCAAGGCGTTTGAAAAATCTTTTTCTTAAGGCGTATGGCATTTTTTAATATCTTTAAACTGAATTTCCTAAAATTTTATTATAGAATATTTAACCCTAACAAAGAGACTGATTTTACCCCTACAAAACTTGAGAGGATTTTCTAAAGCATGCGAGAGTAAACACGCTTGGACGCTCAAACCCTGTAAAATTCCCATTATATAAGGACACAGAGCGAGAACCAAACCCCCCAACTTTAATTTTTCAACCATTAAAGGATTGCATCATTGAATGGTGCATGCTTTCATGTTTGGATTATCCCTAGCGCCAATTATAAATATAAGGCCTTAAGCTAATGCAATAATCCCTAGTGCTTAATATATCCTTACGCATGTCCACTAATTGCCCAGATAAGACTTCTTGCACTTTTCTTAAATTGTTGATCTCAGTGTTTTGCGCGCTGATGATTTTTTTTAAATCCCTTATCTCTTTAATCAAATCCGCATTACTGATCGCCTTATTGGCCTGCACTGGATCCGCGCTTAAAAAACCTAACGCCACGCATAAACTCACAACGACTTTTTTCATCGCCACTCTCCTTTTTTATCCTCTCTCAACACTCAGTCATAGCCAAAGGGATCACCCCTTTTAATGGAAACAAAACTAGAGCCTGAAATTCTCCATTAAGTTAAAGTTCATGTAGCGATAGATCTTGTCTTTTTGGCTTTCTAGCTTTTCGCTCACTAAATTCATGTATTCTTCTTTAGTGGGGATTCTCCCTAGTAAAGCGCACGCCGCCCCAAGCTCCGCGCTGCCTAAATACACTTTAGCCCCTCTACCCATACGATTATCAAAATTGCGCGTGGAAGTGGAAAAGACGACCGCATTATCCCTAACCCTCGCTTGATTGCCCATGCACAAGCTACAGCCTGGGACTTCAGTCCTTGCCCCGGCAGCCCCAAAAATCGCATAATAGCCCTCATTAATAAGCTCTTGTTCGTCCATTTTACTGGGTGGCACTACCCAAAGGCGTGCTTGACTAGGGGGAGCGTTTTTAACGATTTCGCCAAAGGCTCTAAAATGCCCGATATTCGTCATGCAAGAGCCAATAAACACTTCATCAATAGCGTGGGGTCTTTTGCCGGTCGTATCCGCTAAAACTTCGCTCAAAGTAGCGACATCATCAGGGTCATTAGGGCATGCCAAAATAGGCTCCGTGATTTCTGCCACATCAATTTCAATGACAGCGGCGTATTGAGCGTTACTATCTGGCTCTAACAATACCGGATTATCCACCCAAGCTTGCATCGCATCTTTGCGTTTTTTCAAAGTCTCTTTGTCTTCATAACCGCTCGCAATCATCTCATCAATCAGCTTGATATTGGATTTCAAGTATTCAATCATCGGCTCTTTATTCAAACGCACCACGCAAGCAGCCGCACTCCTTTCTGCGCTTGCATCGCTTAGTTCAAAAGCCTGCTCCATTTTAATATCAGGCAAGCCTTCAATCTCCAAAATACGCCCGTTAAAGACATTGATTTTACCCTTTTTCTCCACCGTGAGTAACCCTTTTTTAATGGCATAATAAGGGATCGCATTCACTAAATCCCTTAAGGTGATCCCAGGATTCATTTCCCCTTTAAAACGCACTAACACGGATTCTGGCATGTTCAATGGCATCGTGCCTGTAACCGCTGCAAAAGCGACTAACCCGCTCCCTGCCGGGAAACTAATGCCTAAAGGGAAACGAGTGTGGCTATCCCCCCCTGTGCCTAAAGTGTCAGGCAGTCCCATGCGATTTAGCCATGTATGGATCACACCATCGCCCGGATGCAACGCCACACCGCCTCTTTGAGTGATAAAGCTAGGCAAGGTTGCATGCAAACTCACATCGCTAGGCTTTGGGTAAGCGGCGGTATGACAAAAACTCTGCAACACAAAAGGCGCATCAAACTTCAAACTCGCTAATTCTTTAACCTCATCTCTAGTCATCGCCCCTGTGGTGTCTTGACTGCCCACGGTGGTAACCTTTGGCTCACAATAAGTCCCAGGCAAGATCCCTTTTACCCCACAAGCATGGCCTACGATTTTTTGGGCTAAAGTGTAGCCTTTAGCGTCGCTTTTAGGAGCGGCCGGTTTTTTAAACGCTTCAGATTCGCCTAGCCCTAAAAATTTACGTGCTTTATTAGTCAAACCCCTACCGATGATTAAAGGGATACGCCCAGAAGCCCTAACTTCATCTAATAAGGTTTCAGGCTCTAGCTTAAAGGAGCTAACCACTTTATCGTTCAGCGTGATTTCGCCTTTATAAGGATAGATTTTAATCCTATCGCCCTCTTTTAAATCCTTAACGTCAGCCACAATGGGTAACGCCCCGCTATCTTCACAAGTCGCAAAGAAAATCGGAGCGATCACCCCCCCAATCACAATGCCCCCACTCCTTTTATTAGGCACAAAAGGAATGTCCTTACCAAAATGCCACATGATAGAGTTTGTCGCGCTTTTTCTAGAGCTTCCTGTGCCAACCACATCGCCCACATACGCTACAGGAACGCCTTTAGTTTTAATGGCTTTTATGCGTTGTTCGTAATTTTCAATCCGGTTTTTTAGCATGGCTTTGGCGTGTAAAGGAATATCGCTTCGTGTGAAAGCATCGCTCGCTGGGCTTAAATCATCAGTATTGGTTTCGCCATCAATCTTAAACACGCACGCTTCAATGCATTCATTCAAAGGCTCTTTATTCAAAAACCATTCGGCGTTCGCCCAAGACTCTAGCACTTCTTTAGCCAGAGCGTTAGTTTTGCTCATTGCGGCGATTTTATCAAACGATCCATAGACTAAAAGGGTGGTTTTTAAAGCTTTCGCGCTCTCTTTAGCGATGTTTTTGTCTTGACTTTCTAAGCCCACAATCAAAGGCTCTACATTATACCCCCCAAGCATCGTGCCTAAAAGAGTGGTCGCTTCTAAAGCGCTAATGTGTGCGCATTCTAGTTTTTTTTGAGACAATTGGGCTAAAAATTCCGCTTTCACTTTCGCCCCCTCATCAACCCCAGGGCTTACTCTATGAATGAGTAATTCTTTAGCGAAAGCGGCGTTTGTGGGATCTTTTGTTAAAATCTCAACGACGGCTTGAACTTGTTTAGCGTTTAAAGGGAGTGGCGGAATACCCTCACTTTCTCTTTCTAAAACGCTTTTTTTGTAATCTTCTAAAAAATCTTTCATCATTTCTCCTTTTTAAATAGCATTATTGGCTAATGCCCTAATCATTTTCCCCATGATAACAAAACTCTTTTTACTTTTAGTTAAGTTGTAAGAAACTTTAGCTACCATGCGATACAAAAAAGGATTTTAAGTGCGTTTTGGTAAAATTGATTATTTGAACATGCTCCCTTTTGATGTGTTTATCAAATCCTACCCCACCCCTTGTTATTTCAAACAATTCTTGCGGCTTAAAAAAACCTACCCCTCCAAACTCAATGAGAGTTTTTTATTCAGGCGCATTGATGCGGGGTTTATTTCTTCTATCGCTGGCCATTCATTCGCTCTTTGTTCTTATTCTCTAGGCATTGTCGCTTATAAGGAAGTTTTAAGCGTGCTGGTTGTAAATAGAGAAAACGCTTTTGACAAAGAAAGCGCTTCTTCAAACGCCCTCTCTCAAGCGCTAGGGTTAAAGGGCGAAGTTTTAATCGGTAATAAAGCACTGCAATTTTACTATTCTAACCCCAAAAAAGATTTTATAGATTTAGCCGCTCTGTGGTATGAAAAAAAACGCTTGCCGTTTGTTTTTGGGCGTTTGTGCTATTATCAAAACAAGGATTTTTACAAGCGTTTGTCTTTAGCTTTCAAACACAAAAAAACAAAAATCCCTTACTACATCCTTAAAGAAGCCACTTTGAAAACCAACTTGAAACGCCAAGATATTCTAAATTACTTGCAAAAAATTTACTACACTTTAGGCAAAAAGGAACAATTAGGCCTTAAAGCGTTCTATCGTGAATTGTTGTTCAAACGCATCCAAAAACCCAAGCGTTTTTAGTCATTCGCCAAGTAAAAAATTTTAGAAAGGGTGTTTTTAAGCAAGATTAGGTTACAATCACAAGTTTTATTAAAATTTTATTAATTAATTAAGAAGGGATCATGCAAGCAAAGATAAAAAACAAGCGGGTTTTGGTGAAATTTTCTGGGGAAGCGTTAGCTGGGGACAACCAGTTTGGGATTGACATTCATGTGTTAGATCACATCGCTAAAGAAATCAAAAGCTTAGTGGAAAACGATATTGAAGTGGGTATTGTGATTGGTGGAGGCAATATCATTAGGGGGGTTAGCGCGGCTCAAGGGGGGATTATCAGGCGTACCAGTGGGGATTATATGGGCATGTTAGCCACCGTGATTAATGCGGTAGCGATGCAAGAAGCTTTAGAGCATATCGGCTTAGACACAAGAGTGCAGAGTGCGATTGAAATCAAAGAGATTTGTGAAAGTTATATTTATAGGAAAGCGATCAGGCATTTAGAAAAGGGTAGGGTGGTGATTTTTGGCGCTGGCACGGGAAACCCGTTTTTCACTACGGATACGGCTGCCACTTTAAGAGCGATTGAAATCGGATCGGATCTAATCATTAAAGCGACTAAAGTGGATGGCATTTACGACAAAGACCCTAACAAATTCAAAGACGCTAAAAAATTAGACACTCTAAGCTATAACGATGCCTTGATAGGGGATATTGAAGTGATGGACGATACCGCTATTTCTTTAGCTAAAGACAATAAGCTCCCCATTGTGGTGTGTAACATGTTTAAAAAAGGGAATTTATTGCAAGTGATCAAGCACCAACAAGGCGTGTTTTCTATGGTAAAATAAGCCCTTTAACATTGGATAGAACTCAAAATAAAAGGATCAGTTTGAAAAAAGAGAGAACAGAGAGTTTAGTCGCTCAAGCCTTAAAAAATATCGGAAACGACCGCTACATGCTAGATAATTTAGTTTTCGCTCGTGTGAAGCAATTAAACGCCGGAGCCAAAACTTTAGTGAATATGGACCCTAAGCGTCATAAATTAGTGGATATTGCCATTAGAGAAATCGCTGAAGGGAAAATTGATATAGACAGGATAGATGAACGAAATTGACAAATCCGTTGATATCGGATTCTTACGGATTCTGGATGTTATCAAAAAAGTTACGACCCCAAAGGGTGGCATTGAAATCTTAAGGACTTTAATTGATTTCACGCCCAAAATTGAAAACGCCCTAAATTTAGCGACCAAAAGCCATAAGGGGCAATACAGAAAGAGCGGCGAGCCTTATATCGTCCATCCTATTTGTGTGGCAAGCGTGGTGGCGTTTTGTGGGGGCGATGAGGCGATGGTGTGCGCTGCGCTTTTGCATGATGTGGTGGAAGACACGCCTTGTAAGATTGAAACGATTGAGCGAGAATTTGGGCAAGATGTGGCTAATTTAGTGGATGCGCTCACTAAAATCACTGAAATCAGGAAAGAAGAATTAGGAGTGAGCTCTCAAGATCCTAGAATGGTGGTCTCAGCGCTCACTTTCAGAAAGATCCTTATTAGCGCGATACAAGATCCAAGAGCCTTAGTGGTAAAGATTAGCGACAGGTTGCACAACATGCTCACCTTAGACGCCTTGCCTCATGACAAGCAAGTGCGTATTTCTAAAGAGACTCTAGCGGTGTATGCCCCTATAGCGAGCCGATTGGGCATGTCTTCAATCAAAAATGAATTAGAAGACAAGAGCTTTTATTATATTTATCCGGAAGAATATAAAAATATTAAGGAATATTTGCACAAAAACAAGCAGTCTTTACTCTTAAAGCTCAACGCTTTTGCGAGCAAGTTAGAAAAAAAGCTTTTTGATAGCGGGTTTAGCCATTCGGATTTTAAACTCGTTACAAGGGTGAAACGCCCCTATTCTATCTATCTTAAGATGCAACGGAAGGGCGCGGTTAATATTGATGAAATTTTAGACTTGTTAGCCATTAGGATTTTGTTGAAAAACCCGATTGATTGCTATAAAGTTTTAGGGATTATCCATTTGAATTTCAAACCCATTGTTTCTCGTTTTAAAGATTACATCGCTTTACCCAAAGAAAATGGCTACAAGACGATACACACGACGATTTTTGATGAATCTTCTGTTTATGAAGTGCAGATCCGCACCTTTGATATGCACATGGGGGCGGAGTATGGTAATTCAGCCCATTGGAAGTATAAAGCTGGGGGCGTGGATAATGAAGAACATCATGAGGGCATGCGGTGGTTGCAAAATTTTAAATACCATGACAGCGATTTGAAAAACGACCCTAAAGAATTTTACGAACTCGCTAAGAACGATTTGTATCGTGAAGATATTGTCGTTTTTTCGCCTCATGGGGACACTTACACCTTACCGGTAGGAGCGATTGCTTTAGATTTTGCTTACATGGTGCATAGCGATTTGGGCGATAAAGCCACGGACGCTTATATCAATAGTAAAAAAGCCTTACTCAATCAGGAATTAAGAAGCGGAGATGTGGTTAAAATCGTTAAGGGCGATAAAGTAATACCTCGTTTCATTTGGATGGATCAGCTTAAAACTTCTAAGGCTAAAAACCATTTGCGCATCCAAAGAAGAAACCGCTTGAAAGAGATTGACACTAAGAGCATGATCAATATCTTAGCGACTTTTTTTGGGCGCTCTGTTTTTGAAGACATGGATTTAAAGGATTATAAAAACTTTGAAGAAAAATTAACAGATTGTGGGGTGGAGACCACTTTAACAGAAGCGATGAAAAGCTTTGAAAATTTAGCCAAGCTCACTGAAGAAATTGAAAATAAGGTGTTTTCTTTAAAAGAAGATGCGATTTTAGAATACCAAGAGATGAGTTTGTGGACTCGAGGTTTGAGGTATTTGGGTTTTAAAACCAATGTCTTGAATTTTTTAGCCCCCAATCGGCAGTGGCAGTGTAAGGAATTAGAACATTTTAGCGTTTGTTCAAGCAACGCTTTAGAAATCAAACAGGTGTTGTTGAATGATTGTTGTTACCCTAAATATGGCGATGAAATCATTGCGATTGTAACGGATTTAAAAGATCCAAAGGCGGTTGCGCACCATAAATTTTGCAAAAAAGCGATGGCGGAAGTGGACGCTAAAGCGCCTATGGTTTATATAGAATGGCACAATCGGGATCGAACGATTTATAAAATGATGTTTTATTTAGGCGAAAAAAAGTCGGTTTTAGCGGGTTTGTTAACTTTTTTAAACAGGAATGAATGCAATATTGTGGGCGTGTCTTACTTAGGCTATAAAGACAAATATTCTAGCCATTGCGAAGTGAGTTTTGAAATAGCCACGGATAAGGCGGATTGGATGAGGGCTTTAATCAATCGCAAATACCAGGATAGGATTGTAGAATTATCCAGTCTGGATGACGCTTATGAGCTACAATAAGCCTAATTAAGGGATAAACATGGAACAAAAAATCAGTGTGGCCTTAAAAGAGATCAAAAGAGGCGCTAATGAAATCATTGGATTAGAATACATTGAAAAGCTGGTTAGGAAATATTATGAAACCAATGAACGCTTTATCGTTAAGGCCGGTTTTGATCCTACCGCTCCCGATTTGCATTTAGGGCATACGGTGTTGATCCAAAAACTGGCTTTGTTGCAGCAATATGGGGCTAGGGTTAAGTTTTTGATTGGGGATTTTACCGCTATGATAGGCGATCCTACAGGGAAAAATGAAACGAGAAAACCCCTAAACCGGGAGCAAGTCTTAGAAAACGCTAAAACTTATGAAGAGCAAATCTATAAGATTTTAGATCAAAAACACACCGAAGTGTGCTTTAATTCCACTTGGTTGGATACTTTAGGCGCAAAGGGCATGATAGAATTGTGTGCGAAGTTTTCAGTCGCTAGAATGCTAGAAAGGGACGATTTTGCTAAACGCTATAAAGAAAACCGCCCCATTAGCATCGTGGAATTTTTATACCCTTTATTGCAAGGCTATGATTCAGTGGCGATGGATGCGGATATTGAGCTTGGGGGCAATGATCAAAAGTTTAATTTGCTGGTAGGGCGCTTTTTGCAACGAGCTTATGGCTTGAATAAAGAGCAATCTATTATTACCATGCCTTTATTAGAGGGGCTTGATGGGGTGCAAAAAATGAGTAAAAGCTTGGGGAATTATGTAGGGATCACTGAAGAACCTAATGCGATGTTTGGGAAGATCATGAGCGTGAGCGATGATCTTATGTGGCGCTACTACACCCTTTTGAGCGCTAAGACTTTAGAAGAAATTGAAGACTTAAAACATGGTATTTTAAATCAGACCTTGCACCCTAAAGCCGTTAAAGAAGATCTCGCTAGTGAAATCGTGGCTCGTTATTATGATAATGATCAAGCCATCAAGGCTAAAGAGCAATTTTCTAAAGTGTTTAGCGCAAACCTTTTGCCTGAAATTTTATTAGAGAGCGATTTTGATGAGGGGGTGGGGATTTTAGATGTTTTAAAACAGATTGGCTTTTGCCCATCCACTTCACAAGCCAGGCGCGATATTCAAGGGGGAGGGGTAAAGATTAATCAAGAAGTGATAAAAAATGAGAGTTATCGTTTTGTTAAAGGAAATTATGTTATACAGCTTGGTAAGAAAAGATTTATGAAATTAAATATTAACTAAGGAAAGAGCTATGGTATCAACACTCAAACCGCTAAAAATCGGTAAGCACACCATAAAATTCCCTATCTTTCAAGGGGGAATGGGTGTGGGGATTAGTTGGGATGAACTAGCTGGAAATGTTGCCAAAGAAGGGGCTTTAGGAGTGATTTCAGCCGTAGGGACTGGTTATTATAAAAACATGCGTTTTGTAGAAAGGATTGTGGCTAAAAAACCCTTTGAAGCCTTGAATTTTTATTCCAAAAAAGCGTTGAATGAGATTTTTGCAAACGCTAGGAAAATTTGTGGGAACAACCCTTTAGGAGCGAATATTTTATACGCTATCAATGACTATGGCCGTGTTTTAAGGGACTCTTGTGAGGCGGGGGCGAATATTATCATTACAGGGGCTGGTTTGCCCACCAACATGCCTGAATTCGCTAAGGATTTTAGCGATGTGGCGCTCATCCCTATCATTTCTTCAGCGAAGGCTTTAAAAATCCTTTGTAAAAGATGGAGCGATAGGTATAAAAGGATTCCGGACGCATTCATTGTGGAGGGGCCTTTGAGTGGGGGGCATCAGGGCTTTAAATACGAAGATTGTTTCAAAGAAGAATTCCGATTAGAAAACTTAGTGCCTAAAGTCGTGGAAGCTTCTAAGGAATGGGGGAATATCCCTATCATCGCAGCTGGGGGGATTTGGGACAGGAAAGATATAGACACCATGTTAAGCCTTGGAGCGAGTGGGGTGCAGATGGCGACTCGTTTTTTAGGCACGAAAGAATGCGACGCTAAAGCGTATGCCGATCTTTTGCCCACGCTCAAAAAAGAAGATATTTTACTCATTAAATCGCCTGTAGGCTATCCGGCTAGGGCTATTAATACGGGGGTGATCAAGCGCATTGAAGAGGGTAACGCGCCCAAAATCGCATGCGTGAGCAATTGTGTAGCGCCTTGTAACAGGGGTGAAGAAGCTAAAAAGGTGGGCTATTGTATCGCTGATGGTTTGGGGCGCAGTTATTTAGGCAACAGAGAAGAGGGGCTTTATTTTACCGGGGCTAATGGCTATAGAGTGGATAAGATTATCAGCGTGCATGAATTGATTAAAGAGCTTACAGAGGGTTAATTTGTAGTGCTTGTGAGATTAGGGGTTGTTGCATGTCTTTTGTGGTTGCATTTTGCTTATGCTACAACCCTTAAAATTACCAACATTGTGCCTTTTGGCTCTAGCAGTGTTAAAATCTCGTTCAATCAAGAGGTTAAAAAATTCAAAGAAGTTCCGCTCAAAAATTTTAAGAGTTATTTGGAATTAGAAGCGATTCTAACCATTCCTAAAAAGCATTACCAATTTTCTAAACAATCGTTCATCACGATCGCGCAATTCAGCCCTAAATTAGCGCGAGTGGTTATCGGCTACGCTCCTAAGATGACTTATGAAGTCAAGATTCTTAAGGACAAGCTCTATGTTTCTATCGTGGAGAAAAAGCCCTTAATCAGGCATCAAATGGCGTTAAAACCACCCAAACACCATGCACTCAAACACCAGACTCCAAAACCCACCCCTAAGCCCATTAAAAAAGAGGCTAAAAAGTCTAAAGAGACCAAAGAGAAAACGCCCATTAAGCATGCGCGCTCAAAACATGCGCATTCTCCATTGAACGAAAGGAGCGCTAAAAAAGAAATTCCTAAAAAAGAAGCGGAAAATGAGAGTAAGAACCAAGTCTTTATAGCAGAAAAAAATGATACTTTCATCAAAACCAAGCGCAAAAAACACAAAAAAATCGTTTTAGACGCTGGGCATGGGGGGAAAGATTGCGGGGCGATGAGCGCGAATTTAGTGTGTGAAAAAGACATTGTTTTAGAAGTGGTGAAGTTTTTGCATAAAGAGCTTAAAAAAAGAGGTTATAGCGTTTTATTGACAAGGGATAAGGACATTTATATTGATTTAGTGGGGCGCACGGAATTAGCCAATAGAAAAAGCGCGGATTTATTCATCTCAGTGCATGCCAATTCCATCCCCAAGCATTCCACTTCTAACGCTCATGGCATAGAAACTTATTTTTTATCCACCGCAAGGAGCGAAAGGGCTAGGAAAGTGGCTGAGCAAGAAAATAAAGACGATGTGAATTTAATGGATTATTTTTCTAAAAGTTTGTTTTTAAATTCATTGAACACGCAGCGATTGATTGTCTCCAACAAACTGGCGATTGACGTGCAATACGGCATGCTCCAAAGCATCCGCAAAAATTACCCTGATGTGGTGGATGGGGGCGTGAGAGAGGGGCCTTTTTGGGTGTTAGCCGGGGCTTTAATGCCTTCAATCTTAATAGAAATTGGTTATAATTCCCATGCGATAGAATCTAAACGCATCCAAAGCAAACCGTATCAAAAAATCTTGGCTAAGGGCATTGCTGATGGCATTGATAGTTTCTTCAGCAAGAATGATTAGGCAATGATTAGGTTGTAGATGAATTTTTATCAAAAAATATACACGCATAAAGTCGTTTTTTCTTCATTGTTTTTTTTGTTGTTTTTGTTCAATGCGGAAACTTTGTTGTTTTCGCATTTCAGCGATGATTTTTCGCAATTGTTTTTTTTGTTTGAAAACCATGTTTATGATTTCATTGTCAAATTAGATTATTTAGGGTTAATAGGCGTTTCTTTAATTTATCTGCTTGTGCTTATTCTAAAGCCTTTCACCCTCACGCGCCAAAAATGCGCTTGCGTAGGGATATTATGCCTTTCTTTCTACGCTTGGAATTTTCCTGTTAAACATTCTTTAATCGTGCTTTATCTTTTCTATTTTGCGCTGTTAGCGACTTTATTGTGGCGTTTTTTAGGGGCTAGCATGAAGCAATCTTTCTTGCCCTCTATGAACATTTGCGTCGTGTGGGTTTTTGCTTCTTCTTTACAGAGCTTTAGATTTTTAAGCGTGTCTGATTGCGTGGATTTTTCCCTTTTTACACTCGCTCTTTTTTTATTGATACTGGTTTTAATCTATCACAAACGCCTTTTTGGGCTGTATGAATACGCTAACACGCTTATTTTGATCGTGGGGCTTTGTGTGGTCGTGCTATGCTCTAGCATGTTCATTCAAACTAAAGAATACTATGGCATGCGATTGGGTTTTTATTTTTTAGGCTTGTTGGGGTGGCTTTTAGAATACATCCATAACACTTTAAGGCGTTTGGAGCATAAGATTTAAAGGCTTAGTTCTCATTCAATAGGGATAGTTAAAGTTTGTTGGTTGAGTGTCCTTGATTGAGTGTCCTTGATTGAGTGTCTTTTTGGGGCTTAAAAGCGGGTTTAAAAAATCTTAAAGAGGTTTGATGATCTTTTGTTTTTGGCGTTCTTGCTCTAATTTAGCCACTTGAGCGAAGACAATCGCTACCGCTTCAAACAATTCTTCTGGTATGGTGGCGTTTAATTTCACGTCTCTATAAAGCTCTCTGGCGAGCGTTTTATTTTCTATAATTTCTATATCATGCTCTCTGGCGATGCCCTTAATCCTAATGGCTAAATAATCCGTGCCTTTAGCCACCACCACAGGCACAGGGTGTTCTTCATCAAATTTGAGAGCGACGGCATAATGGGTGGGGTTAGTTACCACGACATTGGCTTTGGGGATTTCTTGCATCATTTTATTCGTGGCGTTTTTTACCATCATTTGGCGGATTTTGGCTTTGATTTCTGGGTTCCCTTCTTGCTGTTTGTATTCGTCTTTAACTTCTTGTTTAGTCATTTTTAAAGAGTTAGTGTATTGGCGGCGCTTGATCACTAAATCTATAAAAGCCAAGACAAAAAATAAAAATAAAAGCGAAGAAATGAGTAATAACGCCTTGCTCTTAAACCACAATAACTGGCCTTGCAAATTCAAAAGAGCCGCATGGTTTAATTCCCCTAAAAACAAGGAAAAGATAAAAAACCCCAGAAAAAAAGCTAAAAAAACTTTCAAAGTGATCAAACTCCCATCAAGGAGTTTTTTTAAAGAAAAAAGGTTTTTGACGCCATTGATAGGGTTGATTTTAGAAAATTTGGGCTCAATGACTTTAGGGGCAAAGAGCCAGCCAAATTGCAAGACATTGGATAAAAACGCCACCACCATTAGAATGATTAAAATCGGTAAAAGCAATAAAAAAGTGTCTTTAGCCAGTTGGTTAAACAGCTCTTGAACGCTTTCTTTATTGAAATCTAGGGAAAAATCTTTCAATACATGGCGATACATTTCGCTAAAGCCATCCACCCACCATATAAAAAAAATAAAAATACTCATTAGCCCAGCCAACAACCCCAAAACCCCCACCACTTCCATGCTCTTAGGCACATTGCCTTCTTCTCTGGCTTTTTGGATTTTTTTCGCGCTAGGGAGTTCGGTCTTTTCTTCTTCAGCCATTTGATTTCTCTTTTAAAATTTGAACGGCTAATTCATAGTCTTTTAGGGTGTTGAGGTTTAAAAACTCTTCTTCTTTATCAAAATGGATAGCGACTGAAGAGGTATTTTTCACAAGATCGCTCAAGCGATAATTTTGCGTTTTAAGAGCGTAACTAAGAGCGTTAAGGCTATTTTGATGCCACAAAGAAATCAAATAATGTTCTTTTGTAGGGCTTTTAGCATAGACTACGCTAAAGTTTTGAATCCCACAAAGAGTTTTAATGCTCTCAAAGGACACTAAAGGCGTATCTATAGGGATAAAAAAAATATAAGGGGTTTGCAGCGTTAAAAAAGCGTTATAAATGCCAACAAGGGGTGAAAAAAGATCGCTCTCTTTTTCTAAAAGGTAGGGAGCGTTTAGTTCATACGATTTTTTAGCGCTGATAATGACTTGTTTGAAAAGTTTTAAAAGGTGCGAGTATTGGTATTCTAAAAGGCTAGAATACGATTTTAAAGGCGCAAGAGCCTTATTGATTTGAACATTATTGATGATGAAACGAGAGCTTTTGCCTCCAGCTAATAAAACGCAAGGAACGTTATCAATGATAGGGTTTTTCAAAAGATTTATCCATGTTTAATGTTGTTAAGTCGTTGTTTATTATGTTACACTAAAAGCTTAAATAAAGAGCATAAGGGATAAAGGGAGTGTTAGTAGATAGTTTTAATAGGGTTATTGATTATATTAGGGTGTCTGTAACCAAACAATGTAATTTCAGGTGTCAGTATTGCATGCCTACCACGCCATTAGATTTTTTTGATGATGAAGAATTATTGCCTTTGGATAATGTTTTAGAATTTCTTAAAATCGCCATTGATGAGGGCGTTAAAAAAATTAGAATCACGGGTGGGGAGCCGCTATTACGCAAGGGTTTAGACGAGTTTATCGCTAAACTACACGCTTACAATAAGGAAGTGGCATTAGTTTTAAGCACTAATGGTTTTTTACTCAAAAAAATGGCTAAGGATTTAAAAAATGCCGGGTTATCACGGGTGAATGTTTCATTAGATTCTTTAAAAAGCGATAGGGTTTTAAAAATCTCTCAAAAAGACGCTCTTAAAAATGCACTAGAAGGGATTGAAGAGTCCTTAAAGGTGGGTTTAAAACTCAAATTAAACACGGTTGTGATGAAAAGCGTTAATGATGATGAAATCTTAGAGCTTTTAGAATACGCGAAAAATAGGCGCATACAAATCCGCTACATTGAATTTATGGAAAATACGCATGCTAAAAGTTTGGTTAAAGGCTTGAAAGAGGAAGAAATTTTAGATCTGATCGCTCAAAAATACAAAATCATTGAAACAGAAAAACCCAAACAAGGGTCTTCTAAAATCTACACGCTAGAAAATGGCTATCAATTTGGCATTATCGCTCCGCATAGCGATGACTTTTGCCAATCTTGTAATCGTATCCGTTTGGCTTCTGATGGCAAGATTTGCCCATGTTTATACTATCAAGACGCCATAGACGCTAAAGAGGCGATCATCAATAAGGATACAAAAAATATAAAAAGGCTTTTAAAACAATCTGTCATCAATAAACCAGAAAAAAACATGTGGAATGATAAAAACAGCGAAACTCCCACAAGGGCGTTTTACTACACAGGGGGGTAGGGAAAATATTTATTATTTTAAACCTTTTTATTAAAAATAAGGCGGTTTGTTTAGGATTTTTGGTTATAGTGGCTAGGATCAAACAATAAGGATGTCTTTATGGAAAAAGTCCTAGCGTTTTTTATTTCCGGCTTTTTTAGTTTCCGGTCTTTCGGGGGGGGGGTTACTTATAAGCCTACCCTAAACCTTTTAAAATCCCCAAAATCTCTCGCTTTTTTTAAATCTCACCTATTAACACCGCTAAAGAGAGGGTAATTCATGTTAGAAAACATGCAAGATATTTCATTGCAAAGCTCTCATGAAGCAGGGGTGGTTGCTTTATGTCCTGAATTATTGGGTGGTTTTGTTTCATCCATAAAGAGTATCTATGAATGTCAAAAAAAAGGAAAAGACCACAAAGAAGCACTCAAGCACACCGCCATTGCTACCCTAAAGGGTGGAGCGCTTAGTTATGGTAGCGCGTTTGCAAGCTCATCTTTGGGAGGTTTGATGCAAAGCAGCGCTAATAAATTCGTCCAAAGCCTTGGCAAGGGTTCATTGCCTGCGATGATTGTGGGTGCTTGCGTGGCAAATGCTACGGTTTTAACTCGCTATCTTTCTGGAAAGATTGATAAAACAGAGCTTCTTAAACAGCTTGGGCAAGCTAACACCACTCTTGTAAGTAGTGGGGCTATGGCAGTTGCTGGTCAAGCGCTCATCCCCGGAGGTGTTTGAGCGATATTTTCATGAAACTACCAAGTTTTTCAATCAGAGTTTTGATGAGCTTGAGAGGGCGCTTTATGCAGGGGATGCAGATCTAGGTATAGGAATCAATAACAAGATCCAAGAAAGACTAGGCCAAAAGGCGTTATTTGATAATTCCAAAGAGGGTTGGGATTTCATAACTAGCCGTGGAAGAATAGAAATTTAAAGGAGAAGTGTGATAAAGTCATTTGTAGCCACTGTGATAGAGTCATCTATAACCGCTATGATAGAGTCATTGGAAAAGGGTGGTTCTTTCAATCAAAGAGATCGTGAGAAATTCATGCAAACCGCTAGAACGCTTGGGATTGAAGACAGCGTTATTGAAGAAATGATTGATATTTATCAAACGCTTCATTTTGCCTATCTCCATGAAGATCTGATTGGTGCAAGCGGTTTGCCAAGAGAACAAAAGAAAGTCGTGCACACTGAGCTTCAAAAAAGCATTAATGAAAATCTAAAAGCTTTAGAAAATATCAAAAATAACATTTAAGGAGAAAACATGCCATTACCATTTATTTTAGGGGGGCTCGCTGCGAGCGGTCTTGCAGGTATGGCAGTATTTGGAGGACTTATAGCCGGACCCGCACTCGCTATTTTGGGGGCTGTGAGAGCTGATGACATGGAAGAAAAGCTAGAAAACGCCAAGGCTTATTGCTCTCAAGTTGAAGCAGCCGTCAAAAAAGCGGATGTGATGGTTGATCAGTTTCAAGCCGTTAGGAAAATGGCAGATCTTTTCACCAGGCAGATCACAAAGTTTGATGCGCTGTTTTTCTCGCTTGCTCAAGATGCCATCGCTACGATGAAAAAGCATCACTACGATACCTCTCGTTACAATCAAAAAGAAAAAGATCAACTCTGCGTTACCGTTTCAACTCTTATGACTTTGAGTGCTTTTTTGGAAGTTTCTATCATGGACGAACACCAAAAGCTCACTGAAAAAGCAAAAAATGCGCTCATTCTCATGCGAGATCAGACGGATAGCTTAGAAAATGGGAATTATAGCTTGGATGGTATCGGATTTAGGCAGGCACGACTTGAAGATCTAATAGATGATAAGACTTCTTAAGACTATAGAGCTTTAAAAGAGGAAAAAAGGGCGCGAAAGAGAGGGTATAAAGAAGCGAGCATGGAAGAATCAAAAAAGCGAACAACTCCTAATCGTTTCCCTTGCACCTTTTGTGGGCTTTGCTGTAAAAATATCACTGGGATTATTGAGCTTGTTGGGTTTGACGCTGGCAATGGGGTGTGCAAGTTTTTGGATTTAGAAACGAACTTGTGCAAGATTTATGAATCGCGCCCGTTAATTTGCAGGATTGATGAAGCGCACAAAAAGCTTTATTCCCATATTCCGCTTAAGGAGTTTTATACCAAAAACGCAGAGGTTTGCAACGCCTTACAAGAAGCAAACCATATGGATGCAAGTTTTAGGGTTATTATTGCAAAATAACATAGTTTTTAGAAGTTTAGCTAACGATCGCTATGGCTTGCAAAAATGTCTGATCACAATCAAAAAGAATGAGTTGGGTTATATTTTAAAATTAGTTAAAAATGAGAAAACAAAGCTAAATTAACCCCAATTTTACCCCCATTTTGAGCCAAAAATTAAGCGAATTACCTCTTATAAAAATGTTAAAAAGCGTTTTTTATAATCAATAATAAAAGAGCTTGAAAAAACAAGCGGTAGCTTTTAAAAAAGCGGTCTTTTGGGGTTAGTGGGGTTAGGGGTTTTTAGTTTATTGTTCCACAAACACCGCATCAACCAAGTCTTCTATGAAGCGTTCTTCATCAAAAGCGATCAAATCGTCTTCTTTTTCGCCCATTCCTAAATAAAGAATGGGTAATTTCAACTCATACAGCACGCTTAAAATCGCCCCGCCCTTAGAAGTGCCATCAAGCTTAGTCATAATCACGCCATCTAGCGCCAAAGTCTCATGGAAAATTTTGGCTTGCGTGAGCCCAGAACTCCCTTGCGTGCCGTCTAAAATAAGGAATTTATAAAAGGGGGCGTCTTTTAAAACTTTAGAGCAGGTGCGCGCGATTTTAGAAAGCTCGTTTTTAAGGTTAGTCTGGTTGTGTAGCCTCCCGGCGGTGTCTATAAAAACTTCATCTATATTTTTAGCGATCGCGCTTTCTATGGTGTTATAAGCTAAAGAGCTTGGATCGCTCCCTTCTTTAGCGCTAATGACTTGAATGTTAAGCTTTTCGCCCCATAATTGCAGCTGTTTGACTGCGGCCGCTCTAAAGGTATCGCCGGCTCCTAAAAGCGCTTTTTTATGCTGTTTTAAAGAAAGCTTGGCTAATTTAGCGATCGTTGTGGTTTTACCCGCCCCATTAACCCCCACGATCAAATGCACTAAGGGCTTTGTAGTGATAGTCTTTAGGCGGGTTTTATCATAATAGCTTTCCCCACGCACAAAACGCAACAAAGCGACTTCTAATTGCTTGGGCGTAACCAAATCGCCTAAATGCTTTAACAAGCTCTCTATCAAATCGTATTGGATGTCAAAGCCAATCAAAATTTCTTCTAATTCCTCTTTAGGAATATTTTCACGCTTTTTTTCTTTAGCCTCTTCGCCTTTAATTTTATTGACAATTTTTTTGAAAAAATTAAACATAATTTTTAATCCTTTAAATTAGAAATATCAAATTGGAGCATTTCTGCTGGCACGATCCCTTGATACATTTTAATCAATTGGTGTTTGTGATATAAGAGCATGTTAAAGGAATGGTTTAAAGCGTCATACTTTAAATGATCAAAAAGAGCGGTATCTTTAGGGTTTAAAATCATCAAATCAGCTTGAAAGGGTGCAATAAAGTCTTTGATTGCATCGCTTGAATAGGGTTGATTGAGTAAAATAAGCACCCTCAAACGATCTTTAAAAGTTTTTTTTAAGATGTTAAAGCTGGGGGCGTAATCTTTTAAAGAATTATCTAAAGCGCTTAAAACTAATAGGGTAGGGGCGTTAGGATCCGGGCTGATGTTTAGGGAATCTAAATCGCCTGTAATCGTGTATTCTTGGTTATTTAGATCCATAGCGGTGTAGGTTTTAGGGCTATCTTGTTGGGTGGTATTGTTTTGAGAATCTTGAGATTTTTGAGAGTTTTTACAAGCGCTAAAACCCAACAAAACGATAAAAACCAGCGCGATAAAACGCAAAAAATAAGTCTTAATTCTCATTATAAACACATCCTTAAGAATAATAAAATGGTAACTAATAACCTAAAATTATACTATAATGTAAGTCTAAAATTTAAGGATTATAACCATTAAAACGATTTTTAGAGATTTTTGTAAAGAACGCTTGAAAAGGGCTAAAGCAAAAAATAAAGTCAGGGATAAATTGGCTTGCAAGCTTTTGTTTTGGAAACTCAAAGATTATCAAAATATTTTATTGTATAGCCCATTAGGGCATGAGCTTGACATCAGGCCTTTGATTTTTAGGTTAAGACAAAAAAATAAGTGCGTGTGGTTGCCTAAAAGCATCAAAAAAGGTGCTGATTTTTCCAAAGAGGTTTTCAGTATCGCACCCTTTAGGTTGCCCTTAAGGCGTTTGGGGTGGTTTGATGAGCCGAGTTTGTCGCGCTGTTATAAGCGGGAATTAGATTGCATTGTCGTGCCGATCTTAGGAATGGATACAAGCTTTAGGCGCGTGGGTTTTGGGCTAGGCATGTATGATAGGAGTTTGCCAAAATTACTCAAAAAGCAACTAAAACGCCCCTTAATCATATTTGTGAGTAGGGAGTTAGCGATCGCTAATAGTATCCTTACAGACGCTTATGACATTGAAGCGAATCTTTACATGAATGCTCGTATCGTTATGAAGAATAATAAAAGGAAACATTATGAGCAGCGGGTTAATTTACATTTCATTAGAAGTTTTGGTAGCGTGTTTGATTACCGCTCTAATCATGTATTATGTGATGAAAAAGATCTATTATGTTAGAGGGCAAGCCATTTTAAAAGGCGCTTCAGCCAAAGCCAAATTAATGGAATTTCAAGCGAAATCTTTCGTGGAAGCTGAGGAAATGCGCATGAAAAGCCAAGAATGCAAGTTGCAACAGCAATATGAAAATAAGAATTTGCAACTCCAAACCCATTTTGAAAAAAAAGAAGCGCATTTGAAGCATTTAGAAGCGCAACACAAAGAATTTGTAAGAGATGAAAAACGCTATTTGGAAAAGGAAAAAAAAGAGCTTGAAAAAGAACGCCAAATTTTAGAACAGGAGAAGGAAAATTTTAAAAAACAGCGCGCTATTTGCAAAGAAGCTCAAGCCAAAGCGCTAGACGCGATGCTCAATTACATGGCTTACACTAAAGATGAAATTAAAAGCATGATCTTGGAGCAATTAGAAGAAGAATTAGAAGCCCAAAAAAGCGCGTTGATCAGGCGTTATGAAAAAGAAGCCAAAGAAGAGGGTAAGAAAAAATCGTATGCCATTTTAGCGGAAGCGACAGCCCGTTTTGCGGGCGATTATGCGACAGAGAATTTAACAACTCGTATCGCTTTGCCTTGCTCAGATTATGTGGGTCGTGTGATAGGCAAAGACGGGAAAAACATTGAAGCGTTTAAAAAGATTAGTGGGGTGGATATAGAATTTAGCGAAGACAGCAGTGAATTGTGTTTGTCTAGTTTCAATCTTTATCGGCGTGAAGTAGCGAGCGAGACGCTTAAGATTTTAATAGAAGACGGCCGTATCCAGCCTAACAGGATTGAAGAGGTTTATCATAGAGTCGCGCGCAACCTGGAAAAAGAATTGCTTTCTGAAGGGGAGAGCGTGGTGTTAGAGTTAGAACTTGGGGCTATGGAAGATGAGCTTAAAATTTTAATAGGCAAAATGCGTTACCGCTCTAGTTTTGGGCAAAACGCTTTGCAGCATTCTAAAGAAGTCGCTCTTTTAGCCGGCCTGATTGCAGAACAGCTTGGGGGGGATAAAAAACTCGCCAGAAGAGCCGGTATTTTGCATGATATTGGTAAAGCGCTCACTCAAGAGCTTGGGAGAGACCATGTGAATTTAGGCGTTGAGGTGTGCAAGCGCCATAAAGAAGACCCGATTGTGATCAATGCGATTTATGCCCACCATGGGCATGAAGAAATCATGAGCGTGGAGTGCGCGAGCGTGTGCGCGGCTGATGCGCTTTCTGCAGGGCGTCCGGGCGCTAGAAGAAAGAGCGATGAAGAATACGCTAAACGCATGCAAGCTTTAGAAGAGATCGCGCTAGAATTTGATGGGGTGGAAAAAGCGTATGCGATGGAGAGCGGGCGAGAATTAAGAGTGATTGTCAAATCCAACCAAGTCAGGGACAATCAAGTGCCTATTATTGCCAGAAAGATCGCTAAAAAGATAGAAGAGAGCGCTCAGTATGTGGGCGAAGTGGGCGTGCAAGTGGTGCGAGAAAATCGTTTCAAAACGACCGCTACGCTCAAGCAATAATCAAGCCTTTTTCCCGCACCTTTTCCAAATGCCTTTAGAAAAAACTTTGTAATAGATGAATGAGCGCAAAAAAGTTTCTAAAGTGATCACTACAAAAATAAAATCCACTTTAAAGTGGTAAGTGAGGAGCAAGTAAATGGGTATGATCCTTAACCCCCATAAGCTTAGGGTGTTAATATACAGTGAGACTTTAGAAATGCCAGCCCCTCTAAAAACTCCATCCAGCACAAAATACCCAATTAAGGGGGCTTGAGAAAGACCCACAGCGATCAAATAAGATCGCGCCACTTCCAAAACTTCTTCATCTTGAGAAAAAAGACTCGCAAATTCTTTAGCGAATAAAACTAAAACAATCCCTAAAACCCCCATTAAACCCATAGAGATTTTTAAAATCAAATGCGCGTATTCTGTGGCGATTTTTGGCTTGTTCGCTCCTAAATTTTGCCCCGTTAAAACCATCGCTGCGATCATAAACCCAAATCCGGGCATGAACGAAAAGGTTTCAACCCTAATACCTATTTGCATGCCCGCTAACACTTTATCCCCATAGCTCGCTACAAATTTGGATAAGAGGATTAAAGAAAACAAGCTCAATAAGCGTTCAAACCCGGCCGGCCAACCCACTCTAAACATGGTTTTTAAAAAAGAAAAATGAAAGGTTATTTTGAATTTTAAAGGGATTTTTTTGATTTGTATCCAAACGCCAAGCGCGAGTAATTCCAAATAAGAGACAACCACATTCGCTAAAGCAGATCCCACGATCCCCATTTCTTTAAAACCAAAATCCCCAAAAATCAAGGCTTGATTCAAGAAAATGCATGCAATGACCATGATGATTTTGACAATAAAGGGGGTTAGGGTGTCTGAAAAACTAGCGAGCGCTGAAACTAAAACATTTTTTAAAAAAATACTCGGTAGCGCGATAACTAAGACTTCTAAATAATCTTGCGTCAATTGGCGCGAAGGATTTTGTAATTGCATCCAATTTAAAAAAGGCTCAATCAAAAAATAAGAAACAAACAGCACGCCCAAACAAATCACAAACGCCCCTATAAAAATACTTGAAAAGGCGTGATTGATTTGAGCAAAATCCCTAGCTCCCACAAGCCTAGAAAGAATGGCGTTAGTGCCGGTGTATAAAATCGTGTTGATGCCATAAAAAAGCATCAAAAATTGCAAGCCCACCCCCAAAGCCACAATGTGATGGTGCGAAATCTTGCCCACAAAAAAAACCGAGAGCGCGACCACCAGCACATCTAAAAAAGCATTGACCCCAGAGGGTAAGGCTAAAGAAAAGATTTTCTTAACTTGATAGATTAGCCTAATAGTAACGCTCCAACCACCCCAAAAACAATCAAAGGGAGGTTATAGACTAAAAAAGTCGGCACGCATGTGTCATAGATATGATTGTGTTGGTTGTCTGCGTTAAGCCCGCAAGTAGGCCCCATGGTGCTATCGCTAGCCGGTGAGCCTGCATCGCCTAAGGCTGCGGCTATGCCGATGAGTAAAATCGTAGATTCTATGCTAAAACCTAATTTCGTGCATAAAGGGACATAAAACACAGCGATGATAGGGATAGTGCCAAAAGAAGTCCCTATCCCCATAGTGATAAACAGCCCTACAACAAGCATTAAAAAAGCCCCTAAAAACTTCCCTTGGATCACGCTTGTGATCGCATTCACTAAGCCATCTATCGCATGCACTTTTTGCAACACTTCTCCAAACCCGCTAGCCACTAGCATCACAAAAGCGATAAATGCCATCATCTTCACGCTATCATCCATAAGCGAGTCGGTTTCTTTAAACTTAATGCCACGGCCTAGTAAGATGATCGCTAACGCTAAAAAGGCGGCTAAGGGCATCGAATCGGTGGCTAATTGGATCACAAACGCTACGACAATCCCTATAAAAGTCAAATAGTCATGGTAGTTTAATTGAAGCGAGGCGTAATCTTCTATATTAAAAGATTTTTCTTTGTAGCGCCTGGGTTTTTTGTATAGCGTTAATACCGCTAAAAATAGCCCAACAACCATCGCTAACCCCGCTATCCACATCACTCCTGTGATTTGCGCTATGGTGGTGCTCACGCCATTAGCTTTTAATTGCTCTAAAATAGTGGTTTGAAAAATCAAGCCAAACCCTACAGGAAGCGCCAAGTAGGGGGCTTGCAAGCCAAAGGTTAAAGCGCAAGCGACCGCTCTTCTATCCAATTCTAGCCGGTTCATCAAATGCAAAAGAGGGGGGATTAAAATAGGGATAAAAGCGATATGCACCGGCACTAAATTTTGCGAAAAGCATGCGATGAAAGCGATCAAAAAACAAAAAGTGGATCGCTTGTAATCCATTAAGCCTATTAATTTACTCAAAGCGACTTTAATGAGATTGCTTTTAGCGATCGCTACCGCTAAAGCCCCTAAAAGGATGTAGCTTAAAGCGATGTTTAAATTGCCTTTCATGCCATCTATCATTGCATTAAAACTCTCCGTGATCCCAAGCCCTCCCATAAGTCCTGCTATGAGAGTCGCGCTAATCATAGAAAGCATGACATTGAGCCTTAAAAGGCTAAGAACGCACATGCAAATGATAGCCACAAAGGCAGGATTGCTCCATATAGAGCTATTTTCTAGCATTTTTGCTCCTTGTTAAAATAAAGATACCGTGCAAAAATGATAGAATTTTTGCACTTGTTTAGCGCAAAAAATTGCATCTACCATGTTTAACCCTTTCTAACCTTATTTTCTAATCTTAAATGGACTAGATATAGCGTTTCAACAAATCGTCATAAAAATCAATGCGCCTGTCTCTTAAAAACGGCCACATTCGGCGCACTTCTTCGGTGCGTTCTAAATCAATTTCCGCATACAAAATCTCTTCTTTATCGCTCGCTTTAGCTAAAAATTCGCCCAAAGCCCCCACCACAAAACTAGAGCCAAAAAAAGTAATGCCCCCCTTAATCGCGCCGCTAGGATCTAACTCCACGCCCACTCTGTTAGTCGCAATCAAAGGCAAGCCATTAGCGATCGCATGCCCTCTTTGGATCGTCTCCCATGCGTTTTGCTGACGCTTTTTTTCTTCATTAGAATCTTCTTCTAAAAACCCTATCGCGCTAGGATAGATTAAAATTTCTGCCCCTTTTAAAGCCATGATCCTTGCTGCTTCAGGATACCACTGATCCCAACACACCATAAGCCCTAATTTGCCCACGCTTGTAATAATAGGCTCAAAGCCCAAATCCCCCGGCGTGAAATAAAATTTTTCATAAAACCCCGGGTCATCAGGAATGTGCATTTTGCGATACACCCCAGCGATTGATCCATCTTTTTCAAACACAACCGCGCTGTTGTGATACAACCCTTTAGCGCGCTTTTCAAATAAAGAAGTAATAAGCACCACTTGAAATTTTTGAGCTAAAGCGCTAAAAAAAGCCTTATCTTCTTCAAAATATTCGCCCAAATCAAAAAATTTAGGGTTTTCGCTCTGGCAAAAATAACTATAAGGGTTCAATTCTTGCAACACCACTAAATTGGTCTTAGGGTGTTTTTTTAGCGCTTGTTCAAGCAGGTTGGCTGTATGCTCTATAGTCTTTTTTCTAGAGCCGCAATAAGCATGCTGGAGGATGCCTGCATAAATCATTTTTCACTCTTCTTCATAATCAGAATTATAGTCTTCATAATCGTCATCATCATAGACATTCTTATAATCATTATACTCTTCATCTTCTTCTTCAAAGCCCTCTAATTCTTCTTCTTCAAAATCTTCCAATTCGTCTTCGTAATCTTTCATTTCATTGCCTTTCATTTTTGATAATATCTTGCACGACTTCACTCGCTATTTGCAAACCAAAACTCGCCGTAACTGCATTAAAACTCCCAAGCTCTATGCAATGCGGGACTTCAGGGCTAAAAACCACCTTAAAATCCCCCTTAAAACGGCGTTTTTTTAAAAAATCCCTAAATTTACGCCCGAATTTATCGCCATAGCTTTCCCAAACGCTCCCCACTTGGATGTGTTTAGGATTCAAACGCTTCGCGCTCCCCATAGAGCTGATAAACTTCCCGTAAGCGAAATTTTGACATTTTATCGCTAGGCTTGTTTTAATAGGCAAATCGTCCATGCAATCTAAAATGTAATCATAATCTCTAAAATTAAATGAATTTAAAAACGCTTCATCTATGCGACAATTGAAAGCTTGAACGCCCTTATAAAGATCTTGCAACACCAACACTTTAGATTCTCCTATCCTTTCTGATCCAATCTGGCGGTTTTGATTGGTAACATCAAACACGTCTTTATCAATGATAGTGATTTGCCCTATCCCCACACGATACAAAGCGTCTAGCGCAAAGCCCCCGACACCCCCCACGCCACAGATTAAAACCCTTTGTTGGCGGATTTTTTCAAAATCGTTTTTAAACAACCACCTTATGCGCGTGAATCTATCTATGGGTTCAGACAATCTTTAGCCTTCAATAAAAATAGTGCTTTTATTGTATCGTAGTTTAAAAAATCTTAAGACAAAAATTTTTGGATTTGCTTAGCCTTATGCATTTGTGATTGCAGTTCTTCTTTTTCTTTTTCTAATAGTTCAATGCTTTGGGCTATCATTTCCTTAAGGCTTAAAAGCGTGTCTAAATCTAAGCTTTTTATTTGCTCTAAAGAAAGGCGCTCTATCAATGAAAAGGCGAGTTTGGAATCCTTTTTAACAAGAGCGATTTTAAAGGAATCTAATAACATGTCAGGCGAGTTCATCTGAATGGATTTCCCTCCATGCTTCTAACAACCCCCTAGCCACATTCAACACCAAATCAATCTTACTCGCATCATTTTCCACATTGGCTTGCGTTAAAACTTTGATTTGATGGGTGTATAAGCCTGTAAGATACACCGCCACTTCCCCCCCTTTTTCATAGTCCAAAATATTCAACAACTCCGTGAAAATATCCGTAACCCTATTAATATAATAGATCTTCTTTTCAATGTCTTCATTTTCAATACAGCGTTTGGCTTGCGAGGAAAATCTCAAAATCCCTTCATAAAGCATTTCAATGAGTTTTGCCGGGGATTCCACACTCACTCGGTTATGCTGGTAGGCTTGGTAAGCGTTAGCGTATTGCATAATGTTCCTTTATCCTTTAAAATTGATAACTCTCTGTTTTTTTAATTCTTTTTAGCCGCCGCTTGATCGATCATCATTTGCACGGAATTGAATTTTTGATTCGCTTTAGAAATTTGGCTGTCATAAGCCGCAAAACGCTCCGCCATGATGTTGTAGCGGGTTTTTAAAAGCTCTTGAGCGTTTTCTTTGTCTTTGGTTAAGCTTTTAGCGTCTCTGTCTAGGGAATCTTCATAAATCTTTAATTTAGCGTTCCCTCCGTCTATGAGGTTAGCGATAACTTGATTGAATTTAGAAAAAATACCCTCTTGGTGGATTTCCCTGCCCCCCATATCCTTGCTGTCGCTCCCATAAAAAAAGTCTTGAGTCGCTTTAGGGTTAGAATTTAGCGCACTACTCAATTTAGCTTCATCCAAACTCATCACGCCCTTATCGTCTAAACTAAGCCCGTATTTCATCAAGCTTTCTACCCCATTATCCGTATGCACGCTATAAGAAAACACGTTATTAAGAGAAGAACGGATCGCGCGAATATCGCCCACGCCGTTGAAAATCCCAGCGATTTTAGTGTCCGCATCATAACGCGTGTCTTCGTCTAATTTAGGGATAAGCTCGTTATAGGCTTTGACAAATTCACTAAGGCTGTCTATAATGGCTTGATTGTCCCTGCTCACGCTGATAATGGCAGGCTTATTAGGCTCTGTGGTTTGCTCTAAAGTGATATTAACCCCGTTAATCACATCATTGACCTCATTAGTGGGGCGCGTGATGCTCACCCCATTATAAGTGAATTCTGAATCGCTCGCTTTTTGCAAATTTTTAGACATAAAAAGCGTGTTTTGTGAAGCTTCATAAGATTGCACCATGCCAGCGTTCAAACCCAAATCCTTCAAACTATTCTTGCCTAAAGCGTCCTCGCCCTTAATCGTTAGCATTCCGGTTTTAGAATTGATCACAAGCTTGCCTTCGGCGTTTTTAAACGCACTCAAGCCTTCTTTAGCGTTAATCGCTTGAATGATAGCGTCTGTGTTTTCTTCACTAGTGTTACTCGCTTTGGTTAAAGCGCTCAAATCCAGTTTTTGGCCATTCAAGCTAACCACCCCTTCTAATTTACCCTCTTTTATGGTGCGAGAACTTTTCAATAAATCGCTTTCTTGGGTGGTGGTTTGCAAAAACCCAAGCTCTTTAGCCTTACTCCCTTTAACTTCAATATTTCCCCCACGCCTGTCATTAATGATTAAAGATTCCCCCCCATGAAGAGTGTCTACGGAAATATCCCCATTAGCGATCAAATCTTTAAAATTAGGGTCATTTTCTAAAGCCTGCTCCATCGCTTTTTGGATTGCGGTGTTTTTTTGTTTGATAGAAGCGCTTTCAGGGAGCTCTAGCATGATAGGGATTTCATGCATGTTCCCATCAGCCCCCTTTAAATTCAAACTCACTTCGCTTTTCCCGCTTCCATCAACCCCCAAAGAAAGGGCGTTTTTGTTAGTGAGCGTGGATTGGAGGTGTGAGCCAAAATAGATGCGGTTGTCTTCGCCGGTGTTTTTGGTATTCACCATTAATTGGTAGGGGTCATTCCCTCCTGTTTTCATCACAATGCCCATCACTTCACCATTGGTAGCGTCTGTGATGCTTTGAGCCACATCGCCTAAAGTCATTCCTGCTTTAATATCAACGGCGTAGTCCTTGTTTTGCGTGTAAAACTTGAGCGTGGTATCCACTTGGCTAAAAATATCATCTCTTGAAGAAAATTTCGCCCCTAGTTCGTTAATATCGCCTTGCGCTAAATTTTGCACATCCACTTTAATATCTTGAATAGGCACGCCAGCCCCCACGCTCGCACTCAACGCATCGCCTGTAACATTGCTTTTCCTACTGATATAAGTGGAATAATCCGAAAGCGTTTTAACCGGGCCTTTTAGAGAAGAAAGGAGCGTTTTAATTTCTACTAGGGCTTTTTGTTTTTCAACATTTTGCTCCATTTTCTTGTCTAAGGGGGCGATTAACGCTTTTTCATCGGCGTCCTTAAGCTTGTCAATCACATCGTAATTCAAAACCTTACTGCCAAGCCCTAATGAGCTTAATGAACCTATTGCCATGTTTTACCTCTAATTTTTAGCCTTTTTCATCAAAGATAATGCCTATCACATCGCGCATTCTTTGCATAAGCTCTACGGCTTCTTTAGAGGGTATTTCTCTTATCACCTTATCCCCATTAGCGTCTTTGACTGAAACCACTAACCCTTTGATCGTATCGTTATAACTAAAATTAATATCCGTGCCGATGCGTTTCATTTCTTCATTCAGACGCTCGCTCAATAATTCCAGTTTGGGTTTGTATTGCTCAGGGTCTATCGTTGTTTTAGATTCATCAATAGTGTTTATCGTATTTGTGCGACTGATCTCTTTTGTGGGGGTTGTTTGAACGCTTGCATGAGATGCGGGAATCCCAATCCCTTGAACTTCATTGACCATAAAAACCTCCAAATTTTTCCATGCCTAATAAATGTAACTATTTCTTTGTTTGTTAAATTCTTTAGCTAATATCGGCAAAAAGACGATTTGTTAAATCTTAATTGCGTGCGATGAGTTCTAAGGGGTTGATGTGTTTTTCTTTCATGGTTACTTCAAAACCCAAGCGTTGCTCAATGCGCCCTAAAACATAGCCTTTTTGGATCCGCATGCCGCTTTTAATGGTGGGGGCGATTTTATCCAATTGAGAATAAATCGTGCGGATGCCGTTTTTATGCTCAATGATAACGACTTTTTTAAGCATGTTGATTTCTTTAGCGAACACGATTTTCCCGTCTAAAACGTTACGCACCAAAGCGTTTGGGGTTTTTGACACTAGCGTGATAGACTCGCTAAAAATTTTTAAATTATAAACTGGGTCAATATAGGGGCCAAATTTTTGCACCACTTCATAATCGTTCAAGGGAGCGATCGTTTTTGGCCCGTTATAGCTCGTGGTGTTGATGTTTTGATAAGAGCTAGCCACTTGTTTGACTTCTAAAGCTTGAGAAGATTTTTTCAAACTGACTTTTTCTTCATTTTCTCTATTTTGTTTGATGATATTCAAGCGTTTTAAAAGGGCGTTTAAATTCTGGCGCTCTTTTTCTAAAAGGGTTAGCCGTTGGTTATAGATCGCGTAATCTTTTTGCATGCTCAAAATGAGCTTATTTTGTTCGGTTTGCAAGGATTTTAAGGTTGATTCACGAGTTTTTTGCTCATCTATGACAGATGAGATTTTTTGAATGCTGTTTTTGACTTTTAAAGCTTGCACATTGAGCTCCTTTTCTTCTTGGCTTAGTTGCGACATTTTAGACAGAGTGCTTTGGTGCAAGTTTTCAAACGCTACTTGTAAAATCACATCATTAGAAGAGGCTAAATTCTGCCCCTTTAAGGCTTGTGAAAAAAGAAAATCCTCTAAAAGCGTATCAAACACCCTCTTTTGTAAAAACGATCGTTGTTTTTGCAAATGATCTAAAGACTTGCGGTAGTTGGTTAGGACTTTTTCTTGAGCCAAACTTTCGTTACGATTTTTTTCAAGACTCTTTTTTAAGGCGGCCATTTGGCGCTCAATCTCAACCTTTTGAAGCTCTTTAGAGCGGATCGCTTCGCCTAAAGAACTCAAACGGCTGTTTAGTTGGTTTTTTTCTTCATGGGTTTTTTTTAAAAGGGTTTCTTTGTGTTGAATGTCTTTAGCAATATCGCTCACTTTTTGCGTGTTAGCTGATAGTAAGATGGCTAACAAAAATATTCCTAATTTATACATGCCTAGTCCTCCAAGCTACAAGTAAAACAGAAACAAATGAGACTACAAGGCTAAAAAGTAGTCCCCATAAAAAATGGTTTAAAACAAACGCGTCTCCTATAATACCCAAAGTATCCATTGTTCTTTCAAAACCTTTTTGCGAAGTGATATAAAGCATGAACATGGGGGCTAAAAAGCTAGCGATTAGAGAATCCATTAAAGCTATTCTATACAAAAACCCGTTTTTAAAAGACACCGAAGCCCCTAATAAATCCATGATCTCTAACCTCTCATGGTATTGATAGATCCAGATGCGGACTTGCTTGAACATCAATAAAACCGATAAAACAAAGACCACTAACGCAAAGACATAAATCGTGGCTTTAATCAAGCTTAAGAGATCATACACTTGCATGTAAGTTTTGGCAAAGACTTCAACTTTTTGAACGCCAGGGATTTTGAGCAATTTTTCTTTAATGTTTTCTAAACGCTCTTGAGTGGGGAATGTGGAAAGTTGTAAAGAATAAAAAAAGGGTAAATTTTTCCTTAATTCCTTAAGCCCGTCTGTGCCTAAAGTTTTTTGAAGAGGTTCTAAAGAATAATTAGGATCAATCTCTTTTAACGCTATGATTTCGTTAAAATTTTGACGCAACAATTCCAAGCCTAATTTTTGCGTGCTAGCCAACACGATTGAATAATCTTCAATCAATTTTTTTTCTTTCTGTTCGATCGCTTGATTGATAAACAACACACACTCCAAGCTAAACAATAACGCCACTAGGGGAATGATAAAGGCTAAATGCTTTTTAAGAGTATTCATAAACTTCCCCCTCTTCTATGTAAAATTTTCGGTGATAAGCGCTAAAATTTTTAGGGAATTTGTGCGTAACCACCACGATCGTAGCGTTTAATTGCGTGTTCATGCCCCTTAATAAGCTCCAGATTTTATCGCTAGAATAATCGTCTAAGTTCCCGGTAGGTTCATCGGCTAAAATGAGTTCAGGGCAGTTCGCCATAGCCCTAGCCATAGCCACTCGCTGTTGTTCGCCCCCACTGAGCTCTTTGGGGTAGCGGTTAGCCTTATGGCGTAAATCAATATGCCCTAAAAGTTTTTCTAGCTGCAAGTGGCATTCTTCTTTTTTAACGCCACAAATCACCATCGGTAGTTTGATGTTTTGCTCAATCGTGTAATCTTGGATCAGTTTATAATCTTGGAAAACCACGCCAATATTTTTACGTAAATCTAAAATCGTTGATTTTGAAGCGTTATTCATGTTGGTATTGCAAACTTCTAATTTACCGCTAAAAACCTTCAAATCCCCATAAAACGAGCGCAAAAGCGTGCTTTTACCGCTCCCGCTAGGCCCTGAAATGAACACAAAGTCTTTTCGTTTGATGCGTAAATTGGCATGTTTAATGACCGGCTCGTTTTGCTGGTATTGTAAGCATAGATTATTCGCTGCGATGATCACACTCATCCAATTCCCTTTTGGCTTAGGATATTTTGAAGCAAAAGGTGCGCTTTGTGGTTGTTTAAGGTTTTTAAGGGGCTTTTATTGAGATAAAAAAGCTTATTTTCTGCCAATAAAACAAACAAACGCACAGGCCAATCAAAATCCCCCATGCTCAATTCCACTAAAAAATCCCCCTTATTTTCATAGATATTGCAAACATGCACAAAATACCCCTCTTGGATGATTTTTGGGGTTTTTAAAATCGTTTTAACGCTCTTTTTACTCATTGTTATTGTATCAAAAGAAAAATCAAATGCATGGTTATCAAAAGGGGTTTCATCCAATTCTAAAGAATAAATTCTTAAATCATAAATATCTTTTTTGAGTTTGTTCCAACGCGCTTCATACTTGCTGACAACCGGTATTTGAGCGTTTTTTTTGATTTCTATCTCGCATTGAAAGTTTTTTAGGGCTAATTTTAGGCTGTCTTCAAAATAAAGGCTATCATCGGTTCGTAATTCCAAAAACCCTTTAGGTTTTAAAACTCTTAAAGCTTCGTTTAAAAACTTTTCGCTTAGCACTCGGCGGTGTTTTTTATCATTCCATGGCACAGGGAAATGCACAAAAATTTTTTCGCATTTGTGATTTGGCATGCTCTCTAAAATTAAACGGCCATCGCCTTGCAAGATGTGCAGATTTTTTAAATCTAACAACTCCATTTGCTTTAACGCTTGCGCGATAGAGGGGGTGTGAATCTCTATCCCTAAGCATGTTTTAGTGGGGTTGTTTTTGGCTAATTCTATCAAATGCCTCCCACTCCCAAAACCAATTTCTACTAAAATAGGGGCTTGATTTCTTTGAATAAAGTCTTCAAAAGTTCCTAAATCAAGGGCTTTTTTTCCGCTCGCATGTTTAGAATTTTCTTGCAAATTATGCGAAATGACTTCAAAAGATTGCGAATAAATCCTTAAAGCTTGTTTTAAAATCTCTCGTTTTAAGGGCGTTGCTTTTTCGCTTTTGATCAAAAAATCATTCGCTCGCCGGATTTTTTGCAATAAAAAAATATGATCCTTAAAACTCGCATACACACAGCTTTTAGTGGGGTTTTTTAAGCTTAAAAATTCCTTATGAAAACAAAAATCCCCTGCAATTAAGGGGTATTCTAAAGGCTTGGAGTCTAGCTTGGCTAAAAAATGGGACATTAAAACCCTTTTAGCGCTCTAAAAACAAACGCACTTCTTTGCTGGGGTGCGACTCTAAACCATCTTTATCCACGCTCACCACTTGATAGCGGTAAGCCACGCCCACTTTCATGTCCTTATCCACGAATTGGTTTTTGGTGATATTCCCAAAACGCAAAGGGGTTTTAGAATTGGCTTCAAAACGATACACCGCATAGGTGGCTATTTTAGCGCTTGGGTTATTTTCCCATTGGATAAAGGCTGAAGAATCTTGAATAGTCCCTTTAGTGATGATAGGGGCTTCGGGTCTGTCAGCGGTCTCACCCATTGCAGGCTCTTTGGGTAATGCCCCTTCAAGATGCGTTTTATCAAGGGCGACGACTTTATAATAACGAGTGAGGTTGTCTTTTTCTATTTTATCCACATAGGAAGTGTTGGTGGTTTGAGCGATGAATTTGTATTTATCGTTGCGGTTATTGGAAGCGTAAATGCGATAAGCTATCACATCTTCTTCGGGGGATTTGTCCCAACTCAATTCAATTTGTCGCGTGAGGTTTTGGCTCACTCTAACGTTAGCGATTTCTTTGGGCAAGTCTTTGGTTTTCCCCTCCACTATGACGCTAGGCCTGGATTTATCCCCCATGAAATTTTCGGCGATGACTTGGTAGCGGTATTTTTGCCCATCTTCTAAATCTTTATCAAAAAACTCCACGAATAAGCGGTTTTTTACAGCCCCTACATTTAAAAATTTGCCGTCTTTATTCTGCCTTTGAATGATGTATTTAGAAACGCTAGGGTTAGGGTGCGGACTCCAAAAGACTTTCACGCTTTTAGGGTATTCAAGGCTTGCAAAAACGCTTTCTACAGGATTGATAAAAGAGGTTTTTACTAAAACAGGCTCTGAAAGGTTAGAGATTTTATCGCCCTTGTAAGTAGCGAGCTGGTAAGTGTAAGAACTCTCTGTTTCTAGCCCCTCATCATAATAATGAGTCGCATAAGGGTTTTTAATCGTGGCGATTCTTTTAAGCTTGGAGTCTTTTTTCAAACGATACAAAATAAACCCATCAATGTCATAAGTATCAGCGATTTTAGGCCATTCAAAACCCACTGAACTCACATCGTTAATGGTTTTAATAGAATGGACTACCGGAAGCTTAGTGTCTATATTTTCTTGATTATTAAGGGCTGAAAAAGTATGATTCCTGGTAGAAGAGCACCCTATAAAAACCGCTAATACCACACTACTTTGCAATAAAAGCGTGAAGTATTTTTTCTTCATCCAAGACCTCATCTAAATTCTCCTTGTCAAAAACTTTTTTAAGATATTCTAACATATCCTTTAATAGGGGAACTTTAAAGCGCAGTTTTTGCTCGCTTCTAGGGTGTTTGAACTCTATCAAATAGGCATGCAGCATGATCCTTATTTCTTCTTTAGGAAGCACCCCATTAAGCCCGTAAAGGTTATCGCCTATGATGTGTCTGTTCAAATATTCTAAATGCGCTCTGATTTGGTGCGTGCGCCCGGTGAACAATTTAGCCCCTATCAAATCCATGCCATTTTGAGAAGTCAGCAAGCTAGTAAATTCGCTTTTAGAATAGCGGCTTTTTTCTTTTTTAGCCGCTTTGAGCGCTATCATTTTTAAGCGGTTATTAGGGTTTCTTGCCAAATAACATTCCACGCTCATTTTTTCTTCTTTTAAGGGGGTTGAAAGCAAGGCGATATAGTAGCGCCCCATTGTTTTAGTTTTGAGTTGCTCGCTCAAATGAACATGGGTAAAATTGTTTTTAGCGATGACAATCCCTCCGCTCGTATCCTTATCCAAACGATGCACAATCCCATAGCGCTCTTTTAAGCCAAGATTGGAAAGCTCGTAATTTTGAGATTTTAACCAATCCACTAAAGTAGGCTCTTTCACGCTTGGGGCTTTATGGATGACTAAATTAGGGGGCTTATTCAACACTAACAAGTCTTCATCTTCAAAAATGACTTCTATTTCTAAATCAAGCCCTCTTTTTAAGGGTTTGGGCGCGATTTTGGGTGTTAAAAGCGTGATTTCATCGCCCTCTTTTAAGGCTAGCCCCCCTTTTTTAACCTCCTTTTTTTGACAAAACACTAACCCTTCTTTAATCAAATTCAATACCTGGTTTTTAGAAATTTGCAATTCTTTGGCTAAAAATTCATCAATGCGTTTGTAATGGGTAGGGGCGATGAAAACTTTTTGCATTCAAACTCTTTTTGCATTTTTAAAAACCATTATTCTACTCAAAACCTTAAAAAAATCCTATTTCATTATTTGAATACACTATAATCGGTACGCCAACATTTTGTGGCTCAAATCATTTTTAAAAGGGGTTTTATAATGGAAAACAACGAAAACTATTCCAAAAAAGGTGCATACAATGAAGAAACAAAGGAATTAGATCTAAGAAAATTGTATGACAATATTAAAGAAACAACACAGATGCCGTTCATGAACATTTTGCTCATGGGGGGTACTGGGGTGGGTAAAAGCTCGCTCATTAACGCTCTATTTGGTAAAGAAATCGCTAAAGCAGGCGTAGGAAAGCCTATCACTCAGCATCTTGAAAAATTCATTGATGAAAAGAAAGGCTTGATTTTGTGGGACACTAAAGGCATTGAAGCTGCAAGTTACCACGACACCATGCAAAAGAATTAAAGAAAAAATGGAAGAAGTTCCTCGTTCAAAAGGACATGATAAAAAAGAGGCTGAAGAAGAGATTATTCATATGGCGTATTTGTGCATTCTAGAGTCTTATCCTAGGATTGAAGAAAGAGAAAGAGAGTTATTAGGCTTCGCTAAAAAATGGAATATCCCAACGATTGTCGTTTTTACAAACACAGCCAAAAGGTACGATACATTTGTCCAAAAATCTAAAGAGATCATAGGTGAAAAATGGGGGTTTAAAGATTTTGTCAGAGCTTATGTGAGGGTTAATTCGGTTAAATATTTATCTGATGATGATAAAGAAATCCCTATTAAAGGTTTAGAAGAATTGGTAGATGAAACAAAAAAATGTCTTTCAGATGCTATGAGAAACCATTTTTTGCGTGTTCAAAAAATTAAGATTCAAGAAAGAAAACAAGCTATGATCGATGAAAGTAAAACCATTATCCACCTTGCATCAGGAGCGGCTGGAGCGGCTGGAGTTAGCCCTATACCCTTTAGCGATATGCCCATTATTACAGGTGCTCAGATGACGATGATTTATAAAATGAATAGGGCGTTTGAAGTGAGTTTGGATAACACTGCGTTCATGACATTATTCACAGGGTTGTTAGGTTTTACCGCTATTGGGCAAACAGCAAAAACGATTGTTGCTAATTTGATCAAATTAATTCCTGGTGCGGGGAGTGTTGTGGGGGCTGTAATTTCTGGAACGACCGCTGCGGTTATCACAGAAGGCATTGGGTTTGCTTATTTGAAAGTGCTAGAAAAGTGCTTTAACGATGAAACAGGCGAAGTGGATTTGCCTGGTGAAGTTGACATGATAATCTCTCTCTTTAAGGAGAATTATCTTAATTTGGATACAATCAAGAAATTAATACAATAAGATTAGGGGTTATGAAAAACGCATGGCATTAGACAAAAGGATTTGGATGCATTTTGATCTTTTGCCTTTTGTGTTTATCATCCCCTTGTTGGTGGTTTCTTTTTTATTGATTTTTGAGAGCAGCGCGGTTTTGAGCTTGAAACAAGGGGTTTATTATGCCATAGGGTTTATTCTCTTTTGGGTAGTGTTTTTTATCCCTTTCAGGAAGCTCGATCGGTGGCTCTTTGTGCTTTATTGGGCGTGCGTGATTTTACTAGCGTTAGTGGATTTTATGGGATCGAGCAAGCTTGGGGCGCAGCGATGGCTAGTCATTCCTTTCACTTCTATCACCTTACAGCCCAGCGAGCCTGTGAAAATCGCTATCCTTTTATTATTGGCGCATTTGATTAAAATAAACCCGCCCCCTTTTAAGGGCTATGATTGGGGCATGTTTTTAAAGCTTAGTTGTTATATTTGCTTACCGGCGGCTTTGATTTTAAAACAGCCTGATTTAGGCACGGCTCTTATTGTGTTGATCATGGGTTTTGGGATTTTACTTATCGTGGGTTTAAGGACTAGGGTGTGGCTCCCTCTTTTTATCGCTCTTTTAGTGGCTTCGCCTATCGCTTATCACTTTTTGCACGATTACCAAAAAAAGCGCATCGCAGACTTCCTTTCTGAAAAGCCTAATTACCATGTCATGCAATCCATTATCGCTATAGGATCGGGCGGGTTTTTAGGCAAATCTAAAGAAGCTTGCACACAAACCAAATTCAAATTCTTGCCTATTGCAACGAGCGATTTTATCTTTGCTTACTTCGTGGAGCGTTTCGGGTTTCTAGGGGCTATGTTGCTTTTTGCGATTTATATAGGCTTGAGTTTGCATTTATTTTTTTATCTGTTTGAGAGCAACAGCGATTGGTTTTTAAAGATTGTAGCCCTTGGGATTTCTATTTTAATCTTTGTTTATTCCAGCGTGAATATCGCCATGACTTTAGGGTTAGCCCCTGTGGTGGGGATTCCCTTACCCTTATTCAGCTATGGGGGGAGCAGTTTTATCACTTTTATGATCCTGTTTGCAATCCTAGAAAACCTGCTTGCTTTTCGCTATATTTTTGGATACAATAGCAAACCATCCTTTGGGAATTTTGGATTCTTAGCTCAGCTGGTCAGAGCGCTCGGCTCATAACCGATTGGTCGTAGGTTCAAGTCCTACAGAATCCACCACTCCCACTTTTTATCATTTTTTTAACCGCCTCCTTTTCAACTGCTCCTTTTTTAAGTGAAAAGCGATTGGACGCTTTCGTTATGATAAATCCTTCTGATCACTTCCGCAAATAAGGGTGCTACGCTTAAAGTGGTGATTTTATCGCATTTTTGAACTAAAGGGATAGAGTTAGTTACCACCACTTCATCTAACGCGCTTTCTTTAATGCGCTTGATCGCATTCCCACTCAAAACCGCATGCGTGCCTAACGCCATGACAGAAGTCGCCCCTTGTTCTTTTAAAGCCAAAGCGGCTTTACAGATCGTGCCTGCGGTATCAATCATATCATCCACTAAAATCACATCGCGCTCCTTGGCTGAGCCGATAATATTCATCACTTCGCTTTCATTAGCTTTTTCACGGCGCTTATCCACGATGATTAAATCTAACCCCATTTGATTGGCAAAATACCTAGCCCTTGTAACCCCACCCACATCAGGGCTGGCGATTATAGGGTTTTTTAACGCTTTAGAGCGGATATAGTCTCTAAAAACGATAGATCCGTATAAATTATCCACCGGCACATCAAAAAATCCTTGGATCTGCCCGGCATGCAAATCCATCGTAATGATCCTTTCAATCCCCACTTCTTGCATCAAATTAGCGACCATTTTAGCCGTGATAGGCACTCTTGGAGCCGCTTTTCTGTCCTGTCTGGCATAGCCAAAATACGGCAACACCGCTGTGATAGAATTGGCCGAACTGCGCCTTAAAGCATCTACCATGACTAACAATTCCATTAAATTGTCATTGACCGGCACGCAAGTGGGCTGGATGATAAAAATATCCTTACCGCGCACCGATTCGCTGATTTGGATATTGATTTCGCCATCGCTGAATTTGCCTATCACCGCTTTGGATAAGGGAAAGCCTAAATGCTTTGACACTTCTTTGCCAAATGCAGGGTGAGCACTCCCTGAAAAAATCTTAAAACCACGCATCTTTGTCTTAAACCCACGCGCCTTCATCGCTTACACTCCCTAAAATGAATTAAAATCAATTGTAGCGCACCCAAACTAAAAGCGTTTGTTTTCAACCAAGCTCCTTTTCTAATAAGTTTTTTAAGGTAAGATAGGTTTCATTTAAATCAATCCCGCACACCCTGGTTTGAGCGATAACGCTCATAAAATTGCTATCGCCTAAAAACCTAGGCACTAAATGCATGTGCAAATGCTCAGGAATCCCTGCTCCGGCACTTCTGTGCAAATTCAAACCTAAATTAATCCCTTGAGCGCCATAAGCATACAACGCTTTTAACGCTTTAGGTGCTAATGCATTCATATTGAGCCAAGTATTAAGCTCTAAAAGTTCAACGCTCGCCTTGTGCGCATGGGGAATGATCAACAAATGCCCTGGGTTATAAGGGTAGGCGTTCATCACGACGAAGAGATCGCTATTTCTATAAAGCACTCTGTTTTCTGAATCTTTTGTAGGGTTTTGAGAAATTTCACAAAAGACACAACCCTTATTTTTCTCTTTCAAATAACTTTCGCGCCAAGGGGCGTATAAATGTTGCATGTTCATTTCCTAAATGTAATTAGGGGCGTCATTAGCGAATAAAATCAAATCGCCTTGAATCGTGGTGGCTTGTAAGATATTTTCCAATTGCGCCTTATCCTTGAGTAAGATTTTTTGGGGGGTTTTCAATTGTGAAGCAATCGTTTTGGAATTCAACTCCCCTGTGATAATAGCGACATCAAAAACCCCGTCTATTTTTTGCGCTAAAGTTTCATTACTTTCTGTATTGCTTTCCACTAATCCCGGTGTTACAATGACTTTACGCCCTTCATACAAGCTCGCTAAACGAATGCCCTCTAACATGCCCTTTAAATTCCCATTGAAGCTATCGTCTATGATGATTTTTTGATTCACTTCCAAAAGTTGCAAACGATGGGCAATAGGGTTGAGTTCTAAAACAAGCCGTTTGATCCTTTCTGTCTCTAAGCCTAAATGCTTAGCGATTAAAATGGCTGAAGCGATATTGTAAGCGCTAAATTCCCCTAAAACCTTCGTTTCAAATCTTTCCCAAACGCCATCGATAAGCGTTTCAAAAGAAGTGCCTTTTAAAGTGGATTGGACGTTTCTAACCAGGCTAGAAATGTCTGTTAAAGGGCTATCTTTAGAGATGTAGGGTTTGATTTTTTCCACAGAATAGCAAAAGGCTTTTTCTAAGCGTTTGGAATCCAATAATTCCGCCTTAGTCTCGCAAATATTTTCTAAAGTTTTAAAATATTCTAAATGCTGTTCGCCCACTTCTGCGACCACGGCAAGGTGCGGCTCAATGAGACGGGTGATTTCTTTAATATCGCCCTTATTCCTTGCCCCGGCTTCAGCGATATAGATTTCACTCCTATCGTCTAAATTCTGGTTAATATCGTTCGCAATGCCTAAAAGGGTATTGACGCTTTTGGGGCTTGCATGCGCGTTGAATTGGGTTTGTAAGATTTGATGCAAGAAATTTTTAGTGCTGGTTTTCCCAAAGCTTCCGGTAATGGCGATGACTTTTAAATTTTTTAAAGAGGCGATTTTATCTTTAGCGGTTTGCAAATACTGCTTGGATAGGACTTTTTCAAAGATTAAAGAAGCGCTTAAAACGAGTATGAACAAGCACAAATAGCCCAGCGCGAGCGAAATCCCATTTAAAGGGGCTAATTCTGTGTTTAAGATTTCATGCAAGATTAAAAAGAGTAATAAGAATATGAAAAAGCGCTTCACCCTTGGCGTGAAAACTAAAGGCTTGTCGTTGCGTTTGGCCCAGATAATGAGCATGGGCATTTGAATCACGCCGCAAAAGAAATCAAAAACAAACGGCATTTTGAAAGCATACGATAGGATAAACACCCCTAAAGGCAATAAAAAATAAATCCCATGCCAACGCATCTTGTGGTGTTTGGTTAAGATCCTAAACACGCTGTAATGATACCATTGCAATAAAGTCATCATATAATAGCCAAGCCCTGTTATAAAGAGCCAACGAAACGCTAAATTCAGCCAACTAAGACTTTGCATGATGATATTTCTCCACTAGTTTTTCAATCTCTTTTGCTTGGTTTAAAAAAAAGAAATGATCCCCTTCTAACACGAATAATTCGCTCTTTTTCAATAAGGTTCGCATTGTTTGAGCGGAGCTTAAGGGGGTTGCTTTATCATCTTTACCCCAAAATAATAAAACTTCTTTCTCGCATCGTTTGAAATGATCACTAAAGTCTTCGCTAACTACTTTTTTAAAGGTTTCATACATCGCTTGATTAAGCCCCATAGCGTCCTTACTCCTCAAAAACCCTAAATTCAAGCCTAATTTTTTAAAGATTTTAGCTAAAAGGATTTTACAACGCACTTTTAAGGGTTTTGGCTCTAAGATCCCTGCGCTGCTCAATAAAACAATGCGTTCGTTTTCACACAAGATCGCTACTTTCCCTCCAAAGCTATGCCCAAAAACGACATGCGCTTTTTTACCCACGCTTTTTAAGAATAAATTGATGATATTAGCATAATCTTTAGTTTCTAAAACTTTTTCATCGTTAGGGCTTTGATTGAAACCGGGTAAATCCACATACAAATGGTTGTAATTCAAAAAACAGCCTTGAAACGCTTGTTGCATCACTTCTTTAGAACTCCCCCAACCATGCAAAAACAAGGCGTTTAAAGGGCTATGGTGGTCTATAAAAGTGTAGGAAATGTCAAAAACGCTATCCAAATAAGCGATACTGCGTTTGGCCATTACTTATTCTTTTGGATTTGCAACAAATAAGAGTTTTTGATTGGGATTTTAGGGGTTTTGGGTAACGATTGCGCTAAATTTTCTAGCGTTGTTTTAAAATCATCAAACAAATAATTGGCCAAACTGCCAGGAATGGGGTTGATCTCATTAAGATACACTTCATTTTCTATGACAAAAAAATCGCAACGGATGATCGCACCATCAAACAAATCGTTATAGAGTTTTTTAAAATTCTCTTTTAGTTGTTCTTCTAGGGCGTTAGAAAGGTTCGCTTTAGGGGCTTTGGTGCGTGAAAAATCCAAATATTTTTGTTTGAAATCTAAAAATTCCTGTTTGTTAGGCTCTTCAATATAGGAAAAACAAAAATCCTTTTTGATCTTACAACCGGCTAAATTGTATTCTTTCACGCCCTGAATGAAAGGCTCTATTAAAACTTCTTTAGAATATTCAAACGCGCTGTCTAAAGCGTAATTTAATTCTTTTTCTTCTTTCACAACATTCACCCCTAAAGAGCTCCCAGCGTTACTGGGTTTGACAATGAAAGGGAAATTAAACCCAATCAAATCCAAGGCGTTAGCGCGGTTTTTTTCATTCAAAAGAACATAATCTAAAGTCTTTACCCCTAAATCTTTAGCGTAAAGCTTGGTTAAATATTTGTTATAACTCAGCACGCTCGCTTCAACCCTAGGGCCTATGAAAGCGATACGATAAAATTCTAACAAGCTCGCTAATTTCCCGTCTTCGCCATCGCCCCCATGCACGAGATTGATTACTAGTGGCAGTTCTATAATCTTAGCGCCTAAAAACGAGTTTTTGAGCAAGCCATTATGCGTAAGGATTAGGGGGGGTAATTTTTTTTCTTTGATTTGAGCGAAGTATTTTGAATGCATGTTAGATGCTTCAATCAAATAAAAATGATGGTTTTCATCTAAAAAAATAAAATATTTAATCCTATCCTTTAACACTTCTTTAAGCGCGATCGCGCTCACAATGCTGATTTCATGCTCAAAACTCGCCCCACCAAATAAAACGCAAAACTCCACGATCAAACTCCCTAAAAACGATTGCAATAAAGTCTATCTACATTTACCTAAAAAAAGGCTTTTGAATTTTCTTAAAATTAAAGTTTAATGTTAAAAAATCCTAAAATATGGATGACTAATAACGCGCTCAAGCCGGCTAAAACACCCGCTAATGCGTCATCAGCCACAACCCCTAAACCCCCTTTAACTTCTTTGTCTATTTTGCCAATGAGTGAGGGTTTAGTGATATCATAGATCCTAAAAAAGATAAAACTCAAAACCACACCCGCTAACGATAACCCGCTAATCGCCATCGCAAGCCACATGCCCACTAACTCGTCTATCACAATGTAAGAGCTGTCATGCCTCTTACTCTCTTCTTCTTCCTTGTCTATTTGAGTAATAGCGATAAGCCCAACAAAAATCGCCCCTAAAAACAAAGTGTTAGCCGAAAAAGCTAAAATGGGTAAGCCTAATAACAACGCCACCAAACTCCCTATCGTTCCAGGAGCTTTTTTAGAATACCCGCTAAAAAAAAGGGTTAGAAAACACGCACGCCAACCAAATTTATCCAATCATTGCCTTAAATTCTTTTTAAATCATGGCATTTTAGCATTTTATTTGCATTAAAAAGCGAATTTATTGAACAATAAGGCTTAATTTTAAGCGCGTTTTAGTATGATACCTTTTAAATTCTCTCAAAAATTAAAGGTTAATTTTAAAATGTTGCTTTTCACTCCAGGCCCTGTAGCCATTAATGAAGAGATGCGCTCAAGCTTTTCTCAGCCAATGCCCCACCACCGCACTAAAGATTTTGAAAAGATTTTCCAAAGCGTGCGAGAAAATCTTAAAAAAATGACCGGTTTAGAAGAAGTTTTGCTTTTAAGCAGCAGCGGGACGGGGGCTATGGAAGCGAGTGTGATTTCCTTATGTCAAAAAGAGTTGCTGTTTGTTAATGCGGGCAAGTTTGGCGAAAGGTTTGGCAAGATCGCTAAAGCCCATTTTATCAAAGCTCATGAATTAGTTTATGAATGGGACACACCGGCTCAAGTGGATAAAATATTAAACGCGCTTAAAGCCAACCCTAACATTGATGCGTTTTGCATTCAAGCATGCGAGTCTAGTGGGGGGTTAAGACACCCTGTAGAAAAAATCGCTCAAGCCATTAAAGAAACTAACCCAAATGTTTTTGTGATAGTAGATGCGATCACCGCTTTAGGGGTTGAGCCTTTAGAAATAACGCATGTTGATGCACTCATTGGAGGGAGTCAAAAAGCGTTCATGCTACCCCCTGCGATGAGCTTAATCGCATTGAGCCAAAAGGCGATTGATCGCATAGAAGAACGCAATGTGGGGTTTTATTTCAATTTGAAGAGCGAATTGAAAAACCAAAAAAACAACACCACAAGCTACACCGCTCCTATTTTACACACTTTAGGGTTGCAGCGCTATTTTGAATTGGTGCAAAATTTAGGGGGCTTTGAAGCGCTTTATAAGGAGACTAAACGAGTCGCTTTAGCCACTCAAAAAGCTGTTTTAGCGCTAGGTTTAAAGATTTTCCCTAAAAGCCCGAGCTTGAGCATGACAACGATTGTTAGCGAGCATGCCAAAGAATTAAAAAACCTTTTGAAAGAAAAATACCAGGTGCAATTTGCGGGCGGTCAAGAGCCTTATAAAGACGCACTCATTCGCATCAACCACATGGGGATCATTCCTGTTTATAAAACCGCCTACGCCTTAAACGCCCTAGAATTAGCCTTAAACGACTTGGATTTAAGGGAATTTGATGGCGTGGCGAACGCAACTTTTTTGAAGCAATATTATGAAATTTAAGGACTATAATGCATTATTCTTATGAAGCCTTTTTGAAAGACAGCCTGGAGTTAGCTAAACAAGTGGAGCGAATTTGCGGTGTCCCAGAATCCCTTGTGTGCGTGATGCGAGGGGGCATGACTTTGACGCATTTTTTGAGTTTGCATTGGAATTTAAGGGAAGTTTATAGCATCAATGCGATTTCTTATGACACCACCAAGCAACAAAACGCCCTAAAAATTGAAAATATCCCCACGATTAAAGAGCGTCTAAAAACCATTTTGGTGGTAGATGAAATCGTAGATAGCGGTAATTCTTTAGAAGCGGTGCTTAAAGTGCTGCAAGACAAACACCCTAATAAAAAGTTTTATAGCGCGAGTTTGTTCCAAAAGACAAGCGCGAAATACAAAGCCGATGCGTTTTTAAAAGACGCTCCTGAATGGATTGATTTCTTTTGGGAAGTGGATTTGAAAAACTTAAAAAGCCATTAACATGCAAATTAAAGAAAACAAACAACTCTGCCTGATCTCATTAGGTTGCTCTAAAAACTTGGTGGATTCAGAGGTGATGTTAGGCAAGCTTTATAATTACACGCTCACTAATGACGCTAAGAGCGCTGATGTGATTTTGATCAACACTTGCGGTTTTATTGAAAGCGCTAAACAAGAGAGTATCCAAACCATTCTCAACGCCGCCAAAGACAAAAAAGAGGGGGCGATTTTGATTGCGAGCGGGTGCTTGAGCGAGCGCTATAAAGATGAAATCAAAGAGTTGATCCCTGAAGTGGATATTTTTACCGGCGTGGGGGATTATGACAAGATTGATATTTTGATCGCTAAAAAACAAAACCAGTTCAGCGAGCAAGTGTTTTTAAGCGAACATTATAACGCGCGCATTATCACGGGATCGAGCGTGCATGCTTACGTTAAAATTTCTGAGGGTTGTAACCAAAAATGCTCTTTTTGCGCTATCCCTAGCTTTAAGGGAAAATTACAAAGCAGGGAATTAGACTCTATTTTGAAAGAAGTAGAAGATCTAGCCCTTAAAGGCTATAAGGATATGACTTTTATCGCTCAAGACTCTAGTTCATTTTTATACGATAAGGGGCAAAAAGACGGCTTGATCCAGCTCATTAGAGCGATTGACAAGCAACAAGCCTTAAAGAGCGCTCGAATTTTATACCTCTACCCCTCTAGCACCACTTTAGATCTGATTGGCGCGATTGAAGACTCGCCCGTTTTTCAAAATTATTTTGACATGCCCATCCAGCATATCAGCGACTCTATGCTTAAAAAAATGCGTCGCAACTCCAGCCAAGCGCACCATTTAAAGCTTTTAAACGCCATGAAGCAGGTTAAAGAAAGCTTTATCAGAAGCACGATCATTGTAGGGCATCCAGAAGAGAATGAGGGCGAATTTGAAGAATTGAGCATGTTTTTAGACGAGTTCCGGTTTGATAGATTGAATATTTTTGCTTTCAGCGCTGAAGAAAACACGCATGCCTATTCTTTAGAGAAAGTGCCTAAAAAAACCATCAACGCCCGCATTAAAGCCTTGAATAAAATCGCTTTAAAACACCAAAACCATTCTTTTAAGGCTTTGTTGAATAAGCCCATTAAGGCGTTAGTGGAACATAAAGAGGGCGAGTATTTTTACAAAGCAAGGGATCTCAGGTGGGCGCCTGAAGTGGATGGGGAAATTTTAATCAATGACAGCGCCTTAACCACCCCTTTAAAACCCGGGCATTACACGATTATGCCTAGCGCGTTTAAAGACAATATCTTACTCGCTAAGGTTTTAAGCCCTTTTTAAAAGCTAGCCATAAGGCTAAAAGCACGGCTAGAGCGTAGTTAGAGCGTGGGGGTTTGCGTTTTTTTTTTTTTTTTTTGTTAGAATGCACGAGAAAAATCCGCTTGAGGCAGGCAAAATGAAAGCATTTATCTTGGCGTAGAAAAGAGCATTAAAGATCTTCAAAATATCTTCAAAAACGCTGATGACAAAGATGAAAAACTGAAGCGATTCAACCAAGAAGCGTTGGAGTTGTTTCAAAAATTAGAGCGTGAAAGTTTAAAAGAGCTTGAAAGCTTGAAAAATAATGAAGAGTGGGAAAATTTTACCATTGCTTTTTATGGGGAAACCGGTGCGGGGAAATCAACCCTTATTGTAATGTTTGAGGATGTTTTTTAAAGAACAAAGTAAAGTAGTTCAACAAGAACGATTCAAGCGGCTTTATTCCAATTACCAAAACAACTATCAAAATGATGAACGCAAAAAACAAGCTATTTTAAACGAACTCCATTCATTGCAAGATGGAGCGATTATAGGCGATGGGAGGAGCGATTTCACTTTAAAAACACGATCTTATCCTTTCCAATACAACCATCAAAACTTTATTTTGCTGGATGTGCCAGGGATAGAAGGCAATGAAAAAAAAGTGATTGATCAGATTTCTAACGCAACGCAAAAAGCCCATGCTATTTTTTATGTTACCAAAACGCCTAATCCTCCGCAAAAAGGAGAAGAAGGGAAAAGGGGAACGATTGAAAAAATCCAAAGACAGCTTGATTCGCAAACAGAGGTATGGACGATTTTCAACAAACCGATTAATAGCCCAAGAGCCTTAAAAGATAAGCTTATTAATGACGAAAAAGAAAGCTTAAAAATTTTAAATAAAGAAATGAAAAACATTTTAGGCAAACACTACAAGGGCTATAAAGCAGTGAGTGCCCAAATGGCTTTTTATGGCCTTGTGCAAGCTTTGATCCCAGAGACTGATTTTGATAAAAAGAAACAAAAATTTCTAGAAATTTTTTAAACCCCCCAAGCAGAAATCCCAAATATCTTTAGTGTTTGGGATGAATGCTTTAGTTCCGCTAGGAACTATATAAAAACCTTCAGTGAAACTAACCTTGATTTTCTATATACGCCTTGATAGT
>NZ_JACTGF010000026.1:0-619 GCF_014497725.1 Helicobacter pylori | reverse complement strand
CTCTTTTTTTAAACTCTCTTTTTTTAAACTCTCTTTTTTTAAACTCTCTTTGTTTTAGGGGGGCTTTCTTTTTTGAAACCTTTCTTTGTTTTGGGGGGTTTCTTTTGAACTCTCTTTTTTTGAACTCTCCTTGTTTTGAACCATTTGTTTAAACTCCCTTTGTTTTAAGGGGCTTCTTTTTAAGGGATTTCTTTTTTTGAACCCTTTTTGTTTTGAACCCTTTTTGTTTTGAACTTTCTTTTTTTGAACTCCCTTTTTAAGGGAGAACCCTTTGTTTTTAAACCTTTTTCTTTAAATTTTTGAACTCTCTTTTCTTTGAACTCTCTTTTTTTTAGACTCTCTTTTTAAGGGGTTTGTTTTAAACCCTTTGTTTTTAAACCCTTTTTTTTTGGGGGGTTTGATCTTTTTCTTTTTGCTGATCCCCACTACTTTCGCTTTTTAATCTTTGAGTTTTTATTTTTTTGGGGGGGTTTGATGAAAAATCCTTTTTAGCGTTTTTGATGATTAGTTAGTGGGAAACTTGACGCTAATTCAAGCGGTAATCTCTTAAAAAAGCGCTTCTTTAGGGGGGTTAATCTTTTAATCTTTTTTCTTTTAATCTTTTTTCTTTTAATCTTTT
>NZ_JACTGF010000025.1:0-719 GCF_014497725.1 Helicobacter pylori | reverse complement strand
CTTCAAAACATGACGCATTCCACTCAAAACCCTAATTCCCCAGAAGGTCTGCTCACTTATTCTTTGGATACCAACAAATACAACCAGCTCCAAACCATCACGCAAGAATTAGGCAAAAACCCCTTTAGGCGCATCGGCGTGATTGACTATCAAAACAATAACGGTGCAATGAATGGCATCGGCGTGCAAGTGGGCTATAAGCAATTCTTTGGTAAAAAAAGGAATTGGGGGTTAAGGTATTATGGTTTCTTTGATTATAACCATGCTTATATCAAATCTAATTTTTTTAACTCGGCTTCTGATGTGTGGACTTATGGAGTGGGAATGGATGCACTTTATAACTTCATCAACGATAAAAACACCAATTTCTTAGGCAAGAACAACAAGCTTTCTGTGGGGCTTTTTGGAGGCTTTGCGTTAGCTGGGACTTCGTGGCTTAATTCCCAACAAGTGAATTTGACCATGATGAATGGCATTTATAACGCTAATGTCAGCACTTCTAATTTCCAATTTTTGTTTGATTTGGGCTTGAGAATGAATCTCGCTAGGCCTAAGAAAAAAGACAGCGATCATGCCGCTCAGCATGGCATTGAACTAGGTTTTAAAATCCCCACGATCAACACCAGCTACTATTCTTTCATGGGCGCTAAACTAGAATACAGAAGGCTCTATAGCGTGTATCTCAATTATGTGTTTGCTTACTAAAAACCCTCTTTAAA
>NZ_JACTGF010000024.1:0-773 GCF_014497725.1 Helicobacter pylori | reverse complement strand
GAGTGTTTTACACTGGTGAAAATGAAGTGCCTAACTTCAACCTCTTTGATTACGCCATAGGCTTTGATGAATTGGACTTTAACAATCGTTATTTGAGAATGCCTTTATATTATGATAGACTACACCATAAAGCCGAGAGCGTGAATGACACCACTGCGCCCTACAAGATTAAAGATAACAGCCTTTATACTTTAAAAAAACCCTCCCATCATTTTAAAGAAAAACACCCTAATTTATGCGCAGTAGTGAATGATGAGAGCGATCCTTTGAAAAGAGGGTTTGCGAGCTTTGTCGCAAGCAACCCTAACGCCCCTAAAAGAAACGCCTTCTATGACGCTTTAAATTCTATTGAGCCAGTTGCTGGGGGAGGGAGCGTGAAAAACACTTTAGGCTATAACGTCAAAAACAAGAGCGAGTTTTTAAGCCAATACAAATTCAACCTGTGTTTTGAAAACACTCAAGGCTATGGCTATGTAACTGAAAAAATCATTGACGCTTACTTCAGCCACACCATTCCTATTTATTGGGGGAGTCCTAGCGTGGCGAAAGACTTTAACCCTAAAAGTTTTGTGAATGTCCATGATTTCAACAATTTTGATGAAGCGATTGATTACGTGAGATACTTGCACACGCACCCAAACGCTTATTTAGACATGCTCTATGAAAACCCTTTAAACACCCTTGATGGGAAAGCTTACTTTTACCAAAATTTGAGTTTTGAAAAGATTTTAGATTTTTTTAAAACGATTTTAGAAAACGATACGATTTATCAT
>NZ_JACTGF010000023.1:0-1883 GCF_014497725.1 Helicobacter pylori | reverse complement strand
ATTACAAGAGGAAAACGGACAAGTCGCAGGCGCAGCGTATAGGGACGATTTAGGAGGGATTGATTTTGTTTGGGGAACGCCAAAGACTAAAGATAGCAACGGCTATGGGTTAGCGCATGTATTAGAAAAGCGAGAAAAACAATATCAAAGGTTAGGACTAACAACCAAACAAGCCAAAGAAAGGACTAACGAACTACTTAAGGAAATCCCTGACATTCTACAAAAAGGCTTCAAAGAAGAAGACAGGCCAGGTTATGTGGCTATTATTCTAAACAATTCAAAAGTAATTTTAAGTAAGTTTAAGGGAAATAACGAACTAAAAAATCATTACATGATTACAAGTTTTGAAGCTGACGATAAAGTTTTAAGGGAGTTAGAAACCCTTGTGCCACTTTCTAACGATTACAAAGGCAATAGCAACTATAGTGCCTTAAACCCTAACGAAAACAATACTACTAAAAAATCTCTAACAAGTCAAGTGGATTTACTCAAAACGCAAGAAAATTCACAAAAAACTACGCAAGAGCCTTTAAGCCCCCTTGAACTTGCCAACGCCGAAAAGCTTGCCAAGTTAGAAAGCGAGAAATTAGAGAGCGAAAAAGAGTTTTTAAAGGCTAAAGAGCAAGAGAAAGCGCGCAAAGCCGCTTTAAAAAAGAAATTAGAACACGAGCGAGGGAATGCGGGCAATATTGAAAGTCAGACTAAAATAGAAGTAGGAGAAGATATACCAGCGCAAACGCAAACACAAATCCCAAAAAGCCGAGTTCGGTTGAACGAGCGAGAGATTTACGATCTCAATTATGCAATCGTTAAAGCTAAAGACTTAAAACCAAGCTTTAGTACAGGCGGAACGCAAAAACGCACCGACATGAACGAAGAGCAGATTAAAAGCATCGCTGAAAATTTTGATCCTAAAAAGATATTTGGGAGCGGAGGCTTTGAGGATTTACCGATTATCTTACATGACGGGCAAGTGATCGCAGGAAACCACCGCATAGCTGGCATGCTAAACTTCACGCCAAAAAGCCGTTTTGCTTACGAGAAAGCGATCAAGGAATACTATCACATAGATCTAAAACCGGACGAGTTGTTAGTGAGAGTGCCACACAACCGCTTAAACAACACCGAGATCAACAATTTAGCGGCTAGTTCTAATCAAGGACGCTTTAACAGCGAGAGCGATCACGCTATAGCGGTTTTAAGCCACTATGAAGCGAAATTAAAAGAATTAGACAAAAAATTAGACGCTGATAGCATTTACTCACTTAAAAATATCGTCGCTAAAAACCTTAATTTTGACAAAGCCACTCACCCTAATGTAACCGATAGCAACTTAGCCCTTTTAATGTTTAACATGCCACGAACGAAAACGCAAGGGATAGAATTACTCAACCGCTGGCAGAAAGAATTTTCTAACGACATTAAAAGCTATGAAAAGGTTAAAAAAATGTTTGTAGATAACGCTGGGAGTTTTCACAATCTAATCCACGATATGAATTTTCCTAAGGTGAGTTTAAACGCTTATTTAAGCGATATTATGGATCGCAGTTTTGCGAATTTAAAGAATTATCAAACTACAAGCGAAAGCCTGAAAGATTTAAGCGAGAAATTCTATAAAACGAACTCTTTAGAAATGTTTGAAAAGAGCGATCAAAATACAAGCGATATTAGCGAGATTTTAGGAGGTGCGATCGCAAGGTTTGCACGATTTGATGATCCTTCTAAAGCATTATTTGAAGCCTTAAGAAGCGATAACATTAAAAAAGGTTTGAAAGAATTTAAGATCGCAGATGTTACTAAGGACATGTTTGATCCTAATAGTAAGGAATTTAAGGATATTGATATTTACGATTTCACGCATTACCTTTTAATGGTCAATAGAG
>NZ_JACTGF010000022.1:0-1896 GCF_014497725.1 Helicobacter pylori | reverse complement strand
GTGAATTACCCAATCGCTTTAGCGATTGGGCTTTTTCTTGATTCATCGCTCCATAACTAGCTAGATCTAATATGTTGCCATATTTAGAACTAACCCCATTAGAGGAAGCTCCACAAGCTTTGATGCACCCATTAGTGTGATGAGTGTAATCGCTTCGGATAATCCCTACCCTAGCTTTATCTGTCTTTACTTTATGCCTCTCATCTAGCATGCCTAAAGCGTAGTTTCTGATATTGACGCTCGCATTGTAATCTCTGTGGTGTGTGGTTTGACAATGAGGGCAAGTGAATTTGGTGATCCCCTCATGTTTTTTGCCTGTATTGAACCCACAATAAGAACACAATTGAGAGCTAGGGAAAAATCTGTCTATGTGTAAAAGGGTTTTCCCTTTTCTTTGGGCTTTGTATTCTAGCATAGTAAGGAATTTCCCCCAACTCGCATTAGCAAGGCTTTTAGAATGATAGGTTCTCATAAGACCTTTAACATTCAAAGTTTCCACTCCTATCAAATCGTATTGATTGGTTATCTCATTACTGATTTTATGCAAGTAGTCATCTCTGGTGTTTGAACAAGCTAAATGCAATCTAGCTACCTTTTTAGCTTGTTTGTTCCTGTTGTTTGAGCCTTTTACTTTTTTACTTAATCTCCTTTGCGCTTTAGTGAGTTTCTTTTCTAATTTTTGATAAAAACGAATGTGTGGGTATTCTATTTTATCGCTTGTAATAATGAGCGTTCTTAAGCCCATGTCTAAACCTACCGCTTTTTTAATGATGGTAGGTTTAGGGATAGGCTCTTTAGTTTCATAGGATAGAGAACAAAAATATTGATCGGCTATGCAAGAAATAAAAGCCTGTTTGATAACGCTATCTTTAGGCAATTCTCTGTGTAATTTAGCCTTAATGCCCTCTTTGAATTTAGGGAGAGCGATGGTTTGAGTTTCTGTTTTGATCTCTATGTTTTGGGGGATTGCAAAAGATTGTTTAGCGTTTTTTTTAGATTTGAATTTAGGGTATCTCGCTCTTTTGCTAAAGAAATTATCATAAGCGCTCACAAGCTGTCTTAACGCCATTTGCAAGCTTTGAGAATTGCATTCATTGAGATAATGGTATTTTTCTTGCCGCTTGATTTGGGTTAAGACTTTTTGCATGGTGAAGTAAGTTTCTTTGATGCCTTTTGCGTATTGTTTTTGTCGGTAATCTAAAAAGTAGTTATACACGACTCTAGAACAGCCAAAATGTTTAGAAATCAATTCTTTTTGTTGGGCGTTAGGATAAATTCTAAACTTGATAGCGTTAAGCAAAACGACTCCCTTGTTTTTATCTTGTATTATTATACAATGTTTATATAAATAATGAATAGGGATAGAGGAATGAGAAAAAACCATTACCCATTAAGGGGGTATATTTCAACCAATAGAAGCAAGCATAATCTAAAAGCCCATTTGATTTTAGTGTGTAAGTATAGAAAAAAGTTGTTGCAAGGGGATTTGAATGATTTTATTAAGTCTGTTATAGATGAGATAGCCACCCAAAGTCATTTCATTATCATTGCGATGGAAAGCGATATAGATCATTTGCACTTAATGGTTCAATATATCCCTAGAAAGAATGTCTATTAGCTCCATTATTGCTAAAATCAAACAAATCACCACTTATAGAGTTTGGCGCGATAAAAGATTTATCCCCTTATTGCAAAAACACTTTTGGAAAGAAAAAACTTTTTGGACTGATGGATTTTTTGCTTGCTCTATCGGTGAAGCTAATCCTGAAACTATCAAGGCGTATATAGAAAATCAAGGTTAGTTTCACTGAAGGTTTTTATATAGTTCCTAGCGGAACTAAAGCATTCATCCCAAACACTAAAGATATTTGGGATTTCTGCTTGGGGGGTTTAAAA
>NZ_JACTGF010000021.1:0-2122 GCF_014497725.1 Helicobacter pylori | reverse complement strand
AAAAATCAAGAAGTAAAAAAGAAAGAATAAGCTCAATCTTTCAAAACTAAGCAAAAGAAGTTCTTTTGTCAGGTAATACTCTTGGCTTTTAACAAGCGAATGTTAAAAGCTTTTCTCTAGAAAGGAGGTGATCCAACCGCAGGTTCACCTACGGTTACCTTGTTACGACTTCACCCCAGTCGCTGTGTGTGCCGTGGGCAGTAGCCAATTTAGCATCCTGACTTAAGGCAAACACAACTCCCATGGTGTGACGGGCGGTGAGTACAAGACCCGGGAACGTATTCACCGCAACATGGCTGATTTGCGATTACTAGCGATTCCAGCTTCATGCAGGCGAGTTGCAGCCTACAATCCGAACTGAGAGGTGTTTTGAAGATTGGCTCCACTTCGCAGTATTGCTTCTCTTTGTGCACCCCATTGTAGCACGTGTGTAGCCCTAGGCGTAAGGGCCATGATGACTTGACGTCGTCCCCACCTTCCTCCTCCTTACGGAGGCAGTATCCTTAGAGTTCTCAGCATGACCTGTTAGCAACTAAGAAAGGGGGTTGCGCTCGTTGCGGGACTTAACCCAACATCTCACGACACGAGCTGACGACAGCCGTGCAGCACCTGTTTTCAAGGTCTAGCAAGCTAGACACTCCACTATTTCTAGCGGATTCTCTCAATGTCAAGCCTAGGTAAGGTTCTTCGTGTATCTTCGAATTAAACCACATGCTCCACCGCTTGTGCGGGTCCCCGTCTATTCCTTTGAGTTTTAATCTTGCGACCGTACTCCCCAGGCGGGATGCTTAATGCGTTAGCTGCATTACTGGAGAGACTAAGCCCTCCAACAACTAGCATCCATCGTTTAGGGCGTGGACTACCAGGGTATCTAATCCTGTTTGCTCCCCACGCTTTCGCGCAATCAGCGTCAGTAATGTTCCAGCAGGTCGCCTTCGCAATGAGTATTCCTCTTGATCTCTACGGATTTTACCCCTACACCAAGAATTCCACCTACCTCTCCCACACTCTAGAATAGTAGTTTCAAATGCAGTTCTATGGTTAAGCCATAGGATTTCACACCTGACTGACTATCCCGCCTACGCGCTCTTTACGCCCAGTGATTCCGAGTAACGCTTGCACCCTCCGTATTACCGCGGCTGCTGGCACGGAGTTAGCCGGTGCTTATTCGTTAGATACCGTCATTATCTTCTCTAACAAAAGGAGTTTACAATCCTAAAACCTTCATCCTCCACGCGGCGTTGCTGCTTCAGGGTTTCCCCCATTGAGCAATATTCCCTACTGCTGCCTCCCGTAGGAGTCTGGACCGTGTCTCAGTTCCAGTGTGTCCGTTCACCCTCTCAGGCCGGATACCCGTCATAGCCTTGGTAAGCCATTACCTTACCAACAAGCTGATAGGACATAGGCTGATCTCTTAGCGATAAATCTTTCCCCCGTAGGGAGTATCTGGTATTAATCATCGTTTCCAATGGCTATCCCAAACTAAGAGGCACATGACCTATGCGTTACTCACCCGTGCGCCACTAATCAGCATTCTAGCAAGCTAGAAGCTTCATCGTTCGACTTGCATGTATTAGGCACGCCGCCAGCGTTCACTCTGAGCCAGGATCAAACTCTCCATAAAAGTGTTTGTCCTAAAGCTCTTTTGTTTTTTGATAGGCTGTTGTTATTCCTAACAACAGCTTTAGCGTATCACAAGAACTCGTTTTATTTGGTTATTGAATAAAACGGGTTGTGTTCTTAAGTATTACAACAACAAAACAGAAAGAAACTTTTTAAAAAGGTTTAGCCAAACGCTAACCTAAAAATACTCTCATGCCATTCAGTCATCAATCATAATGATATAATCATCATAATCAATGAAATTGATTGGCACTGGTTGGATAAGAATTTCTTATAAAAGAATGAAAGTTATAAAAAACCCTCACTATTTATAATAAGTCATCCTTAAAATAATTTAGAATATCCCTTTAAAAAGAACTTCTATCAATTTGCTTAGTTTTCAAAGATCGTTTGCTTTGTAATCAGCTATCCTTGTAAGGTATCAAGCGGCTTTTTAAAAGCCCTTGCTGAAACAAGGAAATGAAAGTATAGTCATATAAAGCTTAAGGTTTGCTTAAAT
>NZ_JACTGF010000020.1:0-2192 GCF_014497725.1 Helicobacter pylori | reverse complement strand
TTTACCTATCAAACTTTGATTAACACAGCCTAATTAATGATAAATAAACTATAATACAAACGCTCGTTGTTAAAAATTTGTTTCAATATGAAACACTAGTTCCTTGTAAAAGCGTTAAATTTCAAAAAATAAACAAACAACCCCCTTAAATTGTATAATAAAGGCGCTATAAACTAAAAAGAGATAACCATGAGAAAACTATTCACCTCACTTTTATTATTCAGCGCTTTAGAAGCGAATGAGAAAAATGGCTTTTTCATAGAAGCCGGGTTTGAAACCGGACTATTAGAAGGCACGCAAACGCAAGAAAAAAGACACACCACCACAAAAAACACTTACGCGACTTACGATTATTTACCCACAGATAGCGTTTTAAAAAGAGCGGCTAATTTATTCACAGACGCTAAATCTATATCGCAATTAACATTCTCATCCTTATCCCCTATTAAAGTATTGTATGTTGGCGGTCAATTAACTATAGAAAATTTCTTACCTTATAATTTAAGCAATGTGAAGCTTAGTTTTACAGACGCTCAGGGCAATGTGATCGATCTAGGGGTGATAGAGACCATCCCCAAACACTCTAAGATGGTTTTACCCGGGGAGGCATTTGATAGTTTAAAAGAGGCGTTTGGTAAAATTGACCCCTATACTTTCTTTTTTCCAAAATTTGAAACCACTAGCACTTCTATTTCTGATACTAACACGCAGAGGGTGTTTGAAACGCTCAATAAGATTAAGACAAATCTTATAATGAAATATAGTAATGAAAATCCAAACAATTTCAACACTTGTCCTTACAATAATAATGGTAATACAAAAAATGATTGTTGGCAAAATTTCACCCCGCAAACCGCAGAAGAATTCACTAATTTGATGTTGAACATGATCGCTGTCTTAGACTCCCAATCTTGGGGCGATGCGATCTTAAACGCTCCTTTTGAGTTCACTAACAGCTCAACAGATTGCGATAGCGATCCTTCAAAATGCGTAAATCCTGGGACAAACGGGCTTGTCAATTCTAAAGTCGATCAACAATATATACTCAACAAACAAGGTATTATTAATAATTTTAGAAAAAAAATAGAAATTGATGCGGTTGTTTTAAAAAATTCAGGGGTTGTAGGGTTGGCTAATGGATATGGTAATGATGGTGAATATGGCACATTAGGAGTAGAAGCCTATGCTTTAGAACCCCAAAAACTCTTTGGCAACGACCTTAAGACTATCAATTTGGCTGATTTAAGAACCATCTTGCATGAATTCAGCCACACCAAAGGCTACACCCATAATGGGAACATGACTTATCAAAGAGTGCCGGTGATGAAAAATGGTCAAGTTGAAAGGGATAGTAATGGCAAACCAAAAGATTCTGATGGCCTCCCCTATAATGTGTGTTCGCTTTATGGGGGTCAAGGTCAGAGCGCTTTCCCTAGCAACTACCCTAATTCCATCTATCACAATTGCGCGGATGTCCCCGCTGGCTTTTTAGGGGTAACAGCAGCGGTTTGGCAGCAGCTTATTAATCAAAACGCTTTACCGATCAACTACGCTAACTTAGGGAGTCAAACAAACTACAATTTAAACGCTAGTTTGAACACGCAAGATTTAGCCAATTCCATGCTCAGCACCATTCAAAAAACCTTTGTCACTTCTAGCGTTACCAACCACTATTCTTCAAGCGCTTCGCAAAGTTTTAGAAGCCCTATTTTAGGGGTTAACGCTAAGATAGGCTATCAAAATTACTTTAATGATTTCATAGGATTGGCTTATTATGGCATTGTGAAATACAACTATTCTAAGGCCCTTAATCAAAAATTCCAGCAATTGAGCTATGGTGGGGGGATAGATTTGTTGTTGGATTTCATCACCACTTACTCTAATAAAAATAGCCCTATAGGCGTTCAAACCAAAAGGAACTTTTCTTCATCTTTTGGCATCTTTGGGGGGTTAAGGGGCTTGTATAACAGCTATTATGTGTTGAATAAAGTCAAAGGGAGCGGCAATTTAGATGTGGCTACCGGATTGAATTACCGCTATAAGCATTCTAAATATTCTGTAGGGATTAGCGTTCCTTTGATCCAAAGAAAAGCTAGCGTCGTTTCTAATGGTGGCGATTACACCAACTCTTTTGTTTTTAATGAAGGGGCTAGCCATTTTAAGGTGTTTTTTAATTACGGGTGGGTGTTTTA
>NZ_JACTGF010000002.1:0-332592 GCF_014497725.1 Helicobacter pylori | reverse complement strand
TTTTATACATTGGAACGCATTTGCATTAGAATGCATTTGCATTGGAATGTATTTGGAGTATTATAGCATAAAGCGTTTTTTTTTTTTTTTTGTCATTTGGGGAAAATTTTGTCATTTTTTTGATTTTAGCGCTTTTTGTGGTGCTTTTTGTTTGGTGTTAGCCTAATAAAAAGGCTTTTAGTATTTTTTAAGATTAAATACTAAAGAGCTTGATTTTGCCGTAACCTCTTTAAAAATCGCTCTTTTGGGGCGTTTGCCCCTTATGAGCGAGAAAGTTTATTTCTTGTGAGCGAAATTGTGTGGGTTGCCTTTATCCCCAACATAAGCGATTTTATCGCCTAAAATATCATAAGCTTGACCAAAGCCTTTCACAAAACGCCCTTCTTTGAAATCCAATGCGATCAAATGGAAATCTTGCATGGCACGAATGGTTTTAATGCCCCCAGCACCGCCGGTTTTTTCAATGAAAGAATCAAACGCTTTGTCAAACTCCGCCCCTCTTTCAATAAAACGAGCGTTGGTTTTATAACGCAAGCGTTTTCTCAAAATAGCTGATTTAGCCTTGCTCTCGTCTTCTAAAAACATCACTTCCACATTGTGGGGGTTGTTTTTAAGGCCGGCAAAATGTTCAGCCACTTCGCTCACATAAATGTAGTATTGTTTGCCATCGCTCATTAAAGGCGCATAAGAGCATACCACATGCCCATTAGGGTGTAAGGTCGCCAAACAAACAGAATCAAAGCTTTCTTTAAAAGCCTTAACTTCTTCTTCCACGCCTTTTAAATCATGGGTTTTTTCTACGCTTTGACACAATTCAATGATAGCGTTTTTGTAGTCTTTGGGGTCTTTGACTTCGTGGTTAAATTCAATCCTTAAGGTTTGATTGTTATTGTAACCAATCACAACGCCTTGAGGATCCACGCTTTTAAAGGCGACATTTTCAGTATGATGGACTTGCCCGAATTTTTTCAACAAACCTTTCATGTCTTCTACATGGTGAGCGTTCATGTGTTCTATAATACGATTAAGCATAATATTCTCCTTAATTCCAAAAAATAAGGGAATGTTATAACAAAAAATTAAATATTAGCTTAATCTTTAGCGGAAATTTTGGTTTTTATCTCTATGCCTAAAAGTTTGAAAGCGTTACTTAAACTCAAGCTCACCATTAAACAAATCTTTAAAAGCTCTTTAGCTTTAGGGGTGTTTAAAATCTTGCCAGCGTTATAGAAGCGGTGGAATTCTGAGGCGAGGGTTTTTGCGTATTCGCACATTTTTTGCAAGCCGTATTCTTCAAAAGAGGATTCAATTGCTTTAGGCAAGCTTAAAGCGCTAAAAAGCAGGTATTTTTCCTCAGCGTTTAAATTTTTTAAAGGGGTTTGCAAAATTTCTTCTTTAGAAAAGGGGGATTTTTCTAGCATGGTGTGGATGCGCGAATTAGCGTAATAGATATAATAAATAGGGTTTGAGCTGTCTTGCTTTTTTAAAGTATTGACATCAAATTCTAAATGGGTGTCAAGCCGTTTGCTTAAAAAAATAAACCTCAAAGCGTCTTTACCCACATCATCAATCACATCTTTAATCAAAATAAAATTACCCGCTCTTTTGCTCATTTTGTAAGGCTCGTTATCTTTGAGCAAGCGCACCATTTGAGCGAGTAAGACTTCAAGTTTGTTGGAATCATGGCCCAAAAACTCAAGGCTAGCTTTCACTCTAGCGATATAGCCGTGGTGGTCTGCCCCCCAAATGTTGATATATTTGGTGTAATTTTGCTTGAATTTTTCATCATGATAGACAATATCGCCGGTTAGATAAGTGTAGCTCTTATCTTCTTTAATGAGCACCCGATCGCTTTCATCTTGGTATAGGGAGGATTTGAGCCAGATTTTAGAATCCTTTTCATAAAGGGCGTTCGCTTTTTCTAATCGCTCAAACACCGCATTTTTATGTTTAAAAACTTCTTTTTCGCTCGCATAGGAATCAAAATGAATGCCTAAAGCGTCTAAATTATCCTTAATTTCTAAAAGCATTAAATCTTTAGCGTAGCCGCTCAAAACTTCAATAATCGTTTCTTCGTTTTCTTTAAAAAGGCTTGGCTCTAAATCGTTACTCGCCTTTTTGGCGATTTCAATGATGTATTCGCCTTTGTAAAAAACTTCCGGATAAGTTACGCTCTCTCTTAAAACATGTTCTTTGTAAGCGAGCCATACCGAAAGCCCTAACAAGCGGATTTGAGATCCCATGTCATTGACATAATATTCGCACAAAACTTCATGCCCCAAAAAGCGAGCGATTTTAGCCAAACTATCGCCAAACACCGCCCCTCTAGCATGCCCTATGTGTAAAGGCCCTGTGGGGTTAGCGCTCACAAATTCTAAAAAGATTTTTTGAGAATGTTCGCTTTTAATTTGAGAGCCAAATTGTTCTTTTAATTCTAAAGCCTTTTGGGTGAAACGCTCTAAAAGATCTAAAGAAAGCGTGAAATTGATATAGCCCTTACAAGCCACTACGCTGTCAAAAAACCCTTGAGTTTTTTCGTGCGTGCTGATTTTAAGGGCTAACTCTTCAGCGATAACTAAGGGCGATTTTTTAAAAACTTTGGCGAGATTGAAAGCAATGGGCGTAGCGTAATGCCCATGCTCTCTGTCTTTAGGGTATTCAATAATGACTTCAGCTTCTAAAATCTCTTCTAAAACGCCCTTAATGAGAGTGTGCATGCTTAACTTTCTTGTTTGCTTTTAATCTCGCTAGTTTCATGCACCTTGGTTTGCGTTGCTTGAGCGTCTAGGGTTTTTGGCTCGTTTTTAGCCTCTTCTTCATCGTCTTTCACGGCCTTTTTGAAATTCTTAATCCCACTGCCCAAACCCTTAGCCAATTCGGGGATCTTTTTAGCCCCAAACAACAACACAATCACTAATAAAACGATGACCCAATGCCATATGCTTGTGAATCCGCCCATATTTTACTCCTTAATCTATTGGTTGGTTTTTATTTGAATTATAGCTTTTTTAAAAAATAATTGATAGGTTTTATAGGGTTTCGTTTTTCCAGGCCTTGCATATTTTTTCAAAATTAAACGCTTTTAAGCGATAAACTAAAGTTTTTGCGATGCTTAAGATGATTTCTTTGGATTTTTCTAAATCTTCATTGATAATGAGGTAATCAAAGCTTTCCAAGCACTGCATTTCTTTATAAGCGTTGATCAAGCGTTTTTCTATCGTCTCTTTAGAATCCGTCCCCCTTAAAAGCAAGCGCTCTTTTAAAATCTCTTGGTTTTTGGTGCTAATAAAGACTGAGCATGCGTTGGGGTAATGCTTTTTAAGGATCTCATGCCCTTGCACATCAATATCAAAAATGACGATTTTGCCCTCTTTTAAGGCTTTTTCTACAGGGATTTTAGAAGTGCCATAGTAGTGGTTATGCACGATCGCCCATTCTAAAAACTGCCCTTTTTCTATGCCTTGTTTGAATTCTTCTTCGCTGACAAAATTGTAATGCAAGCCATCAACTTCGCCCTCTCTGGGTTTTCTCGTGGTGGTGGAAAGGGAAAAATGGGTTTTTGGGATTTTTTCTTGCAAATACTTTGTAAGGGTGCTTTTACCCGCTCCGCTAGGGCCTGAAAGGATGAGTAAATTAAAATCGTTATTCATTAGGTTTTTTATCCTCTAAAGTGATTTTAATGTTTAAGGTTTTGTTTTCTAAAAGGCTTTTAAAGGACTCTTGATTCAGGCTTTTTAATAAATCCTGTAAGTTTAAGTGCAATTCTAGAGGGCTGGAAGTTTTGTCGCTTTCTTCTTTTTCTTGCGGGGTTTCTGTGTCGTTTTCATTCTTGGAGATTTCTGTAACACTCTCTTTAGGGGTTTCTGTGGCGTTTTCATTATTAGGGGTTTTTGCAACGGCTTCATTTAAAAAGGGCAATTCTTCCCCCATCGCTTTAGCCATCACCGGCTCAGGAATGTCTTCAATATTTTCGTAATGATCTTCTTGGGGGGTTTCTTTATCTTGTAAATTTTGTGCACTTTCTTGCATGCTTTCATCTTTGGGTGTTTCTTTTTCTTGGGTTTCTTCTTGCGGGGTTTCTTTTTCTTGCGCTTGGGGGATTTCTAATTCTTGCGGTGTTTCTGCGATTTCTTGTTTTTCTAACTCGTGTGCTTGGGTTTCTTGGAGAGCTTCTGCGCTTTCTTGCGTTTTTTCTTTATTCTCTTGGCCGTTAGAGTTTTCTTGGATTTCTTTGACTAATTCTTGCATGGCCTCTAATTCTTGCGCGCTTGGGGAATCTTGCGTTTTTTCTTGTTTTTCTTCTTTAATTTCTTGCGTTTCTTCTCTGATTGGCTCTTGTTCTTTGGTTTGCTCTTGCGTTTCTTCTTTAACTTCTTCTTGCGTTTCCAACTCTTTAGAAACTTCTTTATCTTTGAGAGTTTCACCCTCTTGCGTTTCATCATCTTTAGGCTTTTCTTCTTCTTGGGGCATTTCTTTAATCTCTTCTTTTTCTTCTTCTTGGGGCGTTTCTTTAATCTCTTCTTTTTCTTCTTCTTGGGGCGTTTCTTTAATCTCTTCTTTTTCTTCTTGCGCATCTAAAGTGGGGAGTAACTGCTCTTCATTATTAGGCTCTTCTTTGGCTAGGGCCTCTAAATCGCCTAAACTTTCTAACTCGTCCCAATTGGTTTCTAAAACTTCTTGAGTTGGGTCTAAATTCTGGCTAGGCTCTAGCTCGCTTGCGTTAGAACCAAGCTTTTTTTGAAGGACTTTCAACATTTCAGTGGGTAAAAAAGGTTTTTTGATTTTCATCTCAAAGCCCTCTAAAAAGGGCTGCGCTTCATTGCCCTTTTTATACATGCACACGCTGTTTTTATTTTGAGAGATGATTTCTTTTAATTCTAGCCAATCCACTTGGTCTAGTTTCTCCAAACATTCATCATCGGCTATCAAAATCCATTCTGGATCTTTTTTAAGGTGTGCGGATAGCTCTTGATAGCGGTTAAAATCTTCCATAGACAATTCTAATTTCTTAGAAACACTCTCAAGCAGCTTTGTGATCATGGGGTTTTGGTTGAATAGAATCATTTTCATTTTAGGGACTCCTTATTTGATAAGAAACGCTTCTTTAAGCCTATCAATTTTTATCGCTTTTTTTAAATCTTTTATTATAATCAAAAATCCACTTGGTTGGTTGTTTTTATCATGAGTGTAATTTAAAATAAGGATCATTTGATGTTAAACAAGTTTAAAAAAATCGTTAGCGCGGGTGTGTTAGTAGGCTGTTTAGGGGTTTTGCAAGCTAAAAACAGCTTATTTGTCTTACCTTATGAGCAAAAAGACGCTCTCAATTCTTTAGTTTCTGGCATTAGTAACGCCAGAGAGAGCGTGAAAATCGCTATCTATAGTTTCACGCACAGAGATATTGCAAGAGCGATTAAAAGCGTAGCGAGTAGGGGGATTAAGGTGCAAATCATTTATGATTATGAAAGCAATCATAATAACAAGCAATCCACTATCGGCTATTTGGACAAATACCCTAACACGAAAGTGTGCTTATTGAAAGGGCTTAAGGCTAAAAACGGGAATTATTACGGCATTATGCACCAAAAAGTGGCGATCATTGATGATAAGATCGTGTTTTTAGGCTCAGCGAATTGGAGCAAAAACGCTTTTGAAAACAATTATGAAGTGCTTCTAAAAACCGATGACACAGAGACGATCCTCAAAGCCAAGAGTTACTACCAAAAGATGTTAGGAAGTTGCGTTGGGTTTTAAAAGCCCTTTAGAAGTGGTAATTATACCCCACATAAAAGGCAAAGACCCTACGCATTTGAACCTTGAGTGCATCAGTGGTGTAGTATTTGTTATTAATGGTGGGGAATTTAAAACCGATTTCAAATTCATGTTCATCTACAAATAAAGCCTTGAGGCCAAAGTTGAATAGGAATTGAAAAGAGGTGTTATCAACCGCTCTGCTGTTAGTGATGCCTAATAATTCCTGCCCTTTATTGCCAATATACCAGCTATTCCCCGCAATCGCAATCCCCCCAAAAACGCCAATATCCACGCCAATATCATCTTGATAGAAACTCCCTTGGAAGAAATTCCATATCGCATCCACGCCCACGCCATAAGTGATCATGTTATTGCCGCCATAATAGCCTTTAGGGTATCTCATGCCATAGCCTTGCCAATCTAAAAAAGCAAAATAGCGCAAGCCCAAGATTTTATCCGGATGGAAAAAGTGGTTATAGCCCATGACTAAGCCAATCCCATTAGATCCCATGTTGGTGAGCTTTTTAACGCTATTAACGCTAGTCATTACATTGGTGTAACCGGTTTGATAGCTAGTCACTTCTCTAACTTCATGGATATTAGTCATTAAATTGATAGAACCTGTTTGGTAATTGACTCCCATATACAAATTTTTTGTCCAAGAAGGCGCTGCACTTTCTTCTTTAGCTACTAAGGCGTGTGTCAGTAAGCTTGCGCTAACTAACATTTTTAACAAGGTTCTCAATTTCATCTCCTGCAAGTTAAGTTTCATTATAAAGATCTAAATTTTACAACAACTTGCTCAAAATTAAGCATTTATTCTTTATAAGAGAGTATAATTTAGGGCTTAAAATAACTCAAAAGTAAGGCTAGTGGATGAAAAAAGCGCTTTATTTAGGGGCTGTTGCGTTTAGCGTTGCATTCAGCATAGCATCAGCCAATGAGCCAAAAATTGATTTTAACCCTCCTAATTATGTAGAAGAAACCCCCTCTAAAGAATTTATCCCTGAATTGAACAAGTTGGGGAGTTTGTTTGGGCAGGGTGAACGCCCTTTATTTGCGGACAGGAGGGCGATGAAGCCTAACGATTTGATCACAATCATTGTCTCTGAAAAAGCGAGCGCGAATTATTCTAGCTCTAAAGATTATAAAAGCGCTTCAGGGGGTAATTCCACGCCACCAAGGCTCACTTATAACGGGCTAGATGAAAGAAAGAAAAAAGAAGCGGAGTATTTAGACGATAAGAATAATTACAATTTTACTAAATCCAGCAATAACACGAATTTTAAAGGCGGTGGCTCGCAAAAAAAGAGCGAAGATTTAGAGATCGTGTTGAGCGCTCGCATCATTAAAGTGCTAGAAAACGGGAATTATTTCATCTATGGGAATAAGGAAGTGCTAGTGGATGGGGAAAAGCAAATCCTTAAGGTGAGTGGGGTGATCCGCCCTTATGATATTGAAAGGAATAACACTATCCAATCCAAGTTTTTAGCCGACGCTAAGATTGAATACACGAATTTAGGGCATTTGAGCGATTCCAATAAAAAGAAATTCGCTGCTGATGCGATGGAAACCCAAATGCCTTATTAATAAAGAGCGTTTGAAAGCCTAGCATGAGAGCGATCGCTATTGTTTTAGCCAGAAGTTCCAGTAAAAGGATCAAGAATAAAAATATCATTGATTTTTTCAATAAACCCATGCTCGCTTACCCTATTGAAGTGGCGCTAAATTCCAAGCTTTTTGAAAAGGTGTTTATCTCTAGCGATAGCATGGAGTATGTGAATTTGGCTAAAAATTATGGGGCGAGTTTTTTGAATTTGCGCCCTAAAAATTTAGCGGACGACAGGACCACGACTTTAGAAGTGATGGCCTATCACATGAAAGAATTAGAATTAAAAGATGAAGATATAGCGTGTTGTTTGTATGGCGCTTCAGTATTTTTACAAGAAAAACATTTAAGAAACGCTTTTGAAATTTTAAAAGAAAATACGGATTATGTTTTCACATGCTCTCCCTTTAGCGCTTCGCCCTATCGTTCTTTTAGCCTTGAAAACGGCGTTCAAATGGCTTTTAAAGAGCATTCAAACACGCGCACACAAGATTTAAAAACGCTCTATCATGACGCAGGGTTGCTTTATATGGGGAAGGCTCAAGCCTTCAAAGAAATGCGGCCTATTTTTAGTCCAAATTCTATCGCTTTAGAATTATCGCCCCTAGAAGTCCAAGACATTGACACTTTAGAAGATTTAGAATTAGCCAAGCTCAAATACAGCCGTTTGAAAAACGCATGCCAGTAAAAATTTTGTGCGATGCGTTTGTAACAAGCGGTTTAGGGCATGTGAGGCGTTGTGAAAAAATCCTTTCTTTTATAGAAAGATTAGGGGTTGAAGCGAGCCTTTATTTACACAAGCAAAATGATATAAGCGCTTTTTTAGAGGGCGTTGGCAATGATGATTTGTTGATTGCAGACAGCTATTGTTTAAATTCAAAAGATTTTTATCTTTTAAAAGAAAAAGCCAAAAGCCTTATGGTGATAGAAGATGAAGAGCATGCTAAGGGGTTTTACCCTAAAAACACTAAGATCATGAATTTCACGCTGAACGCTTTAAAACACTACCATCATTTATCAAAAGATTATCAGTATTATTTGGGGGTGGGGTTTTACCCTGTTGATATTCGTTTTGTTTATGAGCGCCCTATCAATACGGAAAATAAAGAAGTGCTGATCACTCTAGGAGGGAGCGAGCAAAAAACGCTCAAAGAGATAGTCAAAATTTTAGAAAATAAGAACGTGAATTTGCATATCATTTCACCTTATACGCCTAAAAATCCTCCCAAAAACGCGCGCTATTACAGCCCTTTAAGCCCTTTAGAGTTCAGTTCTTTGATGAAATTTTGTGCTTGCGCTATTAGCGCTTCTGGTCAAACCCTCTATGAATTAGCCCTTTCTCAAACGCTCTCTCTTATCCTTCCCATCGCTTCTAATCAGATCGTTCAAAGCAAGGAATTTGAAAGTTTGGGTATTTTCAAGCAAACGAGCTTAAAAACTCTAGCTAAAGATTTTGAAAAATTACAAATTCAAAAAAATCAAGCTTGGGCAAAAACCCTAGCCTTTGGGAGTGAGCTAGAGGGCGCATTGAGGGAGTTTTTAGAAATTTGAAAAAAAATTATTCTTATAAAAATATCCAAGCGATTGATTTTACCCAGTTAAACGATGAAGAAAAGCTGTTGGTTTTAGAGTTTCGCAACCACCCAAACACTGCCTTATGGATGTATAGCGCTAATATTTCTTTAAAAACGCATTTGCAATTCATAGAAGATCTCAAAAATTCGCCTAGCCACCGCTATTTTTTGTTTAAAGAAGAGGGCGTTTATTTAGGGGTTGGCTCTATCACTAAAATCAATTTTTTTCATAAGCATGGGTATTTGGGGATTTATAAAAACCCTTTTTTGAAAAATAAGGGGGGGACTATTTTAAAAGCTTTAGAACGCATCGCTTTTGAAGAGTTCCAATTACATTCTTTGCACTTGGAAGTGATGGAAAACAATTTCAAAGCGATCGCTTTTTATGAAAAAAACCATTATGAGTTAGAGGGGCGTTTGAAAGGCTTTATCTCTAAAGATAAGGAATTTATAGACGTTCTTTTGTATTACAAGGATAAGAAAGGATATAACGATCAATTTTTTCTAAAACTTTAGGGCAAATTTCTAGTTTTAAATCCAACACGCTTAAAGGCAAGTTGCAATCTTGTAATTTGACGAGATCTTTTGAAGTAACCAATAAGGAAGTGGCGTTATTTTGATAAAACTCTTTTTCTAAAAGCTCCAAATCAAAAGGGGCATGGTCTCTAAAATACAATTTTTTAACCACTTCTTTGGGTAAAAACGCATCAAGCCTGCTAGGGTTAGCGATAGCCGTTACTAAAAGCATGCACTTGGTGGGGTTAGTGATAGAGGTGATTCTTTGATAATCCTTATCTTCTGTAACGACTAAATGGGCTTCTTTATAGCTTTTAATACTTTCTCTATACAACCCACTAGGCAAGCAAAAAGGGTAGTAGGGGGGGACTTTAGGCTTTAAAAGCGCATTGAATTGGTTGAAATTAAACCTAAAACCATCGTCTAAAAACACAATCTTTGCCCCTAATTCAAGGGCTTTTAAAACGCCTAGCTCTCTTTTTTCGCTCACAATCACGCTCGCTTGTTTTAAATTTAAGGCCAAAAGATAGGCTTCATCGCCCGCCGTTTTTTGAGGAACTAAAATGTTTCCTTTAACGCTCACCACCACTAAACCTTTAGAATCCCGTTGGTACCCCCTAGAGACAACCGCCACTTCTTGGTATCTTGGAGCGATCTCTAAAATAAAGGGCGTTTTACCGCTTCCCCCAGCGATGAGATTGCCTATGCTGATAAGGGGGATTTTAAAATCATGTTTTTTAGCGATTCTTCGTTTAAGGGTGGCGATGCCTTGATAGATCAAAGAAAAAGGATAGAGCGCGAAAATCAACCCCTTTTGCAAAAGAGTGGGATCATAAAAATAGCGTTCTAAAAAGGGTTTATCGCTTTTCATTCAGGGTTAAATCGTTTAGCGATGGTGGGTAATTCTAATTTAAAAGCGTTTTTTTGGATACGGCTTGTGATGTTTTTCACTAAAATTTCATCATAGCCTAATTGAGTGAGCGTTTCTAAATGGATGGGCTTTGTTTGAAACAACGCTTCAATATCTTTCAATAAAGGATCAATCACGCTATAAGGATAGCCTAAATCTTGTTCATCGCTTTGCCCTACAAATAAATCTGCGCTAGGGGGCTTATTTAAAATCTTTTTGGGGATATTTAAATAATAAGCGAGTTCATAAACTTCGGTTTTAAATAATTCCCCAATCGGGTTAATCGCGCACGCCAAATCCCCAAATAAAGTGCCATAGCCCAGCATTCTTTCGCTTTTATTGCTCGTGCCAATGACTAAAGAATCGCTTTTTAAAGAATAGTCGTATAAAAAAGCCATGCGCAATCTTGCGCAAAAATTCCCCTTTCTAGTAAGGCTTGCATCTTTAAAATGAGAGCCAAAAATTTTATCATAGGGAGCGATAGAATATTCTGTATAAGGGATAGAAAATTTTTCGCACAAAGTTAAAGCGTCTGTTTTACTTTCTGGCATAGAGACTGAAGAGGGCATTAAAAGGGCATGGGCGTTTTCTTTAAAAACCTTTTGACACAGCACCCCAACGACCGCACTATCCAGCCCCCCACTCAGCCCGTAAACGACTTTTTTAAAGCCTTTTTTTTGAACTTCTTTTTCTAAAAAATCGCATAGATAAGCGATGAGTTTTTGGTAATCTTTTTGCATGCCTTAAATTATAATAGAAAAAACGCATCGTTTAAGTGAAAAATTAGCTTTTCTTGCTATAATCATCGTTTCACTTCTTTAAAAGTGCTCGTAGCTCAGCTGAATAGAGCAACAGGTTGCGGTCCTGTAGGTCGGGGGTTTGAATCCCTCCGAGCACACCATTTCTTAACATTCTGCATGTTTTTAAACATTATCGCTCCCATTATGGTAAAATAAATACTTGCTTAAACACGCTAGGAGATTTGATTTTGGCATTACCCGTTTATTATGATAAAGACATTGATTTAGGCGTTATCCAATCCTTACAAGTGGGCGTTATTGGCTATGGCGCGCAAGGAGAAGCCCAAGCGCTCAATTTAAGGGACTCTAAAGTAAGGGTGCGTATTGGCTTGTATCAAGGGAGTTTGAGCGTTTCAAAGGCAAAAAAAGAGGGCTTTGAGGTGCTAGGAGTCAAAGAATTAGTCCAACAATCGGATGTGATCATGGCACTACTCCCAGATGAATTGCATAAGGAAGTGTTAGAAAAAGAAGTGATCCCTTTTTTAAAAGAGGGGCAAATTATAGGCTTTGCTCATGGTTTTAGCGTGCATTTCAATCAGGTTATTCTTCCAAAAGGCGTGGGCGCGATTTTAGTCGCGCCAAAAGGGCCTGGGAGTGCTTTAAGAGAAGAATACCTTAAAAATAGGGGCTTATACCATTTGATCGCCATAGAGCAAGAAAGTTCAAAATACAATGCTAAAGCGGTGGCTTTAAGCTACGCTAAAGCGATGGGCGGAGGGAGAATGGGGGTTTTAGAAACGAGCTTTAAAGAAGAATGCGAGAGCGATTTATTCGGCGAGCAAGCGGTTTTGTGCGGAGGGTTAGAAGCGGTTGTGAGAATGGGGTTTGAAACTTTAATTAAGGCAGGATACCCTGAAGAATTAGCCTATTTTGAATGCGTGCATGAAGTGAAATTGGTGGCGGATTTATTGCATTATAAGGGGGTAGAGGGCTTAAGGAAACACATTTCTAACACCGCTGAATTTGGGGCGATTAAAGCTAGAGAGCCTATGGGAAATCTGTTGGAAAAACGCATGCAAAAAATCTTAAAAAAGATTCAAAACGGCTCATTCGCTAAGGATTTTTTACTGGAAAAGAGCTTGAATTACCCCAGGTTAAACACAGAAAGAAAAGCCCTTAAAGAGACTAAAATAGAACAAATTGGGGAAATTTTACGCGCCCCATTCAATCATAAAAAATAAATCATTAAATTAAAAGGAATCATATGGCAATAGTAGTTACTATCACTTCAGGTAAGGGGGGCGTGGGTAAAAGCACCACCACGGCTAATTTAGCGATCGGCTTGGCTGAGAGCGGTAAAAAAGTCGTAGCGGTTGATTTTGACATAGGCCTTAGGAACTTGGACATGATTTTAGGCTTAGAAAATCGCATTGTTTATGATGTGGTGGATGTGATGGAAAAAAATTGCAACCTTTCGCAGGCTTTAATCACGGATAAAAAGACGAAAAACCTTTCTTTTTTAGCGGCCTCACAAAGCAAGGATAAAAATATTTTAGATAAGGAAAAAGTAGCGATTTTAATCAACGCTTTAAGGGCGGATTTTGACTATATTTTGATTGACTCACCGGCTGGGATTGAAAGCGGCTTTGAGCATGCGATTTTGCATGCGGACATGGCGTTAGTGGTGGTAACGCCGGAAGTGAGTTCCTTAAGGGATAGCGACAGAGTGATTGGCATTATTGACGCGAAGTCTAATCGGGCCAAAAGGGGCGAAGAAGTGCATAAGCATTTGATCATCAATCGCTTAAAACCTGAATTAGTGGCAAATGGCGAGATGATTCCTATAGAAGAAGTGCTTAAGATTTTATGTTTGCCTTTAATTGGGATCATTCCAGAAGATCACCATATTATTTCAGCGACCAATAAGGGCGAGCCGGTGATTCGCACGGATTGCGAGAGCGCGAAGGCTTACCAACGCATCACCAGACGGATTTTAGGCGAAGAAGTGGAATACGTGGAATTTAAGGCTAAAAGAGGCTTTTTTAGCGCGTTAAAAGGGATATTTTCATGAGTTTGTTTGATTTTTTTAAAACCAAAGGGAGCGCGGCTACTGCAACCGATAGATTAAAATTGATTCTAGCCAAAGAGCGCACCTTAAATTTACCCTACATGGAAGAAATGCGTAAAGAAATCATTGCCGTTATTCAAAAATACACTAAATCTTCAGACATCCATTTCAAAACTCTTGATAGCAACCAGAGCGTGGAAACGATTGAAGTGGAGATCATACTGCCTAAATAGTTTGAAATGAAAAGCCATTTCCAATACAGCGCGCTAGAGAATATCCCTAAAGCCTTTGACATGCTCAAAGACCCCCCTAAAAAGCTCTATTGTGTGGGCGATACCAAGCTTTTAGAAGCGCCTTTAAAAGTGGCTATCATCGGCACAAGAAGACCCACCCCTTACAGCAAGCAACACACCATCACTCTAGCCAGAGAGCTTGCTAAAAATGGCGCGGTTATTGTGAGCGGGGGAGCGTTAGGCGTGGATATTATCGCTCAAGAAAACGCCTTACCAACAACGATCATGCTTTCGCCTTGCAGTTTGGATTTCATCTATCCTACAAACAACCATAAAGTGATCCAAGAAATCGCGCAAAAGGGCTTGATTTTAAGCGAATATGAAAAGGATTTCATGCCCATTAAAGGCTCTTTTTTAGCCAGAAACCGCCTGGTGATCGCTTTAAGCGATGCGGTGATTATCCCCCAAGCGGATTTAAAAAGCGGCTCTATGAGCAGCGCAAGACTAGCCCAAAAATACCAAAAACCCTTGTTTGTTTTACCTCAGCGCTTAAATGAGAGCGATGGCACTAATGAGCTTTTAGAAAAAGGGCAGGCTCAAGGGATATTTAATATTCAAAATTTTATAAATACCCTTTTAAAAGACTACCATTTAAAAGAAATGCCTGAAATGAAAGATGAATTTTTAGAATATTGTGCCAAAAACCCTAGCTATGAAGAGGCGTATCTCAAATTTGGGGATAAGCTTTTAGAATACGAGCTGTTGGGTAAGATTAAGCGCATCAATCATATTGTGGTGTTAGCGTGATTTTGGCATGCGATGTGGGGTTAAAACGCATTGGCATCGCTGCGTTTTTAAACGGCGTTATCTTGCCTTTAGAAGCGATTTTACGCCACAACAGGAATCAGGCCTCTAGGGATTTGAGCGATTTATTGAGAGAAAAAAACATTCAAGTGCTAGTGGTGGGCAAGCCCAATGAAAGCTATGCGGATACGAACGCCCGCATTGAGCATTTTATCAAGCTTGTAGATTTTAAGGGCGAAATCGTTTTTATTAATGAAGATAATTCTAGCATAGAAGCTTATGAAAATTTAGAGCATTTGGGTAGGAAAAACAAGCGGCTCGCTATCAAAGACGGCCGGTTAGACTCTTTGAGCGCTTGCAGGATTTTAGAGCGCTATTGCCAGCAGGTTTTAAAAAATCATTAGATCTGATTGCAATTTGATTATAATAAAGTCTAAATTTTTTAATAAAGGGAGAAGCGTCATGCTGGAAAATTTCAAAAAAGCCATTTTTAGGGTTTTGTGTTTGTGTTGTGTGTTTATTGGGGGGGGTTAATGGCGGAGCCAAACCCTGAAGAGCTTTTTAATTTGGGCGTAGAGAGTAACAAAGCGAAAGATTACATTAAAGCTAAAAAATATTTTGAAAAAGCATGCGATTTGAATAATGGTGGGGGGTGTAGTAATTTGGGGGTGTTATATCAAAATGGTCAGGTAGTGCAAAAAGACTTAACAAAAGCCGCTTATTTTTATTCTAAAGCATGCGAGTTAAAAGAGAGTTTTGGGTGTGGTGCTTTAGCGGTGCTTTATATTAATGGTCAAGGGGTGGAAAAAAACTTAACAAAAGCCGATCAATATATCTCTAAAGCCTGCAAATTAGGAGATCAAGAAGCATGCGAGGCGCTCAAAGAAAAATAAGGGACAAAAAGCATGCGATAGTCTCACCTAGAAACTATCCCACAAAAGCCCTATTTTAGGGGGTTAGAACATCGCCAAAACGCTCCCTATTCTTTTAAGAAAATATTTTTACTAGGGAGTTTTAATCTTTTTTTGGTATTCTTTTAGGGATCATTAGTTTTAAAAACTCTTTAAAAACGGATAATAATGAAAATCATGCATCAAGTTAGGGATTTTTTAGATTTTTGCAAACAAACGATCCACAAAAATTCTAATGAAGCGTTTCAAAAAACCAAACGAGCACTTTTTAAAGAAAAATCTCAAAAAATCAGGGAGCAAGCGGTTAAAATCGTAGAAAAACGCTTGATAAAAGAGAACATGCAACTGAGCGATTTTAATGAAGAAGAATTAAAAATCATGTTTGAAGCTGAAGAAAAAAGGTTGTTAGAGCAAATCCACGCTAAAGAATTGAAAGAAAAACAAGAAAAAACCACCAAGCATTTTAAAGAAGTTTGGGAAAAGGGCGACAATGAACAAGAAAAATAGCGTGATTTCTGGTTTAATGAATTTTTTTAGCGAAAAGAATGAGCACTGGCTGTTAGCCCACAGGCACACGAGAGGGTTTGTGATAGTGGCATGGCTTTTTAGGTTTAAAAGCATTGCGTTTTCTATTTTGATCACTTTGTTGGTTATTTTAGTGGATATTTGGGTGTATAGCGATGTGCGCCAGTTTTTATTGGACACTTCTAGCTCTTTTATTTGGCTTTTAATCGCTTTACTGATCAAGTGGGGCGTGATTGTCATAAGTGCGCGTAAATGCTACCAATTCAGCCAAAAAATGTTTGCGCTCATTCAAAGAAAAAGGCAAATCAGAGAGAATTTAAAAAACCGCTCCAACCGCAAAGACACCAAAAATGCAGAAAAACTCTCTGACACTGCTGAAGAAATCATTTCAAAAAAACAAGAAGAGTTCCACCATAAAGAAGATTCTAATAACAAAAACCATAAAGACAAGCTTTCTAGTATTACCGAAGAAATGATTCTTAAAAAACAAGAGGAATTGAAAGCTAGAAAGGATAAGGGGGATTAAAAAAAGGCGTATAGGAAACCTTAATCAAAAAAACCCCCCAATAAAAATAATCAATAAATAATCAAAAAATAATCAAAAAATAATCAATAAATAATCAATAAATAATCAATAAATAATCAATAAATAATCAATAAATAATCAAAAAATAATCAAAAAATAATCAAAAAATAATCAATAAAAGCAATCAGGGGATAATCAATAAAAAAGGGATCAATCTTTTAAAAAAGGCATGAAGCGTTTGGGCATGGGAGAAGCGATTTTATAATGTGCCCCTTTAAATTCAAATTCTAAACTAGCGGCATGGAGCATGAGGGTTGGGGCGTGATTTTCGCGCTTCAATTGAAGGTATCCTCTCGCTTCTTCATCGGCCACCCCATAAAGCCCCTCGCCCACGATCCTGTGATTTATACTGCTTAAATGCAAGCGGATCTGGTGCGTGCGCCCGGTGAGCGGGGTGATTTTGAGTAAGCTTATATCCAAAAAAGGGTTATAGCTTAAAGGCTCAACAAGCGTGATTGAAGGCTTACCCAAGGGAGAAATTTTAGATCGAATGCGCAAATCTTTTTGAATGTTTTGTGGCGTTAGAATGGGCTTATTTATGATGATACTTTTATCCACCAACCCATGCGTTAGCGCCAAATAAGTTTTTTTCACTTTTTTTTGCATGAAAAGCGCTTTTAAATCCTTAGTGCTTTGTAAAGTCTTGCCTGCTAAAACCAACCCGCTCGTTTCATAGTCCAGTCTGTGGGCTGGGTGGGCGTTTTTGCCCAAATGCGATTGGATGCAATCTAATAAGCTTTCATGGTAAAAATAGCCTTTAGGGTGGGTATAGACTTGATGGGGTTTGTCAAACACGCCAAAATCCTTAGTCTCAAAAACAAGCTTTTCTTGTTTTTCATTAGGCTTGAAATAAATCAAGCGAATGACCCCTTGAATGATTTGAGATTTACGCACGGCTTGTTGGTTTTGTTTTAGGCGTTGTTTGTCAAGGTGCCGTTGGGCTTCTTTTAGAGAGCATTTTAAAACGTCGCGCACCAAAAACAAGGCTTTGGTGGGTTTTAAAATTTCAAATTCTTCTTCAACAAAAGGCACTACAACAAACTTTTAACAAACATTTTAGGCTCATTAGAATACTCATCTAATTCCACGCTAAAAAGCACGCTCACCTTTTCGCCCGCTTTCAAAAACCGCTCAGCGTTAAAATAAATAGCCTCTTTGACGCATTCTTTATCCTTAAAACGCAAAACCTGGTGGCTTTCTTTAATGATTTTTTCTTCTATGACTTCTAAATTTTGTGCTTGGAATAAAGGCTCAGGGTTTTCTTGCCCATAAGGTTCGCCCATTTCTATAATCTCTAAAAGCTCTCTGTCAATGTCTTTTAATTTGAGCGTTAAAGGGGGCTCTGTTTCACAAAAAGGTAAGACTTTAAAATCAAAATTTTCTAAAGTTTCAAAGAGCGAGACGATATTGTTTTTTCCAACGCTCAATCCGCAAGCTTGCCTATGCCCCCCATAGCCGAGCAACAAAGAAGAAACCCCATTCAAAGCGTCAATGAGATCAATATTTGGAGAGCTACGAGCGCTCCCTTTATACACCCCTTCTTTAAAGGTAAAAACCAGGCTTGGCTTTTGAGTGGCTTCCACTAATTTTGAAGCCACAATCCCCAGCACGCCCTCATGCCAATTATCCTTAAAAGCGACGATAATTTTTTCTCCAACCATCGCATGCTTAAAAGCCTCTTCAAAAACCTGCTGTTGGATCATTTTACGCTTCAAATTGCATGCTTTCAAGCGTTCATACAAAGAATAGCCATCTTGAAAATTATTCGCGTTTAAAAAATCTAAAGCCATTTTAGCGTCTTGCATGCGCCCTGCGGAGTTGATTAAAGGGGCGATATTAAAAGAAATATCGCTCGCTTTTAAAGAGCGTTTTCTAAAAACTTCTCTTTGGCGCAAAAACCCCATCGCCCCTAAGGATTCTTTTTGCAAAAAATACAAGGCTTTAGAAACTAAAAAGCGGTTAAAAAAAGTCAAAGGCATCATATCAGCAATAGTCGCCACGCCCGCTAAACACAACAACTCACTAGAATGGCTTTTTTCTTTGCCTAAAAGTTGGTGGATACCATAGCACAAATAAAACGCCACCAACGCCCCGCACACTTCCTTTTGGATAAAATCACAATCCGGTTGCTTGGGGTTGATCACCGCATAAGCGTCTGGGACTTCATCATTATTTAAGCAATGGTGATCCGTAATGATAAGGGTGTAATTTTTTTCTTTGCAAAATCGCGCGGCTTCAAAGGCGTTAATCCCGTTATCCACCGTGATGATTAAAGGGGCGTGGTGTTTTTCTAAAAATTTTTTAGAAATCCCATAGCCATCCATGAAGCGATTAGGGATTGCAACGCGAACATGCTTGTAATCTAAACTTTTAAAGAATTTTGCCATGATAGCAGAGCTAATCACGCCGTCAGCGTCATAATCGCCCACCACTAAAATTTCTGTGTTTGCACGCATGGCTTCTATGATTTTGAGCGCGGCTTTTTTCAAGTCTTTAAATAAAAAGGGGCTAGGAAACCCTTTTTCACTATAAGCGATAGAAGCCACTCGCTCTTTGATTTGAGCTTTAAGCTTTTGTTTCATTTTTTAGATTAGGATTTATGAAGAGCGCTCTTAATGAAATCCAAAATAATAGGGTTAGGGCTTTGCAGCCTGGAGGTGAATTCCGGGTGGAATTGCACCCCCACAAAGAACGGGTGATCTTCTAACTCAATCGCTTCTATCAAATGATTCGCTCCAAAGCCCACCACTTTCAAGCCCTTATTTTCCCACTCTTGGCGGTATTTGGGGTTGATTTCATAACGATGGCGGTGCCTTTCTTTAATGCTAGGCTTTTTATAAGCTTTTTCTAACAAGCTATTTGGCACGATTTCGCATTCGTATTCCCCTAATCGCATGGTGCCTCCTAAAGGCGAATTATAGGTACGCACCTGTTTTTGGTGGTTTTGATCCATAAAATCTTCAATCAAATACACCACAGGGTATTCGCAGCGTTGGTTAAACTCCGTAGAGTTAGCCCCTTTTAAACCCAAAACATTGCGACAAAATTCAACGATCGCTAATTGCATGCCCAAACAAATCCCTAAAAAGGGGAGTTTTTCTAACCTTGCTCTTTGAATGGCGCAAATTTTGCCCTCAATCCCCCTTTCTCCAAAGCCCCCAGGCACTAGAATCGCATCAACGCCCTCTAAATCGGTCTTTTCATTAAAATTCTCGCTATCTAGCCATTCAATATTGACTTGCACATCCAAATGCGCACCCGCATGGATTAGGGCTTCAATCAAGGATTTATAAGATTCTTTTAAGCTTAAATACTTGCCTACAAAACCAATTTTGACCTTGTGTTTAGGAGCGATAATCTTTTCTACTAAAGTGTTCCAAGCCGCCATTTTGGGGTGCAATTTATTCAAGTTAAAGCGTCTGGCAATGGGGGTCAAAATGCCTTCTTGCAAGAAAAGAATAGGGCATGCGTAAATGCTCTTAGTGTCTGTGGCCACAATCACGCTGTCTTGCTCCACATCGCAACTCAAAGCGATTTTCTTTTTCAATTCTTTATCCAAAGGCTTAGGCGATCGCGCCAAAATGATTTGAGGGGTTACACCAAGGCGCCTTAATTCCTGGACGGAGTGTTGCGTGGGTTTGGTTTTTAGTTCGTTAGTGGTTTGGATATAGGGGATCAAGGTTACATGCACATTGATGACTTTTTCATTCCCTAATTCCAGTTTAAGCTGGCGGATCGCTTCCAAATAAAACATGCCCTCCATATCGCCCACGGTTCCGCCCACTTCCACGATTAAAAAATCCAACCCCTTAGCCGCGCTTTTAATGCGCCTTTTGATTTCATCGGTTACATGGGGGACGATTTGAATGGTCTTGCCTAAATATTCCCCTTTCCTTTCGTTTTCTATCACGCTTGAAAAAATCTGCCCGGTAGTGAAATTGTTCAACCTCGTTAAATTCCTGTTCAAAAAGCGTTCATAATGCCCGATGTCTAAATCCGTTTCAGCGCCATCGCTTGTTACAAACACTTCCCCATGCTCTAAAGGGCTCATGGTGCCTGGATCAATATTAATATAAGGATCAATCTTCAAAATGGAAACCTGATAATTGCAATGCTGTAAAAGCGTAGCGATTGAAGAAGATGAAATCCCTTTCCCTAGAGAGCTTAACACGCCCCCTGTAACGAATATAAATTTGGCTCTATCCATAAGTTATTGCGTTCCTTTGATTTTTACTTCTTAAAATTGTAGTCTAAAAAGGGTTAAAAAGCTTTAAAAGAGGGTAAAAATTAAAGCGATTTCAAAAAAAAAAAAAACAATTTCAGTTTCTTATTAGCTAGGTTTGATTAAAATGAAAAGCTTTTATGTGTTTAAACTTCATTGTCTTAAAACTTTTAAGAGCAATTTTAAAATTCGTTGGCGTATAATATCAATTTTGAATGAACTACTAAAAAAAGGGTTTTAAATAATGGCTGAAAATTCTTTCAAAAATGTTTCCACACAACCCAAACCATTTTTCTTATTACCAGTTAAAACCCTGTTTCTTTTAGGAGGCGTTTTTAGCGCGTTTTTTATCCTTATTGTTGGCTTGGTTTTTTTTGATTACACCAACTCAATGGATAATGCCATTTTTAGCTTGATGCGTTCAAATTCTTCTAGCCCTATTTTAGATCAAACGCTCCGACGCGTTGTTTTTTTAGGCTCTTCTCAATTCGTGTTGCCTTTGAGCTTGTTAGTGGGGGTGTTTTTAAGCCTGTATCGCAGAAATTTAGCGCTTGGGGTGTGGTTTGTGCTAAGCGTGATCTTATTTGAAGCCCTTTTAGAATCTTTAAAACACCTTTTGGCACACTCCATTCAATGGCTTTCGCACAGCGCTAATTTCCCTAGCGCTATTGCGCTTTCTTTGACGCTATTTTATGGGTTGCTTGTTTTATTAATACCCCATTTGATCACGCATCAAATATTTCAAAACATTCTTTCTTGTAGTTTGCTTGGTTTGATTTTTTTAATAGGGTTGGTGTTGGTTGTTTTAGGAGTGTCTTTTAGTAGTGTTTTAGGAGGTTTTTGTTTAGGGGCGTTAGGGGCTTGTTTTTCCATAGGGATTTATTTGAGCGTGTTCCAAAAGATCTAAGCGAACGGCTTAAAAGAATGAAAATTTTATCAAGGTTTTAATATTGGATTTAAAGGTATTATTGCAACGGATTGTTGATTTTTTCATCAAGCTCAATAAAAAGCAAAAAATCGCCCTGATCGCAGCCGGGGTTTTAATCACCGCCTTGCTTGTGTTTTTATTGCTCTATCCCTTTAAAGAAAAAGACTACACGCAAGGGGGTTATGGGGTTTTATTTGAAGGCTTAGACTCTAGCGATAACGCTTTAATCTTACAACACCTCCAGCAAAACCAAATCCCTTATAAAGTCTCCAAAGACGACACCATTCTTATCCCTAAAGATAAAGTGTATGAAGAAAGGATCACGCTGGCTTCTCAAGGGATCCCTAAAACGAGTAAAGTGGGCTTTGAAATCTTTGACACTAAAGACTTTGGGGCGACTGATTTTGATCAAAATATCAAACTCATTCGCGCCATTGAGGGCGAATTGTCGCGCACGATTGAAAGTTTAAACCCCATTTTGAAAGCCAATGTGCATATTGCAATCCCTAAAGACAGCGTGTTTGTGGCTAAAGAAGTCCCTCCTAGCGCTTCGGTGATGCTCAAACTCAAGCCTGACATGAAGCTTTCACCCACTCAAATTTTAGGGATTAAAAATTTAATCGCTGCAGCTGTGCCTAAACTTACGATAGAAAATGTGAAAATCGTGAATGAAAACGGCGAATCAATAGGCGAAGGCGATATACTAGAAAACTCCAAAGAATTAGCCCTAGAGCAATTGCATTACAAACAAAATTTTGAAAACATTTTAGAAAATAAGATTGTCAATATCTTAGCCCCTATTGTGGGGGGTAAAAACAAGGTGGTCGCAAGGGTTAATGCGGAGTTTGATTTCAGCCAAAAGAAAAGCACTAAAGAGACTTTTGATCCCAATAATGTCGTAAGGAGCGAGCAAAATTTAGAAGAAAAAAAAGAAGGCGCTCCTAAAAAACAAGTCGGCGGCGTGCCGGGGGTTGTGAGCAATATCGGGCCTGTGCAAGGATTGAAAGACAATAAAGAGCCAGAAAAATACGAAAAGTCTCAAAACACGACCAATTATGAAGTGGGTAAAACCATTAGCGAGATTAAGGGCGAGTTTGGCACTTTAGTGCGTTTGAATGCGGCGGTTGTGGTGGATGGCAAGTATAAAATCGCGCTTAAAGATGGGGCAAACACTTTAGAATACGAGCCTTTGAGCGATGAATCGCTTAAAAAAATCAACGCTCTAGTGAAACAGGCCATTGGCTATAATCAAAATAGAGGCGATGATGTGGCGGTGAGTAATTTTGAGTTTAACCCTATGGCGCCTATGATTGATAACGCTACTTTGAGCGAAAAAATCATGCACAAAACTCAAAAAATCTTAGGCTCATTCACGCCTTTAATCAAGTATGTTTTAGTGTTTATAGTGCTATTTATTTTCTATAAAAAAGTGATTGTGCCTTTCAGCGAACGCATGCTAGAAGTGGTGCCTGATGAAGATAAGGAAGTGAAATCCATGTTTGAAGAAATGGATGAAGAAGAAGATGAATTGAACAAACTGGGCGATTTGAGAAAAAAAGTAGAAGATCAATTAGGGCTTAATGCAACCTTTAGCGAAGAAGAAGTAAGATACGAAATTATCTTAGAAAAGATTAGAGGGACCCTTAAAGAACGCCCTGATGAAATCGCCATGCTCTTTAAACTCCTAATCAAAGATGAAATCTCTTCAGACAGCGCGAAAGGTTAAAAGATAAAAGGTTAAAAATGGCAACCAAGCTTACCCCCAAACAAAAGGCTCAATTAGACGAACTTTCCATGAGTGAAAAAATCGCCATTTTACTCATTCAAGTGGGCGAAGACACCACAGGTGAGATTTTAAGGCATTTAGACATTGACTCCATTACAGAGATTTCTAAGCAAATCGTGCAATTAAACGGCACAGACAAGCAAATCGGCGCGGCGGTTTTAGAGGAATTTTTTGCGATCTTTCAGTCTAACCAATACATCAATACCGGCGGTTTAGAATACGCTAGAGAGCTTTTAACTAGGACTTTAGGGAGCGAAGAAGCTAAAAAAGTGATGGACAAACTCACTAAAAGCTTGCAAACGCAAAAAAACTTCGCTTATTTAGGCAAAATCAAGCCCCAACAACTCGCTGATTTCATCATTAACGAACACCCTCAAACCATCGCCTTGATTTTAGCCCACATGGAAGCCCCTAATGCGGCTGAGACTTTGAGCTATTTCCCTGATGAAATGAAAGCCGAGATTTCTATTAGAATGGCGAATTTAGGCGAAATATCGCCCCAAGTGGTTAAAAGGGTTTCCACGGTATTAGAAAACAAACTAGAATCGCTCACCAGTTATAAAATTGAAGTGGGCGGCTTGAGAGCGGTGGCTGAAATCTTTAACCGCTTGGGTCAAAAGAGCGCTAAAACCACGCTCGCTCGCATTGAAAGCGTGGATAACAAGCTCGCCGGTGCGATTAAAGAAATGATGTTCACTTTTGAAGACATTGTGAAATTGGATAATTTTGCTATCAGAGAGATTTTGAAAGTAGCGGATAAAAAAGACTTGTCTTTAGCCTTAAAAACTTCCACGAAAGATTTAACCGATAAATTCTTAAACAACATGAGCAGTAGGGCTGCAGAGCAATTTGTAGAAGAAATGCAGTATTTAGGGGCGGTTAAAATCAAAGATGTGGATGTGGCCCAAAGGAAAATCATTGAAATCGTGCAGAGCTTGCAAGAAAAAGGCGTGATCCAAACCGGTGAAGAGGAAGATGTCATTGAATAGCCGCAAAAATTTGATCCAAAAAGACCATTTGAATAAGCATGACATTCAAAAATACGAATTTAAGAGCATGGCAAACTTACCCCCTAAAACTAATCCTAATGGCGCGTCTTTAGAAACGCCTAACCCACAAGAGCCTTTGGAAAAAAAAGCGATAGAAAACGATTTGATTGATTGCTTATTGAAAAAAACCGATGAGCTTTCAAGCCATTTAGTGAAATTGCAAATGCAATTTGAAAAAGCCCAAGAAGAGAGCAAAGTTTTGATTGAAAACGCTAAAAACGACGGCTATAAAATCGGCTTTAAAGAGGGCGAAGAAAAAATGCGTAACGAACTCACTCACAGCGTGAATGAAGAAAAGAACCAGCTTTTGCATGCGATCACCGCTTTAGATGAAAAAATGAAAAAATCACAAGATCATTTAATGGCTTTAGAAAAGGAATTGAGCGCGATTGCGATAGATATAGCTAAAGAAGTGATCCTTAAAGAAGTGGAAGACAACAGCCAAAAAGTGGCCCTCGCTTTAGCTGAAGAGCTTTTAAAAAACGTTTTAGACGCAACGGACATTCATTTAAAAGTCAATCCCTTGGATTACCCTTATTTAAACGAGCGTTTGCAAAACGCTTCTAAAATCAAATTAGAGAGCAATGAGGCTATTTCTAAAGGAGGCGTTATGATCACTAGCTCTAACGGGAGCCTTGATGGGAATTTAATGGAGCGCTTTAAAACGCTCAAAGAAAGCGTGTTGGAAAATTTTAAGGTGTGATTTTGCAAAATAAAACTTTTGATTTAAACCCTAACGATATTGCAGGCTTGGAGTTGGTGTGTCAAACGCTAAGAGAGCGTATTTTAGAAGTGGTGAGCACTAATGGGGGGCATTTAAGCTCTTCTTTAGGGGCTGTGGAGCTGATTGTGGGCATGCATGCCTTATTTGATTGCCAAAAAAACCCTTTTATTTTTGACACTTCGCACCAAGCTTACGCTCACAAGCTCTTAACCGGGCGCTTTGAAAGCTTTAGCACTTTAAGGCAATTCAAGGGTTTGAGCGGCTTTACTAAACCCAGCGAGAGTGCATACGATTATTTTATCGCCGGGCATAGCTCCACTTCAGTGTCTATAGGCGTGGGGGTGGCTAAAGCTTTTTGTTTAAAACAGGCGTTAGGCATGCCTATCGCTTTATTAGGCGATGGGAGCATTAGCGCAGGGATTTTTTATGAAGCCTTAAACGAACTGGGCGATAGGAAATACCCCATGATCATGATTTTGAACGATAATGAAATGAGTATCAGCACGCCTATTGGCGCTTTATCCAAAGCCCTTAGCCAGCTGATGAAAGGCCCATTTTACCAGTCTTTCCGCTCTAAAGTTAAAAAAATCTTAAGCACCTTACCTGAAAGCGTGAATTACTTAGCGAGTCGTTTTGAAGAATCTTTCAAACTCATCACCCCAGGCGTGTTTTTTGAAGAATTGGGTATTAACTATATAGGGCCTATTAACGGGCATGATTTAGGCGCGATTATTGAGACCTTGAAATTAGCCAAAGAGCTTAAAGAGCCGGTGCTAATCCATGCGCAAACCTTAAAGGGTAAAGGCTATAAAATCGCTGAAGGGCGCTATGAAAAATGGCATGGGGTGGGGCCTTTTGATTTGGATACCGGTTTGTCTAAAAAATCCAAAAGCGCGATTTTATCGCCCACTGAAGCGTATTCTAACACCCTTTTAGAATTAGCCAAAAAAGATGAAAAAATCGTAGGCGTAACCGCTGCTATGCCTAGCGGCACAGGATTAGACAAACTCATTGACGCTTACCCTTTGCGCTTTTTTGATGTCGCTATCGCTGAACAACACGCCCTAACTTCTAGCAGCGCTATGGCTAAAGAGGGGTTTAAACCTTTTGTGAGCATCTATTCTACTTTTTTGCAAAGGGCTTATGATTCCATTGTGCATGACGCTTGCATTTCTAGCTTGCCGATTAAATTAGCCATTGATAGGGCTGGGATTGTGGGCGAAGATGGCGAGACGCACCAAGGGCTTTTAGACGTGTCGTATTTGCGCTCTATCCCCAACATGGTCATTTTTGCCCCACGAGATAATGAGACTTTAAAAAACGCCGTGCATTTTGCCAATGAACATCATTCAAGCCCTTGCGCGTTCCGCTACCCTAGGGGGTCGTTTGCGTTAAAAGAGGGGGTTTTTGAGCCTAGCGAGTTTGTTTTAGGGCAAAGCGAATTGTTGAAAAAAGAGGGCGAAATTTTACTCATTGGCTATGGTAATGGCGTGGGGCGGGCGCATTTAGTCCAACTGGCTTTAAAGGAAAAAAACATAGATTGCGCGCTGTTGGATCTCAGGTTTTTAAAGCCCTTAGATCAAAATTTAAGCGCCATCATTGCCCCTTATCAAAAGCTCTATGTTTTTAGCGATAATTACAAGCTTGGGGGGGTGGCTAGCGCGATTTTAGAATTTTTGAGCGAACAAAATATTTTAAAGCCTGTTAAAAGCTTTGAAATCATGGATGAATTCATCATGCATGGGAACACCGCTTTAGTGGAAAAATCCTTAGGCTTAGACACAGAGAGTTTGACTGACGCTATTTTAAAAGATTTAGGACAAGAGAGATGAAAACAAAAGCGCCAATGAAAAATATCCGCAATTTTTCCATTATCGCTCACATTGACCATGGTAAAAGCACTTTAGCGGATTGTTTGATCGCTGAATGCAACGCTATCAGCAACAGAGAAATGACCAGCCAAGTGATGGACACTATGGATATTGAAAAAGAAAGGGGCATTACGATTAAGGCTCAAAGCGTGCGCCTAAATTACACGCTTAAGGGAGAGGATTATGTTTTAAACCTCATTGACACCCCAGGGCATGTGGATTTCAGCTATGAAGTGTCGCGCTCTTTGTGTTCATGCGAAGGGGCGTTATTAGTGGTAGATGCCACTCAAGGCGTGGAAGCGCAAACCATTGCAAACACTTATATCGCTTTAGATAACAATTTAGAAATTTTACCGGTGATCAATAAAATTGATTTGCCGAATGCGAATGTTTTAGAGGTCAAACAGGATATAGAAGACACGATAGGGATTGATTGCTCCAATGCTAATGAAGTGAGCGCTAAAGCTAAGCTTGGCATTAAAGATTTGTTAGAAAAAATCATTACGACCATTCCTGCCCCTAGCGGTGATCCTAACGCTCCCTTAAAAGCGCTCATTTATGATTCATGGTTTGACAATTATTTAGGGGCGTTAGCTCTGGTGCGTATCATGGATGGGAGCATCAACACCGAGCAAGAAATTTTAGTGATGGGGACGGGTAAAAAACACGGCGTTTTAGGGCTATACTACCCCAACCCTTTGAAAAAAATCCCTACTAAAAGTTTAGAATGCGGCGAGATTGGCATTGTGAGTTTGGGGCTAAAAAGCGTAACTGATATTGCGGTGGGTGATACGCTCACAGACGCTAAAAACCCTACCCCTAAACCCATTGAAGGCTTTATGCCGGCTAAACCCTTTGTGTTTGCGGGGCTTTACCCTATAGAAACGGACCGGTTTGAAGATTTAAGAGAAGCGTTATTGAAACTCCAGCTTAACGATTGCGCTTTAAATTTTGAGCCTGAAAGCTCGGTGGCGCTTGGCTTTGGCTTTAGGGTGGGCTTTTTAGGGCTATTGCACATGGAAGTGATTAAAGAAAGGCTGGAAAGGGAATTTGGCCTTAACTTAATCGCTACCGCTCCCACGGTGGTGTATGAAGTGCATTTGACGGATAATAGCGTCAAATATGTCCAAAACCCTAGCGAATTGCCCCCTGAAAACCATATCGCTTGCATCAAAGAGCCTTTTGTGAGGGCGACGATCATCACGCCGAGTGAATTTTTGGGTAATTTAATGCAGTTATTGAACAATAAAAGAGGCATTCAAGAAAAAATGGAATATTTAAACCAGTCTCGTGTCATGCTCACTTATTCCTTGCCGAGCAATGAAATTGTGATGGATTTTTATGACAAACTCAAATCTTGCACGAAAGGGTATGCGAGCTTTGATTATGAGCCGATAGAAAACAGAGAGGCTCATTTGGTGAAGTTAGATGTGAGGGTGGCAGGCGATGTGGTGGATGCACTTTCTATCATTATAGATAAAAATAAGGCGTATGAAAAGGGGCGCGCTTTAGTGGAAACGATGAAAGAGCTTATCCCAAGACAGCTTTTTGAAGTCGCTATCCAAGCGAGCGTGGGGAATAAAATCATCGCTAGGGAGACGATTAAATCTGTCGGTAAGAATGTAACGGCTAAGTGCTATGGGGGCGATATTACACGAAAAAGAAAACTCTTAGAAAAGCAAAAAGAGGGCAAAAAACGCATGAAGGCTATCGGCAAGGTGGAGCTTCCCCAAGAAGCGTTTTTAGCGATATTAAAGATTGATTAGGGCGTTTAGCTTCTATGACAAAACACAAGAACTATGAAATTTTAAATCTCATAGGCTATGCTTTGGCAAAATTTGATAATGACTTCATTAAAGAATTTGGTTTTTCTACTAAAAATGCTTTTTTTGAATATTGCGTCCAAATCGGCTTGGCTGAAACGACTGGCGTTATCAAAAATCGCATGGATTTATTTGATTATTTTTTTCCTAATAAACGCAAAGGCTGGTGGCAAAAAGGCGATGCCTATATCCATAGAAAATTATGGATTGATAGTTTGTTTGGAAATGAAAGCGTTAAGGGTTTTAGCCATATTGTGAAATTGTTTTTGCAGGAACAATACGGAATCAAAGATTTAGGCGTTACCCCTAACGCTTACCTTAAAACCCGCTATAAAAGCATGCAAGAAACAGGTTTAGAAGCCGAATTGTATTTTTTAAACCACTATAAAAATATCAAAACATTTTCTCATGGGCATTTAAAAGACATGCGTCTTTTTGGCGATGGGTATGACTTCTATATTCAAACCAACAAGCAAGCGTTTTTAGTGGAAGTTAAGGGGATTAGAGAAAAACAAGGAACATTGAGATTGACCCAAAAAGAATACGAGCAAGCGCAAGCGTATAGCCATGATTATGTGCTTGTAGTGGTATTGAATTTGAGTGAAAAACCCTATCTTTTATCTGTCGCTAACCCTTTAAAGCATTTAGAGTTTAAGGCATGCGAGAGGAAGCAAAAAAGCATTTTAGAATACCACTTAATAGGGCAAATAAAATAACTTTGAATTTTACAGGGGGCTATAGGAGTGGGGTTCAAATTGATAGGAATGCCCCCAAACGCATTTACAAATACACCAAAAAAGATTGCGATTTGATTTTAGGGACAGACACTCGCACGAGCGAATGCTATATTATCCCTATTAAAGACATACAAGAATGGGGCAACACAAAGAGCTTGTCGCAACTCCAACACTATAAAGAGAATTGGCAGATTTTGATTGACTTGGCGTTGGAGTAAGAATATAAAACTACATTCACAAATAAGAAAAAAGATCTCTTTAGATATAGTGTTGGTTATTCCAAAAAGACAAAATCAAATTGGACTTAAAAAACAAAAGTTTTCGCTCACACACCGCCTATACAAGCGCTTTAAAGAATGACTTGCTCTTACACCCTAATTTAGTGGAAGCAGAAAGAAAATTTTTACAAGCTTTTGGAATGGCTCTATCTTAAAATGAACGCTGATAGTCAAGTGGGTAATCAAAAAGCTTGATTGGGGCAACAAAAACATTAAGGGAATTAGAAACCAAGCCGACACTCTCTAACCATTACAGAGACGGCATCAACTATAGCGTCTCAAACCTTAATGGGAATATCCTACCACAAACGAGTTTAAAACACAAGAACCATAACAAGAAAAATGGGGGCGTTTGCTTACAGAATACCACAATAAAGAGCGTTTTAAACAACAAACGAAATAATAAATAATTAAAATTGAATCATTGTTGAATAGCTAGCGGCTATAAAGAGAAGCTTGCGTTACCGTCTACTTTGCAAGCGACTACAAAAGAAAAGGCATTTAATTCTTTAAACTCTTTTAAAACTAATCCTATATAAAAAAGATTAACAAGGCTTTTAAAAAGCGTCATTAGGGAGTTAGGGTATCGCAAAAACCCTCCTATGGATTTTAAAATCGCCAAAAGTTTAAGCTTTTGTGGCGAGTTTGTTGATCGCTTCGGCGTTCATGTCATCTTGATGGGTTTTTAGCACTTTAGAATACATGTCCAAAAAGCGGTTGATTTCAATCAAAGCGCTCATCTCACGCACTGCATTGACATTGCTTTTTTCTAGCATGTATTGTTTTAACGCGCCAGAGTCAGAGACTTGATGGATGCCTTCGCCCTGATAGGTATAAAGGTTTTGCCCTATCTTTTTAAGGTTTTTAGGTTCGCTAAAACTCACTAAAGCTAACGCGCCCGCTTGAATTTGGGCTTCATTATCCCTAAAAGTGATTCCACCATTTTGATCCACTTCAATTTCAGCGTCAGGCATGAGCATGATCCCTCCTTTTTCGTTCAAGCCAGAGCGTGAAAGCACCTTAAAGCCATTAAGAGTAACTAAAAAGCCGTCTTTATCCACGCTGAAATGCCCGTCTCTGGTATAAGCGACGCCCTCATTAGTTTGTATCGCAAAATAGAGGTTAGGGCTTGTTAGGGCAAAATCCAGGGGGTTATGCGTTTCTTCAAACGCGCCAAGACTCCTATCCGTATAGATTTCTGATAAAATAGGCACACGATTGAGGTTGCGGTTTAGATACTTCGCGCTCGCTTTGGTTTGATCTTCTAAGGGCAGTTGCTCTCGGTATTGTTGGTAAAGCCTTAAAAAATCGCCTGTAATCGCATCGTCTCTTTTAAAGCCATTAGTGTTTAAATTAGCTAAATTATTAGAGGTTAAATCCAAGCGGTTAAATTGTGTCGCCATAGCCCCTGTGGCCGCATAATACCCATTTTGCATGCAAGAATCCTTTTAAAAGGAAAAATTATAGCAAAAATTAAATAAAAACAGATTCATTCCAAATAGGTTTTTTTAGGGAATATGATAACCATAACCATAAAGATAACAATACTAAACATGACATAGCCCACAAACCCCGCTTCAAAACCATGCTGTTTGAACTCTAACGCTACATAACTCGCGCTCCCTCCAAAAAGCGCATTGGCGATCGCATAGGCTAGACCCACGCCAAGCGCTCGCACATGTTCAGGGAATAATTCCGCCTTAATGACCCCAGCAATGCAAGTGTAAAAACTCATGCTGCTCAATGCGAGTATTTCATAAAATAGGGCTTCATACACGCTAGTGGCATGCTTGATACCATAAAAGACAACAGGCGTTACAATAAGCCCTGTGATAGCAAAAACCATCAGCATTTGGGTGCGTTTGATTTTATCCGCAAGCATCCCGCATAAGGGCTGTAAGAAGATGAAATAAGAGAGCGCTAAAAGCATGATGAAACTGCTTTCTTTAGGGCTGAATGATGAGCTGTTGGTTAAAAAGATTTTTAAATACACCGTAAAAGTATAAAAACACAAACTCCCTCCCATAGTTAGCCCAAAGACTATCATTAAGGCTTTTTTATGGTTGAGCAATTCCTTCAAACTGCCTCTTTGGGTTTCTTCTTTAATAGCGTTTTTGGAAGTTGTTTTGCTATCCATGGTTTCTTCCATGATATTTCTTAAAAAGAGCGAGAGTAGGGCTAATATACCCCCTAAAGCGAATAAATAACGCCAAGCAAACGCGCTGATTTGCTCATGCGTGTAAATGTTTTCAACGATAAAGAGCGAAAAAATAGCTAAGAGTTGCCCTCCAACTAAAGTTACATATTGGAAAGAGCCATAAAAACCTTTTTTGCCATTCTTGCCTAATTCAGAGAGGTAAGTGGCGACCACGCCATATTCGCCTCCCACGCTAAAGCCCTGTAAAAGCCTGGCTAATAATAAAAACAAGAACGCCCATTCCCCTACGATTTCTTTAGTGGGGAGCAATGCGAGCAAAAAAGAGCCTAGCGCCATAAGGATAATGGAATACACCATGGAAGTTTTACGCCCCTTTTTATCCCCCAATTTACCAAAAAACAAACTCCCCAAAGGGCGCATGAAAAACCCTAGCATGAAAACTAAAAAAGCTGAGATGAGCGCTAAAGTGGGGTCGTTAGTGTGGGTAAATTCCTTAGCGAAATAAGGGGCAAGGAACGCATAAGCGTAAAAATCATACCATTCCACTAAATTACCTGAACTAGCGGCTAAAAGGGATTTTAAGGGTTTTTTAGTGGTGGGTTGGATCTGGGTATTCATGGCTATCCTTGAACATGAAATTTTTAGGTAATTTTACTAGGAGTTAGGGAAACCACAGATAATATTTGATTAATAGGTTAAAGGATTATGGTGTTTGTATCATTGAGAAAAGTTTTTGTTTTTAATAAAGGATTGGTGATAAAATCTAAAAAATACGCAAAGGCATTTTTAAAATCAATCATAAAAAGCTTGCGAAAAGCAAGCGGTAACTTTTTAAAAATTAAAAATAATGTTTCTATTGCCAATATCCAATGAAAACAAAGCCTAAAAGTTTTGCAAAATCTCTCTGTTGCCTTTGGCGTTTCTTGGGGATAGAAAGCCTTGAGCTTCTAATTCGTCAGTAATGGTAGCGGCTTGGTTGTAGCCGATTTTTAATTGGCGTTGTAAAAAACTCGTAGAAGTGATCTTTTTTTCTAAAATCACCGCTTTAGCCCTTTCTAGAATGTCATCGCCTTGATAGTTAGGGGTGTCTAAAGGCATGCGCGATTCTTCTAGCAAGAAATCTTTATCGTATTGTACCTCTTTTTGGGCTTTAATAAAATCCACGATTTTTTTGATTTCATCTTCAGTGGCAAAGGGGGCATGCAAGCGCACTAACCCGTTTGTTCCTGGGGGGGTAAAGAGCATATCGCCCCTTCCTAACAAGCTTTGCGCCCCATCGGTGTCTAAAATCACTTTAGAATCAATCTTAGTGCCTACCCTAAAACTCACCCTTGAAGGCAAATTGGTTTTAATCAAGCCGGTTACGACATCCACGCTTGGGCGTTGGGTCGCTACAATGAGGTGCAAGCCGCTCGCGCGCCCCATTTGAGCGATTCTAGCGATAGGAAACTCCGCTTCCTTGCCCCCTGTCATCATCAAATCCGCTAATTCATCAATCACCACAATCAAATAAGGGAACGCTTCAACGCCATTATTTGGGGCTTGCTCGTTATAAGAATCAATGGTTTTAACCTTGTATTCGCTCATTAAAGAGTATCGGCGCTCCATTTCTTTAGCCACGCTTTGTAAAGCCCCAATAGCTTTTTTAGGGTCGGTGATAATGGGCGTGAGTAAATGAGGGATGTCCGCATAAATGCTAAATTCTACCATTTTGGGATCGATCATCACTAATTTGAGTTGATCGGGGGGGTTTTTATAAAGTAAGGATAAAATCATCGCATTCACGCCCACGCTCTTACCGCTTCCTGTCGTGCCGGCGATGAGCAAGTGGGGGAGCTTTTTTAAATCCGTGATGAAAGGGTTACCCACAATGTCTTTGCCTAAAGCTAGAGTTAAGGGCGAGCTGGATTTTTGAAACAATTCGCTTTCTAAAATTTCTCTTAAATAAATAATTTGGCTTTGGCTGTTAGGGATTTCAATGCCAACGACATCTTTACCCTTAATGGGGGCTTGAATGCGGATGGATTCAGCGCATAAAGTCATCGCTAAATCATCGCTCAAGCCTAAAATGCGGCTCACCTTAACGCTAGGGGCTGGGCGGAATTCAAAAGTGGTTACAATAGGGCCTGAATAAGTGCGGATAATATCGCCATCAATTTTAAAGGTGCGCAGTTTGCTCAATAAATCCTGGATTTTTTGGTCAATCTCGTTTTCGTCTAAAGAAGTTTCTTTCAAACAAACCGTATTCAATAATTGCGTGGTGGGAAGCTCATAATCTTTGGGTTTTTGCACTTCGCCATAATCCAATCCGTCTAATATCTCTTTATTTTCGCTCAATTCTTTAACCATAACGGGTTTTTTAGCGCTTGTGGGGGCTAGTGGGCTAAAGTTTGGAGCGTTTTGTGTTTCTTTTTCTTCTTCTTTAAGATTTTCTTTTTCTTCTATATTTTCTTTTTGATTTTCTTTTTGTGGGTTTTCTTGTGGGCTTTCTTCTTTTATGGGGTGGTTGGGGGCTTTGTGGTTTTGTGTTTTGTTGTCATTTTCTAGGTTGGGTGCAGATGTGGGCATGATGGGTGCTGATATGATAGGTTTGAGTGTGGCAGGTTTGGGCGTGGCGGGCGTAAGAGTTTCTTTTGTGGGCATGGGTTCTCTTTCTTTGGTTTCTTGCTTAGGTTCTTTTAAAGGGGGGTTAGTGGGGTTAGTCAAATCATCAAATCGGTTTCTTTTAGGGTAAATGGTGTAATGGGTAGGGGGGTGAGGGGAAATTTGAACCAAGCCTTCTTGCGGCTCTAGATCGTTTAAAGTCGTGTTATAGGGGGTAGGGATCGCTAAAAACGATTCTTCGTTAGGGGTGTTGTGGTTTTCATCAATAAGGTTTTCTTTAAGGTTTTCTTTTTCTTTGTCGTTGTTGGTTTCTTTTTTTTGAAGATCTGATAAGGTGTTTTCAAAATCCTCTTTTTTTGGGCTAAAATTAGGGCTAAAGGCTTGTAAGCATTGTTTGTAAATCTCTTTTAAAAGGTTTTGTGTTTTGTTCATATAAGGATAAAAAACGCTTTTAGGGGGTAGTTTGAATAAAATCAAATAAGAAATAACTACCATAAGCGTTATCAGCGCATAAAGCCCAAAGTCCCCTATAAAAGGGCGTAAAAACAAACGCACGCTGTTGCCGATTTCCCCTTGATTTAATAGGCTAGATTGTAAAAAAAGCAAAGATAAAATGCCTAATAGATGCCCTAAAGTTTTTTCTAAAACGATTTCTGTAAAAGGGTTTTTAGTCTTGTATAAAAGGAATAAAACCCATGCTAAATAGGGTAAATTAATGAATGAAAGATACCCAAAATATTTTTTATTGAGTGCGGCAAACCACACCCCAAAACGCCCCACTAAACCGCTATTACCTAGCCATGAAGATAGGGTCAAAAACGCTAATAAAACCCCTATGATTAAAGCCAAATAAAGTTTTTTAGATTTCATCGGTTGCACATGTCTTTAAAAGAGCAATATTCACAATCTTTAGCCTCTAAAGTTTTTTCAAAATCAATTTCTTGCTTGAGCTTGGGGATAAGAGAAAATTCCAAATGATCCATTTTAGCCTGCAAAGTAAGCTCGTCTTCTTCTAGTAACTCGCCCTTCCTCAAATCATAAAAAAAGGCTTTTATAGGCTCTTTGTAACCCAGATTTTTAAGGGTGCACGCGTAGATGGCCATTTGATAATCGGTGCTGATTTGAGCGATTTCTATGGGGTTTAAGCCTCCTCTTTGTGTTTTACTCATGTTGTCTAATTTCAAATCGTTTTTGAATTTGTAATCCAATAAAATAATCTCATTGTCAGCCGTTTTGTCAATCCTGTCTATACGCCCCTTAAAAATAACGCCTTGAATGATCGTTTCAAAGCTTTTTTCAAGATCAAGGATTTTGATTTTTGTATTAAAGCGTTCTTTTTCTTTAAGATAAAAAGCCTGGATTTTTTTGAGCGCTACAAGAGTGTCTAAACGCTCTTTAGGGGTAATGTTTTCTCTTGTTTCTAAGAGCCAAATGAGCCTCTCTTCTAATGCATAGGGGTTTTTGTCTTTTTCATAAGCTTCTTTTAAAAGTTCATGGAGCAAACTGCCCACAGCGCTATTGCTTTCATCTTTAGGGCTTTCTTTGAAGCGCTTCATGTAGTGGTAGTAAAAACGGCGCTTGCAAGTTAAAAAAGCGTTTAATGAGCTAGCGCTAAAGTTAAAATCTTTAGGGATAGCGGCTTTGATTTCTTCTTCTTGGTAGTCTTTTAAAGGACTTGTTGCAAAAAGCGTGTAAGCGTCTTTGATAGGCTCTATATGCAAATCTAATTCTAAAAGCATGTTAGAGGCTTTTAAAGTTTCACTCTCTATATAAGAAAGTGTTATTTCTTTAGAGTTTTTAAAGAGCTGGTAGTAATAGTGTTTTTGCAAATTTTTCTTATCCAATAAAGTGGGGAGATTGAGCGATTTTCTTAAAGCAGAGTTTAAAAACAAATCGCAATCTTTAAGACTTGGCACACAGGTTTCATTAAAATCCACAATAACCACTTTATCAAATTGCATGCCCCTTGTTTCTAAAGTGTCCATGACTCGTATTTTGCCCCCACTAGAATCGTCTAAGCGGAAGTTGGCTTCAAATTCTTGCAAATACAAATGCAATAAATCTTTAAGGCTGTAGTTTTGAAGCGTGTCTTTTAAAAGATGATACTGGTGCATGATTTGAGAATGCACTTCTTTTAAGGGAGCTTTTTCTTTAGAGCTTTGTTGTTCTAAAAGCGGGATTGTAAGGTTTTCTAAATCCAATAAAGGCGATGCACTCAAATTAAAACCGCTTGTTTGTAAATCTTCTAAGATTTTGACAAGCTCTGTATAATAAGGGCTGTTTTTAGCCCCTAAGCCCATAGCGAAATTCAAATTATTGTTTTTGTCTAAGAGCTTTAAAAAAGGTAAAAAATCCGCATTGGGCGTGATGATCGCCATTTTATTAGGGTCGTTATCTTTTTGCAAATACTCTTCTATGGTTTGTAAAACTAAAGTGCCTTGTTTTAAATAACTGGAGTTAGCATAAAGCTTTGGCTCTATTTTTTGATCATTAAAAGTTTGAGAAAGGATCTTTTGGGTTTTAAAATCAATGGAATAATCGCAATCCGTTTCTAATTTGAGATTTAAAAATTCCAAGAATTTTTGATTGTATTTATCGCATGACAGGTGTAAAGTGATAGGCACTAATTCGGCCACTTCTAATAGGCATTGCCTTTCAAAAACGCTCATAAAGCCATCTAAATGCCATTCAATGGAGGAAAAATGCTCAAAAAATTCTTTTAAAATCGTGGGCTTTTCTTGCATGATTTTGTCATAAAAGCCTAATTCTTCTAGTTTTTTAATGTAGCGGTCATAAATCATTTCTAAGACTTCTAAATGCTTTTCATAATCCAAGTAAATGTCTTTAGAAGAAAGCTCATTGAGTTTGATATAAGCAGAACTTAACTCATCAAACAAATCAAACAAAAAAGAAGTGCTTTCCAAATACCCTAAAAAGCTGTTTTCAAAAAGCAAAAGCCCTTCAAGAATGGATTTTTTTTCTTTAGCGATGGCTTTAATGGTGTCTATCATTAAGATTTGGCGCGCGTTTTTAGGGATTTTCTTTTTATTAGGGATGTAAAAAGCCTGTTCAAAAAAACTCCCCATGCTCATTGCGCTAGGCAAAAACCCTTCGCCTTGCTCTAAATAGAAATGTTTCAAACGCCTGGTGGAGCTAAAAACAAATAGGGGGGTTTTTTCTAAAAAAAGTTTTTCTAAGTTCATGCGTTGAGTAATCTTTTCGCTTGAGCGGTAATGTTTTCAACGCTAAAGCCAAATTTTTCAAAGAGTTTATCGCCCTTTGCTGAGCTCCCAAAAGAATCCATGCCAATGATTTTATCCGCAAAACGATACCACTCTATCGCACGGCTCGCTTCAACCACTAAAACCTTACCCTTAAAGAGTTCTTTAAGATAGCTTTCATCTTGCTCTATCAATAAATCAAAGCAAGGCGCGCTCACCACTTGAGTGGGGATGTTTTCTCGCTCTAAAATTTTAGCGCTCTCTAAAGCCAAAGACACCTCGCTCCCGCTCGCAACGAGCGTGATAATGGGATCTTTAGAATGGTGTTTAACATACGCCCCTTTTAAAACCTGCTCTTTAGAAACCTCATCAAGCACGGGTAAATTCTGTCGTGATAAAATAAGCCCACTAGGAGCGTTCAAATTTAACGCTATTTGCATGCAAGCGGTATTTTCAAAAGCATCGCTAGGCCTGAAAGCATAGAAGTTGGGCAAAGCGCGCAAATGGCTCAATTGCTCTATGGGTTGGTGCGTGGCTCCGTCTTCGCCCACACCAATGCTGTCATGCGTGAAGATAAAAAGGGCTTTCAGTTTCATTAAAGCACTCAAACGAATGCTGGGCATCAAGTAATCGCTAAACACAAAAAAGGTCGCGCAAAAAGGCACAAACAAGCCATACGCCGCTAAAGCGTTAGTGATAGCCCCCATGGCATGCTCTCTGATCCCAAAATGCAAGTTTTGCCCTAAAGGGAAATCGCCAGAGTGTTTTAATTGAGTGTTGTTAGAGGGGGCTAAATCCGCGCTCCCCCCTAAAAAGCCCTCGCATTCTTTAGCGATAGCGTTTAAAATCATGCCGTTACTCACTCTCGTGGCTAAAGATTCGCCTTTTTTAAAGGTGGGGTAATGGATGGCGCTAAAATCAAAATCCTTTAACGCATGGATTTTTTCTTTTGTTTTAGGGCTTAAGGATTTTTCCCATAAGGCTTCTAAACTAACGCCCCTAACTTTCACTTCTTCAAAATGCATTTTGTTTTTTGGGCTAATGATAAAGCTTTCACTAGGATTGATTTGAGCGTTTTCTTTGGATTGTTTTAACACTTCTTTATTTAAAGGCGAGCCATGCGTTTTTTCACTCCCCTCTAAGCCAACAGCCCCCTTACCAATAATCGTATGAGCGATTAAAAGCGTGGGTTTATGGGATTTTTTGGCTTCTTCTAAAGCATCATAAATCGCTTGATAGTCATGCCCATCGCATTCTAGAACTTCCCAATTTTGCGCTAAAAAGCGTGTTTTAACCTGTTCGCTAAAACTAATATTAATAGCACCTTCAATGCTTATCTGATTACTATCATAAATCACGATGAGGTTATCAAGGCGAAGGTGCCCAGCCAAAGAAGCGCTCTCATAACTAATGCCTTCTTGCAAATCCCCATCCCCACACAAGCAATAGACTTTATGAGAAATCGCTTCTTTATCCAAAAGGTTTTGAGCGTATTGGCTCGCCATGCTAAAGCCCACAGCGTTAGCAAAACCTTGCCCTAAAGGGCCTGTGGTGATTTCAATGCCTTCGGTGTGGTGCAATTCGGGGTGTCCTGGGGTTTTAGAGTGTAATTGCCTGAAACGCTTTAAATCTTCTAAACTCAAATCAAAGCCCCACAAATGCAACAAACTATACGCTAACGCGCTCGCATGCCCTCCGCTAAAAACCAACCTGTCCCTATTGAGCCATTTAGGGTTAGTGGGGTTGAGGTTTAGGTGCAAGCTTAAAACCACCATCACATCAGCTAGCCCTAAGCACACGCCCGGATGCCCGCTATTAGCCTTATCTATCATGTCCGCGCACAAAAAGCGAAGCGTGTTCGCCATGCTTTTTAATCGTTCTAAGTCAGCGTTACTCAATTGCATCAAATTTTTCCATTTTTAAGGTTTTTAAAAGCCATTTTAACACAAATTATCTCAAAATCTCTTTGGCCATTAAGATGTCTTGTTGGATCTGATTTTTAAGCTCTTTTAACGAAGAAAAACGCATGTTGTCTCGTATTTTTTGAACCCAACGCAAAGCGATTTCTTTGGGCGGGTTTTCTATGATAGTATCAAGAACATGGCATTCTATGGCGAAATTGTGATCCGTGCTTAAGCGATTGCCTATAAAACTCACGCTTTTTTGATAAATCTGATCTTTTATTTTCACCAAACTCGCATACACCCCAAAGCTAGGGAGGATAAAATCTTTAGTTTTGATATTTAAAGTAGGCGCTAATTCTTTATGCCCTAAGCCTTGATCGCTAATGACTTCCCCACACACTTCATAAGGCCTGCCTAAGAGCTTGTTAGCTAAAAGCAAGTCGCCATGACTTAGGGCTAGTTTGATCATCTTAGAATGCACGCTAATATTTTGGACTTTCACTTCAGGCACAATAATGGTTTTTTCAAAACGCTCTTTTAAAAATAAAGCGTCATTTTGCCTCCCATGCCCAAACCTGAAATCATAGCCTACGACTAGGCGTTCTAAGTTGGGGAATTTCTTTTTTAAAAGCTCTAAAAAATCTAGGGCGTTTAATTGTGAAATTTCTTCTAAATACACAAAAAATAAAGGCATCTTAACGAGTTTGGCGCGGTATTTTAGGGGGGTTAAATAGCCTTTAGTGTAATGCTTTTTTTCTATGATTAAAAGGGCTTTGGGATCTTTTAATTCCTTAAAAAGGGCTTGATGCCCTAAATGCAAGCCATCAAATTTACCGATAGCTAGGCTTTTAATCTCAGGCTCGCTTGAAATGGATAAAAAATTCAACATTCCCGTTTTTCCCTTTCACTAAGCTTTCTTGGATCTTTAAGATTTGAAAATCCTTTGTTTTTAAATGGTTTTTAAAGTTTTCTAAAGCGTTTAAAATGGCTTCTTTATCCATTACCACCCCCTTTTTATTGCGTTTTATGGCTTTGCCCACTTCAAATTGCGGTTTGAAAAGCACCAAAAATTCACCGCTTAAAGGCACAATCGCTTCTAAAATACAATATAAAGAAATAAAGCTCACATCACAAAGCACTAAATCAATTGTTTCTGGCGTTTTAAACCCTCTAATATCGCATTCTTCATAACATTCTATGCGCTGGTCGTTTTTCAAACTTTCATCTAATTGCATTTTCCCCACATCCACGCAAAGCACCTTTTTAGCCCCTTTTAAAAGAGCCACTTGACTAAAGCCTCCCTTACTCGCTCCCACATCTAAAACGACCTTTTCTTTAAAATCTATAAAATGATCTTCTAAAAAAGCCCCTAATTTTTCCCCAGCCCTACTAACGAATAGATTGGGAGCGATGAGTTCAATTTGATCACTCTCTTTAACGATAAAAGAGGGTTTAGAAACCACCATTTTATTGACTAAAACCTGTTTTTTTAAAACCAACGCTTTAGCTTTTTCTCTGCTATTTGCTAAATGCTGGTTGAATAGGGCGTAGTCTAGGCGCATTAAAATTGAGGTAAGGGGACTTGGTAAGCGAAATTAAAAACAATTTTGCCTAAACTATAGGCATCAAGCTCTAGTTTGGCTTCTTGCACCGCTAAATAATCCAATTTGTCAAAAGCGATCAAAAAGGCTCGGCTCCACCGGTTCGTGGTTTCTAAAATGCCATCAAATTCATCTTTTGTGATTTCTCGCACCCATAAAGGCTCTGAGCCTGTAGGTTTTGTGCCAAAAAGTTCATAAGAGATATAACCATCATCTATCCAGTCGTTATTTTGCGTGAAAATTTCCACTAAAAAATACTCATGATCGTAGTAAGTGCCGCTATCCACATCGTTTAAATGCGTAGCGATAGCCGTGATGATAGGCACATTATCTTGGGTGATTTCGCCTTTCCTGCTGGCTTGGATCTTTTTTTCTAAAACTAAGTCTAGCGTGTAGGTGTCTTCATTGAAATTGCTCACACACCCCAAACAAAAGAATAAAAACACCAGAAGTGTTGAGAGATTTTTCAAGCCCATTCCTTGCTAAAACCCCTACCATTTTTAGCTAAAATAAAACCGATATTATAACTAAAAGGGGGTTTTATGCCAAAAAAATGCCGACACTTGCTCCAAACCAGCGATTTAAGCTTAGATGAAATCAAGCTTTTATTAAACAAAGCGAGCGTTTATGCGAACGATTTTAACGCCGTATCTTTAGAGACAAAAGAAAAAATGCAAGATAAAATCATCGTGGCGTTGTTTTTTGAAAATTCCACCAGAACGGTGTCTAGTTTTGAAATCGCAAGCTTGAGGTTAGGGGCAAAAATAGTGAAATTAAACATGCAAACGAGCTCCACTTCAAAGGGTGAAACTCTAATAGACACTTTTAAAAATATCCATGCCATGCAGCCTGACGCTATTATCACACGGCATGCTTTTTCAAGCGCGCCTTTTAAATTAGCCGAATTTTCACAATGCCCCTTGATTAACGCAGGAAGCGGCACAAGCGCTCACCCTACCCAAGCGTTATTAGACTTGCTTACCCTTTATCAGCATTTTGGCAGTTTAGAAAATCTAAAAGGGAAGAAAATCGCTTTCATAGGCGATGTGAAAAATTCCAGAGTGGCTAATAGTAACATTAAATTGCTCCAAAGACTAGGGCTTGAGATCATGCTGTGCGCTCCAAGCTCCATGCTCCCTACCACTTCTTTAAAAACGACGCATAACGTTGAAGAAGCGATAGCATTTGCAGACATTTTAATGAGTTTGAGGACTCAAACCGAACGGCACAACGCACCCATTTTTGCGAGCTTGAAAGATTATGGCAACGCTTATTGCATCACCCAAAAACGCCTAGAGGCTCACGCTAAAAATAAAGAGGTCATTATTTTACACCCAGGCCCGGTGCATAGGGATATTGATATAGAAAGCGCGGTGTTAGAAGATAAGCGATCTAAAGTTTTAGAGCAAGTCAAAAACGGCGTGGCGATGCGCATGGCGGTGTTGGAGTTTTTGCTATTAGATTGATTGTCAAACTTAAAAAATGCTTTTTGGCATTTTTAAAATCAATATGAGAACTTTCATATTAAAAAAATGGGTTTGGTTATAAAACAGCACAAAAATCCCACTTTGATCAAATTTTGATTTACCTTATCTCATTTTAGTATGAAACTAAAAAAATTTCGTTATAATCTAAAATAGTTGAGTTAATTAAAAGTAAATAAATAGCTTGATTACGCTTCTTTGTTTTTAGATCAGTTAAGAATTGTATAGTCTTTAAGTCATAATCTTTAAGATGTATTGGTTATTAAAAGGAAAAAAATGAGAAATAGCACGCCTTTAAAGAATAAAGTTTTTTGCGGGTTATATGTTTTAAGTTTGAGCGCTTCTGTGCAAGCGTTTGATTATAAAATTGAAGTTTTAGCGGAGTCCTTTTCTAAAGTTGGCTTTAATAAAAAAAAGATTGACATAGCTAGGGGGATTTATCCTACAGAGACTTTTGTAACCGCTGTAGGTCAGGGCAATATTTATGCGGATTTTTTATCTAAAGGCCTTAAAGATCAAGGGCATGTTTTAGAGGGAAAAGTCGGTGGCACGCTAGGAGGGGTCGCTTATGATAGCACGAAATTCAATCAAGGCGGATCGGTTATTTATAACTACATCGGTTATTGGGATGGCTATTTAGGGGGTAAAAGAGCCTTGCTTGATGGCACGAGTATCCATGAATGCGCGCTTGGATCTGATGGCAAGGTGATTGATTCTATAGCGTGCGGGAACGCTAGAGCCAATAAGATCCGCCGTAATTACTTGATGAATAACGCTTTTTTAGAATACCGCTATAAAGATATTTTTTTAGCTAAAGGAGGGCGTTATCAATCCAATGCCCCTTATATGAGCGGTTACACGCAAGGTTTTGAAATCAGCGCTAAAATCAAGGATAAAAATGAGGGGAGTCATAAATTATGGTGGTTTAGCTCATGGGGTAGGGCGTTCGCTTATGGGGAGTGGATTTATGATTTTTACTCTCCAAGAACCGTGATTAAAAATGGGCGCACTTTGAATTATGGTATCCATTTAGTGGATTACACTTATGAAAGAAAAGGGGTTAGTATCAGCCCCTTTTTCCAGTTTTCGCCCGGGACTTATTATAGCCCTGGGGTGGCTGTAGGCTATGATAGCAACCCTAATTTTGATGGCGTGGGCTTTAGATCCGAAACGAAGGCTTATATTTTGCTCCCTGTCCATGCCCCCCTTAAAAGGGATACTTATCGTTACGCTGTGAAAGCGGGCACCGCTGGGCAAAGCTTGCTCATTAGGCAACGATTTGATTACAATGAATTTAATTTTGGGGGAGCGTTTTATAAAGTATGGAAAAACGCAAACGCTTACATAGGCACGACAGGAAACCCTTTAGGCATTGATTTTTGGACCAATAGCGTTTATGATATAGGGCAAGCGATAAGCCATGTCGTAACCGCTGATGCCGTCTCTGGTTGGGTTTTTGGTGGGGGCGTGCATAAAAAATGGCTGTGGGGGACTTTATGGCGTTGGACTAGCGGCACTTTAGCCAATGAAGCGAGCGCGGCTGTTAATGTGGGCTATAAGATCAGCAAGAGTTTGACAGCGAGCGTGAAATTAGAATATTTGGGTGTGATGACGCATGCAGGCTTTACGGTAGGGAGCTACAGACCCACGCCTGGCTCTAAAGCGCTTTATTCAGACAGAAGCCATTTGATGACAACTCTTAGCGCCAAATTCTAATAAATAGCTTTAAGCTGTTTATTAAAGCGTTAAAAATCCCTTAATAAAAACACTATAATACAAGTTTAATCAAATCCAAAGGTTAAGCATTTGAAACTCTTTTTCAGGCGGTATTCTAAATACCTTAAAGAGCATTATAAAAGTTTTATAGTGGTTTTATTTTCTTCTTTAGTGGTGGCTTTAAGCACGGCTTGGGGGACTTATTTAGTCAAGCCCACTTTAGATGAAATTTTTATCAATAAAGACACTCACATGCTCAAAATCCTGCCTTTTTTAGTGATCTTAGCGTATTTGGGGAAGAGTGGGGGCATCTATGTTGGCACTTATTTCACTAACTTTATCGGGCTTGATATTGTCAAAAAAATACGCAACGCCATGCTAGAAAGCCTTCTCAAAATGGAAATGGATTTTTTTAACAGGACGAAAAAGGGCGAATTGATCGCAAGGATCACCAATGATATAGGTTTGATCAGAGCGAGTTTGTCCAATTACCTTTCAGAAAGCCTAAGAGAAGGGCTAACGATTGTTGGGTTAGTGGGGGTGGTGATCTATCAAAGCCCTAAATTAGCGTTAGTGGGGCTAGTGATCATGCCGCTAGCTGCTATTCCTATCAGTAAAATCATTCGTAAGGTTAAAAAACTCGCTAAGTCCCATCAAGAGAGTAACGCCAAAATCACCGCTCGTTTGAGTGAAGTCTTTAACAATGTGGAAGCGATTAAAATCTCTAATGGCGAAAAGTTAGAGCATAAGGCTTTTGTGAAAGAAAATGAAGCGTTTTTTAAAATCGGTATCAAAAACATCGCCGTGGCTGAAATTTCTTCGCCTTTAATGGAGTTTTTAGGATCAATCGCTATAGCGTTAGTGATTTATTTAGGGGGGAATGAAGTGATTAGGGGCCATATTAGCGTGGGGGCGTTTTTTTCTTTCATCACAGCCCTTTTTATGCTCTATACGCCGATCAAACGCTTAACTAGGATCGTTTCTAATTTTCAAGAAGCTTTAGTCGCTAGCGATAGGATCCATGAGATTTTAGAAAGAGAGCCGGCTATTGTTGATGGGGAATTAACGCTAGATGATTCTATACACACCATAGAATTTAAAAAGGTATGGCTGACTTATGCACTAGACAATCAAGAGCGTTATGTTTTAAGCGATATTAGTTTGAAATTCCAACAAAATGAAATCATCGCTCTAAAAGGCGAAAGCGGGAGCGGTAAAAGCTCATTAGTGAATCTGATCTTACGCCTTTATGAGCCAAGCCAGGGCGAAATTTTCATCAATGATCAAAAAATAGAGAGCATCACTCAAAAATCCTTGAGGGAAAAGATTAGCGTTGTCACTCAAAGGGTGTTTATTTTTAACGGGAGCGTGGCTGAAAATGTGGCGTATGGCTTAGAAATTGATGAGGTAAAAATCAAAGAATGCCTAAAAAAAGCCCAAGCCTTAGATTTTGTGGAAAAAATGCCTCATGGGATAGAAAGCGTTTTAGATGAATTTGGCGCTAATCTTAGCGGTGGACAACGCCAAAGAATCGCCATTGCAAGAGCCTTGTATAAAGACGCTCAAGTTTTAATCTTTGATGAAGCCACTTCCGCTTTAGACAATCACACAGAAGAGAGTGTTAAACAAAGCATTTTGGAATTGAAACAAAACCGCTTGATCATTCTCATCTCGCACAACCCAAGCACGCTTAAATTAGCCACTAAGCATGTGAAATTAGAGCATGGGCGTTTGATAGAATGCTAAGGGTTTTAAGCGTTGGTGTTGCTTTTATTTTACTAGGGTGTCAGTTTTTCAACAAAACGACGCTCCATTTAAAATATAAAGATTACCCCAAAAACAGCGCTTTAAAAACCGTTTTTACTTTAAACCCTCCTAAAATCTTTTTTAACGCCCATTTTGTGCCGCCCTTTTACCAAAAAGAATTTAAAAAAGCACTCGCCCAACAAATCGCTTATTTTTTAAAAGATAAAAGCACTCTCACTTTCAATGTTTCAGGCAATGTTTTTTTTTCTTTTGAAGAGAGTCCTAAGGATTTAAAAGCCATTAAAGAAAGGCTTAAAAAGACGATTGAGCCTAACGCTGACCCAAAATCCGTCATGCGTTTTTTAAACCTTCAAGCGAGCTTGATTTTAGAATGCGTCCCGCAAACAACTTGCCCGTTTGACACCCTTTTAATCCCCACCTCTTTCAGCGTGCCTGTTTATTACGCTAATCGTTTGGGCGATAACCCCTCTCTTTTTTCCCAAGAGGACAAATCCTATCATAACGCTTTAATCAAGGCCCTTAATAAGGCTTACTATTCTCTTATGGAGGGTTTAGAAAAGCGTTTGAACGCTATAGAAAATGCGGCATGGCTTTAGGGCATGAAAAAGATTGTATTCTTTATTTTTGTTGTTTTGTTTTCGGTAGGGATTTATTTAACTTGGCATGTTTTGTTGGAAAAATCTCTAGAATTGAAATTAGTAACTTCGGCTAATGATTTGCTTTTAAAATTGTTAGCACTTCTTGGCGTTTTTTCAATATTAGTGTTATTTCAAGGCGTTATTTCTTCGTATAAGAAGCGCCAACTCAAACGCATTTTGCAAAAAATAGACGCCATGAACGGCTTTGAATTTGAAGAATACTCCAAAATCTTTTTCACTTCAAAGGGTTTTGAAGTTACAATCACTCAAAAAAGCGGCGATTATGGAGCGGATTTGATTATAGAAAAAGACGGCATCAAGTGGGCGGTTCAGGCCAAACGCTACTCGCATAAAGTTTCACCCAAAGCCATTCAAGAGGTGGTCTCTTCTAAAGCTTACTACGCTTGCGAAAAAGCTTGCGTGATCACCAATAGCTATTTCACGCAGGCCGCTCAAAAACTGGCTCAAGCTAACGAAGTGCTTTTGATTGATAGAGACGAATGGGTCAAATTTTTGGGTGGGAAAAACTAATCCAAATAGGATAATTTATATAATGCTTTTATTTTTATGATTTCTTATTTATTTCCTATTAAATTTTGTCGTAATCGCATGCGTTATAATATGAAAATTTAGCATCAATTTTTGTTTGGATAAAGGGGTTCAATGATTCAGTCTGTTCGCATTAAAAATTTTAAGACTTTTAAGGACACTCAAATTGATGGTTTTACCAAACTTAATATTATCACCGGCCAAAACAATGCGGGCAAATCCAATTTGTTAGAAGCGTTGTATTATTTGGTAGGTAAATCCATGCATCCATGCACTAATGTATTAGAAATTTATGACAATATACGCAAAGAGCCTTTAACATCAGAATCAAAGAACTTGATGTTTTATGGTTTGGACACTAAGGAAGAAATACAAATTGTTACAACTTTAGACAACAATCAAACCTTGGACTTGCAAATAAAATTCATAGCCAGTGAAAACCAAAAGGTAATAGAGTCGCAAATAATACCTACAGCAGAACAAACTCAAATGCTCTCTCAGCTTAATTTCACTCTTAAAAAAAATAATGAAGAAATCTATAACGATCACTTAAATATTGCTAAAGTTCCCAATTTCCCACCAATTCCTAATCAGTCAGGTTACAATAGGCAATTTAAGAATTTTGATCCTAATCAATTGCAAAAACTTTTACCCTTTGAAAGCGCTGTCATAATACCTAGCGATGTTGTTTACAGGCAAGCTCATATGATTCAAGCAGTGAGTAAAATTTGCAGTAACAACCAATTAGAAGAAGAATTAAATAAACATCTTAATCAATTTGATAACAATATCCAATCTATTAGCTTTAATACCAACAACCAACTCAAATTAAAAGTGAAAAATATCAAAGAAAAACTCCCACTATCTGCATTTGGCGATGGTTTGAAGAAATATTTGCATATTGTAAGTACTTTTATGGCTGATAACGCAAAAACGATTTATATTGATGAAGTGGAGAATGGCTTACACTTTTCTCGCATGAAATTATTATTAAGGTGTGTTATTGATTTTATCAACGACAACAAAGATGGTAATTTGCAAGTGTTTATGACTACCCACAACCAAGAATTTATAGAAATTTTAGATCAAGTTATCAGAGAAAAGGATTTTGCGCATCAAACTAAGTTGTTTTGCTTGGAACAATACGATGATTTAATCGTTGCAGAGTCTTATTATGGAGAAAATTTATCTCTTTATTTCAAGAATAGCACCAATCTTTTTGGAGGTAAAGAAAGGTTTAAGGAAAATAATTATGAGTAAAAAAGACACTCATTTATACAGAAGGAAAAAGTGATAAAAATTTTCTAAGTTGGTGTCTTGATGTTTGGGAATATCAAGCTCATTTTGATATAATCCATGTAGAAGGTAAAGATCAATTATTCTCAGATGGACTTTGTAAGAATATTAAGAGTATTTTAAATAATGAAGACCACAGATACAAACAAGTGTGCATTATTTTTGATGCAGACATAAAAGAAGAGAGCCAAGAAAGCGATGCAGGTTTTAATAACAAGCTTAAGCATATTCGTGAAAAATTCAAAGAAAAAGGGATTGATTTTCCCAAAGAACAAATTTTTTTATTCCCTAACAATCAAGATGATGGCGATTTAGAAACCCTGTTATTAAAAATTGCTAAACACGATGAATTTCTTAAATGTTTTGAAGGATACTTAGAATGCATTAAAAGTAAAGAACATTATAAACCGATTAAAAACATAAGAAAAAATATGCTGTATGCCTATTTAGAAGCACTTGGATTAGAGAATTTGACCAAGACCAATATAGGTGTTTTTGATGATAAAGGTAAAATAAAGGAAGAACACAAAGAAGAATATGAAAAACTAAAAGAAGTGATTGATTTTAACTCAAAATCTCTCATTCCCCTTAAAGATTTTCTAGGGCAATTCGCAAAATAATCAAAAAACAAAACTTAAGATTTTCTAATTTAACAAAATATATTACAATCACTTAAAAAATATTATTTTTACAAAAGGCGCGCTGTGAAATTGTGGTTTCCTTATTTTTTAGCGATTGTGTTCTTGCATGCATTGGGTTTGGCGTTGCTCTTTATGGCTAATAACGCTTCGTTTTATGCGGCGGCGTCTATGGCTTACATGCTAGGGGCAAAGCATGCGTTTGATGCGGATCACATCGCTTGCATAGACAACACCATTAGAAAGCTCACCCAACAGGGCAAAAACGCCTATGGCGTGGGGTTTTACTTTTCTATGGGGCATTCAAGCGTGGTGATTTTAATGACCATTATCAGCGCGTTTGCGATCGCTTGGGCTAAAGAGCATACGCCGATGCTAGAAGAAATAGGGGGGGTAGTGGGGACTTTAGTTTCTGGGCTTTTCTTGCTCATTATAGGGCTATTGAATGCGATTATTTTAATAGATTTATTAAAAATCTTCAAAAAATCGCATTCTAATGAAAGCTTGAGCCAGCAACAAAACGAAGAGATTGAACGGCTTTTAACGAGTAGGGGCTTACTCAACCGCTTTTTTAAACCCTTGTTTAATTTCGTTTCCAAGTCGTGGCATATTTATCCTGTGGGTTTTCTTTTTGGGCTAGGCTTTGATACCGCTAGTGAAATCGCGCTTTTGGCCCTCTCTAGCAGCGCGATTAAAGTGAGTGTGGTGGGCATGCTCTCTTTACCCATTCTTTTTGCCGCTGGCATGAGTTTGTTTGACACATTAGATGGGGCGTTCATGCTTAAGGCGTATGATTGGGCGTTCAAAACCCCTTTAAGAAAAATCTACTACAACATTTCCATCACCGCCTTAAGCGTGTTTATCGCGCTTTTTATCGGGTTGATTGAGCTTTTTCAAGTCGTTAGCGAGAAACTCCATTTAAAATTTGAAAACCGCCTTTTAAGCACCCTGCAAAGCCTGGAATTTACAGATTTAGGTTATTACTTGGTGGGCTTATTCGTGATAGCGTTTTTAGGCTCATTCTTCTTATGGAAAATCAAATTTTCTAAACTAGAAGGCTAGATTTTAAGCTCTCAAGTTATCGCTCAACAAATCTTTAAGGTTTTTATTTGAAAAACTTGGCGTAAAGGATTTAGGGTTTGAAAGGCTTTCGCTCAAATAACCTAATAATCCCTTAATTTCGTTTAATTTTTCTTCCAAATAAGCTTGAAACTCGCCCGCATTTTCCAATAAATCCAACGGATTAGCCACAATCATGGAAAAAACTTCATCGTTAATGGCAATGTTGAGCTGAGTGTCAAACAAAGGGGAGGCTAAAAACTGGCAATTTTCTACAATTTCTCGCAATTCTTGTTTGATGATAGAAGCTTGCAAAGCGTCTTTATCTTCTAAACCCATGCTCTTATTGAAAAGCTTTTTGCAAGCGATTTGCAAGACTTGTAACGCTCCAACGCTCTCGTTTATATTTTTCATGTCCCTACTGAATTTAGCGATTTGTTGGGATTTTTCTATCGCATTGGTTTTAAAATCGCTTGTTTCAACATCGCCCAAATGCTTTTGAAGAGTTTTTAAAATATCCATAAAAAACCTTTTAAATAGAATTGATCATTCACAAGCATTTTTCGTTCCTTTTTTATGGAAATTTTAAAAAACACCCTTAAAAAGGTTTTTAGGTATAATTAGCGATCTTTTAGTTTTAAATAGTAGAGAGATTGAATGAAAAAAATATGGCTTTTGGTGTGGGGTTTGTATTCTTGGGTGTTTTTGCATGCGATAGAAACGATAGAAAAAGCCCCTACAAATGTAGAAGATAGAGACAAAGCTCCCCATTTGTTGCTTTTAGCGGGGATTCAAGGCGATGAGCCTGGAGGGTTTAATGCAACTAATTTGTTTTTAATGCACTATAGCGTTTTAAAAGGCTTGGTGGAAGTGGTTCCGGTATTGAATAAGCCTTCCATGTTAAGAAATCACAGGGGCTTGTATGGGGATATGAACCGCAAATTTGCCGCTTTAGACAAGAATGACCCTGAATACCCCACTATCCAAGAAATCAAATCCTTGATTGCAAAGCCTAGCGTGGATGCTGTCTTGCATTTGCATGATGGCGGTGGGTATTATCGCCCTGTTTATGTTGATGCGATGCTCAATCCTAAACGCTGGGGGAATTGCTTTATTATTGATCAAGATGAGGTTAAAGGGGCGAAATTCCCTAACTTGCTTTCTTTTGCAAACAATACGATTGAGAGCATCAACGCCCATTTATTGCACCCCATTGAGGAGTATCATTTAAAAAACACGCGCACCGCGCAAGGCGATACAGAAATGCAAAAAGCCCTAACTTTTTATGCGATCAACCAAAAAAAGAGCGCTTTTGCCAATGAAGCCAGCAAAGAACTCCCTTTAGCGTCAAGGGTGTTTTACCACTTGCAAGCCATTGAGGGCTTACTCAATCAACTCAATATCCCTTTTAAGCGCGATTTTGAGCTTAACCCTAACAGCGTGCATGCCCTAATCAACGATAAAAACTTATGGGCAAAAATCGACTCTCTGCCTAAAATGCCCCTTTTTAACTTGCGCTCTAAACTCAATCATTTCCCCTTACCCCACAACACTAAAATCCCACAAATCCCCATAGAGAGCAACGCCTACATTGTGGGGCTAGTCAAAAATAAACAAGAAGTGTTTTTAAAATACGGCAACAAGCTCATGACACGATTATCGCCCTTTTATATAGAGTTTGATCCTTCTTTAGAAGAAGTGAAAATGCAAATTGACAATAAGGATCAAATGGTTAAGATAGGGAGCGTGGTTGAAGTGAAAGAGAGTTTTTATATCCATGCTATGGACAACATCCGCGTGAATGTGATTGGTTTTAGCGCTTCTAATGAAAGTAAACCTAATGAAGCGGGCTATACGATTAGATTTAAAGATTTCCAAAAACGCTTTTCACTGGACAAGCAAGAAAGGATCTATCGCATAGAATTTTATAAAAACAACGCGTTTAGCGGGATGATCTTAGTGAAATTTGTGTAGGAATGGTAAATCCATTGCCTTTTAATATTCAAGGGTTTTGGTATTTTTCGCTTTAAACGAATAGGCGTTTTTAGCTTGATTTATTTCTAGTGTGTTGTCTTTGATTGTCAAATTAAAATTAGAATTTTTAATCAAGTCAAAAAGCGGTTTTTGATAGTAGAGGGTGGTGGTGTAGGTTTTATCATCAAGCATTAGCTCAATAATATCGCTTGCATGGTTATAGTTTGCGATTAAGGCGTATTTTCGCCCTTTTTTATCCGTTATTTTTATGGATAGGGTCTCGGTGAAAAGATCTTTTTTAGCAAAGCGTTTGATGATTTCTTTTTTCAACCATCTAAAAACAATGGTGTGTTTTGTTTTTAAGCGTAGGATGATTTGATAGGGGTAAATTTTAGTTTTAAAATCATTTGCTTTGATCAATCTAAAAGTGTCTTTAGCCGCTAAATTTTCATGTTCAATTTTAGCGCTATAGGTATTCCTTGTTGTTCTCAAAAATATTAAATCATTTTGCAATTCAAACACAAACCTCTTTTTGAATTTTGCGCCATTTTCTAAAGATTCGTTTTCTGTTTTATCTTTTTGGATTTCATCGCTTAAATCCATCGCTCTGCCCACTTTGTCCGTTAGCTTTTCTCTTAAGTAGTTGTTTTGTTCCGTGAAAACAAACCGGTAAAACTCGGGCTTGTTGCTAAAAAACAGATCTTCCACTTTCTCGCTCGTCTTATCCACCATGTGCTTAATGAAATCCTGTTCCAAACTCGCTTCCGCTTGCGCGATCTCTCGTTTTAAGGTTTCAAGCTCAATTTCTTTTTCTTTGATACCCATGCTTATCCTTTATATTTGATAGCTTCTTTTTGATTTTAGATTACGAGTGTTATTACCTAAAACTCCTCCCCTTTTCTAGCGGTTGCAAAAACACCCAAACAAACCCAAGCATTCAAAGACAATAACCCTTTTGCATGTTGCGGTATTTGGCTTATTTTTATACTGAACCACTTTTAACATTAATCCGCTAACTCTATATCACACCACTTCTATATCACACCACTTCTTGCCCCGCATCTAGTAAGGCTTCCTTAATCAAATCCTGTGTCGCTGGAGCGTCAAATTCTACAACCACGCTCTTTTTTTCCACGCTCGCATCAATAAAGCTCACGCCTTCAATTTCGCCCACAAATTTTTCAATTTTATCCACGCAATGGCTACAAGTAATGCTTGGCACCTGAAAAGTAACTTTCATTCAATGATCCTTAATTTTAAAATTCCTTAGCCTTTGGGAGTTTAAGACCACACTCACAGAGCTTAAGCTCATCGCTAAACCCGCAATCGCCGGGCTTAACATGATACTAGCCTTATAAAGAACCCCACAAGCTAAAGGGATAAACACGCTATTATAACAAAAAGCCCAAAACAAATTTTCTTTGATATTTTTAATGGTCGCCTGGCTCAATTTAATCGCGCTATAAACCGATTTGATGTCGTTATTAAAGCTCACAATATCCGCTGCTTGCACGCTCACATCACTCCCTTTAGCCATCACCACCGCCACATCGCTCATAGCAAGGCTAGGGGCGTCATTCAAGCCATCGCCCACCATCATAACGATCCGCCCTTTTTCCTTAAGCTCTTTAATCTTGTTGAGTTTGTCTTGTGGTTTAGCGTTGCTGATATAACCATCTATCCCTAATTCAAGCGCGCATTTTTTGACATTTTCCCTATTGTCCCCACTCAAAAGAAAGGTGTTAATGCCTAAATTTTTGATTTGAGCGACATGCTCTTTCACGCCTTTTTTGGGCAAATCCTCTAAAACAAACGCCCCTAAAAGCTCGTCTTCTTTTTCATTGATCGCTCTACCCACAAACACTAAAATCCCGTTTTCTTGAATTTCTAGCGTGTTAATAGGGTTAAAAAATTCGCTGTTACCCACTTTGATGATTTCTTTAGCGCCTTGATAATCTACTTTAGCGCTGATGCCAAAGCCCGTTTTCACTTTAACTTCACTCATTTCTTTTAAGGGAGCGTTACGCTCTTTGGCGTATTCTACAATCCCCTTAGCAATGACATGTTCGCTGCTCTTTTCAATGCTGCTCGCTAAACTCAATAGCTCTAATAATTCTATGTTAGAATGGACGCTTTTAACGACAGGCTTGCCGTTAGTGAGCGTGCCGGTTTTATCAAAAACGATCGTATTAACTAGCCTTGCTTTTTCTAAACTTTTAGCGTCTTTAAAAAATAAGCCTAAAGAACTCGCTTTTTGGTTCGCCACTAAAATACTCATAGGCGTAGCCAATCCTAAAGCGCAAGGGCAAGAAATCACCAAAACCGATACAAACACTTCTAAAGCGGTGCCAAAATTCCACCAAAAATCAGGCTTAGGCGCAATGATGAGCCACACCACAAACGCTAAAATAGCGATAGCGATCACGCTTGGCACAAACACGCTTGAAACCTTATCCGCTAAGCGAGAAATCTCTGCCTTTGAGCTTTGAGCGTTATGGATCATTTCTACAATTTGAGACAAAGTGCTGTTTTTGTTATCTTGCGTGGCTTTCATTAAAAAACTCGTGTTGCTGTTGAGTGTCCCTGAAAAGACTTTATCGCCGACTTTTTTATAAACCGGCAACGCTTCACCGCTTAACATGCTTTCATCTAATTCCCCTTCGCCCTCTATGATTTCACCATCCACCGCAATCGCGCTTCCAGGGAGGACTTTTAGAATATCCCCCACCACAATGCTATCCACTAAAACTTCAATCTGTTGGTTATTGTGCATTTTAAGGGCGGTTTTTGGGGCGTTTTTCATCAAAGCTTGCATAGCGTCTAAAGCTTTGTCTTTAGAAATATTTTCAATGCGTTTGCCCACCATCACAAACGTTAAAATCACGCACACGCTTTCAAAATAATAATGCCCATAAGACCACTGATTCGTATAAACGAAATACAATTGCCACAGGCTTGAAATTAAAGCAGCGCTTGTGCCTATGGCGATAAGGCTACTCATGTTAGGTTGTCTGTGCCATAAGGCTTTAAACCCTTGAATGTAAAAATCCCTCCCCCAATGCATGACAATGAGCGTGCCTATAAGCTGTAAGCAAGCGTTTAAAAAATTACTATGGTTGTTAATCGTAAGCAAGCTTTCAGGTAAAAGGCTAGGACTAAGCATCGCCCCCATAGAAAGATACAAAACCAAGAGCGTGAAAATAACCGCCAACGCTAATTTAACATTAGGGCTAAAAAATTCTTTTTTTTCTTCTGCTAGAGTTTTTTTAGGGCTATAACCCAATTTTTCAATGAGTTTAAAAATCTCGTCTAAATTGGTTTCGTTTTCGTTAAATTCAATGTTAGCGCTCTTATTTAAAAGGCTCACTTCTATTTTTTTCACAAAACTTTTACGCCCTAAAGAGCGTTCAATCCCACTAGAACACGCCGTGCAAGTCATTCCCTCTATGTAAAAAGATTCTTTCATGCGCTTTTATTTTTATTAAAAATAATTTTTACCATTAAAAAGAGCCACCGAATGATGCCATAAATCAAATACAGCCCCATAAACACGCTCAAAGCCTCTAAAGGGCACACAAACACTAACGATAAAAAGATCAACACTAAGATAAAAAGCTTGAGATTCCACTTGACTTTTTTAAAATTAGGGTAGCGGATATTGCTCACCATAAGCACCCCTAATAAGACAATAAAGCCTAAAAACGACTTTTCGGTATTGCCTTCTAAGAAATGGTATTTATTATCTAATAACACACAAAGCACCACCAATACCGCCGCCGCAGGAATGGGGATACCGATGAAAGAATAGGGGTCGCTTGTGTTGGTGCTGATATTGAATCGCGCTAATCGTATCGCTCCAAAAATCACAAACAACGCGCTCACCGCCATGCCTATGCGCCCAAAGTTATACCCCACATAAAAGTAAGTAATAAGACTTGGGGCTACTCCAAAAGCGACTACATCAGCTAAAGAGTCAAATTCAATGCCAAACTTGCTAGTGGTGTTGGTAAGCCTTGCGACACGCCCATCAAGCCCGTCTAAAATAAGGCTCGCTACCACTAACCAACACGCCATGACAAATTGATAACTGGAAGCGTAAAAAATACTCATCATGCCTAAAAAAATACTGCTAGCGGTGAAAAGATTGGGGAAAAGATAGAGAGGGTTAATAGGCATTAGAGATTCTTTTTAACTTGGCTTTTAGAATAGGAATAAAAACGATTTTAAAATCCATTATGGGAATAAAAATTTTACAAGCGTTAAAAAACTCACAAAAAAAGAGCGTTAGAGCAAACGCTTTATAACGCTGTTGGTAAGCATGAATTTTGAGAAAACAAAACCTAGAAAAAAGCTTTAAACAAACAGAATGTTTATCATAAGGCTTTAAACCCTTATCAAAAATCTGTTTGTAAGCTCGCACTTTTAACTCGCTTGCTCTTCTAAAGGGATCAAACGGCTTTCTAAATTATTGGCGGCCTCGTATTCGCTGATGATTTCACGCACCCTCTCGCCTGTAATGACTTCTTTGTCAAACAATTCTTTGACCATGATTTCAATCGCTTCTCTGTAGTCGCTCAAGGTTTGTTTGACATGCTCATAGCGCTCTTCTAGCAAGTTTTTAATGAAAAGATCCATTTCTTCTGCGGTTTTTTCGCTAAATTCCCTACTGCTTCCATAACCGCCTCCTAAAAAGGCGTTCCGTTGCTTTTCTAACACCATAAGCCCGCTGACACTGCTCATGCCGTAGTAACTCACCATGCCTTTAATAATATCAGTCGCTCTTTCTAAATCGTTGCTCGCACCGGTAGAAATTTCTTCCAAAAAGACTTCTTCAGCCGCCCTCCCGCCTAAAAGCACATCAATTTCAGCGATGAGTTCATGCTTTTGCATCAAGTATTTGTTTTCTTCAGGCGTGTTAAGGGTGTAGCCCAAAGCCGCCATGCCCCTTGGAATGATAGAAACTTTATTCACCCTAGCGCTCCCTTTAGTCATTTCAGAAATCACGGCATGCCCACTTTCGTGGTAGGCGACGATTTTCTTTTCTTTAGGACTGATACGCCTGCTTTTCTTTTCTAGCCCTGCAATCCCTCTTTCAACCGCTTCTTTTAAATGCTGTTGTTTGACTTCTTTTTGGTTGTTTCGTCCTGCTAAAAGCGCAGCTTCATTGATGATATTCGCCAAATCCGCCCCTGCAAGCCCTGCGGTGAGTTTGGCGACTTCTTGCAAATTCACATCATTAGCGAGTTTCACGCCTTTAATATGCACTTTTAAGATTTCTACCCTGCCATTAAAATCAGGCTTATCCACTAAAACCTGCCTGTCAAAGCGTCCTGGACGCATTAAAGCCGGATCCAAGATTTCAGGGCGGTTCGTTGCGGCTAAAACAATGACAGGCGCGTTTTCGCTCCCAAAACCATCCATTTCGGCTAAGAGCTGGTTTAGGGTTTGCTCTCTTTCATCATTCCCACTTATCATGCCTCCAGCCGCTCTGCTCTTGCCTATGGCATCAATTTCATCAATAAAAATGATGCTAGGGGCTTGTTTTTTAGCGGTTTCAAACAGATCCCTAACCCTGCTTGCCCCTAAGCCCACAAACATTTCAATGAAACTGCTCCCTCCCATAGAGAAAAACGGTACATGCGCTTCGCCAGCCACCGCCTTTGCTAAAAGGGTTTTACCGGTTCCTGGAGGCCCTACTAACAGCACGCCTTTAGGGATTTTAGCCCCTAAATTGGCGTATCGTTCAGGGTATTTTAAGAAATCTACGATTTCTACCACCTCTTCTTTGGCTTCTTCATTGCCCGCCATGTCATTAAAACGCACATTGGGTTTTTCAGCGTTAATGAGTTTTTTCGCGCTCCCCATGCCAAAAATACCCCCACCCATATTTTTTTGCATGCGGTTTGCCATAAACATCCATAGCCCTAAAATCACTAAAATAGGCATGAGCCACCCTAACATGTCGGTAAAAAAGTTAGACTCGCTAAAACCAGAATAATTGATTTTTTTCTCGTCTAACAAAGGCACTAAGGTTAGATCAGGCACTCGTTTAGCGATATAAATCACACGATTGTTACCCTCTTTGTGGCTGGCTTTGATCAAAGTTTGACCGATACTCACATTTTCCACTTCATTATTACTGATGAGCTGTTTGATTTCATGGTAGCTCACATTTTTAGTGCTAGAAGCTAAGAAATTGTCCGAAAAACTGCCATCAGAATTGAAAGAGCGTAGAAAAAAAATGAGTAAAATCCCTCCAAGAACCGCAAGGACAATGGGACTTTGAAAAAAAGGTTTTTTAGGTTCGTTCGTTGGTTTCATTATAATCCTTAATTTATTGATTGTTTTTTAAGCAATTTTAGAGCGACCCATTCGTTACGCTGTCGTTGCTCTAAAACCTCAAACCCATTATAATAGATCTGTAAAACAGAGTTTAAATGGGTTTCTAAAATCCCTGATAAAATAAGAGTGTGGTTACAAAGCCGCACAAATTCACTATACAAACTCTTAATCACATCAGCGACAAGGTTCGCCACAATGATATCAAAACGCCCTCCAATTTTTTGCGTAGATCCATAAATGATTTTATCTTGCGTTAATAGGGGTATTTGATTCAGGCTAAAATTTTTTAGAGTCTCTTCAATGGCTAAACTATCCGTATCGCAAGCTACTAAAGCGCTAACGCCTTGTTTTTTTAAGGCGATGCTTAAAATCCCACTCCCACAGCCCACATCTAAAGCGTTTTTGCGTTTTAAATCAAGATTAGAGAGCAATTCCAAACACATGGAAGTGCTTTCATGATGGCCTGATCCAAAGGCCAAAGCCGGATCGATCATTATGCAATCATTTATAGCAACATGGCTTGGTTTTTGATGCCAGCTAGGGTGTATGTAAAATTTGGCGCATCGCACCGGTAAAACAGCTTGTTTGTAGGCTTCTAGCCAGTCTTTTGAAGCTAGATTGCGTGAAAGATAGAAAAAATCAAACTCGCTTTGCAAACTTTGCTTTAAGTTCAAACAAAACGCTTTTAACGCCGGAAAAAGCGAAGCGCTCAAATTTTTTTCAGAGCGTAAAATAACGAAATTCTTGAGATGTGGGGGTTTTTCTTTTAAATTTTCTTTTAGGGGGTCATGAGTGGCGAAATAACGCCAACTGGATTGGCTTACAAATTCAATGGTTTCTTCATCGTCAAACGCTTTTAAATTTTCTAAGCTTGATTCTTCTAAGGCTAGATGCGTGGTGTCTAAAAGAAAGCTCTCAAAAAGCTCTCGCTCCTTAGGGAAGATAAAGAAAAACTCATAATACATTGGCTTTAACACTCAATCGTTTGTCCCTAAAACAACCTCTAATTTTTCTTTCAAAACTTGGGGGGTAAAAGGTTTCACAATGTAGTTGTTCACGCCCGCTTTCAAAGCCGTAATGACTTCGGCCTTACCGCCCTCTGTGGTGATCATAATAATAGGGATTTCTTTAAAACGGCTATCAGAGCGCACCTTTTTAACGAGATCCAAGCCGTTCATTTCAGGCATGTTCCAATCTGTAATAAGCACCTTAGTGTCCGCATTAGCGTCTAGTTTCTCCCAAGCTTCCACCCCATGCTCAGCTTCTAAAACATCTTCATAGCCTAAGCGTGAAAGTGTATTTTTAATAATTCTTCTCATAGTTGAGCTATCATCTACTACTAGTAGTTTCAAAGCGCTTCTCCTTTTAAGATTGCATTTAAATTAGGCTCTTTTTAAACAGCCAAAGCGTCTCTAACGCCTTATAATAATAAATCATTCCAAATAATAGCATGTTTTGATTAAAATTACCTTGACCAACAATAATCATTGGCTAAATGGAGCGTTTAATGAGCGTTCTCATTTGTAAAAAAATTCAGTTTGTTTGCTATCATAATAGTTTAAAAGTAATAAAATAACTTTTGAGCGTGATAAAGGGTCATTGGATGGTTTAAAAAAAGAAAGACAAGGATTTTACAAGCAAGTGCATTATTTAAGAATTTTAATACTGAGTATGAGTTTTTTAAATATTTTAAATGCTGAAAATTTGAGTTACATGTCTTCTTCTTATCAAATAGGCACGGTGTTTATGCGCCCTTTAAACACCAACAAGCTTTTACAAGGGGCTTCAATCCTTCAAGGCTATGAAGTGAATCCTAAAAACGATTGGGCTTATTCTAGGTATTATTTCTTTATAGATTATGGCAATGTGCTTTTTAATAATGACTCTACTTTGCAAGCGAACATGTTCACTTATGGGGTGGGAGGGGATTTTATGGTCGCCTACGCTAAAAACCCTATCAACCGCTGGGCTTTTTTCTTTGGCTTGCAACTGGCCGCCAACACATGGATACTCAACAATAAAGTCAAAGATTTGGTGGTGAATACTTGGGATTCGTTAAAAGATTTCAATTTTCACAACACTTATTTTAGGGCTATTGGGAAATTTGGGGTGCAGTTTCGCACGATCGTTTTGTATCATAAGGTGGATGTAGAAATTGGTATGAAAATCTTTCTAACCCCTGAAAGACGCAGTTTGTTTGAAAGGAGCTTTTTGTTTTTTGTTTCGCACTCGTGGCATTTTTAAGTGGCATTTTTAAAATGGCGGAGAGAGAGGGATTCGAACCCTCGAAGGCTTGCACCTTACACGCGTTCCAGGCGTGCTCCTTCAACCACTCGGACATCTCCCCTTAAAAAGGGCTTATTATAACTAAGATTTGTTTAAAAAGGGCTTATTTCAAAAGGAGTGAATCTTTAGAAATGACGCCATCTATTTGATTTTTAGCGCAAATTTCCCACGACTCTGTATCGTTAAAATCCATAGAAAACAAGATTTTGCTATCTAACAAGTAATTAGTGGCGTGTTGTTGGGCGAGTATGGCTTGCTTAATATCCTTAAAAATACAATAGAGCGGTTTGAAAGCGTTGAATAAAAAAAAGGCGTCCGTCTCTATCTTGTGCGATAAAAAGATCACGCTAAAATGGACACCATTTTCACAGCAATACTTAGCTAATTCCAAATTTTTTGGGTTTGCTTCAAAACACACTATATCGTTATTGGTGTTGGAATGAATAGCATCGGTGTCTTTAATGAAAACAAAACGAGCGCTAGGGATTAAAGGGTGTCCTAAAATAAGCATGTTTACCTCTTATCCTTCAAACAAGTTTCACTGCAATAGGCTACCGCTCCGCTGTAAATAGCGTCTTTGCTAGAGACATAGGTTTGGCATTTAGAGCATACAATCATGTGATCTTCTAATTCTTTGGGGGTTTGTTGCGTGTAAGAGTGGTTGTCTCTGTGGTCGTTTTTGTGGGGTTTTTGCCTCAAAAACAAACGCCATAAAATCCATGCGATAATGAGTAAGGGGATTAAGATTCTTAACATAAACTTTCCTTTGATTTGTAAAAATAAACACGCTTTTGATACATAAAGCATTCAGTGTCTTTACAAGCGATTTCATCTTTTAACTGCTCGCCTTTATAGAATAAAAAATACCCCTTATCTTTTAGGAATCGTTGGCTTTTTTCTATCAAAAAAGAAGAGCTAGCGACCGCTCTAGAAGTGATTAAATCCACTTGTAAAAGATTTTGATAATCTTCTAAACGCTTTTTAATGATTTCAATGTTGTTTAAAGGCAAAACGCTTTTAAGGTAGTTTAAAAAAGCCACTCTTTTTATCCTTGGCTCTAAAAGAATGAATTGCGCTTCAGGTTTTTCAAGGGCTAAAGGGATAGCAGGAAGTCCCGCCCCGCTCCCAATATCCAAGCAGCTTTTAAAATCTTTGACAAATTCTAAGGGCTTTAGAGCGTCTGTGATCTGGGGTTCTAACTCGCTTAAATTCCTCGCGCCGCTCAAGTTGTGCGTTTGATTCCATTCTAAAAGGATGCGCGCGTAATCTTGCAATAAGGGGTTCATAAAATCAGCATCCCATCGCCATAAGAATAAAAACGATACTTCTTTTCTATGGCTATTTTGTAGATTTCCTTGGTTTTTTCTAAACCTATCATCGCGCTTACAAGCATCAAAAGGCTTGATTTGGGCAAATGGAAATTAGTGAGCAAGTGATTGACATGCTGGATAGGATTGGCAAGATGCAAGAAGATGTCGCATTCAAACGATTCTTGATTAGGGTTTTTTAAACGCTTAAAGTATTCCACGCTCCTTAAAGCGGTCGTGCCGATGCATAAAACCTCTTGGGATTCTTGCAAAATTTCTTGGCTCTTTTTAGGAATGCGTAAAACTTCTGTATGGATTTGATGCTCTCTAATATCCTTAGTTTCTACGCCAAGAAAAGTCCCAGCCCCCACATGCAAGGTTAAAAAAGCGTGCTTGAAATCTTTCAATAATTTTTCTAAGGCGTGTTGAGAAAAATGCAATGACGCCGTAGGGGCAGCCACCGCACCGATGTGTTTAGCAAACACGCTCTGGTATTCATGCGCATCCAAACTCTCATCCGCTCTTTTAATATAAGGAGGTAAGGGCATATGCCCGTATTGCTCTAAAAGCTTTAAGATATTTTCTTGATTTAAGGGGGTTTGATTGTCATAAAAAGCGATCAAGCGCTGGCCGTTATGAAGCAATTCTAAGACTTCAGCGTAATAATTTTCATCAAAAAAAATCTTATCCCCCGCTTTGATCTTGCCCTTGATTTGAGTTAAAGCGGTGTTGCCTTTAAAAAAGCGGTGGAAAAACACTTCGGTCGTTTTTGATGGCAAAAAGGCATGCTTAGATCCAAAAAGCCTAGCCTTAATCACTTTAGTGTCGTTTAACACCACAAGGGCGTTTTTAGGGAAAAAGTCTAAAACATGCTCAAAAGTGGTGTGCGTGATTGTTTGCGAACGCCTTTCATAGACGAGTAATTTAGCCTTTTCTTTGGGCAAAACAGGGTAGTTTGCGATCAATTCCTTAGGCAAATGATAATCATAGCTTTCTAAATCAAATTCTTTCAACTACGACTCGCTCTTTGTATTCTCTTTGGTGTTATTTTCGTTATCATTTTCGTTATCATTTTCGTTGTCTTTAGGAGCCGGATTGACCATTTTGGCAATCAAAATAGAAAGCCCATAAAGCCCCACTAAAGGCAATGCCATAAAGATTTGACTCACCACATCAGGGGGAGTGATAATGGCTGCTACAATAAAAATCACTACAATAGCGTATTTGAAATACGCTTTCAAGCTCGCATCGGTAATCAAGCCCACTTTAGCTAAAAAATACGCCAAAACAGGCAGTTCAAACGCCACGCCAAAGCCTAAAATCAAGCGTGTGAAAAAGCTCACGTAACTGGACGCAGAAATATTGGCCGCAAACACATCGCTCCCAAAAGTGGCCAAGTATTCAATAATGAAAGGAAACACCACATAATAAGAAAACGCCGCCCCAATCAAAAACATCCCACTCCCAAAAAACACAAAAGGCAAAATCACTTTTTTTTCATTTTTATAAAGCCCTGGAGCGATAAAGAGCCACAATTGCCAAAAGATAATAGGCATGGAAATGACGATAGCGGCTGAAAAACTGATTTTAACCGCTACCATGACCCCTTCAATAGGGGAGAGCTGAATGAGCGTGCCTTTATAAGAATTTTTAACGAATTCAAAAATATTTTTCCAAAAATGAAAACACCCCAAAAACGCCACTAAAATCGTTCCCACAGAAACCATTAAACGTTTTCTTAATTCCTGTAAATGCGGTTTTAAATCTTCAAACATGCTCTTTTTCTTTGTCGTGTTCTTTGGCGTTGTTATCGGTTGTTAATTGGACTTCTTTAGGAGATTCATCGCTTGAAACTTCTTTATTTAAAGCTTCTTCATTGGAAACTTCTTCATTTAAATGGTTAGGAATCGTGTTGGTTTCTAAGCTGCGTTTATAATCTTGCATCAAATCCTGAATGCTTTTAATCTCATTTTCTGCAGTTACTTTAGCGTCTTCTAATTCTTCAATCTTAACGCCTTTAAGACTCTCTACTTTGTTTTCAAAGAGTTTTTGATACTCTAAGGTTTCTTTTTTGATTTCTTCAATATTGATTTCTTTATCTAAAGTTTCCTTGGCGTCATTGAGCGTTTTTTTAACTGCGCGAAAAAATTTCACCATATCCACGACAGCTTGAGGGAATTTTTCTGGCCCTAAAAAGATAATCGCTACAATCAACACCACAAGGATTTCAAAAAAGCCCATGCCAAACATAATAATCTACTTTTACACCCTTTAAAATTTTATCGTTATTGTAATGTAATTTTCTTTCTAAACAAGATTAAAATAAAGTTTGAGACTTTAAAGTAGGGATTTTTAAAAGCGCGTGGGTTTTAGGCGTGGCGATTCTGCCTTTAGCCGTGCGTTCTAAATAACCATTAGCGAGTAAAAAAGGCTCAATCACGTCTTCAATCGTGCCTTCATCTTCTCTCATAGACGCCGCAATCGTGTTCAAACCCACCGGCCTTCCTTGAGCGTTGGCTAACAAAGATAAATACGCCAAATCCGCTTCATCAAAGCCCAATTCATTCACGCCCAATTCATTCAAGGCATGTAAAGTGATGTTTAAATCCATCAAGCTTGAATTTTTGACGAGTGCAAAATCGCGCACCCTTTTCAAAAGCCTTAAAGCGATCCTTGGCGTGCCTCTACTCCTTTTAGCGATTTCATCAGCGCTTTCTTCTTTGATGTCTTGGTTGAGTTTAATGGCGGCTTTTTTGATGATGAGAGAAAGTTCGCTAGGGCTATAAAATTGCATCCTAAAACTCATGCCAAATCTGTCTCTTAAGGGGTTAGAGAGCATTCCGGCTCTAGTGGTAGCGCCGATGAGGGTGAAAGGGGGTAAATCAATCTTAATGGTTTGAGCGGCTGGGCCTGAGCCTATGATAATATCCAATCTAAAATCTTCCATAGCCGGGTATAAAACCTCTTCAATCGCTGGGCTAAGCCGGTGGATTTCATCAATAAAAAGAATGTCTTTAGCTTGCAAGTTAGTCAAAATGGCGGCTAAATCACCGCTTTTTTCTATCATGGGAGCGGCGGTGATTTTGATATTGGTTTCCATTTCTTTAGCGATGATATGGCTGATTGAAGTTTTACCCAAACCGGGCGGGCCAAAAAAGAGCATGTGATCCAAACTCTCTTGGCGTTTTTTAGCCGCACAAATAGAAATTTGCAAGTTGCTTTTAATCTTTTCTTGACCGATAAAATCTTCCCAAAGATTAGGGCGCAAACTCACTTCTTGAGAAGTTTCAAAATCCAAAGTTTCTAAATTGACTATCCGTTCTTTCATTTAATGATAACTTTCTAGCTCGTTAGGGAAGATTCCCTTTTTCACATCGTCAGCGTATTGTTGAATCGCGTTTTGAACCAATTCTTTCCCCTTAAGGTATTCTCGCACGAATTTAGGCTTAAAACTATCAAAAAAGCCTAACATGTCGCTCCACACTAAAATCTGCCCATCGCAATCCTTGCCGCTCCCTATGCCGATCGTGGGGATTTTGATTTTTTGCGTGATCGTTTGAGCGATAGGGGTGGTTATACCCTCTAAAACCAACAAACCCACTCCAGCTTCTTCTAAACTCAACGCGTCTTCTAAAAGCTTTTTTTGTTGCTCTTCATTTTTGCCCTTAATCTTATAGCCTCCATCAAGACGCACGAATTGAGGCATCAAGCCGATGTGTCCTACCACGATAACGCCCTCATTAGTGAGCGTTTTAACCAGTTTCGCTTTTTCTTTCCCCCCCTCTAGTTTGATCGCGCTCGCTTGGGTTTCTTTATAAACCCTGATGGCGTTTTTTAGGGCTGTTTTTTCATCTTTATAGCTTCCAAAGGGCATGTCTGTGATGATAAAAGGAGTCTTAGCGCCCGCGCACACGGCTTTAGTGTGATAGAGCATCATTTTTACACTCGCGCTTAAAGTGTCGTTTTGATTGAAAAAACTCATATTCAAACTATCGCCCACTAAAATCACATCCACTAGCGGATCAAATATTTGAGCGAATAACGCGTCATAAGCGGTAATGGCGATGATCTTTTCTTGATTTTTTTTAGCTTGGAGATGACTAAGGGTGATTTTTTTAATTGGGGCGGTTTGCATGCTCATTAAAAATCCTAAGTGTTAAATATAGTGGCATTGTAGCATGACTTTATTGGGGTGGGTAAAAATTTTACTCCATTTTAACCGGTCATTTTAATTATTTTAGTATAATTGAAAGAAGCTTTTAACAAACAATTCAAGGGATTTGGCGATTTTGGGTCTTAAAAAACGAGCTATTTTATGGTCTTTAATGGGGTTTTGTGCAGGATTGAGCGCACTTGATTATGATACCCTAGACCCCAAATACTACAAATACATCAAGTATTATAAAGCCTATGAAGACAAAGAAGTTGAAGAATTAATCAGAGATTTAAAGAGGGCGAACGCTAAAAGCGGGCTTATTTTAGGGATCAATACCGGGTTTTTTTACAACCATGAAATCATGGTTAGAACCAATAGCTCTAGCATCACCGGGAATATTTTAAATTATTTGTTCGCTTATGGCTTGCGTTTTGGCTATCAAACTTTCAGGCCGTCGTTTTTTGCGCGCTTGGTCAAGCCAAATATCATTGGCAGGCGCATCTATATCCAATATTATGGAGGGGCTCCTAAGAAAGCGGGCTTTGGGAGCGTGGGGTTTCAATCGGTCATGCTGAATGGGGATTTTTTATTGGATTTTCCTTTGCCTTTTGTGGGGAAATACCTTTATATGGGGGGGTATATGGGTTTAGGCTTGGGGGTTGTAGCGCATGGGGTGAATTATACGGCGGAATGGGGGATGTCTTTTAACGCAGGATTGGCTCTAACGGTATTAGAAAAAAACCGCATTGAATTTGAATTTAAAATTTTAAATAATTTCCCTTTTTTGCAATCCAATTCTTCAAAAGAGACTTGGTGGGGAGCTATAGCAAGCATTGGGTATCAATATGTGTTCTAAAAAAATAAGAAATCTCATTTTATGCTTTGGTTTTATTTTAAGCTTGCACGCTGAAGAGAATATCGCCAAAGAAAACATGACTGAAACGAACACGACTGAAGAAAACACCTCTAAAGACGCTCCCATTCTTTTGGAAGAAAAACGCGCCCAAACGCTAGAGCTTAAAGAAGAAAAGGGGATTGCAAAAAAGATTGATGAAAAAAGCCTGCTTGAAGAGATCCATAAGAAAAAACGCCAACTTTACATGCTCAAAGGGGAATTGCATGAAAAGAATGAATCCATCTTATTCCAACAAATGGCTAAAAATAAGAGCGGTTTTTTTATAGGCGTGATCCTTGGCGATATAGGGATTAACGCTAATCCTTATGAGAAGTTTGAACTTTTAAGCAATATTCAGGCTTCTCCTTTGTTGTATGGCTTAAGGAGTGGATACCAAAAGTATTTTGCTAACGGGATTAGCGCTTTACGCTTTTATGGAGAGTATTTAGGGGGGGCGATGAAAGGGTTTAAAAGCGATTCTTTGGCTTCTTATCAAACCGCAAGCTTGAATATTGATCTATTGATGGATAAGCCTATTGACAAAGAAAAAAGGTTTGCGTTAGGGATATTTGGAGGCGTTGGAGTGGGGTGGAATGGGATGTATCAAAATTTAAAAGAGATTAAAGGGTATTCACAGCCTAACGCCTTTGGGCTGGTGTTAAATTTGGGGGTGAGCATGACGCTCAACCTCAAACACCGCTTTGAATTAGCCCTAAAAATGCCTCCCTTAAAAGAAACTTCGCAAACTTTTTTATATTATTTTAAAAGCACTAATATTTATTATATTAGTTACAACTATTTATTGTAAAGGCTCAAGGGTTGAAACTCAAATACTGGTTGGTTTATCTGGCGTTCATTATAGGGCTTCAAGCGACAGATTATGACAATTTAGAAGAAGAAAACCAACAATTAGACGAAAAAATAAACCATTTAAAGCGACAGCTCACCGAAAAAGGGGTTTCACCCAAAGAGATGGATAAGGATAAGTTTGAAGAAGAATATTTAGAGCGAACTTACCCAAAGATTTCTTCAAAGAAAAGAAAAAAATTGCTCAAATCTTTTTCCATAGCCGATGATAAGAGTGGGGTGTTTTTAGGGGGCGGGTATGCTTATGGGGAACTTAACTTGTCTTATCAAGGGGAGATGTTAGACAAATATGGCGCGAATGCCCCTAGCGCGTTTAAAAACAATATCAAGATTAACGCTCCTGTTTCTATGATTAGCGTTAAATTTGGGTATCAAAAATACTTCGTGCCTTATTTTGGGACACGATTTTATGGGGATTTGTTGCTTGGGGGAGGGGCGTTAAAAGAGAACGCGCTCAAGCAGCCTGTAGGCTCGTTTTTTTATGTTTTAGGGGCTGTCAATACCGATTTGTTGTTTGATATGCCTTTAGATTTTAAGACTAAAAAGCATTTTTTAGGCGTTTATGCGGGTTTTGGGATAGGGCTTATGCTCTATCAAGACAAGCCTAATCAAAACGGGAGGGATTTGGTAGTAGGGGGTTATTCAAGCCCTAATTTTTTATGGAAATCTTTGATTGAAGTGGATTATACTTTTAATGTGGGTGTGAGTTTAACGCTTTATAGGAAACACCGCTTAGAAATTGGCACAAAATTACCGATTAGCTATTTGAGGATGGGAGTAGAAGAGGGAGCGGTTTATCAAAATAAAGAAAATGATGAACGATTGTTGATTTCGGCTAACAATCAGTTCAAGCGATCCAGTTTTTTATTAGTGAATTATGCGTTTATTTTTTAAGGCTTGATCTTGGAGTTAAGGTTTAAAATTTTAGCGTTAGTCGTTTTAATTTTAGGGGGTTATTTGATTTTTAACGCTTTAATCACAAAAACCAAAGCTTTAAGTTTTAGTTTGAATAGCAAAGAGGGCGTGCTCAATGACAATAATGAAGTGCTTTTTTGGGATTTAAAAAAACCCATTAAGATTAAAATAGCAGCCCCAAAGGGCATCAAACGCTATGAACTAAAAGTAACCACAAAAGACAATTTGATCTTATATGAAAAAGAAAATCTGGTATTAGATAAACCCAAGTCTTTAGAAGTGCCTTTGATCAAGCCTGAAATCATGGGGTTAGAAGACAAGTGCCTTTTATATGAAATTCAAGCTAATGATTGGAGCTATGCTAATTTTTTCAATGGCAATAAGGCGTCTTTCAAACAAGAAGTGTGTGTTGATACGATAAAACCCTCAATTACTATTTTATCTCGTTCTCCAAGCATCGCTTATGGAGGGAGCGCGGTAGTTGTCTTTGAAGCTTTGGATAAGAATTTGTCTCAAGCGTTTGTGCGCGTCAAAAAAAAGGATTTTAAAGCTTTCAGGCTTTTAGAATTCAAACAGCGTAATGTTTTTATCGCTCTAGTGCCTTGGTCTTATAAAAATAAGGATTTTAAGGCGTTCATTGTCGCTAAAGATAAAGCCTATAACTCTAATACCGCCCCTTTATTACTCAAGCGAAAAACCCATCGTTTGAGGGAAAAAGAGATAAACTTAAGCGTCTTAAAAGACAAGATTGCAAAGCAAGAAAAATTTCAAAATCACACTGAGCAAACTTTATTAGAAATGTTTTCCAACACGCGCTTAAAAGATTTAGAAAAAATCCAAAAGATCGCTTTAGATCAAGGGGATTTTTATAAGGATTTTTCCCATTTTCAAGTGCTAAAACCCTTGAACGGGCCTTTTAAAATGATAAGCAATTTTTTAGAAAATCGGCGTGTCTTAAAGGACAATCAGGTGTTGTTCCAATTCTTGCATTTAGGGGTGGATTTGATACCCAGTAAGGATTTATCTTTAGCGTTTGATCCATCGATAAAGAGGGTTTTTAAGGGGGAGTTAGATTTTTATGGTAATAGTTTAATGGATTGCTATGGGTTAGGTTTGTGCGTTTTTTTAGCGCATTTAAAAGATGATGGAAGCGTGGGGAGTAGTGGTTTGAAATTAGGGAGCGGGTTGCATTTAGGGATGCTTTTACAAGGGGTTTTTGTCTGGCCCAATGAATGGCTTAATGAGCAATGGATAAAAACCAATATCATCACCCCCATAGAGCAAGCCAAACGGCTTTTAATGAAAGGATAGTCATGTTAAAAACCAATCAAAAAAACGTGCATGCGTTTGAAATTGAAAAGCAAGAGCCTGAAGCGGTCATGGAATTTTTAGAAAAAAACCACGCCCTTTTGCAATATTTTCTTATTATTTTTAAATATGATATTGAACCAGAAGTCAAAGCCATTTTGCACAAACACCAGCTTTTGTTTTTAGAAACGAATCGCGTTTTAAACGGGCGTTATATCAAAACCACAGAAAAAGACGCTAACCTTTTAAAGCAAAATAGCCCTAATGCGATAGAACCCAAAACAACGATTTATGAGCGCAATATCAGGAGTGGGGAAGAGATTTATAGCGCTAACCACCTTATTTTTTTGGGTAATATCCACAATGGGGCAAAGATCATTTCAGAAGGTTCTGTGTCAGTTTATGGGGTTTGCGAAGGGGCGATTGTGTGCTTTGGAGAGTGCTTGATTTTAAAAGAAGTCAAGAGCGCTCAAATCGTTTTTCAAAATAAAATTTTCTCTTTAAAAGAGGTTGAACGGCTTTTGGTAAACAAAAATATTAAAATAATCACTAAAAATGACGATATACTAGACATAAAGGAAGTATTATGAAACAAATAACCATTAACCACTCTGTGGAATTAGTAGGGATAGGCTTACACAAGGGCGTTCCTGTGAAGCTTGTTTTAGAGCCTTTAGGAGAAAATCAAGGCATTGTTTTTTACCGCTCTGATTTGGGCGTGAAGCTCCCCTTGAAACCTGAAAACATCGTGGATACCAAAATGGCAACCGTGTTGGGTAAAGATAACGCTAGGATTTCTACGATTGAGCATTTGCTTTCAGCTATCCATGCGTATGGTGTTGACAATCTTAAAATCTCTGTGGATAACGAAGAGATCCCTATCATGGATGGGAGTGCTTTGACTTATTGCATGCTTTTAGATGAAGCGGGGATTAAAGAATTAGACGCTCCTAAAAAGGTGATGGAAATCAAGCAAGCCGTTGAGGTTAGAGAGGGCGATAAGTTTGTTAAAATTGAGCCAGACAGCCAGCTTTCTTTGAATTTCACGATTGATTTTAACCATCCGGTTATCGCTAAGCAAGCCCATCATTTCGTCTTTAGTAAAACCGCTTACAAAGAGCAAGTCGCTAAAGCCCGCACCTTTGGGTTTTTGCAAGAAGTGAATTACTTGCGATCCATTGGTTTAGCCAAAGGGGGGAGCTTGAATAATTGCATCGTGCTAGATGAAAACAGCATTTTGAATAAAGAAGGATTGAGATGTGAAAAGGAATTCGTGTGCCACAAGATTTTAGACGCTATGGGGGATCTAATGGTCTTAGGCATGCCTGTGATGGGCAAATACACTTCTTTTTCAGGCAGCCACAAGCTCAATTCCATGCTGGTTAAAGCCATTTTAGCAGACGCTAAAAATTACGAAGTTTTGATCGCTTCAGATCCGGCTAAAGAGTTTGCGTTGCAAAAGGCTTTCGCTTAATCTTAAATTAGGGCTTATTTTTTGGAATTGGATTTAGCGCTTATCTCTTTAGGCGAGGGGGTCTTGCTTGGGGTGTATCAAAACGATTTTTTATGTGCTTCTTACACTTCCAAATTAAAAACAAGCGAAGCTTTGGTGGGAGTTTTTTCACAATTATTTGAAGATTTTAAAAACCCCACCATTTACCCCACGATCTACCCTGATTTACCGGCGATTAAAGGGGTTTATTACGCTAAGGGGCCAGGGAGTTTCACTAGTTTAAAGCTCACGCATGTTTTCTTGCACACTTTAGCTTTGATCCATGACTTTGAACTCTATTCAACTACAGGCTTTGATTTTAACGACAACACGCCCATTTTGGCGTATGCCAATAAATACTTTGTTTCAAAAGAAAGGGAAAGCTTGAGCGATTTTAAAGATTTGAAAATTGCACCAAAAGATTTCATGCTGCCCTCTTTTTTAGAGAAAGACAAATTCACTCAATTGAACACGCCGTTTTACATTTTGCCTCCTATTTAGTGTATAATGCTAGTTTTAAAAATGAAATGGTATCAACAATAGGGGTTTAAAATTTGGTAGTGAGTGTTCCTGCAACAAGTGCGAATTTAGGCCCCGGTTTTGATTGCTTGGGTTTGAGTTTGAATTTACGCAATCGGTTTTTTATTGAGCCTAGCAGCTTCCATGCGGTGAAATTGGTTGGGGAGGGTGAAGGGATCCCTAAGTTTTTAACCAACAATATTTTCACTAAAGTGTTTTATGAGATTTTAAAAAAGCATGGGAATGATGGATCGTTTAAATTTTTATTGCATAATAAAGTCCCTATTACAAGGGGCATGGGATCTAGCTCGGCGATGATTGTGGGGGCGGTCGCTTCAGCGTTTGCGTTTTTAGGGTTTGATTTTGATAGAGAAAATATTGTCAATACCGCTTTAATTTATGAAAACCACCCGGATAATATCACTCCGGCGGTGTTTGGGGGGTATAATGCAGCGTTTGTGGAAAAAAAGAAAGTGATAAGTTTAAAAACCAAAATCCCCTCTTTTTTAAAAGCGGTGATGGTGATCCCTAATAGGGCCATTTCCACCAAGCAATCGCGCCACCTCTTGCCCAAGCGTTACAGCGTGCAAGAAAGCGTGTTTAACCTTTCGCATGCGAGTTTGATGACGATGGCGATTGTGCAGGGGAAGTGGGATTTATTGCGTTGTTGTTCTAAAGACAGGATGCATCAATATAAGCGCATGCAAACTTATCCCGTGTTGTTTGCGATCCAAAAGCTCGCTTTAGAAAATAACGCCTTAATGAGCACGCTTTCAGGGAGCGGTTCGTCGTTTTTTAACATGTGTTATGAAGAAGACGCCCCTAAATTAAAGCAGGTTTTGAGCAAGAAATTCCCTAAATTTAGGGTAGCGGTTTTAGATTTTGACAATGATGGAGTCCTTATTGAGAAAGACTGAAATTAAAATCCGCATGTGTGTGGCGTGCAGAATGCGCCAACCCCAAAAGGATTTGTTGCGTTTGAAAAGCTTTGACAATCAAATCATGGAGTTTGATGGCAAAGGCCGTAGTTTTTATGTGTGTGGAAATTGTTTGAAAAATGGAGAAAAAAAGTTGTTGAAAGCGGTTTCAAAAATAAAGAACGCCCCAAAAGATGTTAAAAATATCATTACTTGGATTAAGGAGAGAAGCATAGCATGAGTGGTATGGTTGATTTAAAAGAATTTTTAGCCGAGCTTGGTAAGACCCAAAAAGAGCTTAAAAATGTGATCGAGCAAGCCAAAGACATTGGTTTAGAGCTTAAAACAAATTCTAAAATGACCCCAGAGCAAGCCGGCAAGCTATACAAATACATTGTGGATGGCATTAAAGAACAAATACAAGCCAATAAACCCACTAAAAATCCTGAGCAAGACAATAAAGACGATTTGAATACAGCCGTAGCGTCTAAACCTCTTAACAAAAAGGTTTCCAAAACGCCTAAAAAAGAAGAAACAAAAAGCCAGCCAAAGCCCAAAAAAACTAAAGAAAAGAAAAAAGAAGCTCCCACGCCCATTGCTAAAAAGAAGGGTGGGATAGAGATTGTCAACACTTTTGAAAACCAAACGCCCCCTACAGAAAACACCCCTAAAGCGGTTAGCCATTCTCAAATAGAAAAAGCCAAGCAAAAGCTCCAAGAAATCCAAAAAAGCCGAGAAGCCCTAAACAAACTCACCCAAAGCAACACCAATACCACTAACAACGCTAACAGCGCTAGTAATGTCAGCAACGCTAAAAAAGAAATCAGCGAAGTTAAAAAACAAGAGCAAGAGATCAAACGCCATGAGAATATCAAAAGATACACGGGCTTTAGGGTGATTAAACGCAACGATGAAACAGAAAATGAAATTGAAAACAGTGTAACAGAAAGCAAAAAACCCACTCAAAGCGCGGCGGCTATTTTTGAAGACATTAAAAAAGAATGGCAAGAAAAAGATAAACAAGAGACTAAAAAAGCCAAAAAACCCAGTAAGCCCAAAGCCACCCCCACCGCCAAAAACAACAAATCCCATAAAATTGATTTTAGCGATGTAAGGGATTTTAAGGACAATGATATTTATGATGATGAAACCGATGAAATCTTATTGTTTGATTTGCATGAACAAGATAACCTCAATAAGGAAGAAGAAGAAAAAGAAGCGCGCCAAAATATCAATGACAGGGTGCGCGTCCAAAGGAAAAACCCTTGGATGAATGAAGGCGGGATCAAACGACAATCCAAGAAAAAGCGCGCATTCCGTAACGATAACAGCCAAAAAGTGATCCAAAGCGCGATTGCAATCCCTGAAGAAGTGCGCGTCTATGAATTCGCACAAAAAGCGAATTTGAATCTGGCTGATGTGATTAAAACCCTCTTCAATTTAGGGCTTATGGTGACTAAAAACGACTTTTTGGATAAGGATAGCATAGAGATTTTAGCCGAAGAGTTTCATTTAGAAATTTCTGTTCAAAACACCTTAGAAGAATTTGAAGTAGAAGAGGTGTTAGAGGGCGTGAAAAAAGAGCGCCCGCCTGTGGTGACTATCATGGGGCATGTGGATCATGGTAAAACTTCGCTACTGGATAAAATCCGTGATAAAAGAGTCGCCCACACTGAAGCTGGGGGGATCACTCAGCACATTGGCGCTTACATGGTGGAAAAAAATGATAAGTGGGTGTCTTTCATTGACACCCCAGGGCATGAAGCCTTCAGCCAGATGCGTAATCGTGGGGCTCAAGTTACAGATATTGCAGTGATTGTGATAGCGGCTGATGATGGCGTGAAGCAACAGACTATTGAAGCTTTAGAGCATGCAAAGGCCGCTAATGTGCCTGTGATTTTTGCGATGAATAAAATGGATAAGCCTAATGTGAATCCGGACAAACTCAAAGCCGAATGCGCTGAACTTGGTTATAACCCTGTGGATTGGGGCGGAGAGCATGAGTTCATCCCTGTTTCGGCTAAAACGGGCGATGGCATTGACAATTTATTAGAAACCATTCTCATTCAAGCGGATATTATGGAATTAAAAGCCATAGAAGAGGGCAGTGCTAGAGCGGTTGTTTTAGAAGGGAGCGTGGAAAAAGGGCGTGGGGCAGTAGCCACGGTGATTGTCCAAAGCGGGACTTTGAGCGTGGGGGATAGCTTTTTTGCCGAAACAGCCTTTGGTAAAGTAAGAACGATGACTGACGATCAAGGCAAGAGCATTCAAAATTTAAAACCCTCTATGGTGGCTCTCATCACAGGCTTAAGCGAAGTGCCGCCTGCGGGATCTGTTTTAATAGGGGTGGAAAACGATTCCATCGCACGTTTGCAAGCTCAAAAGAGGGCGACTTATTTACGCCAAAAAGCCTTGAGTAAAAGCACTAAAGTGTCTTTTGATGAGCTTTCAGAAATGGTCGCCAATAAGGAATTAAAAAACATTCCTGTAGTCATTAAAGCGGATACGCAAGGAAGCTTAGAAGCCATTAAAAACAGCTTGTTAGAGCTTAATAACGAAGAAGTGGCGATCCAAGTGATCCACTCAGGGGTGGGGGGCATTACTGAGAATGATTTGAGCTTGGTTTCTAGCAGTGAGCATGCCGTGATTTTAGGCTTTAATATCCGCCCCACCGGTAATGTAAAAAATAAGGCTAAAGAATACAATGTGAGCATTAAAACTTACACGGTGATTTATGCCTTGATTGAAGAAATGCGATCGCTGTTATTAGGCTTGATGAGTCCTATCATTGAAGAAGAGCATACCGGGCAAGCGGAAGTGAGGGAAACCTTTAATATCCCTAAAGTAGGCACGATAGCCGGGTGTGTGGTGAGCGATGGGGTGATCGCTCGTGGCATTAAGGCGCGTTTGATTAGGGATGGCGTGGTGATTCACACCGGCGAAATCCTTTCTTTGAAACGCTTTAAAGACGATGTGAAAGAAGTTTCTAAGGGCTATGAGTGCGGGATCATGTTAGAAAATTATAATGAGATTAAAGTGGGTGATGTGTTTGAAACCTATAAAGAAATCCATAAAAAAAGAACCCTCTAATGAACGCCCATAAAGAACGCTTAGAATCCAATCTTTTAGAATTGTTGCAAGAGGCTTTAGCGAGCTTGAATGATGGCGAGTTGAATTCTTTAAGCGTTACTAAGGTGGAATGCTCTAAAGGGAAACACCACGCTTTGGTGTTTGTGCTTTCATCAGATCATAAAATCCTTTCCAAATTGAAAAAAGCTGAGGGTTTGATCAGGCAATTTGTTTTGCAAGCGAGCGGGTGGTTTAAATGCCCAAAACTCAGTTTTGTTTTAGATGATAGTTTAGAAAAGCAGCTCCGCCTAGACGCCATATTCAATGAAATCGCTAAAGGGAAAGATAATGACTAAAAGAATAGAAGAGAAAATAGAGGGCGTGATTGAAAGCTTGGGATACTTGCTTTATGATGTGAGCTTGGTTAAAGAAAACGAGCAGCATGTTTTAAGGGTGAGCCTTAAAAACCCTAATGGAGCGGTTAGTTTGGACATTTGCCAACAAGTGAGCGAGATCATTTCGCCCTTATTAGATGTGTGCGATTTTATTCAAGACGCTTATATTTTGGAAGTGAGCTCTATGGGGTTAGAAAGAGTGCTTAAAACCCCCAAACACTTCAAGCTTTCTTTAGGCGAAAAAGTGGAGGTCAAACTCATCAATAAAGAAAGCTTTCAAGCCGTCCTTAAAGACGCTAACGATCTGAGTGCGGATTTTGAATTAGAGAATCACGCTATCAAAAGCGTGGAGTATAAAGATTTAAAGAAAGTTAAAACGCTTTTTGAGTGGTGGAATAACGCAAAGCGGTAGCGTTCTTACACTTTATGAGAGATTACCGCTTGATTGAAACTGGGCTCTCATTATTTGGTTAAAAAACGCTAAAAAGCGTTTTTGAGATTTCACTCTTCCATTTGAACGATACTCATTATTTCTTTGACCACATTCACATCTTCTAGCGTGCTTAAATCTTGAGTGATGGGCTCTTTTTTGGCGATAGATTTCAAAAGCCTTCTCATGATTTTCCCGCTCCTGGTTTTAGGCAAACCTGGCACATACATGACATTGTCTAATTTAGCGATCTTTCCAATTTCAACGGATAAGATATGATTCATTTCTTTTAACAATTCTAAACTCTCGCCAAGATTGCATTTAGCCCCATCGCACAGCACCACAAACGCAAATAAGCCCTCTCCTTTAATCGCATCAGGGATACCCACTACCGCGCATTCAACCACCATTTCATGTTTAGAAATAGCGCTCTCCACTTCAGCCGTGCCAATCCTATGCCCACTCACATTCACAATATCATCTGTGCGCCCAATAATAGTGATGTATCCGTTTTCATCCACGATAGCGCCATCTCCAGAGAGGTAGACATATTCCCCATTCAACTTGATCTGAGAAAAATAGCTATCAATGTATCGTTTTTCATCGCCCCAAATGTTTCTTACCATAGAAGGCCATGGCTTAGTGATGCATAAAAACCCTTGCTCTCCGGGCTTTGTTTTGGTGCCGTCTTCGTTTAAAACTTCTGCATGGATTCCAGGCAAAGGTAAAGTCGCACAACTGGCCCTTATAGGCGTAGCTCCCGGTAAAGGGCTGATGATATGCCCGCCTGTTTCTGTTTGCCACCAAGTATCCACGATACTGCATTTTGAGTTACCGATTTTTTCATAAAACCATTTCCATGCCGTAGGGTTAATAGGCTCTCCCACCGTTCCCAAAACTTTGAGCGATTCTAAATTATACTTTAAGGGTTCGTTTTCGCCTTTAGCATGCAGCATTCTTATAGCGGTGGGGGAAGTGTAGAATTTATCCACGCGGTATTCTTCTATCATCCTCCACCATCTCCCATAATCCGGATAAGACATCGTGCCTTCTAGTATCAAAGTCGTTGACCCGCAAGCTAAAGGTCCATAAACCACATAAGTGTGCCCTGTGATCCAACCAATATCAGCGGTGCACCAAAAATTATCGTTATCTCTAATATCAAAAACCCACTCCATCGTCATTTGCGCCCACAGCAAATACCCTGCACTGCTGTGTTGAACGCCTTTAGGTTTCCCGGTTGATCCGCTTGTATAGAGCAAGAATAAAGGATCTTCAGAGTCCATCATTTCAGGTTCGCATTTATCGGATTGGTAATTGACCATTTCATTATAGACAAAATCGCGCCCTCTCACATAGTCAATCTCTTTGGCGTTTCGTATCACAATGAGCGCTTTTTCCACGCTAGGGCAGGCGTTATTTTCTAGAGCCTTGTCAAGGGCTGGCTTGAGCATGTAAGGTTTGCCTTTTCTAAAAGTCCCATCTGCTGTGATAACTAATTTAGCTTGAGCGTCGTTGATCCTATCCCTTAAGGCTTCAGGGCTAAACCCAGCAAAAACGATGCTATGGATCGCTCCAATCCTAGCGCATGCGAGCATCATATAAACGCTTTCTACAATCATGGGCATATAGATAATGACTCTGTCGCCTTTTTTGACATTGAATTCGTTTTTTAAAAGGTTGGCTGTTTTATTGACTTCAGAGTGGAGTTTTCTGTAAGTGATGACATTATAATCCCCCATTTCCCCTTCAAAAATGATCGCCACTTTATTTTTTTTGTCTTTTAAATGCCTGTCTATGCAATTGTAAGAAACATTGATTTTGCCGTTTTCAAACCATTTGAAAAAAGGGGCGTTATCGCTGTTTAAAACCTTATCAAAAGGTTTAAACCATGTGAGTTTTTGCTTGGCTAACTCGCCCCAAAAATGTTCATAATCTTCATTGGCTTCATGCACTAAATCTTTATATTCGCACATGTTTTTAATCCTGGCTTGCTTGGCAAACGCTCTGTTAGGGTTAAAGATTTTTTTAGCGAATTCTAAATCATTGTCTAATTGCATCGCATCTCCTTTTTCATGGTTTTAAGCGCATTTTTTATTATTATATCCAAACTCACACTCTTTTAAAGGGAGGGATACTTTTCTCTTTCTGTGTGGATTGAGACTGATAAAAAAGGAAATAGCACGATGAAACCTAAAGGACGCATTAGCGTTAACATGCTAGAATGACAGAACACTTTATGATAATAAAAGGGTGGTATGCTGATCTCCATAGCGTTTTTATTGGTTTTGTGTCTTTTGAATTATAGTTCTTTTAGGATGTTAAAATCGTTTTTAACCTTAAAGAAAATCTCTCAATACGCTTATTTATGGTTTTTTGTCCTTTTGAGCGCGGGCGAGGCGGCTTTTGCTTTTTATAGAAATACTATGCCTAGCCATTTGTTTGTTTTGACTTCGGCGTGTTCGTTTGTATCCTTTATTGTGTTTGTTTTTTCTTTAAGTTTTTACGGGTTTTCCTACTCCATAGAAAAAATAGATTTCTTACCTTCAAGGCGTAAAGGTTTAAAAAACTTTTTAAAATTAGGGTTTTATCTGGCGTTATTAGGGTATTTTTGGCGCGGCTTTTATGAAGGGTTGGCCCGCCCTAAAATCAAAGAAACCCCTATTTATTTGGATAAGCTAGACAAGGAATTAAAGGTTATTTTACTCACAGACATGCATGTGGGGAGCTTGTTGCAAAAAGATTTTGTTGATTACATTGTAGAAGAAGTCAATCAACAAAAAGTGGATATGGTGCTGATTGGGGGGGATTTAGTGGATGAAAACATTGAAAAAGTCAAATCCTTTTTACTGCCCTTAAACAACCTTAAAAGCACGCATGGCACTTTTTATGTGCCAGGAAACCATGAGTATTATCATGGCATAGAGCCGATTTTATCGTTTCTTAACACGCTTGATATGACGATTTTAGGGAATGAATGCGTGCATTTAGGGGGGATCAATTTGTGCGGTGTGTATGATTATTTCGCAAGAAAGCGTCAAAATTTTGCCCCCAATATTGATGAGGCGTTAAAAAAGCGTGATAGTAGTAAGCCCACGATCCTTTTAGCCCACCAGCCTAAACAAATTAGAAGCGTCAAAGAAAGCCACTCTATAGATTTAGTGCTTTCAGGGCATACCCATGCAGGGCAAATCTTTCCCTTTAGCCTTTTAGTCAAGTTAGCGCAAACTTATTTGTATGGTTTATACAAGCACAGCGGCACCACTCAAATTTATGTGAGCAGTGGGGCAGGGTATTGGGGCGTTCCTTTAAGGTTTTTAGCCCCTAGCGAGATCGCATGCCTTAGGCTTTTACCTAAAAATCAAGCTTAGTTAAACAAAATCTTAATCGTAATCAAGCGGTTAAAAATAGGGATTAAAACAAGGGGTTAAAAACAACCGCCAAGACAAAGGGAAAGGAGGGGGAGATGACCCTTCAATCTTAAGCGGTGCCAACCAAACCATAAGGAATGGTTGGATTGTGATTATACAATAAAATGGTGATTTTTAGTAAATGGTTTTAAAAATTATCCATAAAAACGCTCAAAGGCATTTTTTACAACCAATAACCAAGGGCTTGATTTTAATCAAGCGATAACTTTTATTAATATTTTCTTAAACTAATTTAAAATTATGATATAATCAGTGCTTGAATTACTCTTAAATGCAGGAGTCATACACCATGCGCGTTCTACTGATTGAAAAAAGTTCTGTTTTGGGTGGAGAAATTGAAAAGGGCTTAAATGTTAAAGGCTTTATGGCTGATGTAACAGAGAGTTTAGAGGATGGGGAATATCTTATGGATATTAGGAACTATGACTTGGTTATGGTTAGCGATAAAAACGCTTTAAGTTTTGTTTCTAGAATCAAGGAAAAGCATTCTTCTATTGTTGTTTTAGTTTCTTCTGATAACCCTACAAGCGAAGAAGAAGTCCATGCGTTTGAGCAGGGCGCGGACGATTATATCGCTAAGCCTTACCGCAGCATTAAGGCTTTAGTCGCAAGGATTGAGGCTCGTTTGAGGTTTTGGGGCTCTAATGTGATTGAAATTGGGGATTTGACCATTAGCCCTGATGAAGAAAAGATTATTTACAAGGGGCGTGAAGTTGAAGTGAAAGGGAAGCCTTTTGAAGTGCTTACCCATCTTGCCAGACATAGGGATCAAATCGTCTCCAAAGAACAGCTTTTAGACGCTATTTGGGAAGAGCCTGAAATGGTTACCCCTAATGTGATTGAAGTGGCTATCAATCAAATCCGCCAAAAAATGGATAAACCCTTAGGGATTTCCACGGTTGAAACCGTGAGGCGCAGAGGCTATCGTTTTTGCTACCCCAAACCGGCGTGTGAAGAGTAAACTTCGTAATTTTTTGCTAAAAAATACGATTGGTTGTCGTGGGGTGGAGCGGGTGCGAGATCATTGACAATATTTTAATAACGATAGCAATAATGTCATATTATGTTTGGTTGGGTGGTATGATTATTTTATCTGTAGTTGGATTAGTGAGGTATTTTGATTAAAAAACACTCAAATAAATTCATATCAATTCATGGATTTAAATATCCATCAAAATACAAAAATATAAGATTTGGCTCTGTTTTCATTGGATATTGACAAAGTCTTATTTTTGTGGGATTTTTATGGGATACAAGAAAAATACACAAAGAAAACGCTAGCTAAACTCTAGCTTGCACTAAAATTTTAGTGTAGTGGCGTTGCGAGAACCATAAAACCATGATGACTAATCGTTTCATAGTTGGTTGTCTCGTTTTTAAGATAACCACCCGCTATTACCCCAAACCCTAACATGCTCCAAATACCCGCAACACAAAACAATAAAATAGAGGGATAACTTAAACCACTATTGGCTGTGATTACGGATTAAAAAACCTAAAAATATTAAAAAAGCATTTTTTACAATCAATAATAAAAAGGCTTGATTTTAACCAAACGATAACTCTTTAAGCGACCTTTTGGGGTTAGGGGGTTTGTAGGGGAATATAGGGGAATAGTTTTTAAAATACCCCTTTACCTTAAAGAAATGGGTTTATACAAAATGATAAAATAGAAGTTTCTAAACCTTTCCAAAAAAGTTTTAAACTCTTAGTTTTTATAACCAACGCTTTTTATAAACAGCTAACTTTAGTGTTAGGCGTTATTGAAAATTTCTTCAACTTGCTCTTTAATGTCCTTATAATTAAAGCTTTCTTTAAAGCCATCAATCTTGCCCCCGCTCGCATTCCTATGCCCGCCCCCATTGAAACACATTTGACTGAGTTCGCACACATCGCAATTCCCATTCGCCCTTAAGCTCACATTCCCTTTAGCGTTCACATCCATATAAAAATCAAAATCCGGATTTTGCGTTAAAAAAAGGTTAGCCAACACGCTAATACCCCCCATAGAATAACTTAAAAACCCTTTTTTATCCTGGTAATAAACGCTGCAATCATGCTTTTTTAAAGAGAGCAAACGCGTTTGCGCGTTTGAAGAGATATTGTCCATCGTTTCTGTAGTAGGGTCGCCCCCTAGAGCGATTTTTTTAAGCTTGAACAAATCATTATCATAGGCTATAGGGGCATTTTCTAAAAACAAATAGTTTTTAACTTCTTCTAAAAGCTTTAACTTATAGTTGCGGTTTTCATCATCAAACATGAAGCGGTTCAATTCAGAGCTTTGAGTGATCATGCGCATGCACACCTTGCCTAATTCAAAGCCATAACCTTGCGTGTCCCAAATATCCACAGAATTGACCATTTCCACTAAAGGCTCTAGCCATGTTGCGTTTTTTGGCTCTAAAATTTTGTAGCGATTTTTCAAAAATTCATACACGATTTTAGTCGCGCAGCGGTTCGTGTCTAAAAAATACCAATGGAAACTCTCAGCCACTTCCTTACCACTAATATGGTGATCCAAAAGCTGGATTTGAATGTCTTTATTTTGCAAGCGGTGTTCTTGGATTTTATCTTGCAAATACTCTGCTTCGTTTAAGTTCAAATTCAAATCGCTAACCAAAATAAGGAATTCACTCTCTTTAGATTGAGCGATCGCGTTTAGAATTTCATAAATTCTCGCTGAGACTTCACGCCCGTAATTAGCGTTATAGCATTGGATATTTTTAAAAAATTGTTTTGAAACAAGCTGGCATGCATAGCCGTCTAAATCAATGTGTGAAAGGTGGTAAACTTGCATTATTTTCCTTTTTATTTTATAAATTAAATTAAAAGTTAATGTGGATCGTGCCTAAGGCTTCAAAATTAGAGTTAGGATCTAATTCCGCATGGCTTAGCACGACCACATCAATCCTGGCCTGCTCCATTTGATTAGAAAGGGCTTTTCTTAAATTAGGCTCTACGATCAAAATCACCGGAGCGATCCCTTTTTGCAAGACTTTCATGGCCTCTTCAGAGACCACTTCAATGAGTTTTTGCAATTCGCCCACATTGAGCAGCAGGCTCTTAGAAGTGCCATTTTCTCGCAATTTATTAAGCAAAAATTGTTCGCTATCGGTAGAAAAGGTTAAAAATTTCAAACGCCCGTCTTCAGATTTAAAAGCGTTAGTGATCACCCTAGAAAGCCTCGCCCTCACTTGTTCGGTTAAGATATTCACATCGTTTTGAACCAATGGGGCAATATCGGTAATCGTTTCTAAAATAGTGAGCATGTCTTTAATGGGGATTTTTTCATGCAACAAGGCTTGCAAGACTGAGCGGATCGCACCGGTGGGGATTTTTTTACTCTCTTCTACAATCGTAGGATAGTCTTTAGCCAAGCGCTCTAAAAGGGATTTCACTTCGTCTTTAGTGATAAAATCTTCAGCGTATTTTTTCACTAATTCGCTGGTGTGCGTCGCAATAACGGTGCTTGGATCAATAATAGTATAGCCTTGAATAATGGCTTCTTCTTTATTTTTAGTTTCAATCCATAAAGCGTCCATTCCAAAAGCCGGCTCTTTAGTAGGAATGCCTTCAATTTCTTTATTCACAAAACCGGTATTCATAGCTAAAAACTTATCCGGCATCACCATGCCTTCACCAATCACAATGCCCTTAAGCTTGATTTCATAATGCGTTGGGGGGAGTTGCAAATTATCCCTGATCCGGATTTGCGGCATCAAAAAACCATAATCGCTCGCTATCTTTTTTCTAATGCCCCTAATCCTTTCTAACAAATCGCCCCCCTGTTTCATGTCCGCTAAGCTAATGAGCTGATAGCCTAAAGCCAATTCTAAAAATTCAATTTTTAACACTTCATCAATGGCTTGCTCTTCTTCTCTTTTAAGCTCTTCTTGGGTTTTAGCCCTTGTGGTTTGGGTGTGGGGTTTGATTTTGGAGCTGTGAGGTTTTTCGCTCAAATCCAAGCCGAATTTTTGACTCAAATAATTTTCTAATTTAGTGAGCAACCCGTCTTTTCCCTCCCTGCTAATCAGCCATGCGATGAACAAAAAGAGAGTCCCTACAAACGCTAAAGAAAAGGTAGGGAGTCCAGGAATGGTTGCAAAAAGCAATAAAATCGCTCCCACAATCACTAAAGTTTTGCTTTTATTGGTGAGCTGTGTGATGAGTTTAGAAGCAAAGTCCTCTTCTTCGTTTTGCGTGGTGCGAGTGGCGACAATACCCGTCGCTGTCGCAATGATTAAGGCAGGGATTTGCCCTACAAGCCCATCGCCAATGGTTAGGATAGTGAAAGTGCTAGCGCTAAAGCTCAAACTCATATCCCTTTGAAACACGCCCACTAAAAACCCTCCAATGATATTGATAAGCGTGATGATGATAGAAGCGATCGCATCGCCTTTGACGAATTTAGACGCGCCATCCATCGCGCCATAAAAATCCGCTTCTTGGCTTAGAGCGGCGCGCCGTTTTTTAGCTTCCTTATCATCAATAAGCCCTGAGTTTAAATCCGCATCAATCGCCATTTGCTTTCCTGGCATAGCGTCTAGAGCGAATCGCGCCCTCACTTCAGTAACCCTAGTAGAGCCATTAGTAACCACCAATAAATTCACTAGCACTAAAATACTAAAGATAATCGCCCCAATCACATAATTCCCGCTCACGCTAAATTCCCCAAACGCCGTGATAATATCGCTCACCGCGCTAGGCCCTTTATAGCCTTGGGTTAAAATCATTCTAGTGGTGGCAACATTTAAAGCCAAGCGGTATAAGGTTACAATGAGGAGTAAAGTGGGGAAAGCGCTAAAATCAGTAGGCTTGTCAATATAAAGCCCGATTAAAATGATTAGCACCGATAGCGCAATAGAAATCGTGAGTAAAAAATCCAACACAAAAGGCGGTAACGGCACGATAATGATCGCTAAAATAGCGATCACAAAGACCACAAGGGCTAAGTCTTTGGATTGCAAGAAGCGTTTAAAGACAGGGAAAGTCTTTTTAAAAGCTAATTTGGAGCGTTCGTTTGCCATAATCTAAAATCAATGCCTTAATTTGGTAGGTGTGTTTGTCTCTTATTATAATATAAAGTTTAAGAGTATGGCGCAAAAAAGCTTATTTTACGCTATAATAGCTTCTTTTAAAATTATTACCAATTAGGAGGTCGTTATGGCTTTGAATCTGGAGAAAAAACAAGAAATCATTAAGGCGTTTGCTACTAAAGCAAACGATACTGGTTCTTGTGAAGTGCAAGTGGCGTTGTTGAATGAAAGGATCAAGCTTTTAACCGAACATTTAAAAACTAACCCTAAAGATCATTCCAGTCGTTTAGGGCTTTTAAAATTAGTCGCTCAAAGACGCAACTTGTTGAAATACATCAAACGCACCGATCATGCACGTTATGTGGTTTTGATTGAAAAGTTAGGCATTAAAGACAGGTAGTTTTTATCGGTTTTAGGGGATTTTAAATCATCATGGCGATTTTGTGTTGAAAGAGCGTTTGAAAGCCTTTTTCAGTGCGGACTCTGTTTTCACTTTAATTTTTGCCCTTTTTTTTCTCACTTCGTTTAAAAAACCTTTAACTCAAGTCTTGTTGATTGTTTTAATGGTTTTTTTGTTTCTTAGGTGTTATTTCCAAGCGTCTTTGAAAGAAACTTTCACGATTAATTATTTAAAAACCATGCCCTTTAAATGGCTCACTCTGGCTTTTTTGGGCGTGTTTTTAAGCATATTCCCTAACATGTTTAGCATGTATGATAGCCAAACTTTCCGCTACAATTTATTCGCTCTAAACATGTCCTTAACTTACGCTTGTGGGGCGTTATGCTTGCTTTTTTCTAGCCGTTTAAGAATCAAATTGAATCAAAAAATCCTTTTTTACAGCATGGCTGTTGCAAATTTCATTAACGGCTTGCTTTCATTGGTGCAAAAAATTTATTTTAACATGCCCAGAGCGCAAGGGTTTAGCACGGTTAAGGAGTATGTGGTTTTAGTGAGCGTTTCCATTTTAGGCTGTTATATTTATGCACTTTATTCGCAAAATCAAAAAGAAAAACTTTTTTTCACCCTTTCTGTTTTTGTGGGGTTTTTAGTCGTTATTTTAAGCGCTACAAGGAGCGCGACAATCGCCTTTGTAGCTACTTTTTTAATCCTGTCTTGCTTTATTTTATACGCCAAAAAATCGCTCAGACCATTGAGCTATATGGTGGTTGTGAGTCTTGTTTTGAGCGCTTTGTATATGGGGAGTAACGCTTTAGAAAAAAGGGGGGCAATAGAGCAATCTAGGGTTCAAAACCAAAGCTTTGAAGAAGATTTGAAACGCTACGCTAAAAAGGACGCTGATAGCAGTATCGGGTGGCGTTTGGAGCGTTGGAAAGAAGCCCTAACGGTTTTGCGTTTAAGGCCCTTTTTTGGTATGGCCGCTAGCGAGAAATGCCAGAGGTTAGAAGAGATTTTATCTTTATCGCATTCTTACAGAGCCAAAGATTTGATTCTTTGTTATGAAAGATACGACAACCAAATCATTCATGTTCTAGCCACTAGGGGGATCATAGGCTTTTTAATCTGGCTCTTTTTTTTATTAGTCATTGTAAAGATTTTTTGGAGCGGGATAAAGCAAAACTCTTTAATCTCACTCTTTATATTAACGACTCTCACTTTTTATCTCGTTTTTGGTATCGGGTTTGACCCCTTTGATTTCTTCATTACGGGAAGTTTTTTTGTAGGAATGGTCATGATGGCTGTTTTTTTAAAAAAGGATAAAAGCGCTTTTTAGCATCAAAAAATTTAACGCTAGTCAAGCGGTAGTTTCTTGACAATGCGTTCTTAGGGGGATTTAAGGGGTAAGATAAAAACTTATGCTATAATGCGGTTTCATTCCATATTCAACAAGGAGAAATAAATTAATGAAAATTTTAGTGATTCAAGGGCCTAATTTAAACATGTTAGGACACAGAGACCCAAGACTTTATGGCATGGTAACCTTAGACCAAATTCATGAAATCATGCAAACTTTCGTGAAACAAGGCAATTTAGAAGTGGAATTAGAGTTTTTTCAAACCAATTTTGAGGGCGAAATCATTGATAAAATCCAAGAGAGCGTGGGCAGCGATTATGAAGGGATTATCATTAACCCTGGAGCGTTTTCGCACACTTCTATTGCGATTGCGGATGCGATCATGCTAGCGGGCAAACCTGTCATTGAAGTGCATCTCACTAACATTCAAGCCAGAGAAGAATTCAGGAAAAATTCTTACACTGGAGCGGCTTGTGGAGGCGTGATCATGGGATTTGGCCCGCTTGGTTACAACATGGCTTTAATGGCGATGGTGAATATTTTAGCCGAAATGAAAGCGTTCCAAGAAGCCCAAAAAAATAACCCTAATAACCCCAATAACCCGATCAACAATCAAAAATAAAAGGGGGTTGTTGATGAGAGGATTAGAGAGAGAATCGCATTTCACGCTCAATGAAAACGCGATGTTTTTTGAATGTGCTTATAGTTGCGATAACGCTTTGTTTTTGCAATTAGAGGATCGCTCGTTTTTTATCACTGATTCTCGCTACACTCAAGAAGCTAAAGAAAGCATTCAGCCTAAAAATGGTGCTTTAGCGGAAGTAATAGAATCCAGCGATTTAGTGCAAAGCGCGATTGATTTGATCACAAAACACTCGGTTAAAAAGCTCTTTTTTGATCCCAATCAAGTGAATTTGCAAACCTATAAGCGTTTGGATTCGGCGGTTGGGAATAAGGTTATTTTAGAGGGCGTGCCTAGTTACCACCGCCAAAAACGCATCATTAAAAACGATCATGAGATCCAACTCCTCAAAAAATCTCAAGCGTTGAATGTTGAAGCTTTTGAAAATTTTGCTGAGTATGTGAAAAAGATTTTTGATGAAAAAGAATCCTTGAGCGAGCGGTATTTGCAGCATAAGGTTAAGGACTTTTTGACTAAAGAGGGGGTTTATGATCTGAGTTTTGAGCCTATTTTAGCCTTGAATGCGAACGCGAGCAAGCCCCATGCTTTGCCTAGCGCAAAGGATTTTTTAAAAGCGGAGCATAGCATTCTTTTGGATATGGGGATCAAATACGAACGCTATTGCTCGGATAGGACTCGCACGGCTTTTTTTGACCCTAAAGATTTTGTCTTCAAAAGAGAGCAGAGTTTCAAGGATAAAGAGCGTCAAAAGATTTATGACATTGTGAAAGAAGCGCAAGAAAAGGCTATTTCAGGCATTAGAGCGGGCATGACCGGTAAAGAAGCGGACAGCTTGGCTAGGGGAGTGATTAGCGATTATGGTTATGGGCAGTATTTCACTCACAGCACCGGGCATGGCATTGGCTTAGACATTCATGAGCTTCCTTATATTTCATCGCGCAGTGAAACCATTTTAGAAGAGGGCATGGTGTTTTCCATAGAGCCTGGGATTTATATCCCCGGGTTTTTTGGGGTGCGCATTGAAGATTTAGTGGTGATCAAAAATTCTAGGGCTGAGCTTTTGTGATGCGAGAGATCCTTATTAGCCGCTTTTTCCCTAGCCTTTTTAAAAAAAGGCTTGATTTTTCTAATAGGGTGGTTTTAGGACTAGGATCTAATCTTAAAAGCCCTTTAAAAATATTAAAAAATTGTTTTTTATATTTTAAAAATCATAGTAAAATCGGGAAAATTTTTTCTTCGCCTGTTTATATCAATCCGCCTTTTGGTTACACTAATCAACCCAACTTTTACAACGCTACGATCATCCTTAAAACATCTTTAAGTTTGTGCCATTTTTTTGCTCTGGTTTTTTATATAGAAAGGCGTTTTGGGCGCCAAAGGAAGCGCGATTTTAAAGACGCTCCAAGAACTTTGGATATTGATATTATCGCTTTCAACCAAGTCATTTTAAGGCAGAATGATTTGACTTTACCTCACCCTAAATGGAGTGAAAGGGATTCGGTGTTAGTGCCGTTGGCTTTGCAACAAATTCTTTTTAAAAAAGGGGAGTGGTGAAATTCTATACCTATAGTGGGGAGACGGCCGCTGAAGCTTTAAAGATCGCTCAAAGCCACCATGGGGTGGATACGCTGGTGTTTAAAACGCAAGAAATCCGTAAAAAAACGCTCACTTCTTCTGGGCTTTATGAGATCGTTGTGGCGGTTGAAGAAGAGAGCGAAAACAAGCCCCCTAAAGCCCCCCTCATTCCAGAGAGTTTGTATGATGAAGAATTGAATGAAGAAGATGTTGTCATGCAGCTTTCAAGCACCGTAGAAGAAATGCGCAAACTCGCCGGGGTTTCATCTAATCAGCGCAACTATAGTTTTTCAAAAAATAAGATCCTTTTAGAAAAAGACGCCCCGTTAGAGGATACGCCTTTAGAGGCTAATAAGCAAGACGCTTTATTGCAAGCCTTAAAAGATGAAGCCAACCATAAAAAAGAAAGAGAAAAAAGAGAGGTCAAACAAGAAGAAGAGATTAAAGATATTAATCTGCAATTAAGTAAAATCAGAGACAGCTTAAAACTCATTCAAAACATGTTTTGGGATGAGAAAAACCCCAATTCTGTCAATATCCCTCAAGAATTTGCCGAAATTTACAAACTGGCCAAACAAAGCGGGATGAAATCCAGCCATTTAGATGAAATCATGCAATTGAGCCTGGAATTGATGCCTTTACGCATGCGGGAAAATTCCGTAACGATCAAGCGCTATTTTAGAGAAGTGTTGCGTAAAATGATCTTGTGCCGCCCTGAAGATTTGAATTTAAGGCAAAAACGCATCTTAATGCTTGTAGGGCCAACAGGCGTGGGGAAAACGACGACTCTAGCCAAATTAGCCGCGCGCTATTCTAGGATGCTAGCGAAAAAATACAAGGTGGGCATTATCACTTTAGACAATTATCGCATTGGGGCTTTGGAGCAATTAAGTTGGTATGCTAATAAAATGAAAATGAGTATAGAAGCGGTGATTGACGCTAAGGATTTTGCTAAAGAAATTGAAGCTTTGGAATACTGCGATTTTATTCTAGTGGATACGACAGGGCATTCGCAATACGATAAAGAAAAAATTGCCGGTTTGAAGGAATTTATAGATGGGGGTTATAATATTGATGTGTCCTTAGTGCTTTCAGTTACCACTAAGTATGAAGACATGAAAGATATTTATGATTCTTTTGGGGTGTTAGGGATTGACACTTTAATCTTTACGAAATTAGATGAGAGTAGGGGGTTAGGGAATTTGTTTTCTTTAGTGCATGAAAGCCAAAAACCTATCAGCTATCTTTCTGTCGGCCAAGAAGTGCCTATGGATTTGAAAGTGGCTACTAACGAATATTTAGTGGATTGCATGCTAGATGGCTTTAGTAACCCCAATAAGGAACAAGCATGAACAATCAAGCGAGCCGCTTAGATAATTTGATGAATCTTAAAAACCCTAAAAGTTTTTTTGATAATAAGGGGAATACCAAATTCATCGCTATCACAAGCGGTAAGGGGGGCGTGGGGAAATCCAACATTAGCGCTAATTTAGCTTACTCTTTATACAAGAAAGGTTATAAGGTAGGGGTGTTTGATGCGGATATTGGTTTAGCGAATTTGGATGTCATTTTTGGGGTGAAAACTCATAAAAATATCTTGCATGCCTTAAAAGGCGAAGCCAAATTGCAAGAAGTCATTTGCGAGATTGAACCCGGACTTTGCTTAATCCCTGGGGATAGCGGCGAAGAAATTTTAAAATACATTAGCGGCGCGGAAGCTTTGGATCGATTCGTAGATGAAGAGGGGGTTTTAAGCTCTTTAGATTATATTGTGATTGATACAGGCGCTGGGATTGGAGCCACTACGCAAGCGTTTTTGAACGCGAGCGATTGCGTGGTGATTGTTACCACACCCGATCCATCAGCGATTACCGATGCGTATGCATGCATTAAAATCAACTCTAAAAATAAAGATGAATTGTTCCTTATCGCTAACATGGTAGCCCAACCTAAAGAAGGCAGGGCGACTTATGAAAGGCTGTTTAAAGTGGCTAAAAACAATATCGCTTCATTAGAATTGCACTATTTAGGGGCGATTGAAAACAGCTCCTTATTGAAACGCTATGTGAGAGAGCGAAAGATTTTGAGGAAAATAGCCCCCAACGATTTGTTTTCGCAATCCATTGACCAGATAGCGAGCCTTTTAGTTTCTAAACTAGAAACCGGCACTTTAGAAATACCAAAAGAAGGTTTGAAAAGCTTTTTTAAAAGGCTTTTGAAGTATTTGGGGTAGACTGATGAGAGTTCAAAATTTTATCCATTTTTCTGTTGTGGTGGGGTTTTTCTTGGGGTTAGTGTTTTCGGTGTTGAAATTCAATGAGCCAGAGAGCATTTTATTATGGACGGTGTTATCCACGCTTGGGGGGTATTTGATCGCCTTATTGTTCGCGTCTATCTTTATCGCTTGCACGGATTTAGATATTTGTCTTTTTGATAAAAAAGGCACTGAAGAGAGTTTGCTTCGTTTCAACCATGAGTTTAAAAACAGAGAAAAAGAAGTGGCTAGTATTTTAAATTACATTAGAAATTATGATTTTGATGATGGAAAATAGAATGCCCAAAGGAATTCAAAAAACTGAAACCAGTGAAAAAAATATAGAAAAGGTTTTGAACGCCTATGATGAGCAGCAACACCACCATCAAGACGCGCTCGCTATCCAGTATTTACCAGCCGTGCGCGCCATGGCGTTTCGTTTAAAAGAGCGCTTGCCCAGCTCTATTGATTTTAACGATCTGGTTTCTATTGGCACTGAAGAATTGATTAAATTAGCCAGGCGTTATGAGAGCGCGTTAAATGATTCTTTTTGGGGGTATGCGAAGACTCGTGTCAATGGGGCGATGCTAGATTATTTGCGCTCTTTAGATGTGATTTCTCGCTCTAGCAGGAAACTCATTAAAAGCATTGATGCTGAAATCACCAAATACCTTAATGAGCATGGGAAAGAGCCTAGCGATGAGCATTTAGCAGAAGCTTTAGGCGAAAATATTGAAAAGATTAGAGAAGCCAAAACGGCCTCAGATATTTATGCGTTAGTGCCAATAGATGAGCAATTCAATGCGATTGAGCAAGATGAAATCACTAAAAAGATTGAAGCAGAAGAGTTGTTAGAGCATGTCCAAAAAGTATTGAATCAAATGAGCGAACGAGAGCAAATCCTTATCCAGCTTTATTACTTTGAAGAGTTGAATTTGAGCGAGATCAAAGAGATTTTAGGCATTACTGAATCGCGCATTTCTCAAATCATTAAAGAAGTGATTAAAAAGGTGCGTAAATCCTTAGGAGTGGATCATGGCTGATATTTTAAGCCAAGAAGAAATTGATGCGCTTTTAGAGGTCGTTGATGAGAATGTGGATATTCAAAATGTCCAAAAAAAAGATATTATCCCGCAGCGCAGCGTAACCCTCTATGATTTCAAACGCCCTAATCGTGTGAGTAAGGAGCAACTGCGTTCTTTTAGGAGTATCCATGATAAAATGGCTAGGAATCTTTCCAGTCAAATTTCTTCTATCATGCGTTCTATTGTAGAGATCCAGCTCCATAGCGTGGATCAAATGACTTATGGCGAATTTTTGATGAGTTTGCCTAGCCCTACGAGTTTTAATGTCTTTTCCATGAAGCCTATGGGAGGAACAGGGGTTTTAGAAATTAATCCTAGCATCGCTTTCCCTATGATTGACAGACTATTAGGGGGTAAGGGGAGCGCGTATGATCAAAATAGGGAGTTTAGCGATATTGAATTGAATTTATTGGACACGATTTTACGCCAGGTGATGCAAATTTTAAAAGAAGTGTGGTCGCCTGTGGTGGAGATGTATCCTACCATTGACGCTAAAGAATCCAGCGCGAATGTGGTCCAAATCGTCGCTCAAAATGAAATTTCTATCATGGTGGTTTTAGAGATTATCATTGGGCATAGCCGTGGGATGATGAATATTTGTTACCCGGTGATTTCCATTGAGAGCATTCTTTCTAAAATGGGGAGTAGGGATTTGATGCTTTCAGAGACGAACTCTAAAAAGAGCCGTAATAAGGAATTGCAAGCGCTATTGAGTGGGGTGAGCGTGGATATGATCGTGTTTTTGGGCGCGGTAGAATTGAGCCTGAAAGAAATGTTGGATTTAGATGTGGGGGATACTATCCGGTTGAATAAAGTCGCTAATGATGAAGTGAGCGTGTATGTGCATAAAAAAAAGCGTTATTTAGCGAGCGTGGGGTTTCAAGGGTATAGGAAAACCATTCAAATTAAAGAAGTGATCTATAGCGAAAAAGAACGCACTAAAGAAATTTTAGAAATGCTAGAAGAACAGCGCAGAGGCAAAGTGGGCGATATTATGAAAATAGAAGAAGAGTGAGAAATGCAAGATTTTATTAAGATTTTTATTCAAGAGGTTGTCTCCACTTTAGAAGGGTTAGTGGGTAAGGCTCCAAGCGTGGGATTAGAAAAAGAAATTTCTAATAGTGAAGAAGCTTGGGAGAGTTTGATCAGCACGCCTTATGCAAGAGTTGTGATAAGCGCGATTGAAAAAGAAGAGAGCTCTATTGAATTGCTGGCTCCGGTAGTTTTAGTTACCGCTTTAAGCGATTTGATGTTAGGAGGTGAGGGGGCGAGTAAGGAAGAAATGGATAATGACGATTTAGACGCGTTTAAAGAAATGGCTTCTAATATTTTTGGCGCGATCGCTACAAGCTTGAAGTCTCAAGAATTGCTCCCTAAACTCAATTTCACCACTATAAACGCTGAAATCGCTAAAGAACTTCCTAAAAAAGAAGATTACGCTAAAGCGATGGTGTTTTCTTTTAAAATGGAAGCCATCAAAGAAAGCCAAATCATTTTATTGACTACGGCAGCTTTTGAACGCCAATTTGAAAAAACGCATAAAGAAGAAAAAGAAGAAACGACACAGAGCGCTACTGAAGAGGTTAAAACCCACGATGCGTCTTTAGAAAACATAGAAATCCGCAATATCAGCATGCTTTTAGATGTGAAATTGAATGTTAAGGTGCGTATCGGGCAAAAAAAGATGATTTTAAAAGATGTGGTTTCTATGGATATAGGGAGCGTGGTAGAGTTGGATCAATTGGTGAATGACCCTTTGGAAATTCTTGTAGATGACAAGGTGATCGCTAAGGGCGAAGTGGTGATCGTGGATGGGAATTTTGGTATTCAGATCACGGATATTGGCACTAAAAAGGAACGCTTAGAGCAACTGAAACATTAAATCTTTTTATCATAAAAAGGAAAAGAGTATGGCTATTTTTGGGGAATTAGGCTCGCTTGGGCATTTGTTTAAAAAAACGCAAGAATTAGAAATTTTGCATGCGTATTTAAAAGAGGTCATGCAAAAGGGTAGTGGAGCGAATCAAAGGGTTTTAAATCTCGATCCTAATACGGAATTTCAAACGCCTTTAGGGCATGGCATTTTTAGCATAGAGCAGAGCTATTGTTTAGAGCATGCTAAAGAGGGCGAGAAAGGCTTTTTTGAAAGCCACCGACAATATGTGGATTTCCAATTGATCATCAAAGGCGTTGAGGGGGCTAAAGTGGTTGGTATCAATCAAGCCACCATTAAAACCCCTTATGATGAAAAAAGAGATTTGATCGTTTATGAGCCGGTTAGTGAAGCTTCTTTTTTGCGTTTGGATGCGGGCATGCTGGCTATTTTTTTTGAAAACGATGCGCATGCGTTGAGGTTCTATGGGGAGTCTTTTGAAAAATATAGGGAAGAGCCGATTTTTAAAGCGGTCGTTAAAGCGCCTAAAGGGTTAATCAAATTAAAATTATGAAATTGGTGAGTCTTGTTATAGTTTTTTGTTGTTTTTTAAGGGCTGTAGAGTTGCCTGGAATTTATCAAACTCAAGAATTTTTATACATGAAAAGCTCTTTTGTGGAGTTTTTTGAGCATAATGGGAAGTTCTATGCCTATGGTATTTCTGATGCGGATGGCTCTAAAGCCAGAAAAGACAAGTTTAACCCTAACCCAAAACTAAGGAATCGCAGCGATAAAGGCGTGGTGTTTTTAAGCGATTTGATTAAGGTTGGGGAACGATCTTATAAAGGCGGTAAAGCGTATAATTTTTATGACGGCAAGACCTACCATGTGAGAGTCACTCAAAATTCAAACGGGGATTTGGAATTCACTTCAAGCTATGACAAATGGGGGTATGTCGGCAAGACTTTCACCTGGAAACGCCTGAGCGATGAAGAAATCAAAAATCTAAAGCTCAAGCGTTTTAACTTGGACGAAGTCCTTAAAACCCTTAAAGATAGCCCTATTTAAGCTAGCTTCTTTAAATTTTTTTAATCATCACTCTCTTGGCATTCTTTGCACCACACGAACATTTTCATGTCATGGCTAATCAGCTTGGCTTGGTATTTTTTAACGACTTCATTCTGGCGGTGTTCAATTTCAGGGTCTGCAAATTCAATGATCTTACCGCAATGCAAACAAATGATGTGATCATGGTGTTCTTTAGCCGCAATTTCATAACGCCGACCGCTCTTTGAAGTCTCTAAAACGCAGATAAAATTTTCTTTTTCTAAGAAATTTAAAATGCGATACACGGAAGAAATGCTGGTGTTTTTGTCTTTTTGGCGGATAGAGTGCGTGATTTCTTCAGGGCTTAGGTGTGTGCCGCTGCGATACAAAACGCTCACCACTTCTTCCCTTTGTTTTGAATTTTTGAGTCCGTTTTTTTTGATAGACATTCTCAAGCGCTCTAAAATGGATTCTAAAGTTTCTAACCTTCTCATGCTAATATTTCCCTTGTCTGTAAAATGATTTTTATAACTAGAATATTATTATACAATAATAATGCGATGAACCATAGATAAAACTCATTATTATTTTAATTCAATCAAAAAATGTTGATTTTTTATTACCATTGTCGCATTTTAATGCAACTTATAAGATCAATTTCTTATTTTATCAAGCCATTCTAAAAGGGTTTTTTCAAACCCTATGCCTTGAGAAGAAACCAAATTGAGGGGTTTTTCTAAATAATCTTGTTTGACATAGCCGTTATAATCATGCGGGTAAAGGTAATCTTTAGCGTTAGGTAGCAGGTGTTTAGGGATAGGGTAGAGCAAGCCCTTTTGAACGCAATCCAAAGCCTGATTGATCGCTCTATAAGCCGTGTTAGACTTGGGCGAACAAGCCAGATAAATCACGCACTGGCTTAAAATGATGCGCGCTTCAGGGTAGCCGATTTGTTTGACTGAAAACAAGCAAGAAGCGGCTAAATTAAGGGCGTTTGGGTTAGCGTTACCAATATCTTCGCTCGCAAAAATCACCAGCCTTCTGGCGATAAATTCCGGGTTTTCCCCACCAGCAATCAAGCGCGCCAGATAATAGATGGAAGCGTTTTCATCGCTCCCTCTTAAAGACTTGATTAACGCGCTAGTAAGGTTATAATGCGTATCATCGCTATAAGATCCGTCATTTAGGCTATGAGGCCGTAAGGATTGCAGCGTTTCTAAAGTGATAGGATCTTCTATTTTAGCGCTCAAATCTAAAAGGTTTAATAACGCTCTAGCGTCGCCAGCGCTGTTGTTTAAAAGGTAGGTTTTAGCGCTAGGCTCTATTTGTTTTTTGAGTAATGTTAAAGCTTTAGTGCAAAGCTTGTCTAAATCGCTCTTTTTTAGGGGGGTTAATTCAAAAATAAAACTTCTTGAGCGGATCGCATGGCTTAGGCTGTAATTAGGATCTTGCGTGCTAGCCCCTAAGATTAAAGCGTGATCTTTTTCCATAATGGGGAGTAAAAATTCTTGTTGGGTTTTATTCAATCTGTGGGTTTCATCAATAAAAACAACGGGTTTTAAAAGGGTGTTTTGGTAATTTTTAAGCTTAAGGCGCAAATCCTCTAGCTTAAAATCTGTCGCATTAAATGAAAGAATGGGGCGCTCTAGCATGTGGGCGATGATTTGAGCCAGGCTTGTTTTACCCACGCCAGGATGGCCATAGAAAAAGACATGGGGGAAGTGTTTGGATTGTAGGGCTTTAAATAAGGGGGCGTCTTTCCCTATTAAATGCTCTTGGCCTAAAAAATCTTCTAGGCTTTTTGGGTTTAAAAGCGCAGTCAGGCTCATTTTTTAAATAAAATCAATTCGTAAAAATTCGTAGGGGTGTTTAAATTTTTCGTTGGGGTTTTGTTGTTTTTAGAGTGTTTTTGCAGAGCGTCTTGCAGTTCTTTATTGAGATTGTCTAATTCATCAAGCTTTTCTTTTAAGCGCAAAATGATATCCACGCCCGCTAGATTAACCCCCATATCCCTTGTAAGGCGTAAAATTGTTTTGATTTTGTCCATGTCTCGTTGGGAATACAAGCGCATTTTCCCATCAGTCCTGCTAGGCTCTATCAAACCCTCTTTTTCGTATTGGCGCAAGGTTTGAGGGTGCACGCCTAAGATTTTAGCCACAACGCTTATCAAATAAAGCGGTTCATCATAATCGCACACGATTCCTCCTTACAATTCTTTTTCTAATAGCGCTTTTAACTCATTAGAAAGCGTTTCCGTTTTAGGCAAGATCAAACGAGCTTGCAAATACAAATCCCCCACATGCGAAGTTTTTCTGTTTTTGATCCCTTTGTCTTTGATGCGGAATTTTTGCATCGCTTTGGTGTTAGGGGGAATGGTTAGGGTTAAGGTTTTATGCCAAGTGGCGATTTCAATTTTCCCTCCAAAAAGAGCCGTTTTTAAGGGTAAATCAAAGATTTGGATAATATCGTCTTTTTCGCGCCTATACATTTCATCTTCTTCAATATGGATCTGTAAGAGCAAATCGCCCCTACCCATTCGCCCCGTTTTCCCCTTGTTGCGAACCCTGATTTTTTCGCCCTCTTCCACGCCGATAGGGATTTTAAGACTAAAAGTCTCATTATTGATGCTCACTTGTTTTTTATTGCCTAAAAGGGTGTCTAAAACAGAGACATTTAAAGTGGCGGTCATGTCTAAATTTTCAGGGGCGAAATTGGAAAAATTAAAGCCAGAAAAGCCTTGCGAGTTTTGAGAAAATCTTTGCGAAAAGCCTCCTTTCCCAAAAATAGAGCTTAAAATATCGTCTAAATCTTCACTAGGACCACGGCTTCTGGCAAAATCGCTGAAATTCTGCCCCCCAAACATGTTGTCGCCAAACTGATCGTATTGGCGGCGTTTTTCTTCATCGCTCAAAATTTCATAAGCGGCGTTGATTTCTTTGAATTTCTCTTCGGCTTCTTTGGTTTTATTCAAATCCGGGTGGTATTGCCTAGCTAAACGGCGGTAGGATTTTTTGATTTCATCTTGGCTGGCGTTTTCGCTCACGTTTAAAGTTTGGTATAAACTCTTACTCATGGATCACCTTTAAAATAGTTTTATTAGAATACTATCATAAATCTTTAGTGTTAGTCAATCAAGTTTATTGATAATGTTTAGTGGTAATTGAGATTTTAAACCCGTTTCAGCGCAATTAAAAGGAATTTTAACTAAAATATTGAGTTTAAATCCACGATGAGTTTTTAATGCAATATAAGAAAAATAAGAAAAGATATTATTATTTAGCGTTAGGGATCCTTTTTTTAAATGGTCTGTCTTTGAAGGCTTTAGAAATCGCAGTCAAACCTTTTGGCTATCTGGGGTTATTGTATAATCAAGGGGCGCAAAAAAACCCTCACAGCTATGTGGGGGCTTTAGCGCGCCTTGGGGTGGATTTTTCTTATAGCAACGGGTGGTCCTTTGGTATTGGAGCGATTGGGGCTTGGAATATTTATAACAAACAGCGTTTGGCTAACCTTTACATCAGTCTAGGGAATTTTTTTGGTAACCCTAACAACGTTAAACCTTATTTGAGCGCTGGCGATGTTTCTGATGCGTATCTTCAATACGCTAACCAGCGTTTTAAAATCGCTTTAGGGCGTTTCAATACCGATTTTGTGGATTTTGATTGGATAGGGGGCAATATTCAAGGGGTTTCTGTGGCTTTCAAGCAAAATTCCATGCGTTATTTTGGGATTTTTATGGATAGCATGCTTTATAACGGGCATCAAATCAATAAAGAGCAAGGGAATCGGATCGCCATTTCCCTAAACGCTCTAGCGTCTTATGATCCTGTGTCTAAACGCTTGTATGTGGGGGGGGAAGTGTTTGTTTTGGGTGCAGAATACAGGCATGAAAATCTTAAAGTGGTTCCTTTTATTTTAACGGACACCCGCTTGCCTTTGCCCACTCAAAATGTTTTAGTGCAAGTGGGGGGTAAGTTGGAGTATGACGCTTCTTTAGCTAAGGGTTTCACTTCGCGCACTCTAGTGCATGGCATGTATCAATACGGCAACACTGATAGTGCTACAAACGCTAAAAATGCCGGCTTGTTTTTGATCGATCAAACTTTTAAATACAAAATTTTTAATTTTGGAACGGGTTTTTATATCGTTCCGGCAAGGAACAATAAGGGTTATCTATGGACTTTTAACGACAGGACTAAATTCTATGGCCGTGGGATCAACGCGCCCGGTGTGCCAGCGATTTATTTTGCTAATTCTAGCATTTCAGGCTATGTTTTTTTAGGGCTTAAGACTAAAAGGGTGCGTTTAGACGCGATGGTGGCTTTTGGGGATTACCAAGAATATTCTTTAATGAGCAGCTTTAGGGTTTGGACTTATAGGAGTTTGTCTTTTGATATGGGTGGGGGGTATGTGTATGCTTACAATTCTAAAGCCACGAGAAAAAGCCTTGGAGATAGTTCTTTTGTCTTTTTTGGGAAGTTTTTGTTTTAAAAAAATGCCATTTTTGCAATCAATAGCAAAGGGCTTGCCAAAAGTAAGCGATAAAGCAAGCGATAATTTCTTTGTTTAAAAATCAATATTAAAAGAAGTTTTTGTTTTAAGAAATTCTTTTAGAATCAGGTCTTTGGGGTTTTTTAGGGAAAAAAGCTTTTTTAAACTCAGGTTCCCATAGTTTGATCACGCCATGGTGGGTCATCTGGTGCATATTGACTAAACGCATGTTTAAAAGAGCCTTTTCTTTAGCTTCGCTATCGCTCAAGTCTTCTTTAATTTTGAACGCTTGAATGATCTGCTCCCACAATTCATGCTCTTTAGCGTCTTCGTTTAAAAAATCTTTATAGTTGAAGCCACCAATCCCTTTGACCCCCTTAATATTATCCCCCTTATCCCCCACAACGCACTGGTAATAAGCAAAAAAATGGGCTTCTTTTTGACTCACATTAAAAAAAGCGTTGGTTTTCAAGTTGAAATGAGAACCTCTATTGGAATACAAAATATCCTTATCCATGCTGGCTATCACATAATTGTTGGGGTCTTTCTTTTTGTAAAAAGAGATAATATCATCGGCTTCATATTCAAAACAATGTTCGCCCTGGATTTTAGCCCCTTTTTTTAGGGGGTATTTTTCCACAATGGCGATTTTTAGGGTTCTTAGAAGGGCTTTAAAATCTTCATCAAATTGGTGGCGTTTTTGTTTGTAATGATCGCACAGCTGGTAGCGGAAACTCTCTCTGCCCCTAGTGATAAAAAAAAGCGTTTTAGAGCAACGGGTTTTGCGCATGATAGATAAAATTTGAGTGGTGAGAAAAATAATGCCCACTTCTTGCAAGCTATAAGCGGCGAATCTTTTGGGGAGCGTTTTATTAGAGAGCAAACGCCTAACAATATTAGGGATAACGCAATCAATGTCTAGTAAAAGAGTTCTTGAATGCATGAATCTTGTTTTGTTAAACGCTTGTCTAATGGTTAATCCTTAAGTTGAATTTCTCTTTTTTAAAAGTTAAACTATTATAGTAAATATATAGCAAATAATAAGTTATTTTAATAATAATTAGCTCTATTCTCATTAAATACGCTAAATTTTAAGAGATCACCGCTTGTTTTAGCTCTTTTGATTGTAAAAACGCTTTTGGCATTTTTACCTTTTATGATCAAACGCCCAATGAAAACAGGGCTTAAGGATTTTCTTTTATTTGCGCGGTAAGTTATACTTCCGGCGTTTTTCCCAAAGGCTTTTGCGGCTAATGCCAAGCTTGTTAGCCAATTCTGTATCGGTGCAAGTAGAAGAAAAATGCCTGATCGCTTCTCTTTCATATTCTTGAATGGAAAGGAAAGCCGTGTGGTTGCTAAACAAAGATAGGGGTTTGTTGCCGCATTCAATGCTCACAATTTTAGGAAATTCTAGGGGCTCTTTATGGGTATAGGACAAAACAATAGGGCATGAACGGGCCAATTCTAGCAATTTCAATTGCTCATCTTTTTTAAGCTCTTCTAAATGCATGATGTAAAAAGGGCGTTCTAGTTTGTCTTTATTCTTGTATAGTTCTTTCCAAGTGGTATCCTTTAGAGAGAAAAAAGAAAAATCCATTTGCCTTTCTTTAGCGTATTGCAATAAATAAGCGTTCGCAAGCTCTTGAGAGGGCGTGTGGATGATAAAGGGCGGCCGGTAAGAAAAATCTTTAGGCAAGGGCAATTCCGCATGGATAAAGTCTAAGTAATTTTCATAAAATCCCAAGCGAGCGGTCATTTCTTGGTAGGCTTTGTGGTATTGGATCTTACGCAACAATTCATCCATTTTAAAAGGTTTTAGAATATAATCTCTTGCTCCCGCTTGAATGGGCTTATTCACGCCATCTTCATTGACATGCGAAGCCATCATGATAATGATTTGCTTGGAATTATAACGCACAAAGTGTTCGCAACGCCCTTGAGTGCAAACTTTAGAAGAAACCAAAATCACATCATAAGGCTCTTTATTTTCTTCTGAAATGCTAGAGATGATCTCGCAAAAATGCCCTAAATCATGCAAATTATGCGAAATACTCCTAGCTAGCGCTAAATCGTCTTCAATGATTAAGATTTTCATCAATTCTTCCTTACATTTAAAGTTTTTGTTTATAACGCACGCTCACATGCGCTTGGACTAACAGCCCTTCTTGTTTGCCAATGAACCCCATTTTTTCCATTGTGGTGGCTTTTAAGCTGATTTGAGATTTTTCTAAACCTAAAAGTTGGCTCAAATTCTCTAAAATCGCCGGTTTGTAAGGAGTGATTTTAGGGATTTCGCTAAAGATGGTCGCTCCCATTTCAAGCAATTCAAACCCAATGCTTTGTGAAAAATCCAACACGATTTTTAAAAGCTCTTTAGAAGAGGCGTTTTTGTATTTGGGGTCATTATCAGGGAACCATTCGCCAATATCCCCCCCTTTAATCGCCCCTAAAATCGCATCAATAATCGCATGCAACAAAGCATCGCCGTCGCTATGAGCCTTTAACCCAAACTCGCAATCCAAAACAACCCCCCCTAAAACCATAGGCTTATTTTTAATGAACGCATGCGTATCAAAGCCCATGCCTATAAAAGTGTCTTTTGCTGGGTTGAAAAAGAGAGCAAAATGTTTCAAATCATCGCTTGTGGTGAGTTTGTGCAAATTTTTACTGCCTTCAATATAACTCACACGATCAGGGAAAGCTTGTAAAATCGCGCTGCTTTCATCTTTAAAATCCCCTTGATTTAGGGCTGATTGGAGCGTTTTGGTGTGGCTTAATTGCGGGGTTTGAATGAGTTTGATCGCCTCTCTATCTAAAGCCTCGTTATAATAGATCGCTGTGTCATAGCAAGGCAAGTAAGGAGCGATGCAATAATGGCTCGTTTGTTGGAGGGTTAAAAACAAGCTTTTAAGCGCTTCCATATTCGCTAAACCCCTAGCCACATCGCTGGTGAGCGTGTAAGCGCTATCAATTACTTTCAAGGCGTTACGCACGGATTCTTGCCTTGATGCCCCGCCTTTTATAAGCTTGATTTTGGGGTAATGGCGTTGGATATAAATATAATCCAATCCGCTTACAACCAGAATGATTTCTTTAAAGTCTAGGGCTTCTTTAAAGCTCTCATAAACGCTGAGCCATAAGGGGGTATGATTAGAGCGCAACCATTGTTTTTTGATGGTTTGAGAAAAACGCCTAGACTCCCCAGCAGCTAATAAAACAACGCTCGTTTGTTTGATAAGCGTTTCTAGCGTTTCTTTAGTTTCAAAAGGATCTTCTTCTAAACTTTCTAAAGAGAGTTTAAAAGCTTCCCCATTCACTTTAATCAAGGACATGCGATTAACAACCCACCCCTATCATTTCACCAAAATGATCCTATAACCTTGGTTCAAGTCTAAAACTAAGAATCGTTTGGGTTTGCCTTTATACTTTTCTAAAGCATGGTTAAAATCCGCAACGCTTTTCACTTCAATCTCTTCAATTTTTGTGATGATGTTACCTTGCCTAAATCCGGCTTGCTCTGCTGGGGAATTTTCATTCACTTGAGAGACCAAAACCCCTTGAACGTCATCGCTCAAACGCATAGACCTTTTGGTTTTTTGGGTTAAATCTTCCACTTGAAGCCCGTTCAATTGGCCTTGCGTGCCGTTTTGAGCAGAAATGGTTTCTTTTTTGTTAGGGTTTTTCCTTTCGGCAAGAGTGAGGGTGAAGGTGCGTTCTTTTTTGTCTCTAATGACTTTTAAGGTTACTCTTTGATTGGGTAGCATAGAGCCGATTAGATTTCTCAATTCGTTCGTGTTTTTAACCTTTTTCCCATTGACTTCAGTGATCAAATCCCACACCAAAATCCCTGCTTTTTTAGCCGGAGAGTCTTTTTCTACGCTAATGACCACCGCCCCTTCTTTATTGTCATAAGAATTTTGCAAATCGCCACTCAAATCTTGCAAGCCCACGCCCAAGTAACCTCTTTCAATCTTACCGGTTTTGATGAGCTGGGTTACAATATCTTTAACCATGTTAGAAGGGATGGCAAAGCCAATGCCGTGGTTACCTCCGGTTTTAGAGATGATAGCGGTATTAATCCCCACTAACCCTCCACGGCTATCAATTAAAGCGCCGCCGGAATTTCCAGGATTGATAGAAGCGTCTGTTTGAATGAAATTTTCATAGCTGTTGATCCCAATCCCGCTTTTATTGAGCGCTGAAACAATGCCTTGAGTAACGCTTTCACCCACGCCAAAAGGGTTACCAATCGCAAAAACCAAATCGCCCACTAAAATATCATTAGAATCAGAGAATTTGATCGTGGGTAAATTGTCTTTAGTGATGCGAATCACCGCTAAATCGCTTTCAGAATCGGTGCCTACTAAAGTGGCGGAATATTCTTTATTGCTCCCTGGAATGGTCACTTTAATCTTATCCGCGCCATCAATCACATGGTTATTCGTAACGATATAACCATCTTTAGAAATGATGACACCGCTGCCTAAAGCCCTTTCCATTCTTTCTTTAGGGATCATGCCGCCCAAATCCCCAAAAAATTGTTGGAAAAAGGGGTCGTTAAACACACCGCCACCTATAAAATTGTTTTTAATCTTCTTTTCAGTGGAGATATTCACCACCGCTTTAATCGAATCCTTAATAGAATCGTGGTAAGAATAGATCGTATCCTCTTTAGAGGGGACGCTTATTCGCTCTTTAACTTTGGGCATGTTTTGGATTTGGATATTGCCCGCATTCAAGCTTAACGCTAAAGCCAAAGAGATAAAAAGGGTTTTTTTCATCATGGTTACTTCCTTAAAATTTGCTAAACTTCAAAATTAAAAAAAGATTATATCAAATCTTTTTTGTTATTTTCATTAGCTTTTTGTGTAAAATAGTATCCAATGTAACACACAACAGCAAAAACAATCGTTAAAATCATCCCAATGCGTTGATCCTTATCCATAGCCGAACCAATCACGCCGATAATACACCCAGTGATCCCTATGAGTTGCAAAAAGGGCAGGAAAGGGGCTTTATAAGGCAAATCCTCTAAAGAATGCCCGGCTTTTAAGTATTGCTTGCGGAAAGAATATTGCGAAATGGACACGCTAACCCACACAATAATCACCGTGAAACTGATCACATTAATCAAAGCTTCCACGACATTTTCTTTGGCATAAATTTGGACTAAAAGCCCTATGAGGGAAAAAGAAAGGGAAAAAAGCATCGCATAAGTGGGCGTGCCTTGTCGGTTGAGTTTGGAAAAAACCTTAAAAAACATCTTTTGTTTGGACAGCCCATAAATCATGCGGCTCGCTCCATAAAGCCCTGAATTAGCGGTAGAAAACATTGCTGTAATGATAACAGCGTTCATTATATCAGCCACATAAGGGATACCCATGCCAATAAAGGGCAAATTAATGCGTTCTAAAACGCTCACAAAAGGGCTTTGCGTGATAGAAGAATCATTCATGGGCAAAAAAACAGAAATGACAAACACAGAGCCTAAAAAGAAAAAGACAATCCGCCACAAAGTCGCTTTAATCGCTTTGGGCATCACTTCGCTAGCGTTTTTAGTCTCTCCTACAGCCACCCCAATCACCTCTGTGCCAGTGAATGCAAAAATAACAGCGAGCATCGCGCTAAAAACCGCCGCGCTCCCGTTAGGGAAAAACCCCTTATCGCCAAAATGGAAATTGTTAAAAATAGAACTAAACCCATGCGAATAGATTTGATAGAGGATCCCAATTACACCAATCCCTATAAAAGCGATCACCGCTAAAACTTTAATCAGGCTAAAGAAAAACTCGCCCTCGGCAAAAATTTTAACCGAAAAAAAGTTCAATAAAAAAACCAACGCAATGCATGAAATGACCCAATAATGGATAGGAATATTTACAAACCAGCGTTGCATGAGCATGCCTATAGCAATATATTCTAACGCAACCGTGATCACCCAGCCAAGCCAATACATCCAAAAAACCATATAGCCCGTGCCAGGGCCTATGAATTTAGCCGCATAATCCCCAAAACTGCCCGTAGTGGGATAAACGCTAGCCAACTCGCCTAAAGAGAGCATGATGCAATAGACCACAAGCCCTCCAAAACAATAAGCGATCAAGGTCCCTAAAGGGCCAGCGCTCGCAATATTACCCCCAGTGCCTACAAAAAGCCCTGTGCCGATCGCTCCCCCAAAGGCAATCATTAAGAGATGGCGCATTTTCATGTCTCTTTTAAGCTCGCCTTGTTTTTGCGTGGTATTTTGATGCGTTATCTTTTGATTGTCCATGCGACACCTCCTTAGATTGAAAATAAAAATAGCTTGAATTATAACAAAAATAAAATAAAATGATTTTTTTTAAATAAAAATAAGGATTTATTTTAATCAAATTGGATAAGCCTTATTAAATTTTAATATTTTTAATTTTTAAAAAATGGGATTTTGGTTACTTTATTAAACTCGTTTTCTTAAAAAGCTATCGCTTGACTGGCATCAATTCTTTTGTGTTTTATTATCAGTATTATAAAATCAATTTAAAACTTAAGATTTATAATATTTAATCGTGTAATCTATCCCCGAATAAAGGGTTAAAAAAACCGCTATGGCCACAAGCACATAGGAGTAAGTTAAATTGGCTAATAAAGCGCTAATCGCCACGACTTGAGACACGGTTTTATACTTGCCTAACGCATTGACAGGAATATCCTTTTTTTCATTAGCGGCTAAAACCCTAAGCCCTGAAATAAAAAATTCGCGCCCTAAAATCACAAACGGGATCCACGCATTCACACGATCCAAATAAACTAACCCTAAAAACGCGCTCAAAATAAGGATTTTATCCGCTAAAGGGTCAAAGATTTCCCCAAAGCGCGATTTGGCTTTATAGCTTCTAGCGATATAGCCGTCCAATAAATCCGTGAGCGCGGCAAACAAAAAAACCAATGAAGAAATCATGTTGATGTGAAAGGGGGTTAAAAAACTAAAATAAGTGCGTGTGTTTAACAATAAAAACAATAAAAATAAGGATAAGACAATGCGTAAAATCGTTAAAAAATTAGGCAGGAGTTTTAAAACTTTCATGCTTTCAAAAAGACTTGTGAAAAATTCAAAAACGCGCGCCCTAAAAAACTGAGCGCCACACACATTAAAATCACAGCGATCGTTAAAAAAATGATAACTAACGCTTGCACTAAAACCCCTAAAAGAGCGATCATGAAACTAAAAAGCAACAATCTAAAGCCGCTTAAAAAAAACCTTTCTTGCGTGTAAAGGCTCAATTCTCTATAGAGTTTATGCAGATAAAAAATAGAAACGCCATTACCGATTAATGAAAGGGCGTTATTGGCGTTAGGGATAAGATAGCCTAAAAGAGCGCATAAAATCACCGCCAAAAAACTGAAAGCAAAATTTTCAAAAAACCCTAAATGGCATGTGATTTTAGAAAGCCTATAAAAACCAACCGCCCCCACAATAAACCCAAGCGCGCATAAAAAAAGAGATAGTAAGACGATATAAGCCAATTGATTATTGAAGAGGTTAGAAATTTGAAACGATTTTGCCCCGCTTGAAACAAGGAAAAGCACCAACAAAATAGCCCCACACAAAGGGGCGAAAAAATAGCCCAACAAGCATTTTTTAATGAATTGCAACTCTTTATTTTGGTGGATATGGATAACGTTTTTCAAAAAAAAATCTTTATTTAAAAGTAGTCCCACCATCCACAACGATCGTTTGCCCCGTAAGCCAACCGCTTTGGGTCTCATCGCATAAAAAATAGGCCGCCCCGGCTAGATCGTTAGGATTGCCCATGCGTTTTAGGGGCGATTGCTCTTCTACTTTTTCTTTAATCTCCACATAATCAGGGAAGGCTTTCAAAGCGTCCGTATCAATAGGCCCGCCACTAACCGCATTCACTCTAATGTTAAACTCGCCTAAATCCACAGCAGCGTATTTGACCATGGTTTCTACGGCGTTTTTGGAATTGCCATGCCCGGCGTAATTAGGCATATAAACTAAATTCCCGGTAGAACTTAAGCTCACGATCGCCCCGCCGCCTATTTTTTGCATGCGTTTTGCCGCTTCTTGAGCCCCCACCACAAACGCTAACACGGTGGCTGTGTAAATGTTGTTTAACCCCTTAGGTTTTAATCGCATAAACGGCGCAAATCCCCCCACGACAGAGCGCCCATAAATAATGGCGTTAGAAATAAAAAAATCCACTCTGTCAAAATCAGCGTCAATTTGCTTAAAAAGCTCTGTGTATTGCTCAGGCTCTAAAACATTAAGGGGGTAGGCTTTGGCTTTAATGGAATATTTTTGCTCCACATCTTCTATAATTTTATTGGCTTCTTCAACATTTTTATTGTAAGTGAAAGCGATATTCACGCCGCTTTGAGCGAAGCGATACAATATCGCCTTGCCAATCCCTCTCGTCGCGCCGCTAATCACTAGGGTTTTATTTTTCATGTGATTGGAACCATTCATGCAATTACCTCATATTGTTGTAAAGTTTTTTCTAAAAGTTTGATCGTTTCTTTGCTTGGGGCTACTAAAGGCAGTCTGTAACTTGGGTTTTCAATCAAGCCGGCTAAATGCATGGCCATTTTAATAGGGATAGGGTTTGTTTCCACAAAAAGGGCTTGATGCAAATCAAAAAGCTTATTTTGGATTTCTAGGGCTTGTTGGTATTCAAATTTGAGCGCGCAATTGACCATTTGTGAAATCAAATTGGGCATTAAATTACCGGTCACTGAAATCACGCCGCACCCCCCTGAAAACATGATAGAGTGGTTGAGCGAATCTTCCCCACTAAAAATTTTAAAATCTTTTTCATAGTAATGCAATTCTGTTACTCTTTTCAAAGAGCCAGACGCTTCCTTAATGGCTTTAATGTTAGGGACTTCTCTAAAGAGTTTGAGAGCGGTTGGGACTTCAATAGACACGCCCGTTCGGCTTGGCACATCATAAAGCATGACAGGGATTTCCACCGATTGAGCGATAGTTTTATAATGTTCAAACAAGCCTTGTTGGGTGGGGCGGTTATAATAAGGGCTTACGCATAAAATCGCATCCGCACCGATTTTTTGAGCGAACTTTGCCAAAGAAAGGGACTCGCTCGTGGCATTACTGCCCACGCCGGCTAACACTTTCATGCGTGAATTGGAGGGCATTTTAGTGTTTTTGCAAGTCTCTATGGCGATTTCAATGCAACGCATATGCTCTTTGTGGGTGAGCGTGGCGGATTCTCCTGTCGTGCCAACAGGCACGCATGCGTCCATGCCCTGAAAAATTTGGCGCTTGATCAAGGTTTCATAAGCGGCCTCATCAACGCTCAAATCTTTTTTAAAAGGCGTAATTAACGCACTAGATGAATGAAATTGCATGCGATAAGGCTCTTTTAAGGTTTCAAAAACACGGTGGTTGATTGGGTGTCTTTAAAATATTCATTAGCCACACGCACCAAATCGCTCACTTTTAAATCCAAAAATTGTTGCTGATAATCCGTCAAGCCTTGAATATCGTTTTGCACTAAATAGTCCGCAAAAAGCCCCGCCACATCGCCAGAACTTTCTAAGTTAGAAATAAAGTCAGCTTTTTGATTGATTTTGAGCTTGTCTAACTCCGCTTGAGTGATTTCGCCTTTTTTCAGCTTTTCTAAAAGCACTACGATTTCTTTTTGCAAATCTTCGGCTTTGACATTAGGGTTACCCCCCGCAATGAATAAAAACACGCTTTCATCTTGCAATTGCATGTTGTGTGAGAAAGCTTGAGAAGCCAAGCGTTTTTTATCCACTAATTCGCTTTGCAACCACGAGCTTTTGCCTTCGCCTAAAAGCCTGCTTAGCGCGTCTAAGGCGACTTGATCTTTATGCTTGAAAGCAGGCACTTTATACCCTAACGCTACCCATTCTAAATGGACCCCATCTTTATGCACGACTGCCGTTCTCGCCCCATCTTGTTTAGGCTCTTTCATGTAAGGGGTGGGGATAGCTTTTTCATCAAGGTTTTTTAAGGATTCAAAATGCTTTTTACTCAATTCAAAAACCTTTTGGGAATTGACATCGCCCACCACTAAAATAATAGCGTTTTTAGGCTGATAATAGAGCGAATGGAATTTTTTAATGTCTTTTAAAGTCCAGTTTTGAATATCGTCCATAAAACCAATGGGCGTCCAATGGTAGGGGTGATAAACATAAGCGGTGTTAAAAAAGCGGAAATAAAGCATGCCGATAGGGGAATTATCGGTGCGCCATCGCCTTTCTTCAGCGACCACTTGACGCTCAGGCAAAAACTCATCTTCTTTTAAATTCAAAGAACCCATGGTTTCAGCGAACAATTCTAAAGACTTATCCAAATTAGCTTCACTGGTTTTAATGAAATAGCGCGTGATGTCAAAGCTCGTAGAAGCGTTACTCACGCCCCCAAAACGCTTAACGATCTTATCAAATTCGCCGGCTTTAAGGTTTTTGGTGCTTTTAAAATTCAAATGCTCCAACATGTGAGCGATCCCGCTCTTGCCCATGACTTCGTTTCTAGAGCCGACTTTATAAAGCACATCCACTTCTATAACCCCGGTTTTATTTTCTAGGGGGACGCTTACGACTTGCAACCCGTTTTTTAAGGTAACGCTCTCATGTTTGGGTAAGTAAGATTGTGCGTGCATGCTCGCTCCTAAAGTGACTAACAAGACAGAACTAAGCCCTAAAAGTCTTTTAACAGAAAAATGTTTCATCTTAAATCCGCTCCTATAGCCTCTTTAACGCTCAAAAATCCATCTTTTTGGAGTAATTTTACCAAATCTTTAAGAATATTTTGGCATAAATTTGGCCCTTTGTAAATAAAAGCGCTATAAATTTGTAACAGACTCGCTCCCATTTTAATCCTTTCATAAGCTTCTTTGGCATCGCTAATCCCTCCCACAGAAACAAGAATGCTTTGATTAAAAAAGGCTTTAGCCAATTCTTTAAAGATTTCACGGCTTTTTTTAGTCAAGCATTTCCCGCTCAAGCCCCCCATTTCTTTAGGAGCGAACACCAGGCTTTTATCAATGGTCGTGTTAGTCGCAATAATGCCATGCGCTCCGGCTCCAATAGCGCTATTGACGATTTCTAGCATGTCATCTGTTTCTAAATCCGGGGCGATCTTTAAAAATAAAGGTTTATGGGTCATTTCTTTAGCCATGCAAAAAAGCTCATTCACAAATACCTTATTTTGTAAATCCCTTAAATTAGGGGTGTTGGGCGAAGAAAGGTTGAAAGTGTAATAATCGCCAATGTTTAAACATTGACTTAAAACCGCCTTGTAATCTTCTAGGGCATGCGCTTGCTCTATGTGTTTGTTTTTGCCTAAATTGATGCCAATAGGGGTTTTATAAGGGGCGAAGCGCTTAAACGATCTCGCTCCTAAAATCGCCCCGTAATTATTAAACCCCATCGCATTTTGCAAGGACTCTTCTTCAATGTGCCTGAAAAGCCTTGGTCTTTCATTCCCGCTTTGAGCGGTATTAGTCAATGTGCCTGCTTCCAAATAGCCAAACCCAAAAGCGATTAACGCCCTGAGCATGGAAGCGTTTTTATCAAAGCCGGCGGCCAAGCCTAAGGGGTTAGGGAAATTTAAGCCTAAAATTTCGTTTTCAAGCTTTGGGTTTTTATAACCCCATTGAGAATGAATTAAACTACACAAAAAGGGCGATGAAGAAAGCGTTCTTAAAATTTGACAAACTTTTTCGTGCGCGTCTTCAGCGTCTAGGCTAAAAAGATATTTTTTTACTAATGAATAAAACATTTAAATCCTTGTCTTTTATGTCTTTTATGATTTGAATGATAACCCTTTAAAAGGTTTTAAGGGCTTGTTTTTCAAAATAATCCTGTGAATTTAAAGGATCGTTAGGGTTTGAAACTTTAGCGTAACGGCCTTTAGAATTTAACTCGTAGCGTTTCAAGGTGTCTTTTAATTGGATTTCTAAAATATGCAACAATTTATGAGCGATCTTTGGGTTTGTGGCGGGAATGAGCAATTCCACGCGCCTTTCTAAATTCCTAGGCATTAAATCCGCGCTAGAAAAATAAATATTTTCATGTTTAAAATAATAAATGCGTGCATGTTCTAAATATTTCCCCACGATAGAATACACCCTGATATTTTCGCTCAAGCCCTTGACTTGGGGTTTTAAACAGCAAATCCCCCTAATAATGAGATCGATTTTAACCCCTTTTTGGGAGGCTTGATAGAGCCATTCAATGATTTCGCTATCCACTAGGGCGTTGGCTTTTAAAATGATATAGCCTTCTTGTTTGTGATTCATTTCATTTTGAATGAGTTCAATGATTTTAGGCTTGATCTGTTTGGGCGCCATGAAAAGCGTTTCTAATGCGCTATTAGTCGCGCTGCTCGTAAGCAAGGAATGGAAAAGCTTGATAATGTCGTTAGCGATTTCATTTTTAGCGCTAAAAAAACTCACATCGGTATAGATTTTAGCGCTTAAAGGGTTGTAATTGCCCGTGCTTAAATGGGTGAAATGGCGTAACTGGTTGTCCGTTTTTTTAGTGATCACGAGCATTTTAGCATGCACTTTGAGTTTGAAAACGCCATAAACGACTAACGCGCCCGCCCTTTCTAAAGCTTTTGCCCAGTGCAGATTGCTTTCTTCATCAAAACGCGCTTTTAATTCCACTAAAACGCTCACTTGAATCTTGCTCGCCGCTTCAATCAAGGCTTTGACAATGGGGGAATGCTTGCCCACACGATAAAGCGTCATTTTGATAGAAAGGGTGGTCGGATCATTAGCGGCTTGCTCTATCAAGTCAATCACAGGCTCAAAACTTTCATAAGGGTGGAACAGCAACAGATCCTGTTTTTCTATGGATTTGAAAAGATCGTTTTCATTGAAATGAGGGTGGATCTTGGGCGTGAAATTGGGTGATTTGAGCACTTTAAAGTCGCTATGATTGACTAATTCCCACAAATCCCCTAAATTGAGCATGATCGCGCTTTTATAGACATGCATGCCGGTGAGTTTGTGCTTTTTGTAAGAGTGGGTTTGAAAGCTCCTTAAAGACGCTAAAAGGGTTTTTAAAAGCTCTTGACTCCCTTTTTGGGTTTGCAAGCGCACGATTTCGCCTTGATTCCGTTTCCTCAAACTCTTACTCATCAAATCCGCATAATCATGCGCTTCATCTTCAGTGATAGCAATATCCGCATCGCAAGTTACCCTAAACGCCATGCAATCTAAAATCTCATGCTCTAAAAACAATTCTTCTAAATGCGCTTCTACGATTTCTTCAGCCAGCGCAAACAAGCCTTTTTCTAGCTCTACAAAACGGAAGATAAAAGAGGGGAGTTTGATGAGCGCATAGGAGATGGTTTGGGTTTCTTTGTCTTTAATGCGGGCAAAAAGCGCGAAAGTCAAATTCGCTAAAGGAGGGAAAGTGTGCGAAGAATCCAACTTAAAAGGCAAAACTAACGCGTAAAGCTGCTCTTTAAAATAGGTTTTAGCCTTCGCTTTTTGCTCTAAATTCAATTCATTATAGGGGGTGATACAAAGCCCTTTTTTAAAGAGTAGAGCCTGGATTTTTTGAAATTCCAACTCCCTTTCTTCAATTTCATGCGCTAAATAATGCTTGATTTTTTCTAGTTGCTCTTCAGGGCTTGCGCCATCAATGCCTTTAGAGGCGATTTTATGCTCATAGAGTTGTTTAAGCCCTGCCACTCTTATCATGTAAAATTCGTCTAAATTCGTGTCATAAATGGCTAAAAATTTCAAGCGCTCTAATAAAGGCAAGCTCTCATCTTTGGCTTCGTTTAAAACCCTTGTGTTAAAAGCTAACCATGAAAGCTCTCGGTTAAAGAAACGATTCAATAGAAATCCTTTAAATCATCATGTTTAAAAATCAGTTTGTTTGGTATGATTATATAATGAAATGATAATAATTGAAGCTTTTTTAAAAAGTCATGGTCGGAGTAGCGGGATTCAAACCCACGACCTCACCCACCCCAAGGGTGCGCGCTAATCAGGCTGCGCCATACTCCGCAATCAAAAAGAGAGATTGTAGCGCGAGTTTGCTTAGTTGTTGTTTAAAAACTCTTTTTTGTAAAACTTCATTTTTTGAATAAAACTTCATTTAACCCTAAAAGATCGCTTAAAATTTTTTAGCGTTTTTTGGGTTGATTGTTTCTATAATAAACGAACGCAAGTAGTAATCTCTTGGTTTTCTCTTTGGTTGCGGTATTTGGAGTATGTTAGGGTTGGGGGTAACAGTGGGCGGTTACCTCAGAAAAGGAGATAACCTAACATGAGATTAGTAATCATAGTTTTAATGGTAGTCGCAACGCCATATTATACTAAAATTTTGGCTCTGGCGCAAGAGCGCTAGAGTCAAATCTTACTAGCGGATTTGACTCAAACTTTTAATTTTGTTTTAAAATTTTTCATTGGGGTTTAACTTGTTGTTTTAGGAGTAGGGGGAGTAGAAAATCTCTGAGCGCGGTTAGGGTTTGGGTTGCTTGCATGTTGGATACAAGTAATTTAATGATATTTTCGCATGTTTTTGAGTATTGCTTGATTATTTTATGGTTGAAAGGGATTTGAATTTTTAAGGTGTCAATAGGGCTTAAATTTTGTTGAGATGATCCTATAGCGTTTCTCTGCAGTATGGCTGAGAATAGGGGATTTCTTATCAAAGAATAATAAAAGGGGTTTAGCTCTTTTTCTTTTGGTAAAACTACGCCGACACGCTGATTTAAAATACAATTTTTTGAAAACACTAAGGCACAGCGTCCAATATGTCCTGTTAATGTGATTAAAATATTTGTTGGCTCTAATAGGCAATATTTGGGGAGTTTTTTCGGTAAAAATAAAAGATTAGTTGTAATACTTAAATCAACTAATGAATGTTGAACATTTTTATTTGTGATTAAAATATAATCATTTTTATTGTTGCTGTATGTATTTGATTGAAAAGAATAACCGCTGAAAATATCCACTAGTTCCCCTAGCGTTTTAACTTCAAAATCGTTGGGGATAAGGCGGTTTAATTCTTTAGAAAATTTCATTTTCCCACCGCTAGTTTGATAGGGTTTGTTGTTTTCATCTAAAAAATCAAAACGAACGAAGTATTGCTCATAAAGAAGTTCTAGGATTTTGTGTAAAAGCTCATTGATTTTGTGGTTGTTCTCTATTTTTTGATCCAGGATAGAAAGCGTGCGGGCAATTTTTTGTTGTTCGTAATAAGTAGGGGGTATCTTAACTTTAAACAGACCTAAAGTAGCCCCTGAAACTTCTTTAAAAGTAGTTCCGCCTCCTATGTTAGAGATATTATCCTTATGGTATTTGAGTAAGTAGTATAAAAATTCAAAATAAATTTTTTTGTTGGGGATAATGCTTTTAAAACCTTGATTGGTGCATAGCCTTTTTTTGGCAATAGCCACATAACCTATGGGAGCTCTTGAAGAAAATAAAATGGCATGTTTTGGTAATAAAAAAGTAGAGCATGATTTAAATCCTAAGCGTGAAATGCTGCGGCTGCCTTTTTTAATGTAACGCCCTTGTAAAGTGGATAAATCTTTAGGGGTAATCCAAGCAATTTTATTGCTATAGTTTTTGGGGTTATTGGTAGATGGGGTAGCGCCACCGACTATTTTTCCTAAATCTTTTAAACAAAATGTTTGCCACTCACTCAAACCTAACCCCTTTTAAAGTTTCTAAAATTTCTTGTTGCAAGCTCTGGCTTTCATCAAAAAGGCTTGTCAGTTCGCTTGAATATTGTTGCATCAAGTTTTCAAACTCTTCTTGGCTTATTTTCTCGCTTGTGTCTTCTATAGTGAAATACTGCCCGGGGTTTAGAGAATAATTTTTTTCTATGATTTCATCAAAAGAAACCAGAGCGCAAAAATCCGCTTTTTGGGTTTTATTTTGGAAAGTTTCTAAAATCAAATCCATATCGCTTGGTCTTAAGCGCGTTTTTTTGTTTTTGTTTTCGGTGTATTCTTCGCCGAGTTTGGAAGCGTCAATCAAAACCACTTCATTTGCGCTTGGCGTTTTTTTAAAAAAGATGATGCTCACGTTAGTGCCGGTGTTGGCAAAAACTTGACTGGGCATGCAAATCACCCCATAAACGAGCTTTTCATCCACTAAATGCCTGACAATCTTATTTTCTACCCCGCTTTTAGCGCTAATGAATCCGGTTGGCACGACTATAGCCCCCTTACCCTTATCGCTAAGCATGTTCAAGCAATGCTGGAAAAAGAGCGTGTAAATGGGCATTTTGCTTTTATCGTTTTTAGGGATATTAGGCACGCCTAAGAAAAAATCGTTTTTGTTTTGCGAAATTTCGGCATGCTCGTTGGAAAAATCCAGCTTGAAAGGGGGGTTACTCACGATGAAATCCATTTTCCCTTTAAGGTCTTTAGAATGGTAGGGGTTAGTCAAGGTGTTTCCCTCAATGGCGTATCTTAAAGAGTGGGTCAAGTCGTTTAAAATCAGGTTGAGTTTGAGCATTCTTAAGGATTTTTGCGAAATGTCTTGGGCATAAAGGGTGCAAGAATCGGTGCCTATTTGGTGGGCTAATGCCATTAAAAGCGTTCCTGTGCCAGTGCTTGGGTCATAGATTTTGACGCTTTGAGTGGGTTTAATCACTAAAAGCTTAGCGATGATGCTAGCGATGCTTAAAGGGGTGTAGTATTCGGCGTATTTCCCTCCGCCGGCGTTATTGTAATCTTTGAGCAAGTATTCAAAAATGGGGGCGAAAAAATCATAGCCTTGTTGGTTTTGTAAGTTTAAAAAAGCTTGTTTGAAATTAAAATTTTTGAGTTTGTCTAGTAAAACTCTGGTGAAATTAGCCCTTTTAGACTCTTCATTAATGTATTGTGAGATGCTTTCAAATAGGGCGATATTGGTTTCATCCGTGCTTTTGGTGTTGAAAAGCTCGGCATTATTGCTAGAAATACGATTAAAAATAGTGTCTAGCTTTAGGTGTAAATCGTTATCGTTAAAATGTTTTTCAAAAAGATAACTTAAAAGATCCTCATAGGCGAGTTTGGGGAGTCTTTTATCAATTAAGGTAATAAAAAAATCTTCTTTTTCTTCTTCGTTAAAATCTTTGTAATCTTGTATTGTTTGGTTAGGAAATTCTTGTTCAAAAAGGAATTCAAACTTATCGCATAAGAATTTATACAAAAAGCATTGCGTGATGATCTTGTATTCGTTGCCATCATTCCCTAAACCAAAACTCGCGCAAATGGCTTTTAAATCATCAATGAGGTTGAGGGTGTTTTGTTTGATTTGCAATAAAGCGTTATTAGGCATGTGAATTTCCTTGATGGTGGTTTTGTAGCTCGTTAAAAAGGGTTTGAATGATAAGTTCTTTTTCTTTTTCTAAATCTTTTAAGGAGGGGTTTTCTTTGAAAGCGTTCCTTAATTCTAGTTCTATGGCATTTTTTAGGTGATATTTGTCGTTTAAGAATTCTTGACGCTTAGAAATACGATCATCAATAGCGCTTTTTAAGGCGCTTAAAATCGTGAAAATTCCCACTTGGTCAGAAATGTTTTCTTCCATGAGGCGTTTGTGGAGGCGTTTGTGCGTGATCACATAAGCTAAAGCATTACCGTGTTTATTGTCGTATTTATTCAATAAGTGGGTGTTTTGTTGGTTGTGTTGTTTGAGTTGTGAAAGGATCGCGCTATAAGAATGAGAAATTTCCTCAAAATTCTGGCTTGTTGCGGGCGTTTGGAGCAGTTTTGAAAAGTCTTTATAGATCTTTTGGATTTCTTTATCTTTTTGATCCGGGATTTTTTCTAAAATCTCTTTAGCTTGCTTTTGTTTGGCACTAATTTCTTCGCTTTCTTTGAAGTGTAATTCTTTGCTTTCTTTATACGCTATTTTAAAGTCTAAAAGAGCGATGAGGTCTTCTAAAATGATTAAATCGTTTGGGTTTTTAGGCTCATTGATATTTTTTAACGCATGGAGTTGTTTGGCTTTTTTACCAAGCATTGAAGAGATTTTGCTGATCTTTTCAATATCCATTTTTTCTTTTAAGGAAAGGATTTTTTCATCGTTAGAAGTGCGGATTAAATTGTAGCACTCTTTAAGCGTGTTAATGGCGTGTGAGACTTTTAAAAGCTCACTCATTTCGCTGATACTAACAATGGCGCTAGTCATGGCCTCTATATCATCAATGGGGTAATTAAAAAGATCATCATAGGCGTTTTTAATGTCTTTTTCTAAAGTCTCACGATCCGCAAACATGTCTTTGAGATTATCTTTGATATTAGAATCGCCTTGATTGAATTGGTTTAACTCTTTCAAATAATCATCAGTCGTTTTGTCATAATTTTCTTTAATGCCTACAAAATCTATAAGGTAGCCAAAAGACATGTTTTTATAGGAGCGATTCACTCTGGCTAGGGCTTGGAGCAAATTGTGATCTTTTAATTCTCTGTGGATATAAAGGCGTTTGAGATTGGGTAAATCAAAGCCGGTTAAAAGCATGTTAAACACAAAAACTATATCCGTATTTTCATGTTTGAAAGAATAAATCTTTTCTTTGACTTCTTGTTCGTCATGCAAAATCAGGCTGGATTGGAGTTTGTTTAAAATCCTTAGGTTGGGGTTTTCTTGTAAGACTTTTTCTTGGGCTTCATTAAAAAGCCAATTGGCTAATCTGGCTTGCTTGCTTGAAAAACAAACCACCATAGCTTTTAAATGTTCGTTGTCATGCAGTTGTCTGAAATTCAATAAATCTCTAATGATATAAGAGAGCATGGCGTTAATGTATTTCTCATCATTAAAAATCGTTTCTTTTTTAACTTCTGTGCCTTCAATAATGATGCTTTCTTGTAAAAGGCGATAGATTTCTTGTAATTTTTCTTTGTAGCTCTTTTCAATGGTTTCTAACTGGAGTTTTAGGGTGTGTCTGTCTTTAATGGATTCTGCATAAGAATAGGTGTGCAAGTAGTTGCCAAAAGTTTTTTTAGTGGCTTTATCTTGCGCGTTGTCTTCTAATAGGGGCGTGCCTGTGAGGGCGATTTTGATTGCTGTCTTGTCGCATTCTATCAAATTAGCGTAAAAACAACCTTTAGGATCATAGCTCCTGTGGGCTTCATCTATGATAAACACCCTTTGTAAATCGTGGCTATCTTTTGCCGCTTCTTGTAATTCTGTTTTAGAAATAATTTCTTTAGGAGCGCTATCAGAGGGGTCTTCATTGGGGGCTTTGAATTTTTGGATATTCACAACGATAATTTCATCATTCCCTTGATAGCCTTCAAACACGCTAGAGTTTTTTAATTTTTGGCTCAAATCCTCTTTATTTTCTGCCTCATGCACACAAAGGCCTCTTTTTAAAAACTCGTTTTTGGCTTGCTCTAATAAATCCAACCTGTCCACAATAAAATAAAATTTAGTCTTTTTGTTTAGCGGGCTAAAAAAGTCTTTTATGAGTTTGGTTAAATGGTAGGTTAAGGCAGTTTTACCGCTGCCTTGCGTGTGCCAAATGATGCCTTTTAGAGGGTCTTTGGGGTTCGTTTCATAATGCTTTTGTAATTCTTTTAAAACATTCAAGCTCGCAAACATCTGCGCGTAACGCCAAAGGTGTTTTTTAAACTCTGATTTTTCTTTTAAGAAACTAATGCCGTATTTTAGGATAAAGCAAAGCCTTTTTTGAGAGCAAAACGAAGTTAAAAGGGAGTTTGTGGGGGTTTCTTTGGGGCTTTCTTGGTAGTCGGTATCTTTAAGGTTAAATTCGTTTAAGATGCGTTTTTGAATTTCTTCAAGCGATCGATGGTTTTGATGGTTTTGTTCATTTTGTTCATTTTGTTCATTTTCGGGGGGGGGGGGGGTAATATCTAGCTTATTGGCTTCAACAAAGCGCTGGAAAATGGGCGAATAAGAAGCGCTATAAAAGACGCCTTGATCGGGGTTTTCTTCATCATAGGGCAAGTTATCGCTAAAAAGCCAGATTTGCGCGAGGTTGTAAAAAACTTTGTTTTCGGGGTTTTTGTAGCGTTGGATGTGGCGATCTTTTTCTTCTTTAATGCCTTTTTTGGCAAAAGGCTGCTTAACTTCTATATTCACCAAAGGCAAGCCATTGATAAAAAGGGTGATGTCAGTTCTTAGGGATTTGTAGGGTAATTCAGCCATCATTTCATAAAGATTGTTGTTAGGGTTATCAAAGTCTATGATTTGATTCTCGCTTTTGAGCAAGTATTCATAAAAGCTTTTGCCTAAATCATCGTCATTCAAGCGTTTTTTCATTTCAGCAAGAACATCTTTTGCGTTTTTATTGGGGTTAGGGTTTAATCGCTCAAACGCTTGAGTGAAACTATCTATTAAAATATTGGTGGCGGTGTCTAATTTAGGCTTATTTTTAGCAGGGATAAAATCATAGCCCAACTCGGCTAAATGCATTAAGGCAGGGATTTGAACCCTTGTGATTTCGTTGTATGGCATGCACACCCCTTTGATTTAAGGTTGTTATTATAGTGTAAAAATAAAAATCATGGTTGTTTGAGCTGCCTTTGCAATAACAAACAAGCTTTTTTAAGGAATTGTTTTAAGGTGTTTTGAGAGTGGTTGATAAAATTTGTCAGCTCATTTTCTTTAAGATGCAATGAAACGATTAAGACGCTTTGTAAGATATGAGCCACACTCCCTTCAAATAAAATGCCTATAGTAGGGGTTTTAGCGCTGGCTGTTTGGCAAAACCCACTCAAGCTATCCACCCATTCAAATATTTCTTGCTTGGTTTTACAAGGCGTGTTTAAATATTTTAAAAAATCCTCTTTAAAACTCATCAGATTTTTTTGTAGATTTTTTAAATCCTTAGCATGGTTATTGGGAGGATTAAACATGCTTTTAATGCGAGCGGTAGCGTCTTGTTTGTTGATTGGTTTCAATTCCACTTGAGAGTAATTGAGGCTAACAGCGTGCTTGATTTTCGCCCCATAGCTTAAATTATAGACTTTTTTAGGCTGGTAATAATGAAGGGCTTCTTCAATCCTTTCTTTAGAGAGCAAAAAAAGCGAGTCGCTAAAAGTTTCATAACCTTTAAAATTGCCCTCTACGCTGATTAAAGATGAGGTGTCAATCTCTTTTTCATCTCCATAATAGGAATTTTGAGCGTGCTTTTTAAACCCTTTGATATAAGCGCAATCTAAAGCACACAAATAGATTTCATCGCTCATCAAACCCGCTAAAGCCACCCCGGCGTTGCCCACAAAAGGCGCTGCGTATTCTATACTTAAAGGGCTTATATACGCGCAAGCGCTCCCCCCACGCATAAACATCAACGCTTCTTTAGCTAAATTAAAAGCGTTAGGATTGAGCATGTTAGCCCCCATTAAGGGGGTGTCTTCTAGGGGGGCGTTTTTTAAAACCTCCTTAAGATAATCTATGCGCTCCACTTCTATTTGAAAATCCACTTTAACGCCATGCGCTTTTAAAGGCTTTAAAGCGGTTCCGCATGAAAAAATGATGAATTTTTCTTCATTTTCTTTTAAAAAATCTAGCAACAAATCCAGGCTTGGCCCATTACCCACTACGCAAATGGGGGCGTTAATCTTTTTGGGTTTGGTTTTTAGGGTTTGGTATAGGGGTAAGTTTTTAATCGTGTTCTTTAACCCTAGCAATTCATCTTCAAAACTCCCCCAACCCCTTAAGGCTTGTTTGTAATAGCTTTGAATGTTTTCTCGCATGCGCATATTGAAAGCGCTTTTATAGGGCATGATTTCTAGCTTTAAAAAAGAATGCGTGATAGGGCGTTTCAAAAAATCCATTTTCAATTCATTAGGGTTAAAAAACCCTTGAATAAAGAGTTTAGCCCCTTTTTTAATCAAATCTTCATAACGCGCAAAATAGCAACTGATTTTAAACAAATCTAAATTTTCTTCAAACAAATAGAGCGAATGGAAGCGGTAATTTTGAGCCTGTAAAATCGCTAAAAACAAGCCGTCTAAGACGCCATAAATCATGGTAGGGGGTAAGAATTTCTTTAAAGAGCAAGGCGTTTGATGATTGTCTAAAAAGTTTGAGATCGCATGCGTGGCCTTAAGGGTTAGGGGGAGTTTGGGGTTGTTTTGAGATTTTAAATAATGTAAAGAGAGATGGTTATTGTCTAATGACCATCTGGGGTTATTCAAGGGGTTAGAAGCCATGTTGAAAGCGGTTTCTATCATTTGATGTTTAGGGTAGCTTAAAGCGTTTGTAGGCGTGTGTAAGAGATTGAAATGGTTTGTTTCAAAAAGCAATTGGTAATTTTTAAAAGGCGTATTGAGAGCGTTAAACAGATTGGGGTGATAGGATTTGAAAAAAACTAAATTGTCCCTAAAGCGCTTTGAAATTTCTTTTTCTAAATAGGGCACATCAAAAGATTCTAGGGCTTTTAAAAAGGGCATGTAATAGCCTTTTTCATCACACCCCTATGAGTCTTTTAAATCTTTTTCTAAAAGTTGGGAAGCGAGGGCGATTTTTTTCAAAGAGATAAAATCTTGTTCGCTGTAGCGTTTGTTGTCATTCATTTTATGGTAATAGGGGACGCTTAAATCCAAAGCTTTTTTTTCTAAATCTTGCTTGGTGGTGTGAGTTTGGATTTCAAAAAGATTTTTTGCTTCTTCTAAAGACATAGGGATTTCTATTGAATTGAAGCGTTCAAAATTATCATAAAGCTCGTTAAAATCCTGATTGTCTATCTGCAAAAACGCCCCCACATCTAAAAACAATTCTTTTTCTTTGCTGTCTAAAATCCCATCAGCATAGGCCAATAACATAAGGAATTCCACTAATTTCAGGCGTTTGGCGTATTCCCCATGCGTGTGATCAGCGATTTCTTGGCATAAGGATTCAAAATTTTCTTTTTGATCCACAGGCTCATTGAGAAGCTCTTTGGCTAAATCTTGTTGCTCGCTGTTTAAGGGCTGCTCTAATTCATGGATAAAAAGCGCCCTTAAGGCGTTATCCAAAGCGTTTTTTTGAATGTCTAAACATTTTAAAAGACGCATATACGCGCCCGTTTGGGTTTGCTTGAATTTGTCTAGGGGGCTAGATTGCGCTAACAAATAGGGGTCATTTTTCAAGTCGTATTCTTCGGTTTTGGTTTTAGGGTTTAGGGGGTTTTTCAAATATTCTTTGAGGGTGTTGTAAAAATAAAACAACACAACCGCCGCAACAATTAATAAAATGATTTCCATTTTTTTCCTTTATGAGTATTTTTTCATCTGTTCTTTGAGGTCTTGTTTTTGCCTGCTCTCTCGCTCTTTTTTGGCTTGATAAAGGCGCATTTGCTCTTCTTTTTGCTTGTCTTGTAAGATCATTTTCCTCTCATGGTTTTTTTTAAGCCGTTCTATGTATTCTTCTCGTTTTTCTGGGTCTTGGAAACTCACAGGGCGGATGAAAAAGACAAACAAAATCAATAAAAAAATCCCTATGGCGACAACCTCAGAGCCTTCGCCATTGAAAGCATACCAAAGCCCTCCCATGAAAGAAGCAAAAGCGAGTTTTAAAAAAGCGTTCATTTTAAATGAAAGTAACTTTATGATAATGCGTATCAAGCCCTAGAGCTTGCTTATCTTTTTCCCCCATAGCCATTAGCGCGATTTGAGGTAAAAATAAAGTGGGGGTGTTGTCATTATCTCTTTTATAAACTTTTGAAGCCTTTAAGCTTAAATTTTCAAAAGCGTGAAAAAGCCCTAAAGAATGCGCGATTAAAAAATCCGCCCCTAAATCAATCCCCAAATAGCGTAAATGCGCGCACTGGAGTAAGCCATTTGTTTCATTGACTTCTAAAAGGGGGGCGTAATTTTGAAAAGACTCTAAAAAATTAGGGGCTTTTAAATGGATTTTATTGAAAAAATGATCGCTTGGTTTGATGCGAGAAAATTCAGCCCCTAAAAATTGATCAAACGGGCTTTTCAATTCCCATGCCAAAAACTCATTAACCCACTCATTGAGGTAGGCCATCTCAATATCTTTTTCATAAACGAGTTGGTATTTTTTCAATTTTTCATTGACAGAGTCGATGATTTCAGGGTTGTTGTCTAAAACTTCTTTAGCATGCAAGATATTCAAATACGAATCTTCTTCGCAAAAAATGAGCGAAACGCCATTGGCTTTAGCCAAAGCCAGATTATACGCGCAAGCCGTGAGAAAATCATGCGTGCTGATGATCTTCCCATAATAGCCTCCATCATAACAAAAAGGCAGATCAATGACTTTTTGCCCCATTTTTTCTAAATAGAGCTTAGCGCTTTTGAGAAGCGATTGCGCATCTAAATGCTTCGCATAAGCGTTAAAGAGCGCGCAAGTTTTAGGGGGGTTAGGCGTTTTAGGGGGGTTAGAATTGTATTGAAAAAGGCTTAAAAGGTTTTTAGAAAAATCTTTCCATGGCTTGATTTTGGAATTGGTTAGGATTTCTTGCAACTCATAGATTTCATGGTCAATATTGTCATCGTTTTTATAGAGGTAATGCGCCACGCTTAAAAAATTCATCACGCCGCTTTCAGGTTGAGAGATCATCTCTAATAACCGGTTGCGCTCTGTGGGGTAGCGCTTCATCAGCCATTTAACATACAAGAAAAAGCCATCGCCCAGATATTTAGGGTTGGTTTGGGGGTTGATAAAATTGATTTGGATAAACTTTTCTAATTCTTCTTTTTCGCCTTTAGTGATATAGGGGACTTGTTTGAAAAAATCTTCATAGTTTTTTAAAACCGCCTTTTCATCAATCATCAAGTCTTTTAAAGCGTATCGTTTGGATAGGGGATCTAGCACCCATTCTTTAGAAAAAAACGCCACTAAATCGCTCACTTTAGCGTCTTCAAACACCGCAATTTGGTTGATTTTAAGCGCGATATTTTCATTATAACTCACGCCTTTGAGTTGTTTTAAAAGATCCAAAAGGTATTGATCTTCTTGGTATTCTAAAAAATAAGACTCATAAGCAGGGTTATAGTCCTTGTTGGTTTCAAAACGAAAGACTTTTACATGCAATTTCAAAACGCTCATCAATTAGTCCTTTAGCTTTTGTGTAAATTTTCTAAAATCGCACGGTTTTTGGAATTGGAAAAAAGAGCCTCTTTAGAATCTAACCATTCTTTAGACTCTCGCTCGTCTTTTTTTGGCTCTTGAAGGGGTGGTTCTTCTTTGTGGAACACTTCAAGCGAATCGCAACGATTGAATAAAACGGCATTTTCATTTTTTTCTTTGATAAGGATTTGAATGATTCCAGGAAGTTTTACTTGAACCACGCTGCCAATATTGTTAGGGCCAAACCCGGCTTCAAACTGCACGCTTTGTGCGTCAATCATCAAGCTTTCTAAGGTGTATCCGGCTAAAACAAACAGCACTAACGCGCCGAATTTTTCATGGATTTCTTTAGGGAGCTTGGGGGAAAAATCAATCGCATCTCTTTCGCACAAAAGGTTAAAACTCAAATGGTTTTTGGACAGAAATTGCAAGTATTCAATGCAATGCTTATTGTTTAAAAGCCTTAATTCTCTTTGCATGCGAGCAACCTTTCAAATTCTTCTAACAAATGACGCACCTCTTGCATGCCAATTTCCCAAAATTCTTTGCTATCAATGTCAAAGCCAAACATGGACACTAATTCTTTAGGGCTTTTTGACCCTCCTAAACTCAAAAATTCCGTGTAAGTTTTAACAAACTCTTTAGCGTCGCTTTTTTTATAAAGCCCATAAAGCGCTAAAGTCAAAAGCTGCCCGTAACTATAAGCGTAGCAATAAAAAGGCGAATGGATAAAATGGGGGATATAGCTCCACCACAAATGGTAGTTTTTAGTGAGTTTCACGCTCTTTTCAAACATTCTTTGGTTTTCTTCAAACCAGATTCGATCAAAATCTTTGGTGTCTAATTCTTCATCTATTTCATGGATTCTTCTTTCAAAATTCGTCATCACCACTTGCCTAAAAAGCGTAGAAAAAATATCCTCTAATTTGCCTGCTAGCATGAAAAGGAGTTCATCTTGTTTTAACCCTTTTTTTAAATGCTCAAAAAACAGCATTTCAGAAAAGACAGAAGCGGTTTCTGCGGTGGTTAAGGGTGTATCCATGTTCAATACGCCTTGTTTTTTGGACAATTCTTGGTGGATCATATGCCCAAATTCATGAGCGATAGTGAAAGCGTCTCGGCGGTTTCCTGTGTAGTTTAATAACACATAAGGGTGAGCACTAGGCACCCCGCCATGGCTAAAAGCCCCACCTTGCTTAAAGTCTTTAGGGTGTGAATCCACCCAACCTTCTTTGATCGCTTTAGAAGCGATTTTATGAAATTCTGGGCTAAAGGCTTTGAGGGTTTTAAGCACTTCTTCTAAAGCTTGAGAGTAAGTCATGGTGGTGTTTTCATCGCTTAAAGGGGCGTAGCGATCGTAATCTTTGAGTTTATGCCCTAAAATTTGCGCTTTTTGATGGTAGTAACGATGCACTAAAGAAAAATTAGCGTTCACAATCTCTATCATGCTATCCACGCTCTCTTGGGAGATCTGATTGTCAATGTGGCGGAAACTCTCTTTTTTATCGTATTTTCTCAGCCTAGTTTCAATGAGCAAATCTTTACGCACCATGTTTAAAATATAAGTGAGTAAAGGGCGGGATTTTTCTAACGCTTTGCTGAAAGCTTTTTGAGATTTTTTACGGATCTTGCGTTTGGGGTTGTGCAAGAGGGCTAAAATTTCTTCTTCGCTTAAAGTTTTTTCTTCAAAAGGGATTTTCAAAGAAGAAAAATGCTCATCAAAAAGACGGCTAAACGCGCCCACTCCCACAGGCGAAAGGGCTAGGGCGATCTTTTCTTCATCTAAATTCAAAGTGTGCTTTTTCTTTTCTATGAGATTGTTTAGATAAAAAGCATGGTCTTTGCATTTTTTAATGAAAGCGAGTTGTTTTTTGGCGTCCAAATTCTTAAATTCAATTTCAAAGAATAAAAGGTGTTGTTGGATATTTGCGCAAGCCATTTCGCATTGCGAATAAAACTTCGATTCTTTAGTGTTCTTAGCAAAGAGTAATTGAGCGTAAGTCATCGCTCTAGAAATTTTTTCTAACAAATTTTCGTAATGTTTAAGAGCGTCGGCAAATTTTGCAGCGTCTAAATCCTTAAGGTTATTTTGATAAGCGCTCTCAAATTCTTGTGCTTCTGTTTGTAAGGTTTTTAAAAATTCTTCTGCGCTTTCTTTATTTTCAAATAAAGCACTTAAATCCCATTCTTGCTCTTTCATGAAATCCCCTTTTTATACCAATTTGAAGTTAAAATATGCTCGTATTTTAACATAACACTGACAATACAAGCAAACTTATCATTTGGTTTTTGCGCCATTATTTTTTAGCCGGCTTATTTTCTTGGCTCTTTTGGTGCAAAATAAATTGAGCGATAGATTCTAGGTATTTTAAAATAAAAGGGGTTGCCAACATAGAAAAGACCACCATGAGAATAAGGAGCTGGTGGATGTCATTTTGAGCGATACTTAAGATATTTTTTTGGTGTAAAAAACCAAGAATCCCTTTTTTTTCTTGCAAATTAAAGAGCTGGTGCGAGCCTGAATTTAAAAAGATAACAAAAGAAAACTCCCCGATTTGCGCTAAAGAAAGGGCGGTTTTTATGGCAGTTTTAGCGTCTCTAAAAAAACGCAAAAGCGCATAAATGATAGCAGTCTTAAACCCCATCACTAAAATGAGTAAGAAGATGACAACAAAGAACTTCTCCATGAAGAAACTCACATTAATTTGCATCCCTATCGTAATGAAAAAAAGGGCTAAGAATAGGTTTTTTAATTGCACGAATTCTTCTTGGACATTGATTTTATAGCGCGATTTAGAGATCGCCATACCCACAATGAACGCCCCTAAAGACATAGAAAACCCAAAAAAATGGCTCAACCCTGCTGCGCTGCAAACAATCACTAAAATCGTGCCTATAAAAATTTCAGGCAAGCGCGTGTCTTTTGCTTGCTCTAAGATGAGATTAGCCCCTTTTTTTCCAGGCAATAATAAAAGAACTAAAATAATCCCTGCTGAAATAAAGGTTTTAAGAATGAGTAAATTAACATTAGAATCTTTACTGCCTAGAATAGTGAGAATTAAAAGCATGGGAATGGCGGCAATATCTTGGAAAATCAAAATCCCCACTGCGCTCTTTCCCATGGGCGTGCTAAGCTGTTTGGAATCTTCAAAGAATTTCAGCACAATAGCGGTTGAAGAGAGCGAAAGCCCCATGCCTAAAACAAGGGAAAAAATGGGTGAAAGACCCAAAATAAAATACCCCACTAAAAAAGCGATTAAAGCACATAAAACCACTTGTAAAAGCCCAAAAACCAGCACTTCTTGTTTGATGGATTTGAGTTTGTCAAAATTAAACTCAATGCCTATCATAAACATTAAAAAGACGATACCAAATTCACCAATATCAGACAACAAATTAAAATCATTAATTTTAAAAAAAGCCGCTAAGACCGTTCCCGTGCAAATGTAACCAATGATAACCGGCATGTCTAATTTCTTTAAAAAGATTCCAAAGCCTACAGCAAGCCATAAGCCAGCAATAACAATATAAAGTGTGCTGTTTTCCATAAAAACCTTTCCCCGGTAGAATCGATTTGTTTTAAAGAAATAAAAGCGAAACTATCCTATTAAATTGAGCCATTAAATAACACTATTGAATAAAATAATATCTATCAAATATATATAAGTAATTTATTATTTAAATCTTACTAAACCCATATTCAAACGCAAACACTCTATTGAGTAAAATAAAAATTCAAACGCTAGGATTATACTGCGTTGAGACAAACTTTCTATTTATGAAAAAGATTTTTGAACCCCAACCTTTTAAGAGTCGGCTAGGGTTTGATTTGATGAAGAAGAGCGGATGAAAGAACGGATTAGAAAGTAAAGACATAATCCACATACCAAGAATAGTAGCGGATAAGCCCTACATCTTTACTGCCCTGATTAACCATAGGGAATTTCACGCCCGCTTCAAACGCACTGCGATCCCCAACGCGCATTCTTCCGCCTAAATTCCATAAGAACTGGAATCTCGTTTGATTGACATCATAAGGGAACATCCAAGTGTTTCCGGCTAATTGAACGCCACCGATGAGACCTAGAGCGAATTTATCCAAAGGAATGAGATTGACAATCAAATCGCCACCGCCACCATAGGTGAGCAAATTGGTTTTGGTGTGTTCAGTCCCTGAAGTGTTAAACCAATCTAAAAAGCCATACACCCTAGCCCCAAACCATTTATTGGCAAAGCCTACAAAACCTAATTTGAAATTCAAACCATAAAGATCATTGCCATGGCGCCAATCAGAGTAATTGCTGTTATAAGGGCCATAACGACCTTGCTGATAACCCGCACCCATAAAAAAGCCATTCACTTCGCCAGCAAGCGCTAAACTCGCACTCAAGCTTAAAATACAAGCAATTCTTTTAATCATAATAAATCCTTCTTGTTGAATTAAAGTTACACCCTAAAATCGGTTATTTTTCTAAAAGATTTAATTTTTTATCAAAGATTGAGGGTTTTAGAGTGAAAATATTGATTAAATCATGGATAAGCGGGATACACCTACAAAACCACCTCAAATGTTTAAAATGCAAATTTTTAAGATACAAATTAGGTATAATCACCAACTCCAATCATTTAATAAAAGGGAGTTCTATGAAAAATACTTTCAAAGCGTTTGCCTTTTTAATCGTATTTTTTTCAAGCGCTCTGTTGGCACAGGATTTAAAAATCGCTGCTGCTGCTAATCTCACGCACGCTTTAAAAGCCCTTATTAAAGAATTTCAAAAAGAACACCCCAAAGACGCTATTAATATTAGCTTTAATTCTTCAGGCAAACTCTACACTCAAATCGCTCAAAACGCCCCTTTTGATCTATTCATTTCAGCGGATATTACTAGACCTAAAAAGCTTTATGATGAAAAAATAACCCCTTTTAAAGAAGAAGTCTATGCTAAAGGCGTGTTGGTTTTGTGGAGCGAAAATCTAAAAATGGATTCTTTAGAAATTCTTAAAGACCCTAAAATTAAACATATCGCTATGGCTAATCCTAAACTAGCCCCCTATGGAAAAGCCAGTATGGAAGTCTTAGATCATTTAAAACTCACTTCTAGTCTTAAACCTAAAATCATTTATGGCGCTTCTATTTCTCAAGCCCATCAATTTGTCGCTACTAAAAACGCTCAAATAGGCTTTGGAGCGTTATCCTTGATGGATAAAAAAGATAAAAACCTCTCTTATTTCATCATTGATAAAGCCCTTTATAACCCTATTGAACAAGCCTTGATTATCACTAAAAATGGGGCTAATAACCCTTTAGCCAAAGTTTTTAAAGATTTTTTATTCAGCCCTAAAGCTAGAGCTGTCTTTAAAGAATACGGCTATATTGTGGATTGAAACGCATAAAAAAGGCGAACAATGGATCATGAGTTTTTGATTACCATGCGTTTGAGCTTTTCTTTAGCTTTGATTACCACCCTTATTTTACTCCCTATAGGGATCTTTTTAGGCTATTTTTTAAGCCTTAAACGCAATCTTTTAACGAGCTTAACAGAAACGCTTGTGTATATGCCTTTAGTTTTACCCCCAAGCGTGCTAGGGTTTTATCTCCTTTTAATCTTTTCGCCGTCTTCTTTTTTGGGAGCGTTTTTACAAGATGTGTTCAATGTGAAACTCGTTTTTAGTTTCCAAGGGCTTATTTTAGGGAGCGTGATTTTTTCCTTACCCTTTATGGTAAGCCCTATTAAAAGCGCGTTAATTTCCTTGCCCACTTCTTTAAAAGAAGCCAGTTATAGCTTGGGTAAGGGGGAATATTACACCCTTTTTTTTGTCCTGCTCCCTAACATCAAACCCAGTGTGTTGATGGCCATCATTACAACTTTTACGCACACTATAGGCGAATTTGGCGTGGTGATGATGCTTGGGGGTGATATATTAGGGGAAACAAGAGTGGCTAGCATTGCGATTTTTAACGAAGCTGAAGCGCTCAATTATTCTAAAGCCCACCAATACGCCTTAACGCTCACGATTATCAGTTTTAGCCTCTTATTTGTTACCCTATTTTTGAATAAAAAACAAAGCTCGTTTTTATGATAAAAGCGCGGTTTAAAAAACGCCTTTTAGGATCTAGGGGTGCGTTTGATTTGAATATAGACTTAGAAATTAAAGAAGCAGAAGTTGTCGCTTTATTAGGAGAATCGGGAGCGGGTAAAAGCACGATTTTACGCATTTTAGCGGGGCTTGAAGCGGTGAGTAGCGGCTATATTGAAGTCAATCGTTCAGTGTGGCTAGACACTCAAAAAAAGATTTTTTTAAAACCACAACAACGAAAAATCGGCTTTGTGTTTCAAGATTACGCTCTATTCCCTCATTTAAATGTGTATCAAAACATCGCCTTTGCTCACCCTAAAGATAAAAATAAAATCCACGAAGTGTTACGCTTAATGCGTTTAGAAAACCTAAGCCAGCAAAAAATTCTTCAACTCTCTGGCGGGCAAGCCCAACGAGTCGCTTTAGCAAGAGCTTTAATCGCAGCCAAGAATTTATTGCTTTTAGATGAGCCTTTAAACGCCCTAGATAACGCCTTAAAAAACGAAGTGCAACAAGGTTTGCTTGATTTTATCAAGCGTGAAAATTTAAGCGTGTTATTGGTGAGTCATGATCCAAACGAAATAATCAAACTCGCGCGAACTTTCCTCTTTTTAAACAATGGCGTTATCAATCCTAATCAAGAAAATCGGCTTTTTTCAAACCGCTTATTGGTAAAACCTCTCTTTGAAGATGAAAATTATTGCCATTATGAGGTCATTCCTCAAACGATTAGTTTGCCCAAAGATTGTCTGAACCCAACTTTTAAGCTTGATTTCAATCAAGGCAAAAAATTTTAGAAATATTTTTTTTATTTTCCTCTTAAAACCCTCTTATTTTTAAACTTTATACACCCGTTTTAGTGTTAGGAATAACGCTAAAGTTTTAGGGAGTCGCTCTCATAACAACCGCTAAAATCAAGCTCTTTTATTATCAGCGTTCCATGAAAACAGAGCCAATTTTTTAGCTTTTCAAAAATGCCTCTATCCTTTTGACGCTCTCTGTTTTGCCTAAAATAAAAAGCGCTTCTTTAAGGCCTATCCCGCCTCCCTTACCCAAAAGGGCTAATCTTAAAGGCTGCATAAAACTACCCGCTTTAATCTTTTCTTCTTCAATGATTTTGTGCATGGCGTTTTCTAGCGCGCTTTCATCGTTGAAATCAGTTTTATCTAACGCCAATTTAAATTTTTCTAACAAGGGCATGACGAGCGCTTGATTGAGTTTTTTAAAAACCTTTTCTTCATACTCTATAGGAGCGGTTAAAACCTCATCTATTTTAAGGGCTAATTCTTTTAAGGTTTGAGATCTTTCTTTGAGAGCGTCCAACAAGCGATCCAATTGAGCGGGGTTTAAATGAGAAAGATCGCTAAAACTAAAAGGCTTTAAAAGTTCTAACAATTCCTGCGCGCTTTGGTTTTTTAAATAATGAGCGTTGAGCCAATTAAGTTTGTGCCAGCTGAAGCAACTGGGCGAAGAATTTAAATCTTTAGGGTCAAAACATTCCAACAATTCTTGCATGCTAAAAACCTCTTTATCTTGATAGCTCCACCCCAAACGCGCTAAAAAATTCACTAAAGCTTCCTTAAGATAGCCCCTTTCTTGATAGTCCATCACATTAGTGGCCCCATGGCGTTTGCTTAATTTTTGCCCTTCTTCGTTCAAAATCATCGGCACATGGAAAAAATTAGGGATTTTAAAATTCAAAGCCTTATAGAGAACGATCTGTTTAGGGGCGTTAGAAAGGTGATCATCGCCTCTAATCACATCAGTAATCCCCATTAAAGCGTCATCAATGGTAACCACAAAGTTATAAGTGGGCGTCCCATCGCTCCTGGCGATAATAAAATCGTCTATTTCGTTAGTGTTCACTCTCACTTCGCCTTTAACCCCGTCATTAAAACTAATGATCTCATTTTGGGGGACTTTAATCCTTACCACAGGCTCTATGCCTTTAGGGGGTGTGCCTTTAAAATCACGATAGCGATTGTCATAGCGTGGGGTTTCTTTCCTAGCTTTTTGTTCTTCTCTCAAAGCGTCCAACTCTTCTTTACTCATGTAGCAATAATAGGCTTTGCCTTCATCTAAGAGTTTTTGGATGTATTCTTTATAAATTTCAAAGCGTTTGGATTGGTAGAGGATTTCTCCATCGTATTCTAGCCCCACCCATTTGAAAGCCTCTATAATGGCGTTAGCCGCTTCTATGGAGTTACGGCTCAAATCCGTGTCTTCAATGCGTAAAAAAAACTTTCCTTGATTGGCTCGTGCAAAAAGATAATTAAAAATGGCTGTCCTTAAGCCTCCTATGTGGAGATAGCCAGTGGGCGATGGAGCGAAGCGCGTAACGATCAAACTCATTATTCTAACCTTAAAAATAAAATGCTCTTATTGTATTCAAAAATGGCTTAAAAATGGTTTCACTTTTTTCTATTATAATTAGTGTATGATTGAGATTATTTTTGATTAGGATTACCCATGCAATTTCAAAAAACCTTATTTCCTTTACCTTTATTATTTTTATCTTGTTGTATCGCTGAAGAAAATGGGGCGTATGCGAGCGTGGGTTTTGAATATTCCATTAGTCATGCAATCCAGCACAATGACCCTTTTTTGAATCAAGAACGCATCCAAACGATCTCTAACGCTCAAAACAAAATCTATAAACTCAATCAAGTCAAAAATGAAATCACAAACATGCCCAACACCTTTGAATATATTAACAACGCTTTAAAAAACCATGCTGAATTAACCCCTACTGAAATGCAAGCCGAGCAATACTACCTCCAATCCACCCTTCAAAACATTGAAAAAATAGTCACACTTAGCGGTGGCGTTGCATCTCAACCTAAATTAGCCCAAGCGTTAGAAACAATGCAAGAACCCATTACTAACCCTTTAGAGTTTGAAGAAAACTTAAAAAATTTAGAATTACAATTCAATCAATCTCAAAACCGCATGCTTTCTTCTTTATCTTCTCAAATCGCTGCAATTTCAAATTCTTTGAACGCGCTTGATCCTAGCTCTTATTCTAAAAACATTTCAAGCATGTATGGGGTGAGTTTGAATGTGGGTTATAAGCATTTCTTTACCAAGAAAAAAAATCAAGGGTTTCGCTACTACTTGTTCTATGACTATGGTTACACCAACTTTGGTTTTGTGGGCAATGGCTTTGATGGTTTAGGCAAAATGAATAACCACCTCTATGGGCTTGGCATAGACTACCTTTTTAATTTCATTGATAATGCAAAAAAACATTCGAGCGTGGGGTTTTATCTGGGCTTTGCTTTAGCGGGGAGTTCGTGGGTAGGGAGTGGTTTAGGCATGTGGGTGAGTCAAATGGATTTTATCAACAATTATTTGATTAATTATCAAGCTAAAATGCACACGAGTTTTTTCCAAATCCCTTTGAATTTTGGGGTTCGTGTGAATGTCAATAGGCACAATGGCTTTGAAATGGGCTTGAAAATCCCTTTAGCGGTCAATTCCTTTTATGAAACGCATGGCAAAGGGCTAAACACCTCGCTCTTTTTCAAACGCCTTGTGGCGTTTAATGTGAGTTATGTTTATAGTTTTTAGGGGGGTAAATGCCTTCAAACGCTCTTTCTGTTGAAGAAATCGCTCATTTAATCAACGTTTCTCATAGCAGCGTGCGTAATTGGATCAAAACCAATCTTTTAGAAAAATTAGAGATTGATCATAAAATTTATGTGAAAACAAGCTCTTTTTTAGATTTTTGCCGCAACCATTTAGGGAAAAACAAGCTTAACAAATACGCTAACAAATCCTTAAAAAGCGTGCATAACCATCAAGAATTGATTTTAAAATACCTAGAAATGTTAGAAAATAGCTCTGATTTAGAAAATCTAGGCTCTTATTATGAAAAAGAGCTTTCCAATACCACCAGAAATTTAGAAGGCATTTACTACACCCCTAATAGGATAGTAGAACAACTTTTCACTCTCCCTAAAGATTTTGATACCTCCCAAGCGATTTTTTGCGATCCGGCTGTGGGGAGTGGGAATTTTGTCATGCATGCTTTAAAACTGGGGTTTAAGGTTGAAAATATCTATGGCTATGATACAGACGCCTTTGCTGTCGCTTTGACTAAAAAGCGTATTAAAGAGCGTTATCGTTTAGATTGCCCTAATATTGCGCAAAAAGATTTTTTAAATTTAAAACACACCCCGCAATTTGATTGCATTTTCACCAACCCGCCATGGGGTAAGAAATACAACCAAAACCAAAAAGAAAATTTCAAACAGCAATTCAACCTCTCTCAAAGCCTAGATAGTGCATCGCTCTTTTTTATAGCGAGTTTGAATTGTTTAAAAGAAAACGCTCATTTGGGGCTATTATTGCCCGAAAGTTGTTTGAATATTGATGCGTTTAGCAAAATGCGAGAAATGGCTTTAAAGTTTCAAATGAGAAGCCTGATTGATTTTGACAAACCCTTTAAAAATCTAATGACTAAGGCTGTGGGTTTGGCGCTTAAAAAAACCCCTAATAAGGATCAAAAAATCTCATGCTTTTATCAAAATAGTGAGTTCAAACGCTCGCCTTCTTCTTTTTTCAACAACCCTAAAAAGATTTTTAATATCCATTGCTCTCACCAAAAAAATAAAATTTTAGACCACCTTTTTTCCATTCCCCACACCACTTTAAAAAATAACGCTCATTTTGCTTTAGGGATTGTTACAGGTAACAATAAAGAAAAATTACACCCCAAACAAGAAAAAAATACCATTCCTATTTTTAGAGGTTCAGATATTTTAAAAGACGGATTAAAAGCCCCTAGCCAATTCATTAACGCTGATTTAAAAGACTGCCAGCAAGTCGCTCCCTTAAGCCTTTATCAGGCTAGAGAAAAAATCGTGTATAAATTCATTTCTTCAAAACTGGTCTTTTTTTATGACAATAAGCAACGCCTTTTTTTAAACAGCGCGAACATGTTTGTTTTAAAAGAAAATTTCCCTATCAACGCTCATGCGCTAAAAGAACTATTAAACAGCGATTTAATGCAATTCATTTTTGAATCGCTTTTTAAAACGCATAAAATTTTAAGAAAAGATTTGGAATGCTTGCCCCTATTTGCGCAATTTATTAACAATGGTTTTGATGAAAAATTTTATTTAAAAAATTTAGGGATAGAAAGAATAGAAAATGGAACTTTCAGAATTAGAAAATGAAATTTTAAAACGCTTGAAAAATACAATCTTAAAGAACTGGTATCCAATAAGAGGAATAGAGCCTTACAAAACAAACATAATAGCCAAAAAAGAAAAAGAATTCTTACAAGAAACAAAAGAAGAAAAAGAAGAATGGAATGCTTTTCCTTTTAATAAATATGAACATATGTTGGTTTTTTTGATAGCAAAAGGCTATCTAAATTATAAAGAATATAAAGAGATACGGAACAATTATTTAAAATCTAATCCTTATTTATATCTTTTTGAAAAGTCATCCTCTCAATTTGGCAAATTTGCCGAAAATTTCATTATAGAAAAGTGTCCTAAATTAAAAAAAGCTTCTAAAGAGTTAGACAATAATTATAGTAAACAATATGATTTATTTTTGGAAGGCATCACTATTGAAGTTAAAGCTTCTAAGGTCGCAAATAATGATAGTAATAAAACACCCTTATTCATGAGAGCACTACCCTATAATACTAATAAAAATTTTGAAATGAATTTCCAACAGTTAAAACCACAATGCGCAGAAATTTTTATTTTTCTAGCAGTCTTTCTTGATGAAATTATTTTATGGGTTTTAAATTCAAAAGAAGTTTTAAGTCATAAGGATTATTCTATAGGTCAGCATCGTGGCAATAAGGGAGAAGGGCAATTGCATATTACTCAAAAAAATATCCACACGCTAGACAAATACCAATTAAAAAATGATAATTTGGAACAAATGATTAGTGAAGCTAAAGAAAGATTGGAACTTAAACATTTATAATTCACAATTAGGAAAAACCATGCATGTTGCTTGTCTTTTGGCTTTAGGGGATAATCTCATCACGCTTAGCCTTTTAAAAGAAATCGCTTTCAAACAGCAACAGCCCCTTAAAATCCTAGGCACTCGTTTGACTTTAAAAATCGCCAAGCTTTTAGAATGCGAAAAACATTTTGAAATCATTCCTGTTTTTGAAAATGTCCCCGCTTTTTATGACCTTAAAAAACAAGGCGTTTTTGGGGCGATGAAGGATTTTTTATGGTTGTTGAAAACGCTTAAAAAGCACAAAATCAAACATTTGATTTTAGAAAAACAAGATTTTAGAAGCGCTCTTTTATCCAAATTCATTCCCATAACCACTCCAAATAAAGAAATTAAAAACGTTTATCAAAACCGCCAGGAGTTGTTTTCTCAAATTTATGGGCATGTTTTTGATAATAGTCAATATTCCATGAGTTTAAAAAACCCCAAGAAGATTTTGATCAACCCTTTCACAAGAGAAAATTATAGGAATATTTCTTTAGAACATTTAAAAATCGTTTTAAAACTCTTAAAACCCTTTTGTGTTACGCTTTTAGATTTTGAAGAACGATACGCTTTTTTAAAAGATGAAGTCGCTCACTATCGCGCTAAAACCAGTTTAGAAGAAGTTAAAAACCTGATTTTAGAAAGCGATTTGTATATAGGGGGGGATTCGTTTTTGATCCATTTGGCTTACTATTTAAAGAAAAATTATTTTATCTTTTTTTATAGGGATAATGACGATTTCATGCCGCCTAATGGCAAGAATGAAAATTTTCTAAAAGCCCACAAAAGCCATTCTATAGAACAGGATTTAGCCAAAAAATTCCGCCATTTGGGGCTATTATAATATTGTGTTATACTTCTAATTTCAATTTTGCTTGTTAGGACATTCATGAAAAATATTAGAAATATCGCTGTAATCGCGCATGTTGATCATGGGAAAACCACTTTAGTGGATGGCTTACTTTCTCAATCTGGCACATTTAGTGAGAGGGAAAAAGTGGATGAAAGGGTGATGGATAGCAATGATTTAGAAAGAGAAAGAGGGATCACTATCCTGTCTAAAAACACCGCTATTTATTACAAAGACACTAAAATCAATATCATTGACACTCCCGGGCATGCTGATTTTGGGGGCGAAGTGGAGCGCGTTTTAAAAATGGTGGATGGGGTGTTGCTTTTAGTGGACGCTCAAGAAGGGGTCATGCCTCAAACTAAATTCGTGGTTAAAAAGGCTTTGAGTTTTGGGATTTGCCCTATTGTGGTGGTGAATAAAATTGATAAGCCTGCCGCTGAACCGGACAGAGTGGTGGATGAAGTTTTTGACTTGTTCGTAGCGATGGGGGCTAGCGATAAACAATTGGATTTCCCTGTGGTGTATGCCGCCGCACGAGATGGCTATGCGATGAAAAGTTTAGACGATGAAAAGAAAAATTTAGAGCCTTTGTTTGAAACGATTTTAGAGCATGTGCCAAGCCCTAGCGGGAGCGTTGATGAGCCTTTGCAAATGCAAATTTTCACGCTTGATTATGACAATTATGTGGGCAAAATCGGTATCGCTAGGGTGTTTAATGGCTCGGTTAAAAAGAATGAAAGCGTGCTGTTGATGAAAAGCGATGGGAGTAAAGAAAATGGCCGTATCACTAAGCTTATAGGTTTTTTAGGGCTGGCTAGAACTGAGATTGAAAACGCTTATGCGGGCGATATTGTAGCGATTGCCGGGTTTAATGCGATGGATGTGGGCGATAGCGTCGTTGATCCTGCTAACCCCATGCCTTTAGACCCCATGCATTTAGAAGAGCCTACGATGAGCGTGTATTTCGCTGTCAATGATTCACCCTTAGCCGGATTAGAAGGAAAGCATGTTACTGCTAATAAATTGAAAGACAGGCTCTTAAAAGAAATGCAAACCAATATCGCTATGAAATGCGAAGAAATGGGCGAAGGCAAGTTTAAAGTGAGCGGGCGTGGGGAATTGCAGATCACTATTTTAGCTGAAAATTTACGCCGTGAAGGGTTTGAGTTTAGCATTTCACGCCCTGAAGTCATCATTAAAGAAGAAAATGGCGTTAAATGCGAGCCTTTTGAGCATTTAGTGATTGACACGCCCCAAGATTTTAGCGGGGCTATCATTGAGAGATTAGGCAAAAGAAAAGCCGAGATGAAAGCGATGAATCCCATGAGCGATGGCTATACAAGATTAGAATTTGAAATTCCTGCAAGGGGGCTTATCGGTTATAGGAGCGAGTTTTTAACCGACACTAAAGGCGAAGGCGTGATGAATCATAGCTTTTTGGAATTCCGCCCTTTTAGCGGGAGCGTGGAATCGCGCAAAAATGGGGCGCTCATTAGCATGGAAAATGGCGAAGCGACCGCTTTTTCCCTTTTCAATATCCAAGAAAGAGGCGCGCTTTTTATCAACCCCCAAACGAAGGTTTATGTGGGCATGGTCATTGGCGAACACAGCAGGGATAATGATTTAGATGTCAATCCTATCAAATCCAAGCATTTAACCAACATGAGAGCGAGCGGGAGCGATGATGCGATCAAACTCACCCCGCCTAGGACTATGGTGTTAGAAAGGGCGTTAGAATGGATTGAAGAAGATGAGATTTTAGAAGTTACCCCCTTGAATTTAAGGATCAGGAAAAAGATTTTAGACCCTAACATGAGGAAAAGGGCGAAAAAATAAATAGAATTTTTTGGAATGCATGCCAATTTATTCAACCAAAACGCTAGTAAAAAGATATTTTTTTGCACAATTTACGCTCCAATAATGGGCGTTACAAACGCTACATAAAAGCCCCTTTAAGATATGGTGGGGGCAAGTCTTTAGCTGTAGGGTTAATAGTGGAGTGTATACCTAATGGTGTGCGTAGGATGATTAGCCCTTTTATAGGTGGGGGGAGCGTAGAAATTGCATGCGCGACAGAGTTGGGTTTAGAAGTGCTAGGCTTTGATATTTTTGACATTTTAGTGAATTTTTATCAAGTGCTACTCAAAGACAAACAAGCTCTTTATAATAATTTGCTCTCTTTAGAACCTAATCAAGAAACTTACAACATTATCAAACAAGAGTTAAAAGCCCATTACAAAAAAGAATGCGTTTTAGACCCTTTGATTTTGGCTAGAGATTATTACTTTAACTTTAATTTAAGCTATGGGCCAGGATTTTTAGGGTGGATGAGTAAAATTTACACTGACAAACAACGCTATCTAAACGCTCTTTTAAAAATTAAAGGTTTTAACGCCCCTAGTTTAAAGGTGGAATGCTCTAGCTTTGAAGAAGTGTTGCTCGCTTATCCTAATGATTTTTTCTATCTTGACCCCCCTTATGTGTTAGAAAATTCTAAAATGTTTAAGGGGATTTATCCTATGCGTAATTTCCCTATCCACCATAATGGTTTTAAACATGAAGTATTGGCTCACATGCTAAAAAGGCATAAAGGACCATTTATTTTAAGCTATAATGACTGCGAATTGGTAAGGAATGCTTATAAGGATTTTAAAATTTTAGAACCATCTTGGCAATACACTATGGGACAAGGCGAAACCAGAATGGGTAAAAACCGCTTAGAAAGAGGCGATAATAATCATGTCAAACAATCTCATGAGCTATTGATTATCAAGGAGTAAAAATGCATATTAGCGGAGTCAAAACTGCCTTTAAAATCGCTGATGTAGAATATGTGAAAGACAGCACAAAGTTGAATTTCAACTATCTTAAGGATTTAAAAGATGAAAACAATCAATCTTTATCTCAAAATATTTTGACTCAAAATGTGGCTAGAGTGTATTTAATTGTGGTGAATGGCGAGATTAAAAAAATCGGTGGCTCTCAAGCAGATGGTGGGATTAAAAGCACGCTCAATATTTATAAAGATGGGGGAGTCAAAGGGAGGCCTAGTGTTAGAAGTTTTGGTGTGTGGTATTTTCTTTATCACACAATACTCACAGGGGCTAAAATAGAATTTTACATGATTTATCAGCCTAATTTTGAAACTCAAGTCAAAGGCTTGTTTGGTTTTCATGCAATCAAAGACGCAAGCATCAGCTATAAACTTTTAGAGCAAGCTTGCCTAACAGATTATAGAAACAATAACAATGACGCATTACCCGAATGGAATGAGCAAGAGCAAGGTAAAGATGAGCATGCCAATACCACTCAAAAAGCTCAAAACAGAGAAAAGGCCGTCCATAGAAAAGCGATTGACAAACCTAGCAAAACTTAAAAGATTGAATAAATGGTTTTAACCCAATTTCAAAAAAGGGCTTTAAGTTTTACTCCATTTAAAAAGTGTGGGTTTAGATGAAAGGAAAAAAGTAAACTTGTATAAAGTAGCAGATATTTTTTGTGGTGCTGGAGGATTGAGCTATGGCTTTTCTGTGCATCCTCATTTTGAATTAATATGGGCTAACGATATAGACAAGGACGCCATTTTAAGCTATCAAGCCAATCATAAAGAGACGCAAACCATTTTATGCGATATTATGCAACTTCATTGCCACAACTTGCCATGCGTTCCAATTGACATTCTACTAGGCGGACCACCATGCCAGAGCTACTCCACGCTTGGCAAAAGAAAAATGGATGAAAAAGCGAATCTGTTTAAAGAATATTTACGGATTTTAGATTTAGTGAAACCAAAAATATTTGTTTTTGAAAATGTGGTGGGTTTGATGTCTATGCAAAAAGGGCAATTGTTCCAACGAATTTGTAACGCTTTTAAAGAGAGAGGTTATATTTTAGAGCATGCCATTTTAAACGCTCTAGATTATGGTGTGCCTCAAGTAAGAGAGCGAGTGATTTTAGTGGGCGCGCTTAAAAGTTTTAAACAAAAATTTTACTTCCCTAAACCCATAAAAACGCATTTTTCTTTAAAAGACGCTTTAGGGGATCTACCGCCCATTCAAAGCGGTGAAAATGGCGATGCTTTAGGTTATCTTAAAAATGCGGATAACGTTTTTTTGGAATTTGTGCGAAATTCTAAAGAATTAAGCGAGCATAGCAGTCCTAAAAATAATGAAAAACTGATAAAAATCATGCAAACGCTAAAAGACGGACAGAGTAAAGACGATTTGCCAGAAAGTTTACGCCCCAAAAGCGGTTATATTAATACCTATGCCAAAATGTGGTGGGAAAAACCAGCCCCCACCATTACGAGAAATTTTTCTACCCCAAGCAGTTCCAGGTGCATCCATCCAAGAGACTCTAGAGCGTTAAGCATTAGAGAGGGGGCAAGATTGCAAAGCTTTCCTGATAATTATAAATTTTATGGGAGTGCTAGCGCTAAAAGATTGCAAATTGGCAATGCCGTGCCGCCCTTATTGAGTGCAGCGCTCGCTCATGCTGTCTTTGATTTTTTAAGGGGTAAAAATGTTTGATAATAACGATTTTAAAGGTTATAGAAATTTATTAGGCTTTAATTCTCAAAATGCGTTTAAGGAATTTTTAGGCGCTAAAGACATATAGCCTTGCGTTGATTTTAATTATTTAAATGCGCTCAAAAAAAGGCTTATTGAAATTTTTAGCGCTATCAATAGTATTTATTGTTTTAAATATAATGAGTATGAATTGGAATGCTTTTTTAAAAATTCCATAGAGCAAGTGTTTTCAAAGATAGCGGACACTCATATTATTTATAAACTGAATAATCAAGGCAGAAGAGTTGAAGAAGTTTGTTTTTCGTGGATGCGCGGGTTTTTGGTAGCGGAGTTTTTTAAGGATTTTATCGCTTGTCTTTTTAGCACGCAAAAAGAAACCATTAAATTTTTTGGTGGTGATAATTTTGAGAGCATAGAAAGCTTTAAAAGAAGTCCTAAAGCCGATTTTTTGTTAGACAATCATTTATTGCTAGAAGTTCAAAGCGGGTTTCAAGGGATCAATGATATTAAAGAACATAAAGTTTTAGAAGCTCAAAGGCGTTTGATAACGGATAAAATTCCTACTATTGTGGTGCATTTTGACCTGTTTAACGGGCAAGTGGCGTGCGTAGAAATTTCTAAAATCAAAGACAATGATCTGAATTGGATAACCCGCCAACAAATGGAAGGGCAGAGCGTTTTTAATATTTCGCAAAACTTTTTTGATTACAAAATTACAGAAATACCTAATAAGCCGCTTTCATAAAAACCAATAGCATAATACGGCCTAAATAAAATACAAGATAAGAGTATTAAAAATGTGGTAGGTGGATTGAATGTTTGTCATTTTTTGCCCAACATCCAGCATGAGTGTGTGTGCCTCAAATAAGAGAGCGAGTGATTTGAGTAGGCGCGCTTAAAAGTTTTAAACAAAAATTTTACTTCCCTAAACCCATAAAAACGCATTTTTCTCAACCAATTTATATTGATCCACCCTATCTTTTTTATTGCCTTCTGCCAAAAGTGATCCCATAAACTTCATTCCTGATTTGAAACAAGGGATCAGTAGGGGCTTCTACGCCTTTAGGGAGATCAGCTGGGAAATACACGTCTTTATTGCAACCCATTCCTTCGTATTTTTCAACTTTCAAGGTCCCCACCAATAATTCCTTATGCTTGCCTTTCCAAAGCGCGGTCGTGTCGTTGGTGGCATCATTTTTATTCGCAAACACCAGATACATTTGGTATTCTATGGGTTTATTTTTAAGGTGTTGTTGGAATGAAGAGAGCAAATAATTTGAATCTTTTTGCTTTAATTCTTGGGGGTTAAGATACTTAACGCCGTCTTTAGGCACAAATTTCCATCTCGCAGATAATAATTCCTCTTTCTTATCTTTAAACCTGAACGCATGCACGCTATAATAGGGCGTGTTAGCCACGCTTGAGCTGATCCCTATCGTTTTCATATAGGTGGCAAAATTCCTATAAGAGGGGACTTCTTCATAAAGCTTTTTGATTCTTGCTTCATCCACCTTGCCATTTTTAGGGATTCTCATCTCAAAAAATTGAGCGAATTCGTTAGGGTTTTTGGCAAAATTGATTTCTGTATTGAGCATCACCATTGTCCAGCTAGCGTTTTGGTTTTCTAATTTTAACGCCATGCCTCTAACTTTGCTTTTATCGTCCATCATCGCGCCTCCTAAAGAATACCTTACAGACGCAGGGATTTCTTTTTCACTGAGTAATGGCACCTCTAAATCCTCTCTTGCTTGCAAGTTAGGCAGGAACACGCCTTTAGCGCAAAACCCCTTCGTGTGGTTGATTTTCATTTTAGGCTCTTTGGCGTTGAGTTTGTAGAAAATATCCGCAATCTCTTCAGCGCTCACTTCATGGGCTTTTAAAAAACCCAAACTCAAAACCAAACACAAGCTCAAACCAATTTTTTTCATTTTTGCTCCTTATTGTCATTTTTTTAATCTATGTATTGGTGTGAAAACCATTTTTAGCTTTAAAATATTATCATATTATTATATACTATCAATGCAGATAGTTTTTAAAGCGACTGTGTAAAACTATGTAAAATAGAAGCTTTTTCACTAGCAAACTGGCGTTTGAAAATTTAGATTTTGTAAATTTTGAGAAAAACTAGCTTGATTTTAAACTAAATCTATATTCTTTTATGCTAGAATTATTTTTACAGAGTAATTTATCTATTCTCAGGTAAAGTAAGGAAGAGGAATGAAATTAAAGAAACGAAAAGTTGCGGCTGCATTGCTAAAGCGTTTGACCTTGCCACTATTGTTCACTACGGGTTCATTAGGGGCGGTTACTTATGAGGTGCATGGGGATTTTATCAACTTCTCCAAAGTGGGTTTTAACCGTTCGCCCATTAACCCTGTTAAAGGTATCTATCCTACAGAGACTTTTGTTAATCTTACGGGTAAGCTAGAGGGGTCTGTGCATTTAGGTAGGGGATGGACCGTGAATGTAGGCGGTGTTTTGGGCGGACAGGTTTATGATAACACTAGGTATGATAGGTGGGCAAAGGATTTTACTCCCCCAAGCTATTGGGATAAAACTTCTTGCGGCACGGATTCTTTGAGTCTTTGTATGAATGCGACTAAAATGTGGCAACAGCAAGGGCCAGGTGGTATTATTGACCCTAGGGGTATTGGCTATATGTATATGGGTGAGTGGAACGGTTTGTTCCCTAACTACTACCCGGCTAACGCCTACTTGCCCGGGCATTCAAGGCGCTATGAAGTTTATAAAGCGAATCTCACCTATGACAGCGACAGAGTCCATATGGTAATGGGGCGCTTTGATGTTACTGAGCAGGAGCAAATGGATTGGGTTTACCAATTGTTCCAAGGTTTTTATGGGACTTTCAAGCTCACGAATAAGATGAAGTTCTTGCTCTTTAGCTCTTGGGGTCGTGGTATCGCTGATGGTCAGTGGTTGTTCCCTATCTATCGTGAAAAGCCTTGGGGTATTCATAAAGCCGGTATTATTTATCGCCCTACAAAGAATTTAATGATCCACCCTTATGTGTATCTTATCCCGCAAGTAGAAACAAATCCCGGTGTTAAAATAGAGTATGATACCAATCCGGGGTTTAGTGGTAGGGGCATTAGGAATAGAACGACTTTCTATGCGTTATACAGCTATCGTTGGAATAACGCTGAATACGGTCGTTACGCGCCCGCTCGTTATAACACTTGGGATCCGTTCTTGGATAATGGTAAGTGGCGTGGCTTGCAAGGTCCTGGTGGTGCGACGCTCTATCTGCACCACCACATAGACATTAACAACTACTTTGTGGTTGGTGGTGCTTACCTCAACATCGGTAACCCTAACATGAACTTAGGTACTTGGGGTAACCCTGTGGCTCTTGATGGTATCGAACAATGGGTCGGTGGCATCTACAGCTTAGGGTTTGCGGGGATTGACAACATTACCGATGCTGACGCGTTCACCGAGTATGTTAAAAGTGGAGGCAAGCATGGTAAGTTCAGTTGGAGCGTTTATCAACGCTTCACTACTGCTCCAAGGGCTTTGGAATATGGTATCGGTATGTATCTAGACTATCAGTTCAGCAAGCATGTTAAAGCGGGTCTCAAACTCGTATGGTTAGAGTTCCAAATCCGTGCGGGTTACAACCCTGGAACCGGTTTCCTTGGGCCAAACGGTCAGCCACTCAACTTGAATAATGGTTTGTTTGAATCTTCGGCGTTTGCGCAAGGCCCTCAAAACATAGGTGGTATCGCAAAAAGCATTACTCAAGACAGAAGCCATTTGATGACACACATCAGTTATAGTTTCTAAGGGAGTTTCCCTATCTCTCAGATATGCCTTTTTTGTATTTTTATTTTAATATCTTTGGGAGTTAGGGTTTTGGAAATTAAGAAATATTTTTCTTACTCTCTATTTTTTTTGCTTTTTTCTAGTCTCTTTTTGTCCAAACTTCAAGCTTATAAATTCAACATGAGCATTGTTGGAAAGGTGAGCAGCTATACCAAGTTTGGCTTTAACAACCAAAGATACCAGCCTTCTAAAGACATTTATCCTACAGGTAGCTACACTTCTTTACTCGGCGAATTGAATTTGAGCATGGGGTTATACAAGGGCTTGAGGGCAGAAGTGGGGGCTATGATGGCAGCACTCCCCTATGACTCTACCGCCTATCAAGGCAACAATATCCCTAATGGCCAGCCCGGCTCTAGGACCGATCCTTTTGGGGCGGGTATCTTTTGGCAATACATTGGCTGGTATGCAGGGCATAGCGGTTTAAACGTGCAAAAACCTCGTTTGGCTATGGTGCATAACGCTTTTTTGAGCTACAACTACAAAAAAGACAAATTCAGTTTTGGCGTGAAAGGGGGGCGCTATGATGCTGAAGAGTATGATTGGTTCACTTCTTACACTCAAGGGGTTGAAGGCTTTGTCAAATACAAAGACACCAGGTTAAGGGTGATGTATTCAGACGCTAGGGCTTCAGCGTCAAGCGACTGGTTTTGGTATTTTGGGCGTTACTATACAAGCGGTAAGGCTTTAATGGTGGCTGATTTGAAATACGAAAAAGACAACCTAAAAATCAACCCTTATTTTTATGCGATCTTTCAAAGAATGTATGCGCCAGGCATTAATATCACTTACGACACCAACCCTAATTTTAACAATAAAGGTTTTCGTTTTGTAGGCACTTTCGTGGGGTTTTTCCCCATTTTTGCCACTCCAGCTAATCAAAACGATATTATTCTCTTCCAACAAGTGCCGTTAGGAAAGAGCGGGCAAACTTATTTTTTCCGCACTCGTTTTTATTATAACAAGTGGCAATTTGGGGGCAGTGTCTATAAAAATATCGGTAATGCTAATGGTGATATAGGTATTTATGGCGACCCTCTAGGGTATAACATTTGGACGAATAGTATTTATGATGCAGAAATTAACAATATTGTTGGCGCTGATGTTATTAACGGGTTTTTGTATGTAGGCTCGCAATATAGAGGGTTTAGTTGGAAAATTTTAGGCCGTTGGACGGATAGCCCAAGGGCTGATGAAAGGAGTCTCGCGCTCTTTTTGAGCTATTTTTCTAATAAGTATAATATTAGAATGGATTTGAAACTAGAATATTATGGCAATATCACCAAAAAAGGCTATTGTATTGGGTATTGTGGCATGTATGTTCCAGTCGATCCTAATGGGCCTGGGACACAGCCCTTAACGCACAATGTGTATTCTGACAGGAGCCATATCATGTTTAACATCACTTATGGTTTTAGGATTTACTAGCCTTTTATCCTTATATTTTTGATTGGCCTTTTTAAAATATTGAAAGGCTTCGCTCCAATCAAATACTAATACTCAAAAAGTTTTATTTAACTTTATTATTAAATATTTAATATACTAGAACACCACAGCACACCCTACGCAGTTTTTCAACAAACTAAACGAGTTTAAAAGCGATGTTTTTACGACCCCAAAGGCTAAAGAATACATTGACATAGCGAGCGGTTTTCATAAGCTTTTTAAAAACGACGCTAAGATTGCCGAGAGTCTAAAGCCAGCCACCACCAAGAACTTAAGCCAAGGTTTAGCCACCACTCTAAGCGGAGCGTTAAAATATCAATGGACTAAATTCACGCTAGGGACACTATACCGAAACGCACCCGATCGCATTTTAGGGATTAAACTACCGAAAGCCTTGAACGAAGCCACCGCAGGAGCCGCTCTAAAGTATCACATTAAACGAGCGCTAGAAAGAAGCCACACGATAAGCGATTTTAGTAAGAATTTAGACTTGAGCGCTAAAAACGCTAAATTTAGCAACAACACGCTTAAAATCATTGAAGAGCTTAATAACGGCGTTAAACAAGCAAGTGAAGAACTCAGCAAGAAAGCGAGCGATTTAGAACACGCTATAACACCCCTTAAAGAATTTGGCAAGAATTACCCCGAGTTTGCCCTAAAGCCTAAGGAAGCGTTAGAGAAACTATTACAAGAGGAAAACGGACAAGTCGCAGGCGCAGCGTATAGGGACGATTTAGGAGGGATTGATTTTGTTTGGGGAACGCCAAAGACTAAAGATAGCAACGGCTATGGGTTAGCGCATGTATTAGAACGAAGAGAACAGCAAGCGCTTGCCGATGGCTTAAATGAAGCAGAAGCTAAAGAATACGCCTTAAATATAGCTAAATCAATCCCTGAGATTATAGAAAAAGGCATTAAAGGAACGGATCATTTGGCGTGTGTTTGTAGATTATGGAAATAAGAGAGTAGGTTTAAATAACACATGGAATAACAAAGATTTAGAAAACCATTGGGTGATAAGCAGTTATGAATTACGAGATACAACAGAGAAGCCCGCGCATTTTCCGACCTCGCAAGCAATCACTAAAGAAAAGGACATTCATTCTTTAAACTCCGTGGAACCTAATTCTACTAAAAACCCGCTAAAAAATCAAGATTTAAGCCCATTAGAACAAGCCAGAGCCGAAAAGCTTGCCAAATTAGAAAGCGAGCAATTAGAGAGCGAAAAAGAATTTTTGAAAGCTAAAGAGCAAACAAGCGCGCGCAAAGCCGCTTTAAAAAAGAAATTAGAACACGAGCGAGGCAATGCAGGCAATATTGAAAGCCAGACTAAAATAGAAGTAGGAGAGGATATCCCCACGCAAGCACAAACGCAAATCCCAAAAAGCCGAGTAAGGCTAAATGAAAGAGAGATCTATGATCTAGATTATGCGATAGTGAAAGCAAAAGATTTAAGGCCAAGCTTTACCACAGGCGGAACGCAAAAACGCACCGACATGAACGAAGAACAGATTAAAAGCATTTCAGAGAATTTTGATCCTAAAAAGATATTTGGGAGCGGAGGCTTTGAAGATTTACCGATCATTTTAAACGACGGACAAGTGATCGCAGGAAACCACCGAGTCCAAGGCATGCTAAACTTCACGCCAAAAAGCCGTTACATCTACAATAAAGCGATCAAGGAATACTATCACATAGATCTAAAACCGGACGAGTTGTTAGTGAGAGTGCCACACAACCGACTAAACAACACCGAGATCAACAATTTAGCGGCTTCAAGCAATCAAGGACGCTTTAATAGCGAGAGCGATCACGCGATAGCGGTGTTAAGCCATTACGAAGCGAAATTGAAAGAATTAGAGAAAAAATTAGACGCTGATAGCATTTACTCCTTAAAAAACATTGTGGCTAAAAACCTTAATTTTGATAAAGCCACGCACCCTAATGTAACCGATAGCAACTTAGCCCTTTTGATGTTCAACATGCCAAGGACTAAAACGCAAGGGATAGAATTACTCAACCGCTGGCAGAAAGAATTTTCTAACGACATTAAAAGCTATGAAAAAGTAAAAAAAATGTTTGTAGATAACGCCGGAAGCTTTCACAATCTAATCCATGACATGAGCTTTCCTAATGTGAGTTTAAACGCTTATTTAAGCGATATTATGGATCGCAGTTTTGCTAACTTAAAGAACTATCAAAGCACGAGCGAGAGCCTTAAAAGTTTGAGCGAAAAATTCTATAAAACGAATAGTTTAGAAATGTTTGAAAAGAGCGATCAAAATACAAGCGATATAAGCGAGATTTTAGGAGCAAGCGTAGCCAGGTTTGCGAGGTTTGATGATCCTTCTAAAGCGTTATTTGAAGCCCTAAAGAGCGATAATATTAAAAAAGGTTTGAAAGAATTTAAGATCGCAGACGTTACTAAGGACATGTTTGATCCTAATAGTAAGGAATTTAAGGATATTGATATTTACGATTTCACGCATTACCTTTTAATGGTCAATAGAGAGCCAAACGAAAACAATCCCGTATTAAACCGCTTGATACAAGCCGTTAAGGACATGCAAAAAGAGAGCGAGAAAGGGATAAAACAAAAACTTGAAAAAGTCAAGGAGTAAAAAATGAATTACCCTAATTTGCCTAACAGCGTTTTAGAAATTACCGAGCAGCCAGAAGTGAAAGAAATCACTAACGAGCTATTAAAACAACTACAGAACGCTTTAAATTCTAATAGTCTTTTTACTGAGCAAGTGGAATTAAGCCTTAAAGGGATCGTTAGGATTTTAGAGGTGCTTTTGAGTTTGGATTTTTTTAAGAATGCGAACGAAATTGATAGCAGTTTAAGAAATTCCATTGAATGGCTGAGTAACGCCGGCGAGAGCTTAAAAAATAAAATGAAAGAATACGAGGGCTTTTTTAGCGAGTTTAATACGAGCATGCATGCTAATGAGCAAGAAGTAACGAACACCTTAAACGCTAACACGCAAAACATCAAAAGCGAGATTAAAAAGCTAGAAAATCAAATTATAGAAGAGGCGAGAATGCTTTTAAAACAAGAAACTCAAAAAAGCGTTAAGGCTTACAATGCAATGATTAGGAAACCAACCACAGGACAAATTAAAACATGGTTTAAAAATCCTTTTAACAAAGAGAGCTTTAAAAGGGTTGTAACATTAACTCTCATTGAGCGTATGGGTGTGAGAAAAATAAGCCTCAAATCCGTTTAAATCTTGGATCGGTTCTCATCAAACATGAATAGCTAAAACTTTTTGACTAACGCCAAGCTCTTTGCTATGGATTGTAAAAAATGTTTTTAGCATTTTAGATTTTATTATCCATATTTGATGAGAGCTAAGCCTTTTCTATTTAAAAAGGGCTGTATCAATCACAAGGAAATGTAATCCACTTCTTTTGGTTTTTGGTGGCTAGTAATGAGTTGCTTACAGGTTGCAACGCCTTCTGAAGTGCCAACCATTAATAGTTTGGATTCGCTCGCAATAATCGTTTCCCCGTCAGGCATGGGGATGTATTTGCCATCTTTTTGAGTGATACCAATCACAAACGCTTTAGCGATCTCTCTAAAATGGGCTTCTTTTAATTTCCTTAACACAAGCCAGCTGGTTTTGGGGACAATCACTTCTTCTAAGTCTAAAAGCGTGTCTTTTTTATTGATAAAACGCTCTAAGATATTTTCCATATCCGGACGCACCGCCATCGCGCTCACCCTTTGAGCCATGAGCTTTGTGGGGGAAACCACCATATCAGCCCCTAATTTTTTTAATTTTTCTAAGCCTTCATCGCTGTGCGCGCTCGCAATGATGTAGTAAGGTTTGCGTTTTAATTCCTTTTCAAACAAGCGCACGCTCACCATTAACGCCACATTCACCGGTAAAATCTTAGACAACGCCACAACGCCCCTAGCGCTGCTTAAGTGGGTTTTTAGCATGGCTAAATTGGTGTGCGGATCGCCTATGATGTAGTAGGGGTATTTGTGCTTAATGGCTTCTTCTTCAAAACTAGGGTCATTATCCACAACCACAAAAGGGATTTGAGCGGAGCGGAACTGCTTGCTCAATTCAATGGTGTATTCGTTGTGGTAACAAATCACATAATGATCCTTAAGGCGCGCGATTTTATAAATCATACCTTTCTCCTTAATCAATCTGGTAAGCGTGCCTTTATTGACCACGCTAACTAAAATAGCCACGCTAAAGGCAATAATTCCTGCCCCAAAAAACATTAAAATGGAAGTTAAAAAAATACTTATAGGCCCAAACTGGCTTTCATTTAAAGCGCCAAACCCTGTAGCTGTCATGGTGTAAGTCGTTTGAAAGAAAGCTTGCATAAGGCTATAATTTTCTAGGGCGAAGTATCCCAGAGTGCCTAAAAGCACAAGCAATTGGATTAAAATAAGCGGGAGTCTAAAGACCTTAAATTGCTCATAGATTTCAGAATTTAAATTGACTTGTGGCTGATTTTCATCGTCTTTTTTGATTTTAAAAAATTTCAACTTTTCAAACAAAACCAATTCCTAGATCAAAATAAATTCTTTTGAAAGCGTTTACTTCTAAATTTAATCAAAACGCTAAACCTAAGCTGTGTTTTAATCTCAAAAAGAAGTTTAGTTTTAAGGGGAGTTTTAAAAAGGTTATCAAAAACATCAAAACCACCCCTACAATCAAAAATGGACAGAAATTCTAAAAACTAAGCCCCTTTACGCATGGTTCTTAAAGTGGAAGCAGCCACCTTAATGCGTTTAGTCGTGCCATCGTCTAATTGGATCTTAATGGATCGCAAGTTAGGGAGTAAGCGGCGTTTGTTTTTGTTGTTTGCATGACTGACATGATTGCCTATCATAGGCCCTTTGAAAGTTAAAGCGCATCTTCTTGCCATTGTGTATCCTTAATTATTGAAATAAACTTTGCATTATACTTAAAATAGCCTTTAAAAAGACTAATTTTAAGGCTAATTTTTAAATGGTTCGTTTAAGAACTACTTTTTTTGAGGCATAGAACTTTTAAAACCTTTCATTCTATCAATAGCGTCTCTGTATTTGGCGATATTTTCTTCTGTAAGTTCTGTTACAGCTTTTCTCATGACAACCGCATACATTCTGTTTAAGATCTTATGTATCGCGTCTTCTTTATTCTTTTCTAAATCTTCATGGATAATGCTGTTTGAAGAATTAAGCCCTCCAGAATTACTGTGTTTGTAAGTATAGGTCATTGCCTGAAAAGTTCCTACTTCCACAGCAAAATCATGGACTACACGATTGCTTTCCGGCTCATAAAAATTAAACCATACAGAGCCTGAGCTTTGATCCACTAGCGTGTCTAAATTAGGATTATTGGGGTCTTTTAAGTTCATTTTCAAATCTTCTAAGATTCCTACCCACCCTTTCAAATCCAAAACGGAAAAAATCTTTCTCTTATCTTGCGCATTCAAAGCTTTTTCATCTTGAAAACGCAACACTTGATAGCCTCTTTTTTCAAAAATAGTTTGGATTTGATTGGCTAAAGCGTCTTGAAACTTATCAATATAGGGTTTTAGATTATCGCTCACTTGAATGCGTGGCGCTAAAATACCTACAATATGGTGGTTTTGTGGGGCTTGAGCAATATGTATCGGATAATTAAAATCTAGCGGCGTAACATGTTCAGAGCTTGTTTGTATTCTTTCATGAGTTTGAACTTGATTTTTGGCGTTATTTGGTGTTTTTGTCTCAGCGCTTGGATTCATCGCACAACCGATCAACACGCCTGAAAGCCCTAAAGCCACTAACATTTTAGAATAAACTCTAACTTTTTTAAAAATAAGCGAACGCTCCACAAAAGACTCCTAAAAAATTAAAACAGACTTCTATTCTACCCTATTCATGCTATTTTTAAGTAAACCAATTTGCGCTACAATTTTCTTTTTCTAATTTCAAGCATGGCGATTTTAGGGGATTTTATGCTCTATTCTTTATTATATGGCTATTTCAATATCAATCTTTTCCAGTATTTGACCTTTAGAGCAGGGTTAGGGTTTTTCATAGCTTTTTTTCTCACGCTTTTTTTAATGCCTAGATTCATTCTATGGGCCAAGGCTAAAAAGGCTAACCAGCCCATTTCTAGCTTCGTGCCAAGCCACCAGAATAAAAAAGATACCCCTACAATGGGGGGGATTGTGTTTGTTTTTGCAACTATTGTTGCGAGCGTGTTGTGCGCGTCTTTGGGTAATCTTTATGTGTTGTTAGGGATAATCGTGTTAGTGGGCTTTAGTTTTGTGGGTTTTAGAGACGATTACACTAAAATCAACCAACAAAGTAATGCCGGTATGAGCGCGAAAATGAAATTTGGCATGCTTTTTATCCTTTCGCTTGTGGTGTCTGTTTTATTGAGTCTTAAGGGGTTGGACACTTTTTTATACGCGCCGTTTTTGAAAAACCCCTTGTTTAAAATGCCCACGATGTTAGCGGTTGGTTTTTGGGTGTTGGTTTTTTTATCCACGAGCAATGCAGTGAATTTAACCGACGGCTTAGACGGCTTAGCGAGCGTGCCTAGCATTTTCACCCTCTTAAGCCTTTCTATCTTTGTGTATGTGGCAGGGAATGCGGAATTTTCTAAATACTTGCTTTATCCTAAAGTCATAGATGTGGGGGAATTGTTTGTGATTTCGTTAGCGTTAGTGGGATCGCTCTTTGGCTTTTTGTGGTATAACTGCAACCCGGCAAGCGTGTTTATGGGTGATAGCGGGAGTTTGGCAATAGGGGGGTTTATCGCTTATAACGCTATTGTTTCGCACAATGAAATCTTACTCGTTTTAATGGGGTCTATTTTTGTAATAGAAACTTTGTCTGTGATCTTGCAAGTAGGGAGCTATAAAACCCGTAAAAAACGCCTTTTTTTAATGGCGCCAATCCATCATCATTTTGAGCAAAAGGGTTGGGCAGAAAATAAGGTGATCGTGCGTTTTTGGATCATTTCTATGCTGAGTAATTTAGTCGCTCTTTTAAGCTTGAAGGTGCGTTAAAATGAAAATCTCTTTATTGGGGCATGGCAAAACCACTCTAGCTTTGGGGCGTTTTTTTAAAAAAAACCATAATGAAGTCAAATTTTTTGATGATAAATTCACTGCATTTTTTAAGGATAGCGAGGGTTTTCTTTGCTATCCCAGTAAGGATTTTAACCCTAATGATTCCCAACTAGAAGTAGTCAGCCCTGGCATTAGTTTCACGCACCCTTTAGTCATGAAAGCCAAGCATTTAGTGAGCGAATACGATTATATTGACAGCTTGTTTGATCATTCTTTCACGCCTACGATGATAAGTATTAGCGGCACTAACGGGAAAACCACCACGACAGAAATGCTCACTATGCTTTTAGAAGATTTTAAGGCTGTGAGTGGGGGGAATATCGGCACGCCCTTGATTGAATTGTTTGAAAAGCAATCGCCCTTGTGGGTGTTAGAAACAAGCTCTTTTTCTTTGCATTACACGAACAAGGCTTACCCTTTAATCTACTTGCTCATCAATGTGGAAGCTGATCACTTGACTTGGCATTGCAATTTTGAAAATTATTTGAACGCTAAACTCAAGGTTTTATCGTTGATGCCTAAAACTTCGCTCGCTATCCTCCCTTTAAAATTCAAAGAACATTCAAGCGTTCAAAACTCGCAAGCGCAAAAAATCTTTTTTGACACAAGCGAAGAGGTTTTAGAGCGTTTAGAAATCCCTTCTAACGCCCTTTTTTTTAAGGGAGCGTTTTTATTAGACGCTGCCTTAGCCCTTTTAGTTTATGAGCAATTTTTAAAAATGAAGAATTTAAAATGGCAAGACTATAGAGAAAACGCCCTTAAAAGACTGAACGCTTTTAAAATTGGCTCGCATAAAATGGAAGAATTTAAGGATAAAGAAGGGCGTTTGTGGGTAGATGACAGCAAGGCCACGAACATTGATGCCACCTTGCAAGCCTTAAAAACCTTTAAGAACCAAAAAATCCATTTGATTGTAGGGGGCGATATTAAAGGGGTCAATTTAACCCCCCTTTTTGAAGAATTTAAACATTATGAAATAAGCCTTTATGCCATAGGTTCAAGTGCTTTTATCATCCAAGCTTTAGCGTTAGAATTTAATGTTTCTTGTCAGGTTTGTTTAAAGTTAGAAAAAGCGGTTCAAGAAATTAAAAGCGTTTTATTACAAAATGAAGTTGCTTTGCTTTCACCCAGCGCGGCCAGTTTGGATCAATTTTCTTCGTATAAAGAAAGGGGTGAAAAATTCAAGGCGTTTGTTTTAAAGGATTAAAGCGTTTGAACCACTCCGTCCAATTGTGAAATTTTTTGAAAAATCTCGTTCCGTTCTGATTCGTTTGAAACTTCCATAGAAACATTGAAGCTATAAAATTTAGCGTTTTTAGAAGTGTTTTTAAATTCCAATTTAAAGGGGCGTTGGTAGGTTTCTAAAAGCTCTTTTAACGCACTCGTATCTTTAGTGGTCATAATCACCCTATAATCCCAAAGGCAAGGGTAAATAATAGTGGGTTTTTCTAAATCAGACGGCATTGAACAGCTCCTTAAATAATTTAGGAATGGCAATAGGGCTGTATGTAGAGCGGTTGACAAAGCCAAACTTGATTTCTGAAGCAAAGACTTTGAAAGGCTTCATAGGCTCTAAAGAAGCGTTTTGGATGCAATAAATTTCTTGAAAAAGCACCACAAAAACCTTTCTTAATTCTTTAATTTGCGTTCTTATCTCTAAGACTTGTCCAAGGCTTGCGGGGGTGAAAAAATCCGCTTTGATAGAGCGGATGACAAACACGCCTTCTTCATTTTCTGGCAAGACATTTTGTTTAAAAAAAAACTCGCTCCTAGCCCTTTCGCAATATTTCAAATAATTCGCATGATAGACCACGCCTTCAGAGTCGGTATCTTCGTAATATACCCTACAGCGCATTAATTCCCCTTACTTAAATAATGAAATTTTCTTAAAATTATACAATATGTAACTTAACTATAGTATAATCTAGGGGCGTTGCTTTATATTTTTTAGGTATTTGTGAAGTGGGTTTTTTCCTTAAATTTTAGGGTTTTTAAAGCTTTCAAAAAAATACAGCAATAGTTGGACGATTAAGGACATCGCTCTTTAATTTTAATCATTTACAAGGAGTTTGGTAGTTAAGATATGGGTAATCATTTTTCTAAATTAGGATTTGTTTTAGCGGCCTTAGGGAGTGCGATTGGTTTAGGGCATATTTGGCGTTTCCCCTATATGACTGGGGTGAGTGGTGGGGGTGCTTTTGTCTTATTGTTTTTATTTTTATCTTTAAGCGTTGGCGCGGCGATGTTTATCGCTGAAATGTTATTAGGACAAAGCACGCAAAAAAATGTAATAGAAGCTTTTAAAGAGCTTGACATTAACCCTAAAAAACGCTGGAAATACGCAGGGCTTTTGCTTGTTTCTGGGCCATTAATACTGACTTTTTATGGCACCATTTTAGGCTGGGTGCTTTATTATTTGGTGAGTGTTAGTTTTAATTTGCCTAACAATATCCAAGAATCTGAACAAATTTTTACTCAAACTTTGCAGTCTATAGGGTTACAATCCATAGGGCTTTTTAGCGTTTTATTCATAACCGGATGGATTGTTTCTAGGGGGATTAAAGAAGGGATTGAAAAACTCAATTTGGTTTTAATGCCCTTACTCTTTGCCACTTTTTTTGGTTTGCTTTTCTATGCGATGAGCATGGATTCTTTTTCTAAAGCTTTTCATTTCATGTTTGATTTCAAGCCAAAAGATTTGACCTCTCAAGTGTTCACTTATTCCTTGGGGCAGGTTTTCTTTTCTTTAAGCATCGGTTTAGGGATTAATATCACTTATGCTGCGGTTACGGATAAAACGCAGAATTTGCTTAAAAGCACTATTTGGGTGGTTTTATCAGGGATTTTAATTTCTCTTGTGGCAGGGCTTATGATTTTCACTTTTGTGTTTGAATATGGGGCTAATGTCTCACAAGGCACAGGGTTAATCTTCACTTCTTTACCGGTGGTTTTTGGTCAAATGGGAGCGATAGGCATTCTTGTTTCAATTCTTTTCTTGCTCGCGCTCGCTTTTGCTGGCATCACTTCTACGGTGGCTTTATTAGAACCAAGCGTGATGTATCTTACCGAAAAGTATCAATACTCTCGTTTTAAGGTTACCTGGGGTCTTGTAGCGCTAATTTTTGTGGTAGGCGTGGTGTTGATTTTCTCGCTCCATAAGGATTATAAAGATTATCTCACTTTCTTTGAAAAAAGTCTTTTTGATTGGTTGGATTTTGCCTCAAGCACCATTATCATGCCTTTAGGCGGGATGGCAACCTTTATTTTTATGGGCTGGGTTTTGAAAAAAGAAAAATTGCGTCTTTTAAGCACGCACTTTTTAGGCCCTAAATTGTTTGCAACTTGGTATTTCTTGCTTAAATATATCACCCCTTTAATTGTGTTTTCTATTTGGTTGAGCAAGATTTATTAAAATATTTAGCATGGGAAAATTTTCTAAATTAGGCTTTATTTTAGCCACTTTGGGTAGCTCTATCGGTTTAGGGCATATTTGGCGCTTTCCTTACATGGTAGGCCATAATGGGGGGAGTGCGTTTGTGCTTTTATATCTGGTGCTAACCTTGAGTTTAGGCATTGCTATGCTTTTAGTAGAAATGCTGATTGGGAATTTGGGTAAAAAAGATGTTGTTTCTAATTATCAAATCTTAGATCCTAAAAGGAAAAAATACTACCCTTTCACTTCTTTTTTTATTTTAGGCGGCCCTCTCATTTTATCTTTTTATGCGGTGGTGTTAGGCTGGGTGCTTTATTATCTTTTTGTAGTAACTTTTGATTTGCCTAAAGATTTAGAGCAAGCCAAAATGCAATTTAGCATGCTCCAAAATGGCAGTTTAATCTGGCCTGTTATTGGCTTTAGCGCATGCTTATTGCCGACAATATGGTTTGTTTCTAGGGGGATTGAAGAAGGGATTGAAAAATTAAATGTCGTGCTGATGCCGTTATTGTTTGTGATTTTCATAGGGCTTTTAATCTATGCGATGACTTTAGAAAGCATGCCTAAGGCTTTGCACTTTTTATTTAATTTTGAGATTCAAAAGATTGATTTTAAGGTTGTTATGGACGCTTTAGGGCAGATGTTCTTTTCTTTGAGTTTGGGGGTAGGCACGATTATTACTTATTCAGCTTTCACGCCCAAAAGAGAAAACCTATTCAAAAGCTCTCTATTTATTGTATTACCGGGTATTTTAATCTCTCTCATTGCCGGGGTGATGATTTTTACCTTTGTGTTTGAATACCATGCAGATGTGTCTCAAGGGCCAGGGCTTGTTTTTATTTCCTTGCCTTTGACTTTCGCTAAAATGGGCATGAGCGGGCAGATTGTCTCGCTTTTTTTCTTTATGGCGCTTATTTTTGCTGGGATCACTTCCACGGTTTCTTTGATAGAGCCTTTAGCGCTTTATCTCATCAATCGTTTTAATTTCTCGCGCACTCAAGCGTCGCTATGGATAGGGATCGTTGTGTATGTTTTAGGCGTTTTAGTCATTCTTTCCATGAATGAACGATACGCTAAGTTTTTGAGCTTCGCTCATAAGAGCGTGTTTGGATGGCTAGATTTCATCACTTCTTCGTTTTTAATGCCCTTGGGAGGCTTGTTTTCAGTCTTATTTGTGGGGTGGGTTTTAAATAAAAAGCGCTCTTTTTTAGCCACGAAGCATTTCTTTAATACAAACGCTTTTAAAGCGTGGCATTTTAGCGTTCGTTTTATCGCACCTGTAGTGATTTTAGCGATTTTCATCTTGCAATTTAAGTGAAATAAGGATGCTTGATGAAAAGCATTTTGCTCTTTATGATTTTTGCAGTTTGTCAGTTAGAAAGCAAAAAATTTTCACAAGATAATTTTAAGGTGGATTATAATTACTATTTGCGCAAACAGGATTTGCACATCGTTAAAACGCAAAACGATTTATCTAATGCCTGGTATCTCCCTCCACAAAAAGCCCCCAAAGAACATTCTTGGGTGGATTTTGCTAAAAAATATTTAAACATGATGGATTATCTAGGCACTTATTTTTTGCCTTTTTATCATAGTTTCACCCCCATTTTTCAATGGTACCACCCCAATATCAACCCCTATCAACGCAATGAGTTTAAGTTCCAAATTAGTTTTAGAGTGCCTGTATTTAGGCATATTCTTTGGACTAAAGGCACGCTTTATTTAGCTTATACCCAAACTGACTGGTTTCAAATTTACAATAATCCCCAATCCGCTCCCATGCGAATGATCAATTTCATGCCTGAACTCATTTATGTTTATCCTATTAATTTTAAACCTTTTGGGGGTAAAATAGGGAATTTTTCTGAAATTTGGATAGGTTGGCAGCACATTTCTAATGGCGTGGGAGGCGCACAATGTTACCAGCCTTTTAATAAAGAAGGCAATCCTGAAAACCAGTTTCCAGGACAACCTGTAATCGTTAAAGATTATAACGGGCAAAAAGACGTGCGCTGGGGGGGGTGTCGCTCGGTGAGCGCGGGGCAACGCCCTGTGTTTCGTTTGGTGTGGGAAAAGGGAGGCTTGAAAATCATGGTCGCTTATTGGCCCTATGTCCCTTATGATCAATCCAACCCTAATTTGATTGATTACATGGGGTATGGTAACGCTAAAATTGATTACAGGAGAGGGCGCCATCATTTTGAATTGCAACTTTATGATATTTTCACGCAATACTGGCGTTATGATCGCTGGCATGGAGCTTTCCGCTTAGGCTATACCTACCGCATTAACCCTTTTGTGGGGATTTATGCACAGTGGTTTAACGGCTATGGCGATGGCTTGTATGAATACGATGTTTTTTCCAATCGTATAGGGGTAGGAATACGCTTAAACCCTTAAAAAAGCGTTCTTTTATGCTATAATTAAGACCAAAAATTCAAGGGGATTATTCAGCTATGAAAATCAGTGTTAGTAAAAACGATTTAGAAAATGCTTTGCGCTACTTGCAAGCTTTTTTGGATAAAAAGGACGCTTCTTCTATCGCTTCACACATCCATTTAGAAGTCATTAAAGAAAAGCTTTTTTTAAAGGCTAGCGATTCCGATATTGGGCTAAAAAGCTATATTTCTACGCAATCCACCGATAAAGAGGGCGTAGGCACGATCAACGGGAAAAAGTTTTTGGATATTATCTCATGTTTAAAAGACTCTAATATTATTTTAGAGACTAAAGATGATAGCTTGGTGATCAAACAAAATAAAAGCTCTTTCAAACTCCCCATGTTTGACGCTGATGAGTTCCCTGAATTCCCTGTTATTGAGCCAAAAGTGAGTTTAGAAATCAATGCCCCCTTTTTAGTAGATGCGTTTAAAAAGATCGCTCCTGTGATTGAGCAAACCAGCCATAAAAGGGAATTAGCCGGTATTTTAATGCAATTTGATCAAAAACATCAAACCCTTTCGGTGGTAGGCACGGATACCAAACGGCTTTCTTACACGCAGTTAGAAAAAATCTCTATCCATTCCACTGAAGAAGATATTTCTTGCATTTTACCTAAAAGGGCTTTATTAGAAATCCTTAAGCTTTTTTATGAAAATTTCAGTTTTAAAAGCGATGGCATGCTAGCGGTGGTTGAAAACGAAACGCACGCTTTTTTCACCAAGCTCATTGATGGGAATTACCCTGATTATCAAAAAATCCTCCCTAAAGAATACACTTCTTCTTTCACTTTAGGCAAGGAAGAATTTAAAGAGAGCATTAAGTTATGCAGTTCTTTAAGCTCCACCATTAAACTCACTTTAGAAAAAAACAACGCTTTGTTTGAATCTTTGGATTCTGAGCATAGCGAAACGGCTAAAACCTCTGTTGAGATTGAAAAAGGTTTGGATATTGAAAAAGCCTTTCATTTGGGCGTGAACGCTAAATTTTTCCTTGAAGCCTTAAACGCTTTAGGGACAACGCAATTCGTTTTAAAATGCAATGAGCCTTCTTCGCCTTTTTTGATCCAAGAGTCTCTTGATGAAAAGCAAAGCCACTTGAGTGCTAAAATTTCCACTTTGATGATGCCAATCACATTATAAAGGCTTGATTGAATGCAAAATTACCAGAGCCATAGTATTAAGGTTTTAAAAGGCTTAGAGGGGGTCAGGAAACGCCCTGGAATGTATATTGGCGATACCAATATAGGCGGGTTGCACCACATGGTGTATGAAGTCGTGGATAACGCTGTAGATGAGAGCATGGCGGGCTTTTGTGATACGATTAACATCACTTTGACTGAGGAGGGGTCATGCATTGTAGAAGATAACGGGCGAGGCATTCCTGTAGATATTCACCCCACGGAAAAAATCCCCGCTTGCACCGTGGTTTTAACGATTTTGCATGCGGGGGGCAAGTTTGATAATGATACTTATAAAGTTTCAGGCGGTTTGCATGGCGTGGGCGTTTCGGTTGTGAACGCTTTGAGCAAACGCTTGATCATGACCATTAAAAAAGAGGGTCAAATCTATCGCCAAGAGTTTGAAAAGGGTATCCCCATTAGCGAGCTTGAAGTCATTGGCAAAACCAAAAGCGCTAAAGAAAGCGGCACGACTATTGAATTTTTCCCTGATGAAAGCGTGATGGAAGTCGTTGAATTTCAAGCGGGTATTTTGCAAAAACGCTTCAAAGAAATGGCGTATCTTAACGACGGCTTAAAAATTTCTTTCAAAGAAGAAAAAACCCAACTGCAAGAGACTTATTTCTATAAAGATGGCTTGAAACAATTCGTGAAAGACAGTGCCAAAAAAGAATTGCTCACCCCCGTTATTTCGTTTAAAAGCATGGATGAAGAAACGCGCACTTCTATAGAGGTCGCTTTAGCGTATGCTGACGATTACAATGAAAACACTTTAAGCTTTGTGAATAACATTAAAACTTCTGAGGGCGGCACGCATGAGGCGGGCTTTAAAATGGGCTTGTCTAAGGCGATTTTACAATACATTGACAATAACATTAAAACCAAAGAGTCGCGCCCCATTTCTGAAGACATTAAAGAGGGCTTGATCGCTGTTGTGAGCTTGAAAATGAGCGAGCCTTTGTTTGAAGGGCAGACTAAATCCAAACTCGGCAGTTCGTATGCGCGCACATTGGTTTCAAAATTAGTCTATGATAAAATCCATCAGTTTTTAGAAGAAAACCCTAACGAAGCCAAAATCATTGCCAATAAAGCCCTACTAGCCGCAAAAGCCAGAGAAGCCAGCAAGAAAGCCAGAGAGCTTACAAGGAAAAAAGATAATTTGAGTGTCGGCACTTTGCCTGGAAAATTAGCCGATTGCCAGAGCAAAGACCCTTTAGAGAGTGAAATCTTTTTAGTGGAGGGCGATAGCGCGGGAGGGAGCGCTAAACAAGGGCGCGATAGGGTTTTTCAAGCGATTTTGCCCTTAAAGGGTAAGATTTTAAATGTGGAAAAAAGCCATTTGTCAAAAATCCTAAAATCAGAAGAAATTAAAAACATGATCACGGCTTTTGGGTGTGGCATTCAAGAGAGTTTTGATATAGAAAGATTGCGCTATCATAAAATCATTATCATGACCGATGCTGATGTGGATGGGAGCCATATCCAAACCTTGCTGATGACTTTTTTCTATCGTTATTTACGCCCATTGATTGAACAAGGGCATGTTTATATCGCTCAAGCCCCTCTTTATAAATACAAGAAAGGCAAGACAGAAATTTATCTTAAAGACAGCGTCGCTTTGGATCATTTTTTAATTGAGCATGGCATCAATTCGGTGGATATTGAAGGGATTGGCAAGAACGATTTGATGAATTTGTTAAAAGTGGCGCACCATTACCGCTACGCGCTTTTGGAATTAGAAAAACGCTACAATTTGCTAGAAATTTTACGCTTTCTCATTGAAACTAAGGACGCTTTAAGCCTTGATATGAAAGTTTTAGAAAAAAGCATTTTAGAAAAATTAGAGGGCTTGAATTATCAGATCTTACGCTCTTTTGCCACTGAAGAAAGCTTGCATTTGCATGTGCAAACCCCTAAGGGCTTGGTGGAATTTAATTTAGATGACAACCTCTTTAAAGAAGTGTTGTTTGAAGAAGCGCATTACACTTATCAAAAGCTTATGGAATACAATTTGGATTTCCTAGAAAATAAGGATATTTTGGCGTTTTTAGAAGAAGTGGAAAATTACGCTAAAAAGGGAGCGAATATCCAGCGCTATAAGGGGCTAGGCGAGATGAACCCTAATGATTTGTGGGAAACGACCATGCATAAAGAAAACCGCAGTCTCATCAAACTCAAAATTGAAGATTTGGAAAAAACCGATGCGATCTTTTCGCTTTGCATGGGCGATGAAGTAGAGCCTAGAAGAGCCTTTATCCAAGCGCATGCTAAAGATGTGAAACAACTGGATGTGTAAGGGGTTTTGATTAGAACCCCCAAACATTTAACCAAGCAAGAGAGCGTGAATTTAGGGGCTTATTACACGCCCCCTTATTTAGTGGATTGCGCTTACAGGCTTTTAAAAAAGCATGTTGGTATTGAAGACTACACGCTTTTAGACACCGCATGTGGCAATAAAGAGTTTTTAAAACTCCAACACCCTAAAAAAATAGGAGCGGATATTGACCCTAAGTGTGGTGCTTTAATAATAAACGCTCTAGTTAATCCTAAAAGAGAAAATTATGGCATTAGCCAAGATGAACCTTTAATCATCGTGGGCAATCCCCCCTATAACGATAGAACTTCCTTTATCAAACAAGATATTAAAAATAAAGATTTTATTTTTGAGATAGACAACGATTTGAAATCCAGGGATTTAGGGATAAGTTTTTTAAAATCTTTTGCAATTTTAAAGCCGGCGTTTATTTGCGTGTTACACCCTTTATCTTACCTCATCAAAGAAGCTAATTTTAAGCAATTAAAGCTATTTAAGGATCATTACAGGCTTTTAGACGCTTTTGTTGTTTCTTCTAAATCTTTCACCAAAAGTAACGAATTTCCTATTGTGATAGCTTTATATGAGCGAGGACGAATGGACTATGCAGATATTAGGCGTTTTGTTTTTCCAACTGATTGCGATACAACGCTATGCTTAAACGATTTTGACTATATAGCCAACTATGTGGATAAATACCCTAACGCTAAAAAGGTTGGGGCATGCGTGGGCTATTTTTTCCCTATGCGAGACATCAACGCTCTTAAACGCAACAAAACTTTTTTAAACGCACCAAGCGAAAATGCGGTGCGTATCAGTCAAGACAAATTGATTTATTACCAATATATCCATTATTTTAAGGAAATCGCCCCTAAAATCCCTTATTATTTTGGTAATTTGGATATTATCATTGATCATTTCGCTTTTTTAGAAATTAAAGACGCTTTTTTAAAAGATAAACGAGCGCGTTTAGAATATTTTAAAAAATTGTTTCAAGGACACCCTTGTGAATTTGATTAAGATTGATAATAATAAAAAAGTGATTGAGGTTTCTATTCCTTTAACTTCAATTTCAGGCAAAGTGCGTGTGAAAATCAGGCATGCCTTTAGCGATTATGGCATTTCAACAGCGACCAGAAAAATCCCTTTTAGTTTAAAACATTATGTAGAGTGGCAAATCGGTTATGATGTCCCCATTAAAGATAAAGAAAAATTTAAACTCACTACTTTAAAAGATGAAAAATATCATTTTTTAGGGGCTAATAATAAAGTAAAGACTCTTTATGGATTGAGTGAGATAATCTATTACGCTAAGCAATTAAATTTAATCAGTTTAGAAAATTTAGAAAATACTTTAAAATATTTAGAAAAACAAAAACAATTTATAGAAGATAATTTTATGATTACAAGAGAAAGATTTAGATTACATCAATTTAGTGGCATGGATTTTGAACTTTCACGCATTTCTTACCCTTTACTCATTCATTCTTTCAACGATAATCAGTTGAGCGAAATTGTTATTAGGGAACAACAATATGGCTCTAAAACCCAAGCCATGCTGTATTTTTGCTTTTCTATTTTGGAATTAAAAACCGCTACTCCCTTATTAAATAGAACGGCTGCACTCAAAGAACATGCTCTTTTAACCATCCATAAAACCAACGCTCTCATGTTTTTAGAAATGCTTAAAATTTTTGGACTTTTAAGCCAAGCGCACCATAGCGATGTGTTAAAGATTTTAGAAAAAATACTTCAAAATTAACTAACGATACAAATTGTTAAAAAGAGAATGAATATCTAACGCTACAAGATCTAGGCGAGATAAACCCGTTTATGGGGAATAACCATGCATCAATAAAACGCGCTTCATAAAGCTATAAAAACAGGGCTAGGCTTTAAACTTGTATCGTTTTTCTTTAATGGCTTATGTTATACTAATAAAATACAGATTTGATTGAAGGCATTAAACGACTGCATGGTATTTTTTCATAAGAAAATTATTTTAAATTTTATCTATTCTTTAATGGTTGCTTTTTTATTCCCTTTATCCTATGGGGTTCTTTTAAAAGCCGATGAAATGGCTAAAGAGCAAACTTTATTGGTGGGTGAAAGGCTTGTGTGGGATAAGCTCACGCTGTTAGGGTTTTTAGAAAAAAACCATATCCCTCAAAAACTCTACTACAACCTAAGCTCTCAAGATAAAGAATTGAGCGCTGAAATCCAAAGCAATGTTACCTACTACACCTTAAGAGATGCTAACAACACGCTCATTCAAGCCCTTATCCCTATAAGCCAGGATTTGCAAATCCATATTTACAAAAAAGGGGAGGATTATTTTTTAGACTTTATCCCCATTGTTCTCACTCGTAAAGAAAGAACCCTCCTTCTTTCCTTACAAACTTCGCCCTATCAAGATATTGTCAAAGCCACCAATGACCCCCTTTTGGCCAACCAATTGATGAACGCGTATAAAAAAAGCGTGCCTTTTAAACGCCTGGCAAAAAACGATAAAATCGCTATCGTTTATACAAGAGATTATCGTGTGGGGCAAGCGTTTGGCCAACCGACCATTAAAATAGCCATGATTAGCTCTCGCTCTAACCAATACTATCTCTTTTCCCATTCAAACGGGCGTTATTACGATTCAAAAGCGCAAGAAGTGGCAGGGTTTTTACTAGAAACCCCGGTGAAATACACCCGCATTTCTTCGCCTTTTTCTTATGGGAGATTCCATCCTGTCTTAAAAGTCAGACGGCCTCATTACGGCGTGGATTATGCGGCTAAACATGGCAGTTTGATCCATTCTGCTTCAGATGGCCGTGTGGGTTTTATAGGGGTTAAGGTGGGGTATGGGAATGTGGTTGAAATCCATTTGAATGAATTGCGTTTGGTGTATGCTCACATGAGCATGTTTGCTAAGGGGTTGAAAAAAGGCTCGTTTGTTAGAAAAGGGCAAATTATAGGAAGAGTGGGGAGCACCGGTTTAAGCACCGGGCCGCATTTGCATTTTGGCGTGTATAAAAACTCCCGCCCGATTAATCCTTTAGGCTATATCCGCACCGCTAAAAGCAAATTACACGGCAAGCAAAGAGAGGTTTTTTTAGAAAAAGCTCAGCATTCTAAGCAAAAATTAGAAGAACTTCTTAAAACCCATTCTTTTGAAAAAAATTCATTTTATCTTTTAGAGGGTTTTTAATGTCTTATTTTAAGAATGCTTTCAATCAAAAATCTTTAATAGATGATTCTAGTGTGTATTTAGAGCCTTGTTCTAGCTCTAATTTCATAGAATTAAAACGCATGCATTATAATGAAGAGAATACTAAGAAAACATGGGATATTATTAAGTCTTTAGACAGCGTGGCGGTTTTACTCTATGAAAAAGAATCCGATTGTTTTGTGATTGTGAAACAATTCCGTCCAGCCATTTATGCGCGCCATTTTCATTTTAAGCGCGATCAAGATCAAAATATTGACGGATACACTTATGAATTGTGTGCAGGGCTTGTGGATAAAACTAATAAGAGTTTAGAAGAAATCGCTTGCGAAGAAGCGCTAGAAGAATGCGGTTATCAGATCAGCCCTAAAAATTTAGAAACCATAGGCCAATTTTATAGCGCGACCGGGTTGAGCGGGAGTTTGCAAACGCTCTATTACGCTGAAGTGCATAAGAATTTGAGGGTTTCAAAGGGTGGGGGGATTGATGCCGAAAAGATTGAAGTGCTGTTTTTAGAGCGATCAAAAGCTCTTGATTTTATAATGGATTTTCAATACGCTAAAACCACCGGATTGTCTTTAGCCATTTTATGGCATTTAAAAAAGTTTAAAAATGTTTAAAAGGAATTTTATGTTAAGGCTTTTGATAGGACTTCTTCTAATGAGTTTTATAAGCTTGCAATCAGCCTCTTGGCAAGAACCCTTAAGAGTGAGTATAGAATTTGTGGATTTGCCTAAAAAAATCATCCGTTTTCCGGCTCATGATTTGCAAGTGGGGGAGTTTGGTTTTGTGGTTACTAAACTTTCAGATTATGAAATCGTTAATTCTGAAGTGGTCATTATTGCCGTTGAAAATGGAGTCGCAACGGCTAAATTCAGAGCGTTTGAGTCGATGAAACAAATCCATTTACCCACTCCAAGAATGGTCGCTAGAAAGGGGGATTTAGTCTATTTTAGGCAATTCAACAACCAAGCGTTTTTAATCGCTCCTAATGATGAACTCTATGAGCAAATCAGAGCGACTAACACTGATATTAATTTTATTAGTTCTGATTTGTTGGTTACTTTTTTGAACGGGTTTGACCCAAAAATCGCTAATTTAAGAAAAGCGTGCAACGTTTATAGCGTGGGGGTGATTTATATTGTAACCACGAACACGCTCAATATTTTAAGCTGTGAGAGTTTTGAAATTTTAGAAAAAAGAGAGTTGGATACAAGCGGCGTTACTAAAACTTCTACGCCGTTTTTTTCTAGGGTTGAGGGCATTGATGCAGGCACGCTAGGGAAACTTTTTTCAGGCAGTCAATCTAAAAATTACTTCGCTTACTATGACGCTTTAGTCAAAAAAGAAAAACGAAAAGAAGTAAGGATTGAAAAGAAAGAAGAAAGGATTGATGCTAGAGAAAATAAACGAGAAATCAAGCAAGAAGCCATTAAAGAGCCTAAAAAAGCCAATCAAGGCACAGAAAACGCTCCCACTTTAGAAGAGAAAAACTACCAAAAAGCAGAGCGAAAACTTGACACTAAAGAAGAAAGGCGTCGTTCAAGAGATGAAAGGAAAAAAACTAAAGCCACCAAAAAGGCTATGGAATTTGAAGAAAGAGAAAAAGAGCATGATGAAAGAGATGAAAAAGAGACTGAAGAAAGAAGAAAAGCTTTAGAAATGGATAAAGGCAATAAAAAAGTCAATGCCAAAGAAAACGAGCGAGAAATCAAGCAAGAAGCCATTAAAGAGCCTAAAAAAGCCAATCAAGGTGCAGAAAACGCTCCTAAAGAGAACAACGCTTCTAAAGAAGAGAAAAAACCAAATTCTAAAGAAGAAAAACGCCGCTTGAAAGAAGAAAAGAAAAAAGCCAAAGCCGAACAAAGAGCGAGAGAATTTGAACAAAGAGCGAGAGAGCATCAAGAAAGAGATGAAAAAGAGCTTGAAGAGCGAAGAAAGGCGCTAGAAGCGGGTAAAAAATAACATGTTAGACCAACAACACATTAAATATTTTAAAAACCTAGTAGGGGGAGAGGATTTTTTCACTGATTTAGCGCATTTGAACGCTTATTGCTATGACGCTACCAAAGAAAGGCATTTGCCTAGTGGTGTGATTTTCCCTAAAAATGAGCAAGAAATCAGCCAGATTTTAAAATATTGCAACGAGCACCGCCTTATCGTTGTGCCTAGGGGGGCTGGGAGCGGTTTTACAGGGGGGGCGTTGAGCGTGAGTGGGGGGCTAGTTTTAAGCGTAGAAAAGCATTTGGATAAGATTTTAGAGATTGACACTAAAAATTTGATCGCTAGAGTAGAACCGGGCGTGATTAACAAGCATTTCCAAAACGAAGTGGAAAAATTGGATTTATTCTACCCTCCAGACCCAGCGAGTGAGAGTCAAAGCACTTTAGGGGGGAATGTCGCCGAAAATGCCGGTGGCATGCGCGCGGCTAAATACGGGATCACTAAAGATTATGTCATGGCTTTAAGGGTGGTTTTAGCGAATGGCGAAATCATAAGGGCGGGCAAAAAAACGATCAAAGATGTCGCCGGCTTTAATATCGCAGGGCTGATGATCGCTAGTGAGGGGTGTTTGGGTGTGATTTCTGAAATCACTTTAAAGCTTTTAGCCAAACCGCCCCTAAAACAGAGCGCGATGGGGGTTTTTAACCATATTGAAGACGCCATGAACGCCGTTTATAAGACGATGAGCAGTGGCGTTACGCCTGTAGCGATGGAATTTTTGGATAATTTGAGTATAAGGGCTGTGGAAGAACGATTTTCTAAAGGCTTACCCAAAGACGCTGGAGCGATACTCATCACTCAAGTGGATGGCGTGGTGAAAGAGCAGATTGCATGGCAACTCAATGAAATAGAAAAGCATTTTAAAGCCAATGGTTGCGTGGGTTTTAAGATCGCTCAAAACGAACAAGAAGAGCAGGATTTATGGTTTTCAAGGCGTAACGCTTCTCAAAGTATTAGCGTTTATGGTAAAAAGAAATTGAATGAAGACGTGACCGTTCCTAGGGCGAGTTTGCCGAGTTTGTTGCAAGAAGTCGCCAAAATCAGCCAGAAATACGGCTTTAAAATCCCTTGCTTTGGGCATACGGGCGATGGCAATGTGCATGTGAATATCATGCTAGAAGATCCTAAAAGGGATTTAGAAAAAGGCCATAAGGCTATGGAAGAGATTTTTCAGGCCGCTATTAGTTTGGAGGGGACTTTAAGCGGGGAGCATGGCATAGGCTTGTCTAAAGCCAAATTCATGCCTTTAGCGTTTAATCATGGTGAAATGGAGCTTTTTAGGAATATTAAAAAAGCTCTTGATCCTAATAATATTTTAAACCCTTTTAAAATGGGATTGTAAGATTTAAAGCAAGGAAAGCACATGAAAATTGGTGTTTATGGAGCGAGCGGTCGTATAGGGAAATTACTTTTAGAAGAATTAAAAGGGGGGTATAAGGGATTAGTGCTATCTAGCGTGTTTGTCAGGCAAAAATGCGAAACGGATTTTAGCCATTTTTCGCACCCCCCTTTAGTAACCAACGATTTAAAAGCGTTTGTGAGGGCATGCGAATGCGTGATTGATTTTTCTTTACCTAAAGGCCTGGATCATTTGCTAGAGGCTCTTTTAGAATGCCCTAAAATTTTAGTTTCTGGCACAACCGGTTTAGAAAAAGAAACGCTAGAAAAAATGCAACAATTAGCCTTAAAAGCGCCGCTTTTGCACGCGCATAACATGTCTATAGGGATTATGATGCTCAACCAATTAGCCTTTTTAGCTTCTTTGAAATTAAAAGATGCGGATATTGAAATTATAGAAACGCACCACAATCTCAAAAAAGATGCCCCGAGCGGCACGGCGTTGAGTTTGTATGAAACTTGCGCTAAGGCTAGGGGGTATGATGAAAAAAACGCCCTCACCACTCACAGAGAAGGTTTGCGCTCTAAAGAAAGCATTGGCATAGCCGCTTTAAGGGGGGGCGATGTCGCTGGGAAGCACACGATAGGGTTTTATTTAGAGGGCGAATACATAGAGCTTAGCCATACGGCGACTAACCGATCTATTTTTGCTAAAGGGGCTTTAGAAGTGGCTCTGTGGCTTAAGGATAAAGACGCTAAAAAATATGAAATCAACGAGATGTTTGGTTGAATGTTTTAATTCTTTTTGTATAAATAATTCACGCTTTTACGATGAAATATTTCCCCTTGTTAGCCTTACTAAAGGGCTTTTACTGCTATAAGGGATATTGCTGACAATCAAGCTGTATTGGAAGGGTTTGTTTTTTTTAAGAATTGATCTTGTCTTGTGCGGTTAATAACACAAGGTGGGTGCAACAAGACCTACTATAATTTTAATTCAAGGAGCCTAACCAAAATAAAAGGAGAAATTTTAGTTAGGGCTTTATTATAGCAAAAATTATTAAGGATTTACAAAGGGTAGCGTTTCTGGTTGGGATTTAGAGCGTTATTTTGATTGTTTTGAGTTCCATTTACTTTTTGTTTCATAATAAATCTTAACTATCATAGACGCATGATTAAAGTATTTGAGTTATTAAAAATTTTAAAACAAAAGGATATAAAATGAAAACCATTAGAAATAGCGTATTCATTGGATCTTCTTTACTCGGCGGTTGTGCGAGCGTTGAGACTCGCTTTGACGCTCTGCGTGTCGCTTGCATTAAAGATGCTTTTATAGAAAAAGAATTATGCTACACGCCTAAGGACTTTGGAAACCCTTATTTTAACTAATCAAACCGATACCAGGCTCTAAGGGTTTCTTCTTAAAAAATATTTTGGCTCTTTTGGCTCATGTTGGTTGAGCCAAGCGTTTCAAAAATTTCAAAACTTCAAAAATTTCAAAACACAGAAAACACAGGATTAAAACAAATTTTTTGCTTTTTCAAGAATAGTGAAGTGCCCAAACGCTAAAGACATGGGTTTTTTAGGCTGATGTTGGGGGAGAGTTTGGCTTTCACTCTGTGTCCCTATGATTAGGGATTTTACAGAGCTTGAGCGTCCCAAGCGCGTTCGATTTCCCACGCATCACATCTTTAAAGGCGTAACTCCCAACACTTCTTGCCGTAGATACGAATGCATGGGGATATTATAAATGAGTAGCATTCATTCCAAACGCTAAAAATGTTGGGGGATTTCTGCTAAGTTGTTTTAAAACTTTATTTTATGGTTTTAGGTTTTATTTTATTGTAAAATTCTTAAGGAGATAGGGGGTATTTTGAAGTCATTCTCCACCCTTTTAACCCCCAAAAACTAAACCCCCTAACCCCAAAAGACCGCATCATAAGAAATCATCGCTCGCTTTTCGCAAGCTCTTTTAACATTTATCTTAAAAAATGCCTTTAAGCTATTTTTTAAATTTCACGATCAATACCCTATTAGAACAAAACTAAAAAGCAAAGAAAATCAATTTTTCCAACCACTCTTTTTAAAAATAAGGTATTTTTTCCTTATTCTAAACTTTTAGAGTGGGATTATTAACCCACTCATTGTTTTAGCATGAATAAGTGGTGATAAATTCAAAAGGATGGGGTTTGCTCTCCCATGGGAACACTTCAGCGTTGAATTTAAGAGACTGATAAGCTTGAATAAATTCTTCGCTAAAGACATGACCTTCTTTTAAATACTGCTTATCGGCTAGCATTTCTTCTAACGATCGCCTTAAAGTGTGGGGCATTTGTTTGATACCCTTTTCTCTGATTTCGTCCAAAGTTAGCTTGAAAAGGTTAATGTCCATCGCTTCGCCGGGATCCATTTTATTTTTAATGCCATCAATGCCCGCCATTAAAATAGCCCCAAAAGCCAAGTAGGGGTTTGATGAGCTGTCAGGAAACCTGAATTCAAACCTCGCGCTGTTTTTAGAAATCCCATAAGGGATACGCACGCTAGCGCTCCTATTGCTGGCTGAATAAGTTAAAATGGATGGGGCTTCATATCCCGGAATCAGGCGTTTGTAAGAATTAGTGGAAGCGTTAGTGAAAGCGGCTAACCCTCTAGCGTGGCGCAACACGCCCCCTAAAAAATGCAACGCAAACTCGCTCAAGCCCTTGTAAGTTTCGCCACCAAAAAGGTTTTCGTTATTTTTCCAAACGCTCACATGGGTGTGCATCCCGCTCCCATTATCCCCATATAGGGGTTTTGGCATGAAAGTAGCCGTTTTCCCGTTTAAATGAGCGACCATTTTAACCACATATTTGAGTTTTTGGACATTGTCAGCGGCTTCCACTAAATCCCCAAATTTCACGCCCACCTCGCCTTGCGCTTGCGCGACTTCATGATGGACGACAAAAGTTTCTAGCCCCACTTGGTTTAAGACTTTCACGATTTCTGTGCGAATATCCATCATCGTATCCGTTGGAGGCACAGGCATATAACCTCCTTGCTTGCCCGGTCTATGCCCAAAATTGACGCCATTTTCAAAGCTTTTATCCCTATTCCATTCGCCCTCTTCGCTATCCACTTCGTAGTATTGGGAATTGGAAGCGTCTTTAATCTTAATGGAATCAAAGATAAAAAATTCATTCTCCGCGCCAAAATAAGCCACATCGCCTAAGCCCAAATCTCTTAAATGTTTTAGGGCTTTTTTAGCGATACTTCTAGGGCATTTTTCATAAGGCTGGTTTTTATACACATCATACACATCGCAAAACACGACCGCGCTCACATCCGCGCTAAAAGGGTCAATGAAGTAACGCACTAAATCGGGGGTTAAAATCATATCCGAGTGTTCAATGCCTTGCCAGCCTTTAAAAGAGCTCGCATCAAAAGGAATCCCTTCTTTAAACATGCCATGCGTTAAAGCCCCAAAAGAATAAGCGATATGATTCCAAGTGCCTTTAATATCGCTGAATCTAAAATCCACAAATTCCACTTCATTTTCTTTGCAAAATTCAAAAAATTCTTTGATCTTGCTTTCGCTATTTTGAGTTCTTACTACCATTAACCACCTTTAATTGTTATGAATTGAGTTTGATTGATAGGGGTGATTATAGCATTTATGGGGTAAAAAAGTAGAATCTGTATCAAGTTTTATTAAGATGCATGCGGTAAAATCCGCTAAATCAAGGAGTGTATTATGGACGCAAAAGCCACCACACTATTAAATTTTTTTGAAGAAAATCAAAACAATCAATTTGTCATCCCCATCTATCAGAGGTTGTATAGTTGGAAAAAGGAACAATGCGAACAATTATGGGATGATATTATCAAAACGGGTGGAAACGATCAAATAAAAGGGCATTTTATCGGTTCTATTTTGTATGTGCGAGATGATGATACGCACTCTAGCCCATTACTCATCATTGACGGCCAACAAAGGCTCACCACTATCACGCTTTTATTTATCGCTTTGAGGGATCATTTAAACGATGAAGATGAATTTTTAGAAAAATTTTCGCGTGAAAAAATAGAGAGCTATCTTATCAACAGTGATAAGGACGGCGATAAGAAATTCAGACTCATCTTATCAGAGTCTGATAAAGACACCTTGCTGTCTTTGATTGATGAAAACAAAAGAAAACCGAGCGAGCTTTCGTTAAAAATAATGGAAAATTTTAAATTATTTGAAGAATGGATCCGTAAAAACACCGACAAACTAGAAACGATTTGTAAAGGATTAGAAAAACTCATGATAGTTTGGATTGCTTTAGAAAAAGGGAAAGATGATCCTCAACTTATCTTTGAGAGCATGAACTCAAAAGGTATGGAACTTGCGCAAACGGATTTGATTAGAAACTATATCGTAATGGAAACAGAGATTAAAAAGCAAGAAGGCTTTTATAATAAATACTGGAGGGCTATGGAGGAGGAATTTAAACAAAATGAAAAATTGTTTAATCAGTTTGTCCGGCATTACCTTACGATTAAAATAGGAAAAACTCCCAATGAGAAAAGAATTTATGAAGCTTTCAAGGATTACCGGCAAAAAAAGGGGATAGAAATAGAGGATTTATTAAAAGATTTACAAAAATATTGCGGATTCTTTTGTCAGATCGTATTCAAAAAAGAAGCCGATAAAGATTTAAACAAGGCTTTAAGTTTTTTGGTAGATTTAGAGATGGATGTGATCTATCCGCTATTACTAGAGCTTTATAGTGATTATAAGGATGGTGTTTTATCCAAGCAGGATTTTATCCCTATTATCGCTTTAACAGAGAGTTATCTTTGCAGAAGGGCAGTGTATAGGCCTGGATCAGGTGGTCTCAATAAAGTCTTTGCCTCTTTTACAAAAAAGATCAATAAAGATCAATATCGTGAAAGTATAAAAGCGCATTTTTTATCATTGGAAAAGACGACAGGAAAATTTCCTAAAGATTCTGAATTTAAAGATTCTTTTATTACGATAGATTTTTATCATTTTAAAAAAACTAAATACTTTCTTGAAAGGCTAGAAAATTTTGAAACAAATGAGCCGGTCAATACTCAAGAATGCAGCATAGAACATATAATGCCTCAAACCCTTACTCCAGAATGGCAAAGGGATTTGGGTGAAAATTTTCAAGCAATACACGATAAATACCTCCACACAATAGACAATCTCACTCTAACCGGTTATAACAAGGAGTATAGTAACAATTCTTTCCAAAAAAAAAAGAGATATGGAGAAGGGCTTCAAACAAAGCCCGTTGAGACTCAATCAAAGTTTAAAAGATTTGGAACCTTTTGGCGAAAAAGAGATTGAAGAAAGAGCTAATGATTTGGCGGATTGGGCTTTAGAGATTTGGACTTACCCCAAGCTAGACCTTGAAACATTAGAGGAATATAAATCTAAGAAAGCAAAAAAGGTTTATGATTTAAGCTCTTATAAGTTTAGCCCCCATTCAAGGGAATTATTTGATATTTTAAGAAAAGAGATTAAAGCCCTTGATGAAAGGGTAACTGAAAAATTTAATCAAAAATATATAGCTTATAAGTTTTGTAAAATAAGTTTTGTGGATATTGTTGTGCAAGAAAAAGGCTTAAAATTGTATTTAAAAATGAACTTGAATGAATTGCAAGATGAAATAAAGGAAAAACTAAAAAGTAGAGATGTTTCTAATATCGGTCGTCCATGCGTTGGAAACATGGAAGTAGAGCTAGAAACAAAAGAAAATATCCCTTATTGTTTGGGATTGATCAAACAGGCTTTAGAAAAACAGATGGGTGGTAGGAATAAGCAATAAAAACCCAACTTATTAAAATAAAGAGTATAATTACAAATTACTTACAACTTAAAGGGGATATGATGAAAGTTCTGTTATTAGAAGACGTGAAAAATTTAGGCAAAGCGGGTGAAGTGTGCGAAGTTAAAGATGGCTATGGGAATAACTTTTTAATCGCTAACCAAAAAGCCAAACTCGCCACTAACGAAGTGATCAACAAATACAAAGCCGAAGTCAAAAAGAAAGCGGAAAAAGAAGCCCTAGAAAAGGCGCAAAAATTGCAAATGGTAGAAACCTTACAAACCATCACGCTGACTATCCATAAAAAAGTCGGCACGAACGGCTCTTTATTTGGAGCGATCACTAAAGAAGAGATCACGGAGCGCTTGAAAGAACAGCATGCGAGTTTAAATTTAGATAAAAAAGACATTGATCTCAAACACCCGATTAAAAGCACAGGGATTTATGAGATTGAAGTCAAGCTTGGATCGGGGATTGTGGGTGCGTTTAAAATTGATGTGGTGGCTGAGTAGAAAATGTTTGAAGCGACAACGATTTTGGGCTATAGAGGGGAATTTGATAACAAAAAGTTCGCACTCATTGGAGGCGATGGGCAGGTAACTTTGGGCAATTGCGTAGTCAAAGCCAATGCAACAAAAATCAGGAGCTTGTATCACAACCAGGTTTTAAGCGGGTTTGCCGGAAGCACTGCGGACGCTTTTAGTTTGTTTGATATGTTTGAACGCATTTTAGAGAGCAAAAAAGGGGATTTGTTTAAAAGCGTGGTGGATTTCAGCAAAGAATGGCGCAAGGATAAGTATTTACGCCGATTGGAAGCGATGATGATCGTTTTAAACTTCGATCATGTTTTTATCTTGAGCGGCACGGGCGATGTTTTAGAAGCTGAAGACAATAAGATCGCCGCTATTGGGAGTGGGGGGAATTTTGCTTTGAGCGCAGCTAGGGCTTTGGATCATTTCGCTCATTTAGAGCCTAGAAAACTCGTAGAAGAGTCCTTAAAAATCGCAGGGGATCTTTGCATTTACACCAACACGAATATTAAAATTTTGGAGCTTTAATGTCTAAATTGAATATGACCCCAAGAGAAATTGTCGCTTATTTAGATGAATACATCATTGAGCAAAAGGAGGCTAAAAAGTTTATCGCTATCGCTTTAAGGAATCGTTACAGGCGTTTGCAACTGGAAAAATCCTTACAAGAAGAAATCACGCCTAAAAACATTTTAATGATTGGCTCTACTGGCGTGGGTAAAACTGAAATCGCAAGAAGAATGGCAAAAATCATGAAACTCCCCTTTGTGAAAGTGGAAGCGAGCAAATACACAGAAGTGGGTTTTGTGGGGCGCGATGTGGAGTCTATGGTAAGGGATTTAGTCAATAACAGCGTGCTTTTAGTGGAAAATGAGCATAAGGAAAAATTAAAAGACAAGATTGAAGAGGCGGTTATAGAAAAAATCGCTAAAAAACTCTTACCCCCCTTGCCTAGTGGCGTGAGCGAAGAAAAAAAACAAGAATACGCTAACAGCCTTTTAAAGATGCAACAAAGAATCGCGCAAGGCGAGTTGGATAGTAGAGAAATTGAAATTGAAGTGCGTAAAAAAAGCATAGAGATTGATTCCAATGTGCCGCCTGAAATTTTAAGGGTTCAAGAAAATTTGATTAAGGTTTTCCATAAAGAACAGGATAAAGTCAAAAAAACTTTAAGCGTTAAAGAGGCTAAAGAAGCCCTAAAAGCAGAAATCAGCGACACGCTTTTAGATGGCGAAGCCATTAAAATGGAGGGTTTGAAGCGCGCGGAAAGTTCAGGGGTGATTTTTATTGATGAAATTGATAAGATCGCTGTCAGCTCTAAAGAAGGAAGCCGTCAAGATCCCAGTAAAGAGGGGGTTCAAAGGGATTTGTTGCCGATTGTAGAGGGGAGTGTGGTGAATACGAAGTATGGTTCTATTAAAACAGAGCATATTTTATTCATTGCAGCAGGGGCGTTTCATCTTTCTAAACCAAGCGATCTCATCCCTGAATTGCAGGGGCGTTTCCCTTTAAGGGTGGAGTTAGAAAATTTAACCGAAGAAATCATGTATATGATTTTAACCCAAACTAAAACCTCTATCATCAAGCAATACCAAGCCCTTTTAAAAGTGGAGGGCGTAGAAATTGCGTTTGAAGACGATGCGATCAAAGAGTTAGCCAAACTTTCTTATAACGCCAATCAAAAAAGCGAAGATATAGGCGCTAGAAGGTTACACACCACCATTGAAAAAGTGCTAGAAGACATTAGTTTTGAAGCGGAGGATTATTCTGGGCAAAGCGTTACTATCACTAAAGAATTGGTTCAATCAAAGCTAGAGGATTTAGTGGCTGATGAAAATTTAGTGAAGTATATTTTATAATGAAAACTAAGGCGGGCTTTGTAGCTCTTATAGGCAAACCAAACGCTGGAAAAAGCACTCTTTTAAACACTCTCTTAAACGCTCATTTAGCCCTTGTCTCGCATAAGGCTAACGCGACCAGAAAATTGATGAAATGCATCGTGCCTTTTAAAGACAAAGAAGGGTATGAGAGCCAAATCATTTTTTTAGACACACCAGGGCTCCATCATCAAGAAAAATTACTCAACCAGTGCATGCTCTCACAGGCTTTAAAAGCGATGGGCGATGCTGAATTGCGCGTTTTTTTAGCTTCTGTGCATGATGATTTGAAAGGGTATGAAGAGTTTTTGAGTTTGTGCCAAAAACCCCATATCTTGGCTTTGAGTAAGATTGACACAGCCACGCACAAGCAGGTTTTACAAAAATTACAAGAGTATCAAAAATATTCATCGCAATTTTTAGCTCTAGTGCCTTTGAGCGCGAAAAAATCTCAAAACTTAAACGCGCTTTTAGAATGCATCAGTAAGCATTTAAGCCCTAGCGCATGGCTTTTTGAAAAGGATTTAATGAGCGATGAAAAAATGTGCGATATTTATAAGGAAATCATTAGGGAGAGTTTGTTTGATTTTTTGAGCGATGAAATCCCTTATGAAAGCGATGTGATGATTGATAAATTTATAGAAGAAGAACGCATAGATAAGGTGTATGCACGCATTATCGTAGAAAAAGAAAGCCAAAAAAAAATCGTGATAGGCAAAAACGGGGTGAATATCAAACGCATCGGGACTAACGCGCGATTAAAAATGCAAGAAGTGGGCGAAAAAAAGGTTTTTTTAAACTTGCAAGTCATCGCTCAAAAATCATGGAGTAAGGAAGAAAAGAGCTTGCAAAAACTGGGCTATATCTATCAAAGGAATAGGGATTGAAAAAAATATTACCGGCTCTGTTAATGGGGTTTGTGGGATTGAACGCTGATGAGCGTTTGTTAGAAATCATGCGCCTTTATCAAAAACAAGGCTTAGAAGTGGTGGGTCAAAAAATGGATTCTTATTTAGCAGATAAGTCTTTTTGGGCAGAAGAGCTTCAAAACAAGGACACGGATTTTGGCTATTATCAAAACAAGCAGTTTTTATTTGTGGCGGATAAATCCAAGCCCAGTTTGGAGTTTTATGAAATAGAAAATAACATGCTTAAAAAAATCAACAGCTCTAAAGCCCTTGTAGGCTCTAAAAAGGGCGATAAAACTTTAGAGGGCGATTTAGCCACGCCTATTGGAGTGTATCGTATCACGCAGAAATTAGAGCGCTTAGATCAATATTATGGCGTTTTGGCTTTTGTAACGAATTACCCTAATTTGTATGACACCTTGAAAAAACGCACCGGGCATGGCATTTGGGTGCATGGAATGCCTTTAAATGGCGATCGGAATGAATTGAACACTAAGGGCTGTATTGCGATTGAAAACCCGCTTTTAAGCTCTTATGATAAAATATTAAAAGGCGAAAAAGCGTTCCTCATCACCTATGAAGACAAGTTTTCCCCCAGCACTAAAGAGGAATTGAGCATGATTTTAAGTTCCCTTTTCCAATGGAAAGAAGCCTGGGCTAGGGGCGATTTTGAACGCTACATGCGTTTTTATAACCCCGATTTCACTCGCTATGACGGCATGAAATTCAACGCTTTTAAAGAGTATAAAAAAAGGGTGTTTGCAAAAAACGAAAAAAAGAATATCGCTTTTTCTTCTATCAATGTGATCCCTTACCCCAACTCTCAAAACAAACGCTTGTTTTATGTGGTGTTTGACCAAGATTACAAAGCCTACCAGCAAAACAAGCTCTCTTATAGCTCCAATTCTCAAAAAGAACTCTATATAGAGATTGAAAACAATCAAGTGTCTATTATAATGGAAAAATAAGAAAAATAAGGCTCTGTTTTAATTAGGGTAATCTAAGCGGATTTTTCTAACCCATTCAAAGTCAAGCCTAATACAAGTTTGATTAAAACTACAGAGCTTCCATGGCTTTTTCATAGCCAAATTCTGCGGATTTTTGCAAGAATTTTTTAGCCCTGTTCTTTTTCTTTCTAGTGCCAAGCCCTTCTTTATAAGCGATCCCAATCCTATAAAGGATCTCCCCCATTTGTTGTTTGAGTAAAATAATATTGCTTGAAATTTCAGCAATGTCTTCCCAAAGAAGTGTCTTATCTTTGATTTGAGTGGATTTCTTAACAAGTATTCCAAACTTCTTTCCAAATTTTATAGGATTCGCGCTCAAACCTGAAAGATCAATGAATCGCGATCCAATAAGCATACTAGTGAATGCAAGGTTTGGTAATCTAAAATTGTTAGCAAAATAATTTGTGCTTTTATTAGAAAATATGCGAACCACATGCCTGTAAGTCTTAAGCGCTTGTTTCAAATCCTTTTTCATCCCTAAGCCTTGCGCTTGCATGCGTCCTAAAATTAAAGCGCCCCCTAACAACCCGCTCCCATACCCTTTGATAGCGTTTTGTGCATAGAATTGCGCTTTTTTGTAATCCACTTTCACGCCCTTTCCCTCCAAATACATTTTGGCTAAATAAACGCTGCCAAGCCCAATGCTGTATTCTTGCGCCAATTTAAAATCTTTAAAGGCTTGTTTGTATTGGCCTTGATTAAAATGGTCTAAACCATTTTCAAAATAATATGTCTTATGATTTCGCGCAATTTCATCCCACTGATTTCGTGCCCTTTCATCCCAATCATCACTGATGCTAATATATTCATCAGCTATACAAAGTGAAAACGGCAACAATAAAACTAGTAAAAGCAATAAAGGCTTTAAAAAAGAGAGGGTGGTGCGATAAAAATCTTTAAACATGTCAAGTCCTTTTACAATTTGAGCCATTCTTTAGCCTGTTTTTCTAGCCAGATCACAAGCGAACTTTCAAAGCAATTTGAATGGATAGCAGTTGAAGACTTGCAAACAAAGAACATGACTAAAAGAGCTAAACTCAAAGCTAAACTTAAAAATGTCAAACAAAAGAGTGGGCTTAACCGATCTAACTTAAACGCTTCATTCTATCAAATCATCTCTTTTTAGACTACAAACAACAGCATAATGGCGACAAGCAATAGGGAGATGGTTTCATATTTTTTGCTATAATAACATGAATTTGTTTCATAGTAACAAATTGAGAATATATCTTATGGAGGTAACACTATGGCTGACACAATCAATACAACTGAAACAACCCATGAAACAAAGAAGCCAAACGCTTTTGTAAATTTTTTCAAAAACAATTTGACTGATAAGCGTTATGATTCATTAGGTCTCATTGGAGCGGGGGTTTTATGTTGTGTCTTGAGCGGTGCTATGGGGATTGTTGGGATAATCTTTGTCGCAATAGGAATCTTTTTGTCTTTTTCTAATATCAACTTAGTGAAATTGGTTGAAAAATTGTCCAAAAAACAACCTAAAGCGGTCGCAACTGTCAATAACGAAACCCAAAAATCTCGAGCAACAAGCGTTACCAACGAACCAACTGAAGCTAAAGAGACTAAAGATTGAGGTAAAACAACGATTTTGACTGAAGAAAGAATAAGGGAAAATTTCACAAGTTTAGGTGTTTTGGTGGTTTGTTACTCACTGCATGACTTACACAAGCAACCTATAAATTCTTTTTTTAGATTTAAGAGTAGTTGTTTGCGATATGAGTCTAGCTACGAGTTACAATGTGAGTAATAATTTTTCTAAGTTTAATATTAAGAGAGTCAGAGGATATTTGATTTGTCTTGTTTGTAACACACCTAAAATGATACAAAGAGGATTGAATGGTGTCTCATTTTATGGTTGCTCTGATTATGTAAATAAAGGCGACTGTAAGGGCGTTTTACGAGAAATAAATGGCTCAATGAAAATGGTCTGCTTGCATTGTGAAAACACGCCCATAATGGAAAAAGTAGAAAGTGGTAGGGGAGGAGCTTACGCTTGTAAGAATTGCAATAGGAAGTTTTACTTTATCGATCTTGCAAAACAAAACGAACGAAAAAAAGATTTAGAAAAAGAAAAAAAAGAATTGCTTAATAAGACTGAAAAGCAAAAAATCAAACGCCTTGAGCGTTTCATTTTGGTTGGTGTAAAAGCTAATATTAAAGAAAATTCTTTTTTCTTAGGATGTAAAAATTATCCTAAGTGCGAATGGACTGCTAGTATGGATTCACAAGATCTTAAATGTCTCAAATGCAACAGATTAATGAAAAGAAAAAAGAATTTCAAAAACAATGAGTTTTTTACAGCTACATCGCTTACCTTAAATGCAATAGAATTTTGTCTCCATATTAATCTGAAAAAAAAGGAAACCAATGTTTAGAAAACTAGCAACCTCTGTATCGCTCATGGGCTTACTAATCTCCAACGCTCTTTATGCTAAAGAAATAAGTGAAGCCGATAAGGTCATTAAGGCCACTAAAGAAACTAAAGAGACCAAGAAAGAGGCTAAACGCCTCAAAAAAGAAGCTAAACAGCGCCAACAGATCCCTGATCATAAGAAACCTCAATATGCCTCTGTTGATGACACAAAAACTCAAGCGCTTTTTGATATATACGACACCTTGAACGTGAATGACAAAAGCTTTGGGGATTGGTTTGGTAATAGCGCTTTGAAAGACAAAACCTATCTCTACGCTATGGATCTATTGGATTATAACAACTACTTATCCATAGAAAACCCTATTATCAAAACAAGAGCGATGGGGACTTATGCGGATCTCATTATCATCACAGGTTCGTTAGAACAAGTCAATGGGTATTACAATATTCTAAAAGCGCTCAACAAACGCAACGCCAAGTTTGTCCTAAAAATCAATGAGAACATGCCTTATGCCCAAGCGACTTTTTTAAGAGTGCCAAAAAGAAGCGATCCCAATGCCCACACGCTTGATAAGGGAGCGTCAATTGATGAGAATAAGCTTTTTGAACAACAAAAGAAAATGTATTTTAACTACGCCAACGATGTGATCTGCAGACCTAATGATGAAGTGTGTTCGCCCCTAAGAGATGAGATGGTAGCTATGCCTAGTAACGATAGCGTTATTCAAAAACCCAATATCGTTGCTCCTTATAGCTTGTATAGACTAAAAGAGGCAAATAACGCCAATGAAGCCCAACCATCACCTTATGCCACTCAAACCGCTCCTGAAAACAGCAAAGAGAAGCTCATAGAAGAGCTAATCGCCAACTCCCAACTCATAGCCAATGAAGAAGAGAGGGAAAAGAAACTCTTAGCAGAAAAAGAAAAACAAGAGACTGAATTGGCTAAATACAAGCTCAAAGACTTAGAAAATCAAAAGAAACTAAAAGCTTTAGAAGCAGAGTTGAAAAAGAAAAACGCTAAGAAACCTAGAGTAGTGGAAGTGCCTATTCCTCCTAAAACAAGTGATTCTGATGAAACAATGAGAGTTATCAAAGAAAAAGAAAACTATAATGGGTTATTAGTGGATAAAGAGACCACGATCAAAAGAAGCTATGAGGGGACTTTGATCAGTGAAAATTCTTACAGCAAAAAAACACCCATCAACCTTGAGGACTTGAGAAACTTAGAAGAAGAAATTAAGAGCTACTATATCAAGTCTAATGGCTTGTGTTACGCTAATGGCATTAGCCTCTATGCAAAAATCAAAAATGATCCCTATAAAGAGGGAATGCTGTGTGGTTATGAGAGCGTTCAAAATCTGCTCTCACCTCTAAAGGACAAGCTCAAATACGACAAGCAGAAGTTACAAAAAGCGTTACTGAAAGATTCAAAGTAAGTTAAAGTTTTGTTTGAGAAATGGATTGGTCTGACTTTGCTTCTTAATTCCTTAGCCTATCCATGCCAAAAGGTAACCATTAGTTTCAAGCAGTACGAAAATCTTATCCATATCCATCAAAAAGGTTGCAACAATGAAGTGGTGTGCAGAACGCTTATTTCTATCGCTTTGTTAGAAAGCTCTCTAGGGTTGAACAACAAGCGCGAAATTTCCACAAAAGACACTTCTTATTCCATGTTTCATATCACTTTAAACACCGCTAAAAAATTCTACCCTACCTACTCTAAAACGCTCCTCAAAACCAAATTGTTAAACGATGTGGATTTTGCGATCCAATTAGCCAAACAAATTTTAAAAGAAAATTTTGATTATTACCGCCAAAAACACCCCAACAAAAGCGTGTACCAATTAGTAGAAATGGCCATAGGCGCTTACAATGGGGGAATGAAACACAACCCTAATGGCGCTTATGTGAAGAAGTTTCGTTGCATTTATTCTCAAGTGCGTTACAACGAGTAGAGCATACTAACTATTTTTGAATCTTTGTAATTTTTACAAGCAATCTTGGTGGTATACTCCTACTATCTTATGAATTTATAATAATATCATTTACATCATTATCTTTTAATTTTTCTAAAATATATTTTGCTTCTTTTTGTTAAGATATTTTGTCTTTTTATTTTTTGGAATAGGCTTTTGCTTTCCTTATAAAGACATATAGCGTAAGAATTCTTCCAATTCGCACCATTTTCTTTGAGCATGGGTGCTGTAAGAATGGCTTGATGAATTTTAACCTAGCGCATGCAACAATCACTAGAGCGATGGTTGGCAAAACAAAGAACACACAAGCTTTTGGTGAGTGAAAATTCCATTAAAGATATAGGAAAACCCAAACGCTTCATGCAAGACAAAGATCATATTTTTTAGCAAAGATTAGCAAAGAAGCGCCTGATCTGATCTTGAAAGATTTCCAAAACGAAACTAATGATTAGAAATTAAAATCACAGTTCGCTTGAGCCCACAGGCACTAAAGATTTATCATAGCTCAATTCGCCTTTGGTTTTAGCGGCTTGCAAATCATCATAAAATGTTGCTTGATTAGGCACTTTCCCCAATTTGTATTTTTTGCTCAAACTCGGACTCACCTTAATGAGCTCATCGGTGAAGAAGGGATCATCATAGTAAAGCGCCTTGTGGCATTTGATGGGTTTGAGCGTATTTTCTAAAATGATAAGCTCATCGCCCATAGTCATCAATTCATCAGGGGTCATCAAAAACCGCTCCTTGTTGCTGATAGAAGTGTTGGTCTTACCCGTATTATCATCAATGCTTCGGCTCACATCTTGCCTTGTGTATTTCCCTAACACTTTAGAAAGCTTTTCAAAATGTTCATAGTAATTATCGTTGTTGATCCCATAATACATATTCAAAGAAAGGTTGTCTAAAATAGTCTTAGCGCCATTCCTACCATAACCAAGTGGGGGATCATTTTCTAATTGTGCCTTACTTTGAAACACAAAAGCAGGGCGCATGTTGTATTCTGCCATAATCCCTACCGCTTTAACAAAGGTCTCTAAATAGCCACACAAAGTGAATTCGTCCATGAGCATCAAGCAACTTCTTTTGCATTGTGGATCATGGATTGGCAGAATCAAATTGCTATAAATCATCACGTTGAAAAACAGCTCTAATATCGGTCCAACAATAGTGCTTTCTTTAGGATTAGCGATCACACCAATACTCACTGCATCGATCCTTAAACGCCTGAAATCAAAATCATTAGCGCTCGTGAAATTCCTGATCATGGCGTTATTATAAGGTGCAAAGGCTGAAGTATATACCCCTTGAACCGAGCTATAAGTTTCTCTAGCACCGCCCATTGTCTTGAAGCTATTCCACATGTTTCTAGTAGCAGGACTAAGCGCTCTTAGATTATCGCCACTCTTATCTTCTTCACCTCCAAAAAATTCCATTAAAGACACGACTTTTTCCATGTTTGTGTCTTCATCAATCAAGTTGATACCGCTTGCCATAGAACCTATGAAAAACATCGTAGGGGTTTCAGGCATGATGATTTTTTTTCTTTTGACAAACTCAAGCCCCTTTTTAGTCCACATGAGATCCCTATAAATATTGCAATTGATGACAAAAAGATTTCGCGCCTGATTGCTAAAAAAAGGATCTTTTTCATTAGGTCTTTCAGGGAACACGAGCTTTGCCAATCCAAAGATTTGAGTGGAAAAATCCCCTCCACTAGCCACCATGCCATGCCCTTTTAGGCGTGTGTCAATTTGAGAGAGTATGTCTTCGGTCAAAACCACATCATTACCAAAATCCACATAAGCGAAAGGATTAAATCGGTGTGTTTTTAAGGAGAAAGGTTCATAGATGAACACTTTTTGGTTGAAGCGTTTCTCTCTGATTTTCCCGCAAGTTTCCATAGTGTCAGCTTTAGGATCAAACACAACGATATTTTGAGGATAATTGATCATATTGGGCATGATGAAACCCACACCTTTACCGCTTCTAGTAGGGGCAATCAAGCCAATGAACGCCTGTCCTGCATAAGCGATAAAATCCCCCAAGCCACGCCTGCCTACAATAACCTCTCGTTTGTCAAAGGCGCGTTTTTTGTTGTTGGGCGTGATGAGCTTAGCTTTGATCATTTTCTCTTCAGTTTCCCAACTCGCGCTACCAAAGAGATCATCAACTTTTTTATTCGCTCCTATATCTCTAGTCCGAGTTAAGTATTTTAAGAACCACACAAAAAAGGTAATGAAGATATAAGAGCATAAAATAGAACTATATACGACTAAGGATATATTGAACCCATAAATCTTGAGTGAGCTAAAAGTGAGCGCCTTAAAATAGTAATTAGGAAAATCTTGTATCGCATAGACCCATATATCAAAAAGATCATCATCGCTCTCAGGCGATCGATTATCATCATAAAAATTACCTAAGAGAATCAAGAAAAATAACCCTGATGTGATAAAAGAATAGGATAGTAAGAGTATCGCTTGCAACCAAAAGCCAAAGGTTTTAACCCTTTCTTTCAGCCCATCTATAATGATTTCTTTAAAGCTTTTTTTCTTTTGAGGTTGGTTAGCTTTATCTTTAAAAGCCTTTTTTTGAGCTTTTATGAATTTGTAAAGAAAAAATAACGCTATTAACCCTATGAAACTGAAAATAACAACCAACTTATAATCCTCTATGAAGTATAAGGCGTTATACAAAAAGTCTTCCATTGTGCCTACTACCTATGTTTGATATAAAACTCATCACACTGTTTGTGGTGGTTGATATGAACGATTATATCAATCAAATCTTTAAAGCCTTCAATGAGACTTTCAAACTTGATATTCCTTGCTGCGCTATTAGATGAACTCATGTTAGCTAAACGAATAAACGCTTCTTCACTGCTCCCTGCATGCAGAGTGGTTAGCGTGCCTTTATGGCCGCTACAAAGCACATTATAAAAATCGTATGCCTCACTGCTTCTGAGTTCCCCTAAAATGATTCTATCAGGCCGCATTCTCAAACATGACTTTAAGCAATCAGCAGAGGTGATATTCCCACCAAAAAAAAGCTGTGTGTAGTTCTTGTGGTGTTTGAATACGATCTCTTCGGTGTCTTCAATGGATATGATCCTTTCTTCTTTGGGGATAAACTCCATGATGCTTTTGATATAAGTCGTTTTACCGCTTCCTGTGCCACCACAAACAATCACATTCTTACCAACAGCAATACCATCTTTAATCGCGCTGATCGCTTGTTCTTTGTTGTCTAGTAGATTATAAAAACCTTGTTCTTCAAAAAAGCTATGAGGATAGGTTGTTTTGCTAGGTATCCTTATGGATATGGAAATGGTTTCATCATTAACTGTAACAGGGGAAAGGACAATCTGCACCCTTTCACCATTCGCTAAATTGCTACTCAAAATAGGATTTTCATAGTTGTCTATTGTTTTTTTCTTGAAACTTGCACAACATCGAGCGAAGTGCATTAAACGAGATAAGCTAAAGGCTTTCTTGTTTCTCACATCAAACGGTTGCCATTCGCCATTATTTTTTAAAACCCATACAACCTTGTCCCCATTGTAACAAATCTCAGTGATATTTTCCATTTTTAAAAAATCACCAAAAAGTTCTTCAGTAGCATGCCTTAGAGGATTTAATGCCGCTTCTTTTAAAGCTCTTTCTACTTCTAAAAATTTTTTATCTTCTGCACTCAATCTGTCTTCAGTCATGTTCTTATTCCAAATTTAATTTTAACTGGGTTATCAATTTAGCCCTTTCTAAAGAAGTGAGATAAGTCTTATTTTTGCTCAAAATAATATATTTAGTCCCTATATCTTGGACAATCTCATTGAGCTTTCTCCCAAAATCATCTATCCCTAGAATCTGAAACGCCACGCCCATCATATTGCCATCTATGAATGGCGGTAAATACTCTCTTGGCAGATAAGAAGCCACTAGGTCTGAAATTCTTGCCACTTCATCACACATGAAATTATTGAAGTTGTCAGAAATTTCTGCAACAAACTCTCCAAGCGTTAGTTCATTTTTGATCGTGCTTTCTGCAAAAGTCTTTTCTTGTTTGCAACGATTGTAACTGGCTAACACAAGGTTGTTTAAATAGTTGTAATAAGTATCAAAACTAATAAAATTCTTTTGCATATTGATTCTTAACTCTTGAACTCTTCTCAAAAAATCTTGTGGATCGTTGCTATCTTTTAAAGAAATGGCGTAATTTTGAATAAACTTATCCCTTACTTCATTCGCATTTCTCATAAGAGAGCTGTTGCTGTCTAAGATCTTTTGTCTTTCTGCTTCATTGAAACCTAGTTCCATTGCTGTTTCCTTTCATTGTTTTTGCTTGGTTTTTTCCACCACTATATCCTCTAGAAGAGCCTAGTTGGTTTTGTCTTTTATTTTGTAAAGAACCGAGTTTAATAACATGAATACATTTTATCCTTTCTCTTGAATCAATTGCCACCTTTGGGGCTTGTGGTGATTTCTTCATGTTCTCTAGACAAAGTTTTGGTGCTTTGTTTGATGATTTCATCTACCACAGATTTGTTGGTAATTTTAACATCATACACGCCACTAAAATCAATATCGTCCATTGTGAGAATCTTAATACTATCGCCCTCATTTTTGTAAAAACTTGGGGGGATATTCATCAGTTGCCCTAGAATTTGATTAGACATCTGAGCTGAACTTTGCATACTGCCATTGATAGCTTGACCCAAAGCGTAATTAAATTCAGGTGTCCTTTCACTTCTGCCTTTGCCAAGGCCTATGAGTTTATCTAGGGCTATGATAGGCGCGGTTTGCAAGAAGCTATTAACCACGCTTGCTATCACAGCAAAGCCTATGCGCTTCATGAAGTGATTATTCACATAGCCATCTACCCCTGCTTCACCCAGCATGCCTGCTGCTTGAGCGTTTGCTAGAGGTATAATCACCCCATCAGGCGTAATGGCTTTAGTAAAGACTATCATTAAGCGTGTCATAATGGGTGTGCCACCTTTCACGCTTTGATAATTCCCATACACCTTAGTGCCTTTGTCTAATAAGATCATAGTGCCGTTCATGTTCCATACATCTTTGGCTACAACCCCACTCACTATACCCGTGAGGGTGGCATCTACTTTAGAAGTCAGAGTGATTTCAATGGGGGTGTATTGCGCTAAAACAAATGTGGGATCACTCTTGCCTATAAAGGCCTGTTTGACAGGGCTTGTTTCATCTTGTTTTTCTTCTTTCTTTTTATCGTCAATGGGATTACCATTTTCATCTACAAAATCCCCACTCTTTTCTTTTTTGTTCTTAAGAGCGATTTCGCTGATATTTTTAGCGGTTTCTGCGACATCTTTGTCTATCTTATTGCTTTCTGCTTTAGTTTCTGCTGTGGGTTTTTTACTTTTTTCTTTATCGTCATCTTTCTTATCGCCACCTAAAGCCTTAGCTAATTTAGCTTCTAAACTCTTATCCTTAATGGTTTTTTCTGTTTCGTATTGCTTGGTAATATCAGGCTCTATGGAAGCATAAATAGGATTATCGCTAGCTATTTTGTCCGCATCAACATTAGTGGCGTTAATAGTGGCAATATCGCCGCCATTTTTGAAATCCATTGGTAACAATGGATAACCTTTAGCCGCCATGTTATCAAAGGTTTTGCGGTTTCTTAGTTCGCTATAAATCCGATCCACTTCATCAGCTTGTCGTTTGATTCCTAGAATTAGTGCCCTTTCACTATCGCTCAAGCCTTCTAAACATTGCTCTATGGCCTCTTGATCAGTAGGGTCATCTAAGTTATCCAAGCACTCGCTTGCTTGATGCAACCTTTCTGTTTTACTCAATTGATTTTGTTTGTTCTGTGTCCTTTTATTTTGGATTTCTTGGATCAAATCGCTATAAAGGTTTTGGCATTTCCTTTTTTCTTCATCGGTCCTAGCCGTTTTCAAACAATCCAAGACAGCCTTTTCTCTGGCTTCTTGCAGGTATTTGAGCTTCTCTTCATCGCTCAAACCATCCAAACACTTCATGATAGCCGCTCTGTCGTTAGGATTGGCGTTTTTCAAGCAATCTTTTATCGCTTTATCTTTTTGTTGATGCTGTTTCTCTAAAAATTTTCTCGCTTCAGGGGTGAGTAATTTCTCGCATTCTTGTTTCTCTTTTTCATTCCTAGCTCTTGAAACGCAATCCAAATAAGCCTTAACGCTCTTTTTAACTTCTTGCTCTAATAGTTTTCTCGCTTCAGGCGTGAGCAATTTCTCGCAGGCTCTCCTTTCAGTTTCATTTCTAGCTTGAGAGAGGCAATCTTTATAAGCTTTAAGGCTCTCTTTAGCTTCTTCTAATAGCTTTCTCGCTTCAGGGGTGAGTAATTTCTCACATTCTTGTTTCTCTTTTTCATTCCTAGCTCTTGAAACGCAATCCAAATAAGCCTTAACGCTTTTTTTAGCTTCTTCTAATAGTTTCCTCGCTTCAGGGGTGAGTAATTTCTCGCATTCTTTTCTTTCAGCTTCGTTTTTGGCTTTTGATACGCAATCCAAATAAACCCTAACACTCTCTTTGGCTAAAACCTTTTTCTGCAAGTCTTTAGGGAGATCTTTGACACACCTTTTTTTCTCAGCTTCGGTTTTAGCGTTTTTCAAACAATCTAGCGCTTGATTCTCTAAAAATTTCCTCGCTTCAGGGGTGAGTAATTTCTCGCATTCTTGTTTCTCTTTTTCATTCCTAGCTCTTGATACACAGTCTAAATAAGCCTTAACACTCTTTTTAACTTCTTGCTCTAAAAGTTTTCTCGCTTCGGGCGTGAGCAATTTCTCGCATTCTTGTTTCTCTTTTTCATTCCTAGCTCTTGATACGCAGTCTTTGTAAGCCTTAACACTCTCTTTAGCTTCTTCTAATAGTTTTCTCGCTTCAGGCGTGAGTAATTTCTCACACTCTTTTTTCTCAGCTTCAGTTTTGGCTTTTGAAACGCAATCCAAATAAACCCTAACACTCTCTTTGGCTAAAACCTTTTTCTGCAAGTCTTTAGGGAGATCTTTGACACACCTTTTTTTCTCAGCTTCGGTTTTAGCGTTTTTCAAACAATCTAGCGCTTGATTCTCTAAAAGTTTCCTCGCTTCAGGGGTGAGTAATTTCTCGCATTCTTTTTTCTCATCTTCAGTTTTGGCTTGAGATACGCAATCCAAATAAGCCTTAACGCTTTTTTTAGCTTCTTCTAACTTTTTTTTCGCTTCAGGGGTGAGTAATTTCTCGCATTCTTTTCTTTCAGCTTCGTTTTTGGCTTTTGATACGCAATCCAAATAAGCCTTAACGCTTTTTTTAGATTCTTCTAAAAGTTTTCTCGCTTCAGGCGTGAGCAATTTCTCGCATTCTTGTTTCTCTTTTTCATTCCTAGCTCTTGAAACGCAGTCTTTGTAAGCCTTAACGCTCTCTTTAGCTTCTTCTAATAGTTTTCTCGCTTCGGGCGTGAGTAATTTCTCGCATTCTTTTCTTTCAGCTTCGTTTTTGGCTTTTGATACGCAATCCAAATAAGCTTTAACGCTTTTTTTAGCTTCTTCTAATAGTTTTCTCGCTTCAGGGGTGAGTAATTTCTCGCATTCTTTTTTCTCTTTTTCATTCCTGGCTCTTGATACGCAGTCTTTATAAGCTTTAACGCTTTTTTTAGCTTCTTCTAATAGCTTTCTCGCTTCAGGCGTGAGTAATTTCTCGCATTCTTTTCTTTCAGCTTCGTTTTTAGCTTGAGATACACAATCCAAGTAAGCCTTAACGCTTTCTTTAGCTAAAACCTTTTTCTGCAAGTCTTTAGGGAGATCTTTGATACACCTTTTTTTCTCAGCTTCGGTTTTAGCGTTTTTCAAACAATCTAGTGCTTGATTCTCTAAAAGTTTCCTCGCTTCAGGGGTGAGTAATTTCTCGCAAGCTCTCCTTTCTTCTTCATTTCTAGCTTGAGAGAGGCAGTCTTTATAAGCCTTAACGCTCTCTTTGGCTTCTTCTAAGAGTTTCCTCGCTTCAGGCGTGAGTAATTTCTCGCATTCTTTTCTTTCAGCTTCAGTTTTGGCTTGAGATACGCAATCCAAATAAGCCTTAACGCTCTCTTTGGCTTCTTCTTCTAAAAGTTTTTTCGCTTCAGGGGTGAGTAATTTCTCACACTCTTTTTTCTCAGCTTCAGTTTTAGCTTGAGATGCGCAGTCTTTATAAGCTTTCAGGCTCTCTTTAGCTAAAATATCGCTTTGTAAGTCTTTAGGGAGATCTTTCAAACACTTTTTTCGTTCTTCATCGGTTTTAGCGTTTTTCAAACAATCTAGAACCTGTTGTTCTAACTTTTTTTTCGCTTCAGGCGTGAGTAATTTCTCGCATTCTTTTTTCTCTTTTTCATTCCTAGCTCTTGAAACGCAGTCCTTGTAAGCCTTGACGCTCATATCAGCTAGTAGTTCTTTTTGCAAGTCTTGGGAAATATTTTTCAAGCACTCGTTTCGTTCTTCATCGGTTTTAGCGTTTTTCAAACAATCTAGCGCTTGTTGTTTCAATCTTTCTATAGCTTCTTTAGACAAGCCTTTCAAGCATTCGTTTTTCTCAGCCTCTGTTTTGGCGTTTTTGATACAATCCTTATACTCTTGAAGCTCTTTTTGAAGCTCTAATTCCTTACGGAATTTCTCTCTAATCTCAGGGTCATTTATGAGTTTTAGGCACTCTTTCCGTTCTTCATCGGTTTTAGCGTTTTTCAAACAATCTAGAGCCACTTGAACTTTTTGTTGGTTCAGTAAGCTTTTTTTCAGGTTTTCATCTTTGATTAAATCTAAACACTTGATTCTTTCTTCTTCAGTTTTGGCATTTTTGATGCAGTCGTTATAAGCCTCTAGAGTCTTTTTCATTTGATCTTGAAGTTTTTTGTCTTTGATAAGCTTCAAACATTCTTCATAGTTGCCACCATTACTAATACACTCATAAAAGGCTCTCAATGGGTTTTTGTCCTCAATTTCTGCAATATTCAAATAGTTGTATAAGGTTCTATTGGGATCGTCATTGAAGAAAAGATTCTTATCGATCATATTGCCTTTTTCATTCCGTTCTTTCAGCAATCGGTTATACTCTTGCCTTATTTGGATTTCATCATTGACATAAAGATTCCTGTCTTTGCTAAAACGAGAGCTTTTATCTTCCAAAGGTACAAAGTAGTGAAAAATGCTTCTAGAAAATAAAATAATCACGATAAGAACAGCGACTACAATGCCGCCAATAATGTATTTCTTTTTGCTTCCTTTGATAATCTCTTGATCGTTAGAGTCGTCAGTTATTTCTTCTAGCTTGTCTTCATCAAAATGGGTTTTAGTTTCTTGGGTTTTAGTTTCTGTGGGGTTGTTAAGATGATTGTCTGAGTTTTCTGTGGGGTTGTCAAGATGATTGTCTGAGCTTTCTGTGGGGTTGTCAAGATGATTGTCTGAGCTTTCTGTGGGGTTGTCAAGATGATTGTCTGAGCTTTCTGTGGGGTTGTCAAGATGATTGTCTGAGCTTTCTTTGGATTCTTTTAAAAGATCTTCAAAATGATTGGCTTCTGTTGCTTCTTCATTAGATAGATCTTGGGGTGAATCTTGTTGGGTTTTTTCAGAAGTTTCATCATCAATCAAGTCCGTTTGAGTTTCTTCTTGATGCTCATTATTTTCTTGATCGTCTTCTTCGTTCAGTTTTTGGGCTTCTTCATCTAAACTCTTTTGCTGAGTGAAAGGTCTTTTATCATCAACTAATTTTCTGGCTTTCTTGAATAACTTGTCTGCCAGACTGCCATTGCTAGATTCTGAAGTTTCATTACCTCCAGAATCCATTTGAGTTTGGGTTTCTTCTGGCTTGTCTTCATCAAAATGGGTTTTAGTTTCTGTGGAATTGTCAAGATGATTGTCTGAGCTTTCTTCTTTTAAAAGATCTTCAAAATGATTGGCTTCTGTTGCTTCTTCATTAGATAGATCTTGGGGTGAATCTTGTTGGGTTTTTTTAGAAGTTTCAAGTTTATCGTTTTCTTCATTCATGTCTTAACGCCTTTTTATTTATCTCTGACAAGAGGGAGCTTTTTGATCACACGCTCCAATTCACCATAATTTTTGATATTGTAATTTTTTGTCAATGGATTTTTCCCGTATCCTTTATTTATTACTGTTACAAGGGCTTTGTCTTTAATGAGCTTAAACTTTTCTGCAATTTCATTAACTCTATACCATCTCAATCCTGAATTGGTCATGTTAGGATCAATGGCAGCATCAGTCATGCTTAATTTCCCATCAGGTTGAACCACAAAAATAGCAGGTTGGAGAGTGATGTTTTTGAAACCAAAATAAGTGAATGTGCCATCATCAAAAATTTCAGAGGGCATAATATGTTTAGAGCGTTTTTCAGGCGCTTGGTAGTAATTGTAGTTTCTAGGCACAGGGTTTCTTTTTAACGCATTATGCACATATTGGGTCTCTAGCGCCTTTGCTTGATCTAAGATAATTTTTTGTTTTTCTTCTCTTATTTTTTCTTTGTTGATAATCTGTTCATTGCTCGCCATCATTACTCTATTGATGTAGGCTGTGGTGTTAAGATTTTCTTGCTTAATCAATTCTCTCTGCCTCTTTGCTTCTTCTCTCTTTTTTAATTCCTCTTCAATAACGCTAGAAACTTCGTGTCTTTGTGGGTATTCCAATTTGACTGTTAGATACGCTGAAGCAAAATTATCTTTTTGAGCTATTCTCAAAATGAATTGATACAAGGCTTTATTGGTCCGCACAACAAGATTAGTCCTCCAAGCGCTATCGCTAGGAGATAATTCTATGGAGTTATCCTCAGGGCTTTTTTGAGATTTATCTGTCTTAATACTGATTTTATCTTTGGCTCTTTGCTTGATTGTCTCTTCAGCTTGTTTCTTGTTGAGTTCTTCAATTTGTTTGAGCGCATTAGCTTGAGCCTGCTCTTGCATGTCCTCTAGTCGTTCCATTTGGTCTAATTCATTTTCTCTCTGTTGCTTGATCAATTCGCTAAGATTTTTGTTATTGCTCAAATTTTGTGGGTTACTCATAGCGTTAGTGAGATTTTCTAAATTGGCTCTATTTTTTGCACGCTCTTCTTTTCTTTTTTCTCTTTTATCTTTTTGCGCTTTTTGCGCCTGTTCTTTAGCTTCTTTTTCTTTTTCTAGAGCTTTTTTTTGTTCTTCTAATTCTTTAGGGTCAGGCGTATCTACGATAAGTTTTTTTGTTTTTAAAAATTCTTGGTAATCTCTTGTCATTAGGGCAAAATTCACTGCTTCTTTTTCAAACATGAGATTACTTTTTACCGATTTAGGTTGAATGAATATATGATTAGAATTAGGCACAATATTCCAACCTTTATTGAAACCTGTTGTGATGTAAGAAATAGTTTCATCTTTTTCAAGTTGGATCACAGTAACATTGTCTAATGAAGTCCAAATCGTGATGGGTTTTTCATCTCCCAAATAAGCAATCTTCTTATTCACCACTTTCACCCTGCCACGATTAAAATTTTTAATGTCAGGTGCTGCTGCTTCTATTGTGCTAGATAAAAATAAATAACCAAGACAGAAACAGCCAACAATTTTTTTAAAAAATGCCTGCCCCATCAACAATTCCTCTTAAAAAATATTTGTAATTTTAACACAAGAATATAGCGGCTAGCCTTTAAACATAGATCCACCAACTCTTCCCACTATTAAGGCATCTCTTTCTCTATCCATCCTGCTACCATCCATAGAAACAGAGCTGAAAATGGTATTAACGATCGCATTGACACTCTCAATAATCGTCTCTATGAAACCTTTTAAAATAAATAAAGTGATAAGACTCGCAATAGTTGAATCGATACCTAGTCCCCCTTGATTGATGTTCTGTATAGCAACAGAGGGCGTTATGGTCAAATTGAAAGCCAATAATGCCAAAACACCAAAGAGCAAAATAGGAATAGCTAGAACTAGGATAAACAAATTATTAATAAACCATATCAATATGTTTTTCATAGAATCTTTGAACCAATCTAGCACGATCAAACATACCGCAATAGGGAACACAATACCGCTAAAAGCCCCAGCTATCAAAGGTTTCACAACCACGGTGCTTATTCTCATAATGATAGTTACTTGCATAAAAATAGCAAATAAAGAAATACCTGCCACTTGCAAGCCTTGTAACAAACTAGGAGCGTTGTTGCCAACATTAGAAAAAACAGCTCTTACCGCAGGTAAAATTGAATTAACAGTGTAATTCAGCACTAAATCTAAAGCCCAAAAAAGAACTTGATTCAGCCCAAAAGCGCCTGCTAAACCAAAATAAATAGAATAAGAGATTTTATAAAGATAACCAAAACCTGCATAGGCGATAAAAGAGACCATCGCCATTTTGAATAATGTCCCCCCAACAAATCGCATGTATTCAAAACCTATGTTAATCTGAATGTTACTTGAAATATCTCTCAATTTCATAAAAGAAATAAAAACAAAAATCCCAAAAACAATATAAATCAGGTAAGAAACAAAATCAAGATATGACCCTTGCCCTATGATAATATCAGGCAGATTGACTACACCATATGCAGGAAGAACAGCAGCGTCCGCTCCTTTGACAACAGATTCTAATGCGGCAAAAGCAAGCATGGCTGTAGTGTTGTTTTGCAGTTTATTTGCAGTGAATTCTTTACCAATCAGCCAAATTAAACCATCAGCTGTAATATTCGTAGAAGCTTGAGCGGTTATTGAGCCAATTATTTGCAAAAGAATATTGCCTTTCACATTGTCCTCAACACCGCCTTTGGTAAAATTCTGAATCTTGTTGCTCAAATTGTCTAGCACGCTATCCATGGATACATCTATGTTTTTATTTATCAATGCGTTCCAACCAAAATTACAGCCACTTGATGGCGTTAGAGCAAAGCCTTGTATAGCTGTAGCAACACTTGCCCACGCCGATCCCCATAAAGGACCTAAAGTGTTCAAATATTTCACCAGATTGCTAGCGGCTAAACTTGTGGCTAATGGTGTGCTAAGCGCTTCGATCACACCCTGTCCTGAACTCTTTCCACTCCCTGATTGGCCAATAGATGTATAGCCTGTTAAAATATCTGCAAAACTCTTGTTGGTTAAAACATAACTCGGTATCAGCATGCAATAAACTGTTTGGTAAATTTTGAGATTTGAAACAATGGGCAAATCAATAGCTTTCAACCAATTGGGAACAATGAGAAAAAAACTCATGATCGTTATTAAAAAAGTCCTTTTAAGATTAAACATGCTCTTATTTCTCTAATGTCTTATTTTTCGCTTCCACTTCTTTAATCTTTCTCAAAATTTCGCTTACTGTCTGTTCGTTTTGTAAATCCGTGATTTGAATGTCAAACACTTTGAAGCCAAAAGGATTGATGATAAGATTTTCTTGAGAAGAGTTACCTCTAGCAAAATCATAATAAATAGTTACTTGTTTTTTAGTAATATATTCATAATTTTCCATCGTATCAGGTGTGATTTTGATGGTAATGAAAAATGTTAATCTCGTTAAGGGACTATTTTTGACTTTTTCTCTTTGTATGTTAGAGCTAATGATAGCTTCTGCTCGGACTTTATCCACGAATTGTCTGATATTTTCATTGAACATCCTCATTGCTTGGGTTTGGAAACTCACATCGCAATATTGCATCAGTTGATCCTTGCGATCTCTTAAAGAATTTTTACTATAACCAAACAGCAATGAGACAAATTTTGAAGTTGCGCTATCCACAACAGCTTCAGAATTGACAATTTGCCTAGCATCGGAGCGTTTGACAATTTTAAATTCTCCTGTGTATCGATCAATGCCATAAACAAATATATCCGTTTTCTTCAAAGGCATCATCATCACAATACTCGTTACAGCGGCGACATTGAGTGCCATAGAGAGATAAAAAGCCCTTTTGAAAGTCCTATTGGCCTTATTGAGTTTTGCCAATCTATCAAGGGCTATCACACCCCCAACCAAATTTTCATCAATCAAGACTTCTTCGTTTTTTTTCCCTAACATGCGACAGCTTTATTGTTTAATTATTGGTTTGTTGGTTGTAAAACTTGAGAGATTTTTCATTAAAAACTCCTTAAAATAACCCTAATTATAGCAAAATTTCTGTAAAAACTATGTATTTGAAAAACCTTTAACAAAAACCTTTTTGGATAAGGCATTAAACAAAGATACTTTGATAATTAATGTAAGCAGCGAATTGCTTCAAATAAGAAGCAAGATAAAACACGATGCAACTCAAAAAGTAAGAACGATGAGCAAGCAGTCGTAACTCAATAATGAAATTTTAGAAGCACCTAATTCAAAGAGATGAGACAATCACAACGTCATAGAGAGAATGGTATAATATCAAAATAATTTCTCAATTTAATTCTTGAAAGGAGTTTCATGAACGATACAACAGAGCATCATGGATCCAATCCGCTAAACGCCCCACCACCTAGCAACTCACAGAGCAACGATCTCTTAAATTTGCTAGACTCGTTATATCCTAAAGGGAGTTTAGGGGAACAAAGATTTCACGAAGCTTTAAAGAATCAAGAAGAGTTGAAAAATATCCTAATAGAAATAGAAAAGCTACCGCAAGAAAAAAGGTATGAACTTCTGATGCAGATAGGACAAGCCAAACAGAGAATAATGGAAGCATACGCTCATTCATTCTTAGGGTATATAGGGGGACTAGAGTATCTGTTAGGATTGTGTATGGGTGGGATATTTGTTTTGTTTGCAGTCTATTTTGTCTTTTTAAGAACTAGCAAAAACACAGAGCTAGTGGAAAGTCTAAAAACAAAACTAAAACTTCAGTATTTTTACTATGCCTTTGGCGTGGGTGCGGTTTTGTTTTTTGGATTAGAGACAATTAGATCTATTTATGAACTGTATATATTAGGAATTGGTAGCACTAACGACAAGGTGCTCTTTGTTTTGAAAAACATTTGCTTCATAGGTATGGGCTATTTGATTTGTAAAGTTATTAAGGTTATTGGTATAAAAAATTTTATCAATGGTCTTTTCACTTCAAAGAAACAAGGCGGTGCAGAATGAAACTAATGAAACGAGAGCAATAAGGAGAAACAATAATGAAACTGAGAGCAAGTGTTTTAATCGGTGCGACAATTCTGTGCTTAACTTTAAGCGCGTGCAGTAATTATGCGAAAAAAGTGGTGAAACAAAAGAACCATGTTTATACGCCTGTGTATAATGAATTGATAGAGAAGTATAGTGAGATACCCTTAAATGACAAGCTCAAAGACACACCATTCATGGTGCAAGTGAAGTTGCCAAATTACAAGGATTATTTGTTGGATAATAAACAAGTTGTACTAACTTTCAAACTTGTTCACCATTCTAAAAAGATTACGCTCATAGGCGATGCCAATAAGATCCTTCAATACAAGAATTACTTCCAAGCTAACGGGGCAAGATCTGACATTGATTTTTACTTGCAGCCTACTTTGAATCAAAAGGGTGTGGTGATGATAGCGAGTAACTACAATGATAATCCTAACAACAAAGAAAAACCGCAGACCTTTGATGTGTTGCAAGGGAGTCAGCCAATGCTAGGAGCTAACACAAAAAACTTGCATGGCTATGATGTGAGTGGAGCAAACAACAAGCAAGTGATCAATGAAGTGGCAAGAGAAAAAGCCCAGCTGGAAAAAATCAATCAGTATTACAAAACTCTCTTGCAAGACAAGGAACAAGAATATACCACTAGGAAAAATAACCAACGAGAAATTTTAGAAACCTTGAGTAATCGTGCAGGTTATCAAATGAGGCAGAATGTGATTAGTTCTGAGATTTTTAAGAATGGCAACTTGAACATGCAAGCCAGAGAGGAAGAGGTTAGGGAGAAGTTGCAAGAAGAAAGAGAGAATGAATACTTACGCAATCAAATCAGAAGTTTGCTCAGTGGTAAGTGATTGAAAGAAAAGGAGAGAATAGATTTTTCTAAGAGTAGAGAGCAACGCCAACGGGCGTTAGCTTTACTTGATAGGTAAGGCGATCAGGTAGGTAATCTTTTTAAAGCACTCATCATTTTTTAATTCTGTCTCTGCCCAAGACGAATATTTTTCAAACTGAATTTTGTTAGTTACACCGAGATTTTTTGTTCGTTTTCCACATCAAGCATTTTGCACTCCTTTTTCTTCCATGTATTTTTCAAGATCAAATTTCATCAGCAAATCCCTAACATAGTCGTTATATTGTTCAATGGTTTTTAGATTAGCGTAGAAATTCACTTCTTCATCTGTCATCACAAACAATTTCAATAGTGGGAGCTTAGTATCATACAATTCTATTTGCGAGTCCATTTCTCTAATACTCATCTTGAACATGATGGGCTTACTGAAGAAAGGCAGAAATATTCCAAGAATTGATCGATCAAATTTAGAGAATAAGAAATTAGGATTCTCTGCAATCGCATGCAACAGCTCCATAGTCTCACTCTCAAGCAATCGATAAACCTTTTTAAACTTATCAACACCAATGCTTTTGATAACAGCGCGATAATCTTTCATGTAATTTCTTAGAACCTTATCTAACGCTCCCTTGTTTGTATGCATCTGCTTGAAAAAATCATGCATGGTTTTTATTTGATCTATGATTTTCTTTTTTTCATCAGTGTTTAAAAGTTCGTTCTCCTGCAAACTCTCAATAAGTTTTTCTTTCTTATCTTTTGAGTTGGCAATCATTAAGAAGAGTTTTCGCATGTTATTACTCATATCGTTCTTGATCCCTTCAATGGATTTTGTTTCTCTTTAGATTGTTCAAATCGTAAAGTTTTATATTAAAATTATACAATATCTGTTGTGTGAAAATTTCAGAGCGGTCATAATTCAAAGAGCAAAAAACTATTTTTTAACCATAAAATATTGTTTCAATCACTCTTATATCTATTTTTCAAAACCTACAAAAAACGCTTTCACAAATAGCCCTAAAAACCGATTTAAAAAGTTTTAATATTATATATTATTTTTAAAAAGCAAGATCGGTCGTAAAAATGCGTTACAACTAAAATAAAGGGTCAAGATAACTCATTTTCAAAAAGGAGTCTTAAGTAATAAAATCATAATATTCAGCTAGTAATCTATTGCCTTGTTGATCAAACAAAGCTCTGCATGAAAGATGAAAAAAATTCATCTTTAGATAGTTAATACACCACTAGAATCTTACTTGAGAGACACTCATTTTATTAGCGGTTTTGTCTGATTTGTTGCTACCAAAACCATTACTAACCAAAGCAGATCCCATGTTTTTGATACTATCGAATCCATTCTTCAGCACTTCTGCCATAAAATTCTTGATATTGTCCATAGGCAAGTTAAATTTTTTCCCTAATGCTTCATTAAGTCCCATCATTAACATCAGGAAGAACAAAAAATTTAATATCATAGAAAACAAATCACTGGATAAACCTGTAAAAAGATTTGTTCCGCCACCCAACAAAGAAGCTAAAATTTTTCCCATGATCAGTCCTTTTATTTTTGGTTGTGTAAGTTCTTGCTTGTTCGGATCTCTAATGCGTGTTTTAGTAGGAAGCATTTCACAATAGCATACCTAAAGCTACTAAGAAAATTCTTGAATCTAAGATTACTCATGAAATCAAGCGGTAAGCAACCACCAATCGCAAAAAAATCAAATATTTTGCCACCAAACAAGCCATATCCTTTTTATTTTTATCTCCTAATTATAGCAAATTTTTCTCAATATTAATTTGGAAAACCACCACCATATCAAAAACAAATTACTAACACACTAGATGCAGAATTATTTTTAAAAAACGCTCCTTTAAATTTAAAATCATGGGGTTTTAGGATTTGAATACCAAAAATAGATTGGTTTTTTCAAATAAGCTAGCTTTGGGTATGCACTTAAAAAGATTTTAGTTTTTAGTCAGTAAGGTTTTATGCTAATGTTTGGAAATAAAGAAATTTCTCTAAATCAAGTCTTGAGAAATTTTTGAACGAATCATAAGAACCAATTTTGCCATTGAGTCATAAGTATGATTAGCTTCATTGTGAAATTCGCGTGGCTTAAGAGATAGTATTTGCTTATTATGCTGAGAGAAACGAGTAGCAAAAGATAAGTAGTGTAATAAAAAAAGCTAGGTTTTATTATAAGAGCAAACAAGAATAATATTGGATAAACTAAAATCACCCCTGCCCCATAAGAAAAAAGCGCTATTAAAAAACCTATAACGATAGAGCTGATATTGAACAGCCTATAATAAAGGCTGTACTTATCTAAATGTTTGTTGAAAGAATGTTTGAATTGTAAAAAGTTTTGTTTTAATTTGCTAATCGGTCGTTTCATTTTGGTTTTGAAAGAACTAGTTCAAGGCGGTGAACCTATAAAGGAGCAAAGGAGCATAGGAAATAATAAGTATTTTACAAAACCACCTTAATCTAGCTCAAAATCCCAAAGAATACCCTACTATGCTGATACTAACATGTGATATAACACAAACCAACGATTTGTTTGTTTATGTCAAACAAAGAATAGAAAACACCTATCAAGGAATAAAGGAGTTTCTATCCAAAAAACACCAATCCATTGTATAAAAATAACCTTAAGAGAAACTTAAAAAATACCAACAAGTCGCATACAAGCAAGAAAAACATAACATTATATTAAGAAAGGTAATGTTATTGTTATACCAAAAAATGGAAAAAAGCCCTTTTGAATTTTTATGATTCCAATAATCCCTAATCTGATCCAATCAAAAACTTTTTTGAATACTAGCTAAACACGCTCAGATGTGATCTATTATTTTTCAAAAATGAGCTATTATTTTATTAACTTGATACTCAAAGACCTAGACTTTACTTACCTTTTGAATATGGAAAAGTTTTGATCCATAGTTTTGTGGAAATTGTGGTAAAATGTGTTGGTATTTTTTGAAAATTTAAGGTTACAAAAACTATAAGATGCTTGCAAAAATCGTTTTTAGCTCATTGGTTGCGTTTGGAGTTTTGTCGGCTAATGTGGAGCAGTTTGGTTCATTTTTCAACGAGATTAAAAAAGAACAAGAAGAAGTGGCTGCAAAAGAAGACGCTCTTAAAGCTCGCAAGAAGCTCTTAAACAATACGCATGATTTCTTAGAAGACTTGGTTTTTAGAAAACAAAAAATCAAAGAGCTTGTGGATTACAGAGCTAAAGTCCTTTTAGATTTAGAAAACAAATACAAAAAAGAAAAAGAGGCTCTAGAGAAAGAGACAAGAGGTAAAATCCTTACTGCTAAGTCAAAGGCTTATGGTGATCTAGAGCAAGCCTTAAAAGATAACCCTCTTTATAAGAAACTTCTTCCTAACCCTTATGCCTATGTTTTAAACCAAGAAACATTCACCAAAGAAGATAAGGAGCGTTTGAGTTATTACTACCCCCAAGTCAAAAACAGCAGCATTTTTAAAAAAACTACCGCTACCACTAAAGATAAGGCTCAGGCTTTGCTTCAAATGGGTGTGTTTTCTTTAGATGAAGAGCAAAACAAAAAAGCGAGCCGATTAGCTTTATCTTACAAGCAAGCGATTGAAGAATATTCCAATAACATTTCTAATTTATTGAGCAGAAAAGAATTGGATAATATAGATTATTACTTGCAGCTTGAAAGAAACAAATTTGACTCCAAAGCAAAAGATATTGCTCAAAAAGCCACCAACACGCTTATTTTTAACTCGGAACGCTTGGCGTTTAGCATGGCGATTGATAAGATCAATGAGAAATACTTAAGGGGCTATGAAGCTTTTTCTAACTTGTTGAAAAATGTCAAAGATGATGTGGAATTGAATACTTTGACTAAAAACTTCACCAACCAAAAATTGAGTTTCGCTCAAAAACAAAAATTGTGTTTGTTGGTTTTAGACAGCTTCAATTTTGACACCCAATCCAAAAAATCTATATTAAAAAAGACTAATGAATACAATATCTTCGTAGATAGCGATCCTATGATGAGCGACAAAACAACTATGCAAAAAGAACACTACAAGATATTTAATTTCTTCAAAACAGTGGTTTCTGCATACCGGAACAATGTTGCCAAGAATAACCCCTTTGAATAGGAAAGGAGACGCTCTTGAAAAGTATCTTCAAAAAATTAGGTTCTGTCGCTCTTTATTCTTTAGTTATTTATGGGGGCTTAAACGCTATCAATACAGCATTATTACCGAGTGAATACAAAGAATTGGTGGCTTTAGGCTTTAAAAAAATCAAAACACTCTATCAAAGACATGACGACAAAGAAATTACAAAAGAGGAAAAAGAATTCGCCACTAACGCTTTGAGAGAAAAATTACGGAATGATAGGGCGAGAGCAGAGCAAATTCAAAAGAATATTGAAGCGTTTGAAAAAAAGAACAACTCTTCTGTTCAAAAAAAAGCGGCTAAGCACAGAGGATTGCAAGAATTAAACGAAATTAACGCTAACCCTTTGAATGACAACCCTAATGGCAATTCTTCCACTGAAACCAAATCTAATAAAGATGATAACTTTGATGAGATGATCAATAAGGTGAATGAAGCTTTTGTGAAACCTGCTGCTCCGCTTGTGCCTGATGAGTGGAGAACGCCTGAAATTGAAATCGTTATCAATAAGTGTATTATTTCAAGCAACGATTATGATGGGTTAAGAAAGTGTTTGATCAAAGGAATCAAGGATCAAAAAATTCTTGCCCCCTTATTAGAAAAAATTCAAGAAATAGAGACAGAAAATAACAAGTTTTCTAGACAACACCTGAGTGGTTTAAAACTCGCTCTTAATAACAGCGACAATAGAACCTTTCTTATAGCTTCGTGCGCTATTTGTGAGAAGAGAAAAAAAGAAATGGAGCAAGAAAATAACTACCAAGATACTACAAATGCAAGCGAGTTTGGAGCTACTGATACAAAAGAAAATGAAGCAAAAGATGCAACATCCTCAAACAATCGCTCTAAATCCGAACTGCCCAATAGCGTCATTAATCAAATAGAACAAAGCATCGCTCATGGAAAAAAATAGCGATCCAAATTATTAGCTCAAAAAACAACTAGAGAAACAAATCCCAAAAATGAGAAATCATAGCTTGTCATCTCAGAAAATCATTTGACAATGATCTTACTTGATTGCCTTTCTTGTAGGTATTGTCGCTTACTTTGTTCTAGGGATCTTTCTAATGCGTCCAACTCCTCTAAATAATTTAAAAAGACCTTGTTTTGAGCTAACATAAGCTTTCTGATTCCTTTGATGAAATTTTTATTTTTTAGGCTTTCTACAAGCGTCTGTGAAGCAGTGATTAAAGAAGCTGTACCTCCAATGTTGCTCTGATACGCCTTTAGGGAAGTTTCTAAACGCTCTCTTATATTTTGTTTTTCTTGCTCGATTTTCAGCTTCCCCTCACAATAAAGAACTAAAATTTTATCGGATATTCCGCATTGCTGTTCAGCAGTCTTTTGGTCTAAGGGATTGATTTTCATATAGGTTAATAAAAGTTCAGGGCTAGACATATAAGTCTTAAAAATCACATCTTCTGAGATGAAAAATAACTCATTCGCTTCAAAATTGGCTTTCAACAACGCTAAATCTCCTCTCAAAGCCATGGCCGCTTTTTTGATGTTTAGAGCATCTTCTTCACCCATTTTATCATTAGCACTAGGGCTAGTGGTTGAAAAAATCTCATCTAAGTTTTTGAGTGCTTGTTGGTTGGTCTCTTGGTAGGTGCTATCCAGTTGCTTTAAGCCGCTTGTTATATCTTCTGCCATCAAAACAGACAATAGCAAAAAAGAAAATAGGGTATTTTTCACGAGTGTTTTCATTTGACAATAACTTTAGAGTTAGCAATGTTTCTTGCTGTCGTTTCTCTCTCTAATTTCAATTGTTCTTCCCAAAGGTCGGCTTTTTTTTCAAGATTTTCTATATAGTTTAAATGATTTTCTGCGTTTAAGATAGCAGCTTCTATGAGCGCGTTCAAATCTACTGATCCTTTTAAGGTTTTGATTTCTCCATTGATCCCATTCAAATAAGCGATATTTTGAAAATCTGCATCACTCAGTTTATTTTGAATAAGGGCTACGATCATTCTGTAATTCTGAATAACCTGTTCCATAAGGCATGCTGAAATTTTTAGCCCATCAAGATAGGGGCATTTTGTGGGTGCTAGAGTGAATGTTTCAATGATTCCAAATGGTGTGCCCATGCTTGAAAAAAAACTAAGAGCAGGCGCATAGATGGCGCTTTGAAACAAAGCCTGACCTGTTAGGGAATTATAGTCAATAAGGGTCGCTTTTTTCATAGCCTCTTTCAACCATGTTTCAAAACCTTCTAAGGCTTCTTCAAACGCCTTGATGCCGATCGTATTGTAAGCGATGTATTTAGCGTTATCAGAAGAACTTCCTAGAGCTTGAGAAAGCATTTCCATTTGTGTTTTTAGAGTAACGCTCGGTTCAAAGCTGTTTTTTAACGCTTCTAAGAGAGCGTTTTGCTGATTCATTTTGAGCTTGATTATTTCGTTATTTTTTTGGAGTGCGATTTGCATGTTTTGGATTTCTGTTTGGGTGTTAATTTTTTGTTTTTCCACGATTATTTTGACATTCCCCCCCAATGCGCTAAGCGCACTTGAATACCCTTCCATGACGCCAAGCAAGATGTCTGAACCTGCAAAAAACCCCCCTGTCATGCCATTGACACCATTAATAACGCCATTAGCCCCTTTTAACATAGCGCTCATGGTTGCAAGCTGGGTTCTCAATTCTCCCTCTATTTGCGCTTGAATGGCTTTTTCTTTGGTACTAGATTGAGCTTCTATGGCTTTTAATTCGGCTTGAGCGGTTTTTTGTTTGGCTTGTGCGTCCGCCTGAATGGCTTTTAAGGCAGGTTCAAGCGTCATTACTACCTCTGCACCATTCAAGGACAAGCCACAAAAAGTCAAGAAAGAAAGTATGCTTAAAAAACACTTCACATCTCTTTCCTCACTTCACGATTATTTTAGTTTGCACCCTTTCTGTTAAGTAGCTATCTTTTTGCCCCTTAAGCTTGTCTTTGATGTAATCAAGGTAAGTCAAATGCGATTTCAAAAAAGATTTATTCGCTACTATATTGTAATTATATAGCGAGCTTATGTTAGAAATCGCTTGAGTGTCATAGGTGCTAGTAGCTAATCCTGATTGACCGAGTATCATTTGAGAAGCGTTCTGCAACAAATTGGTATTGTTTTTCACAAATTCTATATAGTATTCTCTCAAAATTTCTGCTACTTTTTCAGCATAGCAATAAACGGCAAGAACTTTGTCCCCAATAGGGCATGCAGGGGTGGTCATAGGATTAACGCCTGAAGTTAGGGCATTAGTGGCTAACGCTTGGTATTTAGCATAAACAGTGGGCATAGAAACGCTCATAGGAGTCATAGAAATTTGCATGCAACTGAAAAACACTTTTGATGAGCCAACAAGTGCGCCTAAAGCGGTACAGCTATCAAGGGAATCGGCTGTATCATTCATTGAGCTGTTGCTTGCTTGAGAACGCAGTTGCTCTTGTAGAGCTAGGGCGTATTTTGGTGCTGCACTTGTAATATTGCCTAAGATGCCGCTCATCATTTCAACTGTTGTTGGCACGCTAGGAACAGCGATTTGATTCGTCGCATAAGCTTCAATAGCGCTAGGATTTTTAGGGGTAGTGTTACTCGCTAAAATGCTTGCAATCTGACTATTGACAGCACTAATTTGCGCGCTTTGCGTGCTACCTTGCGCGTTAAATTCCCCTGTTAATTTGCTGATATTTAAGATATTGTTCCCTACAGCCATGCTTTGATCGTTAAAACCTTGATACAATTGGTTGTATTGTTGGTTAGCGGCTTTCATAGGCATGCTTACGGCTTCAGCGATGCTTTGATTGTATTGGGTCATGATAGCGGTCATTTGCGGGTTAGTAAATCCCACAACAATAGGAATAATCGCTGCTGACATAGCGCCCGCTACTATTCCTGCAAATGGCCCTGCGACACCACTTGTGCTTGAGATGATTGAGGAAATTTCCGATAAGAAGCCTGCAGAAGATGATTCATATATAGCTTGTGTGCCTGCCATGTTAATACCCTCCTAGTTAATACCCTAATATCGGTGGTAAAAACGATGAATCTGAGTATGTTGGTGCATAACCATACATGAAAGGATTGTTTGGACCGTAATCGCCCATCATTTGGCTCATGAGAAGATTTTGAATGCCCCACATCGCATTGATACCTAGATTATCATTAGGTTGAAAACTCCCTAAACTTATGTCGTCAAACTTGATATTAACATTCTTATCATTATAGTCATTGAGTATGGCCACTTTTTGCTCTAGGGTTTCTTTAGGGATCTCTATTTTTAGCTGATCTCTAGAAACAAGCCCCACGCTATTTAGCGCCATATCTTCAGGACTAATATCTTTTATATCCGTGTTTTGGTCAGCGTTAAGCGGAGCGTTAAACATGCCAATGATAAGACACCAAGCAAATAGTAATTTAATTTTATAAAAGTTCGTTTTCATACTTTTGACTCCTTTATTCTTATTTTTAGCATTATTCTAGCGCATTAACACCACTCAATCGCTGTTTTTGTTTTGATTTTCTTGATCGAGCATTTTGTTTGTTACTTCATCAATGTTTTGAAAATATTTTTCAAAAAGCTCTTTCTTTTTAGCTTCAACGCTCATATCAGTTTGAATCCAATTAGGAATAATGGAGTCCATGATCAAATGCGTGAAGTCATAGGCATGATTGGTTGGGTATATTTTGTTCTGAACATAGTATTCTAAAAAATTTGCTTGAACAAAAAAATTCTCTATATCGTTCTGCATATCCTCGCTTATGTTGTTATTGATAGGTTTTTCTAGTAATCTGAGAATCCTATACGACTGCCTGATAGTTTCTAGCATGAAGTAAGCATAAACATAAACTAATGAAACAAAAGAATTATTGGCTTTAAACGAGCTTGCATCATTTTTCCCACTTTGAAGAGGAATCAATCTTGATAATGTTTTTTGGGGATCTTGCCCATCGTTTATTTCTTTAAAAAAGCGGAAGTCTAAATCCTGATTACTGAGAAATGACTTGACAAAGTGAAGATTAGCGTTAAGACTATCTATGAGACCTGAATAAAGGTGTTCTGTTTTGACATCATCTATATTCAAAACATTCTCATAAAATACATTGACATGGTCTTCTAAGAAATTAGAAAAATCATAAAGAGCGGTAAGGTTTTGTTCAGTGATTTCACCTTCCATTTCTTCTTCTATGAAGTCCAATTCCTCTCTCAGTTCAAAAAGGTAATTAGAAAAACTATCCAAAATCGTCAAGACATCATTTTCCAAAATTTTCAATAATTTTTGTTCGCGCAAACTTTGTTTCATTTTAATACTCCTTTATTTGTTGATACATTTGCCTCAAGGCCTGATATTTATCTATGATACTATGGTTTTGGATAATCTTGTCAATTTCTTTGACAAATACAGTATCTGTGGATAAAATTTTCAAATATTCTTTAGGAATGCCTCTCAAATTAAAACTAGCGATAACGCTAGGGCTTCCATCCTGTTTGTAGAGGATTTTCCTATCCAGCCCCTTAGTGATGATTTCAAATTCTTTTTCTGTAACATTAGCTAATCTTTGGTAATCAGAAAGATTACCCCCATCGTTTCTCAAAAAAATCTTTGTAGGGCATTGTTCTCTAATCGTATCAGCAATAGGGCAAGCCAAAAGATCAGTGATGCTTTGAGTCGCAAGCCTGACAATAGCGTTTCTTTTCCTTGCAGTTTTTAGCATGTCTCTTACAAAATAAGCGACCTTTGGATCGCCTAAATATTTCCAAGCTTCATCAATATCTAAGACAAATCTACGCCCATCCATTGCCTCTTGGATACGAGCGAAAAGGTAAAAACAAATAAAGGGCGAAACATCATTGTTGTCTAAGAAACTTGACCCATCAACGCCAATAATCGTTTTTGAAAAATCTAAGCGATCCGTTGCTTTATTATCAAAAAGCCATTGAAATTCACCATTGGTTGATTTGCAAAAAGGCGCTAATCGCGCGACAAGCCCATTAGGATCATTGTGGTCTTTTCCGAAAGCATTAATAAGTTGAGTGATAGGATAATCTAGGTTCATATCTCCTGTGATAAGGTTGGTTACTGCCGCTGCAAGCGTATTAGAATCTGCTAGGCTAAAAGAGATGCTGTTGCCATTTTCATCTTTTTCATCGCTTTTGGTCGCTAGGTTTTTCACAAGCTCTTTGACAACAGAAATAGCTGTTTGTTTTTGCTCCATTGTTGCATTTGTTTTTTGCACACAAGCCGCCCAAGCAAAAGGATTTAATCCTGTATCTGTCCCTAGTTCAATCTTGACATACTCCCCACCCATTGCGACAATATTCCCATAAGCGCCATAATCTTTATCCATATAGACCATAGTGAGCTTTTGCTTGTCTTTGCTGACATTAGCAGGAAAATTGTGAACAAATTGTCCCATAGCGTTCAAGGTCATTGACATAAACACTGTCTTACCTGAACCGGTTGAGCCAAGTATCAAAGTGTGTCCTGCTGAAGCTGAACCAAAATCAGTGGGCATGTGGAAGTTCAGATAAAAAGGCGAATTGATCTCGCTTTTTAGCGTCATCACGCTATTACCCCAAGCGTTATTATGTTGATTGCCATCAAAACTCATCGCTCTCATCGCTATGAAATCAGCAAAATTGTTAGAAGTTACGTCAAAAATAAAAGGAAGCGTGATAAAAGAGCAATGTTTGGCAAAAAAGTAATTTTCCATAGAGAAAGTCGCTGCGTTGGCTAAAAAACCTTTAGCGTTAAGACTAGAGACGCATTCCTTAACGCTTTGTTTCATTTTTTCAAAGCTATCAGCAAACAGCACTAAAGAATTACCATAACTGCCTAGCGTAATATCACCATTACCCACCAATTCGCTCAAGCAACCCAAAGTCATGCCTTGCTCTTTGGAGCCTCCACTAATAATAATCCTTCTAGAGGTGAAAGCTAGTTTGTCCTTTAAAACTTGTGAGTTTTTAGGCGAATAAGCATGCATAAAGATAAATTCGCTGTCTAGAGCGTTGATTTTATCAAACAAATCGCTCTGTGATTTAGGGGCGTATTCACTGATCTCAATAGCGCTAAAATATTTTTCACTCAAGTCATCATTCAAGATTTTTCCATGCTTATTAGCAAAATAAACTTCTTTCACCCCACCATGCATTTTTTCTTTGAGATACAAGTCTTTTCGGTTGCAAATAAAAGGGGCTTCATTCATTCCCACCAAAAAATTATAAAACTCGCATTGTTTGGAGTAAATAATGCCATCTTTGGTGTATTCTTTTAATCTAATGGGGTGGTATTTACTCAGTAGCTCTTCTATGAGCTCTATCCTATCCTTGAAGTTTTCAAGCTTGGCTCTAATAATCCTTTGAAACTCTTCAAAATTATTGTCTGCAAAATGCTTTTTATTCATAACGGGTTCATTGAGAGTGTCTAATAAATCTTGCTCTATGGTGAGATAAAAACTAATATCATAAAAACTTTCTCTCTTTTGCTTCTCATTATAGGCTCGCATGAAATCATTAGAAAAAGCAAGACTATAATCCCTATTGGTTTCATCAATAACGATTTTCTTTTTAATAGTGTGAAAATAAAATTTGAATTCAGGGGTAACAAAATTCCTAAAAACGCTATAAATAGAAGCGTGTAACTCTATGAGATCTTTTTTGGAAGTGGTTAAAAAATCAATGCCCCCCAATTTGATTGTGCCTAAAAGAGAATAGTTGTTAGTAAGGATCACCCCATCATCTAAAAAACATTCATAGTTATTCGCTAGATAGGAATTTGCAGCGCTCACAAGTCTGTCTTCTCTGTTTGGATTTAAGTGGATGTCATTAGCCATTTCTTTACTAGGCTTCATGGAAAAAATGCTCATGAACGCTTTGTTTTTCACGCCCTTAAACAAAAAAGGTTTTTTAAATTTCATCGCTCGCTCCATTCTTTGATAAAGCCTGTAATCTTTCTTGAATCCAAGAGCTACAAGCACAATAACAATCGCTACAATCAAAACAGGTTCATAGGCTTGAAAAAGAATAACAGATAATACAATTGTTACAAACAATATAAATATGGAGGAATAAATAAAAGTTTCAGGGAAACCAAACAACCTATTCCCCCCATCAAACAAGACTTTAAAAAAAGGATTGACACCCTTTTGCATGTCTGCTTTAAGCTCTTCTATTTTTTGAAACTGCCGCTTTTGAACCTCTTGCTCTATGATTAGCTTTTTTTGTTCGTCAGCCTGCTTGCTTGCCACAAACACCTCTCTCTTTATAGATATACCGCTTCACATGTAATCGTATAAAAGATTTTTTTGAGAGACTCTACGGTGCTAATATGTTTCAAAAGATCATTAGGATCATAAGAATTGAATACGGCCAATAAAACATTATACAGCTTATCATCGCATAAAATTTCTCTTGTTTCCCCACGCAATGACAGAAAGCAGCGTTGTTTGTTGGTCGTGCTGATGCTTTTGAAAGTAAAAAAGTCTTTCACTTCAGGATTGATCTGTAATTCTACATTCAGTCCCATTTCTTTACCCTTTTCATCAAAGATTTTTTCAATAATGGGATCGTAATGCTTCAAATCCTTTATTTTTTTAAGGACTCTATTGACAATCACGAAATCAAAAACTTCATCTTTGATAATATCGGGATTGACTTCTTTGAAAGTTACTTTCTTGTCTTTCAAATTTTTGATAGTCGCCTTGAAACTATCAAAATCTAAATTCGTATAAACAAGCCCATTAGGAGTGTTTTTTTCTTTTTCTAGCGCTTCTTTTTTGGCTTGATTATCGTCATTTGCTGACCCATACGAACTGAAAACAACGAAACTTAAGAGAACTTTCAAAAAAAAGCCTCTCAGTTTTTTATTACTATTATTGTTGATCAATTTAGCTAGCTCCTCCACTTTCGCTAATATTGAAGCCAAACTTAGTGCTCAAATAGATAATACCGCCTGCCACCGCTAACATAGCTATGGGCTGCACGTAAGCAAAAACAGTCGCCTGACCTCTTTTGATGTCATCAGAGATTTTCCAAATATCCGCTATGCCTTTGACCCCTAGAGCGCAACCACCTACGATCGCTAGAACAGAAATGATCTGAATAACCAAAGTTTTAGTCTCAGTAACGCCTGTTGCAGGACTGTCAACCGCCATTAAAGGATTGGTTGTCATCACTAGCCCTAAAGTTACTACAACTTTCTTGTAGCTGTCAGTGATTCTTGTAAAAAATTTCATGCGTTTCCTTTCAAATTGAAATCAATCGTTTGAGTATATCAAAAAAAAGTATTTTTACACTATTCATACAAGCGCTACTTCATAATTTAAATCAAAACCGACGCTTTTGTTTGGCAATTGACTCAATTTAGAAACAATAAACCTACTTGTCCCAACCATTTTTCTTTCTCAAGTCGTTGTAGAATTGTAGATCTTTAGGATCTTTGATGTATTTTTTAATCGTCTCAGGTTGAAACCTAAAAACAAGCAGAAACAAACCCAAGCTGATCAGAGTGAGGATAAAGCTCCATTTTAAGCAACTCCATAGACCACTAAAGAAACTTTTTTTGAAGCTGTCTTTGAAAATCTGTCCTATTGATTTGTTTTCCATTTTGTTTCCCAATGTGGATCTGTGGATCACAAACGCTTAATTATACATGCTATAGTAAGTATGACACACACAAACCAAACTATTTTTAGAACGCTTCATGCACTCACCTTGCTTCCAACCATAACTTTAAGCATTGCATTTGAATTTCTTCTTGAAGGTTCATTTCTTATTTCTTGTTCTTATTAAAATTTGTCTATTTTAGCAAATTTTTGTTAATTATGGGTAAAAATGTGAATCGTCCCTAGCCTTTAGACGCCTGCAACGATCGGGCTTTTTTCAATATTAATGAAAAAATGCCAAATATTCTAAATATTGTGGTATAGTGATAATGTTCAAAGGCATGAACTGACCACTCAAAGGGTGTAGCGGTTTTTAGCAGTCTTTGATACCATACCGATAGGTATGAAACTAGGTATAGCAAGGAGAAACAATGACTAACGAAACTATTGACCAACAACCACAAACCGAAGCGGCTTTTAACCCGCAGCAATTTATCAATAATCTTCAAGTGGCTTTTCTTAAGCTTGATAACGCTGTCGCTTCATTTGATCCTGATCAAAAACCAATCGTTGATAAGAACGATAGGGATAACAGGCAAGCTTTTGATGGAATCTCGCAATTAAGGGAAGAATACTCCAATAAAGCGATCAAAAATCCTACCAAAAAGAATCAGTATTTTTCAGACTTTATCAATAAGAGCAATGATTTAATCAACAAAGACAATCTCATTGATGTAGAATCTTCCACAAAGAGCTTTCAGAAATTTGGGGATCAGCGTTACCGAATTTTCACAAGTTGGGTGTCCCATCAAAACGATCCGTCTAAAATCAACACCCGATCGATCCGAAATTTTATGGAAAATATCATACAACCCCCTATCTCTGATGACAAAGAAAAAGCAGAGTTTTTGAAATCTGCCAAACAATCTTTTGCAGGAATCATTATAGGGAATCAAATCCGAACGGATCAAAAGTTCATGGGCGTGTTTGATGAATCTTTGAAAGAAAGGCAAGAAGCAGAAAAAAATGGAGAGCCTACTGGTGGGGATTGGTTGGATATTTTTTTATCATTTGTATTTAACAAAAAACAATCTTCTGATGTCAAAGAAGCAATCAATCAAGAACCAGTTCCCCATGTCCAACCAGATATAGCCACTACCACCACCGACATACAAGGCTTACCGCCTGAATCTAGGGATTTGCTTGATGAAAGGGGTAATTTTTCTAAATTCACTCTTGGCGATATGGAAATGTTAGATGTTGAGGGCGTCGCCGACATTGATCCTAATTACAAGTTCAATCAATTATTGATTCACAATAACGCTCTGTCTTCTGTGTTAATGGGGAGTCATAATGGCATAGAACCTGAAAAAGTTTCATTATTGTATGCGGGCAATGGTGGTTTTGGAGCCAAGCACGATTGGAACGCCACCGTTGGTTATAAAGACCAACAAGGTAACAATGTGGCTACAATAATTAATGTGCATATGAAAAACGGCAGTGGCTTGGTCATAGCAGGTGGTGAGAAAGGGATTAATAACCCTAGTTTTTATCTCTACAAAGAAGACCAACTCACAGGCTCACAACGAGCATTGAGTCAAGAAGAGATCCGAAACAAAATAGATTTCATGGAATTTCTTGCACAAAATAATGCTAAATTAGACAACTTGAGCGAGAAAGAGAAGGAAAAATTCCGAACTGAGATTAAAGATTTCCAAAAAGACTCTAAGGCTTATTTAGACGCCCTAGGGAATGATCGTATTGCTTTTGTTTCTAAAAAAGACCCAAAACATTCAGCTTTAATTACTGAGTTTGGTAAGGGGGATTTGAGCTACACTCTCAAAGATTATGGGAAAAAAGCAGATAAAGCTTTAGATAGGGAGAAAAATGTCACTCTTCAAGGTAACCTAAAACATGATGGCGTGATGTTTGTTGATTATTCTAATTTCAAATACACCAACGCCTCCAAGAATCCCAATAAGGGTGTAGGCGTTACGAATGGCGTTTCCCATTTAGAAGCAGGCTTTAACAAGGTAGCTGTCTTTAATTTGCCTGATTTAAATAATCTCGCTATCACTAGTTTCGTAAGGCGGAATTTAGAGGATAAACTAATCGCTAAAGGATTGTCCCTACAAGAAACTAATAAGCTTATCAAAGATTTTTTGAGCAGCAATAAAGAATTGGTTGGAAAAGCTTTAAACTTCAATAAAGCTGTAGCTGAAGCTAAAAACACAGGCAACTATGATGAAGTGAAAAAAGCTCAGAAAGATCTTGAAAAATCTCTAAGGAAACGAGAGCATTTAGAGAAAGAAGTAGAGAAAAAATTGGAGAGCAAAAGCGGCAACAAAAATAAAATGGAAGCAAAAGCTCAAGCTAACAGCCAAAAAGATGAGATTTTTGCGTTGATCAATAAAGAGGCTAATAGGGACGCAAGAGCAATCACTTACGCTCAAAATCTTAAAGGCATCAGAAGGGAATTGTCTGATAAACTTGAAAATGTCAACAAGGATTTGAAAGACTTTAGTAAATCTTTTGATGAATTCAAAAATGGCAAAAATAAGGATTTCAGCAAGGCAGAAGAAACACTAAAAGCCCTTAAAGGCTCGGTGAAAGATTTAGGTATCAATCCGGAATGGATTTCAAAAGTTGAAAACCTTAATGCAGCTTTGAATGACTTCAAAAATGGCAAAAATAAGGATTTCAGCAAGGTAACGCAAGCAAAAAGCGACCTTGAAAATTCCGTTAAAGATGTGATCATCAATCAAAAGGTAACGGATAAAGTTGACAATCTCAATCAAGCGGTATCAGTGGCTAAAGCAACGGGTGATTTCAGTAGGGTAGAGCAAGCGTTAGCCGATCTCAAAAACTTCTCAAAGGAGCAATTGGCTCAACAAGCTCAAAAAAATGAAAGTCTCAATGCTGGAAAAAAATCTGAAATATATCAATCCGTTAAGAATGGTGTAAACGGAACCCTAGTCGGTAATGGATTATCTGGAATAGAGGCCACAGCTCTCGCCAAAAATTTTTCGGACATCAAGAAAGAATTGAATGAGAAATTTAAAAATTTCAATAACAATAACAATAATGGTCTCAAAAACAGCACAGAACCCATTTATGCTAAAGTTAATAAAAAGAAAGCAGGACAAGTAGCTAGCCCTGAAGAACCCATTTATACTCAAGTTGCTAAAAAGGTAAATGCAAAAATTGACCGACTCAATCAAATAGCAAGTGGTTTGGGTGGTGTAGGGCAAGCAGCGGGCTTCCCTTTGAAAAGGCATGATAAAGTTGATGATCTCAGTAAGGTAGGGCGATCAGTTAGCCCTGAACCCATTTATGCTACGATTGATGATCTCGGCGGACCTTTCCCTTTGAAAAGGCATGATAAAGTTGATGATCTCAGTAAGGTAGGGCTTTCAAGGAATCAAAAATTGGCTCAGAAAATTGACAATCTCAATCAGGCGGTATCAGAAGCTAAAGCAGGTTATTTTGGCAATCTAGAGCAAACGATAGACAAGCTCAAAGATTCTACAAAAAACAATTCTGTGAATCTATGGGCTGAAAGTGCAAAAAAAGTGCCTGCTAGTTTGTCGGCGAAACTAGACAATTACGCTACTAACAGCCACACACGCATTAATAGCAATATCCACAATGGAGCAATCAATGAAAAAGCAACCGGTATGCTAACGCAAAAAAACCCTGAGTGGCTCAAGCTTGTGAATGATAAGATAGTTGCACATAATGTAGGAAGCGTTCCTTTGTCAGAGTATGATAAAATTGGCTTCAACCAGAAGAATATGAAAGATTATTCTGATTCGTTCAAGTTTTCCACCAAGTTGAACAATGCTGTAAAAGACGCTAAGTCTGGCTTTACGCAATTTTTAACCAATGCATTTTCTACAGGATATTACTGCTTGGCGAGGGAAAATGCGGAGCATGGAATCAAAAATGTTAATACAAAAGGTGGTTTCCAAAAATCTTAAAGGATTAAGGAATACCAAAAACGCAAAAACCACCCCTTGCTAAAAGCAAGGGGTTTTTTAACTTAAAATATCCCAACAGACACTAACGAAAGGTTTTGTTCTTTAAAGTCTGCATGGATATTTCCTACCCCAAAAAGACTTAACCCTTTGCTTAAAATTAAATTTGATTGTGCTAGTGGGTTCGTGCTATAGTGCGGAATTAATTAAGGGTTATAAAGAGAGCATCAACTAGAAAAAACAAGTAGCTATAACAAAGATCAAGTTCAAAAAATCATAGAGCTTTTAGAGCAAATCAATCGCGCTCTTAACCAAAGAAAAATCAGAAAAACCATAGGAATTATCACACCTTATAATGCCCAAAAAAGACGCTTGCGATCAGAAGTGGAAAAATGCGACTTCAAGAATTTTGATGAGCTCAAAATAGACACTGTGGATGCCTTTCAAGGCGAGAAGGCAGATATTATCATTTATTCCACCGTGAAAACTTATGGTAATCTTTCTTTCTTGCTAGATTCTAAACGCTTGAATGTAGCTATTTCTAGGGCAAAAGAAAATCTCATTTTTGTGGGTAAAAAGTCTTTCTTTGAGAATTTGCGAAGCGATGAGAAGAATATCTTTAGCGCTATTTTGCAAGTCTGTAGATAGGTAATCTTTTCCAAAGATAACCATCAGACATTTCGCTTCAAAACGCTTTTTCAAAACGCTTTCATAAATCTCTCTAAAGTGCTTTTTATAATCAACACAATACCCTTTATAATGTGAGCTATAGCCCCTTTTTGGAATTGAGTTATTTTATTAGCGTTACAATTTGAGCCATTCTTTAGCCTGTTTTTCTAGCCAGATCACATCGCCGCTCGCATGAAATTCCACTTTAGGGAATGCGTGTGCATTTTTCTTAAGGGCGTAATTTTGTTGCAAATATTCCACAATAGCATCGCCCGAATGGATGAGTAGGGGGGGCGTTGAAAGGGCAAAATGCTCCATAAAATAGCCCTCAATTTTTTGAGCGATCAAGGGAAAATGCGTGCAACCTAAAATAATCACTTCAGGTAAAATCTTTAAGGGAGTGAAATAATAACGCATGCAAGTCTCTAACAATTCGCCCTCTAAAATACTTTCTTCAATCAAAGGCACAAAAAGAGAAGTGGCTAAATGCGAAACGTTCAAATAGCCTTGTTGTTTTAGGGCGTTGTCATAAGCGTTAGATTGAATCGTCGCTTTTGTCCCTAGCACTAAAATAGGGGCGTTTTTATCTTCTACTTGTTGTTTGATCGCTAAAATGCTTGGCTCAATCACGCCCACAATAGGGATTTTGGAATGCTTTTGCATCTCTTCTAAAGCCAGAGCGCTCGCTGTGTTGCATGCCACAATCAACAATCCAATCTGGTGCGGTTTGAAAAAATCCAAAGCCTCTAAGCCAAATTGCTTGATCGTGGTGGGGTCTTTAGTGCCATAAGGCACTCTAGCGCTATCGCCATAATAGATGATTTCATCAAATAATTGCGCTTTTAAAAGGCTTTTTAAAACGCTAAACCCTCCCACACCGCTATCAAAAACGCCTATTTTCATGACACTTTTTTTAATTTAATGGGATTTTAATGAGGGATTTTATTTTTCATTCATTAAGTTTAAAAATTCTTCATTGTCCTTAGTTTGTTGCATTTTAGAATACACAAAGCTTAAGGCTTCTATGTCATCCATTTGTTGCATCACATTCCTTAAAACCCACACTTTAGTCAATCGGTCTTTACCAAGTAAGATATTATCTTTTCGTGTGCCGGATTTTAAAATATCAAAGGCCGGATAAATACGCCTGTCCGCAATATTCCTTGCTAAAACGATTTCGCTATTCCCAGTGCCTTTAAATTCTTCAAAAATCACCTCATCCATTCTAGATCCCGTTTCAATCAACGCCGTAGCGATAATCGTCAAACTCCCGCCTTCTTCAATATTCCTTGCGGCCCCAAAAAAGCGCTTGGGTCTGTGCAAGGCGTTCGCATCTACGCCCCCACTTAAAACCTTACCGCTTGAAGGCGTTACAGCGTTATACGCTCTGGCTAAACGGGTGATAGAATCTAATAAAACCACCACATCTTTACCCATTTCCACTCGCCTTTTAGCCCTTTCTAAGACTAATTCAGCGATTCTTATGTGGTTATTGGCGGGCAAATCAAAAGTGGAGCTAAAAACTTGACCTTTAACGCTTCGTTGCATATCCGTAACTTCTTCAGGGCGCTCATCCACTAAAAGGATAATCAGCTCCACTTCAGGGTGGTTAGAAGTGATGCCTTGGGCGAGTTCTTTCATCAGCTCCGTTTTCCCTGTCCTTGGTGGTGCAACGATCAAAGCCCTTTGGCCTTTCCCCACAGGGCTGAATAAGTCTAGCATTCTGCCGGTAACTTTAGTGGGTTCGTATTCTAATTTGATTTGTTCATCAGGGAATAGGGGGGTTAGATTGTCAAACAAAGGGCGGTTTTTGATCTCATCTGAAGGCAAGTAATTGATGGCTTCTATTTTTAAAAGGGCGTAGTATTTTTCCTGGTCTTTGGGGGATCGCACTTGACCGGTAACAATATCGCCATTCCTTAAAGCAAAACGCCTGATTTGAGAAGGGCTGACATATGTGTCGTTATGCCCGTCTGAAAAACTTCCATCAAACCCTCTTAAAAAGCCATAGCCATCAGGCATGATTTCTAAAATCCCGGTAAAAAGAATGTATCCGCCTTGCGTGACTTGGGTTTTTAAAATTTCAAACATCAAGTCTTGTCGTTTGAATTCTTGGGGGTTTTCCACTTTGAGCTTGTTAGCGATTTCTAAAAGCTTTTCAGTAGGGTAGGCGCGTAAATCTTCAATGTGATAACCGCTCACTGGCGTGTGGGTTTTGACCTTGTGCGAACTTTTGTGCGTAGGCGCGTTTTCGTTCATTAAATTTCCTTTTAATTAAAAAGAGGTTTCTAGTTGTTTCAATTAAGATAAAAATACAAAAAGCTAAAGCATTCTTAAAGAATTAGTGTAATCAAAAGATGCTAATAAGTGGCGCATGCCACAAGCGTTGAATTTCGTAATGCTTCGCTATGCTATCATAATTTTTTTAACAAAGTCAAATTTTATTTTAACTTTAGAGTGGTTTTAATTTATTATGACTTATGCTATAATTTTAAGTTTAAATTTAAGAATAAAGGATACTTGATGAAAAAAGGCATTCACCCCGAATACATCCCATGCAAAGTTACTTGCGTAACGAGTGGGAAAGAAATTGAAGTTTTAAGCACCAAACCTGAAATGCGTATTGATATTTCTAGCTTTTGCCACCCTTTCTATACCGGTAGCGATAAGATCGCTGACACTGCAGGGAGAGTAGAGAAATTCAAGCAACGCTACAATTTGAAGTAACTTTTTTAAAAAGCGTGGCTTTTTGTGTTGTATTTTTTGCCCACCCCAATAGGTAATCTCGCTGACATCACGCTACGCGCTTTAGAAGTTTTAGAGCGTTGCGAGGTTTTTTTATGCGAGGATACAAGGGTGAGTAAGAGGCTGTTGCACTTGCTCGCACAAAACCCTATTATTAGCCATTCTTTCCCTAATATCGCTGCTAAAAAAAGGGAGTTTATCGCTTTCCATTCACACAACGATCAGGAATTTTTAAACCAAATAAAGCCTTCTTTTTTTGACAAAGAAATCGCTGTGATGAGCGATGCAGGCATGCCAAGTTTGAGCGATCCAGGCATGAGTTTAGCCGCTTACGCTTTAAAACACAATATCCAATACGATGTTTTGCCTGGGGCTAACGCGCTCACTACGGCATTTTGCGCGAGCGGGTTTTTAGAAGGGCGGTTTTTTTATGCTGGCTTTTTACCCCATAAGAGCAAGGAAAGGCGCTTAAAAATCGCTAAAATTTTAAACGCTTTAGCGTATTTGGAGGAAAAAACCCCGGTGGTTTTTTATGAAAGCCCGCACCGATTGTTAGAGACTTTAAAGGATTTAAACGATCTGGCTAAAGGCATGCATTTGTTTGCAGCTAAAGAGCTTACCAAACTCCACCAGCAATATTATTTAGGAGAGGTTTCTCAAATCATAGAGCGGTTGCAACAAAATAATATCCAAGGGGAGTGGGTTTTAGTGCTTTTGAATGAGAAAAAAATAGAGCCTTGCATGGGGCTATCAGCGTTATTGGAATTGGATTTACCTCCTAAAATTAAGGCTAAAATTGAAGCCGCTATGACACAAAAAAACGCTAAAGAGCTTTATTTCCAGCGTTTGTTAGAAGAAAAAAATCAATAAAAGGGGTTTAGCATGCAAGCAGTAATTTATGGCAAGCAGGTGGTTATGCATATTCTAAACTCTCACAAAGAAAAATTGCAAGAAATCTATCTTTCTAAAGAAATAGACAAAAAGTTTTTTTTCGCGCTCAAAAAAGCATGCCCTAATATCATCAAAGTAGATAATAAAAAAGCGCAAAGCTTGGCTAGGGGGGGGAATCATCAAGGGGTTTTAGCTAAAGTAGAACTGCCTTTAGCTACTTCTTTAAAAGAAATTAAAAAAGCTCAAAAACTTTTGGTGCTTTGTGGCATTACGGATGTGGGGAATATTGGGGGTATTTTTAGGAGCGCGTATTGCTTAGGAATGGATGGCGTTATTTTAGATTTTGCTAGAGAGTTTGCTTATGAGGGGATTGTGCGATCCAGCTTGGGGCTTATGTATGATCTGCCTTTTAGCGTTATGCCTAACACGCTGGATTTGATCAATGAATTGAAAACGAGCGGGTTTTTATGTTTGGGCGCAAGCATGCAAGGCTCTAGCCAAGCAGAAAATCTGTCCTTAAAAAAATGCGCTCTTTTTTTGGGGAGCGAACATGAGGGGTTGTCTAAAAAAATCCTTGCTAAAATGGATGCTATATTGAGTGTAAAAATGCGAAGGGATTTTGATTCGCTCAATGTGAGCGTGGCAGCAGGGATCTTAATGGATAAAATCAACTAGGTGGTCAATTGAATGGAACAGAATAAAAAAAGTTTAGAAAATTTAGATCTTTCTGATGTTCAAAACGTTTCTAAAGATATTTCTGGCGCGGCATTAGAAGAATTATCGCTTAAAAATTTAGATAAAAATTTGCAGATTCTAAAAGAAGTTGGAGTGGCAGAAATTTGCAAGGCGACTAAAATCGCTTCTAAAAATATCCATTCTATCTTGGAAAAACGCTATGAGTCTTTATCAAGGGTGCATGCTAGGGGTTTTATACAGATTTTAGAGCGCGAGTATAAAATTGATTTGAGCGCATGGGTGAAAGAATTTGACAAAGTGTGTGTTTTTAAAGAGGGCGTGGGAGAAGAGCAAAAACAAGAAACAAGCCCTGAAGAAACAACCAAAAACCCTTTGAAAGTTGAGATAGATTATAGCATCAATCAAGCCAATACTTCATTATCCAAAAAGTCTTCCAAATGGAAACCCTTTGTTATCGTTTTAGGGGTGGTTGTTATTATTTTAGTGGTCGTTATCATTCAAAACAGCTCTTCTTTAAAAGAAGAGAGAGAGCAAGAAAGCGCTATTAAGCCCGACACCAAAAATAGTCCTTTCAATGAAGTTAGTCCTACAGAAGAAAAAAAGTTAGAGCCAACGCCTAAATTAGAAGAAAAACCAAAAGAACAAGACAAGCAAGGCAAAGAAGCGATCAAAGAAAATCCTAATACCATTTACATTATCCCTAAACGAGATATTTGGGTAGAAGTGATTGATTTGGATGAGAAAAAAAACTCTTTTCAAAAGGTTTTTAAAAAAAGTTATCCTTTAGAGGCTAAAAACCACCGCTTGTTGTTACGCTTTGGGCATGGGCATCTTATTCTTAAAAACAACCATCAAGAACAAGATTATAACGACAGCAAAACTAGGCGGTTTTTATACGAGCCAAATAAAGGCTTAACGCTCATCAATGAGGCCCAATACAAAGCGCTCCAGCAATGAACAAGCTTTTTTTAGCTTTTATTGTTGGGGGAATGCTTTTAAACGCTGATGCTTTAAATGATAAGATTGAGAATTTAATGGGGGAGCGATCCTACCACATGAACAAGCTTTTTTTAGAGCGTTTGTTTAAAAATCGTAAGGATTTCTATGAAATGGGGCGTTTGGATTCCTTAAAATTGCTTAACACTCTCAAAGAAAACGGGCTTTTATCGTTTAATTTTGACAAACCAAGCGTGTTAAAAATCACTTTCAAGGCTTCAAGTAATCCCCTAGCGTTTGCCAAAAGCATCAACAATTCTTTGAACATGATGGGGTATTCGTATGTTTTGCCTATTAAAATGCAAAGTTCTTCAGGCGAGAATGTTTTTTCATACGAGCTTAAAACGGAATACGTTTTAGACCCTAACATTTTGATAGAGACGATGAAAAGGCATGGTTTTGATTTTATAGATATTAGACGGGTGTCTTTAAAGGAGTGGGAATACGACTTTGCCTTACAAAAGATCAAGCTCCCTAACGCGAGAGCCTTAGTTTTGAGTAGCGATCCTGTGGAGTTTAAGGAAGCGAGCGGGAAATATTGGCTGAGCGTGAATCAAAACGCGTATTTAAAAATAAGCTCCAATAACCCTTTGTGGCAACCCAAAATCATTTTTTATGATGAAAACTTAAAGATCATTCAAATCATTGCTAAAGAAAACAGACAACAAGAAATCGCTCTTAACTTGCTTGATGGCGTGCGTTTTATCCATATCACTGACGCAAAAAACCCTATCATTTTAAAAAATGGGATCAGCGTGGTTTTTGATGCGATGCCTTAAGTAGGGGTAACCCTTATTTAATTGATTGGGATATGAGAAAATACGCTTTTAGATTTGAAAAAAGAGAGCCTTAATAATAGCGATCCACCCAATATTTACCAAAAAAAATCTTTTGTATCACACAGCCCACCAATAGATCAGCTCCCGCTTCTATAAAAAAGACAGCCCACCAATTAATGAAACCAAACCATACAAAAAATAAATGTGCTGGTAAAGCGCCAAGCAATAGTGAAACGCCGCTCACAATAGAAATTCCAAAGCGGGTTTTAAAGATCTTACTTTTTTTGCCAAACGCCATGTCTGCTACAAATTCCCCACTAAAAGAAATCAAAAACCACCCAATCAAATGTTCAGGCATCAATAACCAAGCAACTGCGCTACTTCTATTAACCGCTGTAATGACAAGAAGTGAGAAAAAATACACGCTTGAAGATGCAAAATGCCTGCCCCTATTCCTTAAAGACCAATTCCTAGAAAAGCGGCTTTTGATTTTTTCATGTATAACCATGGGATTTCTTTCTTTTTTAAAATACCATTAGACCTAACTTTTGTATTGTAAAATAAGAATGCTTTCATTCAATACGCTGAGCATGATGATTGTCTTTTTATATTCAAACAAAAGGAGAGAGATAGCAGATTGGTAACATAATGATGTTTTTTATATTATTTTACAAACTATGTAAAATATCTGCTTTTTTCTAAAATGATAGCAAGTGGTGAAAAATTTGGCTTTGTCCTCATTGAGCGTTGGTTGTCAAATCTAAAAAGTATTGCATTTTTTTAAAGATTGGATAATAGAGAGCTTGATTTTATTAAGCGGTATTTTTTAAAGCGGTCTTTAGGGGGGATTTTAGTTGGAGAATTATTTCAAAACGCCCCTTATTTCCTTAAGAGAATGAGTTTAAAATAAAGTTTAAAAACACAATTTTTAAAAGTTAAAGAACCAGCTATCAGTATTTTATTAAGGCAAAGTTTTTTATAGAGCTAATTCATGCCCTCCACAAACGAGCCAAGCGACATCAATTTTTGATAGCGGTTGTCAAGGAAATGAGGGTCTTGTTGGATAGTCCTTAGAGCGTCTAAAAAATACTCTTTGATCGTATTAGCGGCTGAAAATTTGTCTCTATGAGCCCCTTTGCTAGGCTCTAAGATAATATCGTCAATAAGCCCTGCCTCCTTTAAGTCTCTGGGTGTGATTTTCATCGCTTTAATAGCCACTTCAGTCTTGCTAGGGTCATCCCAAAGAATCGCCGCACAACCTTCTGGGGATATAACGCTAAAAATGGAATATTCCATCATAGCCAATTTGTCAGCCACCGCAATCGCTAGCGCGCCACCACTGCCCCCTTCACCGATAATTACAGAAATAGTAGGGACTTTTAAAGAGGCGAACTCTTGGAGGTTTTTAGCGATCGCTTCACTCTGGCCTCTTTCCTCTGCACCAATCCCCGGATACGCCCCGGCTGTATCCACAAGCATTAAAATAGGCAAATTAAATTTTTCAGCAAACTTTGCCATTTTCAAAGCTTTACGATAGCCACAAGGGTTAGGCATGCCGAAATTTCTTAAGAGCTTGTTTTTAGTCCCTCTGCCTTTTTCTTCTCCGATCACCACAACCGGGACATTATCAATTTTCCCTATAAAGCACACGATCGCTTTATCATCGTTATAATGCCTATCGCCAAAGACTTCATATTTATCTTTTAAGATGAGATCAATGTAATCCATAGCGTAGGGTCTGTCAGGGTGTCTTGCTAATTGGAGTTTTTGAAAGTCTGTGAGATTGGAGTAAATGGTTTTAACTTCTTTATCCAATCTTTTTTCTAAGATTTCTTTAGCGTCCTCATCGCCTCTAATGAGAGCTAGTTCAATTTCATTTTGAATCTCTTTAATATGATTTTCAAAATCTAAATAGATCGCCATTCACAAAATCCTAAATTAAAACTAGGCTTTTTTGAAAATCACAACACCATTAGTGCCACCAAAACCAAATGAGTTACTCATCACCGCATCCACTTGCTTTTCTCTGGCCGCATTAGGGATATAATCCAGATCGCATTCTGGGTCAGGCGTTTCTTGATTGATGGTAGGAGGTAAAATCCCTTGATTCATAGCCATGATAGAAATAACGGCTTCTAACGCGCCCGCAGCACCCAAGCAATGCCCAATCTGCCCTTTAGTGGAACTAACAGGAGGGACTTTTTCTTTAGAGCCAAACACATTTTTTAGAGCGATGCTTTCATACCAATCGTTATAATGTGTGCTAGTCCCATGGGCGTTCACATAGCCTACTTCCACTTTCGCCATTTCTAAAGCCATTTTCATGGCTCTAAAAGCCCCTTCACCCTCAGGGGCTGGGGCTGTGATGTGGTTAGCATCGCCGCTCTCGCCATACCCGGCAAATTCCGCATAAATTTTAGCCCCTCTTTTTTTCGCGCTCTCGTATTCTTCAAGCACTAAAGCCCCAGCGCCTTCGCCCATTACAAAACCATTGCGATCCTTATCAAAAGGTCTTGAAGCTTTTTTAGGCTCATCATTCCTTGTAGAAAGGGCTTTAATGCTCGCAAACCCTCCAATCCCTACAGGACAAATGGTGGATTCTGCTCCCACGACTAGCATTCTATCAGCCCCATTAAGCAAAATGGTTTTAACGGCTTCAATAATCGCATGAGTGCCTGCTGCACAAGCCGTTACGCTAGAAAGGTTAGGCCCTTTAATGCCAAACTCAATGGAAGTGAAACCTCCAATCATGTTCACTAACGCAGAAGTGATAAAAAAGGGATTGACTTTTCTAGGACCTTTTTCAAAACAAAAAATAGAATTCGCTTCAATATTGCCTAACCCGCCAATCCCAGAGCCAGAGCTTACACCCATGCGATTTGCCAATCCTTCAGGGCATCTATTGTGAGCGTCTAAAATCCCACTATCTTTCATCGCCTCTCTTGTGGCTTTCAAGGCTAATTGAATGAAACGACCCGCCTTTTTAACATCTTTGGGATTCATCACCTCTGTAGGGTCAAAGTCAGTGATTTCTCCAGCAATACGCACAGGAAACGCGCTAGCATCAAAACTTTCTATGTGTTTGATACCGCATTCTCCCTTAGCGATCGCTAAAAAAGAATCTTCTTTATTTAAACCTAGCGAATTGATCATTCCCATTCCAGTTACTACAATCCGACGCACCAATAGCTCCTCATTTCAAAACTTTAATTCAGTGAAAGCACCCCTTGCTAAAGCAAGGAGCTTCCTAACTAAAGCATTCCATTGAATGCTAACACGAAAGGCTTTGTTCTTTAAAGTCTGCATGGATATTTCCTACCCCAAAAAGACTAGCGGTATTTTAACCTCTTTTAGCTTGAATATAGCCTAACAGCTATGCACTTATATCTCTGACCTAAAGGATGGAGTTTTTCGTGCTGTTGGGATAAAACTAGATTTTAGCTAAAGCTAAATTTTTGACTAAAACCTGGAGACAAACGCTCCAAGTTAAAAAGATTAAGCTAGTTTATTGTCCTCAATATACTTCACTACATCGCCCACATTGACGATTTTTTCCGCTTGCTCATCAGGAATCTCAATGTTAAACTTTTCTTCTAACGCCATGATTAATTCCACGACATCTAAAGAGTCCGCACCCAAATCCTTCACAAATTCCGCCTCTGGCGTAACTTGCGCCGTATCCACATTCAACTGCTCAGCAATAACTGCTTGAATATCTTCAAATAAAGCCATGATTAAAACTCCCTTGTTTTGTAAAAATTAAATCAACCATTCATTGGAGCGTTTATTTTTGCTCCAAAACATCTAAAATCCTATACAACAAATAAATTACAATGAGAAACAATATTAAGTAAATAATCCCCATTTGATAATAACCTCTTTGTTTTAGAATAACCTCATAATGTTAGCATGATTTTTGCTACTTACAAACTTTTATCGCTAAAAGAATGTTTAGGACTACATATAAAGCCCGCCATTGACTTTGAGAGTCTCCCCAGTGATGTAACTAGAGTGATCGCTCAAAAGAAACGCTACCGCTTCTGCCACTTCCTTAGCAGACCCTAGTCTGTTTAAAGGAATGTTTTTAACATAATCCGCTTTGAGTTCGTCTTTCAAATTAGCGTTCATGTCGGTTTCTATAAAGCCTGGCGTTACAGAGTTGAAACGAATATTCCTTAAAGCTCCCTCATAAGCAAAGGACTTGCTCATCGCAATCATCCCCCCCTTACTCGCTGAATAGTTTGTCTGCCCCATATTGCCTCTTTCACCAATGATAGAAGCGATATTGACCACGCTCCCAAAACGACTCTTACTCATCACTTTTAAAGCCTCTCGGCAACCTATAAAGGCTGAAGTGAGATTATTTTCAATGACATGGTGAAAGTCTTCTGTTTTCATTTTGATCGCTAATTTATCGCGCACCACACCAGCGTTATTCACCAAATAAGACAAACCTCCATCGCTTTGAACAATGGTTTGTATCGCTTCAACAAAATCGCTTTCAGAAGTCGCATCAAATTTAATAACGGCCGCTTTATAGCCTTTTTCTTCAAGCTCATTTTTCAAAGCGTCAGCCACTTCAGCATTACTGCGGTAATTGATCCAAACTTTCAGCCCCATAGAAGCGAGAGTTTTAGCGATTTCGGCCCCAATGCCTTTAGAAGCCCCCGTAATGAGAACATTTTTCCCTGTGAATTGCATTATTCAATAATCCTTAAATTTTAAATTTGTTCAAGTTCTTATAGTCTTGATTCGTAACGCCTTAACATGTAAAGACGCTTTAAAACTTTCTTTTTAGCGCTGATTTTTTGTTTTTTGCGTTTTTCAGTCTTAGACTCAAAGAACCTTCTAGCGCGGCATTCTGTTACCACCAAATTACGATCGGTTTGCTTTTTGAATCTCCTGTAAGCTTCATCAAACGCATCGCCTTCTCTAACCTTAATCCCTGGCATACTGCTATCACCTCTTTTCCATAGCTTAAAATCATTGCTTAACAATGGCTACAAATGAAACAGCATTATATAAGACGAATTAACTGGTTGTCAAGAATTTTCACTTTTTTCTAGCAATTTTGTTAATAAGGTTATAAGGATCAAAGGCAACCGTCATATACACTTGGTAAGATTCTGACCAAGGTAAGCTCCTATCAAAGCCCCCACGCATCGCATTAAGCACGAAATTGATGCGGACCGATGCGAAGTCGTTTTTCCAGTTGTAATAAAAATCAAAACGATTATACATGTTGGCTTGAAAGAATGGCACGCCACGATAAATAGGCGTGGGGCAATACGAAGGCGTGCAATACATTTCAACATATTGGTATTGGTTATAAAAAGGCATCTCTGGGGTCTTGGCGAAGAAAAATAAATTGTGGATGCCAAAGCCTTTGTATTGGATCTCCACATCCAATTGCCCGCCCACGCTGTTCATAAAAGGCACATTTTTGTGGATTTGCCTTAATCGGCTTGATTCAGAAACCATGCCAAAACTAGCGTTGAGTTTTTCCATAAAGGGGGCGATGTCTAAAAGGCTTGTTCCTATGTAAGCGTTAAAGTAGAGGCGATCCATAAGATAAATATTATTGCTATCAATCGCTTTTTTTTCATTAAACTGCATGCCATCAGCCCCATTCAAAAGGTATTTGTCTTCGTTGTGGAACAAGACAAAATACCCTCCAATACCCAATAAATCCTTAAAGAAATTATAAGCGACAGAGCCGTTCATTTGAAACCTATCCATCGCATTCCCATAAGGGTTCCTCCCGAATTTACAAGTGTTGTAACAATTGCCTCCAAACCAATCTAGCATGAATTCCGCATGCCCATAATAGGGTTTTGAAGGCGAATAATGGTTTTGAAACTGCAATAAAAACCCTCTAGCGTTGGGGTCTATAAACCAATAATAGGGGGCAAAAATATTCAAACCATACCTCCCTAAGAGGTTTTTTCTAGGAAAAATCCCCCCATAAAAAGTAAAATGCTTTCCCTTAGCCTTATAATACATCGTAGGCCCCCAACGATAGGGAAAATTAGTGCTGTAATTATGGAAGTTTTGAAAGAAATACGCCCCCACAGTCAAGCTTTGCTCCACACCTCTTGTATAAAATTGGATCCCAAAATTTGGAGTCAAACGGGTTTTAAGATTGGTGTTAGTATTGACCCAATAAGGCGTTGAGCCTTCATGGTCCATGATGAACATATTGAAACCCAGATTGTATTTAAAAATATTCCAGTCAAAAGCGTAAGAATTAACCGCTAACAAACAAGCCAGAAAAGAATGTTTTAAAAAGGTGTTTATTGCCACTTGTTACCCCTATGTCATCATTTTTTTGATAAAAAAGCTTATCTTGTAACAAATGGGTATTCTAGCACATCTAAAAATATTTTTCTTTAGATTTAATATAAAATGGCGTTTATTTCATGTTAGAATAACCACTATGATGTTACAACATACTAACTAAAAAAGGAAATTTTAATGGAATTAGGAAATAAAAATATAAAACCCGGTCGTAAGCGTGTCGCTGTAGATGAGTTGAAACGCAATTTTTCAGTTACTTTTTATCTCTCCAAAGAAGAGCATGATGTTTTAAGACGATTAGCTGATGAAGAAGTAGAAAGCGTCAATTCCTTTGTCAAACGCCACATTTTAAAAACAATCATTTACAAAAAAGGCACTAACCAAGATTCTTCTATCAATTATGATTCTTCTAGTAGGCTTTAAGCCTACTTTAAGGTATTCGCTCTTTAAGAGCAACACCCGCTAGAGCATTTAGTTTTAATCCCTACCGATGAGCGATCCATCAAGCAAAACCCTTTCCCCTCTAAATAGCGTTTCGCATCAAATCCGGCTACAAACAAGCCTCCAGCAAATAACGCCAAGTCTTTAACCACTAACCTTCCAGCCCCAGAAAGCCATGGGAAATGCTGATTGACAAACACTTCTGGCGTTGTGAATAAAAAGGATAGAGTCGTGATCGTCATTCCAGCGACAAGCAAGCCCCCAATCACGCCCATTAAAGGCATCCAAAGCCCTAAAAGCACCAAAATACCTAGGATCATGATCGTAATCCCTAAAGCTTCAGCCACTAAATAAGTGCGGTTTTCTTTATGCCATTCTTTGTTTTCAACGATTTTAGGGTCATCTTGCATTTCTTCTTGCATGGATTGGGATTCAGACATTTTGTGTTGCTTGTATGCGGGCTTTTCAAATTTATACATGAAAGAAAAGAAAGGGGAATTAGCCACAAAAGGAGCGATCCCTTCGGCTTCATACGGCACAAACTTAAGCCCTCCAATCCAAATAAAAATGATGAAAATAGCTATATGCATCAAATAGCCGCCTAGATTCTGGAGTTTTGTAATCACTTCAAGCAATGATTTTAACGCTTGCATGGTTTTATTCCTTTAGGATATTTTTTATATTGCTAAAAACAGCTCGCAAATGATAGCGCATTATGTTTAATTACAACAAAATCATTTTGATTACCATTACAAGAAATAATGATCAAAAACACCCATTTTCAAAAACACTGCCCAAAACGCTCATGCCAATATAACGCACGATTCCTTTATAAAAAATTCCATCATTTTTTAAAGAAAGCTCTAAAGATTCGTTGCTTTTAGGGATGAGAGTGGCTTTTTTGGGCGTGTTATAAAAAATGCGCGCGGCGATAAAAACCGCTGCCATGCCTGTCCCGCAAGCTAGCGTGAAATCTTCAACCCCCCTTTCATAAGTTTGTAAAAAAATCGTCTCTTTATTTTCTATAAAAGCGATGTTAATATTAGCGTTAAATTCATGCCTTAAAGCCCTTAATTCCAGCGTGTTAAGGGAATTTAACCACTCTTTATTTTCCACAAATCCCACTAAATGCGGCACTCCTGTATCTATGAGGTAGAAAGTAGGGATATTTTCTAAAACGCTGTTATTAGTAAAAAATTTTTTGCATTTTAAGGCGGGTATGGTGTCTAGGATTTTGTAGTTACCGAGATTGCTCTCTATGATATTGGGTTCTTCTATACGGATAGAAATCTCTCTTTTTCCGGCTAAAAAAACATGCTCTTTAGGGGCTATACCATGCTGGTAGGCAAATAACCCCACGCAACGGCTCGCATTCCCGCACATGCCAGCTTTAGAGCCGTCTGAATTGTAAAAATCCCATTCGTAGTCATAATCCTTACTCGGTAAGACGACTACAAGCCCATCAGCCCCAAAACCTTCATGCCTATGGCACACCTGTTTGGCTAAATTGGAAAAATCTTTTTTTTTGAAGCTTTGAACGATTAAAAAATCATTCCCGCTCCCTGAATATTTGTAAAACACCATTAATACAAGCCTTTTTGATTTTAATTATAAGTTAAAAGAGGTTTTTTATCCTTAAAAGAGCGTTTTTTAGCTAACATTTGATAATTTTTGGTTCAGTTTAATGGGGATAATTGCATGAAAGCTCAGTATTTCTTTTGGATTCTTTTTTTGATTGGTTTTTATTGGATGATCTATTTGTATCAAGATTTTTTAATGGATGCGCTGATTGCTGGGCTTTTGTGCGTGGGGTTTTTTCAAGTGAAAGTTTTTTTAGATAAGCGTTTTTTCAATGTTGTCAGTTCGTTTTTATGCGTTTTAATTTTAGCGAGCGTTTTGATCGTGCCGTTGTATTTTATTGTTTATAAAAGTTCTAACATTATTTTTGAAATCAATTTTGAAAAATTTTCAGCCCTAATCAAATGGCTTAAAGGGGTAATCACTGAAAATTTATCGCATTTTCCTGCCATTCATGATGGAGTGAGCAAGTTTTTAGAAAATTTTAGCGCCGCTTCAATCACGGGCTATTTGTTGAAAATAAGTAGCTATGTGGGAAAATACAGCTTGAAACTCGTTACAGACGCTTTATTTATCTTGGGGTTATTGTTTTTCTTTTTTTACTATGGGGAGAAATTTTATCGTTATTTTTTAGGGGTCTTGCCTCTTGAAATGAATCAAAGTAAAAAGATTTTTGAAGAAGTGGCTGGGATTTTACGCATCGTGCTTTTAACTTCTCTCATCACGGTTATTTTAGAGGGCGTGGCGTTTGGGGCGATGATAATATGGTTTGGGCATGATGGCTGGTCTTTAGGGATTTTATACGGCTTGGCGTCTTTAGTGCCGGCTGTTGGGGGGGCTTTGATTTGGATCCCTATAGCGATTTATGAGCTTTATCATGGGCATGTGAATGAGGCTATTTTTATCGTTTTGTATTCCATTTTACTAATTGGTGTGTTGATTGATAGCGTGATTAAGCCAATTTTAATCGTCTTCATCAAAAAAAGAATCTTTAAAACCACCCTTAAAATCAATGAAATATTGATTTTCTTTTCTATGATTGCTGGGATTTCACAATTTGGTTTTTGGGGGATTATCGTAGGGCCTACCATTACGGCGTTTTTTATCGCGCTACTGCGATTGTATGAAAATTACTTTATTCAAAAGGAGCAAAAAACATGCGAATGTTGAATAAAAATAACGCATGCATTCACATGCCAATCACGCAAAATAATGACAATGAAAAGTAAAAAATGCGGACATTATCCACTCTTTCATTCCGCCGGCAAGAACGCTTAAAAATTAAGCCAATGGAGTGGGCTTGCTTTGAAATTATAATATAAATCTAATGCAAAGAATGTTGAATAACTAAAAAGTGCAGAAAAAGATCAATTAGTGTTTTGAATCACACAAAGAGAAGCCCACGCATTTTCCGACCCAGCAAAGCTATTACAAAAGAAAAGGACCTTAATTCTTTAAACTCTTTTGCTAATCCTACCATAAAATCCATTCAGCGCGCTAAAACACCCTAACGCATAAAAGGGCTTATACATGGTTAAGGTGGAGCTTTTGAAACATTTGTTTTTTGACAAGCTATTCAGTGGGTTTTTAGGGGAGTTAGTCGCTTGCGACCCACTAACCACGACAAAAGCGAGAGAACCATTTGTCTTTTAACCCTTAAAATTTTGATCATTCTAACGCACCAACCCAAACGTAAAAGATAAGAATATTAAAGAGCAAAAAGCTTCGCTATTTATTGCCCAAAGCGCATTAAACACCACCACGACCATGAAACCAATGACTAACGAACTATTAATAGGATTACAAAACGCGCTAAAAATAACAGCCTTTTCAAGGAATAAGCAGGGCTAATCCCTAAAGGGAGTGGTTTCATTTTTTATAGCGAATCAAAGGGTAGGAGCAGTTTTGGCATAAAGGTTCTAACGCTTCGCCCTTTAAAAAATGGGTTTTGATAGCCATAGCTTTTTGGCTGTTTAAAATATCTTTTAAGGGCGTATGGTTTAAATCGCCAAGGTTGATATGAGCTTGCGTGTCCATGCAGCACGGCACGACAACGCCATTAGATAAAATAGCGATTTGCTTGATCAAGCCGTAACAATAGGGGATTTTTGATTCTTGGTTTAAAGGATTTTGGGCGTTCAAATTCGGCCATTTAAAGGTTTTTTGGATATTCAAAAAACTTTTTTTAAACAGACGAGCGCGGCCTTGCGATTTTAGAGTCTCTAAAGAAACGCATTCAAAGCTTTCTAAAAAAGGCTTGATCAAATTCTGGTGTTTTTCAAGGGTGCTATCTTGAATGCGTAAATTCAAAAACACTTCGCTTTTTTTTTCACATTTGTAGCGGCAAAATTCTAAAATTTTTTGGATATAGCGGTGCTGGTTGAGTTTGTTATGATTATCTAGCCCTGCGTCTAAAGAAATAGAAATTTGATAGATTGCATCTTGTAAAAGCGTCTCAAAATTATGCAAATACGCCCCGCTAGTAACCAAATCCACTTTTAAAGAAAAGCGTTTGGCGGCGTTGAGATAGTGGTTTAAGTTTTTGAGTTTGCAAGGATCGCCTAAGACATGAAAGGTGATAATTGGGGTTAAGGGGGCCGCTTCTTTGCAAATTTTTTCAAACAATTCTAAAGGCATCACGCCTCTGATATTTTTATGGTTAGGGCAAAAACTGCATTGCAACCCGCAAATATCGCTTAATTCTATATAGATTTTTTTAAAAGGTTTCTTGTTGGGTGTCAATTCTTGAAAAGACGCTAGACATTGAAGCGAAAATGCAACACATCGCCATCTTGAACGATATAGTCCTTACCTTCAATGCGTAACGCTCCCTTTTCTTTTGCCCCGGCTTCGCCCTTATAAGCGATAAAATCGTCATAACTGATGGTTTCAGCTCTAATGAAGCCTTTTTCAAAATCCTTATGGATCACCCCAGCAGCCACAGGCGCGCTAGAGCCTTTTTTAATCGTCCATGATCGCACTTCCTTGACTCCAGCGGTAAAATAATTGATCAAGCCTAATTCCTTAAAACTCAAACGAATGGTCTTTTCTAGCCCGCTTTCTTCTACGCCCAAACTTTGCAAAAATTCTTTGACTTCATCTCCACTCATAGAAACCATTTCTTCTTCCAATTTAGCGCACAAGGCGACAAACTCGCTATTTTGCCCTTTCGCATGGTTTTTGACTTTTTTGGCATGCTCGTTGAGAATATTTAAATCTTCTTCGCCCACATTAGCGACATAGATCATTTTTTTATGGGATAAAAAACGCAATTCCTTGTCTAATTCCAAAAAAGCCTCGCTCGTGTTTAAGGGGAAAGTTTTCGCCGGCTTCAATTCTTCTAAATGCGTTTTTAAACTCAAAGCGCATTCTAAAAGATTTTTAGCGTCTTTTGAGCCTTTTAGGGCTTTTTGCAAGCGATCGATCCTTTTGTCTAAAGTGGCAATGTCCGCTAAAATCAACTCCAATTCAATGGTTTCTATATCATTTAGGGGGTCAATTTTATCGTTCACGTGCACGATATTGTCATCTTCAAAACAGCGCACCACTTGCAAGATCACTTCGCATTCCTTGATATTGGCTAAAAACTGATTGCCCAAACCCTCCCCCTTGCTCGCTCCCTTAATCAATCCGGCAATATCCACAAATTCCACCACAGAATGCAAAATGCGTTCAGGTTTTACGATTTGAGCCAACGCATCAAGCCGCCTATCAGGCACATTCACAATGGCTTTATTGGGTTCAATGGTGCAAAAAGGGTAGTTCGCACTCTCTGCGTTTTGGGTTTTAGTGAGCGCGTTAAAGGTGCTGGATTTGCCCACATTAGGCAAACCCACAATGCCTACAGACAAGCCCATTTCAAGCCTTTTTCAAAAGCTCTTCCACAAAAGCTGTGCAAGCTCTCACACCAGCCCCACTCGCTCCAAAGCTATTCACATCCCATTCTTTTTCCACATAAGCAGGGCCTGCAATGTCAATGTGTAGCCACTTATCCTTAAACTCATCTCTAATAAATTCATTTAAAAACAAGCCCGCCGTGATCGCACCGCCATAGCGCGAAGAAGAAATATTACACACATCAGCGATTTTAGATTCAATCAATTTCTTTAAATGGCGGTTAAAGGGGAGTTTAGCTAATAATTCGCCGGATTCTAACCCTGAAGTTTCAAAGAGATTTTTCAATTCTTCATTATGCCCCATGATCGCTGAAGTGAATTCGCCTAAGCCCACAACGCATGCCCCAGTAAGGGTCGCAAAATCCACGATCACATCAGGGCTTAAATCTTGAGCGTAGCTCAAACAATCCGCTAAAACCAAACGCCCTTCAGCGTCGGTATTACGGACCTCTATGCTCTTGCCTTCTTTGGAGATTAAAATATCATCTGGTTTATAGGCAGCTGGGCCTATCATGTTTTCTGTAGCCCCAATAATGCCATGCACTTCAGCTTCCACGCCTAGTTTGGCTAATGCGTTTAAAAGCCCAATCACCGCAGAGCCACCGCCTTTATCCGCTTTCATGGTAACCATGTAATCGGCCGGTTTCAAGCTCAAACCCCCACAATCATAAGTCAAGCCCTTACCCACTAAAGCGATTTTTTTCTTCGCTTTTTTGGGCTTATAGACTAAATGGATCAAGCGAGGAGGATTGATAGCAAGAGAGGCTTTATTGACCGCTAAAAAGGCGTTCATTTTCTTTTCTTCTAAAAATTTTTCATCATGAACATGGATTTCTAAATGGTTTTCTTTAGCCACTTTTTGCGCCACTTCAGCCATATAAACTGGAGTAGCAATCATAGGGGGGGTATTGACTAGATCTTTAACGATATTCAAGCTTTCTGTCATGATTTCAGCGTATTTTAAAGCTTCTTTAGCGCTCTTTTCTAAAGAATTCGCGCAAGTTTTTTCGCAAGGTTTGTGCAATTCTAAAGCGACAATGGCTTCTTTTAAAACGCTTTCTTTTTTGTTGGATTTAAAAGTGTCGTATTCATACAAGCCTAATTTTAAGCCCAAAAACAACGCTTTCAAGTTTTCTAAAAGCGCGTTATCTTTAGAATGCGCGCCGCAAGTATAAACGCCCACTTTAACGCTTTTAAAAGCGAGTTTTTTAAGGGTGCGAACGGCTAAACACGCACTCTCTCTCAATAAATGCACATCATCTTCTTTAACGCCCGCATACAGGATTTTATTTTCCTGGTCTAAAAACGTGCCTTCGCCTTCGTATTTAAAGGTTTCTAACAATTTTTTGTTTTTGACCCAAACATGATCAAAATCCTTATTGACAATAAAAACTAAACTGCATTCAGCTTTTGCGTTTTCAAAAGTGGTTTTTTCTAATTTGATTTTTAACATAAAGTCTCCTTTTTTAATTTCATATCTTTCAAGAATTGTATTGAAATCTAGCGGTTTTTCTTGCTATAGTATTGGAAATACCATAGAACCAACGCCAAGAAAGATACTAATAGTAATATTAGCGCATAAGGGTGTTTTTTAAGCCACTCTAACGCATGCAATAACTCTTCTCCCAAACACCACGCTAGAATAATGGTAATGCTCGCCCACACCATCGCACTAATGAGATTGATGATAGCGAATTTTAAAGCGCTATAACGCGTGAGGCCTATGCTAATGGGAATGATAGTGCGCATGCCATACATGTAGCGTTGGATAAAAATGATAAACCAGCCGTGTTTTTGCAACAATAAATGGGCTAGGGCGAGTTTTCGGCGTTGTTTTTCTAGCTTTTTTTGGATGTAAGCTTTATTGGTGCGCCCGATGTAAAAATAGATCTGATCCCCCACAAAGCCCCCAATCCCTGCGACTAAAATGGCTAACCCTAAATGCATATGACCGGTATAGCTGGCAATCCCTGCTAAAATCAACCCAATTTCGCCTTCTAAAATGCTCCACCCGAATAAAATGAGATACCCCCAAGTTGCTGCATGCTGATTCCACAAATCAATGATGTATTCTTCCAAAATTCACCCTTATTCTAGCACTCTAACAAACAAAAAGTCTTCACTCGCTCTTCTAAAAGTTGGATACCCGGTAATTCTTTTAACCCTATCAAAAAGCATGCTTCTATGCATTCAGCTTGTAGGGCTTTGATAAGCTCAAGGCTCGCTAAAGCTGTGCCTCCAGTGGCTAATAAATCATCAACCAACACCACCCTTACCCCCTTAATTCCCCTAAAAGCGTCGGAGTGGATTTCTATGCTATCGCTCCCGTATTCTAGGCTGTAGCTTTGAGAGAGGGTGTGCGCAGGGAGTTTGCCCTTTTTCCTCACAGGCACAAAACCCACCCCAAGCGCATAAGCTAAAGCAGAGCCTAAAATAAAACCTCTCGCTTCAATGCCCACGATAAAGTCTATATTGAGAGCGAGATAGCGTTTTTTGAGCGCGTCAATGAGTTTGTTAAAAAGTTTAGGGTAGTTGAGTAGCGTGGTAATGTCTTTGAATAAAATCCCTTTTTTAGGGTAGTCTTTCACTTCTCTGATGCTTTGTAAAAGTTCTTCTTTGAGCGTTTCATTCATTTTAATATCCTCTATCTAATATAACGGATTGGTTGTAGAATTTTGATTTATTATAGCGTTTTTAAAGGAGAGCTTCTATTTTTTGCTCCAATTCTTTAATACGATTTTTATATTTATCCGATTCGCCTTTGTATTCAGAGTTGCGTTGTTTAAGGGCTTTCAGTTCTGTTTTTAACGAGCTCATTTCTTGGGTAAGAATATCAATATTACCCAAAGCTCTTTGGAGTTGCAACTGGTGTTTTTGGATCAAAATTTCAGCTTCTTGTAGGGTGAGCTTCATGGACGCGTTGGTGCGTTCTTGCCGTTTAGCCACGGTTTTAAAAAAGAAGGTGCGCACGCCCATATAAAGGATAAAAACAACAGCGATAGTGAGAATAAACCATTGGGTAAACATTCTATTAAAATATCCTTTTAGCGAAACGATGTAATTATACTACATTAGGTTGATGATTTCAGCGATTCATCTAGCTTTTGGATACGCAACACATGACGGCCTTGTTCAAATTCTGTAGAGAAAAACGCTTCCAAAATGCTTTCCACTACGCCGATGCCACTAATCTTTTCGCCCAAGCACAAGACATTAGCGTTATTGTGCAAGCGAGTCATTTTGGCCATGTAAGCATCAAGGCACAAGGCGGCTCTAATACCCTTAAAGCGATTAGCGCTCATGCTCATGCCTATCCCTGTAGCGCACACTAAAATACCATAGCTTTGCGGATTTTCTAAGACCTTTTGGCACACTAATTTGGCGTAATCAGGGTAATCCACCCTCGTAGTGGGTAAGAAAGCTTGGATCTTAAAACGCTTGTCTTCTAAAAAATGTTTAACAAATTCTGCAAGATGCAACCCTGCATGATCGCTCCCTATAAAAACTTGAGCAATATTCAAAGGCTTATTCATCAGCCCTCCTTGATAAAAGATTAAGAAAGGAGTAAGGAAAATAAAAATCTTGTGGGCGCATGGATAAAAAACTCCGATAAAGGGGGGATAAACAAAAAGACAAACACCACCAACATGCCGTAGCGTTCCATTTTAGAAAACCATTCCAATAAAAACGAACTTTTAAAATGCAACGCTAAAAAGCCTAACGCTTTGGAGCCGTCTAAGGGCGGGATAGGGAGGCTGTTGAAAACGCCTAAGACAAGGTTATAAAGAATGCCTTGAATGAGAAAGGTTACTAAAGCGAGCTGATAAAGATTCAATTCATCAATGCTTAAAGCGTTGATCCCCAGTTTTTGGAAGCTCCAATGCGTGATGAAAGCGAGCAGAACGGCTAGGGTGAAATTATAAGCCACCCCAGCTAAACTCACCACTACGCATGCTAGAGAGCCTTTTTGAGAGACAATGTAGCGCATATCCACAGGCACAGGTTTGGCCCACCCAAACAAAAAGGGGGCTTGAAAAATGAGTAATAGAGCCGGTAAAAGCACCGAACCCATCATGTCTAAATGCCTGATAGGGTTTAAACTCAAACGCTTAGCGTCTTTCGCGCTCCTATCCCCGAATAAAAACGCGCTCAACCCATGCATGATCTCATGCCCTATGATAGCGATCAAAAGGGCTAGGATTTTCATTAAGGTGGTAATAAAACTTTCTAAAGAGAAATCAAAAAATTGCACAAAAAACCTTAACGCGTTGTCTTTTCTTTTTTAATGATTTTTTCTAAGCCTTCAACGCTTTTAAACATGCGTTCCCAACGCACCAGATAGCGTTTTTTGGGGTTATTTTCTGCATCCACTTCCAGGCTATTTTTTAAACTCAAACTGAAATAAACAAACCATGGCGAACCCACGATGTTTTTATAAGCCACACTCCCCCAAAAGCGCGAGTCGCTAGAATTGTCCCTGTTATCGCCGATCATGAAAAATTCATCGTGATTGATTTTCTTATAAAACACCTTTTCGCCCTCCATTTGAATGAGTTGCATGCTGATATTAGCCTCTGCGCCTTGAGTGGCTAACTGCTCCATTAAGTGGAAGGTTTCATTATCTTTTTGGTAATGGATGCCTGGATGCTTATTTTTATAAGGGTTTAAGACAAAAATTTTACCCATAAATTCTTTAGTCATGGCATCAGGGTAATGTTTAGCAATGTAATCTTTATCGTTGCCGCTCTCAAAGGGGTGCAAATAAAACCCCTCATTGGTGAATAGCACCTCATCGCCTCCAATGGCAAAATTCCTTTTGACATAGTAAGACTTTTTTTCATGGGGAGGGATAAACACCACCACTTCGCCGCGTTTAGGGCGATCCCCCTCTATCAAATGCCCGTTATTTTTAAAATCAGGCATGACGGGAAGCTCAATCCATGGGATTTTAGGAATGGGGATGCCGTAAGAAAATTTTTTGACAAAGAGCATATCGCCCTCATAGAGCGTGCCAACCATAGAGCGAGAGGGAATGATAAAGGCTTGTGCGATAAAAAAGATAACCAACAGCACGATAATAATCGTCCCCACCCAACTGGAGCAAAATGCATAAACAGAGCGTAAAAATTTCATTAAAATCCCTTCCTTTGTTGTTTTTCAAAAGCGATTAGAGTGTTTTCTAAAAGCGAGACAATCGTCATAGGCCCCACGCCTTTAGGCACAGGGGTGATAAAACCGGCAACTTTTTGCGCGTTGATAAAATCCACATCGCCCACGATACGCCCGTCATTCAAATGATTGATCCCAATATCCACCACTACAGCCCCTTTTTTTAACATGCTCGCTTTAATCAAATCAGGCTTACCCACGCCCACGCAGACAATATCAGCGTTTTTGGTGTAAAAACTAATGTCTTTAGTCAAAATATGGCACACGCTCACGCTAGCCCCAGCGTTTAGCATGAGCATGCTCAAAGGTTTGCCAATAATATTGCTCGCCCCGATAATTGCCACATCCTTACCCTTGATCTCAATATGGTAATGCTCTAAAAGCCGCATCACGCCCATAGGGGTAGCTGGCAGAAACGATTCCTTTTGGGTGCAGAGTTTGCCGATATTAAGGGGGTGGAAACCATCCACATCTTTGTTTGGGTTAATGGCTTCTAAAATCATTTTAGTATCAATGTGTCTGGGCAAAGGGAGCTGGACTAAAACGCCTGAAATGTTTTGATCGGTATTGTAATCTTTAATCAAGGACAGCAATTCGGCTTCAGTAATATTTTCTTGGAGGGTTTTTAAGTCAAAATCCATGCCCACCCTTTCGCATGCTTTGATCTTCATATTGACATAAGTGATACTCGCAGGATCTTTTCCCACTAAAATCACGGCCAGTTTGGGGCGTTTATGCGTTTGTGTATGGATTATTTGGATTTTATGTTTCAAATCTTTTTCTATATCATAAGCTAACGCTTGCCCGTCTAATAAAACAACGCCCCTATTTGGCATGCCCATTTATCCTTTATATAATTAAAATCCTACTATTGTAGCAAAAATCATGCGTTTAATGGAATTAAAAAACTCCCTTTAGCTTGTCAATCTTTAAGATTAGCCCCATGATAGAGCAAGTAATAACTAAGGGCTTTCAAAGATTCTAATTGTTGGTAAAATTTAGAAGCTTCTGTCTTATCGTTTTGTTTCTTGTCGTTTTGTTTATCCTTTGGCTCTTTAGGGCTTTCGTTCAAATACCTTAACCCCAAACTCGGGTTATAAAAGTAATCTTTGGTAGCGATCGCTTCATAGCCTAGCGCGTAATTGGGGTGGCTTGGAGGATTTGTTGTGTTGTTAGAAAATAAAGGCTTTCCAAAACTCACAAATTGAAAACCTTTAGGAGCGATTAATTCAATAATCGTAGGGGCGATGTCTAAATGCGAGCCGACTTGACTGATTTTTTTAGGCTTTAAAGTGGGGGCATATAAAATAAGCGGCACGGATTTAATGATATACAAATCGTTTTTAGCGTATTCATAGCTCCTGTCAAAATGATCCCCTGTGATGATAAAAAGCGAGTTAGGGAATTTTTGGCTGGCTTTTTTGATGAAATCAACCACCACTTTGTCATACCAGTAAATATGCCCTAAAGAATTAGCGTCCGGTAGATTTTCTGATTTGGGGGTTTTTTCCACAAATTGTTGGATTTTTTCTAAAGGCACGCCAAAGGCTTTGAGATTCACGTTTTTGATCGCATGATTGCTTAAAGTCATGACCATGCTGAAAGTTTTTTCATGGGGGTTGGTGTTTTCTAAAATATAGTCAAATAGAATATTATCATGCACTCCCCAGTTGCTCTCTATGGGTTTAGGGTAGGGCTTGTTTTTAACAAATTCTAAGAGATGATTGTTAAAATAAAGGGCGTGAAAACCTTGTTTTTTGGTGAAACTGGTTAATTTATTCCAAATCCCGCTGCCTCCATAATAAAAGTTGTTTTTATAACCTAAAGTCTTCATGATATTGCCGATTGCCATAGGAAAGCTAGGGAGAATCACCCCTGAATTGACTAAATTATTATCATTAATATAGGGTAAGCCTGTGATCTGGACATCTAGGCTTTTAACGGTTCGTGGGGCGCCTTCAATAAAAGCAGAAAGCATGCAGGCATGTTCTTTTTTAACCAAATCTTGTAAAGCGCTCGTTAGCCCTATGGAATCAAATTTTTTATCAAAATGCCATGAACTCAAGGACTCTGAAACGATATAAAAAACATGATCAACTTTTTGATTGGAATGGTTGTGGCTTGTTTGAGAAAGCAACTCATAGAGATTGTTTGAAGGGTTTTCTTTAAGATGGAAATAATTTTTCGCCACTTCTAAAGGCGATCCTTTAGCAAAATCGCTGAATTTAAGGTTATGGCTTTGTCTGTAATTGCGCGCTAAAAGATAAAGGTTGCGAAACGCCCCGGGGGTGATTTTCATTAAAAAAGGATCTTTGGCTGGCTCTATACTGAGATCTAAAGACGCGCCCACAAAGCTCAATTGCGCGTTGATGTAAAACATTTGCGTGAGCGAAAAAAGCGCAAATAAAATGAAAGTTTTAAGGGGTTTGGTGCGGGCGGCTTGATACACATTTTTGGGTTTAAAAAGGGCGTTTTGGAGTTTGAAATAGATAAAAGAAATTAAAACGCTAAGGATTACAAAGAGTGAAAAACTAGAAAGAATAGGGTATTCCCCACTCATTTTTAAAATCGTGAGCGTGTCTTCATGCAAAAATTCCAATAAATTTTCATCAAACACATTCCCATAAATGCCATAATAAACAATGTTCGCAATATTTAAAAACAGGATAATAGCGATAGAAAAACACGCCATAATATTAAGCATTCTGGTTTGGTGTTTGGAGGCCAATAACCCTAATAACCCGATGATGATAAAAAGAATCGCTAAGCTTGAAACCACACGATTATCGTATCTGGCTCCATTGAATAGGGTTTTAATGATTTCATCAAAAATAGGGTTTTTTAAAGCGTGCTTATAATAGCCAGTATAAAGGATAAAGACGATACGACTGAACACAAACAACAAACTCATAAAAAAAGTGAAATAAAAACCTTTTAAAAAGAGCGAAAATAGGGCATTAGATAAGGGTTTCATAAGCGTTAATACAACCTTTTTTTAGCAAGATATAAAGTCTTAAAAAAGACAAAAAGAAACAAGGGGAAATCCAATAAAGAATCTAGGATTTGAAAATTAGAACGCATCAAAAGCGAACTGGATAAAGCCACTAAAGCGATCACGCCCAGTAAGGGGCTGCTCAAAAACAAACTGCCGCAAAAAAGCGCGCTAAAAATCAGAGAAGCCATGAAATGATGGTAGATTGAAAAAGGCAAAAACCCTAAAATATCTGTCAAAAGCAACAGATTGAAAAACAGCATGACGCTATAAGATTGCAAGGTTTCTAAAGGGGGCTTTTTGAGGAGGCGGCAAGAAAAGAGCACATAAGCAAGGATCAAAAGACAGCTAAAGGGGCTTAAGGGGGCTGTAAAACTGCTTAAAAATGCATTGAGCGATAGAGAGTCTTTCAAAGCGATATTGCTTAAAATCACGCTTATTAAAGAGAGTGAAAACCTCAAACTTAACGCCTTATTTTTAAAAAAAAAGAAAATTAAAAAAACCCATACAAAACTCAGCGTGTAAGAAGAATATATGAACATGACTAATTACTTGAGAAGGGAATTTAAATAAGCCATATTGAAACGGATGTGTTTGATGTGAGAGCGGTTGTAAGTATAGACAATATCTATAAAATGAGGATTAAGACTATAGCTTGGGTAACTCACTTCATCCGCTTTATCTAAAATTTTTAAGGTTTTAAAAGAGTTTGGGTTTTCTAATTTAGAAAGCAAGAGTTCTTTACGGCGCAAAGATAAATCGCTAGGGTTGTGGATCAAAAACAATTCTTTGTTTAAGTTGATCAAATTCAAAGCGTCATTCAAGTTTTTCAAATTCGTGAGCATGGGTTTTTGCCAAGCGGTGGGGGTTTTACAGGTTTCTAGCATGAGGCTATCTTTAAAAGAATGGTTTCTAAACGCCATGATGGCGCAGTCTTTAAAGGGGGTTAGGCTTGGCTGGAGCTGGTGGTTTAGGGCATTAGGCCTTAAAAGCTCTCTTGGGTTATTTTGTTGGTCAAATTTCAACAACAAAGGGTATTGGGTGGCTAACTCGTGATAGAGCGGTAGCATAAACCCGCCATCAGTGGTGTTTAAAGGCTTATTTTTTATCAAATGGCTTAAGTTTAAAAAAGGGCTTAAAGAGAGTTTTCGCGCAAATTTAAAATGAATCGGCTCTAAAGCGCTTTCAAATTGATAGATTTTAGAAGTGGCCCACCCGCCCATGCTCACCCCTATGACAAACAACAAAATTTTATCGTCATGCAAAAAAAGCAAGGGGTTACCTAGTTTTTTGATGTATTCATGCGAATAATGAGAAAGCTCTTCTTTGGTTAAAATAATGAAGGCTTCGCTCCAGCGATTAGTCTTGTTATTAAAAAGATTCGCGCTGATTTTCACATCCCTTGCCCCTTCTTTAGTGCCGCTAAAATAAGCACTCAAAAGATTATCATTAGGCAAGCTGATTAAAGAGCTTGCATGCACGCTTAAAGCGTCATTTGGTTTAGGGATAGTGAGTTGCGTGAAATAGGGGGGGGTTTGAGTAACAAGGGTTTGATTATGCGTGAAAGCATAGGGGGGGGTTTGGCGCTTCATTATAATTAAAAATGAAACGATAAAAAGCCCCACAAAAAAGGCGGCATGTTTTAGGCGATTTCTTGAAGGTTCCAAGATAGCGTTTCGCCCCCTCTTAAGATAGCGATTTTTTCATTCAAGCAAAGCGTGTGTGTAGGGATCATAAAGGGTTTTTTAGACAAACGCGCTTTTTTACTGGGTAGATTGTCTAGTGCGTAGATTTTTTTAGCGTTATCGCTGATAAAGGCTTGCAAGTTTTCTAAAGCGTTGTGTTTTTCAAAAAGTTCGCACAACGCAGGCAATAAAATAGGGGCAGAAAAGATGCCCGCCGGGATGCTAGCGCTATGCTTTTTAGAAATGAAATGCGGAGCGCTATCAGAGCCAAAAGAGATTTTAGGGTGGGCTTTTAAAGCAAGGGATAAAAGCCTTTCTTGGTCTTTTTTGGTTTTGATTAAAGGTTTGCAAAAACAATGCGGGTTCAAACTCCCCCCTAATAAATCATCTAAAGTCATGCTGATATGGTGTAAAGTTAAAGTCGCATAGAGGTTGTCATGCTTTTCAATCAAAGCGATACTGCGCCAATCGCTCAAATGCTCTATAATGATTTTGAGTTTAGGGAATGAAAGGGCGAAAGTCTCTAAAACGCTATGGCATAAAAATTCTTTATCCAAACAAAACCCGGCTTGTTCTGCATGGATACATAAAATAAAGCCTAATTTTTGGGCGTTTTCTAAAATTTCTAAAGTTTTTTCACCCAACAAATCCGAAGTGCCGTTTTGCGCGTTTGTGGTCATGCCTTTGGGGTAGAGTTTTAAAAATCTGATACCTTTTTCGTGAGCGCGTTGCAATTCTTCTAAAGTCAAACCATCATTGAAATACAAACTCATTAAAGGCTTGAAGTTTGAAGAATTTTTTAAAATTTCTTCTTCATATTCAAGGGTGGTTGGAGTGTCAATCAAGGGCTTACTGAGGTTTGGCATGATCACCGCGGTGCTAAAAGGCTCGCTAGAATATCTTAATACCGCTTTTAAAAGCGCGTCTTCTCGCACATGCAAGTGGGCGTCTATGGGGTCAAAAAGCGTGATTTCCATTTTTTAATTGCCTCCTAAGTAATAACGCACTCTAATGCGAATGAGGGTTTTGGTTTTGGGGCGTGGGTAATCCTTATAAGCGATCTGAATGGTTTTTAAAGTGTTGTCATCAAGCATTTTGTATTCAGAGCCAATGATGATTTTAAGATCGGTAATATCGCCGTTGGGGTGCAAGTAAAATTCTACCGCATTCGTCCCGTCTTGCCCTAAATAAGCCGCTACTTGAGGGTATTCTAAATACTTTTGCGTGATGCGCCCAATATCCCTTAAATTATTCCTGATGAAATCTTTTTCGGCTGTGCCTAAATCCCCAAACTCTTCGCCATACAATTCATCAATATCCCTTCTAGTCTGGTTATCCAAGCCTTTATTATTTTCTTGTCTGGGTGGTGCAACTTCTTTAGGCAAGAAAGAAAGTTGGTTAGGGTCAAATTCTTTTTTAACAGGTTTTTTCTCTTCCACTTTTTTCTGCTCTACTTTTTGTTCCACTACTTTTTTCTCTTCTTTTTTCTCCTCTACTACTTTTTTCTCTTCCACTTTTTCCACTTTTTTAAGAGCCTTATGTTTGTGGTTAGGCTTTTTGGGTTCTGGTTTGGGCTTTGGTTTAGGTTCAGGCTTTGGCTTTTCTATAGGTTTTGGTGGGGTTGGCGGAGTGGGGGGTGTGGGTGGAGTGGGGGGTGTTGGGGGTTTTTGAGGGCCAGCTAGCGTGGGTTTAGGAGCGCCCGGGTTGTTTTTACTGGGATCTTGTGAATGGCCTCTTTTTAAAACCAATAAATTTTCAGGATTTAATTTAACGAGCTTGGGTTTTGAAGGAAAAAAATCTTCTCTGTGTTCAAATAAAAAATAAATCAACCAGTGCAACAATACAGACAGAATGAGAGAAAAGAAAAAATTCCTGTTAGAATGATCCACAGGGTCAAAATTTTTCCCTAACTTAGCAGGTTGTAGTTTAGAATTTTCCGGCATATAAATTTCCTAATTTTGAATTCTTTATATTATTTTCAGCTTCTTTAATCAGTTCTTCTTTAGATGTTTTTGGGCTTATTTTGTCTAAAAGCAGGCCATATTTATCGCCTAGTAAGACCAAGTAACGCTCCTTATTAGTTTCTATGGAAATGATTTTATGGTTCGCATCAACACGACCCAAAACACTAACTTCTAACTTAAAATCTTTTGCAGAAAAAGACCTTTGTGTGGGAACAATCTTTTTTTTGATTATATACAATATTAAGAGTAAGGCAGCAATAACCGCTAGCGCCTTATAAGCATGGCTTAAATCCAGTGGGGGTTTTAACTCTAGGGTGTTTAAGGGGCTTTGGGGTTGCTCTTTTTCATCTTGGCTTGCGAGATTGGCATGCTGAGATTTTTCTTTCAAGCTAGGCGGTGGGGCTAAATGAAAACCTTTAGGCAAAAAAAGAAAGCGGAGCTGCTTTTTATCCTTGCTGTTTGAAGCTTGGATTTCTAATTCCACTTTAGCTTTTTTAGACAAGAGGTAGATGTCATTTTGATAGGAAAACATTTCTAAGGCATTCAAAGAGGCTTCTTTAAAATCCATCATTTTTTTAGAATCTAGTTTAGCGTTTTTTAAAACAATCACTTTTTGCCCTTCAACTTCCATGATTTTAGGCGTTTTATTAAAAGGCGTTTCAAAAGTGAGCGTGGTTTGCACGGCTTTTATGGGTGGTATTGCTAGAGCGTTTGAATCGGGTTGGACTTCTTTTAACGCATTTTGCCAATGAACCAGTTTAATGGGGGCGTCATCATTTAAAGGTATTTTTTCTTCAGTCAATAACATCAAAGTAGCGCTCAGTAACAAGAACAACAATCTCATGAATTTTTAGCGAGATAATACACAATGGCGTTAGAATCAAGGATTTCATTCAAACGAATGGCTAAATTCCTTTCAAAAACCATCACCTCACCCTTACCAATAACCCGCCCGTTCACAAAAGTATCCACGCTTTCTCCGGCGGGTTTTTGCAAATCAATCACAGAGCCTTTTTCAAAACGCAAAATTTGCAACAAAGGGATTTGCGTAGAGCCAAGTTCCGCGCTAAAAACAATCTCCATGTCCAAAAGATTTTTATAATCGCAAATGAGTTCTTCTAAATAAGTGGAAAGCTCTAGTTCTCTTTCTTTATTCGCTTTCTCTTTTTCTTTTTCGGCTATTTTTAGCTTATTAGCTTCTGTTTCTGGCATAAAACTCTACTCTTTCAAGAATGATTTGACTTTGTGATTATAAAATCTTAATTTTACTATAAATTTTATAACAAATAAAGCCACTACGCCTTAAAGCGAGCTTTAGAAACGCAAAATTCTTTTAAAAAACACGCACCGCATAAGGGGTTTTTAGCCTTGCAGGTGTAGCGGCCAAACAAGATTAAGGCATGGTGGAGTTTGGATAGGTTGTCTTTAAAAAGCTCGCTCAATTCCTTTTCGGTTTTAATGGGCGTGTTAGCGTTGCTTAACCCTAAGCGGTGCGTCGTGCGGAACACATGGGTATCTACCGCCATATAATTTGCGTCAAAACACACTGAAAGCACCACATTAGCGGTTTTTTGCCCCACTCCATCTAAACTCATCAGTTCTTTTTGCGTAGAGGGGATAATGCCCTTAAAATCCCTAACCACTTTTTGCGCCATACTGATTAAATGCTTGCTTTTGTTGTTGGAATACGAAACGGATTGGATGATCTCTTTAACCTCTTCTAAAGAAGCTAAGGCTAAATCGTTCACGCTCGGGTATTTTTCAAACAGCTTGGGCGTTATTTGATTCACTCTAGCGTCCGTACATTGGGCGCTTAAAATGGTCGCCACTAGCAATTCATAGGGGTTTTTATGGTGCAATTCGGTGGTTTGGTTGGGGTAATGTTTTAAGAGCAGCTCTTTGATCTGTTGGGCTTTCGTTTTAGCGCGTTTCAAGCTCATTCTTGCGTGCTTTCTTTGATGACAAGGTATTGCGCTTCATGGGATCTTAAAGCCACTTGAATGCGGTTGATTTTAATTGAAAGCGTGGCCTTTTTCATGGAAGAATGCAAAAGGGTGCATTGAACCCCTTCATGGATACCAAAAGAGAGGAAACGTTTTTTAAGGGCTTCATCGCAGTTAGCGATTTCTACAATTTCATAAGTTTTGTCTTTAATGGCTTCATTGAGCGTCATTTTAATTTCCTTTTTGAATCAATGTTTTTTTTGACTTCATCCACGATGATGTCAATAGGCGTGAAAATACGGCGCAAGATTTTAAAAGGCGCTTGGATAATATCTGACGCTAAAGTTACTTGAGTTTTAGGTTTATCCAGCGTGCCTTTGACATTCACATTAGTGGTTACCTTACCTTCTTTCCCTAAAATGAGATAGCCCACGATAGGGATTTTATTTAAAACATTGCTCAAAGCCTTGATAGTGGAAACTTCTAAATTCAAATCTAATTTGTTTTTGTCTAATTCAATGATCCCATTGCCAGCAATATCAAGCGTTTTGCCGACAAGATCAATTTTTTCTAACCCTAAATATTCTTTAGTGATCCCAAAAACAACGGAGCCGGTTTTGATTTGATAGCCATTAGCCCCTAAATGAGGGTTTCTAAAGACAATGAGAGAGGGAATGGTGTTGATGAGATTGACCATGTTTTGCATGAGGGCGAAATTCTTTAAGCTTGTGTTTTGGAATTTCAATTCGCCATTGAAAACCTGATCTTCAAGAGCCCCAATAAGCGTGAATAAGCCTCCTTCTACGAAATCTTTTTGAAGGATGGTGTTGATATAATCCCCGCTAAAATTATGAGCCTTAAGATACAAAGCCCCATGCACTAAATCCGCCATGATCATGGCGTTTTTATAATTGCCATCAATTTTCACTCTGTCGTCTTGAGCGACAATATCAAGATTTTCTAAAGGAAAAGGCATTTTTTTATAGATCAGCACGACATCTTTAGCATGGATGCGTGTAGAGATAGGGATAATTTTGTGGGCTTTTTCATAGCGTTGTTTGGCGCTAATGAAAATATCTTCATCTTGGATTTCTTTAGAGCTAGGTTTTTCTTTTCGTTCTTTTGAGAATAATCCCGCAATCGCTGGCATCTTACTATCTAAAAAATCATCAATACTCAAATCAATGTTATTAAGGGTAATATCCTTTTGATCCCCCTTAACTTTTATAGATATGCTTTTGCTTGGAGTATAGACAGAAATTTCATCTTTATTGATAGAGCCAAATAAAGAGAGGGAATTAAACTGCTTGCCGTTGCTATGATAGATGGGTAAAGTGATTTTTAAATCTTTAGCAAAAAAATCAATATTGATAAAATCGCTCGTAGAAACTTCCAAAGAGCCATCTTCTAAGGCGAAATATTTCATAATAGGGGAATAGGGCTTGATTTTTTTCAAATCTTTGATTCTAAAAACATAGGCGTTATCTTTAAATTCGCCCTCTAATAAAAGTTGTGGCACGCTCCATTGCATGTGGTTGGGGTTAGAAAAATCAAAATTCAAAGAAAGGTTTTTAAGAGTGTCTCCTGTAGCGTAGAAAACATCTTTGGTGAATTTATCTTCACTTTGGGCTTTAATGGTGTCTATGATTTTTCTTCTAAACGTCTCTGAGTTTTCACCCTCTTGAATAACAGAATGCAAGCTTTTTAAATCCAAAGAAAATTTAGTAGGCTGTGGGTTATCTGGGTCGTTGTTCAAGCCATAAGAACGCATGTTGATATTATTGTTAGTGTTGAATCGTATTTTATGGACTAAAGAATCCAAAGAAAGGGTTTTTTTATTCAAATCTAAAGCGATTTTAGCGTCTAAATCCAGCATGTTTTCATAGCGGGTGTGGGTAGTTTCTATGTAGATGTATTGGTATTCTTGGGTAATATCTAAGCTTATATTAGCGTTTTGCGTATAAAGGGGGATATTATAGAGCGAGAGAGTGCCTTCTTGCAAATTAACGCTGCCTTGAACGCTAAATAAGGGGGCGGTGTTTTTCAAGAATTGTAAGGTGAGTTTCAAATCCGCGCTAGATGGCATGCTGATTTTATCCAAAGGTAAAACGACTTTATAAGCGCTCAATAAATCCTTAATGCTATCGCCATAATAATTAGGGGTCGTTTTTAAAAAAATCTCCAACTTGGGGGCTTCTAACAAATTGGAAAAAGTGGCGTAAGAGCCGGTTAATTCCATGGTTTCATAAGTGATTTTTTGGGGCTGTATGAGGAGCTGTTTGTTTTTGAAGATCAATTCGGTTTTATCCATTTTAATGGGCGATAAGCCATCATTAAAAACTACTGAAGGTTTAATCAAAGTGGCTTTAACTACAGAATTTTTCAAAAGCGATGGGATAAACTCGCTAGGAGTGAAATTGGCTTTAATTAAAGCGTTATCAATCTTAAAGCTAGCAAATTGGATCTTGTCAAAAATCCATGTTTTTAAATTTTTTTGCGATTGGCGTTGGAAAAGGGGCTTTAAAAACGCTAGGCTTTTCATTGGAGAAGTGTTGATTTTTAATTCTATGGTTTTTAAATCGGTTAGCCCTTGCAAATAAATTGCAGCGCTGGGTTCAATTAAGGGCTTGACAATCAAATTAAACGCCATTTTCCTAGCTTTGGGTGAATAGTGGGCGTTGCCATCCACTTGGACTTTAATGTCTTTAAAAAGCAGATTGATGATTTTAAGCTTGATATTTTTATCATCTTCTAGGGAAAATTCCCCTTTGATTCCTGGAAATTCCAACTCGTATTTATTCCCATCAAAAAAGATATTGGCTTTATTTTTATCATCTAAAATGATCTCTTTGACTTTCAGCTTTTCAAAATAAGACACCGCCCAAATACCATAACGGATATTTTTAATCAAATCAGAAACTTCTAAACGCTTTTTAGTGGGTTTTTGATGGAAGAAAGAAGAGAGATCAATGCGTTCAATTTCTAAAGAAAGCTTGTTATTGAGTTTTAAGTATAATTCAGAAATGCCAAGTTTCCCAATTTTTAAATTTTGTATGTGAATGCCGTTTGAAAGGGTTTTGTGAATGACAACTAAAAGAGTGAATACTGCCACAAACAAGATAATGACATTAAACACTTTCTTGGATACATGTTTTCTTTTATTCATCAGTATTCTTTTTTATTTAAGTATACCAATTTATCCTAATAAAGTGGTGGTTGTCCCGCAAGGTTCGCTCAAAAAAGTGTTTTTTTCTTTGAAAGAGCAAGGCGTGGATATTAACGCTTTGGATTTGCTTTTGTTGTGCCTAATGGGCATGCCTAAAAAAGGCTATATTGACATGGGCGATGGGGCTTTAAGGAAGGGGGATTTTTTAGTCCGTTTGATCAAAGCAAAAGCGGCGCAAAAAAGCGTTACTTTAATCCCTGGAGAAACCCGCTATTTTTTCACGCAAATTTTGAGCGAAACTTACCAGTTAGGAGTTGGCGATCTCAATGAAGCTTATGAAAGCATCGCGCCACGATTAAACGGCTCTGTGATAGAAGATGGGGTGATATGGCCAGACACTTATCATTTACCCTTAGGGGAGGACGCTTTTAAAATCATGCAAGCTTTAATCGGTCAATCCCTTAAAAAACACGAAGCTTTAAGCAAACAATGGCTTGGATACTACCATAAAGAAGAGTGGTTTGAAAAAATCATTCTCGCTTCTATTGTGCAAAAAGAAGCCGCTAATACTGAAGAAATGCCCCTGATTGCGAGCGTGATTTTTAACCGCTTGAAAAAAGGCATGCCTTTACAAATGGATGGGGCTTTGAATTATCAGGAATTTTCACACGCTAAAGTGACCAAAGAGCGCATTAAAACCGATAACACCCCCTACAATACTTATAAATTTAAGGGCTTGCCTAAAAATCCTGTGGGGAGCGTGAGCCTAGAAGCGATTAGAGCGGTGGTATTCCCTAAAAAAACTAACTTTTTGTATTTTGTGAAAATGCCGGATAAAAAACATGCTTTCAGCGCGACTTATAAGGAGCATTTAAAAAACATCAATCTTTCTAATAATCATTTTTAAAATTAGGGTTAATGGGGCGTTTTTTCTTTTAAATTGAGTAAAAAGTGTTTAGTATTTTCTCATTTTAATTTTAAGTTCTTACTATTAAAGCATTTTAGATTTTGTTAAAAAAGGCTTGCTACAATTTTAGGCAAATTTTGATTGCTAGGGCTTAAAATACAGCTTTTAGCACAAAGGAGAATGAATGGCTAAAATGAACGCTCCAGATGGGGTTGCCGTTTGGGTGAATGAAGACAGGTGTAAGGGTTGTGATATTTGCGTGTCGGTATGCCCTGCTGGGGTTCTTGGCATGGGGATTGAAAAAGAAAGGGTGCTTGGAAAAGTGGCTAAAGTAGCCTACCCAGAGAGCTGTATTGGTTGCGTGCAATGCGAGTTGCACTGCCCGGATTTTGCGATTTACGTGGCTGATAGGAAGGATTTCAAATTCGCTAAAGTTTCTAAAGAAGCCCAAGAAAGAAGCGAAAAAGTTAAGGCCAATAAATACATGCTCTTAGAAGAGACTATTTTAGAAGGGAGAGGCAAATAATGCGTGAGATTATTTCTGATGGGAATGAATTAGTCGCTAAAGCGGCGATTGAAGTGGGGTGTCGGTTTTTTGGGGGCTATCCTATCACGCCAAGCTCAGATATTATGCATGCGATGAGCGTGGCTCTGCCCAAATGCGGTGGCCATTTTATCCAAATGGAAGATGAGATCAGCGGGATTAGCGTGTCTTTAGGGGCGAGCATGAGCGGGACGAAGTCTATGACAGCGAGTTCTGGTCCTGGTATTTCATTGAAAGTGGAGCAAATCGGTTATTCTTTCATGGCAGAAATCCCTTTAGTGATCGCTGATGTGATGCGTTCAGGCCCATCAACCGGAATGCCCACTCGTGTGGCTCAAGGCGATGTGAATTTCTTAAGACACCCTATACATGGGGATTTTAAAGCCGTCGCGCTCGCTCCTGCGAATTTAGAAGAAGCTTACACCGAAACCGTTCGCGCGTTCAATTTGGCTGAAATGCTCATGACTCCTGTGTTCTTGCTCATGGATGAAACCGTGGGGCATATGTATGGCAAGGTGCAAATCCCGGATTTAGAAGAAGTGCAAAAGATGACCATTAATCGTAAGGAATTTGCGGGCGATAAAAAAGACTACAAGCCTTATGGAGTCACGCAAGACGAACCGGCCGTTTTAAACCCTTTCTTCAAAGGCTATCGCTACCATGTTTCAGGCTTACACCATGGACCCATTGGCTTTCCTACTGAAGACGCCAAAATCGGTGGGGATTTGATTGACAGATTATTCCATAAGATTGAATCCAAGCAAGACATTATCAATGAAAATGAGGAAATGGATTTAGAGGGCGCTGAAATCGTTATCATCGCTTATGGTTCGGTTTCTCTAGCGGTTAAAGAGGCTTTGAAAGATTACAATAAAGAAAGCAAGCAAAAAGTCGGCTTTTTTAGGCCTAAAACCTTATGGCCAAGCCCGGCTAAACGCTTGAAAGAAATAGGGGACAAATACGAAAAAATCCTTGTGATTGAATTGAATAAGGGGCAATATTTAGAAGAAATTGAAAGGGTTATGCAAAGGAAAGTGCATTTCTTTGGGCAAGCCAATGGGCGCACGATTTCGCCCAAACAAATCATCGCAAAGTTGAAGGAGCTTTAAAATGGCGTTTAATTATGATGAATATTTGCGTGTGGATAAAATACCCACTTTGTGGTGTTGGGGCTGTGGCGATGGCGTGATTTTGAAATCCATTATCCGCACGATTGACGCTTTAGGTTGGAAAATGGATGATGTGTGCTTGGTGAGCGGGATTGGTTGCAGTGGGCGCATGAGTTCGTATGTGAATTGCAACACCGTTCACACCACGCATGGCAGGGCTGTAGCGTATGCGACAGGGATTAAACTGGCTAATCCTAGTAAGCATGTGATCGTGGTTTCTGGCGATGGCGATGGCTTTGCGATTGGAGGCAATCACACCATGCATGCATGCAGAAGAAACATTGATTTGAATTTTATTTTAGTGAATAATTTCATTTATGGTTTGACCAACTCCCAAACTTCGCCCACCACGCCTAATGGCATGTGGACGGTTACGGCTCAATGGGGGAATATTGACAACCAGTTTGACCCATGCGCTTTAACCACCGCTGCAGGGGCGAGTTTTGTGGCTAGAGAGAGCGTTTTAGACCCTCAAAAATTAGAAAAAGTGCTTAAAGAAGGATTCACGCATAAGGGTTTTAGCTTCTTTGATGTCCATAGCAATTGCCATATCAATTTAGGGCGTAAGAATAAAATGGGCGAAGCGTCTCAAATGTTAAAATGGATGGAAAGCCGATTAGTGAGCAAACGCCAGTTTGAAGCCATGAGTCCTGAAGAAAGGGTGGATAAATTCCCTACAGGCGTTTTAAAGCATGACACGGACAGGAAAGAATATTGCGAAGCGTATCAAGAAATCATTGAAAAAGCACAAGGAAAACAATAATGGAAGCGCAGTTACGATTTACAGGCGTTGGAGGGCAAGGCGTGTTGTTAGCGGGAGAGATTTTAGCTGAGGCTAAGATTGTGAGTGGGGGTTATGGTACTAAGACTTCCACCTACACTTCGCAAGTGCGTGGAGGGCCTACTAAAGTGGATATTTTGCTAGATAGAGATGAAATCATTTTCCCTTATGCTAAAGAGGGCGAGATTGATTTCATGCTTTCAGTCGCTCAAATCAGCTACAACCAGTTTAAAAGCGACATTAAAAAAGGCGGTATCGTTGTCATTGATCCCAATCTGGTAACCCCCACTAAAGAAGATGAAGAAAAATACCAGCTTTATAAAATCCCCATTATCAGTATCGCTAAAGATGAAGTGGGTAACATTATCACGCAATCGGTGGTGGCGCTAGCGATTACCGTGGAGCTGACTAAATGCGTGGAAGAAAATATCGTGCTAGACACCATGCTTAAAAAAGTCCCTGCAAAAGTCGCTGAAACGAACAAAAAAGCCTTTGAAATTGGCAAAAAACATGCTTTAGAAGCTTTGAAAAAATAAGGGGGTAACTCCTTATCTTATTTTTCTTTAGCTGTAGCTTTTTCCCCTTTTTTTGTATTTTTGAAAAAAAAAAAAATGATATAATGCTCAAATTTTACAAAGGATTCTTGTATGCGCAAATTTTTGGATGGGGCAAAAAGTGAGGTTTTAAAATACGATGTGATTTCTTTTGATATTTTTGATACCCTTCTTTTAAGACCTTTCATTAAACCCACAGATTTATTTTGGTATATTGAGACTAAATATAATATTAAAGGTTTTCATCAAGCAAGAATCCTGGCAGAAATGCAATCTAGAAAATTAAGCAAAAAACAAGACATCACTCTAGATGAAATTTATTATCAAATCCCAAAAGAGTTTCATTCATATAAGGGAGTGGAAATCGCCACTGAAAAAGAGATGCTTATTCCAAACTTGGAGATGTTAGAACTCTATCGTTTCGCTAAAGAGAACAATAAAAGAGTGATTATTGTATCAGATATGTATTTACCTTTAGAAGTCCTTGAAGATATTTTAATTTCTAAGGGCTTTGGTGGTTATACAAATTTCTATCTTAGTAACCATATAATGCTCACTAAACATTCAAAAGATTTGTTTAAACATGTTTTAAAACAAGAAAATATTACTCACACGCAAATGTTGCATATCGGTGATAATTCTTGGGCAGACGACGCTATGCCTAAAAGTTTAGGCATAGCAACGCTATTTAGAAAAAGCGTGTTGAAACAATTAGAAGAAGCTTTTCCTAAATACAAAATGTTCACTCCAACCAGTGTTGCGCAAAGTTTTATTTTAGGTTCTTTATGCGTTTTTTATAAAAATCATATTCAAAAACATGAAAAATTTGATTATTGGTTTCTCTTGGGAGCGATGCAGGCAGGAATTGTAGCCGTTGCTTATTGCCAGTTTATCTATAAAGAGATTCACAAAAGAAATATTGATACTTTAGTGTTTGTTGCGCGAGATGGTTATTTATTGCAAAAAATTTTTAATATTTTATATCCAAATTCATATAAAACTACTTATGTCTATGCTCCCAGAATTTTAAAAAAAGCGGTATTTTTAGAAGTCGTAGAGGGCGAGAGTTTGGAGATTTTGCGTATTTTAGAAGGCGAAGAAGAAGTTAAAAAGAAACAAATCACCACCAACCAACAGGCGTATGTATATCTCTATAGCAATTTTGAACATTGCCGCCATTTAGCGTTAAAATGTTTAGATAATTACAGAAAATACTTGTCTTCATTAAATTTAGAGGGAAATATCGCTATTGTAGATACGATTACTTTGGGCTACTCTTCGCAAGAGTTAATCCAAAAAGCTTTAAACAAAGAAGTTTTGGGTTGCTATGTGGATCTCCTAAGAATTTTAAATTATGATTGCGTGAGTTTCTTACCTTTTTCACACCCTAAACCCGTTTATTTTCATAATTGGGATTTCATGGAGTTTTTGCTAACAAGCCCTGAATACCCTATTTTAAATGTAGAAAATGGCGTTCCAATCTATCAAAAAGACGTTTCATCTTGTGAAAAATACCGCTCTAAAGCTTATGAAGAAATAGTAGAAGGGGCTGTTGGATATGCTTCATATTTTAAAGAAAGTCAAATTCCTTTAGACATTCATGATGTGATAGAATGGGTGAATTTCTTCATTGACAATCCTAGTATTCAAGATCAAGAGCAATTCAAACAAATTTATTTTTTTCCAGACGCGACGCATAAAAACGCTCTGCCCTTGTTTTGTAACGATGTTTCTTTGCTGTCTTGTATCTTAAAACCTTCACAAAGTTATGGCGTATTAAAAAGAAGTCTTAGGACAAACAAGCAAGAGAGATTGTTTAAAATATTATCTCTAATTAAAAAAATCTATGGGAAGTTAAAAAAGAAATCATAAAATTGGCTCTGTTTCAATCAAATATGGATAACTAGGGCTTTCTCCCTTAAAATAATTCTCTCAAAAGTTATCCACTAGATATTTTTTAATTATCCAATAGTTTATTTTTGAGTATAATCCTACGAAAATTTTAAGGAACGGCATGGAGTTTTTAGGACTGCTTTTAAGTCTGGCCGCTATTTTGATAGCGTTTAAAAAGCCTGAAAAAGAAAATTGGGCGTTTGGGATTTTGATTGTGGTGTGGTTGGTGGAGCTTGTTATTTTTATAGCCCACAGCTCTAGCGTTTTGCCTAATATGAATCTATAAGGGGGATGCATGGATAAAGAAACCCGATTTTACAATCTTTTTTCTTTGGCAATTTTAGGGATTTTAATCTTTCCTGTGGGTTTGGCGAATTTTTATTTTGGTTATGTTTTGAAAGATTCGCCTTGTATTTTTTGCTGGGCGCAACGCATCAACATGATTTTAATAGGGGCGGTGGCGCTTTTGGTGGTGCGTTTTGGGTTTAAGCCTAAATACATTGCATTGCTGCTACTCATGGCTAGTAGCGGGCTGTATGAGAGCTTTTATCATACGGGTGGCCATGCTTTAGAAGATGTGGGGCAGGGCTTTGCGCTCGCTATTTTGGGCTTGCACACGCAGTTTTGGGCGCTTTTTGTCTTTTTTAGCGTGATAACGCTTTTAGGGGTTTTGCTCTTTTTTGCCCCTAATACCCAACCTTTCAAAGATCATTCGTTAAACGCGCTCCAAAAAAGCGCTTTTTATGTTTTCTTTATTGTGGTGGGTTCTAATGCGATACAGGCGTTTGTTTCTACCGGGCCTTTCCCTTACATAGGGCAAAGCGATCCGGTGCGTTTTTCGTGGAATTTGAAAGAATCGGTCTGGTCTATGGAGAATTGGGATCATTTGAAATTCCCAAGAAGCGTTTTAGGCAGGAGAGATGTGGGCGAGCCTTTGAAATTGAGCGCTTTGCCTAAAGATAATGATTATGAGCATTCGCCTCTAGAAATTGCAAAAACTCTAAAGATTGAAAAAAAAGAAGAGCTTTTTTTAAAATTGAATGGAGCGATCACGGATTTGAGTTTCAATGAAGACAAGGCGATCCTTACCACAGAAAACCAAGGGCTTTATCTTGTAAGTAACGATTTGAAAACCATTCACAGCCATATGGTGTTGGATAGTTATTACAGCACGACGGTGGGGGCGTTCGTGGGGGCGGATTTTAACGAAGATGAAAACATTGTGATCATGGGCAATAATAAAACGAGCGTAGAAATCACTCCTAACAAAAACGCTAACGCACTTAAAAACTTCCCTTATTTTTTAGAGGGGGCTGACTCTTTTGACGAAGTGGAGCGCAGCCGCTTAAAAACTTCTAGGGCGAAAAACTATTATATCAGCGCTGCAAGAAGAGGGGTTAAATTCACTTATTTGATTACCGCTCCTAACAAACGCTATAAGGATTTGATTATTATCTCTATGCGTAATAGCGACAAACAGGTGCATGGGGAGTTTTTACTTGAACTAGGTAATGCCAAACTTAAAGAAAAAAGGAAACTGGGCGAGTTAGTTATCAGCACGCTAGCTTTAAAGGATAATAAGCTTTATGCGTTCAGTAAGGAATTTAACACGCTTTTAGTCATAGACCCTACAAAAGAAGAGATTCTTGAAGTTTATGGCTTGCCTAAAGAGATTAAAAATATCAGTGCTGGAGGGTTTAGGGATAATGAGTTTATCCTTGTGAGCTATGAGAATCATAAAAATATTCTCTATACCCTTAATTTTTAAACTCTTTTAAAGCTACTTTTTTCTAATATATTAACGCATTAGAAGATGGTCGCTATTTTAGAATAGAGGAAAGTCCGGGCTACATTAGACAAAATTCCATCTAACGGATGGCTAGCGTAAGCTAAGGGAAAGTGCCACAGAAAGCAAACCGCCTTTTTAAGGTAAGGGTGAAAGGGTGGGGTAAGAGCCCACCAGAGCTAAAGCAATTTAGCTTGTTTGGGCAAACCCAATTTGTAGCAAGAAGCGCATGGTAAGTCTAAATTGATACGCGCTTCGCTTGAGGAATATTGCAAAATATTTCCCAGATAAATGGCCATCCATTGACAGAACCCGGCTTATTCTAATGCTTAACTGCGTGTTGATTTTTTTAACGAAGTTTTAATCATTTTATTTTTTTATTTTTTTACCTAATTATTGTTTAAATCTTAAAGATTTATGTTACACTCTGTAAAATCAAAATCAAAGGGGATAGCGTGTTAGAAAAATCTTTTTTAAAAAGCAAGCAATTGGTTTTATGCGGGTTGGGCGTTTTAATGTTGCAGGCTTGTACTTGCCCAAACACTTCACAAAGAAATTCTTTTTTGCAAGATGTGCCTTATTGGATGTTGCAAAATCGTAGCCAGTATCTCACGCAAGGGGTGGATAGTTCGCACATTGTGGATGGTAAGACAACTGAAGAGATAGAAAAAATCGCTACCAAAAGAGCGACAATAAGAGTGGCGCAAAATATTGTGCATAAACTCAAAGAGGCTTACCTTTCTAAATCCAACCGCATCAAGCAAAAGATCACTAATGAAATGTTTATCCAAATGACACAGCCCATTTATGATAGCTTGATGAATGTGGATCGTTTAGGGATTTATATCAATCCTAACAATGAGGAAGTGTTTGCGTTAGTGCGTGCGCGTGGTTTTGATAAGGACGCTTTGAGCGAAGGGTTGCATAAAATGTCCTTAGACAATCAAGCGGTGAGTATCCTTGTGGCTAAAGTGGAAGAAATCTTTAAAGATTCTGTCAATTACGGAGATGTTAAAGTCCCTATAGCCATGTAGGCTTAGAACAACAAGCGTTCCTCGCTATCGTCTGTTCTTTTGGGGGTGGGGGTGATGGAATTGGGAGTTGAGTAGTAGGGGATTTTATCCACGATTTCTTTACGCAAGCCTTTGGGGACATCAAACTTTCTTTTTAAAGAAGGTTCAATCGCTAAAATGTTACGCATGAAATACGAATACACAGGCGCACTCACAACGCTGCCTCCTGTCGCTCCTTTGCCAATAGGCGTGTTATCGTCTCTCCCAAACCAGATCACGCTTTGTAAGGTGGGGGTAAAGCCAATGAACCAAGCGTCAATATTGTTGTTAGAAGTCCCAGTTTTACCGGCAATTTCTAAACCTTTAATGCGAGCCAAACTCCCTGTGCCGTTTTCTACCGCATTCATCAGCGCTGAAAGGGTTAAAAAAGCTTGTTCTTTGGAAGTGATCTTTTTGGTTTCAATGGGCGTGAAAGTTTTGACTTCGTTTTGTTGGTTGGTGATGCTTTCAATGAGCATGGGTTTAAGCATGGTGCCGTAATTAGAAAATAAAGAATACTTTTCGGCCGCATCAATGGGTGAGATAGCAAAGCTCCCTAACACAATAGATAAATCTTTAGGGAGATTTTTAAACCCCATATCGCTTAAAGATTGATAAATTTTTTCAAAGCCAAGCTGATCGCTTAAATTGATCGTGGCTAGATTTAACGAATGGCTTAAGGCTTCTTGCAAGGTTACAAGCCCTAAAAACTTGCGAGAATAATTGCTAGGGTGCCATGCGTGGTTTTGTTCGCTGTTTTTACTATAATTGCCATTTTCAAAGTTTCGCGCGGTATCAGGGATTTTAGAAGTCGTGGAATAGCCATTATCAAAAGCGATTTGATACACAAAGGGCTTGATTGCGCTCCCAAACTGCCGTTTGGCTTGCGTGGCGCGATTGAAAGCGCTTTTTTTATAATCAATCCCCCCCACTAAAGCTAAAATCTTACCGGTGCTTGTGTCTGTAACTATCATGCTGGCGTTCAAGTTGTCTTCATCTTCATCATTAGAGGCGTTAGTTTTTGGCTTCTCTTTAGCGATTTTTTCTAAGATTTTTTGATGCCCAAAACGCAAGGACTCTAACGCTAAGCGTTGGTAATCCAAATCTATCGTGAGCTTGATGGTGTAGCCTTGAGTTTTTAACCCGTCTAATTGATCCAATTGCTTCAACACTTCATCCACGACATAGGGAGCGATATTTTGCGTGGAAGTTTGGTTATAAACGATTGGCACTTCATTGAGAGCGCCTTTGAGCTCGTTAGAAGAAATCCAGCCTAAAGAATACAACCGCCTTAAAATATCATTAGCCCTAGAAAGTGAAAATTCTAAATTTTTGGTAGGGTCATAAAAACTTGGGGCTCTGGGTAAGGCGACTAACATGGTGATTTCTTTAAGCGTGAGTTTGTCAAGAGGTTTTTTAAAATACCCTAAACTTGCGGTTTTCACGCCATAATACCCATGCCCAAAAAAAGTTTGGTTCAAATAACGCTCTAAAATTTCTTCTTTGCTTAAGACTTTTTCAATGCGTATGGAGATGATAGCTTCTTTGAGTTTTCTGGTCAGGGTTTTTTCTCGCGTGAGCACCATGTTTTTAACGAGTTGTTGGGTTAGGGTGCTACCCCCTTCGGTGTAACGACCGCTTTTAGCGTTTCTAATCATAGCGCGCATGACAGCGTCCAAATTGATCCCCCCATGCTCAAAAAAGAGGGTGTCTTCTACTGCTAAAAGGCTTTCAATAAATCGTGGGGGGATTTCTTCAAAACGCGCATAAAAACGAAATTCCTTATCATAGATATTAGCGATCAAACGCCCTTTTCGGTCTAAAATCTGTGAAGCGACACTGGGGCGATAATCTTTAATTTTAGCAATATCCTTATCCGTAGTTACCCAAACTTGAGCGACAAGAACGGCCAACAACCCTATGATAATCAAAAATAAAACGATAAAACCATAAAAAATCTTTTTTAGCATTAACCACTCTTAAAAGAAGATTGTATTTTAGAATAATCTAAAAGGGCGTTTGCAAGCTCTTTAGTGTCTTCTAAGCTGTTTTTGAGGGACAAAGAGACGCGCAAAAGGGGTTTAGAAACCGTAGGGGGGCGGATAGCTCCCACTAAAAACCCTTTTTCTTTCAAAAAATACTGGGCGTTTAAAAGGGCGGGATTGTTTTCAAATTCTAGAGTAAAAAATCCTGCGAGCGTTCTAACGCCTAAAGTTTCAAAAATAATCTGTTGGTGTTTGATAAGCTCTTTTTTCAATTCCTGTTTTTGCGCGATAAAGTATTCTAAATGAGCCAAAGTCAAAGCGGTGTCTAACAGGCTTAAAGCGGTGGTGTAAATCACGCTTTTAGCGCGATTAGTTAAAAACTCTGTGACTTGTAAAGAGGCTAAAACACACGCCCCATAGCTCGCAAGCGCTTTAGAAAAAGTGCTGAGCTTAATGATTTTGTCTTTTTCTTTGATGCGATAATATTCTAAAAAACCCAACAAATTCTCGCCGATAGTCCCAAAACTATGGGCTTCATCCACGATTAAAAAAGCGTTAGGAATCTCTTGAGTGATTGCATAAAAATCATAAGGAGCGATGCTCGCATCCATAGAATAAACCCCCTCAATGGCTATGAATTTGAGCTTGTTTTTAGGGGCGTTAAAGAGTTTTTGTTTCAAATCTTTAATATCATTGTGCGAGAAAAAAACCACTTGATCAGGTTTAGCTTTGGCACTAAAAATCCCGCTCGCATGGTAGTGTTCGTCCATGAATAAGAGGGCGTTTTTGACTAAAAGGGTGTCTATTAAAGCCAGATTGCCCAAAAAACCACTCCCCACTAAAAGAGCGCTTTCAAATTCCAACAAATTGGCTAATCGTTCTTCTAATTCTGCATGCAAAGGGTGGTAGCCATTCACTAGCATGGAAGCCTTGGGGGAGTGGCAATCAAAGGACTGGAGCTTATCAAAGGCGTTTTCAAGCAAATCTTTTTTAACGCTCAAACCCAAATAATCATTAGAAGCGTAATCTTTTAATAAAGGGTCAAACAACTCTCTTTTGCGGTAGCGTTTGGCATGGCGTAGGGCTTCTAAAGATTTAGAAAACATCAAAACACTTCATTGAATGGGATCATTCGCCTTTTTGAATTTTTTCAATGATTTTATTGAGTTCGTCTTGTTTTTCGTAAAACATCTTATCAATATTTTCTCTAACATGTTTAGCGCTATCTTCCATTAAATGCACTTTATGCTCTAGGTATTTTGAATCGGTAATGTGGTCTTCTTGAACGGCTTTAACCAAATCATTAGCTTCAGCATGCACGCTCGCATGGTGGCTTTCTAAAGCTCTATAGCCTGAAGTGTTAGCAAAGTTTTCTTTACCCGCGCCCTCATAATACCATTTGCCTAAACGGCAACTCTTATGGCTGGTAATATCAAAGGAGTTGAGGCCAAAAACCATGCCATAAAGATTGTTTTTGAAGACCACATGATCCAGTTTGGCCAGACCGCAAAACACCCGGTTATTGATATTGTAGATGGTGTATTTTGCGGCTTGCGCGACAATCATGTTATTTTTTACGGTGGATTTAAGCTCTTCCACATCGCCCTTAATAGAGCCTACAATAGAATTAATATCGTGGGTGTTGGTTTGAATATCGTTCGCTTCTTGTTGCATGCTTTTAACCACGACAGCGATTTCTTTAGTGGCTTTTTGGGTTTTTTCAGCGAGCTTTCTCACCTCATCAGCCACCACCGCAAACCCTCTCCCATGCTCGCCCGCTCGTGCGGCTTCAATAGCGGCGTTTAGGGCTAAGAGATTGGTTTGCTCTGCAATATCATCAATCAAAGAAATGACTTGAGTGATTTCATTGCTCCGTTGGTTGAGGGAGTCCGCTAACGAAGTGGCGTTTTGCATCTTTTCATAAAGCGATTCAATGTCTTGACCCGTTTTATTAACGGTCCCTAATCCTTCAGTAGAATGCACTTCGCCATTTTTAGCCGCATTCAAGAGCAAGCCTGTTTCTTGATGGAAATACTGCATGCTTTCTTGCGCGTTCTCTAAGCCCTCTTTTAAGCTTGCACAAAAAGTCTTAAACAAATCGCTTTTATGGTATTCCCCCACACCCCCTGTTTTTTTGGCTAGTGAAAAATACTGCACGCCATCAATATTTTGGCTTTTTAAAGAATAAGAAACGCCTTGTAAATTAACGCTCTCTGCATTTTCTTTAAAATGAACGCTTTGCTCTTCTAGATTGCTTAAGCCTGCAAGATTCCCGCTTTTAAAAACGACTTTATTGTTTTTAATGCCTACAAAACCTTCATGCAAGCACAAATTTAAAAGGCTTTGATAGAGATTGACTTCCTTTTTTAACTCCGTAATTTCAGAATCTTTTTGACTGATTTGAAGTTGCAACTGTTTATTCCCAAACATGGTGGCATTCCTTATTTAAATTTGAATCTTTTGGGATTATACCCAAAATTACCAAATATTTTAATCGCTCGTTAGTATTGCTGCTTCAAATACAATTCAGAAAATAAGCCTTGTTTCTTTATAAGGGTTTCAAAGTTGCCCTGTTCTATAAGTTTGCCTTTGTCTAACACAATAATTTCATCAGCCTGTTTGACGCTACCCATGCGGTGTGTAATGATTAAAGCAATCTTAGATTGCGATTTTTTAAAAATAAAATCCAAAAACTCTTTTTCTATAATGGGGTCAATAGTACTGCTTGGCTCATCTAAAACAACACAATGACTTGGTTTTAAAAAGGCTCTTATAGTGGCTATGCGTTGCTTTTGACCCAGAGAAAAATCTACCCCATTATATTGCGCTCCAAATAGTGTGTTGTTGCAATCATTAAGACAATTTTGAAAATTTTCATCAAAAGATTTTAGCATTTCTCTCTTTTGCTTTAATTGCTCTCTTGTGGGGTTGTTTTGCATGAAAAGATTATCATCAATGCTATACCCAGCATAAAGAGAAAAATCTTGGAATATGGCACTCATTTGTCGGTGGTAGCTGTTTAGCTCTAAATCTTGTAATGAGTATTTGTTATTGATAATAATTTGACCTGAATTTGGGATATAAAACCCTAGCAATAATTTAATCAGCGTGCTTTTCCCACTAGCATTCCTACCGACTAATGCATAAATTTTGTTAGTGCTTAAAGAAAGATTAAAATTTTCAAAAATAGGTTTTGAATTAGAATAAGAAAAACTAATGTTTTCAAATGTAATACTATGGATTTTTTCTTCTAATCTGATTTGTGATTCTAGTTTTGGTGTTTTGTAATCTAATATATAAAAATAATTTTCAAAATATTTATTGATAGTAAAAAACCACTTTCCATAAAATGATAAATCTTGTAGTTGCTGTTGGGTAGAGCTAAATGCTTGGATATACCCAGCAATTGCCCCCACAGGATTTTGAAAGGATAATAAAAACCATTAGAAAAAATAGTGCAATACTTAAAATGGTGGTTAAAACATCAGTATATATGGTGAATATTAAGTTTTTTTGGGCTACTTTCACAAAATTATTAAGATATAATTCTTTTGTTTCAATAAATTTATGATAAAAATTGAATACAAAACTAAATAATAGGTTGTCCTTGTTCTTTTGGTTATCTAGTCCAGAATATAGATAATTTTGTATGCTCTCTTTTTTGTCTTGAAGCTTATCTATGGAAGCACTATGTTTTTTGCTATATGATTGGAGATGAAAATACAAGGCACTGTTGCAAAAATCATTATAAAGGGTAGATAAATACTAATGGAAAATAATATCCCAAACAGACTCACAAGCCCTATAATGCGTTGCAAGTTAAAAAATAGATTACTGACATAATTTAGGGGACGGATGTATAGACCATTATGGATAGCGTTAAGCTTAATAGTGTGATCTTTGTTTTCAAAAAAATTTAGATTTTTAACTTGTGTGAGTTTATTAGCGAGCTGTGTGATGATGTTTATAGAAAATTGTTCGGCAATAATGGTTTGCAAGCTTGATAAAATTCCTAAGAACACATGCGTTAAAAATAGCAAGGTCCCCCATAGTAGCAAAGTTGGTAACAGCAAGCTGTATTCAAAATGCATATGATTTTGCAATAGGTTTACCACAATATCAATCAATCTTATTGTAACAAGAATATTTATTGATGGGAGAATACCAATCAATAGCACTGTAATTGATGCCAACACAACACATTTTGGTGAGCTTTTATAGAGTAAAATGAAAGTCCTTAGGGGAATGTTTTTTATGGTATCCATCGGTGTTTGCATGCAATAATCAAATTTTCTTTATTATAACCCATTTTCATGCCCCTAATTTTGCTTTTAAAATAAAGCCCTTTAAAATTTCAAACTTTAACCGATTATAGTTCCAACCAAAAGCAAGGATGCCTTTGGGTTTTTTATAACAAGGAGTTACAACAATGGCTTTTCAGGTCAATACAAATATCAATGCGATGAATGCGCATGTGCAATCCGCACTCACTCAAAACGCACTTAAAACTTCATTGGAGCGATTGAGTTCAGGTTTAAGGATTAATAAAGCGGCTGATGACGCATCAGGCATGACGGTGGCGGATTCTTTGCGCTCACAAGCGAGCAGTTTGGGTCAAGCGATTGCCAACACGAATGACGGCATGGGGATTATCCAGGTTGCGGATAAGGCTATGGATGAGCAGTTAAAAATCTTAGACACCGTTAAGGTTAAAGCGACTCAAGCGGCTCAAGACGGGCAAACTACGGAATCTCGTAAAGCGATTCAATCTGACATCGTTCGTTTGATTCAAGGTTTAGACAATATCGGTAACACGACTACTTATAATGGGCAAGCGTTATTGTCTGGTCAATTCACTAACAAAGAATTCCAAGTAGGGGCTTATTCTAACCAAAGTATTAAGGCTTCTATCGGCTCTACCACTTCCGATAAAATCGGTCAGGTTCGTATCGCTACAGGTGCGTTAATCACGGCTTCTGGGGATATTAGCTTGACTTTTAAACAAGTGGATGGCGTGAATGATGTAACTTTAGAGAGCGTGAAAGTCTCTAGTTCAGCAGGCACAGGGATTGGCGTGTTAGCAGAAGTGATCAACAAAAACTCTAACCGAACAGGCGTTAAAGCTTATGCGAGCGTTATCACCACGAGCGATGTGGCGGTCCAGTCAGGAAGTTTGAGTAATTTAACCTTAAATGGGATTCATTTGGGTAATATCGCAGATATTAAGAAAAATGACTCAGACGGAAGGTTAGTCGCAGCGATCAATGCGGTTACTTCAGAAACCGGCGTGGAAGCTTATACGGATCAAAAAGGGCGCTTGAATTTGCGCAGTATAGATGGTCGTGGGATTGAAATTAAAACCGATAGCGTCAGTAACGGGCCTAGTGCTTTAACGATGGTTAATGGCGGTCAGGATTTAACAAAAGGTTCTACTAACTATGGGAGGCTTTCTCTTACACGATTAGACGCTAAGAGCATCAATGTCGTTTCGGCTTCTGACTCGCAGCATTTAGGTTTCACAGCGATTGGTTTTGGGGAATCTCAAGTGGCAGAAACCACGGTGAATTTGCGCGATGTTACCGGGAATTTTAACGCTAATGTCAAATCAGCGAGTGGCGCGAACTATAACGCTGTCATCGCTAGCGGTAATCAAAGCTTGGGATCTGGGGTTACAACCTTAAGAGGCGCGATGGTGGTGATTGATATTGCCGAGTCTGCGATGAAAATGTTGGATAAAGTCCGCTCTGATTTAGGTTCTGTGCAAAATCAAATGATTAGCACCGTGAATAACATCAGCATCACTCAAGTGAATGTTAAAGCGGCTGAGTCTCAAATCAGGGATGTGGATTTCGCTGAAGAGAGCGCGAATTTCAATAAAAACAACATTTTGGCGCAATCAGGCAGCTATGCGATGAGTCAAGCCAATACCGTTCAACAAAATATCTTAAGGCTTTTAACTTAGTTTTAAGAAAGGTGTTTGTATGGGGCTGACGCTTTAAGCGTTGGCTTTTCGCTTTAATTTTTACTTCTTTTTTAATAAAATACTCTTTTTTATTTCTTTTTATTACAGGCGGTTATTGTGTTGGATAGTTTTGAGATTTTAAAGGCTTTAAAGAGCTTGGATTTATTGAAAAACGCCCCTGCTTGGTGGTGGCCTAACGCTTTGAAATTTGAAGCCCTACTAGGGGCGGTTTTAACGCAAAACACTAAATTTGAAGCCGTTTTGAAATCTTTAGAAAATCTAAAAAACGCTTTCATTTTAGAAAATGATGATGAAATCAATCTTAAAAAAATCGCTTATATAGAGTTTTCAAAGCTTGCAGAGTGTGTCCGCCCTAGCGGGTTTTATAACCAAAAAGCCAAACGACTGATTGATTTGAGCAAGAATATTTTAAAAGACTTTCAAAGTTTTGAAAATTTTAAACAAGAAGTAACCAGAGAGTGGCTTTTAGACCAAAAGGGCATTGGCAAAGAAAGCGCGGATGCGATTTTATGCTATGTGTGTGCTAAAGAAGTGATGGTGGTGGATAAATACAGCTATCTTTTTTTAAAAAAATTAGGCATAGAGATAGAAGATTATGACGAATTGCAACATTTTTTTGAAAAAGGCGTTCAAGAGAATTTAAATTCTGCCTTAGTGCTTTATGAAAACACCATTTCTTTAGCGCAACTTTATGCGAGATTCCATGGAAAGATTGTAGAATTTTCCAAACAAAAATTGGAATTAAAGCTTTGATTTTTAGATTTTTCTTAATCTTAAGCCTTTTAAAAGGCGTTTTACTGGCCAAAAAGGATTGGAATTTTTTCAAACCTTTAGAGCCTACTAAAAAATATTTTGGCTCTTTTAAAATCGGCTATCTTTATCAGCATGCAGAAACGACTAAAAGATCCCCTATCCGCCCTAAAAACCGCCCTCCTATTTTAATGGATAAAACTTACCATGACGCTTCTTTAGGCTTTCAGGTAGGGTATGTTTTAAAAAAGAAAGCTTTATTAGGGGGGTATTTGGATGCAGGAATGGGCGATTCGTATTTCATGAGCGCTGGGCTAGTCGCTGGGGTTAGGCTTTTTAAGGGGTGGGTTATCCCTAAAATCGCCTTAGGCTACCAGCTTCAAATTTTAGGGGCTAAGATTGATAAGTATCAATTCAATATCCAATCAGCGGTGGGGAGTGTGGGCTTATTTTTCAATGCGGCTAAAAATTTTGGCTTGAGCATAGAAGCAAGGGGTGGTATCCCTTTTTATTTTATCCAAAGCAAATTTTCTAAGGCTTTTGGCACGCCACGATTGAATATCTATTCTATTGGTATCGCTTTCACTTTTTATGATTTTACGAGATTTTTAGGGTAAAATATTCATTTTAAAAACTAACTATAAAGTATAAAAACAAACCACTAAACAAATTTTTAAGGAGTTATGATGATTTTCATTGACGCATGCTTTAGAAAGGAAACGCCTTACACGCCCATTTGGATGATGAGGCAAGCGGGGCGTTACCTTAGCGAATACCAAGAGAGCCGTAAAAAAGCGGGGAGTTTCTTGGAATTGTGTAAAAATAGCGATCTAGCCACAGAAGTTACTTTGCAGCCGGTAGAGATTTTGGGCGTGGATGCGGCTATTTTGTTTAGCGATATTTTAGTAGTGCCTTTGGAAATGGGCTTGAATTTGGAATTTATCCCCAAAAAGGGGCCGCATTTTTTAGAGACGATTACGGATTTAAAAAGCGCAGAAAGCCTAAAAGTAGGGGCTTATAAACAACTAAACTATGTCTATGATACGATTTCTCAAACGCGCCAAAAGCTTTCTAAAGAGAAAGCGTTAATCGGTTTTTGCGGATCGCCTTGGACTTTAGCGACTTACATGATAGAAGGCGAGGGGAGCAAATCGTATGCTAAAAGCAAGAAAATGCTCTATAGCGAGCCTGAAGTTTTAAAAGTGCTTTTAGAAAAATTGAGCCTTGAATTGATAGAGTATTTGAGCCTTCAAATCCAAGCAGGGGTCAATGCGGTGATGATCTTTGACTCATGGGCTAGCGCTTTAGAAAAAGAAGCGTATTTGAAATTCAGTTGGGATTATTTGAAAAAAATCTCTAAAGAGCTTAAAAAACGCTACGCGCATATCCCGGTTATCCTTTTCCCTAAAGGGATTGGCGCTTATTTGGATAGCATAGACGGGGAATTTGATGTGTTTGGCGTGGATTGGGGCACGCCTTTAGAGGTGGCAAAAAAGATTTTAGGCGATAAGTATGTTTTGCAAGGGAATTTAGAACCCACCCGCCTTTATGATAAAAACGCTTTGGAAGAAGGGGTTGAAAGGATTCTAAAAGTCATGGGCAATCAAGGGCATATTTTTAATTTAGGGCATGGGATGTTACCGGATTTGCCCAGAGAAAACGCAAAATATTTAGTGCAATTAGTGCATGCTAAAACCAGGCGATAGGGGGATTGATGAATACTATTATAAGATATGCGAGTTTATGGGGCTTGTGTGCAGCTTTAACTCTAGCACAAACCCCCTCTAAAACCCCTGATGAAATCAAGCAAATCCTTAACAATTATAGCCACAAGAATTTAAAACTCATTGATCCGCCGACAAGTTCTTTAGAAGCAACACCGAGTTTTTTATCCTCGCCTAAAGAAACAGCGACCACTATCAATCAAGAGATTGCTAAATACCATGAAAAAAGCGATAAAGCCGCTTTGGGGCTTTATGAATTGCTAAAAGGGGCTACCACTAATCTCAGTTTGCAAGCGCAAGAACTCAATGTCAAGCAAGCGATGAAAAACCACACCATCGCCAAAGCGATGTTTTTGCCCACTTTGAACGCGAGTTATAATTTTAAAAATGAAGCTAGGGATACTCCAGAATATAAGCATTATAACACCCAACAACTCCAAACTCAAGTCACATTGAATGTGTTTAATGGTTTTAGCGATGTGAATAATGTCAAAGAAAAGTCTGCGACTTACCGATCCACTGTGGCTAATTTAGAGTATAGCCGCCAGAGCGTGTATTTGCAAGTGGTGCAACAATATTATGAGTATTTTAACAATCTCGCTCGCATGATCGCTTTACAAAAGAAATTAGAGCAAATCAAAACAGACATTAAAAGGGTTACCAAACTCTATGACGAAGGGCTAACCACGATTGATGATTTGCAAAGCTTAAAAGCGCAAGGGAATTTGAGCGAATACGATATTTTGGACATGCAATTTGCTTTGGAGCAAAACCGCTTGACTTTAGAATACCTCACTAACCTCAGTGTGAAAAATTTGAAAAAGACCACGATTGATGCGCCTAATTTGCAATTGAGAGAAAGGCAAGATTTAGTCTCTTTAAGGGAGCAGATTTCTGCAATCAGATACCAAAACAAGCAACTCAATTATTACCCCAAGATAGATGTCTTTGACTCATGGCTTTTTTGGATCCAAAAACCCGCTTATGCCACAGGGCGTTTTGGGAATCTCTACCCCGGTCAGCAAAATACGGCTGGGGTTACTGCGACTTTGAATATTTTTGATGATATAGGCTTGAGCTTGCAAAAACAATCCATCATGTTAGGCCAATTAGCGAATGAAAAGAATTTAGCGTATAAAAAATTAGAGCAAGAAAAAGACGAACAGCTTTACAGAAAATCGCTTGATATCGCCAGAGCCAAGATTGAATCTTCTAAGGCTAGTTTGGATGCGGCCAATCTTTCTTTTGCCAATATTAAAAGGAAATACGACGCTAATTTAGTGGATTTCACCACCTATTTAAGGGGCTTAACCACGCGCTTTGATGCGGAAGTGGCTTACAATTTAGCGCTCAACAATTATGAAGTGCAAAAAGCCAATTACATTTTCAACAGCGGGCATAAAATAGACGACTATGTGCATTAAGGGAATGAAAATGATACGAAAAATTTTAATAGGACTTTTTTTGAGTTTTTTGAGCATGGAAGCTGGCGAAAAAGTGTATGCGATTTTCAATGTGAAAGCGATGCAAGACTCCAAACTCACTCTGGATAGCACAGGGATTGTGGATAGCATTAAGGTTACTGAGGGGAGCGTGGTCAAAAAGGGCGATGTTTTGTTGCTTTTGTATAATCAAGAGAAGCAGGCTCAAAGCGATTCTACCGAGCAACAACTCATTTTTGCTAAAAAGCAATACCAACGATACAGCAAAACCGGGGGCGCTGTGGATAAAAACACTCTAGAGAGTTATGAGTTCAATTACAGGCGTTTGGAATCAGATTACGCTTATTCTATTGCGGTATTGAATAAAACCATTTTAAGGGCCCCTTTTGATGGCGTAATAGCGAGCAAAAACATTCAAGTGGGCGAAGGGGTGAGCGCGAATAACACGGTGTTATTGAGATTAGTCAGCCATGCTAGGAAATTGGTTATTGAATTTGATTCTAAATATATTAATGCAGTCAAAGTGGGGGATACTTACACTTATTCTATAGATGGGGATTCTAATCAGCATGAAATTAAAATCACTAAGATTTACCCCACGGTTGATGAAAACACCAGGAAAGTGAGCGCTGAAGCCCTTTTGTCTAAGCCTATGGCAGTGGGGCTTTTTGGCGATGGGTTTATCCAAACGAAATAATAGGGTATTTTGATGTATAAAACAGCGATTAATCGTCCTATTACGACCTTGATGTTTGCTTTGGCGATTGTCTTTTTTGGGACTATGGGTTTTAAAAAATTGAGCGTGGCGCTTTTCCCTAAAATTGATTTGCCTACAGTGGTGGTTACTACGACTTATCCTGGGGCTAGCGCTGAAATCATAGAGAGTAAGGTAACCGATAAGATTGAAGAAGCGGTGATGGGGATTGATGGGATCAAAAAGGTTACTTCCACGAGCTCTAAAAATGTGAGTATCGTCGTCATTGAATTTGAATTAGAAAAGCCTAATGAAGAAGCCTTAAACGATGTGGTTAATAAAATTTCTTCGGTGCGTTTTGATGATTCTAACATTAAAAAACCCTCTATCAATAAATTTGATACCGACAGCCAAGCCATTATTTCATTGTTTGTGAGCAGTTCAAGCGTGCCGGCTACAACCCTTAATGACTACGCTAAAAACACCATTAAACCCATGCTCCAAAAAATCAATGGGGTAGGGGGCGTGCAACTCAACGGCTTTAGGGAGCGCCAGATTAGGATTTATGCAGATCCCACTTTGATGAATAAATACAATCTCACTTATGCGGATCTTTTCAGCACGCTTAAAGCGGAGAATGTGGAAATTGATGGGGGGCGCATTGTCAATAGCCAAAGGGAATTGTCTATTTTAATCAATGCGAATAGTTATAGCGTTGCGGATGTGGAAAAGATTCAAGTGGGTAATCATGTGCGTCTTGGGGATATTGCAAAAATTGAAATCGGTTTGGAAGAAGACAACACTTTTGCGAGCTTTAAAGACAAACCCGGTGTGATTTTAGAAATCCAAAAGATTGCCGGAGCGAATGAAATTGAAATCGTGGATAGGGTGTATGAAGCTTTAAAGCGCATTCAAGCCATTAGCCCTAACTATGAAATCAGACCCTTTTTAGACACCACGAGCTATATCCGCACCTCTATTGAAGACGTGAAATTTGACCTAATCTTAGGGGCGATTTTAGCGGTTTTAGTGGTGTTTGCGTTCTTGCGTAACGGCACGATCACCCTCGTTTCAGCGATCTCTATCCCTATTTCTATCATGGGGACTTTTGCGCTCATTCAATGGATGGGCTTTTCATTAAACATGCTCACCATGGTGGCTTTAACGCTAGCGATAGGGATTATCATTGATGATGCGATCGTGGTGATTGAAAACATCCATAAAAAGCTAGAAATGGGCATGAGCAAACGCAAAGCGAGCTATGAGGGGGTGAGGGAAATTGGCTTTGCTCTAGTAGCGATTTCAGCGATGCTGCTCTCTGTGTTTGTGCCTATAGGGAACATGAAAGGCATTATCGGACGTTTTTTCCAAAGCTTTGGGATCACGGTGGCTTTAGCGATCGCTCTATCGTATGTGGTGGTCGTTACGATTATCCCCATGGTAAGCTCAGTGGTGGTCAATCCCAGGCATTCTCGTTTTTACGTGTGGAGTGAGCCTTTTTTTAAAGCTTTAGAGTCTCGTTATACCAGATTGCTCCAATGGGTATTAAACCACAAGCTTATTATCTTTATAACGGTGGTTTTGGTGTTTGTGGGTTCGCTTTTTGTGGCTTCTAAATTGGGTATGGATTTCATGCTGAAAGAAGATAGGGGGAGATTTTTAGTGTGGCTTAAGGCTAAACCGGGCGTGAGCATAGATTACATGACACAAAAGAGTAAGATCTTTCAAAAAGCGATTGAAAAACATGATGAAGTGGAATTCACCACCTTGCAAGTGGGTTATGGCACCACGCAAAACCCTTTTAGAGCTAAGATTTTTGTGCAACTCAAGCCTTTAAAAGAGCGCAAAAAAGAGGGTGAATTGGGGCAATTTGAGTTGATGAGCGCTTTAAGGAAGGAATTAAAAAGCATGCCTGAAGCTAAAGGTTTAGATACTATTAATCTTTCTGAAGTCTCGCTTTTAGGGGGCGGTGGGGATAGTTCGCCCTTCCAAACCTTTGTGTTTTCCCATTCTCAAGAAGCGGTGGATAAAAGCGTGGCGAATTTGAAAAAATTCTTATTAGAAAGCCCTGAATTAAAAGGCAAGGTTGAAAGCTATCATACAAGCACGAGCGAATCGCAACCGCAATTGCAACTGAAAATCTTAAGACAAAACGCCAACAAATACGGCGTGAGCGCTCAAACCATTGGCTCAGTGGTGAGCTCTGCTTTCTCTGGGACTTCTCAAGCGAGCGTGTTCAAAGAAGATGGCAAAGAATACGACATGATCATCAGAGTGCCTGATGACAAGCGCGTTTCTGTAGAAGACATCAAACGCTTGCAAGTGCGTAACAAATACGATAAATTGATGTTTTTAGACGCTTTAGTGGAAATCACAGAAACTAAAAGCCCGTCCAGTATTTCTCGCTATAACCGCCAACGCAGCGTTACGGTGCTCGCTCAACCTAAAGCGGGTATCTCTTTAGGGGAAATTTTAACGCAAGTGAGTAAAAACACTAAAGAATGGCTGGTTGAGGGGGCGAATTACAGATTTACCGGTGAAGCGGACAACGCTAAAGAGACTAATGGGGAGTTTTTAGTCGCTTTAGCGACAGCGTTTGTGTTGATTTATATGATTTTAGCGGCGTTGTATGAATCCATTTTAGAGCCTTTTATCATCATGGTTACCATGCCTTTAAGCTTTTCAGGGGCGTTTTTTGCTCTAGGTTTAGTCCATCAGCCTTTGAGCATGTTCTCTATGATAGGCTTGATCTTGCTCATTGGTATGGTGGGTAAAAACGCCACGCTTTTAATTGATGTGGCGAATGAAGAGCGTAAAAAAGGTTTGAATATCCAAGAAGCCATTTTGTTTGCCGGCAAAACCCGTTTAAGACCGATTTTAATGACGACCATTGCGATGGTTTGCGGGATGCTGCCTTTAGCGTTAGCGAGTGGGGATGGAGCGGCGATGAAATCCCCTATAGGGATTGCGATGAGTGGGGGCTTGATGATTTCTATGGTGCTAAGCTTACTCATTGTGCCGGTGTTTTATCGTTTGCTCGCTCCCATAGACGACAAAATCAAGCGGTTTTATCAAAACCAAAAAACTTTAGAATGAAAAAAATTGCTTTCATTTTGGCTTTATGGGCGGGCTTGTTAGGGGCGTTTGAGCCTAAAAAAAGTCATATTTATTTTGGGGCTATGGTGGGTTTAGCCCCTATTGAAATAACCCCAAAACCGGCTAGTGATTCTTCTTATACGGCTTTTTTATGGGGGGCTAAAGGAGGGTATCAATTCGCTTTTTTTAAAGCTCTAGCGTTAAGGGGTGAATTTTCCTACCTTATGGCAATCAAACCCACCGCATTCCACACGATTAACACTTCTTTATTGAGCTTAAATATGGACGTGTTGAGCGATTTTTACACTTATAAAAAATATAGCTTTGGGGTGTATGGGGGGCTTGGGATAGGGTATTTTTATCAAAATAACCATTTAGGCATGAAAAATAGTTCGTTTATGGGTTATAACGGGCTAATTAATGTAGGGCTTGGCAGCACGATCGATCGCCACCACCGCATAGAGCTTGGGACTAAAATCCCTTTTTCAAAGACTAGAAATTCTTTTAAAAATTCTTATTTTTTAGAGAGCGTTTTTATCCATGCGGCTTATAGTTATATGTTTTAAGAGAGAATAAAAAATAGCCTATTGGTGGTCGTTATCAATAAGATAAGATCCTTATGATATAATATAAGGAGATTGTGCCGTTTTTAATTAAATTGTATAGATGGATAGCATCAAAAAATATAACAACGAGTATGATCACATGAAAGGGTTCAAAATATGACTTATAGAAATGGCAAAATAGATTTAAAGGAACGCTTTAGCAAAAACCGCTCTTTTAAGGGCATTAAAAAGAAAATCGCTAAAAAATACAAAATCAAAAACTCGCCTTTGACAATTTACTCCTTAAAAACGCATTCAAATCTTTCTGCATCTTTTAACAAAAAAATCTTCTTAGGGCTAGGGTTTGTTTCGGCTTTGAGCGCTGAAGATTATAATAGTTCAGTGTATTGGCTCAATAGCGTGAATGAAAATAATAACAACAAATCCTACTATGTCAGCCCCTTACGCACTTGGGCTGGGGGGAATAGGAATTTCACGCAAAATTATAACAATAGTCAATTATACATAGGGACAAAAAACGCTTCTTCAACGCCCAATCATTCTTCTATATGGTTTGGTGAAAAGGGCTATATCGGTTTTATTACAGGGGTTTTTAAGGCAAAAGACATTTTTATCACAGGGGCTGTTGGCTCAGGTAATGAGTGGAAAACTGGCGGAGGGGCGATACTGGTTTTTGAAAGCTCAAACGAACTAACCACTAATGGGGCTTATTTTCAAAATAACAGAGCTGGGACACAAACTTCTTGGATCAATTTGATTTCCAACAATGGCGTGAATTTGACAAACACGGATTTTGGCAACCAAACCCCTAATGGGGGCTTTAATGTTATGGGGCGAAAGATCACTTATAATGGCGGAACAATCAATGGTGGGAATTTTGGCTTTGATAACGTGGATAGCAATGGCGCAACCACCATTAGCGGAGTAACTTTCAATAATAATGGCGCGCTCACTTATAAGGGTGGGAATGGTATTGGAGGGAGCATCACTTTCACTAACTCTAATATCAATCATTACAAACTCAATCTTAACGCCAATAGCGTTACTTTTAATAACAGCATTTTAGGGAGTATGCCTAATGGCAACGCTAATACTATAGGAAACGCCTACATTCTTAATGCAAATAATATTACTTTTAATAATTTGACCTTTAATGGGGGTTGGTTCGTTTTTAATAGACCTGATGCTCATGTTAATTTTCAAGGCGCAACCACGATTAACAACCCCACTTCACCCTTTGTCAATATGACCGGTAAAGTTACCATTAATCCTAATGCGATTTTTAACATTCAAAATTACACGCCTAGCATAGGGAGCGCTTACACGCTCTTTAGCATGAAAAATGGCTCTATCACTTATAATGATGTGAATAATTTATGGAATATCATCAGGCTTAAAAACACGCAAGCCACAAAAGACAATAGCAAAAACGCCACTTCCAATAATAACACCCACACTTACTATGTAACCTACAATTTAGGCGGCACGCTCTATCATTTCAGACAAATTTTTAGCCCTAATTCCATTGTTTTACAATCCGTTTATTATGGCGCGAATAATATCTATTACACCAATAGCGTGAATATCCATGATAATGTCTTTAATTTAAAAAATATTAACGATGATAGGGCTGATGCGATTTTTTATCTCAACGGCTTGAACACTTGGAATTACACGCAAGCGAGATTCGCTCAAACCTATGGCGGGAAAAATAGCGCTTTAGTCTTTAACGCTACGACCCCTTGGGCTAATGGCAGTATCCCTAAATCTAACAGCACGGTGCGTTTTGGGGGGTATGAGGGAGTCAATTGGGGGAAAACGGGCTATATCACCGGCACTTTCACAGCCGATAGGGTTTATATCACCGGTAACATGATGTCTGGTAATGGCGCTCAAACCGGTGGGGGGGCGACTTTGAATTTTGTGGGCGCGACTGAAATCAATATCGCTGGAGCCACTTTTAAAAACCTAAAAACCACTTCGCAAAACTCTTACATGACTTTTATCGCCTTAGGGGATAGCTCTGGGAGTGGTAAGATCAATGTTTCTCAATCTGATTTTTACGACTGGACAGGTGGGGGGTATGATTTTACCGGTAATGGCGTTTTTGATAGCGTGAATTTCAACAAGGCTTATTACAAATTTCAAGGTGCTGAAAATTCTTACCATTTTAAAAACACGAACTTTTTAGCAGGGAATTTTAAGTTTCAGGGCAAGACCACCATTGAAAAATCCGTTTTAGATGACGCTTCTTATTCTTTTGATGGCACAAATAACACCTTTAATGAAGACAAATTTAATGGCGGTTCGTTTAATTTCAACCATGCAGAGCAAACAGACGCTTTTAATAACAACTCGTTTAATGGCGGATCGTTTAGTTTTAACGCCAAGCAAGTGGATTTTAATCATAACTCGTTCAATGGGGGCGTGTTTAATTTCAATAATACCCCTAAAGTCAGTTTTACTGATGACACTTTTAATGTGAATAGTCAATTCAAAATAAATGGCGCTCAAACAACTTTCACTTTCAATAAGGGCGTTGTTTTTAACATGCAAGGGCTTTTGAGTAGCCTAAGCGTAGGCACCACTTATCAATTACTCAGCGCTAAAAGCGTGGATTATAAAGATAACAATAACGCTTTGTATCAAATGTTGCGTTGGACTAGCAGGGAAAATCCTAGCGGCACGCTAGTGGATGAAAATAAAACCGTGCCAAACAGCGCTAAAATTTATAATGTCCATTTCACCGATAACGGCTTGACTTACTACATTAAAGAAAATTTTAATAACGGGATCACGCTCACTCGTTTATGCACTCTAGGTTATACGCATTGCGTGAATATTGATAACGATGTGTTTAATCTCAAAAATGTCAATAACAACGCCAGTAACACCGTGTTCTATCTCAATGGCATGACGACTTGGAAGATCGCTGGCACAGGCGTTTTCACGCAAGATTATAGCGGTGCTAACAGCGTTTTAGTGTTCAACCAAACTACCCCCTTTCTTGCTGGGGCGAATCCCACTTCTAATAGCATGGTGAGTTTTGGGAAAACTTCAGGGGCTGAATGGGGGCTAGTGGGCTATATTCAAGGCGTTTTTAAAGCCAATCAAATTGACATTACTGGCACGATTCGTTCTGGTAATGGGGCTAAAACCGGTGGGGGTGCGACTTTAGTGTTTAACGCTCAAAAGCGTTTGAATATCGCTAACGCTCATTTGAATAGCGATAAAGCCGGTTTGCAAAATTCATGGATGAATTTCATTGTCAATAACGGCAACTTGAATGTAACAAACGCAAATTTTAGCAACCAAACACCGCATGGAGGCTTTAACCTTAAAGCGGGTGGTATTACTTTTAATGGGGGGTCTGTGAGTGGAGGGGGGAATTTTGGCGTGGATAATGCTAGTGCTAACGGAAATGCCGTGATTAAGAATGTTAATTTTAGCGATAACGGCACCTTGATTTATAAAGGGGGTGAAAACAGTGCCGGAAATTCCCTAACCCTAGAAAACAACACTTTCAATTCCTATAACATCAACGCAAAAGTGCAAAACCTAATTTTTAACAACAACTCGTTTAATGGCGGTAGCTATTCGTTTAATGACACTAAAAACACCACTTTTAAAGGCACAAACACACTCATTAACAGCGATCCTTTCAGCCGCCTTAAAGGATCAGTCTCTATTGAAAATGATAGTATTTTTAATATTGAAAGGAATTTGACCGATAAAACCACTTACACGCTTTTAAGCGGGGATAGCATCAAATACAATAACCAAGCTTTAGCGGATAATGTTTTTTCAAAAAATTTATGGGATTTGATCCATTATGGTGGCGAGAGAGGGACTTTATTAAGGACGGAGAAAAACACTTATTTTGTGCAATTCACCCAAAGCAACGGCCAAAAATTTGTTTTTGAAGAAACTTTTAATCCTGGCTCTATCACCTATAAATATTTTACTATCCATTCTTCACTTTTTCACACAGATAATGATTCTAAGGATATTTGGAGTCAGGTGAGGAAGCAATTTGATTTCATTCCAGGAAAAACCCCCGTGTGCGTTGGGGTGTGCTATATCGCGCCTTATAAAAATCAAAACCTTATCGGCTCTAGCGCTTTTGCATGGTCGCTGAATTTTGGGGCTACAGTGGTGGGGACTTTGCTTTTAGGGAGCGCTCAAGAAAAAGCCAATAACAATGGCGGCTCGATCTGGTTTGGTAAGAATAATTTGCTGTATTTGCATGGCAATTTCAACGCGACTAATATCTTTTTAACGAATAATTTTAATGTCGGCAACCCTAACGCTGGCGGTGGGGCAACGATTAATTTTAACGCTGATGAAACCTTGAACGCTGACGGGTTGAATTACACGAATTTCCAAACCGTGGCTATGGGCTTACAAACCAGCGCGAGCCAGCATTCATGGGCGAATTTTAATTCCAAGCTTTCTATGGAGATTAAAAATTCTAACTTTAGGGATTTCACATGGGGAGGCTTTAATTTTAATTCAGGGCGCATGGTTTTTGAAAACACCACTTTTAGCGGCTGGACCAATATTAACGGAGCGACTGAAAGCGGTTCGTCGTATGTGAACATGGTTGCGAATACGGATTTGATTTTCACTAATTCCATTTTAGGAGGGGGCGTTCGCTATGATTTGAAGGCTAATAACATTATTTTCAATAACACTCAAATGGTGATTGATGTGTCTAAAAACGTGAATCAGTCTTCATTGAATGGGAATGTTACTTTCAATAATTCCAGGCTTTCAGTCAAACCCAATGCGGCTATCAATATTGGGGGGGATCAGACCCAAACGACTTTAGAAAACGCTTCAAGCCTTTCTTTTTACAACAACAGCGTGGCGAATTTTAACGGCACAACCGCTTTTAACGGGGTGTCTTATTTGAATTTGAACCCTAACGCTCAATTAAGCTTCAATCAAGCAAATTTCAATAACGCTAATGTAACCTTTTATGGAATCCCACTATTTGGTAAAACGCCTGATTTTGGCAACTCTGTGCGCCTTATTAATTTCAAAGGGAATACGAATTTTAATCAAGCCACGCTCAATTTAAGGGCTAAAAATATCCATATCAATTTCCAAGGGGCTTCCACTTTTGAAAATAACTCTACGATGAATTTAGCTGAAAGTTCTCAAGCGAGCTTTAATGCGCTTAGCGTAGAAGGGGAAACGAATTTCAACCTCAACGGCTCAAGTTTATTGAACTTCAATGGCAACAGCGTTTTTAACGCCCCTGTGAATTTCTACGCTAATAATTCTCAAATTTCTTTCACTCATTCGGCGACTTTTAATGCAGACGCTTCATTTGATTTAGGCAATAACAGTGCTTTGAATTTTCAAAGCGTTCTTTTAAACAGCGCTCTAAACCTTTTAGGCAATAGCGGTAACAATCTAGCGATCAACGCTAAAGAGAATTTTAGTTTTGGATCTCAAGGGATTTTGAATCTGTCTTATATGAATCTATTTGGAGGGGATAAAAAAACTTCCGTTTATGACGTGTTGCAAGCCCAAAATATTAGCGGCTTAATGGGGAATAACGGCTATGAAAAGATCCGTTTTTATGGCATACAGATTGAAAAGGCTGATTACTCGTTCAATAACGGCGTTCATTCTTGGAGCTTCACTAACCCGCTCAATACGACTGAAACCATTACCGAAACCTTACATAATAACCGCTTGAAAGTGCAGATCTCTCAAAACGGCGTTTCTAATAATGCGATGTTCAATCTCGCTCCTAGCTTGTATGATTACCAACAAAACCCTTATGATGAAAGCGCGAATTCCTATAATCACACAAGCGATAAAGCCGGCACTTATTATTTGAGTAGCAGTATCAAAGGCTTTGGTAAGAATAATGAGATACCCGGGACTTATAATGCGCAAAACCAACCCTTACGAGCCTTACACATCTATAATCAGGCTATCACTAAGCAGGATTTAAGCGTGATCGCTAATTTAGGTAAGGAATTTTTGCCTAAAATGGCTAAGCTTATCGCTTCAGGGGCTTTAGACAATCTCAATCTCAATAGCCCGGATAGCTTTGAAACGATTTTTAGTATCTTAAAAGAATATGGCATTACTTTAAACCAAGCGAATTGGAAGAGTTTGTTGAAGATCATCAATAATTTTTCTAACACGACTAATTATCATTTTTCTCAAGGCAGTCTCGTTGTGGGGGCGATCAAAGAAGGGCAAACGAATACGAATAGCGTGGTGTGGTTTGGGGGCGATGGGTATAAAAATCCATGCGCGGTTGGGGATAACACTTGCCAGATGTTCAGGCAGACTAATTTAGGGCAATTGCTCCATTCTAGCGCGCCTTATTTGGGTTACATTAACGCTAATTTTAGGGCTAAAAACATTTACATTACCGGAACCATCGGCAGCGGGAACGCTTGGGGGAGCGGGGGGAGCGCGAATGTGTCTTTTGAAAGTGCGACAAATTTAGTGCTCAATCAAGCCAATATTGACGCTCAAAGGACTGATAAGATCTTTTCTTATTTGGGCAAAGAGGGCATTGAAAAGCTTTTTGGGGAAAAGGGCTTAGGGAATGTACTTTCTAATATTATTTATGAAGAAAGCTTGAATAATAACGCTATCCCTAAAGATTTAGCCAACATGATCCCTAAAGATTTGGGATCTAAGACTTTAAGCTCTTTGCTTAGCCCTACTGAAGTGAATAACCTCTTAGGCGTGAGCGCTTTTAAAAACGCGATCATGGAAATTTTAAATTCTAAAACGGTGGGCGATGTTTTTGGTGAAAACGGGCTTTTAAACGCATTGGATCCGGCAAAAAGAAAAGAAATTGATCAAATGCTTTTAGAGCAAATCCAAGCCCATTCTTCAGGGTTTGAAAAATTCATCGTTAAAACTTTAGGGATTGAAAATGTAGAGAATTTCATCAATAACTGGTATGGCAAGCAAAGCTTGAGTTCTTTTGCCAATAATTTTGTGCCTGGAGGCTTAAATCAAGCCCTTGATAAAATAGGTTCTAACGCTGATGCTAAAGACTTACAGAGTTTCTTGGATAAAACGACCTTTGGGGATATTCTCAATCAAATGATCAATCAAGCCCCCTTAATCAATAAGCTCATTTCTTGGCTCGGCCCGCAGGATTTGAGCGTGTTAGTGAATATCGCTTTAAATAGCATCACTAACCCTAGCGAAGAGCTAACTAACACCATTTCTAGCATAGGCGAAAAAGCGTTAAACGATTTATTAGGCGATGGCGTAGTGAATAAAATCATGAGCAATCAAGTTTTAGGGCAAATGATCAATAAAATCATCGCTGATAAGGGCTTTGGAGGCGTTTATCATCAAGGTTTGGGATCCATACTGCCTAAATCCTTACAAGATGAGTTGAAACAATTAGGCATGGGCTCTTTACTCAAACCTAAAGGCTTGCACAACCTTTGGCAAAAAGGGAATTTTAATTTCTTAGCTAAAGATTATGTGTTTATCAATAACAGCTCATTCAGTAACGCCACAGGGGGGGAATTGAATTTTGTAGCGGGCAAGTCCATTATTTTTAACGGGAAAAATACGATCAATTTCACGCAGTATCAGGGCAGGCTTTCATTGATTTCTAAAACTTTTTCTAATATTTCCCTAGACACTTTAAACGCTACCAACGGCTTAACGCTCAATGCACCACGAAATGACATTAGCGTCCAAAAAGGGCAGATTTGCGTGAATGTTTTAAATTGTATGGGCGAGAAAAAAGCCAATCCTTCAAACACAAGCGCTCCAACCGATGAAACGCTGGAAGTGAATGCGAATAATTTCGCTTTCTTAGGAACCATTAAAGCTAATGGATTAGTGGATTTTTCAAAAGTCTTACAAAATACGACTATCGGGACTTTGGATTTAGGGCCAAACGCTCTTTTGAGGGCGAATAACTTGATCGTGAATAACGCCTTTAACAACAATTCTAATTACAGGGTTAGTATCAGCGGTAATTTCAATGTGGCCAAGGGTGCAACTTTTAGCACGAATGAAAATGGTTTGGATGTGGGAGGGGATTTCAAGAGCGAAGGGTCATTGACTTTCAATCTCAAGCGTCCAACTGATAAAACGATATTAAGCGTGACTGGCAATTCTATGATCATGTCTTATAACAACCAGACTCTAATCAACTTAAACACCCAGCTTAAGCAGGGTTCTTACACGCTTATTAACGCTAAACGCATGCTTTATGGTTATGACAATCAAATCATTCGTCAAGGGAGCTTGAGCGATTACCTCAAGCTTTACACCCTCATTGATTTTAACGGCAAACGCATGCAATTAAACGGCGATTCACTAAGCTATGACAACCAACCGGTCAATATTAAAGATGGGGGTTCTGTGGTAAGCTTTAAAGACAATCAAGGGCAAATGGTGTATTCATCTATCCTTTATGATAAAGTTCAAGTTACCGTTTCGGATAAACCCATTAACATTCAAGCCCCTAGTTTGGAGTATTACATTAAATACATTCAAGGCAGCGCTGGTTTGAATGCGATCAAATCCGCTAACCCTAACGCTGTCAATTGGCTGAATGCGCTTTTTATGGCTAAGGGGGGAAATCCCTTGTTCGCTCCTTATTATTTGCAAGACACGCCCACCAAACACATTGTGACTTTAATGGAAGATGTGAACAGCGCTTTAGGCATGCTTTCTAAACCCAATCTTAAAAACAATTCCACCGATGCTTTGCAGCTCAACACTTACACGCAACAAATGAGCCGTCTAGCCAAGCTTTCTAATTTCGCTTCCTTTGATTCAACGGATTTTAGCGAACGCTTGAGCAGTCTTAAAAACCAAAGATTTGCTGATGCAATCCCTAACGCGATGGATGTGATTTTAAAATACTCTCAAAGGAATAAATTAAAAAACAACCTTTGGGCAACCGGCGTTGGGGGCGTGAGCTTTGTGGAAAATGGCACAGGAACGCTCTATGGTGTCAATGTGGGCTATGACAGATTCATTAAGGGTGTGATTGTTGGAGGGTATGCGGCTTATGGGTATAGCGGGTTTTATAAACGCATCACTAATTCTAAATCCGATAATGTAGATGTGGGCTTGTATGCGAGGGCTTTCATTAAAAAGAGCGAGCTGACCTTTAGCGTTAATGAAACTTGGGGGGCTAATAAAACCCAAATCAGCTCCAACGACACTTTACTCTCTATGATCAACCAATCTTATAATTACAACACATGGACGACGAACGCAAAAGTTAATTACGGGTATGATTTCATGTTTAAAAATAAAAGCATCATTTTAAAACCTCAAATTGGTTTAAGGTATTACTATATTGGCATGACCGGTTTAGAAGGGGTGATGCATAACGCGCTCTATAACCAGTTTAAAGCGAACGCCGATCCGTCTAAAAAATCCGTTTTAACGATTGATCTTGCTTTGGAGAACCGCCATTATTTTAACACAAACTCTTATTTTTATGCGATTGGCGGCATTGGCAGGGATCTATTGGTGCGATCTATGGGGGATAAATTGGTGCGTTTCATTGGCAACAACACTTTGAGTTACAGAAAAGGCGAGCTTTACAACACCTTTGCGAGCATCACTACGGGCGGGGAAGTGAGGTTGTTTAAAAGCTTTTATGCGAACGCTGGGGTGGGGGCTAGGTTTGGATTGGACTACAAAATGATCAATATTACCGGAAATATTGGAATGCGTTTAGCGTTTTAAGGGGTTGGGGCTTACCCCTTTTTTGAGCCATTAAACAATTGATAAATGGTGGGATTAAGGATTTAACGCATGCGTTCTTTTGGTGTTAGTAACATGCGATTAGCGCTTAGTAAAAATAAAATAATGCCACCAATAATGAAAAATGTTGAAGTTGCTAAAACCAGTATAGTATCAATCCCTTGAAAAGCTTTGATTAGAAGTTGATTAAGGTAGTAAAAAATAGATGTTTTGATAAATAATTGACCAATATTAGGTAGGTATTCTAAAGGAACAAAAACATTACAAGACATTAGCGCATAGAGATTGATGATATTACAAAATCCTAAGATGCTTTGTTCGTTTTGAAAAATTCTAGCTACAAAAATGGCCAAGCAAAAACAAAACAATGCGCTTGAAAAAACACTAACAAACCCCAAAATAAGCGCTTGAAAATTAAGAATAGTGATGATATTGAGCGCATAAAAAGAGAGAACAATAAAGATAAAAGCATATAGGATTACAACGATTAGTCTTGAAGCGATTAATGCTAGAGTTATTTGTTTGAAAGTTGCTGGTGATAGCATGTAGAACAAGAATATATTATGCGATTCTCAAGCTTGTTATAGCTTGTGTGAGACCAAAGATCGCGCTAGAAATAATAAGAAGTCCCATTAGACCTATAATGTTATTAAAGTAAAAAATTTCAGTGGTATTTTTTGAAAAAACAAAAATTAGTAATAGGAGCATTAAAATAGGATAAATAAAAGTCCAAAATAGCGCGCTTGTATTGGTGAGATAAGATTTGATTTCAAGTTTTAGGATAGATAGAATTGCTCCCACTAAATATCCTTTAGTAATGCTAATAAGTCTTTTGTGGTTGGTTTTTCTTTAAAGTTAAAAGTTTTAGCTACAGATTTTAATATAGAATTTAAAGGTTTGTATTGAGCAATGTTGCCATTCTTAAGGAACAATACCCATTCGCAACTATCTAAGACAATAGGATCATGAGTGGCGATGATACTTGTAAGTTGTTGGGTATTACGCAAGTTTATGAGATTTGATAGTCTTATAAGAGCGTTTTGCTCTAAACTGGTTTCTGGTTCATCCATAATAATTAATTGGGGGTGGTGGCTAAGAGCTAAGTCAATCTTTAAGTGCTGTTTTTGTCCATCGCTTAGGTGTTCGTAGGTTTTATTCAAAAGATTTTTTTCAAATAGATTTGGAGTGCAGTTTTTGTGAAAAAATTGATAGAATTTAAAAAGGTCGTTTGCGTTTAATCCAGGTGGGTAGTTGAATAGGTTAGAGACAACTCCCAATTGCTTGCGTTGTGGTATAACATTGTCGTGGTATGGAATATTATTGTTTTGTGCTTTAAAATTATAGTCTGATCTAATGCTTAGAATAGTGTTGATAAGCGTTGATTTTCCAGCACCATTTGTGCCAATAATGGCTGTACTAGTATGACTTTTAAATGAAAAATCTTGTATATTTAAAGCGTTTTTAAACATGGTTTTTGGGTGTATGCTGATGTTAGAAATCATAAAATCCCCTTATATAGAAATGATTTAAAATCCCATTCAGGGTTATTATATTCAAATGATGGTTTTATTGAGCGTAGTGTTACTAAAAAATAACTGATATTTGTTAAAATAAGCTAAAAGCGTTACTGACAGACACGATTTAAGCGAGTGGAACGATTTTAAAAAGCATTTCAACTCTAAAAATAGACAAAGTCAAGGCTTTAAATAAGAAGGACCCTAAAAAGCTAGAGAAACGGAGCTTTTGATTTCTTATTATCAAAACCCTAAATATCCTCTCGTTTTTTGCCTGCTATTGGTTTATGGGTGTTTTAGCATATAAAACTCCAACGCTTTTTCAAAGAGAAGCGATCGATTAGGAAAACCTTTCTCTTTCATGTATTCATCCACTTTAGCCATAAAACTGGGCGAAAGCAAAACGCTGTGATTGATTCTTCGCTCTTTACTTGTTTTTTCTTCGTATTCTATCTCTTCTATTTCGGCTAACAAGCTCGGCGAAAGCGAAACGTTAAAACTGCTCCTTCGTTCGCTGCTCACCTTTATTTCTGCTTCTAACTCGGCTAATTCGGTTAGCAACCTTTTGCGTTTGGCTTGTAAAGCCTGAACGGTTGTGTGCACTTTATGGTGTTCCATCATTGCTCCTTAAAATGTCTTTATTTTTCGCATTCTACTATAAAATAGGATTTTGTGAGTAAATTCATTAAGAATGAAAATTGGAATTTTTCTTTAGAATTTAACCGGGTATTTGATTTTAATTTTAATCCAATTCCTTAAGGCGTTTTAACAATTCTTCTTCATTCAAAACGCTCACGCCATGTTTTTGTGCTAGAGCGAGTTTTGAGCCGGCGTTTTCTCCAACGATTAAAAAATCGGTTTTAGTGCTCACGCTTGAAGCAATTTTTGCCCCTAAATTTTCTAACATTTGAGCGTATTCTTGCCGTGGTTTAGAAAGCGTGCCGGTTAAAACAATCGTTTTATTGCTGAAAACAGAAGAGCTTTTTTGCTTTTCTTCAGCCGTATCGCTACTTTTAGGGTTTAACAATTCAAATAACGATCGGATAAATTCCTGATTGCTCGCATAAAAATTGACTAAAGAGCGTGCCATTTCCACCCCAAAGCCTTCCATTTCCAAAAACTCGGCTTCGCTTTTTTCTAACACGTTTAAGCCGTATTTGGCTAGCGTTTTACTCGCTCCTTTACCAATATGCTCAATCCCTAAAGCGTTGATCAAACGCCATAAGGGAGGGTTTTTGCTCTTTTGGATAGCGTCTAACAGATTTTGAGCTTTTTTGATTTTGAATTTGTCTAGCCGCATTAAATCTTCCAATTTTAAAGCATACAAATCCAGGGCGTTAAAAATGAGTTTTTCTTCAAAAAGTTGCTCTATGACTTTATCGCCCAAGCCTTGAATGTTTAAAGCGTCTTTAGAAGCGAAATGAATCAAGCTTTCTTTTAATCTTGCCGGGCAATTAAGGTTTTGACAATAAGTAAAAATCTCTTCGCATAAAAGCTCATGCGAACATATAGGGCAAACTTTGGGGCGTTCAATTTTATGTTGCGAGCCGTCTCTATAAGATTCTAAAGGTTTGATGATTTTAGGGATCACATCGCCGCTTCTAATGACGACCACTTTATCATTGAGCATGATATTCTTTTTTTCAATTTCAGAATAATTGTGTAAGGTCGCTCTATTAATCATAGCTCCAGCGATTTCTACAGGCTCTAAGAGAGCGACTGGTGTGATCGCCCCGCTGCGCCCCACTTGGTTGATGACTCCTACAATTTTGGTGTGTTTTTCTAGAGCCGGGAATTTATAAGCGCAAGCGAATTTAGGGGATTTTTGCGTGTAGCCTAGCTCCTTTTGAATACCCAATTCATCCACAACGATCACCATGCCGTCTAAAAGGGCGAAAAAGCTCTCCCTTTCTCTAATTAGGGTGTGGTAATTTTCTTCTATTTCTTGGTGGTTTTTGTTCAAGCTTAAGTATTGAATAGCGCTAAAACCCAGTGAAACAATAAAATCCAAACATTCCTTAAAGCTTAGGAAATTCAAAGAATGCTTGCCCACGCCCCAAGGGATGAATTGCAATTTGCGCTTTTTAGTGATTTTACTATCAAGCTGTCTTAAACTCCCTGATGCGGCATTTCTAGGGTTAGCGAATAGGGGTTCGTTAGCGTTTAGGCGCTCTTTGTTTAAAGCGTCAAAATCGGTTTTAGCAATGATCACCTCGCCCCTGATTTCTATTCCTCCACTATAAGCGATAAAATGGGGGATATTAGCGATGTGTTTGGCGTTTGTAGTAACGAGTTCTCCTTCTAATCCGTTACCCCTAGTGGTCGCCTTTATTAGCTTGCCATGGTGATACAAAAGATTGAGTGAAACCCCATCAAGTTTGGGCGAACACACGAACGAAGCGCTAGGATAAACTTTTAAAATGCGTTGCAACCACGCTTGCAATTCACTTTGATTGAACACATCATCTAAGCTCCACATCCGCATTAAATGGGGGTTTTTACTGAACTCATTGGTGGCAGTAGCCCCCACTTTTTGGGTAGGGGAGTTAGCCTGAATGCGATTAGGGTTTTCTTCTTCATAAGCTTTTAATTCTTGGTAAAGTTCATCATAGACTGCATCGCTTACGATTGACTCATCAAGGTTGTAATAATGGTGCGATAGGGTGTTTAAATATTCAATTCTTTCTAAATACTCTTTTTGGCTTTTTATCATTAAAAACCTTTTAAACTAAATTAGGGTAGTATTATAACATTTAATCTTTGATAGGGCTTTAGGGGAAAATAGGTGGTAAGAGACATTGACAAAACGACTTCGTTGCACTTAAACAACGAAGCGCAATTTCTGTGCTTTAGATTAGATGCAGAAAAAGACGCCCAACTTTATGGCATGAATATTTTTAAGATCCGAGAAATTATCCATTATGATGGGGAGATTACAGAGATTCTTGGAGGGAGCGATGGCGTGATGCTTGGGTTTCTTAGCGTTAGGGGCGAATCCATTCCTTTAGTGGATGTGAAAAGGTGGTTGCATTATAACGCCAATGATCCGAGTCGTGATTTAAAAGAATACAGCGTTAAAGATGACCATAATTTGGTGATCGTGTGCCATTTTTCTAACCATTCCATCGCTCTAAAGGTTTTAAAAATTGAAAGGATTATTCATAAAAATTGGAATGAGATTAGCGCCGGGGACAAACAAGGCATTAATGAAGAGGGTAAGCTTAGCGCTATCGCTCGTTTTGATGAACAACGAGTGGTGCAGATCTTAGATGTGGAAAAAATGGTAAGCGATGTTTTCCCTAGCTTGAAGGATTTAGACGATTTGACTTTGCGTTGCATAGAAGCCATTCAAAGCCAAAAACTCATTTTAATCGCTGAAGATTCTTTAAGCGCTCTTAAAACCCTAGAAAAGATCGTTCAAACTTTAGAATTGCGTTATTTAGCCTTTCCAAACGGAAAGGAATTATTGGATTATTTGTATGAAAAAGAACATTACCAACAAGTCGGCGTGGTCATTACGGATTTAGAAATGCCTAACATTTCAGGGTTTGAAGTGTTAAAAACCATTAAAGCTGATCATAGAACTGAGCATCTTCCTGTGATTATCAATTCGTCTATGAGCAGCGATTCTAACCGCCAATTAGCCCAATCTTTAGAAGCGGATGGTTTTGTGGTAAAATCTAACATTCTTGAAATCCATGAAATGCTTAAAAAAACGCTTTCATAAATTTAATTTTTGTTTTAATTTAAAGGGATAAAACATGCGAAGTCATTTTTGCACAGAAATTAGTGAAAAAGATGTGGGTAAAATCATCAAAGTGGCCGGGTGGTGTAACACTTATAGAGACCATGGAGGCGTGGTTTTTATTGATTTAAGGGATAAAAGCGGTTTAGTGCAATTAGTCTGTGATCCTAGCTCTAAGGCTTATGAAAAGGCTTTAGAAGTCAGGAGCGAATTTGTGCTAGTGGCTAAAGGAAGAGTGCGTTTAAGGGGTGCTGGGCTAGAAAACCTTAAACTAAAGACCGGTAAAATTGAAATCGTTTTAGAAGAGTTAGTCATTGAAAATAAAAGCGCTACCCCACCGATTGAAATTGGCAACAAACATGTGAATGAGGATTTGCGCTTGAAATACCGCTATTTGGATTTGCGCTCTCCTAATTCTTATGAAATCTTTAAATTGCGCAGCGAAGTGGCTTTAATTACTCGTAACACTCTAGCCCAAAAGGGTTTTTTAGAGATTGAAACCCCTATTTTGTCTAAAACCACGCCTGAGGGGGCTAGGGATTATTTAGTGCCAAGCAGGGTGCATGAGGGCGAATTTTTTGCGCTCCCCCAAAGCCCGCAATTGTTCAAACAGCTCTTAATGGTGGGGGGAATGGACAGGTATTTTCAAATCGCTCGTTGCTTTAGAGATGAAGATTTGAGGGCGGACAGGCAGCCGGAATTCACGCAAATTGATGCGGAAATGAGCTTTTGTAGTGAAAATGATGTGATGGGCGTGGTGGAAGATTTGTTGCAAGAGATTTTTAAAGCGATTGGGCATACTATTTCTAAACCTTTTAAACGCATGCCTTATAAGGAAGCGATGGAAAATTATGGGAGCGATAAGCCGGATTTACGCTTTGAATTGCCTTTAATAGAAGTGGGGGATTGCTTTATGGACAGCTCAAACGCTATTTTTTCTAATATCGCAAAAGATCCTAAAAACAAACGCATCAAAGCTTTGAACGTTAAGGGGGCTGATGTCATTTTTAGCCGCAGCGTTTTAAAAGAATTAGAAGAATTTGTGCGCCAGTTTGGGGCTCAAGGCTTAGCGTATTTGCAGATTAAAGAAGATGGGATTAAAGGGCCTTTAGTTAAATTTTTGAGCGAAAAGGGGCTTAAGAATATTTTAGAAAGGACTGATGCGCAAGTTGGGGATATTGTCTTTTTTGGAGCGGGAGATAAAAAAATCGTGTTAGACTACATGGGACGCTTGCGCTTGAAGGTGGCTGAAACGCTTGATTTGATTGATAAAGACGCTTTGAATTTCTTATGGGTAGTCCATTTCCCCATGTTTGAAAAAACCGAAAACGGCTATCATGCTGCACACCACCCTTTTACGATGCCTAAAAATATAGAATGCGAAGACATAGAAGAGATTGAGGCGCATGCGTATGATGTGGTGCTTAATGGCGTGGAGCTTGGTGGGGGGAGCATAAGGATTCATAAAGAAGAAATGCAAAAAAAAGTCTTTGAAAAAATCAATATCAACGAAGAAGAAGCGCAAAAGAAATTTGGCTTTTTGCTAGAAGCGTTAAAGTTTGGCGCTCCTCCTCATGGGGGCTTTGCGATAGGCTTTGATCGCTTGATCATGCTAATGACTAAATCCAATAGCATTAGAGACGTGATCGCTTTCCCTAAAACGCAAAAAGCTTCATGCTTATTGACTGATGCACCTAGCCCCATTAATGAAGAGCAGCTAAGAGAATTACACATTCGTTTAAGAAAATAATTTAAAAGGATATGATATGAAACAACTATTTTTGATTATTGGAGCCCCAGGGAGTGGTAAAACCACTGACGCAGAGCTTATCGCTAAGAATAACAGCGAAACAATCGCTCATTTTTCTACTGGGGATTTACTCAGGGCTGAGAGCGCTAAAAAGACCGAGCGAGGCTTATTGATTGAGAAATTCACTTCTCAAGGCGAATTAGTGCCTTTAGAAATTGTGGTAGAAACGATCCTTTCAGCGATTAAAAGTTCTAGTAAAGGGATCATTTTAATTGATGGCTATCCTAGGAGCGTGGAACAAATGCAGGCTTTGGATAAGGAATTGAACGCTCAAAACGAAGTGATCTTAAAAAGCGTGATTGAAGTAGAAGTGAGTGAAAACACCGCTAAAGAAAGGGTTTTAGGGCGCTCTAGGGGGGCTGATGATAATGAAAGGGTGTTTCATAACCGCATGCGGGTGTTTTTAGATCCCTTAGCTGAAATCCAAAACTTCTACAAGAATAAGAAGGTGTATAAAGCGATCAATGGGGAGAGGAGTATTGAAGAAATCGTGAATGAAATGCAAAAATATATTTTGTCTTTTGCGAATTAAAATGCGTTCCAAAGAGAATGATCTGTGATTGGTGTCTATATCATTTCTTTAAAAGAAAGTCAAAGGCGTTTGGATACTGAAAAACTCGTTTTAGAATCCAATGAAAAGTTTAAAGGCCGTTGCGTTTTTCAGATCTTTGACGCTATTAGCCCTAAACACGAAGATTTTGAAAAATTACTTCAAGAGCTTTATGACGCTCAAAGTTTATTGCAATCTGATTGGTATCATTCTTATGTTGGCGCTGGTTTGACTTTGCCTGAATTAGGGTGCTATTTAAGCCATTATCTTTTGTGGAAAGAATGCGTCAAATTAAACCAACCGGTCGTCATTTTAGAAGATGATGTAGCCTTAGAGTCTAATTTCATGCAAGCTTTAGAAGATTGCTTGAAAAGCCCTTTTGATTTTGTGAGACTCTATGGGTGCTATTGGTATTACCACGAGACAAAATTCCATGTTTTACCCAAAGAATTTGTATTTCCTCCCTTTGATTATCCTTTTAAAAATAACCCTATTTTAGAAAAATTTAAAAAATTTTTTGATGTTTCTAGATTTTTAAATCTTTCTACCCATAAAGTCATCCACTATATTCTCAAAAAAATACAAAAAAGCTATTACGCAACGCATGAAAAAGAAGCCTTTTTTTTAGAGCATTTTTACCTCACCAGCGTGTATGTGGCTTCTACAGCCGGTTATTACTTAACCCCTAAGAGCGCTAAAACTTTTATAGAAGCCACGGAGCGTTTTAAAATCATAGAGCCGGTGGATATGTTTATGGATAATTCTGCTTATCATGATGTGGCGAATCTGACTTATGTGCCTTGCCCTGTTTCTTTAAGCGAGCATTCTTTAGACAGCACCATTCAAAAGCCCCAAAAAAAGAGCTTGAAATCTTGCCCCTTTCCGCCTAAAAAATCAACTTTTAAGAATCTTTTTTATTATAGCTTGAATGCCAAAAAACGCTTGAATGCCTTTCAACAATACAGCAAACAATACGCTCCTTTAAAAACCCCTAAAGAGGTTTAAAAAGAAATTTTATGGTAGAATGCATATTCAGGAGTTCATTTGACACAAGTTTATATCATTTCTTTAAAAGAAAGTCAAAGGCGTTTGGGCACTGAAAAACTCGTTTTAGAATCCAATGAAAAATTTAAAGGCCGTTGTGTTTTTCAAATCTTTGACGCTATTAGCCCCAAACATCAAGATTTTGAAAAATTTATTCAAGAGCTTTATGATTCTTCAAGTTTGTTAAAATCCGATTGGTTCCATTCTGATTATTGTTATCAAGAATTATTGCCCCAAGAATTTGGATGCTATTTAAGCCATTATCTTTTATGGAAAGAATGCGTTAAATTAAACCAACCGGTCGTTATTTTAGAAGATGATGTAGCGTTAGAGTCTAATTTCATGCAAGCCCTAGAAGATTGCTTGAAAAGCCCTTTTGATTTTGTGAGACTCTATGGGCATTATTGGGGAGGCCATAAAACCAATTTGCACTCTCTCCCTATCTATACAGAAACTGAAGCACCTGAAGCGCCTATTGAAAATTATGAAGTTACCCCCCCCCCCCAATTCCGCACAAGATGTGCAACAAGACTCTATTATTGAAACGCAACAAGACCCTAAAGGACTATCTGAGCCTTGCAAAATAGCGCCCCAAAAAATCTCTTTTAACCAAGTGGTTTTTAAAAAAATTAAAAGAAAGCTCAACCACTTCATTGGAAATATTTTAGCTCGGACAGAAGTGTATAAGAAACTCACAGGAAAATACGATGAACTCACAGGAAAATACGATGAACTCACAGGAAAATACGATGAACTCACAGGAAAATACGATGAACTCACAGGAAAATACGATGAACTCACAGGAAAATACGATGAACTCACAGGAAAATACGATGAACTCACAGGAAAATACGATGAACTCACAGGAAAATACGATGAACTCACAGGAAAATACGATGAACTCACAGGAAAATACGAATCCTTATTGGCAAAAGAGGTAAACATCAAAGAGACTTTTTGGGAATCTCGCGCTGATAGTGAAAAAGAAGCCTTTTTTTTAGAGCATTTTTACCTCACCAGCGTGTATGTGGCCACTACGGCAGGCTACTACCTCACGCCTAAGGGCGCTAAAACCTTTATAGAAGCCACAGAGCGTTTTAAAATCATAGAGCCGGTGGATATGTTTATGAACAACCCCACTTACCATGATGTGGCTAATTTTACCTATTTGCCCTGCCCTATTTCTTTAAACAAGCATGCTTTCAATAGCACCATTCAAAATGCAAAAAAGCCTGACATTTCATTAAAACCCCCTAGAAAATCCTATTTTGATAATCTTTTTTATCATAAATTCAACGCTCAAAAGTGCTTAAAAGCCTTTCACAAATACAGCAGACGATACGCTCCTTTAAAAACCCCTAAAGAAGTTTAAAAAGGGCGGGCTTTATGTTAGAATAAGTCTTTTTATTCAAAGGAGATTGCAATGAATTTAGACCAATTAGAAGTGAGCCATGACGCTGATTCTTTGTGCGTGGTGATTGAAATATCCAAGCATTCTAATATCAAGTATGAATTGGATAAAGAAAGCGGGGCTTTAATGGTGGATAGGGTGCTTTATGGGGCGCAAAATTACCCCGCAAATTACGGCTTTGTGCCTAACACTTTAGGATCTGATGGCGACCCTGTAGATGCACTGGTTTTAAGCGATGTGGCTTTTCAAGCCGGAAGCGTGGTGAAAGCGCGCTTGGTTGGGGTGTTGAACATGGAAGATGAAAGCGGAATGGATGAAAAACTAATCGCTCTACCCATAGATAAGATTGATCCCACGCATTCCTATGTCAAGGATATTGATGATTTATCCAAACACACTTTAGATAAAATCAAACATTTTTTTGAAACTTACAAGGATTTAGAGCCTAATAAATGGGTGAAAGTCAAGGGGTTTGAAAACAAAGAGAGCGCGATTAAGGTTTTAGAAAAAGCCATAAAAGCCTATCAAGGCTAAAGATTTTAAGGGTTTTGGCTCAATTAAGCGATAAAAACCCTTTTTAACGCTCTTTTAAAAAGGCTTTGTTCTTATTGGGTGTTGGTGTGAAATGGCTTTATAGTTTAAAGCGGATTTTTATATTAATCCCCCCCATAAAAAAGCACCAAAAACTACAATTTAACGATTTTAACCCCACTGCTGCCTAAATTAATGGGAGCGTCGCTAAAGCTCACCACTTTGGGGTGGTTTTTTAGAAATTCTTTCACGAACTTTTCTAAAATCCCGCTCCCTTTGCCGTGGCAAATAAGCACTTCTTCAAAACCCCCTAAAAGCGCATCGTTTAAAAAAGCGTCTAGTAAATCTAGGGCTTCTTCGCTGCGTTGCCCCCTTAAATCAAGGCGCAAGCTCGCTTCTTTAGGTTTGGGGATGGTTGTTTTAGGGAGTTTGAATTTGTTTTTAGAGGGTTTTTGGATTTGTTTCAACCAACTCCCATGCGCTTTCAAACGCATGCCAAGCTCGGTTTCTACCAAATAATAGCCCTTGTCTAAAATTTGTATAACCATCACGCTTTCATTTTTATAACGCGCTTTTTCGTTAATTTGAAAGCTTGTTATGATTTGTGGGATCTCTTGGTCTGTCTTATGCTTGTTTAAAATCTCGCTCGCCTTATGGATTTCTTTATGCATGGAACTGGTATCTTTTGAAGCGACTTCGCTTTTTAAGATGTTTAAGGCTTGCTGGTAGGATTTTTCCAATTCTAATTTTTTATGGTGAAAGATTTCTTTTTGTTTTTCCATTTCTAAAAGCCATGCGTTTTTTAAATCTTCTTGCTCTTTTAAAGCGTTCTCTAAGCTTTCATTTTTTTGCTTCAATTCCCTTTCTAACGCGCTGGAATTTTCAATCAAAATGTTCAATTTTTCCTTATCTTCGCCATAGAAGGCTTTCGCTTTTTCAATTAAAAAATGCGGCACGCCATAGCGCAAAGCGGTTTCAAACGCATAGCTTTTGCCAATAACCCCTTTTAAAAAAGTGTAAGTGGGCCGTTCTTTTTCCTCATCATAAAGAGCGGCCAGTAATTCCACTTCCTTGTTTTCTGCCATCAACACGCTCAAGCGTTTGTGGTGCGTGGTGATAATGATTTGGTTGTTTTGTTTGAGCAATTTTTCCAACAGGGTTTTATACAAACTGCTCGCTTCATCAGCATCAGTCCCTAGCTCAATTTCATCAACGCCTAAAAGCATGTTTTCTTTGGATAAAAGAGCGCTAAATTGCTTCATTCTGCCTGCAAAAGTAGAAATATTGTTCGCGCTGTTTTGGGGGTCGTTGATAATGGCGTGGATTTCTTTAAAATAGGGGATAATGGAATGATGGGCGTTGATTTTCATAGGAATGAGATGCTTGCTTAAAAAAGCCGCGCTTAAAAGCGATTTTAAGAGCATCGTTTTCCCGCCCGCATTCACGCCGGTAACAGCGAGCATGGATTTTTCAAATTTCAAATTTAAGGGCTTTGGCTCTTTTAAAATGGGGTGTGAAAAGTTTTCTAAAATCATTTTTTTTTGCGTAAAACTTGGCATGACAAATTCTAAATTGTAGGCTTTAGCGAAATTGAGCCTGGCTTGCAAGCTGTCTAAAAAATCAAATTCTTTAAAAAGGAATTTTAAAAATAAAAGGTGTTTTTGCAAGCTACGGCTTAGAGTTTGACACATTTCAACAATGCAGCAATCTATTTCATTACCAATTTGCGCGATTTTTTGCGCGATTTTTTGGGCGATTTCAGGCAAGAGGTAGAAATAGCCATTAGCGCTCCTTTCTAGCACAACGCCTTTAATCGCGCTAGAAAACCCGCTTTTTAATAAAAGGCATTCATAGCCATGCTTAAGGTGGCTTTGCGTATCCACTAAATAAGGAGCAAGCTCTTTAGAGTGGGCGTAATGATGAATGATTTTTGTGCTCTCTTTTTTAAGGCGGTTCAAACTTTCATTCAAAGCGTCTAGGGTAGCGTTCGCCCCTTGTTTGATTTTCCCTTCATCATCCAATAAAGCGATTAGATCATTAAAAAAAGGGGGCAGGACAATAGCGTTAAGGCGTTCATGAAATTTTAAATGCGTGAAAGTTTTAAAAGCGTTTTGTAAAACGACAATGTAGCGCAATCGTTTGACAATCTCAAAAATTTCATCTAAATGGAGCGTCCCTAATTTGGTGAGTTTGATAACAATGAGATCGCTTTCTTTCACGCTTTTAGGGGCGATCAAACCGATCGAATCCACTTCAGTTAGATAAGTGAAAGCCTGTTTGAGATCGTTTTCTAAAGCAATAGTATCTCTTTCTTTGGCAAAAAAGGTTTTAAAAAGAGCGATAAACTCTTTTAAATCCAGGCTTTCTTCTAGAGGTTTGGGTAGGGTATTATTACTATTATTATTATTCATCATTAGGGTTGGATTAAGGGATCTTTTTGGAGCGTCTGACAAGAATCCAAATCCACAAGAACGTCTTTCATAGGGGTTTGTTTTTTGCCTAAAAAGCTCAAAGTCCCGCTCACTAAATTAAAGGTTTGGTTATTCACTTTAATGCCTTTACACAACAAAGTTTCCCCCCTTAAAAACGCTCTTTGCAAAGCGATTTCTTGTTGGTTTTGTTGGTTTTGTTTGTAAGTATAAACGCTGATGCTTGCCCCTATAATCCCCACGATTAAAAAAGCTAAAATCTTTTGTTTAGGGCTAACTAAACCAAAATCCCTTAACACTAAAAACAATAAAATCAGCGTTAAAAATAAAACAACCGCTGCACCCATTACATTTCGCCTCTCAATTGATAGGTAATATCCCCCGCTCCAAAGCCTATCACAAAGCCTTTTTCAATCGTTTCTACCACATTATTATTGACTAACAGCTCTAAAAAATCCCCTTTTTTACGCACCCTGTCTATAAAGGTGGGGTTATAATGCTTAAAATGGGCTTTCAAATCAATGTCTCTTTTAACTTCACTCGCGCTATAAACGGGTAGGATAATCAATCTGTCGCAATGCTCTAAAAAACATTTTTTAAACTCTTCTAAATTATCCATTAAGCGAGAGTATTTGTGCGCTTGCCAGATCACTACAATCTTTTCTTGCGTGTTCAATAAGTTAGCATAAATCCTAGCGCTTTTTAAAGTGGCGCTGATTTCAGTAGGGTGGTGGGCGTAATCATCAATGAGAATGAGATCGTTTTTTTGCAAAATATCAAAGCGTTTTTTAATGCCTTTAAAATTCAATAAATTATTTCTAATTTCTTCTAAATCCAATTCATCTAAAGCACTTAAAATGGCCAAACTCGCATTCGTGGCGTTATGTTCGCCTAACCCCCACACCAAAAAAGCCCCCAAATTTTTCAATTCAAACGAAGTGTAAGGCTCGCCGTCTTTTAAAATGTATTGGATATTATAAATGTCTTTTTTTTCTAAAACAATGGCGTCTTTAGAATAGTTTTTTAAAAAAGGATCTTCTTTATAAATCACTCTTTTTTGAGCATGGTCTAAAAAATATTTATAAGCGGAGAAAAAGCGTTCTAAATCGTGATCATAATGCTCCAAATGTTCTGGCTCTGTGTTAGGCACAATCGCGCAAAAAGGGTTGGAAAATAAAAAACTTGAATCGCTCTCATCGGCTTCAAAAACCAAGCTATCATTCGCGCTCTCTCGCACATTGGAATCAAACTCTTTAGAATGCGCCCCAATAATCGCTCCAAAAGCGGGGCAAATCGCGCTCAACATGGCCGTGATACTGCTTTTTCCATGAGCCCCGCACACGCTAAAAACGCGCTTGTCTTTAAGGATAGAATACAAAGCGTCTTTACGAGACAAAATAGGGATTCCTAGTTCCTTAGCCCTTTGTATTTCGGTATTGTCTTCTTTGATAATGGCTGAATGGATAATGACATCTTGATTATTGATCGCTTTTGGATCATGCGGGATATTAATTTCTACGCCTAAAGCTTTCAAATACTTAACGCTAGGGCTTATGGCAATATCAGATCCGCTGATCTTAGTCCCTTGCGCTTTAAGGTATTTGGCTAAGCCTGAAATACCAATCCCCCCTATACCGATAAAATGGATCTTGCAATCTTGTAAGTTTTTGAGTAAAACTTTTGGGGTTTCAAGCATGGTTTTCTCGGTAAGCTTCTATGATTTCTAAAGGCTTTTCTAAAAGGGGAGTGTCATAGACAAGGGCTAAACGCACATAGTCAGTGCCGATATGGTTACGCCCTAAATACAAAGCCGGTAAAGTAATAATGCCTTCGTTTTGATAAAGCGTTTTGGCAAAATTTTCGCCGTTTTGAACGGGCAGATACGCATAAAAACTATAAGGATAAATGAGCGTGTTTTTAAAGATTTTTCGCGCTAGTTTCAAATTATTCGCATAAATATTGCGGAAAAATTCTGCATGAGTATCATCTAGCCAAGCGATTTCACTAGCCTTTTGGATCGCATTAGCGCTCGTATAGCCTAAATAGGTGCGAAACGCTTTGTATTTTTCTAAAAGGCTGCTATCCCCAGCGATAAAACCACTCCTTAGCCCTGGAGCGCTGGAGCGTTTGGAGAGCGAATGGATAACCAAAACATTTTTAAACGCTTCATTACCAGCTAGCATGCAAGCTTCTAAAAGCGAAGGGGGAGGCGTATTTTCATAAATTTCACTATAACATTCATCATTGATTAAAATAAAATCATGCTTTAAAGCGAGTCTGACCCAAGCGATCAGCTCTTCTAAAGAAAGGGTTCTTCCGGTGGGGTTGTTAGGGGAATTTAAAATCACTAAATCCACTTCTTGCAACTCTTTTTCATTCAAGCTTGGCGTGAAATCATTTTCTTTAGTTAAGGGCATTAAAAGGCTTTTGGCTCTAGCGAATTGGGCCGATCCTTCATAGATTTGATAAAAGGGGTTAGGGTAGGCGATAGTGGGGTTTGGATAATCAAATAAAACAAAACTAGGGAAATTGAACAACACTTCCCTAGATCCTAGCGTGGAAACTAATTCGTTTTCTTTCAATTCTACCTTAAAACGGCGTTTAAAAAAACCTCTTTGAGCCTCTCTCAAACCCTCTTCAAACGCGCTTTTAGGGTAGATATTGAGCGAATGAGCATGCTGTTTGAGAGCGTCTTGAATGAATTTAGGCGTTTCAAATCGCGGCTCGCCGATGCCTAAATCTAGCCCCCTTTTTTTAGGGGTGATTTCTTTAAACAAGGCTCTTAATCGTTCAAAAGGATAAGGCTCAAAGGTCATAGGGCTACTTTAATCTTAAAATGGAATAGTTAATCTTACCTAAAATTTAAGCGTTATGGTGTGAAACCACTAAGAAAGAGTATAATAGCGAGTGAGAATTTAACTGATGAAGAGGTTTAATGCTAGAAAACAGAGTGAAGACCAAGCAAATTTTTATCGGTGGCGTGGCCATAGGGGGTGATGCTCCCATAAGCACGCAAAGCATGACCTTTAGTAAAACCGCTGATATTGAAAGCACTAAAAATCAAATTGACCGACTCAAGCTCGCCGGGGCTGATTTAGTGAGGGTGGCGGTGAGTAATGAAAAGGACGCCCTAGCCTTAAAAGAATTGAAAAAAGTGTCCCCTTTGCCCTTAATCGCTGATATTCATTTCCATTATAAATTCGCTCTCATTGCCGCTCAAAGCGTGGATGCGATCAGGATTAACCCCGGAAACATCGGCTCTAAAGACAAAATCAAAGCGGTGGTTGATGCTTGCAAAGAAAAAAATATTCCTATAAGAATTGGCGTGAATGCCGGGAGTTTAGAAAAGCAGTTTGATCAAAAATACGGACCCACCCCAAAAGGCATGGTAGAAAGCGCTTTGTATAACGCCAAACTTTTAGAAGATTTGGATTTTACTGATTTTAAGATTTCTTTAAAAGCGAGCGATGTGATGCGCACCATAGAAGCTTACAGAATGCTACGCCCTCTTGTGATCTATCCTTTCCATTTGGGGGTTACTGAAGCGGGTAATCTTTTTAGCTCCAGTATCAAATCCGCCATGGCTTTAGGGGGGCTTTTAATGGAGGGCATTGGGGATACGATGCGCGTATCCATTACAGGGGAATTAGAAAATGAAATCAAAGTGGCTAGAGCGATTTTGCGCCATAGCGGGCGGTTGAAAGAAGGGATTAATTTGATTTCTTGCCCCACTTGCGGGCGCATTGAGGCCAATTTAGTGGATATGGCGAGCAAGGTAGAAAAACGCCTAAGCCACATTAAAACCCCTTTAGACATTAGCGTGATGGGTTGCGTGGTGAATGCTTTAGGTGAAGCCAAGCATGCAGACATGGCGATCGCTTTTGGGAATCGCAGCGGTTTGATCATTAAAGAGGGTAAAGTCATTCACAAACTGGCTGAAAAGGATTTGTTTGAAACTTTTGTGATAGAAGTGGAAAATTTAGCTAAAGAAAGAGAAAAAAGTTTAAAGGATTAGGCATGATCAATAAGTTTAAAAATTTTGTGAGCAACTACCAGCAATCCAGTTGTTATAGAGAGCCTTTAGGTTTTGGCATTGCTAGAGTGGATATTGCCCCTATTTCCAAAAAGATTTTATGCGCCACTTATCCTGTTTTGAACTGGAAAGATGAAAATCTAGGCTCTTATGCAGTGTTTTGCAACTCGCTTTCTAAAGAAAAAATCCTAAAAAGAAGCGCGAGCGAGTGCGTCATTGAGATTGATGAAAGTTTTGTGTTAAAAGCGCTAGAGTTTTATACGCCCTTTTTGAATGAAGCCTATTCTAATAAAATGGCTCATAAAAACATCCAAGTGGTTTTAGAGCTTTTAAAGGCTTTAGAAGAAAATCGTTTGAAAAATAATAATGGGGAGTCTCTTTATCGCTTGGTGATCTTGTATGAAGATAAGCCTTGCGAGAGCGTGGAGAGCGCGTATATGAAACTTTTAGCGCTCTCTTTAGGTAAAGCCCCTTTGAGGAGTTTGAATTTAGAGGGCATTTTTAACCAGCTTTCTAATGCGGCTTGGAGTGGCAACAAGCCTTATGAATTAGAATGGCTTAGAACGAACGAAGTGGCTTTAAAAATGCGAGGCCATTTCCCTAGCATTGATTTTATAGATAAATTCCCGCGCTATTTGATGCAATTAATCCCTGAGTTTGACAATATCCGCTTACTGGATAGCTCAAAAACGCGCTTTGGGGCGTATTTAGGGACCGGAGGTTATACCCAAATGCCCGGGGCGAGTTATGTGAATTTTAACGCAGGGGCTATGGGAGTGTGCATGAATGAGGGGCGTATTTCTTCATCAGTGGTGGTGGGAGCAGGCACTGATATTGGTGGGGGAGCGAGCGTTTTAGGTGTTTTAAGCGGAGGGAATAACAACCCTATTAGCATCGGGAAAAATTGTTTGCTAGGGGCTAATAGCGTTACCGGAATTAGTTTAGGCGATGGCTGTATTGTGGATGCAGGCGTTGCCATACTAGCTGGGAGCGTGATAGAAATTGAAGAAAATGAGTTTAAAAAGCTTTTAGAAGTGAATAGTGCTTTAGAAAAACATGCCAACAACCTTTACAAAGGCAAAGAGCTTTCCGGAAAAAATGGCGTGCATTTTCGTTCCAATAGTCAAAATGGCAAGCTGATCGCTTTTAGGAGCGTGAAAAAAATTGAGTTGAATCAAAACCTGCATTAAGGATTAAAAAAATGCTCAAAAGAAGTTTGTTATTGCTTGTTTTTTTAATCTTACAGCTTAGCGGCGCTGAAGAAAACAATCAAGCCCCAAAAAACACGCCCCCCGAATTAAACCCCGCTAACGCCAAGGGCACGCCAAACCCTAACACCCAAATCACCCCTAAAAACGATAACTCCAATCTATTAGACAAATTGGGATCGCCTGAAAACGCTCAAACCGAGCTTTCTGCCGGTATTGATTTGGCTAAAAAGGGCGATTATCAAGGGGCTTTCAAGCTTTTTTCCCAATCGTGCGATAACGGCAATGCGGCCGGGTGTTTTGCAGTGGGAGCGATGTATGCTAATGGGGTAGGGATCCAAACCAACAGACTAAAAGCCGCTCGCTATTATGAAATGGGTTGCAGTGGGGGCGATGCGACCGCTTGCGCGAATTTAGCTCAAATGTATGAAAACAAGAAAAACGCTGATTCAAACGACAAAGAAAACGCCTTGCAATTGTATGCGGTGGCTTGTCAAGGGGGGGATATGCTCGCATGCAATAATTTGGGGTGGATGTTTGCTAATGGGAGTGGGGTCCCAAAAGATTATTACAAAGCGATAAGTTATTATAAATTTTCATGCGAAAATGGGAATGATATGGGGTGCTACAATCTGGGCTTGATGTCTAATGTGAATAATATTTATGGCATTGATAAAGCACAACTCAGTCAAGTGGATTTGAATTATTTGGCTTGTAACGCTGGGGATATGATGGGGTGCGCGAATTTAGGCTGGATTTATGCGAATGGGGATTTAGGGGCTCCTTTGAATAACCACTACGCGGCGAAGTATTTTCAAATGGCATGCGATGGGGGGATTTTGGGGAGCTGTAACAATTTAGGCGTGTTGTATCAAAAAGGCTTAGGCGTGCCTCAAGACGATCAAAGGGCTTTGGATTTATTCTCGTATGCATGCGATAATGGTTTTGAGTCAAGCTGTCGTAATTACGGGAATTTCAAAGAGCATTTATTGCGCGTGAACCCTAATTACGGGCGCTTGTTCATGCCATACAATTCTTATGAGATACCCTAGTAATAGCAATTTTTTAAGAGAATAGGGGGTATTTTGAAACCATTCTCGCTCCCATTAACTTAACCCCCTAAAGATCGCATTTTTAAGAGATTACTACTTGCTTTGTGCAAGCTCTTTTATCTTTTTTTAGATAAATTCAGCCGCAAATTGCGGTTTTTTCAAAAATTTAAGCTCCTTTTTTTTTGATTTAATACTCGGTGTGATTTTAATCTTATTTAAAAGGAAAAGCGATGAAAGCGACAGAAAGCACCATTAACGACTTTTTTGCCTTAACAGGCACGATATTTTCTATCCCTGTATACCAGAGGAACTACACTTGGGAAGAAGAAAATTGTAAAAAATTACTGCAAGATATTATCAGTATCTCTCAAAATAAAAAAACGCATTTCATGGGTTCTATCACTTATATTTTGCATTTTTTTGATGATGAAAAGAGCTTAAGGAAACTGCAAGAATTTGTCATCATTGACGGGCAGCAAAGGGTTACCACTCTCATGCTTTTGCTTAAAGCCATAGAGACCAAGATACCAAATGAAGAGATAAAAAAAGAGATTGACGGACTGCTCAATCTTTCGGGACAAAAGCTGCGCTTAAAGCCTATTAAAAGCGACAAAGAAGCCTTTGATCTGGTCATGCAAAATCGATCGCATGAAATACAGGGCTTATCACACATCAAGAATAATTATAAATTTTTCACCAAAGAGCTTGACAATTATATCAGCAAAGGGTATCGCATAGAAGAGATTTATGGTACGTTTTTGCGGCTCAAAATCGTAGCCATAGGCTTAGAGTTGGGCGAAGACGATCCGCAAGTGGTGTTTGAAAGCATTAACGCTACCGGCGTGCAATTAAAAGGGCTGGATCTCATCCGCAACTATCTGATGATGGGGGAAAATTCTGACAGACAGAAACACCTTTATGAGACTTATTGGGTTCCTTTAGAAGATTGGCTTGGCGAAAGGGATTTGAATGATTTCATTCTAACCTATTTGAGAATCTATTTTGAAGATAAATTTAAAGAGGGAGGGCGTGAAGTGTATTACACGCTAAAAGCCCACCACAGAGACAATTTCTCTGATGATATACAAGGTCTTATGAGCGATATGCGTGAGTATGGCAGAATCTATCAAATCTTTTTAGACAGAGATCATTATTTTTTAGAGCGTGGGGACCCACAGCAGTTAGCGAATTTACGCCTGCACATTAAAGATCTTATGAAAATCAAATTTGGCGTGGCAAAGCCCTTTATTTTGCGTTGCGCTAGAGATTTTGAAGAAGGCAAATTGGATTATGAAAACTTCTGCGAAATCTTGCAAATCCTTATCAGCTACTTCGTGCGCCGAAGTGTGTGCGGGGATCCTACCGGTGCGCTTAACAAAGTTCTTTATCCTTTATACAGACAGCTAGGGGAAGATGTTTCAGCCGATGTGCTCAAGCACTATCTGGGTAAGAGCGTTGGTCAAGCGGCGTTCCCTAATGATGATCGAATTAAAGCGGCGTTTCTTGTGCGTAACGCTTATGCAGCGAATCAAGTGTGCAAATTCATTTTGCTTGAGATAGAAAAGCTAAGCAACGCTGAACCGCCAAGAGAAGAAAATCTAGAAGTGGAGCATTTCTACCCCAAAACCCCCACCCAAGAATGGCGCGATAGGGTGGGGGATTATTTCACTTTTGAGCAAGACTACCTTAATAATTTTGGGAATCTAACCTTATCAGGGCAAAATCAAAGGCTTGGCAACAAATCTTACGAGGCAAAAATTGCGCTTATGGAAGAATACAGCTCCTTGCATTTAAACGGCTATTTCATCAATAACACCCATTCTTGGGGGATAGAGGAAGTGAAGGCCAGGAGCGAATATTTAGCGGATCGATTTTGTCAAGTGGGATTGTTTAAAGATTTGCCTAAAGAATACCGCGCAAGAGAGATTAGTAAAACCCTTGATGATGACTTAACTAAACATAATCTTCAAAGCGTTAAGCTCCCCAATGGCCAAAGGAAACCAGTAAGAAACGCTAAGGAATTGGCTAGCGCTGTCATAGACTACTTGCTAGAAAACGCCAGAGAAGCCTTTGAAAGCTACACAGACGATGAATTTCAAAAATATATTTGTTGGGATAAAGCAAAAGCGCAACTAAGGGATAGAGATGGCACTTTGGTTGTGCCTTTTGAAAAATACGGATTCTACTTTGTGAGCAATGCGAGTTATCAAACTACAGGCAGTAATCTTAAAGATCTCATCTTAGGCTGCGATCTCAATCCCAGAGACTTTATGGTGTAACAAACAAGCCCCAAAAAATGGGGGGTAAAAAAACCCTTATTTTGAAATCACTTGCCAAAAGCTTGGTGCAAATGCGTGGTGAGAGAGTTAAGATACTGCTCTACTTGGGGGTTTTTCACCACATCGTTGCAAATAAAAGTAGGCAACGCTGAAAGCCCTAAAAATTGGAACGCCTTATGCAAATGCAAATACACAACATCCACACCCACCCCTTCAAAAAATTCACTAGGATCATTAAAGGCTTCAATGGGAGCGTTCCAGGTCAAGCTCAACATGTATTTTTTGCCTTGCATCAAGCCCCCTTTCCCGTAGTTTTTAGTGGGGTTTTGCGAACTCCTGCCATCGCTAGCATAAAGTTTCCCATGCCCTACGCTAAAGACTTCATCAATGTATTTTTTCACAATCCAAGGCTCTCCCATCCACCAGCCAGGCATTTGCCAAATCGTCGCATCAGCGCTAACGATCTTTTCCACCTCTTGGCTATGATTATAGCCTTTATCCACGATCGTTGTATCCACTTCTAGCCCTAAAGACTCTAGAGTCTTTTTTGCATGGTCAGTCAAGGTTTCATTGAGTTTCCCTCCAGAGCTCCCGAACGCTTTGGCTCCATTAATGATGAGTACTTTTTTCATTTTGTTCCTTTTTTAATAAAATAAGTGGGAATTCTATCCAAAATAAACCAATAGTAAGGCTATTCTATTTTTATTATGTTAAGATAATGCAAATTTTTATGAAGGAATGGCGATGTTCTACGATGAAAAAAAGACCTATCAAAAGATTGAAGAACGCCTTGATATCATTCGTTCGTTTAACGCTCATAACGAGCATAAAAACTTGCAAGACGAGTTTAAGGGTGCGGGCATTTCTAGGCGCGATTTATTGAAGTGGGCGGGCATGATGAGCACAGCGTTAGCCTTGCCGGCTAGTTTTGCTCCCTTGACTTTGAAAGCGGTGGAGGTGGCTAACAGATTGCCCGTGATTTGGTTGCACATGGCAGAATGCACCGGTTGTAGCGAAAGTTTGTTAAGGAGTGCAGACCCCACCATTGATAGCATTATCTTTGATTACATCAACCTAGAATACCATGAGACGATCATGGTAGCGAGCGGTTTTCAGGCTGAAAAAAGCTTGCATGACGCCATAGAAAAGCATAAAAACAATTACATTTTAATGGTAGAAGGCGGTATCCCCCAAGGCACCGAGTACTTCCTCACTCAAGGCCCAAACGCTGAAACAGGGGCTGAAGAGTGCAGAAAAGCCGCTCAATACGCAGCCGCTATTTTTGCCATAGGCACATGCTCAAGTTTTGGGGGCGTGCAAGCGGCTTACCCTAACCCCTCTAACGCGCAACCCTTGCATAAAATCATTGATAAACCCGTGATTAATGTTCCCGGTTGCCCGCCCAGTGAAAAAAATATCGTGGGCAATGTGCTTTATTACTTGATGTTTGGGGCTCTCCCTAAATTGGATGCGTATAACCGCCCCTCTTGGGCTTATGGGAACAGGATCCATGATTTGTGCGAAAGGCGAGGGCATTTTGATGCGGGCGAATTTGTGGAACATTTTGGCGATGAAAACGCTAAAAGGGGCTTTTGTTTGTATAAAATGGGCTGTAAAGGGCCTTACACTTTCAACAATTGCTCCAAACTCCGCTTCAATTCACACACTTCTTGGCCCATAGGCGCAGGGCATGGGTGCATAGGGTGTTCTGAGCCTAATTTTTGGGATACGATGAGTCCTTTTGAAGAGCCTTTGGCGAATCGCTCCATTAAAACCGCCTTTGATGGATTAGGGGCTGATAAAGTAGCGGATAAAGTCGGCACAACTTTACTCAGCGCAACCGCTATTGGCATTGCCGCGCATGCGCTCCTTTCTAAAGCGATCAAAAACAAAGAGTAAGGGATTAACATGTCAAAAAAAATTGTAGTCGATCCTATCACCAGGATTGAGGGGCATTTAAGGATTGAAGTGATCGTAGATGATGACAATGTGATCACTGATGCGTTTTCTTCTTCTACGCTTTTTAGGGGGCTAGAGACGATCATTAAGGGCAGAGACCCACGAGATGCGGGTTTTATCGCTCAAAGGATTTGCGGGGTATGCACTTATTCGCATTATAAGGCTGGTATCACTGCGGTAGAAAACGCTCTAGGCATCACCCCCCCATTAAACGCGCAATTAGTGCGATCTTTGATGAACATGGCACTACTTTTTCATGATCATGTGGTGCATTTCTATACTTTGCATGGGCTTGATTGGTGCGATATTATGAGCGCTTTAAAAGCCGACCCTTTTGAAGCTTCAAAACTTTCTTTCAAATACAGCCCTTATCCCATTAATACCGGTGCCGGTGAATTAAAAGCGGTTCAAAAACGCTTGAGTGATTTCGCTAAAGGCGGATCTTTGGGGCCTTTCAGTAACGGCTACTATGGGCATAAAACCTATCGTTTAAGCCCAGAGCAAAATTTAATCGTCTTAAGCCACTACCTCAAGCTTTTAGAAATCCAAAGGGAAGCGGCGAAAATGACCGCTATTTTTGGGGCCAAACAGCCTCACCCACAAAGCCTAACGGTGGGGGGTGTTACGAGTGTTATGGACATATTGGATCCGACGAGATTGGCTGAATGGAAGAGCAAGTTTGAAGTGGTGGCCAATTTTATCAACCATGCTTACTACCCTGATTTGGTGATGGCGGGCGAAATGTTCGCTAACGAACCATCCGTTATTAAAGGCTGTGGCTTAAGGAATTTTATCGCTTATGAAGAAGTGTTGCTCGGGAAGGATAAATACCTTTTGAGTAGTGGGGTGGTGCTTGATGGGGATATTTCTAAACTGCACCCCATTGATGAGAGTTTGATTAAAGAAGAAGTTACGCATTCTTGGTATCAATATGAAGACACTAAAGAGGTGCAACTCCACCCTTATGACGGGCAAACGAACCCGCATTATACCGGTTTAAAAGACGGCGAGAGCGTGGGGATTGAAAATAAAATCATCCCTGCTAAAGTGCTTGACACTAAAAATAAATATTCTTGGATCAAATCGCCCAGATACGATAGTAAGCCCATGGAAGTAGGCCCTTTAAGTTCCGTAGTGGTAGGTTTAGCGGCGAAAAACCCTTATGTTACTGAAGTGGCTACGAAGTTTTTAAAAGACACTAAACTGCCTTTAGAGGCGTTGTTTTCAACGCTTGGGCGCACAGCTGCAAGGTGCATTGAAGCCAAAACGATCGCTGATAATGGCCTTTTGGCGTTTGATGCGTTAGTGGAAAATCTAAAAAGCGATCAAAGCACTTGCACTCCTTATCACATTGATAAAAATCAAGAATATAAAGGGCGCTACATTGGTCAAGTGCCAAGGGGCATGCTAAGCCATTGGGTGCGCATTAAAAACGGCGTGGTGGAAAATTACCAAGCGGTAGTGCCTTCTACTTGGAATGCGGGGCCTAGAGATTCCAAAAACCAAAGGGGGGCTTATGAAATGAGCTTGATTGGCACTAAAATCGCTGATTTAACCCAACCTTTAGAAATCATTAGGACTATCCATTCTTTTGACCCATGCATCGCATGCTCGGTGCATGTGATGGATTTTAAAGGGCAGTCTTTAAACGAGTTCAAAGTAGAGCCTAATTTCGCTAAATTCTAAAAGGGTTACGCATGGATAAAATGAATAAGGTCGTTTTGCACAAAGAGTATTCAGGTTTTGTGCGCTTTTTCCATTGGGTTAGGGCTTTGAGTATTTTTACTTTAATCGCTACGGGGTTTTACATCGCTTACCCTTTTTTGCAGCCTAATTCAAGCTTTTATAAAGGGGTGTATCTTTTACAAGCTTATGTGCGCTCTTTTCATGTCATGTTTGGGTTTTTACTCATTAGCGCATTAATCTTTAGAACCTATCTTTTTTTCACGAAAGAAAGCTTGATGGAACGCAGGAGTTTTGGCCAACTTTTAAGCCCAAAAGCTTGGATCGATCAGATGAAAGCGTATTTTCTTATCAGCGGCAAACCCCATACTAAAGGAGCGTATAACCCTATCCAACTCGTGGCTTATTTCACTTTGGTTGTTTTGATCGTGTTGATGAGTTTGAGCGGGATAGTGCTGTATTATAATGTCTATCATGCGGGGCTTGGGGCGTTTTTAGCAAGCGCTTTTAAGTGGTTTGAAGCGCTTTGTGGGGGGTTAGCGAATGTGCGTTTTATCCACCATTTAGCGACTTGGGGGTTTATTTTGTTTGTCCCTGTGCATGTTTATATGGTGTTTTTCCATTCTATCAGGTATGATAGTTCAGGGGCGGATTCTATGATTAATGGCTATGGTTATACCAAAGAATGAGTCAAAAAATCCTAATTCTAGGCATTGGCAATATCCTTTTTGGCGATGAAGGGATTGGGGTGCATCTAGCCCACTACCTTAAAAAGAATTTTTCTTTTTTCCCTAGCGTGGATATTGTGGATGGGGGGACTATGGCTCAGCAACTCATTCCTTTGATCACTTCGTATGAAAAGGTTTTGATTTTGGATTGCGTGAGTGCTAAGGGCGTTGAAATTGGATCAGTCTATGCTTTTGATTTTAAGGACGCTCCTAAAGAAATCACATGGGCTGGGAGCGCGCATGAAGTGGAAATGCTACACACTTTAAGGCTCACGGAGTTTTTAGGGGATTTGCCTAAAACTTTTATCGTGGGGCTTGTGCCTTTTGTGATAGGGAGCGAGACCACTTTCAAGCTTTCAAGCGAAATTTTAAACGCTTTAGAAACAGCCCTAAAAGCCATAGAAACCCAACTCAACGCATGGGGGGTTAAAATGCAACGCACCGATCATATCGCCCTAGATTGTATCGCTGAACTCTCTTATAAGGGTTTTTGAATTGGTGTTTGTTTTTCTTTTTAAATGCGTTAATGAAGAAACAAGCCTGAATTTTACGCCCCTTTTAGAGCGAATGGCATGCAATTTGCAAGTGCATTTTTATAGCGTTTATAAGGATAATACCACTTCTTTCTACCTCCAAGCGAGCGCTGAGATCACTTTAGAGTTCGCGCAAAAATTAAGCGAGATCCTACCCTTTTCTTTAGATTTTAGCTTTTTGTCTTTAAAGGAAATCACAGAGCCTTTAGATGAAAATCTTTTCCAAACAACAAGCCTTTCAAAGCCCCTTTTTATGAACGCTAAAGAGCATCAAGATTTTTTAGATAACAATTCATCTTTATATGCCGACACTCTGGGCTTGATTGAAAACACCGCTTTTAAAGGGAAAATGATTCATAGCCCTAAAGAGCTTATAGATTGCTTAACCCAATTAAAAGGCATGCTCAAAACGCAGGATTTTATCCCTATTTCCACTTCTATGGGGCCGTTATCTTTTTCTTTAAAAAATCCCTCTCCAAGCGTTATTTTTAGCGATCTTTCTAGCGTTTTAACCTGCACTAAATTGCCTTTAGAGGACGCTCAATATTTGGCCAGTTTGGAAAAACCCTCTATCAAAGCCCCTTTAAAAAGCGTGTTTAAAGACACTTTTAAAAACGATGAAATCATAGCCCAACTGCCCTATGACCCCATATTGAATTTATTGTGCCATATTTTACAAGATGAAGGGATAGAATTTGTTTTTACGCATGAAAGCCGTTCTTGTGAAGCGCTTTTGCATTATGAAGCGCTTTTTAAAACCCCTAAGCGCTTGATCACACCCGCTAAAAAATTCGTGCTAGAAAACCATCTTTCAACCCTTCCCTTTAAAGATGAATTAGAGTTTTTAAGAGAAACGCCGCATTCTATCGTTTTATATTTTAGTTTCAAGCGCCCTACAAGGTTGTTATTGCATGCTAATGGTTCTTTAAAAACGCTTTTAAGCGTTGGTTTTGATTTCAATCAAATATTTAACCTCCTCAAACAAGATGAAAAAGCCTCCAGAATGCTAAAAAACTACGCGGCTAAATTCCCTGATTTTTACGCGCGCATTGCAGAGCTTTCTCAATACAATCTAGGGGGCGCGAATTTATTGGATTTTTTTCGCATTTTAGGCTTTATTTTGGGGTATAGCGAGGATTTTCATTCGCATAGCGTTATTTCTTTGGCTAAAGAATGCTTACGCCCTAAAGGCCCTAGGATTGATTATAAAATCCTTAAAGACGATTCTTTGAAAATGGCTTTAAACTTTTCAAAGATCATGCACAGCGCGATGAGTTTCAGGCTCGCGGGCGTGGAAAATGAAATTTTGAGTTTGGGGATTTTGGATTCTTTAGCGGAGTTTTTAGGGAATTTCATTTGGGATAACGCACAAAATTTTAGCGTCCAAGAAGTAACGATCGCTGGGGATTTCTTTGGCGAAAAAGTGTTTTTGGATTTGTTTGTGCGGTATTTCCCTAAAACCCTCGCTCTTAAAACGCATGCATTTTTGGATTATGAATAAGGGCTTAAAAGCGGATGTGTATCATCAGCCCGCCGTCCATGTATTGGGTTTTTTTGCTTTTAGTCCTTTCAAAATAAGGCCCAAAAGACAGGGCTTTATTGAAATTCACAATCGGCATGCTCACCCCTTCGGCGATATTGTTTTTAGCGAGTTGTTTGTAAAACTTTTTGTCGCTTTTTTTATGGCTTTTAAGGTTAGGGCTTTTTTCTAAATCCACGCCTTCTAATCTGCTATTTTTAGTGAAATCATAAAGCTTTTTGTCGTTTTTAGCCTCGGTTTCTGAGCCATGGTTTTTATGGAGTTTGTAAAATTTTTTACCGCTCTTTTTTTCGCTTTTAGTTTCGGTTTCTAAATCCGCTGCGAACGCGCTACTATACGCCACAAACGATACAAGAAATAAATTTCTAACTATACGCATAAGATCTCCTCTTAATATAGCTTTTCTTTATCACACTACCATAGCATGTTAGAATAAACTAATCAATAAAAAGCGTAGGGGAAGTATCCAGGCGCTCCATACCCATAAGGCCCATAAGGCATAAGACCTGACCCATAAGGCATGAAACCATAGGGCATGTAATAATAAGGCATGTAATAGCCTCCATACATGCCGTTTTGCATGGGCGAATTGAGGTTATCCACTGAATTGTAAAAGCCGTTTAAAGAACCATAAGCGTTATAATTAGTGAAACGATTGATTAAAGGCGTGGTGCGCGCATCAATAGTGGCGTTTTCTTGCTGGATGGCGTTTTCTTCTCTGGCGACTTCTTGGGATTTGGTTTCTTTAGGATCTTTAACTATCACTTCTTCTATAGGCACATTCGCCCCACAAGCGCTTAACAGATAGGCTAAAAAGCCGGTGTTTAAAAAAAGAACGATTTTAGAAAGATGAGCGGATTGGTTGGGTAAAAAAGTTTTATTGTTTTGATGCATGGGTTTTCCTAAATTTTAAAATAACTAAAGATTAACATGTTTTTGATTTAATGTTGGTTAAGCGGTGGTTTTTAGGGTTATTTCATTTTAACTTTGTTTTTCATTAAAACCCCATACTAAAATCTTATTTTATGATAAAATACCTAGCAATAATATCAAATCTTAAACCAAAGAAAAACCATGAAAAAAGCTCTCTTACTAACTTTCTCTCTCTTGTTTTGGCTCCACGCTGAAAGGAACGGATTTTATTTAGGTTTGAATTTTGCAGAAGGAAGCTATATTCAAGGACAAGGTAGCATCGGCGAAAAAGCTTCAGCAGAAAACGCCTTAAATCAAGCGATCAATAACGCAAAAAATTCATTATTCCCTAACACAAAAGCCATAAGAGATGCACAAAACGCCTTAAATGCAGTGAAAGATTCAAGCAAAATCGCTAACCGATTCGCAGGAAATGGCGGGTCTGGCGGTATTTTCAATAAACTCAGCTTGGGGTATAAATATTTTTTGGGTAAAAAAAGGATTATAGGGTTTAGGCACTCTCTTTTTTTCGGTTACCAACTTGGTGGCGTTGGTTCTGTTCCTGGCAGCGGTTTAATCGTTTTTTTACCCTATGGTTTCAATACGGATTTGCTCATTAATTGGACTAACGATAAGCGAGCGTCCCAAAAATATGTTGAACGAAGGGTAAAAGGGCTCTCTATATTTTACAAAGATATGACCGGCAGAACGCTAGACGCTAACACATTAAAAAGAGCATCAAGGCATATAATCAGAAAATCTTCAGGGCTTGTGATTGGCATGGAACTAGGGGCTAGCACTTGGTTTGCAAGCAACAATCTCACCCCTTTCAATCAAGTCAAAAGCCACACGATTTTTCAGTTGCAAGGAAAATTTGGCGTTCGTTGGAGTAGTGATGAATACGATATTGATCGCTATGGCGATGAAATCTATCTTGGGGGTTCTAGTGTTGAATTAGGGGTTAAAGTGCCAGCGTTTAAAGTCAATTACTATAGCGATGATTATGGGGATAAATTGGATTATAAAAGAGTGGTGAGCGTTTATCTTAACTATACATATAACTTTAAAAACAAACATTAAAAATGCGCTTTTTACCGCTCTTTGATTGTTTTGTAAAAACGCTCAAAGGCATTTTTTAAACAAAAATATAAAACAGCTTGATCTTAATCAAGCGACAATTTCTTAAAAAAACGCTCTTTTTGGGTTGGGGGTTTTAGTTGGGGGTTGTAGGGGGAATTATTTCAAAATCCCCTGTTCTCTTAAGAAATTTATTATAAAAACAAAGTTTTAAAAACCCCATTCTTTAAAAAATTATTTTTTACAGCATGGCTTGAAACTCTTCAAAGCCTTTTTTCCTCAATTGGCATGCCGGGCATTTATCGCAGCCATAACCATAAGCATGCAAAATCTTTCGCTCTCCTTGATAGCAGGTGTGCGTTTCTTTGATGATCAAATCTAAAGCCCCTAAATCTTTAGCCATTTGAAATTCTTGCGCTTTACTTAAAAACATTAGAGGCGTTACAATTTTAATCACCGTGTTTGAGCCTAAATTTAGGGCATGCTCAATGCTTTTAATAAAATCTTCTTTACAATCCGGATAGCCGCTAAAATCCGCTTGCGAAACCCCTAAAGCGATGTTGCTAGCCCCTAGTTTTTGCGCGTAAGAATGCAAAAGGGTGATAAAAATAGCGTTACGATTAGGCACAAAAGAATTGGGCAAATCTTTATTTTGCGCATGCGAATGCCCCATTAAATTGTTAGAGTTTTTAAAAAGCGCGGAGTGGGTGATATTCTCTAAAAAATCTAATGGGATGATTTCATAAGGGAGTTGTAAAAGAGAAGCGATTTTTTGAGCGCATTCTAATTCCACAGAGTGTTTTTGCGCGTAATCAAACCCCACTAAACAGACTTTTTTAAAACGCTTTTTCGCCCATACGGCTAAAGTGGTGCTGTCTTGCCCGCCGCTAAAACCGATCACGCAAATTTCTTGTTCCATCAAAAATCCTTAAAAATTCTAAAAAGATATAATAACACAAAGAAGTTTTAAGAGTAAAAAGCGTGTTTGAGTTAGAAGAAGGATTAAAAGAATTGTTTGACATTTATGAAAAATCCCCTTATGAGCTTTACTTGGTAGGGGGGTGCGTGCGCGATCGTTTAATGGGTATTACGCCTAAAGATTACGATTTGACCTCAAACGCTTTAGTCAATGAAAGCAAAGAGCTTCTTTTAAAGCACGATTTTAGGGTTCTAGAAACCGGTATCAAACATGGCACGATCACGGCTCTTAAAAACCATCAAAGCTATGAAATCACAACTTTTAGAATTGAAAAAGGGCATATCAAACACCGAAAGCCTAAAGAATTGGTTTTTAGCGCTCATTTAACAGACGATTTAAAGCGGCGCGATTTTAGCATGAATGCGATCGCTTATAGCCCTACAAAAGGGTTGATTGATCCTTTTAAAGGGCAGAATGCGATTGAAAATCAAATGATTGAATGCGTGGGGGAAGCGCGATTGAGATTTTTTGAAGACGCTTTAAGGATTTTAAGAGCGTTGCGATTTAGCGCGACTTTAGGCTTTAAGATAGCGCCAAGCACTAAAGAAGCGGTTTTTGCGTGTAAGGATTTGTTAAAACACCTCTCCAAAGAACGCTTACAAAGCGAGTTGAATAAGCTTCTTATGGGGAAAAACGCCTATGAAGTGGCTAAAGAATATCAAGAAATTTTAGAGTTGGTTATTCAAGAAAAAATAGAAAATTTAGGGTTTTTAAAAAACGCGCCTTTGAATCTGGAATTAAGATTATTAGGGTTTTTTAAACATCCAAAAAGTTTAGAAAATCTACGATACCCTAAAAAAACATGTGTTTTATTTTTAAAAGCTAAAGAATGCCATAAAGCTTTTTTAAACATTCATAACAAAACAGGATTGAAGTTTTTATTGAAAAACCACGATTTAGAGCCTTTTAATTTGGCTTTAGATTTTTATGTGCTCAAAAACCCCAAACATGCTTTAAAAATTAAAAGATTGTTAAAAGAAATCTTTGATTCTAACGAGCCTTTTAAAAAAGAGCACCTAGCCCTTAAGGGCGGCACGCTTCAAAGCTTGGGCTACCAACACCAAAAAATCGGCGAAATTTTAAACGCATGCTTAGATTTAGTCATTGAAAATCCTAAAAATAACGCTTTAGAGTGGCTGATAAAATGGGTTAAGGGTCATTATTTACCTAATGATGCTATAAATCATTCGCCAATAGGCAGAAAAAATTAAAAACAGAGAAAACATGGTAACGATGAATGCGATTCAATGGCCTAAGAAATGGGTTCCAGGAGAGACTGATAATTTCGTGTCCAATGAAGTCATTGTCAAAGGTTTGGATTTTAATAAAGTGGTGCAACACTTAAGAGACGCGTCTTGTTGGGAAAAGTATTACAAAAATTCAGGGAATGTTCATGTGTATCATCAAGACAATACCATTCTTAAAGATAAGACTCGTTTTTGTTTTGAAGCTTTTGGCTTTTTAGTGGAGGCACAGGTGGAAGAGTTTGAATTGAAAGACACCATACTGCGTTTGGCTTGGAGAGGTTGGAATGAAGCTAAAGGCGATGAGTATCTTGAAGCCTATCACGCATGGCTAGTTGAAAAATTAGACAATGATCGTGTGCGTATTTTAACCCAAGAAAGCCAATCGGGAGTCCCTGCTAAAGCTTTAGCGAAATCTGTGCCTAATGCGATGCTAAATGGCCATCAAGCTTGGTTAGATGGTTTAGTGGCGTATTCGCGCTAATAAGTGAGGATTGAATGAAAATCGGATGGATTGGACTAGGGGCTATGGGGACTCCTATGGCGACTCGCTTGTGCGATGCAAATTTAGAAGTGTCGGTTTATAACCGAACAGAGAGCAAAGCAGCCCCCTTAAAAGAAAAGGGCGTAGCGGTTTATACTAACCCTATAGATTTGGCCGCTAAAGTTGATCTGGTTTTTACCATGCTTTCGGATAAAACGGCGATTGATGCTGTTTTAGCGCCAAAATTTTGGGAACAGATGTCTGAAAAAATCGTGGTGAATATGAGCACCATCGCCCCTTTGGAAAGCTTATCTTTAGAAAAAACCGCTCAAAAGCATCAAGTAACTTACCTTGAAGCGCCCGTTTCAGGATCGGTTGGTGCGGCCAAAGCTGGGGCGTTATTGATTTTGGCAGCCGGTGAAGAAGAGGTGGTTGCTCAACTCAAACCTATTTTTGCACATTTGGGGAGTCAAACTTTTTATTTAGGAAAAGTTGGTCAAGGGGCAGGGGCTAAATTATCCATTAATAGCCTTTTGGCTCAAATGGGGGTCGCTTATTCAGAAGCTTTGCTGTTAGCCAAACGTTTAGGGGTTGATGCAGAGTTGTTTTTACAAATTATTGGCCAATCTGGCATGAATTCGCCTCTCTTTCAAGCTAAAAAAGGCATGTGGTTGCAAGATAGCTATCCGGCCGCTTTTAGTTTGAAACTCATGCTCAAGGATATTCGTTTAGCTAACAATGAAGCAGGAGAGGCGATGAAGTTGCCATTCTTATTCAAGGCAGAAGAACTTTATTCTCAAGCGGAAAAATCCGGTTTAGGCGAAATGGATATGGCAGCCGTTTATCATTATTTAGAAAAAGGAGAACATTAAAATAGACAGAGAACAAGTGGTTGCTTTACAGCACCAACGATTTGCTGCAAAAAAATACGATCCTAATCGTCGTATTTCCCAAAAGGATTGGGAAGCTTTGGTTGAAGTGGGGAGATTAGCCCCTTCTTCAATCGGGCTTGAACCATGGAAAATGCTTTTATTGAAAAATGAACGCATGAAAGAAGATTTAAAACCGATGGCTTGGGGGGCGCTTTTTGGTTTAGAGGGAGCGAGCCATTTTGTCATTTATCTTGCGCGAAAAGGCGTTACTTATGACAGCGATTACATTAAGAAAGTGATGCATGAGGTTAAAAAAAGGGATTATGACACCAATTCCAGGTTCGCTCAAATCATCAAAAATTTCCAAGAGAACGATATGAAACTCAATAGCGAACGATCTTTGTTTGATTGGGCTAGCAAGCAGACTTATATCCAAATGGCGAACATGATGATGGCAGCGGCCATGTTAGGCATTGATTCTTGCCCGATTGAAGGGTATGATCAAGAAAAAGTGGAGGCTTATTTAGAGGAAAAAGGCCATCTGAACACGGCGGAATTTGGCGTGTCGGTAATGGCTTGTTTTGGTTATCGCAACCAAGAAATCACCCCTAAAACCCGTTGGAAAACAGAAGTTATTTATGAAGTGATTGAATAAAAACGCTTTTAGCTTTTTGATAACCAACCATAAAGAGCTTGGCGTTAGCCAAGCACTAATCTCTTGAATAATGCTTATTCATGTTAAAAACAGAACTGCTTTCCATAAGCACAATTAAGTATTTTTTAGGTATAATCAAAAACTATTTTTAAATAAAGGGTTTTTATGCTTCGTTTTGCACCTTCGCCTACAGGGGATATGCACATAGGGAATTTAAGGGCAGCCATTTTTAACTACATTGTGGCCAAACAGCAACACAAACCCTTTCTCATTCGCATTGAAGACACGGACAAAGAGCGCAACATTGAAGGCAAAGACCAAGAGATTTTAGAAATTTTAAAGCTTATGGGGATAAGCTGGGACAAGCTCGTGTATCAAAGCCATAATATAGAGTACCACAGAGGAATGGCAGAAAAATTACTGAAAAAAAATAAAGCGTTTTATTGTTATGCGAGCGCGGAGTTTTTAGAAAGAGAAAAAGAAAAAGCTAAAAATGAGAAACGCCCCTTCAGGTATTTAGACGAGTGGGCCACTTTAGAAAAAGACAAAAACCATGCCCCTGTGGTGCGTTTGAAAGCCCCCAATCATGCGGTGTCTTTCAACGATGCGATTAAAAAAGAAGTGGAATTTGAACCTTATGAATTGGATTCTTTTGTGCTTTTGAGAAAGGATAAAAGCCCGACTTATAATTTCGCTTGCGCATGCGATGATTTGCTCTATGAAATCAGTTTGATCATTAGAGGTGAAGATCATGTGAGTAACACCCCTAAACAAATCTTAATCCAGCAAGCTCTAGGCTCAAACGATCCGATTGTTTATGCGCATTTGCCTATTATTTTAGATGAAACAAGCGGTAAAAAGATGAGCAAAAGGGACGAAGCGTCCAGCGTGAAATGGCTTTTAAATCAAGGGTTTTTACCGGTTGCGATCGTGAATTACCTCATCACTATCGGTAACAAAGTGCCTAAGGAAGTTTTTAGCCTTGATGAAGCGATAGAATGGTTTAGTTTAGAAAATCTTTCCAGTTCCCCGGCTCATTTTAATTTAAAATATTTAAAACACTTAAACCACGAGCATTTAAAGCTTTTAGACGATGAAACACTATTAGAATGCACTCACATAAAAGATAAAAATCTCTTAGGGCTTTTAAGATTGTTTATAGAAGAATGCGGCACGCTTTTAGAATTGAAAGAAAAAATTTCGTTGTTTTTAGAGCCAAAAGATATTGTTAAAACTTACGAGAACGAAGATTTTAAAGAGCGTTGTTTAGCGCTTTTTAACGCCCTAAAAGGCATGGATTTTCAAGCGTATAAGGATTTTGAAAGCTTTAAAAAAGAAGCCATGCGATTGAGTCAGCTTAAGGGTAAGGATTTTTTCAAACCTTTGCGCATTCTTTTGACCGGGAACTCGCATGGCGTTGAATTGCCGTTGATTTTCCCCTATATCCAAAGCCATTCTCAAGAAGTTTTAAGACTCAAAGCATGATCTTTTCTACCCTTATTAATGCGATAGCGGTGATTTTAAGCTCGCTCATTACGATTTATATGTGGATAGTGATCATTTATTCGCTTATCAGTTTCGTGCAGCCTAACCCCAATAACCCCATCATGCAAATCCTCGCTCGCTTGTGTGAGCCGGTGTTTTATTTTTTACGCTCTAGATTCAAGCTGGTGTTTAACGGGTTGGATTTCGCTCCTTTAGTGGTGGTCATTGTGTTGAAATTTTTAGATTTAACCCTCATCCAATGGCTTTTTGCGCTCGCCAAAAGCCTCTAAAGGAAATCATGCGTTTTTTTATTTTATTTTTTATCGGTGCGCTTGGCGTTGGTTTTTCTCAAACTGAGTTCAATTTAAAAGATTTAGAAAAAAAGCCCGCCGGGATCGTTAGGGATTATTATTTATGGCGTTATATTAGCGATAAAAAAACCACTTTAGAAAACGCTAAAAAAGCCTATGAATTGACTCAAAATAAAAACAACGCCCTACAAAAAGCCATGCAAGAAAAAGGCTCAGACAATGCAGAAAAAAACTCTGATGTTAAATTGCCTGAAGATATTTATTGCAAACAAATTACCCTAGAAAGCATGTTAGAAACAACAGACACTTTCCAAGCGAGTTGTATCGCTATCGCTTTAAAATCAAAAATCAGAGATTTTGATAAAATCCCCCTTCAAACCATCAAGCCCTTACAAGAAAAAATCAAAGAGGCTTACCCCGTTCTTTATGAAGAATTAGAAATCTTGCAAAGTAAGCATGTGAGCGCTTCTTTGTTTAAGGCTAATGTGCAAGTGTTTAGCGCGCTTTTCAATCATTTGAGTTATGAAAAAAAGCTCCAAATTTTTGAAAAGCATATCCCTATTAAAGAGTTAAACCGCCTTTTAGATGAAGATTACCCGGCGTTTAACCGCTTGATCTATCAGGTTATTTTAGATCCTAAATTGGATCATTTTAAAGACGCTCTCACTAAAAGTAACGTTACCCACAGCAACGCGCAAACCTTTTTTATTCTAGGGATCAATGAAATCTTGCACAAAAAAACTTCTAAAGCACTCAAGTATTTTGAACGCTCAGAAGCGGTTATCAAGGACGATGATTTTTCAAAAGACAGAGCAATTTTTTGGCAGTATTTAGTCTCTAAAAAGAAAAAAACTTTGGAACGCCTTTCACAAAGCCCTGCCTTAAACCTCTATAGTCTTTATGCGAGCCGCAAGCTCCAAACCACGCCCAGTTATCGCATCATTTCTCACATCCAAAATTTAAGCCAAGAAGCTCCTCCTTTTAACACTTATGACCCTTTTTTATGGCAAATTTTTAAGGAAAAAACTTTGAGTTTGAAAGATGAGAGCGCGTTTAATGCGATGCTAAAAAGCTTGTATTATGAAAAAAGCGCTCCTGAATTGACCTATCTTTTAAGCCAACGCAATAAAGACAAGATTTATTATTATTTATCCCCTTATGAAGGCATTATTGAATGGCAAAATGTTGATGAAAAGGCTATGGCGTATGCGATCGCTAGGCAAGAAAGCTTTTTGCTCCCGGCTTTAATCTCTCGCTCCTTTGCTCTAGGGCTTATGCAAATCATGCCCTTTAATGTAGGGCCTTTCGCTAAAAGCCTTGGCATGGATAACATTGATCTAAACGACATGTTTAACCCCAATATCGCCCTCAAATTTGGCAATTATTACTTGAACCATTTGAAAAAAGAATTCAACCACCCCCTTTTTGTCGCCTACGCCTATAACGCTGGGCCTGGGTTTTTAAGGAGGTGGTTAGAAAGCTCCAAACGATTTAAAGAAAAAAATCATTTTGAGCCATGGCTTAGCATGGAGCTTATGCCTTATAGCGAGACTCGCATGTATGGCTTTAGGGTCATGCTCAATTACTTGATTTATCAAGAAATTTTTGGGAATTTCATCCCTATTGATGCATTTTTAGAACAAACTCTTAACTCAAAGGACAAACCATGATTAAAAAATGCCTTTTTCCTGCCGCTGGCTACGGCACGCGCTTTTTGCCGATCACTAAAACCATTCCTAAAGAAATGCTGCCCATTGTGGATAAGCCTTTAATCCAATACGCTGTAGAAGAAGCGATGGAAGCGGGCTGTGAAGTGATGGCGATCGTTACGGGCAGGAATAAACGAAGTTTAGAAGATTATTTTGACACGAGCTATGAAATAGAGCATCAAATCCAAGGCACTAACAAAGAAAACGCCTTAAAAAGCATTCGTAACATTATAGAAAAATGCTGTTTTTCCTATGTGCGCCAAAAGCAAATGAAAGGCCTAGGGCATGCGATTTTAACCGGAGAAGCCCTCATAGGCAATGAGCCTTTTGCGGTGATTTTAGCCGATGACTTATGCATAAGCCATGATTATCCTAGCGTGTTAAAGCAAATGACTTCATTGTATCAAAAATACCAATGCTCCATTGTAGCCATTGAAGAAGTGGCGTTAGAGGAAGTTTCAAAATACGGCGTGATCAGGGGCGAATTGTTAGAAGAGGGGGTGTATGAGATTAAAGACATGGTAGAAAAACCAAGCCAAGAAGACGCCCCAAGCAATCTGGCCGTCATTGGGCGCTACATTCTAACCCCGGATATTTTTGATATTTTGCGTGAGACTAAACCGGGTAAAAACAATGAAATCCAGATCACAGACGCCTTACTCACTCAAGCCAAAAGAAAACGCATCATCGCTTACCAATTCAAAGGCAAACGATACGATTGCGGGAGCGTGGAAGGCTATATTGAAGCGAGTAACGCTTATTATAAAAAACGCTTATAAATCTTATCAACATGGGCAATTTGACTTATTACGCTTACATGTATTTGATCCTCTTTGTATGCTTGCTGCCTGTGTTATTGGTGGGGCTTGTTTGGAGGCTTACTCGCCCCCCCTTAAAGCAAAATATTCCTAATAAAAGCCTCTCTTTAGAAAATTTAAACGAACAAATCAAAAACCTTAAAAGCGTGCCAGCTTTAGAAAAACTGAAAAACGACTTCAATGAGCGTTTTAAAATTTGCCCTAAAGACAAAGAAACTCTGTGGCTAGAAACGATCCAAAATTTAGTCGCTTCAGAATTTTTTGAATTAGAAGACGCTATTAATTTTGGGCAAGAATTAGAAAACGCTAACCCTAATCATGTGCAAAAAATCGCTAACGCTACCGGCTTAGCCCTTAAGAATAAAAAAGAAAAAGGATAGAATTGGATTTTTTAGAGATTGTAGGACAAGTCCCTTTAAAAGGAGAGGTAGAAATTTCAGGGGCGAAAAATTCCGCGCTCCCCATTTTAGCCGCCACGCTTTTAAGCCGCCAAGAAGTCAAAATCAAATCCTTGCCCCAAGTGGTGGATATAAAGGCGATGGCGTTATTGTTGCAAAATTTAGGCGCAGAATTAGAATGGCTTAACCCACACACGCTCCAACTCAGCGCTAAATCCCTGCACCACACCGAAGCCATTTACGATTTGGTGCGTAAAATGCGCGCTTCCATTTTGGTTTTAGGCCCACTATTAGCGCGCTTTAAAGAATGCTTAGTGAGTTTGCCCGGTGGGTGCGCTATAGGAGCTAGACCTGTGGATTTGCACTTAAAAGCGATGCAACAATTAGGGGCTGAAATCAAAATTGAGCAAGGCTATATCCATGCAAAAGCCCCTAAAGGCTTGAAAGGGAATGACATTTTATTTGATAAAATCAGCGTTACAGGCACAGAAAACGCCCTCATGGCAGCAAGTTTAGCTAAAGGGATCACGCGCATCATTAACGCCGCTAAAGAGCCAGAAATCGCTCAATTGTGCGCGTTTTTACAAAGTGGGGGGGTAGAAATTGAGGGTGTTGGTAGCAGCGAGTTAAAGATTAGGGGGGTAGAAAGCGACGCTTTAAATTTAAAAGACATTCAAATCATACCCGATAGGATTGAAGCAGGCACTTATTTATGCGTGGGGGCTATCACTAACAGCCAGCTTAAAATCAATCATATCATCCCTAACCATATTCAAGCGATCACCGATAAGCTCATAGAAATTGGTTTTTCGCTAGACATTCAAGAAAATTCTATAGAAATTTACCCGACCAAAAAACGCCAAGCCTTTGAAATCACCACGAAAGAATACCCGGGCTTTCCCACAGACATGCAAGCGCAATTCATGGCGTTAGCCACGCAGTGTTTGGGGACGAGTGTGATTGAAGAAACGCTTTTTGAAAACCGCTTCATGCATGCAAGCGAATTGCAACGCTTGGGGGCTAATATCAGCCTAAAAACGAATGTGGCTACCATTAGCGGATCCACAGAGCTTACCGGAAGCGATGTGATGGCGACGGATTTAAGGGCTTCTTCGGCTCTCGTTTTAGCCGCTTTAGTGGCTAAGGGGGTGAGTAGGGTGCATAGGATTTACCACTTGGATAGGGGTTATGAGAGATTGGAGGATAAAATCAACGCTTTAGGGGCAAAAGTGTTGCGTTTAAAAGAAAAATAATCCAAGATTTGGTTACAATAGCTAGAATATTTTTTAATTATTACATAAGGAGCTTTTATGCGTATTGAGCATGATTTCATTGGGCAAATGGAAATTAGCGACGAGGTTTATTATGGGATTCAGACTTTAAGGGCGAGTGAAAATTTTTTCATCACCAACGACAAGCTTTGCAGTTATCCTGTTTTTATTAAATCTTTTGCTCAAGTCAAAAAAGCGGCCGCTTTAGCGAACGCGCAATTAGGCTTGATTGATGAAAAGCTTAAAATTGCGATTTGCCATGCGTGCGATTTGTTGATTGATGGTAAATACCATGATCAATTCATTGTGGATATGATTCAAGGGGGGGCTGGCACAAGCACGAACATGAACATGAATGAAGTGATTGCTAATTTGGCTTTAGAATACATGGGGCATCAAAAGGGCGAGTATCAATTTTGCCACCCAAACGACCATGTCAACCGCTCTCAATCCACCAATGACGCCTATCCTAGCGCGTTAAAAATCGCGATTTATGAGCGCTTGAGTAATTTAGTCGCCCCCATGAAAGCTTTAAGGGACGCTTTCGCTCAAAAGGCTAAGGAATTCGCTCATGTGATTAAAATGGGGCGCACCCAGCTTCAAGACGCTGTGCCTATGACTTTAGGGCAAGAGTTTGAAACTTATGCGTTGATGGTTGATAGGGATATTGAGCAGGTTTTAGACGCTAGGAATTGGGTAAGAGAGCTTAATTTAGGCGGCACGGCCATTGGCACAGGGATCAATTCGCACCCGGATTATCGCAGTTTGATTGAAAAGAAAATCCAAGAAGTAACGGGCCGCCCCTTTGTCATGGCTAATAATTTGATAGAAGCCACTCAAAGCACCGGGGCGTATGTGCAAGTGAGCGGGGTGTTAAAGCGTATTGCGGTGAAACTTTCTAAGGTTTGTAACGATCTCAGGCTACTCAGCTCAGGCCCTAGAGCCGGGTTGAATGAAATCAATTTGCCTAAAATGCAGCCGGGCAGCTCTATCATGCCGGGTAAAGTCAATCCGGTGATCCCTGAAGTGGTCAATCAAGTGTGCTTTGCGGTGATTGGGAATGATTTGAGCGTGGCGTTGGCCGCAGAAGGAGGGCAATTGCAACTCAATGTGTTTGAGCCGGTTATCGCTTACAAGCTTTTCCATTCCTTTGTGATTTTAGGGCGTGCGATTGAAACTTTAACGACTAAATGCGTGGAAGGCATCACGGCTAATGAAAAGATTTGCCACGATTATGTCTTTAACAGCATTGGCATTGTTACCGCGCTAAACCCTCATATCGGCTATGAAAAATCCGCTATGATCGCCAAAGAAGCCTTAAAAAGCGATCGCTCTATCTATGACATCGCTTTAGAAAAGAAAATCTTAACCAAAGAGCAATTGGACGATATTTTCAAGCCAGAAAACATGCTAAGCCCTCACGCTTTCAAAAAGCATAAAGACTGAACGCTTTGCAACACTCACGCCTTCAAACTTTACGCTCCCTTTATATGGAGCGTCTTTTGGGCGAAACTTACACCAATACCAACCTTACCACGCCCCAAAATAAGCCCCTTAACAAACAAGTTCATGAGGGTATAGAAAATTGCAATCTGTGCAAACGCCACCAACATTCAAAACCGGTGATTGGGCTTTTTAACCCCAATTCCAAGCTCGCTTTCATCACGCTCACCCCCATGCTGGATAGCCAATTACATTTCTTAAACAATTTAAAAGCGGTCATGTTAGAGAGCATTATCCAAAAGGTTTTTAACTACCCCTTAAAAGATTGCAGTATTTTATCGCTCCTTAAATGCGACTCTAACAGCCTTAATTTAGAAGAAGAAATCAACGCATGCCTACCCCATTTAATCTGGCAATTAGACAACAGCGCTTCAAAAGTCATTGTGGTATTTGGCGAGATTTTGCCCAAACGCCTTTTAAACCTTTCTAAAGAAGAGTCCTTTGGGCACATCGTGTCTTTAAAAACCAAACATTTTTTAAGCACCCATGCTTTAGAGGACATGCTCAAAAACCCCACGCTCAAAAAAGAAGCGTTAGCGCATTTCAAAATAGCACTCCAATTCCTTAATCAGTCTTAAAATACGCCTTATTTTTTAATCCACTTTCTCACCGCACGCAACAAAGGTAAGGATTTTTGATAGGCTTTGCGATAGATTTTAAAAGTGGTGTTTTGAGAGAGTTCTAATAAAGGCGAAGCGTTTTGTAAAAGGCGATCGTAATCGGCTCTCAAATCATCATAATTAACCCTCAAATCATCATAATTAACCCTCAAATCATCATAATTAACCCTCAAATCATCATAATTAACCCTCAAATCATCATAATTAACCCTCAAATCATCATAATTAACCCTCAAATCATCAATGGACACTAAAGGCTCATGCAAATCACGATAGAAAATGAAAGGGTTATTATGATAAATCGTATCGTTTTCTAAAATCGTTTTAAAAAAATCTAAAATCTTTTCAAAACTCAAATTTTGGTAAAAGTAAGCTTTCCCATCAAGGGTGTTTAAAGGGTTTTCATAGAGCATGTCTAAA
>NZ_JACTGF010000019.1:0-2204 GCF_014497725.1 Helicobacter pylori | reverse complement strand
ATGGTGGGGATTTTAAGCCCTAGTTCAATCCCATGCTGAGCCGCATGATCGCTGCCTTTTTTCTTGGGCCTGGCTAAATTCATCCTCACTCCCATGTTGAATAAGAATTGGAAGTTCGCCACATTCAATTTAGCGTTATAGACATTATTCATGGTGGCTAAATTCACATATTCAGAATTAAGCCATGAAGTGCCCGCTAACGCAATCCCGCCAAAAAGCCCCACAGAAAGCTTGTTGTTCTTGCCTAAGAAATTGGTGGCTTTATCGTTGATGAAGTTATAGAGAGCGTCCGCTCCAAAACCATAAGTCCATACATCAGAAGCCGAGTTGAAAAAGCTGGATTTGATGAACGCATGGTTGTAATCAAAAAAGCCGTAATACCTAGCGCCCCATTTTCTTTTTTGGCCAAAGAATTGTTTATAGCCCACCTGAATACCGATCCCATTCATCGCGCCGTTGTTGGTTTGAGAACTAACAATGCCCACTTTCCTGAAGGGGTTACGCCCTAGTTCTTGGTTGATGGTTTGGACTTGGTTATAAGCGTTTTGATTGAGGTAGTAATTGGTTTCTATGCCTTGTGGGCTATAGGGGTTATTCTTTTTGCTCACCGCATTTTGCAAGCTTTGCGCGTTAGGGATATTAGAGAGTGCGGTGGTGATGCTATTGTAAGTATTCCCTAACTCATTGTATCGGGATTTGAAATTCACCAAAGTGTCAGCGATGTTTTCGGCTTGCTGTATCTGCTGCTCTTGAGTGCCAAAATGCGCGATGCTGTTGTTTAAATTCGTTATGGTTTCTTGCACATACGCGCAACCGGCCCCCCAAGTGTTAGAAGTTACCTGACCTGGATCGGTGCCCCTACGCTCACCCTTTTGCACTGCATAACACACCCCTAAAGAGTCTGATACAAAGGCTGTAGGGATTTTTTCAAAGTTTTTCACCACTTGTTCGGCTTGGTTTAAAATCTCCGCTTGGGCTTGAGCGTTTTTGAGCATGCTTTGCGCAAAGCTAGCGTCTGTGTAAGGGTTGAATGGTTTTCCAGTGTCCAGGTTGTTTTGATTTTGCGTGTTTTCACTAACGATTTTACTTTGCGCGACAGCTTCTTGCGCGTTAGCGATCATGCCTTGGATCGCGCTGATTTCATTCTTAAACATCCCGCACATTGTCCCATTGCCGCTTATCCCTTGCCAATAACCGCTACCACCATTCTGAAAGTTTGGGCATGCCTCATTTAGGGTAGTGATAATGATGCTCGCTTGCTTTAAAAGCTCTTGAGCGTTATTTTCTGTGTTGATACTTTCTGAGGTTGGTGTTGCTGTTGTGTTATCCCACGAGGTTGAAATAGATTTCCCATGACTCCATGGGTATACTAAAGGTGTATTTGGTTTGCCACCCGTTCTTTTGTCTCCTTGAATAGTGAAATCAAGTTTTGTAGTGGTGTTGCTTAAAACGGGGACCCCATCTCCATTAGATCCATTGGCTGTCAAAGCCTTTTGAATGATTTGATAGGCCTTGTTAATGATCGCATAATTTTCAGTGGATATTGGCCCGCCATGTTCTGGTTGATAATACGAATTGCAAGTGATGGTCGTCGTATTTTGTCCTGGCACATTATTAAAGGTTTGGATACCTCCATTTGCGCTCTCATTGCTACCAGGACCACAAGCAGTGAAAGCGTAGCTTGTAACTTGCCACAACCCTACTGCAGCGTTCAATGCTAAAAGCACGGCTTGATACGCCGGAGAATTGGCTTTGACATCTAGCAAATTCTTAGCGCTTGAGCCTAGATTATCCCTTGCGTCGTTAATCGCGCTCGGATCAGCGGACAATTTGATAAGGGTGTTTAGGGTGCTATAATTATTCAAAAAATTGTTCAGCTTTTCATAATTGTCTGAAAGCTGTTGGATGCCTTTAGTGTTTTTCACCATTTGAGCGGCTTCGCCAATCTGATAGCCTACGCTTGTGTAAAAGCCGTCGTCTTCAGCGTGGAGCAAAAACGAGAGAGAGAGAGAGAGAGTAATAAGGTTTTTTTCATGTTTTCTCCTTTTTAGATTGGATTGAATTTTAATATTAGGGATTTTATACATTGGAACGCATTTGCATTAGAATGCATTTGCATTGGAATGTATTTGGAGTATTATAGCATAAAGCGTTTTTTTTTTTTTTTTGTCATTTGGGGAAAATTTTGTCATTTTTTTGATTTT
>NZ_JACTGF010000018.1:0-2666 GCF_014497725.1 Helicobacter pylori | reverse complement strand
AAATCTCCTTTTTAAAATAGGGGGAGCTTCATCAAATCTATTTTGATAGTTATTTGATGAAAATAAAGTCAAAAACAAAATAAACTAAATCACCCAATTATCTTTGATAATTGGGTGATCTAAGAGAATCGTTCAATACTCTTCAAACATTTCTTGGATTTTTTCTTTATTATTTGTTTTAGTTAAAGCGAGTTGTAAAAGCACCCTAGCTTTTTGGGGGTTTAAATTGTCGCTTGTGATAAAGCCATAAGCCTTGTCATCAATCTCGCCTGAAGTAACCTCACCACTGCCTACCCTGCTAGAACGAACAATAACCACCCCCATTTGGCTCGCTTCTTGCATCGCTTTTAAAAACCCAGCGCTCACATTCCCATTACCCACCCCGGCTATCACAACGCCTTTTGCATGCGAGTTTAGGCTCGCTTGGAATAAATCAGGGGTCATGCCGACATGCGTGTAAATAATATCCACTTTAGGTAAGGGGGTTTTTAGCTCTAAAATAGAAAATTCGCTCTCTGTGGTATGTTTTCTCAAAGGCTGCATGTAATAGCGCGTTTTGCCATAATACACGCTCCCTATCGCGCCGCTATTTAAGGCTTTAAAGGTGGAAGTGTGGGTGGTGTGCGTTTTAATCGCTTCCCTAGCGCTAAAAATATTATCGTCCATCACCACCAACACGCCTTTATTCGCGCTTTTTTCATTAGTCGCTACGCTCAGCGCGTTATATAAATTCAAAGCGCCATCCGCGCTCAAAGAAGAAGCGTTACGCATCGCTCCCACTAGCACAACTGGTTTTGTGGAGTGTAAAACCAAGTTTAAAAAATACGCGCTCTCTTCTAAAGTGTCCGTGCCATGCGTGATAACCACGCCTTGAATACGGCTATCATCTAGCAATTCTTGGGTGCGTTGGGCGAGCTTGAACCATATTTCTTCATTCATGTCTTGTGAGCCGATGTTAGAAACCTGCTCCCCTTGAATGCGAGCGATCTTGTTGAGACTGGGGATAGCTTTAAGAAGCTCTTTGATGCCCAACTCACCACTCTTATAACTACCCAAACTCGCACTCACACCGCTCCCTGCAATCGTCCCTCCTGTCGCTAGTAAAGCAATGGTAGGTAAATTTTGAGCCATAACTTGCCCTTTCAAACAAAATAAAAGAATCAAGAATTTCAAAAACATTCTCATTATAGACTACCTTTTGAAATTTAAAAGATTTTATAGTATAGTGAATCGTTGTTAAAATAAATTTAAAAGGGTTAATGGTGGATGCCTTTTTTCAAATTATCGTGTTACTTTTTTCGCTTTTTTTAGGGGCAAGGCTAGGGGGCTTGGGAGTGGGCTATGCTGGGGGCTTGGGCGTGCTTATTTTATGCTTATTTTTGGGGCTAAATCCGGGCAAAATCCCTTTTGATGTGATTTTAATCATCATGGCAGTCATTAGCGCTATCAGTGCCATGCAAAAAGCGGGGGGCTTGGATTACTTAGTCAAAATCGCTGAAAAAATTTTAAGGAAACACCCCAAGCAAATCAACTATTTAGCGCCAAGCGTGGCGTATTTTTTAACGATACTAGCCGGCACCGGGCATACGGTTTTTTCCTTGATCCCGGTGATTGTGGAAGTGAGCCAGAGCCAAAATATCAAACCCAAAGCGCCCTTAAGCTTAGCGGTAGTCTCTAGTCAAGTCGCTATTACCGCAAGCCCGGTGAGCGCGGCGGTGGTGTTTATGAGCGGTATTTTAGAGCCTTTAGGAGCGGATTATCTCACCCTTTTAATGGTTTGGATCCCTACGACTTTTTTAGCATGCATGCTCACGGCGTTTATTATGGGTTTTACTAATTTGAAATTAGACAGCGACCCGAATTATTTAGAACGCTTGGAAGCGGGCAAAATTTCGCCCCCTATGATGAAAAAAGAAGAAGAAACCTCAAAAAGCGCGAAATTATCGCTATGGATTTTTCTTGGTGGGGTTGTAGCGATCGTTTTTTATGCGAGCGCGATTTCTAAAAATATCGCTTTTGTTAGCCCGGTGGTTTTAGGAAGAGATCAAGCGATTGTGTCTTTCATGCTGAGCGTGGCGACTTTAATTGTGATTTTTTGCAAGATCAACGCTAATGAAATCGCTCATTCAAGCGTGTTTAAATCCGGCATGCAAGCGTGCGTGTGCGTGTTGGGCGTGGCGTGGTTGGGCGATACTTTTGTGAGCAATCATATAGATGAGATCAAGCGATACGCTTCTTTTTTGATCGCTGATTACCCGTTTTTATTAGCCGTAGCGCTCTTTTTGGCTTCCATGCTTTTGTATTCTCAAGCTGCCACCTCTAAAGCGCTCATCCCAAGCGTGATCACAGCCTTAGGCATTAGCGCTAACCATACGGAGCATTTGTATATTATTGTGGCTTCGTTTGCGAGCGTTTCGGCGTTGTTTGTGTTACCCACTTACCCCACTTTACTAGGAGCGATCGCTATGGATCATACCGGCACCACTAAAATGGGCCGTTATGTGTTTGATCATGCGTTTTTGATCCCTGGGGTTTTAGTCGTGTTTTTGAGCGTAGCGTTAGGGTTTGTTGTCGCACCGTTAGTTTTGTAGATTTCATCATCAACGATAAAAAGCTTGATGTTGCGGTATTTCCTAAACCCCCCTTAAAAAAGAGAGCCTAAACCA
>NZ_JACTGF010000017.1:0-3096 GCF_014497725.1 Helicobacter pylori | reverse complement strand
TGCATCAAAGCTTGTGGAGCTTCCTCTAATGGGGTTAGTTCTAAATATGGCAACATATTAGATCTAGCTAGTTATGGAGCGATGAATCAAGAAAAAGCCCAATCGCTAAAGCGATTGGGTAATTCACCGAGTTTAAATGAACTATATGAAAACTTCAAAATTAATAATGGACTATCGCTAAAAACCCTTATTGCAGCTGTTTTGTTATTAGTTATTTTAGGATTAGAATTATTTTTATTGTTCAAAGTTTTCTGTTATGTTTTTATGACTTATTTAGAAAAAATTATTTACTTGTCTTTGGTTATTTTCATGCTACCGCTAGGGTTTTTTCAGCAGACTAGAGGTTTTTTAGTGTCTTATGTGAAAAAAATTATTTCATTGACTTTTTACATGCCTTTGTTGTTGCTATTAGTGTTATTCAACTCTTTTGCATTACAATACGCAATCAAAGTGGGATGGAGTACTGAAATAGTGGCTAAATTTGGCATTATTGTAGTAATAGGAATTTCACTGACATTTATTCAAAAAGTCCCCGAAATGATTAACGCTATCTTTGGCACACAAGGTGGTCTAACGGATGCTAAAAGCTTCATATTATCAAGGTGTGCAAATGGCTAGCGCTGGAGCTGGAGCCATAGCTGGAAGTCTTAAGAGTGTGGGTCGTTCAGCATTTGGTAGAACACTAGAAGCTTATAAAGACGCAAAATCTACGATAAACAGCACTACGGCTAACATGAGAGACATGCCAGGACATCCTGGTGTTAGAGTGGGTGTGGAGACGATTGAACTTCCCAAGTCTCATAGAGCTAGCAAATGACAAAAGCTTTTTAGGGCAATTTTTGAAAATTATTTTTAGTTATAATTTTTCAAAAAACCTTAAGAGAAATCATGCAAGATTTAAAACATTTTAAAAATGATATTACACTCATTCTCTCTAAAGACAGATTAGATACTTATGACAGCCTAGAGCAATACAAAGAAAATTTAAAACTCATTGCTTCTATCACGCCTAAAATTTCTAATTTAGAAATTTATTTACGCAACGCTTTAGACTATTGCTTAACCCAAATTAAGGGGAGTGATTGGGTGTTTAGTGAAAATTCTTTAACAGATTTAATTAACGAACAAAAAGAAAAGAAAAAAGAAATCACGCATTCTTTAATCTTATCTAAAATGTCTTTAGGGGCAGTGGTTAGGCTTATTTTTTGTTATAAGTTAGAGGGAGTAATATTAGATTTAAAGCACATCAATTTCAAATCCTATTACCCCAATAATAAAAATGCATTATTTATCAACAATAAGAAAAATCCATTATCTGGTGCTTCAAAGGTTCATATTGCTTTAAACTTGTTATGGACGATTAGAAATCGCGCGTATCATTGGGAAAATTTACTCAAAATCCAACCAAACAACCGCCCACGCATTACGACTTATTTCACTGGGTTAAAAGACAATGATAGGGCAAAAATGCCTATGAATATCAGTGTAGAACCAAGTAAAATCGTCTTGTTTTTAGATGATTTAATTAAAAGCATCGGAAATAAAGACTTGGAAAATTTAAGTAGTTTGTGAAAAGGTGGGCTTCGGTTAGCCCATTGAATGTAGATGCATTATAACTCAAAAATCAAAATAAATCAAGATTTCTTAAAAGCTTACTCGCTTTTTTCATTTTTTAACAATCCTTTTAACACAAGAGCCACTTTTTTATTGTGTTCTTGAGTGGTATGGATATAGATTTTAGTAGAAAGCAAAGAACTATGCCCTAACGCTCTTGAAGTTAAAACCAAATCCTGTGTTTCATCATAAATAAAAGTAGCAAAACTATGCCTAAAAAGATGCAAACCTAATCCATAAGATTTTACATCAATATTAGAGAGCTTAAAAATTTTAGCAATAAAGCCCTTTAAAGAGCAAGTTTTTTGTGTGGTGTTGTTTTTTGCTTTCTTAAACACAAAACGCCCCTTAAAACTCTTTAATCGTTTAGTATCGCTTAGCCACGCATTCAAAGGAACTTGCAAAAACTCTTTTTCAATATAAGCGTATCTTTCTTTGTTGTTTTTGCCTTTGATTAAAAGGCGGTAGTGGTTATTTTCTAAAGCAATGTTTTTTAGCTCCAAATCTAAGGCTTCAAACTTCCTTAATCCCCCTAATACGATAAGCAGTAAAATACACTGATTGCGTTTTTCAAAACTGGTTTTGGGATGGTATTTTAGAAGAGCTTGGATAAAAGCCTTAAAATCATTTTTATTCAAATGTTTAGGCAAATGCGTCTCTTTCTTGGCAAACGATAGATTTTTAAGTTCAAAATCAAAGCTATAGTTTCTTTTCTTGTCTAAATAATCAAAGAATTGTCTTAAAACCATCACATATTTAGCCATAGAGCTTGGCTTCCTGTTTTTGGCTAATCCAAATAAGAAGTCTATAACCTGTTCTTCTGCCAGATTGTGCAAGGATTTGAGCTTAATCCTATTATCAAAATATTCAAAGAACAAAAACAAGCCTTGCATCATAATCGTATGCCTAATACCTTGATTATAAAGCTTGCGATTGAGTTCTTTCAATGCGATAAGACTTTGGGGCACTCTAAAACTCTATCCTGCCATTTTAAGACCAATTGTAAATCATTCACGCTTTGAATGCGTATCATTGTTTTAAGCTTATGGTGTAAAAATGACTTAATATTATTAAACAATTTCCTACTAACCCTACTCATTTTGCAATCACTCATCTTTCTCCCTTAATTATTTTTAATCCATAAAAATCATCTTGTAGGGTTAAGAATAAAGAATAAAAGAATAAAAGAATAAAAGAATAAAAGAATAAAAGAATAAAAGAATAAAAGAATAAAAGAATAAAAGAATAAAAGAATAAAGAATAAAAGAATAAAGAATAAAAGAATAAAGAATAAAGAATAAAGAATAAAGAATAAAGAATAAAGAATAAAGAATAAAGAATAAAGAATAAAGAATAAAGAATAAAAGAATAAAGAATAAAGAATAAAAGAATAAACCCCTAAAACAAACAAAAACAAGCAATCAATAATGAAATCAGATAAAAAGCAAGATTGAAAAAACATTTCCCTATCCCTGCACCGAC
>NZ_JACTGF010000016.1:0-8978 GCF_014497725.1 Helicobacter pylori | reverse complement strand
TGCATCAAAGCTTGTGGAGCTTCCTCTAATGGGGTTAGTTCTAAATATGGCAACATATTAGATCTAGCTAGTTATGGAGCGATGAATCAAGAAAAAGCCCAATCGCTAAAGCGATTGGGTAATTCACAGTAGAAGAATTATTATTGTATAAATCCCATTTCAAACCATTAGCAGAATTTATAGCCGAAGAGCTTCTTAAAAACTCGCGCGCCAAAATCATTCAATCAAACTGCAATAAAGCCTTAAAAGTGGTAGAACAATTGCAAAAAGCGATAAAAACCACGATTGAGAAACGGATCGATCCAATGATTAAAGAAACACAAGAACACCAACAAGAAGCCCGCTATAATCTGGATCGTTCTACAGAAAAATTTATATTAAATTTAACCAACTCAGCGTTCTACGAAATCGATCAATTCAAATCTGACTTGAGAGAAAAAATGTATGTGCATATTAACAAAAATATTGAAGATGAGGAATGTAAAGAAATTTTTAAAAATGAACTCATTCAAGGAATTGAAACATTGCATGAAGACATAAAATGGCGGTTTAGAGAATGTGAGAAACGATTTGATGGAGAGATAAAAGAAGCTATTAAACAACTTGAATACAGAATTAAAGATTCTCTAGCAATGTTAGAGCGCATCAGTATTGATAGAGGCTTTAATCTTAATTTTGATACTGATAGCGGTATTGATGGAACAAAATTAGCCACTTCAATAGGAGGTTTGGGTTTGCTTGGGATATTTAACGCTTGGAATCCTATGGGTTGGCTTGCTCTGACCGTAGGGATTATTACAGGATTAGTTGGAATAGCCAGATCAATCTGGAGCTTTTTTAGTTCAAGATATAAAAGATCCCAACAAAGAAAAGAAGTGGATAAGAATTTACATCAAATTTGTGAAAAAATTGTGCAGGATGTGAAAAGCCGACTTGAAAGTCGCAAAAAAGACATATGGGAAAAGATTGAAAAACTCAAAGCCAATCTTAGACCTGTTGATAATTACGAACGCTTGAAAAGACAATTGAAAGAAGCCCATGAAAAATTAGGATACATCTCTCATAGCATCAATCTAACAACATCAAAACAAGGAGCATGCAATGAAGAATGAAACGCTAGAACAATTTAAAAGAAACCAAAAGAGGAATCAAGAAATTCTTAAAAAATTACTTGATTTTGTCCATACTGGGGAAGAATACGGCATCAAGGTTGAAGAGTCTCTCAAAGACAAGATCCGTAATGCGATTAAAGATGTTTCTGGTCAAAAACTTAAAGTGGCTTTAGTGGGAGGTTTTTCTGAAGGGAAAACCTCCATAGCGGCAGCTTGGATCGAGCGGTTGGATAAAGAGAGCATGAAGATAGACCATCAAGAATCCAGCGATGAAGTTCAAATCTATCACATAGATAATGAAATGGAGCTGGTTGATACCCCGGGTTGTTTGGGTTCAAAGAAAAAGACGATAGCGGCAAAATAGAACGCTATAAAGATATTACGAAAAAATATATCAGCGAAGCCCATCTCATTTTATACGCGCTCAACCCGTCAAACCCCATCAAAGAAAGCCATAAGGACGATTTGAACTGGTTGTTCAGGACGCTCAATCTTTTATCCAGGACGATATTTGTCATCAGCCGTTTTGATGAAGAAGCGGATATTGAAGATGAAGAAGATTACAACAAAAGATTTAAGATCAAAAAAGAAAACATTCAAAACCGACTGAATGATCTCATTTCTTTAAGCGAAAAAGAAAAAGAAAGTTTGATTATTGTCGCTGTCGCGGCAAACCCTTTTGATTTGGGGGTGGAACACTGGCTAAAGCATCAAGAAGAATTCCAAAAACTCTCACACATCAAAGCCTTGCAAGACGCGACACAAAAAAAGATTAAAGAAAATGGCGGGAAATTAACCATCATAGAAGAAACCAAAAAAGCGTCATTCAAGATGTGGTCCATAGGCAAATGCCGCCCGCAAAACAAGCGTTGCAAGATATTAATAGAGAAATGGAATATTTGAATAAAACGCTTGAAAAAAGGCGAAAGGAAATTCAAGATTTAAATAAAGAAATTTCTCAAGCCCGCATTCATTTAAGAGAATTTATAATAAGGTATTTTAGCGATCTCATCCTTCAAGTTCTTGGCACTAGCCTAGAAACCTTTAATGATTTTGTTACAAGAGAAATAGGCGATAAAGATATCAATATAGAAACAAAAGTCCAAAATGAATTTGAAAGACAAACGCAAGGGATTGTAAATGAAATCGCTAAAATTGGGACGACTTTTAATGCTGATATGAGTTCTTTTGAAAAACATGCCGGAACATTTGGAAGGATTGGAATCAAACTTTTAGAACAAAGCAAGTTTATCAATGCAACTAATATCAAACTGGCTAGAGACGCACTAGTGGCTGCGGGAAAATTTGTGGGCATAGATTTGGCTTTAAAATTCAAACCTTGGGGCACTGTAAAATTGGCAGGCAATTTGAATAAAGCTTTACCGCTTATCGGTCTTGCTTTGAAGCATGGGATTCTTATAACAAATCTCAAAAAGAGCAAGAATTTGAAAAAGCTAAAGAAGAAATGAAATCCAATTTTGACGGACAAAAACAAGAAATCTTAGATCTCATCAACGATGAAACCAAATTCAAACAAACATGTTTCCCGAGCGTGTTTGAACTAGAAAAATGCATTCAAGCATGCGAAGAAAGCGTTAAAAAAACGCAAGAGTGCGCTCAAGGATTGGAAAAATGGATTCAAACTGGCGAGGATTTTATCAAGGGCGAAGATTTTATAGAAGTTGAGCCTGAAGAGGAATGAACTGAATTTGTGTTAAAATACCGAATGCACCAACGCTAGAACGCTTGCTAGTTTTTGGCTAGTAAGCGGTGTTTTAAATCTTTTAATAAGGAAAAGGCGATGTTTTCTAAAATTTGCTCATCTTTTAAGCTCGCCAACGCGCTTAAGGGTTTTTTATTCAAACGCATTTCAAGCCCCATGCAAAGCGCTCGCATTACCACAATGGTTTTGGGTATCAAAGACGCTTTCAATGACGATAAAGATCCATTGAATAACGCTTGTGAAGCTTTGGATTTGGTAGTGAAATTTAAGAAAGAGCACCCGCAGGATTTTGACGAATTGTTTGAAATTTTAAAAGATCTCATTCAAGAATACGAACAAAATCCTGATGAGATCAAGCAAAATCTCAAAGAAATCCTAAAATAAGACAAGGCATGAACCACCTTTTAATCCTTTATAACCCTTACTATCAAAAAGATGTGATCCAACAACATTTAAGCGTTTTACAGGAAAAATCCCAAGTGGGCTTTGGTAAAATCCGATCAAAGCTCAACGATCAAGAAAAGCACGACTCTTTAGAAGAGATTTACAAAGCCACCAACGAAAAAATTTTTTTGCAGCTTTTTTTGACCGATTACGCTAATTTATTTGCCGCTAAGGTGATAAAGGTTTCTAAAGAGATTGATGAGAGTTTGATCCCTAGCTATTATAAAGAAAAAAATTTGGAAGTGGAAGACCTTTTTGTTATCAGCGATTTAAGGGAATTAGTCAGGGAAGACTTCAGCCTTTTAAGGGATCAATTTTTAGCCAATTTCATCGCCCCAAACAACCACACTTACGCCATTTATGGGAATAATTATGTCTATCCTTTGCCGGTGAAGTTAAAAGAAGAGCGTTCTTATTTTTTAGGCGATAAAAAGCATTATTTGAGCGTGTATAAAAGCAAAGAATATTTAACCATGCAAGAAAATTTCATGCGTTTTGTTTTTGGCAAAAGGCTTTTTTACCTCTTACACCCTGACAGCATCAATAACATCATTCATGCCGAATTAGAGCTTTTACAAAGCGAAAACGATCTTTTGAATGATTTTACCAGCATCATCGTCAAATACTCCAAAACCTTAGAATACGAAATTTATACTTTTGCTAAACAAGTTCTTTTAAAGGCTTGCGAAAACGATCCCAGCCTTTATGATTTAGCTTACAAAGTCCAAGGAAGATCTTTGATACTTAAAGATTTTTTCACTCAAAAGCCTAATCTTGGGAGCGTTAAATTTTTGCTCAGACACGAAAAAGTCCAATACCATTTAGAAGAAAACTTAAAAAGATTCATCAATTATCCTTTTTCAAGAAGCCTAAGCCTCATTCAAAATATCCGCAATAAAGCCGTTCACACAAAAGCTCCAAGTTTGAATGAAGTGGAAAAAATAAGGAATGAAATTTTAGGCATAGAAGGCGCAAGCTTACTCAAAGGCGTTTTAACCCACAAGGAAACTTCATAAAAGCGCAACCCATTCAGCATGCGTTTAGCACCGATTTGATAGCGCGAGATTTTAAAAATTATTTAGAGCCTTTAAGAGAGGGGAAAAATTTATTGGGTTTTTCGGGTGGGTTGGATTCCACTTGCTTGTTTTTTCTTTTAGTTGGAGAAAACATCGCCTTTGACATCGCTTTAGTGGATTATAACACGCAAAAACAACGCCTTGAAATCATCCAACACGCTCAAAAACTCGCAAAAACACACCATAAAAAATGCTACATCCATTACGCCCCAAAAATCGCGCGCAATTTTGAAATGCAAGCGAGAAAGATCCGTTATGATTTTTTTGAAACCCTAATGAGAGAGCATTCTTACAAACATTTGATTTTAGCGCACCATTTGAATGACAGGCTGGAATGGTTTTTGATGCAATTAAGCAAAGGTGCTGGATTAAACACGCTTTTAAGCTTTCAAGCTTATGAAAAAAGAGGGTTTTATGCGATCGTTCGCCCCTTGCTCTACACCCCTAAAGACACCCTTAAAACGCTCGCTAAAGATCAAAAATTTTTTGAAGACGATTCTAATTCTTCTTTAAAATTCAAACGCAATTTTTTCAGGAAAAATTACGCTAACTCTTTGATGCAACATTATTCTAAGGGCATTATCCAAAGTTTTAAATTTTTGGATAAAGAAAAAGAGCGGCTTTATCCTTTGATTCCCGTTTCACAAATGCATGGGATCACTTTTTTCAAGCATTCGCAAAATGCGCTTTTTATGGTGGATAAAATCTTAAAGCAAAAGGGGTATGTGTTGAGCTTTCCTCAAAAAGAAGAAATCAAGTGCCATTTTTTTAGCCTAGAAATCGCTCAAAAATTCATCATTGAAAGCGATGAAGAGCATGTGTTTATCGCTCTTAAACCCCAAAAAACTTTAAGCATGCCAAAGGATTTTAAAAACAAAGTCAGGAGGTTGGATATCCCTAAACGCTTACGGCCTGTTTTATACGCAGAGTTTTTAAAACAACCAACGCATGATTTTTTAATCCGTTTCAAACAGAGTTTAATGGATCTATAAAAGAGCTTCATTTTAATCAAGCGATAAGTTTTTAAAGCGCTTTTTAACCTTGATTGTGTCAAAATACAGCAAAAAACTTTGATATGAGAGCGAATGGACTTTAAAAATAAAAAATGGCTTTTTCTAGCCCCTTTGGCAGGCTATACGGATTTGCCTTTCAGGAGCGTGGTGAAAAAATTTGGCGTGGATGTTACCACAAGCGAAATGGTGAGCTCGCATTCGTTAGTGTATGCGTTTGATAAAACTTCTAAAATGTTAGAAAAATCCCATTTAGAAGATCATTTCATGGCACAAATTTCAGGCTCTAAAGAGAGCGTAGTCAAAGAAGCGGTGGAGAAAATCAACGCTTTAGATCATGTGAGCGGGATTGATTTTAATTGCGGTTGTCCTGCCCCTAAAGTGGCTAATCATGGTAACGGGAGCGGGCTATTGAAGGATTTAAACCACTTAGTGAAGCTTTTAAAAATCATCAGAGAAAACACCAATAAAAAAATCACAAGCGTGAAAGTGCGTTTAGGCTTTGAGAAGAAAATCCCTAAAGAAATCGCTCATGCCTTGAATGATGCGCCGGTAGATTATGTGGTGGTGCATGGGAGGACACGAAGCGACAAATACCAAAAAGACAAAATAGATTATGAAAGCATCGCTTTAATGAAAGGGATTTTAAAAAAGCCGGTGATAGCCAATGGCGAAATTGACAGCGTGAAAAAAGCCTTTGAAGTCTTGCAAATCACGCAAGCTGATGGGCTAATGATAGGGCGAGCGGCCTTAAGAGCCCCATGGATATTTTGGCAAATCAGAAACAACACCACAAAATTGCCCGCAGTCGTGAAAAAAGACCTGGTTTTAGAACATTTTGATAAAATGGTGGAGTTTTATGGGGATAGGGGGGTGATCATGTTTAGGAAAAACTTGCATGCTTACGCTAAGGGCGAAATGCAAGCGAGCGCGTTTCGTAACTGCGTCAATACCCTTACAGAGGTAAAGAGCATGCGAGAGGGTATAGAGGAATTTTTTAATCAAGAAACGTTGCAAAGTGAAGTGCCATTATGGGTAGAATTGAATCAAAAAAGCGTTTGAAAGCGTTCATTTTTTTAGCCAGCTTGGGGGTTTTGTGGGGCAATAGCGCTGAAAAAACGCCTTTTTTTAAAACGAAAAACCACATTTATTTGGGTTTTAGGCTAGGCACAGGGGCTAATACGCGCACAAGCATGTGGCAACAAGCCTATAAAGACAACCCCACTTGCCCTAGCAGCGTGTGTTATGGCGAGAAATTAGAAGCCTATTATAAGGGGGGTAAAAATTTGTCTTATACCGGGCAAATAGGCGATGAAATAGCTTTTGACAAACACCATATTTTAGGCTTAAGGGTGTGGGGGGATATAGAATACTCTAAAGCGCAATTGGGTCAAAAAGTGGGGGGTGATACCCTTTTATCCCAAGCCAATTATAACCCAAGCACGATTAAAACCTACGATAGCGCTTCAAACACTCAAGGTTCTTTAAATTTGCAAAAAACCCCAAACCCTCAAGATTTTCTCTTCAATAACGGGCATTTCATGGCATTTGGTTTGAATGTGAATGTGTTTATTAATCTCCCCATAGACACCCTTTTAAAGCTCGCTTTAAAAACAGAAAAAATGCTGTTTTTTAAAATAGGCGTGTTTGGTGGGGGTGGGGTGGAATACGCTGTGTTATGGAGTCCTAACTATCACAACCAAAACACCAATCAAGATGATAAATTTTTTGCAGCGGGTGGGGGGTTTTTTGTGAATTTTGGGGGTTCTTTGTATATAGGCAAACGCAACCGCTTCAATGTGGGGTTAAAAATCCCTTACTATAGCTTGAGCGCGCAAAGTTGGAGGAATTTTGGCTCTAGCAATGTGTGGCAACAACAAACGATCCGACAAAACTTCAGCGTTTTTAGGAATAGAGAAGTTTTTGTCAGCTACGCGTTCTTATTTTAGTTTGGATTCGTTCTTATTAAATACTGATGATAAAATTCAAAAGATGGTTTCATTATTACAAAAATTAACACTCCAAAGATAAATAGATTAAAAACACCCCAAAATCTTTTTTTTTTTTTTTTTTGAAATCCAAAAAATTTATTGTAAAATTAAACATATTGTAAATAAATTTTCATTTCTATTCATGTTTACAATAAAAAATTACTTTAAGGAACATTTTATGAAAAAACAATTTTTACTCTCTCTATCCCTTGCAGCGTCATTACTTTATGCTGAAGACAACGGCTTTTTTGTAGGCGTGGGCTATCAAATCGGCGAAGCGGTGCAAATGGTCAAAAACACCGGTGAATTGAAAAATTTGAACGACAAATACGAACAATTGAGCCAGTATTTAAATCAACTGGCTTCGTTAAAACGAAGCATTCAAACGGCGAACAACAGTCAGGCTGTCAACAATGCTTTAAGCGATTTAAAAAGCTTTGCGAGTAACAACTACACAAACAAAGAAACATCGCCCATCTACAACACCACGCAAGCCGTTATCACTTCAGTATTGGCTTTTTGGAGTCTTTATGCAGGGAACACTCTCAGTTTTTATGTGACCGGTTTGAATGATGGATCTAATTCTCCTCTTGGAAGAATCCATCAAGATAGGAACTGCACAGGATTACAACAATGTTTTATGAACAAAGAAACTTATAATAAAATGAAAACACTCGCCGAAAACCTCCAAAAAGCTCAAGGCAATCTCTGTGCTTTATCAGAACAATGCTCTAGCAATCAATCAAGTGGAAACAAAACTTCCATGACTACAGCTCTTGAAACTGCGCAACAGCTTATGGATTTAATCGAACAAGCCAAGGTTTCTATGGTGTGGAAAAATATAGTTATCGCAGGTGTTTCAAACAGAGCCGGTGGTGCTGGTGCTATCACATCCACTGGTCCTGTAACCGACTATGCGGTGTTTAACAACATCAAGGCGATGCTACCTATCTTGCAACAAGCGCTCAAACTAACTCAGAGCAACCACACCCTATCTACTAACTTGCAAGCTCAAGCTATGGGATCTCAAAAAAATCGTGAATTTGCTAAAGACATTTACGCTTTAGCTCAAAACCAAAAGCAAATTCTCTCTAATGCTTCAAATATCTTCAATCTCTTTAATTCCATTCCTAAAGACCAACTTAAGTATTTGGAGAACGCTTACTTGAAAGTGCCACATTTGGGTAAAACCCCTACTAACCCTTACAGACAGAATGTGAATTTGAATAAAGAAATTAATGCGGTTCAAAACAATGTAGCTAATTATGGCAATCGGATTGATTCGGCTTTAAGCGTGGCTAGAGATGTTTATAATTTAAAATCCAATCAAACAGAAATCGTAACCGCCTATAACGACGCTAAGAATTTGAGCGAAGAGATTTCTAAACTCCCCTATAATAAGGTTAATGTAGCAAACATCGTTATGTCGCCTAAAGATTCTACAGCGGGCCAATACAACTACCAAATCAACCCAGAGCAGCAATCCAATCTTAACCAAGCTTTAGCGGCGATGAGCAATAACCCCTTTAAAAAAGTGGGCATGATCAGCTCTCAAAACAATAACGGCGCTTTGAACGGGCTTGGCGTGCAAGTGGGTTATAAGCAATTCTTTGGCGAAAGCA
>NZ_JACTGF010000015.1:0-10550 GCF_014497725.1 Helicobacter pylori | reverse complement strand
TTTAATAAGCAAACACATAATTGAGATACACGCTATAGAGCCTTCGGTATTGCAATTGAGTACCTAGAAAAGAATAGTAATTGGTGTTAATGGTAGGGATTTTAATGCCTAGTTCAATGCCATGTTGCGCGGAACGTTCGCTGTCTTTTTTCCTAGCTGTAGCAAGATTCGTCCTCAAACCGAGATTGAACAAGAATTGGAAATTGGAAGTATTGACTTTAGCGCTGTAAGGGTTATTGAACGCGGTTAAATTCACGTATTGAGAATTAAGCCATGTAGTCCCTGCGAGTTGGATACCGCCAAAAAGACCCACAGAAAGCTTGTTGTTCTTTCTTGTGATACTATCGTTGATAATATTCACTAACAAATCGCTCCCACCGCCATAAGTCCATATATCAGAAGACGAATTAAAAAAGCTGGATTTGATATAGCCGTGGTTGTAATCAAAGAAGCCATAATACCTTAACCCCCATCTTTTGCTTTCGCCAAAGAATTGCTTATAACCCACTTGCACGCCAAGCCCGTTCAAAGCGCCGTTATTGTTTTGAGAGCTGATCATGCCCACTTTTTTAAAGGGGTTATTGCTCATCGCCGCTAAAGCTTGATTAAGATTGGATTGCTGCTCTGGGTTGATTTGGTAGTTGTATTGGCCCGCTGCTGGGGCGTTTTTATCGTAAGGCAGTGTGATAATGTCTTTTGTATTGACTTGGTTATAGGGGAGTTTAGAAATCTCTTCGCTCAAATTATTAGCGTTGCTATAGGCTGTTACAATGTTTGCTTGATTGGATTTTAGGTTATAAACATCTCTAGCCACGCTTAAAGCCGAATCAATCCGATTGCCATAATAACTCACGTTGTTTTTAATCGTTTGAATTTCTTGGTTTAAATTCACCTCCTGTCTGTAAGGGTTAGTAGGCGTTTGACCCGCATTGGGTATTTTCAAATAAGCCTTCTCTAGATACTTATACTGCTTTGCAGGGATGGAATTAAAGAGGTTGAAAATATCTTGAGCGTAAGAGATGACTTGCTTTTGGTTTTGAGCGAGATTGTAGATGTCTTTAGCGAAATTAGGGTTTGTTTGAGTCCCTGTAGCTTGAGCTTGCAACTGAGTGGATAGGGTGTGGTTGCTTTGAGAAAGCGTAACCGCTTGTTGCAAGATAGGTATCATCGCCTTGATGTTGTTAAACACCGCGTATTGCGTTGGGTAATTAGTGGATGTGATAGCACCAGCACCACCGGCTCTGTTTGAAACACCTGCGATAACTATATTTTTCCATATCATAGCCGTCTTAGTGTTTGCGATTAGATCCATAAGCTTTTGCGCGGTTTCAAGAGCGCTGCTTACGGTTGAGTTTGGCGGGTTTTGGCCTTCTGTTGTGGCGCACCCGGATAAAGCGCAAAGATTGTTCGCTTTAGTGGTAGAGTTTGTTTGAGCTGCTTGGAGGCTTTCAGCGAGTTTTTTCATCTCATCGTAAGTGGTTTGTTCCATAGCGCAGTTTTCAATTCCTGAGCAGTTCTCTATAATTGTTTTAAAAGGAGGGTTACCCTGAACATCAGCGGGTTTTTGATTATTCTTATTGACCACAAAAAAAGTGAAGTAGTTCCCCGCATAAAGACTCCAAAAACCCAATACCGAAGTGATAACGGCTTGCACGGCGTTGAATATGGGCGATTGGGTGGTGCTGTTGTAGTTGTTGTTGGTAAAGCTTTTTAAATAGTTTAAAGAGCTATTGACCAGCTCAATGTTGTTGGCGTTTTGAATGCTTTGCTTCAACGAAGCCACTTGATTCAAATACTGGTTTAATTGCTCGTATTTTTCGTTCAAGTTTTTCAATTCGCCGGTATTTTTGACCATTTGCACCGCTTCGCCGATTTGATAGCCCACGCCTACAAAAAAGCCGTTGTCTTCAGCGTTTAAGAGCGATGAAGCGAGAGAGAGAGAGAGTAGAATTGTCTTTTTCATAAAATGTTCCTTAAAGTAATGTTTTTGTTGTAAGAATATCATGAAGTGATAATATATTTACAATTAACCTAATTTTACTATAAATTGATTGGATTTCAAAAAAAAAAAAAAAGATTTTGGGGTATTTTAACTTATTTATCTTTGAAGCGTTGATTTTTGTAACGATAAAATCATCTTTTGAATTTTATAAGCAATATTTAATGAGAACAGAATTTTGATAACGCTTAACAGAACGCATTTATCCCAAACGCTAAAAGCGTTTAGGATTTTTGCTTAAAGAATTTGAAGCTTTGATAGAGAGAGTGGTGTGGTTTAAGCTTTAGTGCTTATCGCTGTGATCTTCATCATGGTGGTCATGGTCTTTATCGTCATGATCTTTGTCATGTTTTTTGCCATGCTTCTTGCCATGCTTATCGTGTTTGTGCTTTTTCCCATGCTTGCATGATCTCAACCCAAAATCATCATCCATGTCTTCCATGTTGCCTTTTTTAAGCGCTTCTTTAACGGCTTTTTGGCGGGCTTCAAAATCCGCCACGGTCATGTTGTCTGTGTTTTTAACCGCGTATTCATGCAATTGTTTATGGAACGCCTTTCTCTTATCTTCAGGCATTTTTTTCATGCGCATTTTCAACTCTTTTGTGTAATCCACAATATCCTGCGGAGCGACAACGCCAGCCATTTTAGCCAAATCTTCATCGCTCGTTTTGCTGAAATCTTTGGCGTTTAAAGCCACAAATAGCAACGCGCTAACAGAAAGTATTTTCAACGCTTTTTTCATGTTTTATCCTTTTAAATTAAATTTTATCTCACTTAGGAGAGCAATGTTCGTCTTTTTTCTTAACAGCCCTACACCAAACTTTTCTCGTATCGCCACTGCAAACGCTCACATTAAGTCCTTTTGCCTTGATTTCTTCAGCGCTCAAACCTTTGGTTTTTTCTTCTAATTCCTTACGCACTTCTTCACGCATTTTTTTGAAATCCTCTTCACTCATTTTGGAAAGATTCTTTTTAGCGATCCGGCTGAAATTCGCGCGGAATTTCTTAGCGTCTTCAGCTTTTAAAGCTTTAAGGCGTTTAGACACTTCCATGCGATAATCAATCGCTTCATTAGAAGGCAGAGTGCCTGCTAATTTTAAAAGTTCTTCGTTTTTGAGTTGCGAAAAGTCTCTAGCGCCTAAAACCTGAAATCCAAGCAAAGCTAAAAGGCAAAAAGCCAAACTCCTTCTCATTCCCAATTCCTTGTTGTCTAAATTTTTGCCGCACAACGACAGCAAATTTTGGCATTCTACCATGTTAATTTTAATTTATTCTCAAACGCCTCTAAGAGCGCTAAAAAATGGGGTTTTTAATTTTATATAGCCATTGTGTCATCATTTAACTTTTGTTTATAAAGGTCGTTTTAAACCCTAAAATTTTAAAATACCATTTTGAATGATTGGTTTGTATGGCGTTGGTAGTTTTTGGCTTATTTTGAGTGAAAGGATTTTGAATAAAAATGTTTGTGATTTTTGCAAAAGGCTATAGCTTAGCGATTTCTTTGTGCGCGGCGGTGGGGGCGCAATCCTTGTTTATTGTGGAAAGAGGCATGGCTAGGAACTATGTGTTTTTGATTTGCGCTCTGTGTTTTATGTGCGATATTGTCTTAATGAGCATGGGCGTGTTTGGCGTGGGGGCTTATTTCGCTAAAAACCTTTATTTGAGCTTATTCTTAAATCTATTTGGGGCAGTTTTTACCGGATTTTACGCTTTTTTGGCTTTAAAAACCCTTTTTCAAACCTTTAAAAAGAAGCAAGTCCAAACCCCCAAAAAACTCTCCTTAAAAAAGACCTTATTATTCACTTTAGGCGTTACCTTACTCAACCCTCAAGTGTATTTGGAAATGGTGTTTTTAATTGGCGCGAGCGCTTTGTCTTTTAATTTAGCGCAAAAATTTGTCTTTTTAGCTGGCACTTTATCGGCGGCTCTTTCTTGGCTTTTATTGTTATGCGTTTTATCGTTGCGTTATGGTTCTAAACTTTTAAACAATCAAAAAATCTTTATGGGGGTGAATCTCTTTGTAACCGCTATCATGGGAACGCTTAGCGTTACTTTATTTAGGGATTTTTTAGCGCTATTGAGTAAAACCTAAAAAGGGGCTAGTTTTAAGTCATTTTGCATTACAATACTCCTAAATGAGTTTTAAGGATTACAATCAATATGCAAGTTTTAGCGTTAAAATACCGCCCCAAACATTTTAGCGAGCTAATCGGTCAAGAGAGCGTGGCTAAAACGCTTTCTTTAGCCCTAGACAACCAGCGTTTGGCTAACGCTTATTTATTCAGCGGGTTAAGAGGTTCAGGGAAAACCAGTTCTTCTAGGATTTTTGCTAGGGCTTTAATGTGTGAAGAAGGGCCAAAGGCTGTGCCTTGCGATACTTGCATCCAATGCCAGAGCGCTTTAAACAACCACCATATAGACATTATAGAAATGGACGGGGCGTCTAATAGGGGGATTGATGATGTCCGTAACCTCATAGAGCAAACGCGCTACAAACCAAGCTTTGGGCGTTATAAAATCTTTATCATTGATGAAGTGCATATGTTCACCACTGAAGCGTTTAACGCGCTTTTAAAGACTTTAGAAGAGCCTCCTAGCCATGTGAAATTCCTTTTAGCGACAACGGACGCTTTGAAATTGCCCGCTACCATACTCAGCCGCACCCAGCATTTCAGGTTTAAAAAAATCCCTGAAAATTCCGTTATTTCTCATTTAAAAACCATTTTAGAAAAAGAACAGGTGAGCTATGAAAGTAGCGCGTTAGAAAAACTCGCTCACAGCGGGCAAGGGAGCCTAAGGGATACGATCACTCTTTTAGAGCAAGCCATCAATTATTGCGATAACGCTATCACAGAAAGCAAGGTGGCTGAAATGTTAGGAGCGATTGATAGGAGTGTTTTAGAAGATTTTTTCCAAAGCCTAATCAACCAAGATGAGGCGCGATTAAAAGAGCGTTATGCCATTTTAGAAAATTATGAAACCGAGGGCGTTTTAGAAGAAATGATGCTTTTTTTGAAAGCGAAATTATTAAGCCCTGATTCGTATTCCATCCTTTTAATAGAGCGCTTTTTTAAAATCATTATGAGCAGTTTGAGCCTTTTAAAAGAAGGGGCAAATGCCAGTTTTGTGCTGTTGTTATTGAAAATGAAATTCAAAGAAGCTTTGAAGCTCAAAGCCCTAGACGATGCGATTTTGGAATTAGAGCAAGCCCCTTTCAATCAAAGCCCTAGCATAAGCTATAACGCCTCTAAACAAGAACCCAAAAGTATAGAAAGAATAGAGGGAGCAGAAAAAAGAGAGAACGCAGAAACCCCGCAAACTCCCATGCTTTCAGCTAAAGATCGCATTTTTCACAACCTTTTCAAACAAGTCCAAACATTGGTTTATGAGCGCAACTATGAGTTAGGGGCGGTGTTTGAAAAAAATATCCGTTTCATTGATTTTGACAGCCAGACTAAAACCTTGACTTGGGAGTCTTTAGCCACCAATAAAGATAAAGAGCTTTTAAGAGAGCGTTTTAAAATCGTGAAAAGCATCGTTGATGGGGTTTTTGGCAAGGGCGAAAATATCAAAATCGCTTTAAAACACCATTTGGAAAATAAAAGCGCTAGAGAAGAAACTAAAGAGGTTAAGGATTTTAAAATTTCTTCTTTAAGGGAAAAAATCTTATCCCAACCAACCACCGAAACGACGGCTGAAACGAAAGAAAAAGAGGTTCAAAAAAACGAGATTAAAGAAAAAGAAACTAAAGAAAAAGAAACTAAAGAAAACGACACTAAAGAGGTTCAAGAAGCCCAACCAAAACAAGCCCCTACAGCCTTGCAAGAATTCATGGCTAACCACTCTGAGCTGATTGAAGAGATTAAGAGTGAGTTTGAAATCAAAAGCGTGGAATTGTTATGAGAGCGAATTTAGACGAGTTAGACAAAGTGGCGGCTGCAATTTTAAAAGATGATTTTAAGGGGGTGGTGCTTTTAAAGGGCGTTGTGGGGAGCGGTAAAACGACTTTAGTTCAAGCGTGCTTGAAACGCTTGGGTTTAGACATTCAAGCGACTTCGCCCACCTTTAGCTTGATGCATGCTTATAGCGAGAGCGTGTTCCATTATGATTTTTACATGCGCGATTTAAAGGCTTGCTTGGAGCTTGGCATGTTGGAGTGCTTGTTGGAAAAGGGAATCCATTTTGTGGAATGGGGCGATGAAAAATTAGAAAAAATTTTAAAAAAATACGATTTAGCTATTAAGGTTGTGGAAATTAAAACCGAATCAACCAGCCGTTTTTATACAATAAAGATCGCTTAAAGGGTCGCTTGAATGGATATTTTAAAAGCAGAGCATTTAAACAAACAGATTAAAAAAACCAAAATCGTTTCAGATGTTTCTTTAGAAGTGAAAAGCGGCGAAGTGGTGGGGCTTTTAGGGCCTAATGGGGCGGGTAAAACCACCACCTTTTACATGATATGCGGGCTTTTAGAGCCTAGTGGGGGGAGCGTTTATTTAAACGATGTGAATTTAGCTAAATACCCCTTACACAAGCGTTCTAATTTAGGCATAGGCTACTTGCCCCAAGAATCCAGCATTTTTAAAGAATTGAGCGTGGAAGAGAATCTGGCCCTAGCGGGGGAGAGTACTTTTAAAAACTCTAAAGAGAGCGAAGAAAAAATGGAAAGCTTGCTAGACGCTTTTAATATCCAAGCCATAAGAGAGCGCAAGGGCATGAACTTGAGTGGGGGAGAAAGAAGGCGCGTAGAAATCGCTAGGGCTTTAATGAAAAACCCTAAATTCGTATTATTAGATGAACCTTTTGCGGGCGTGGATCCGATCGCGGTGATTGACATTCAAAAAATCATTGAAAGCTTGATTGGATTAAACATCGGCGTGTTGATTACTGATCACAATGTGCGAGAGACTTTGAGCGTGTGCCATAGGGCGTATGTGATTAAAAGTGGCACGCTTTTAGCGAGCGGGAACGCTAATGAAATTTATGAAAACGCTTTGGTGCGCAAGTATTATTTAGGGGAAAATTTTAAGGTATAGACATGGCGATCTTACGCGCAAACCTTAGCCCTAAAAACAAATTAAACGCCACTTTAAAAGGGTGGCTCCCCATTTTACAAAGCGAGCTTGAAGATTTAGAAGAAGTGTTGAAACAAAACGCTTTAGATAACCCCTTAATCAAAATTGAAAACAAACGCATCAAAAATTTTAGTGATCGCTTTAATCCTAAAAAGAGCAGCGATCATTTAGAAAATTTCGCAATCGCTTCTAAAAGCCTTTTTGAAACTTTAGAGGCTCAAATCATTCCCCCTCTCTTTCCCACTGAAACCTCTCAAAAAATCGCTATGGATATTATCAGCGGACTGGATAGTGAAGGGTATTTTGAAGAAAATATTGAAGAAAGGGCTAAAATTTTAGGGGTAGAGAGCGAAGTTTATGAGAAAGTGCGCAAGCGTTTTAGTTACCTTAATCCCGCTGGTATTGGCGCTAAAGACGTGAAAGAGAGCTTTTTATTCCAGTTAGAAAGTAGGGAATTAGACAATAACGAGCTTTATGAAGAAGCGCGAAAAATCATTTTAAATTTAGAAAAACACCATGAATTTTCTAAAGATTTTTATTATGAAAAGGCTTTAAAGATTTTAAAATCCTTTAAAAACCCCCCAGCCATTGAGTTTTTAGAAAAAGAAATAGAAGTCATTCCTGAGCTTTTTATTTTAGAAGTGGATAATGAAATGATTGTGCGTTTGAACGATGAGAGCTACCCGACGATCAGTTTAGAAGAAAATCGCTTTAAGGATAGCGGCTATTTAAAAGAAAAATTGAAAGAAGCCAAAGATTTGATTGACGCACTAAATTTACGAAAAGCCACGATTTATAAAATCGGCCTGATGCTTTTAGAGTATCAATACGATTTTTTTAAGGGCAAGGAATTACGCCCTTTAAAGCTATTAGATTTAGCCAATGAGTTTAACCACTCTGTAAGCACGATTTCAAGGGCCATTTCTAATAAATATTTGGCATGCGAAAGGGGGGTTTTCCCTATTAAACATTTCTTTAGCATCGCCTTAGACAATAGCGAGACTTCAAACGCTGTGATTAAAGACTATCTTTTAGAATTGATCAAAAACGAAGACAAAAAAGAGCCTTTGAGCGACGCTAAGATTTTAGAACTCATTGAAGAAAAATTCCATTTGAAAATGGTAAGAAGAACGATCACCAAATACCGCCAACTGCTCAACATCGCTTCTTCAAACGAAAGGAAAAAGCTCTATTTGATGCGCGCTTGAAAACCATGATTTTAGGGCTTATTCTTATTGAGTATCATTTGCCCTTGTATGCGTGTGAGTTCAAACTCTTGGGATACTTTGGCGAGTTGGTATAAGCTTTCTGTATTATGCGTGTCTAAAGCCTTAATGTAAGCCTCTTTTTGTTCTTTGGTGATCACAAATGGTATTAAGTTTTGCTCTAAAACGCTATAAAAGATTAGCATTCTGCCCACCCTACCATTACCATCGCTAAAAGGGTGTATCCTTTCAAACAAAATGTGTTGTTCTAAAATGGCTTTTAGTTTTTCTTCTTTATCTTGTAAGGTCTTCATCTTATAATTGAGGTTATCGCACCATTCTTTTATAGCCATAGGCACTTGAAAATGAGGGGTCGTTTCAAAACTAGCTCCTAAAATGGCATTATCAGTCGTTTTGAAAGCCCCCTTATTAGGGAATAAAAAATTCATTAAAATCCCATGCAACTCTCTTATAAAAAAGCTATCAACGCTTTGTCCTTTATTCAGATTTTTTAATAGAAAGAAGAGCATGTTTTGATAGTTTTTCACTTCAAAGAAAGCTCTTTGAGGCATTTCTCTAGGAATGTATTCAGTGGTTAAAATACTTATAGTTTCAGCAAGGCTCAAAGGATTGTTTTCAATAGCAGTGCTATGATGAGCCATGCGAATGGTTAAATCCATAGCGTAATCGTTAAATTCTAATAATTCTTTATAATTCATTACTTAAAATCCCTAAACAATTTCCCTAAATCCAAATCAAGTAATTCTGTTTGGGATCGCAATTCTAAAAGGTTTTGAGCCCCTTTAATCAAATCGTTACTGGAAATGCCATGAGAAAGAGAGATTTGAGCTTCTAAAAACGCGCTCAAATGATCGCACGCCTTTAAAAGCTCCCCGCAAACCCCAAAATATTCATCGCTGTTATAAAGCGTGAACAATTCTTCAGCGTCTTTAGTGAAAATGATTTTGTGGGACTTGTCTTTGTAGCGGTTTTTAAACTCGTTTTCGGTGAAATATTTCAAATCTTCTTGAACGCCCAAAGACACAAAGGAATAGACTTTGTTTTGCATTTCCTTTTTTTCAATTTCTTTAATGCAATGATCAAGCCCTGCAACGCTTTGTTTGATGGGCGTGATAATGTCTCGGGTTAAAATTTCGGGTAAATCATGGAAAAGCCCGCCCAAAAAATGATTGATTCGCATGCTTTTACAAGCTTTTAAATCAAAACTCAACAAATACCCCATAATCGCCACGCATAAGGTATGCCCTAAGACACTGGTTTGCGGCACTCTTGGGGTCTGGCTCCAGCGCTTTTGGAAACGCAACTGCCCAAACATGCTCACCAATTTTTTCAGATCTTCTTTTTCCCCAAAAAGCCCTTCAAACAAATGATCGTTATTGTGGAGTTGCTTGTCAATTTTTTCTTTAATTTCTTTCACACCATACATGTTGGGGTTAAAATGATAAATAATATCAAACTCCCACTTAGACGCATAAAAATGCGCACTCTCTAAAATTTGAGTTTCTAAAATTTGGGGCCTGTGGCTTAAATACTCTTTGAGTTCCTCTAAAGAAAAATACGCGCTGATTTCATCTTGCAAACTTTGCACAACATAGGAAGCTAACTCTTTACTATGCGTTTGTTGGAGGGTGTAAAAAATAGGGGGTTTAATATCGGTTAAAACCAAGCGCTCCAAAAACTCAAAGCAAAAGAACTTGATTAAAAGATCTAAATCTAAATCTTTACCCCCATCTTTTAAATCTTTAGCGAGCAAATACGCAATCATCGCTTTATGGGCTTGCTTGTCTAATTCCACAAATTCCAAAGGGCATGCTTGGTCATTCCAGCGCCTAATGGACGCGCCCGCAAACACACGCCTTAAAAATTGAGTTTTGAGTTTAGGGGCTTTTAGGGGTTTAACAGGATGAGCCGCATACATGACTTTCCTTTTTATACTATTTTGAATATTAAAGCTATGATCTTATTAAGAAATACTGATTGGATCACGCAAGATTGAAAAACCTTAACGCACCACTATCAACACTAACTTAAATTTTATTATACGAAAAAAAGATAAAAATAAGGCTTTTATTTAAAAAAATATTATTTCTGTCATGGATTTCGCACTTAATGGATCTTATACTTAAAACACCCACCCGTAATTAAAAAACACCTTAAAATGGCTAGCCCCTTCATTAAAAACAAAAGAGTTGGTGTAATCGCCACCATTAGAAACGACGCTAGCTTTTCTTTGGATCAAAGGAACGCTAA
>NZ_JACTGF010000014.1:0-26783 GCF_014497725.1 Helicobacter pylori | reverse complement strand
CTCCTTTCTAGAGAAAAGCTTTTAACATTCGCTTGTTAAAAGCCAAGAGTATTACCTGACAAAAGAACTTCTTTTGCTTAGTTTTGAAAGATTGAGCTTATTCTTTCTTTTTTACTTCTTGATTTTTTCTTATTTTTTGCTTAAACTTTTTAATTCTTGTTTGTTTTTAATATTTCTTGCTTATTTGTATTGGATTTCTTAAATCTTACTTCTTGTTTTTTTCCATTCTTATTTTTTACTTATTGCGTTTTAATTCTTATGTTTAACTTTTTGTTTTTTACGATTTAATATTAAAGTTTTAGTTTTGGTGTTTTGCTTCTTGTTTCTTTGTGTTCTTAAGGTTTTTTACTGCTTATAATCTTAGTTTGTTGTTTCACCTTGTCTTTTGCTTGCTTGATTTTGGTTTCTTACTGCTTATGGTTTTTACTTCTTGCTTTTTATTTAGTTTGATTTTGATTTGATTGTGTTTCGTGTTTGTGTTTTATTTTTCTTAAATCTCATTTCTTTTGTTTGAGTGTTGGATTTAGTGTTGGACTTTCTTAATTCTTATGTTTGGACTTTTTGATTCTTGTTTCTTTGTGTTCTTAAGGTTTTTTACTGCTTGTGGTTTGTGGCTGTTGTGTTGGAGTTTTACTTGTTACTTCTTGGGTTTTAATTTCTTATTCCTTACTTATTGCGTTTTAATTCTTATGTTTTAATGTTTGGTTTCATGTTTTTAGTTTTTCTTGCTTCTTAACGTTTAGTGGGTTTGTTGTTTTTAAGGGGGTTTAGTGGGGTTTGGTCGTTGGGTTTTATTTTTTTAAGCCTTATCTTTATCTTATCCTTCATTTCTTGCTTGTTTTGTTTCTTGTTTTTGATTTGCTTGTTTTTGATTTCTTGCGTGTTAAGTTTTATTTTTTGTGAAATGCATATAAGGGAGTAGGGGTTATTCTTGATTTTTTAACGCCCTGTATTTCTAGGGTTTTAGGAGTTCAAGGATTTGGGTTGTAATTCCTTTCGGATCTAATTGAACAAGTTGTTGGCGTTCAAAATTACGCGCTTGAAAATCAATGCAATGCAATAATTCAAAAATAATAAAATCGTTTTCATAGGGGGCAATTAGGCGCATGCCCGAATAATGGAATTGAGCGCAAGAGAGTGCAATAAATGCACTGTAGGGTTTTAATAGGGGATTTTCATTGTGTGGGTTGAGTTTGATAATACCTCCAAAAGCAATTGTTTTTATATTTTGTAAAATAACTTGTTCTAAAAAATAATTGAGAAGTAAAGCTCTATGCGCCGATGCGGGTCTAGGGATAGATACCTTTTGTAATGCTAATGCAAGACTTCTTCCCATCGTATTGTTCCTTAAAACTTGCGCTTTTGGGACAACTTGCAACTGATCGATCATTATCTCAATTGCTTCATTTTCTTCATTTATAATGTAGTTTTTATGCGAAAGGCATTTTTGCCTTGTTTAAAGCCCTATTTTACGTGAACTTATTGGATAAAACCTGCTTAAGTTAAATTGATCCCATTCTGTTATAAAATATAAAAAATCAAATCTTAAAGGAAAACCATGCAAGAAAATCAGACCATTCCTTTTAAATGCCCCAAGTGTCAAGCACCAATTAATGTGAGTGAAGTGCTATACAAACAGATTGAGCGAGAAAATCAAAATAAGTTTTTAGCCCAGCAAAAAGAATTTGAAAAAGAGATGAATGAAAAAAGAGTGCAGTATCACACTCATCTTAAAATGTTAGAGCAAAAAGAAGAGGCTCTAAAAGAGCGAGAGAAAGAGCAACAGGCTCAATTTGATGAGGCGGTCAAACAAGCGAGCGCACTAGCCTTGCAAGATGAAAGGGCTAAGATCATTGAAGAAGCCAGAAAAAACGCTTTTTTAGAGCAGCAAAAGGGCTTGGAATTGTTGCAAAAAGAATTAGACGAGAAGTCCAAACAAGTTCAGGAATTGCACCAGAAAGAAGCGGAAATTGAAAGGCTCAAAAGAGAAAATAACGAAGCAGAGAGCCGATTGAAAGCGGAGAATGAAAAAAAATTGAATGAGAAATTGGATCTGGAAAGGGAAAAAATAGAAAAAGCCTTGCATGAAAAAAACGAATTGAAATTCAAGCAGCAAGAAGAGCAATTAGAAATGTTAAGAAACGAGTTGAAAAACGCTCAAAGAAAGGCGGAGTTAAGCTCGCAGCAATTCCAAGGCGAGGTGCAGGAATTGGCGATTGAAGAGTTTTTGAAGCAAAAATTCCCCTTAGATAGTGTTGAAGAGATTAAAAAAGGGCAAAGAGGGGGCGATTGCATTCAAGTGGTGCATACTAGGGAATTTCAAAATTGCGGGAAAATTTATTATGAGAGCAAACGCACTAAAGAATTTCAAAAAGCTTGGGTGGAAAAGCTTAAAAGCGACATGCGAGAGATTGGGGCTGATGTGGGGGTCATTGTGAGTGAAGCGTTGCCTAAAGAGATGGAGAGGATGGGGTTATTTGAAGGGGTGTGGGTGTGTTCGTTTGAAGAGTTTAAGGGGTTGAGCGCGGTGTTAAGAGAGGGGGTTATTCAAGTGAGTTTGGCTAAAAAAAGTCAGGAAAATAAGGGCGATAAAGTGAATCTGCTCTATCATTATTTGACAAGCTCTGAATTTTCTATGCAAGTGAATGCGATTATAGAGGGGTTTGAGCAATTGAGAGCGGATTTAGAAAGCGAAAAACGCGCGATGGCTAGGATCTGGAAAAGCAGGGAAAAACAAATTGACAAAGTGTTTGAGGGCACGATTAACATGTATGGCTCTATCAAGGGCATTGCGGGTAATGCGATAGGGCAAGTGAAGGCGTTGGAGCTTGGGTATGATGAGGGGGATTTAGAGGATTAGTTTTAGTCTTTGTGGTATGCTTTGAGGTAATATTAGGAGAAAATATGGGCAATAAAGACAAACAACAGCAGAATGTAAGCAGTGGGATTTCTCAAATCTCATTAAAAAAGGTGGCAACTTTTGATGAAAATGGGGCGAGTTTTGAAAATTTAAAGTCTATTAACTTTATTTATGGGGCTAATGGGAGCGGTAAGACAACCACTTCTAGTTTTTTAAAAAATATAGCTGAAAATGGGATTGAAGACAAGTTTGCTAATAGCAAAATAGCATGGTATAACAATGAGAGTTTAAAGATTGAAGTTTATAACAAGCAATTTAAAGAAGAGCAATTGAGAAACTCTCAAGTTAAAGGCATTTTTACGCTCGGTAAAAAAACAAACGAGAATTTAGAAAAAATTGAGAGCAAGAAAGAATTAATAAACAAAGAGAATGAAAAGAAAATAAAAAATGAAGCAAGCTTGAAAAAAATCACACAAGAAAAGGAATGGAAAGAAAAGGATTTTGCTGATAGTTGCTGGGAAAAGCTTTATAAAAAATTTGAAAAGGATTTTAAAGAAACGCTAGAAGGTTTTAAGCGTAAAGAGAAGTTTAAAGAAAAAATCCTTAAGGAATTTGAAAACGATAAATACAATCAAAGCAAAATAGTAGGGTTAGAAAAATTAAAGGAAAAAATTGAGATTGTTTTTGGTGAAAACCAAACAGAATTGGCGTTATTGGAATGCGATTTAACAGATTTTGATTCTATTGAAAACCATTCTATTTGGGAACAAAAAATTGTAGGGAGTGGTGATGTAACCATTGCAGATTTAATAAAAAAATTAAGCAATGAGGATTGGGTAGCTCAAGGTAGAGAATATGTAAAAGATAATAGTATATGCCCTTTCTGTCAAAAAGAAACCATTACTGAAGAATTTAAAAAACAACTAGAATCTTATTTTGATACAAGTTATCAAGAATCCACTGACACAATCAAAAAAATGAAAGAAGACTACACAAACAAAACCGCTGAAGCGTTGGAGCGACTTGATAAGATTGTTAAAACGGAGCAGAATAATTCACAAACTAAACTAGATACAGAAAATTTGAAAAGAATTATTGAAACCTTGAGAAGTAAAATCAATGGGAATCAGCAAAAGATGATTGATAAAAGTAAAGAAATGAGCAGAAATTTTAAGCTTGATAGCAATAAAAACGAGATAGACGCAGTTAGAGATTTGATTAAAAAGGCTAATGAGCAAATAGCCAATTATAATGAGATGATAAAGGATATTGAAAAACAGAAAAAGAGTTGTAAGGAACAAACTTGGAAATTTCTAATCAATGAATTTAAAAGTGATATACAAGAATATAATAAAAAGTATTGCGGTTTGGAGAAAGGAATAAACAATTTAGAGAAAGAAATTAGTGAAAATCAAGAAAAGGTAAAGAAATTAGAAAATGAAATTAAGGAATTAGAAAAAAACATGGTAAGCATAAAGCCCATTGTCAATGAAATCAATACGCTTTTAAAAGGGTATGGATTCACGAATTTTAGTTTGGCATGCACTGAAGATGAAAAATTTTATCGTATTCAAAGAGAAGATGGTCAATTAGTGGGAGAAACACTGAGCGAAGGTGAAGTTACTTTCATCACTTTCTTATATTATTATCATTTAGTAGAAGGCTCTTTAAAAGAGAACGATATATCAAAGAATAAGGTTTTAGTGATTGATGATCCTATTTCAAGTTTGGATAGCAATATATTGTTTATGGTGAGTGTTTTAGTTAAGGATCTTATGAAAGGAACCATGAAAGAAAAAACAAATATCAAGCAAATTATTATACTAACCCACAACACATATTTTTACAAGGAAATTACATTAGAACATGATTTAAAATGCTATCAAGGGAAATATTCTTTTTGGATAATTAAAAAGGATAATAATGTTTCAAAAATTAAAGATTATAAAGAAAATCCTATTAAAAATTCCTATGAATTGCTATGGCAGGAAGTAAAACAAGCAAAAGAAAATAATGCTTCTTGGGTGTCTTTACAAAATGTTATGCGAAGAATTATTGAGTATTACTTTAGGATTTTAGGCGGTTTTAAACATAATGACAGCTTGAGTAAATGTTTTGAAAATATTGAAGAAGGACGAGTGTGCAATTCTTTCATTTCATGGCTTAATGATGGCTCTCATGGGATTTCAGATGATTTGTTTGTGCAAAGTCAAGATACAAGTATTGAGACATATTTAAAAGTTTTTGAAAAAATATTTAAAGAAACCGGTCATGGAGCTCATTTTAAAATGATGATGGGAATAAAAGAGCTAGATTAAAAACAAGGAATAACATGCGCATCGTATTTATGGGAACGCCGGGGTTTGCTGAAGTGATCTTAAGGGCGTTAGTTGGAGATAAAGACATAGAAGTGGTGGGGCTATTCACTCAAATGGATAAACCTTTTGGGCGTAAAAAGGAATTGAAAGCCCCAGAGACTAAAACATACATTTTAGAAAATCATTTAAATATCCCCATTTTCCAACCGCAAAGTTTGAAAGAGCCTGAAGTTCAAATCTTAAAAGACTTGAAGCCTGATTTTATCGTGGTGGTGGCTTATGGTAAGATTTTGCCTAAAGAGGTTTTAACCATCGCTCCTTGCATTAATTTGCATGCGTCGTTATTGCCTAAATACAGGGGGGCTTCGCCCATTCATGAGATGATACTCAATGACGATAGGATTTATGGCATAAGCACCATGCTTATGGATTTGGAGTTGGATAGCGGGGATATTTTAGAAAGCGCTTCTTTTTTGAGAGAAGATTATTTGGATTTAGACGCTTTAAGTTTAAAATTAGCGCATATGGGAGCGGATTTACTTCTTTCAACGCTCAAAAATTTCTCTTCCATCACAAGAAAACCTCAAGATCACATGCAGGCTAGTTTTTGTAAAAAAATCACTAAAGCCGATGGTTTAGTGGGTTTTAAAGACGCTAAAAGCTTGTTTTTAAAATCGCTTGCGTTTAAATCTTGGCCAGAAATCTTTTTAGAAAACAGCCTTAAACTTTTAGAAGTGGAGTTGGTGGAGAATGAAAAGAGCCACAAGGAAGGCGAGATTTTAGAAATTGATGAAAAAGGCGTTCTTGTGGGTTGTTTGAAGGGTAGCGTGCGTATAGCAAGGTTGCAAGCGGTGGGTAAAAAGCCTTTGAAAGCGAAGGATTATTTGAATGGCAAGCGTTTGAAAGCGGGCGGTATTTTGGCATGAGACAATGTGAAAAAAGGGTTTTTGAGAGCCTGCCTTCCACGCAAACCTATCTTTTAGAAAAACTCAAAAATAACGAATTCAAAGCCCCTGTTTTAGTCTTGGCTAAAAACCAAAGCACTGGGATAGGCAGTAGGGGGAATATTTGGGAGGGCGTGGAAAGCGCTTTGACTTTTTCGCTCGCTTTAAACGCAAGCGATTTGCCTAAAGATTTGCCCATGCAAGCGAACGCTTTGTATTTGGGGTTTTTATTCAAAGAGGTTTTAAAAGAATTAGGCTCTCAAGCCTGGCTTAAATGGCCTAACGATTTGTATTTGGGGGGTCAAAAAATAGGGGGCGTGCTGGTTAATATTTATAAAGGCATGCGGGTGTGTGGGATTGGCGTGAATAGGGTTTCAACAAAATGGGCATGTTTAGATATTGGCGCAAGCGACGATTGGATTATAGAGGGCTTTTTAAAAAAAATAGAAGAAAATCTGTTTTGGGGGGAAGTTTTAAGTAAGTATGCGTTAGAATTTCATAGAAGCAACTCTTTTAACTTCCATAATGATTGCGGCGAAGCGGTGAGTTTGAAAGATGCGGAATTGTTAGAAGACGGCCGTATTTGTATTAAAGGTAAGATTTATGATAGGATGTGAGTATGATGAATGAAATCATTGCAGTGGCCAATCAAAAAGGAGGTGTGGGCAAAACGACAACAGCGGTCAATTTAGCGGCTTCTTTAGCGGTGCATGAAAAAAAAATCTTGTTGATTGATTTTGACCCCCAGGCTAACGCCACTTCAAGCTTGGGTTTTAGGCGCGATAAAATTGATTATGATATTTATCATGTGCTGATTGGCCGTAAGCAAATTTCTCAAGTGATCTTAAAAACCCAAATGCCTTTTTTGGATTTAGTGCCTTCTAATTTGGGTTTAGCCGGGTTTGAAAAAACCTTTTATGACAGCCAAGATGAGAATAAACGAGGCGAGCTCATGCTCAAAAACGCTTTAGGGAGCGTGGTAAAGCTTTATGATTATATTATTATTGATTCCCCGCCAGCTCTTGGGCCTCTCACGATCAATTCGCTTTCAGCAGCCCATTCGGTGATCATTCCCATTCAATGCGAATTTTTCGCCCTTGAAGGCACTAAATTATTGCTTAACACCATTAGAATGTTGCAAAAAAGCACGAACCCTAAGCTCAAAATCAGAGGTTTTTTACCTACAATGCATGTCCCTCAACTCAATTTGACAAAAGGGGTTTTAGCGGAATTGTTCAAGTATTTTGACTCAGAATTTTTTAGAGATTCGGTTACAGGCGAGTATATTATGATCCCTAAAAGCGTGAAATTAGCGGAATCGCCTAGCTTTGGTAAGCCCATTTTGCTCTATGATATTAAATCTAATGGCAGTATCGCTTATCAAAAATTAGCTCAAAGCATTCTTCAAGGGTAGCATATGGCAAAAAATAAAGTGTTGGGTAGGGGTTTAGCGGATATTTTCCCTGAAATCAATGAAGTGTATGAGCAAGGGCTGTATGAAAGAGCGAATCGGGTTGTGGAGCTTGGTATTGATGAGGTGATGCCTAATCCTTACCAGCCCAGAAAAATCTTTAGCGAAGATTCTTTAGAAGAATTAGCGCAATCCATTAAAGAACATGGTTTGTTGCAGCCGGTTTTAGTGGTGAGTGAGAACGGGCGTTATCATTTGATCGCAGGCGAAAGGCGCTTAAGAGCGAGCAAATTGGCTAAAATGCCCACGATTAAAGCGATTGTTGTGGATATTGAGCAAGAAAAAATGCGTGAAGTCGCTTTGATTGAAAATATCCAGCGAGAAGACTTAAACCCTTTAGAATTGGCTAGATCGTATAAAGAATTGCTTGAAAGCTATCAAATGACCCAAGAAGAGCTGTCTAAAATCGTTAAAAAATCCAGAGCTCATGTGGCTAATATCATGCGTTTATTGACGCTTTCTTCTAAAGTTCAAAACGCTCTTTTAGAAGAAAAAATCACTTCAGGGCATGCAAAAGTCTTGGTAGGTTTAGATGAAGAAAAACAAGAATTGATCTTAAATTCCATCATAGGGCAGAAACTCAGCGTGCGCCAGACAGAAGATTTAGCGCGTGATTTTAAAATAAACGCAAATTTTGACAATAAAAAACATGGTTTCAAAGAAACCCAAACGCTCATCGCTGAAGATGAATTAGAACGCTTTAATCAAAGTTTGTGGGATCATTACAAGCTTAAAGCGGCTTTGAAAGGGAATAAAATAGTTTTACGATGTTATGAAAATTCTCTTTTAGAGGCTTTTATGAAAAAAATGATGTCTTAACGCTTGAATATTCTCAAATTTTAAGCGATTTTTTGTTAAGATAGAGTTAATGTTTTTATAACAAATGCGAGTTTCAAATATTTTGTAGGATTTTAGGAAAGAAATAGGTTATGAATATATCGGTTAACCCCTATTTAATGGCGGTCGTTTTTGTGGTGTTTGTGTTATTGTTGTGGGCGATGAATGTTTGGGTGTATAGGCCTTTGTTGGCTTTTATGGATAACAGACAGGCAGAGATAAAGGACAGCTTGGCTAAAATCAAAACGGATAATGCCCAAAGCGTGGAGATTGGCCATCAAATTGAGACTCTTCTTAAAGAAGCCGCTGAAAAGCGTAGGGAAATGATAGCAGAAGCGATTCAAAAAGCCACAGAGTCCTATGACGCTGTGATCAAGCAAAAAGAGAACGAACTCAATCAAGAGTTTGAAGCGTTTGCAAAGCAATTACAAAATGAAAAGCAAGTGCTAAAAGAGCAGTTGCAAGCGCAAATGCCGGTATTTGAAGACGAGTTAAACAAGCGTGTGGCTATGGGTTTAGGGAGTTGATGGATGTTTTTAGTTAAAATGGTGTTAGGGTTTTTGATCCTTTTAAGCCCTTTGTGTGCTACTGGATTGGATATTTCACAAACAGATATTATAGAGCGTTCTTTAAATTTTCTCTTATTTGTAGGGATTTTGTGGTATTTTTTGGCTAAAAAACTGCGTTCATTTTTACGCTCCAAAAGCCTTGAAATCTCCAAACGCTTAGAAGAGATTCAAGCCCAACTCAAAGTGAGTAAAGAAAATAAGAAAAAACTCTTAAAAGAATTAGAGCAAGCCAAAGAAAAAGCGGAATTGATTATTTCTGATGCGAATAAAGAAGCTTACACGATCACGCAAAAATACGAATTGCAAACCAAAATGGATGTGGAAAATTTGATCAAAAATTCTAAGGCGTTGATGGATTTAGAAGTTAAAAAGATCAAAAGAGAGCTGGTTGAAAGCGTTTTTAAAGATCTAAGAGAGAGCAAAAAAGTGTCTTTCAATGTGCAAGATTGCGTGAATATTTTGAAACAAAGGCTTTAAATGCAAGATTTAAAAGTGATCTCTAAGCATTACGCTAAGGCGTTGAAAAACCACACTAAAGGCGATTTAGCGTTATTGGAAGAAATTGTCGTAGGGCTTAAAAATTTAGCAGAAGCTATAAAATTGCACAAACTCCATCAAGTGTTAGCCCATGTTTCTTTAAAAGTTAAAAAAGAGGTTGTATTTGAAATTGTAGAAAAAATAACTCCCACAAAAGCATGTTCAATTTTAAAGCCTGTAATGGAAGTGGCGTTAAAAAATAACCGGCTTGACATGCTAGAATTAGTCGCTGAAGAGCTGTCCTTTGATTCTAAAAGGACTTTAGAAGCCACGCTTTTAGTCCCACAAAAGCTTGAAAATAATGAACTAGAAGCCGTGCAACAAAAATTGCAAGCTCGTTTTAACGCTCCTGTAGAAATCGCTCAAGACACTTGGTCTAAAAAGGGGATTTCTTTGAGCGTTTCAAGCCTAGATTTAGAAATAGGCTTTTCTAAAGAAGATATTTTAAAAAAGATAGAAAAACAGGTTATTCAATCCATTTAATCAATCTAAGGAGATAAAGATAATGTCCCAACTAAAATTGGAAGAAATCAGCTCGGTTATTGAAGAAAAAATCAAGAATTTTGAACTTGATTGCGATATGGCTCAAGTAGGAAAAGTCGTTTCATACGCTGATGGTGTGGCTAAGGTTTATGGCTTAAATGGTGTGATGTCGTATGAAGTGCTGGAGTTTGAAACAGGGGATAAAGGCGTTGCGGCTAACTTAGAAGAAGATAGCGTTGGCGTGATTGTGTTTGGTTTTGGCAATAATATTAAAGAGGGGACTAGCGTTAAACGCACGAAGAGTTTGATGAAAGTTCCTGTTGGCGATGCGGTTGTGGGGCGCGTGTTGAACGCTTTGGGTGAGCCTATTGACGGTAAGGGCGAGATAGAAACGAATGAGTTTAGCCTAATAGAGCAAAAAGCCCCGGGCATTATGGACAGAAAATCTGTGCATGAGCCTTTACAAACTGGCATTAAAGCCATTGATGCGTTGGTGCCTATTGGGCGCGGGCAAAGGGAATTGATCATTGGGGATAAACAAACCGGTAAAACCACCGTAGCGATCGATGCGATCATTAACCAAAAAGGGCAAAATGTGATCTGTATCTATGTGGCTATTGGGCAAAAAGAATCCACTGTCGCGCAAGTGGTCCGCAAATTAGAAGAATACGGAGCGATGGAATACAGCGTCGTGATCAACGCTTCGGCTTCAGATTCAGCTGCGATGCAATATTTAGCCCCTTATTCAGGTGTGGCTATGGGGGAATACTTTAGAGATCATGCCCGCCATGCCCTAATCATTTATGATGATTTGAGTAAGCATGCTGTCGCTTACAGAGAAATTTCTTTGATTTTGAGAAGACCCCCAGGTAGAGAGGCTTTTCCTGGAGATGTGTTTTATATCCACTCACGGCTTTTAGAAAGAGCGGCTAAACTTTGCGATGAAAAGGGTGCCGGCTCTTTGACCGCACTCCCTATTGTGGAAACTCAAGCGGGCGATGTTTCAGCTTATATCCCTACGAATATCATTTCTATTACAGACGGGCAAATTTTCTTAGAAACGGATTTGTTTTATTCAGGAATCCGCCCGGCTATCAATGTGGGCTTATCGGTTTCAAGGGTTGGAGGGGCCGCTCAAATCAAAGCGACCAAGCAGGTTTCAGGGACTTTGCGCCTGGATTTAGCGCAATACAGAGAGTTGCAAGCCTTCACGCAATTCGCTTCTGATTTAGATGAAGCGAGTAAAAAGCAATTAGAAAGGGGGCAACGCATGGTGGAAGTGCTGAAACAAGCCCCTTATTCGCCCTTACCGATTGAAAAGCAAGTGGTCATTATTTACGCTGGGGCTAAGGGCTTTTTAGACAGCGTGAGCGTGAAAAAAGTCGTGGATTTTGAAGAACAACTGCACCCTTTCTTGGAAGCAAAATACCCCCAAGTTTTAGAAGAAATCCACACTAAAAAAGCGCTAGATAAGGATTTAGAAGCCATGCTAAGAAAAGTCTTAGAGGAATTCAAGCTCACTTATAGCGAGTAGGAGACGGCTAGAATATGGCGAATTTAAGAGACATTAGAAAGAAAATTGGAAGCGTTAAAAACACGCAAAAAATCACGCATGCGATGAAACTCGTTTCCACTTCCAAGCTAAGAAAGGCCGAAGAAGTTGCAAGAAATTCCAGAGCGTATGCATTGAAGCTAGACGCTGTGTTTGATGATGTGCTATCCAAGATGAAAAATCAAGGGATTGAAGACATTCAAAGCAAGTATTTTAGGGAACTAGAAAGACTTGAAATCAAAAAAGTGGATATTATTTTTATCACAGCTGATAAGGGGCTTTGTGGGGGCTTTAACACCAATACCATTAAAAAAGTTTTAGCATGCACGAATGAATACAAAGAAAAAGACATTAAAGTGCGTTTGCGCGGTATTGGTAAAAAGGGTAATGAGTATTTTAGCTTTAACGGGATAGAGGTTTTAGACAAGATCAATAATTTGAGTTCTATGCCTAATTATGAACGCGCGCAGGAATTCATGAAAAAAGTGGTAGAGGATTATTTGAGTGGGAAAACCGATAAGGTGATCATCATTCATAATGGCTTTAAAAACATGATCACTCAAGAAATAAGAGTCAAAACAATTTTGCCTATTGGGTATAAAATCATCCACCAAAACCCCCAGCCTAGTGAGACGCAAGAGACTATTACTAGTGAGCCAAGCGGGAGTGAAGATGAAATTTTAGACTCTTTAGCAGAAAAATATGTGGAGTATAGTTTATACTACGCTTTGATTGATTCTTTGGCCGCAGAGCATAGCGCTAGAATGCAGGCTATGGATACAGCGACGAATAACGCTAAAGACTTGGTTAAGACTTTAACCATTTCTTATAATAAAGCCAGACAAGAGGCGATTACGACCGAGCTAGTAGAAATCAATGCTGGTGTAGAAGCCCTAAAATAAAAATTACATTAAAATAAGGAGCGATGAAAGCGATGGAAGGTAAAATCATTCAGGTTTTAGGCCCTGTGGTAGATGTGGAATTTGAATCCTATCTGCCGGCGATTTTTGAAGCGTTAGACATTAATTTTGAAGTCAATGGCACTCAAAAATCTTTAGTTTTAGAGGTGGCAGCCCATTTGGGCGGCAATCGGGTGCGAGCGATTGCTATGGATATGACAGAAGGCTTAGTGCGTAACCAAGTGGTGAAGGCTCGTGGCAAAATGATTGAAGTGCCTGTGGGCGAAGAAGTGTTAGGGCGTATTTTTAATGTTGTGGGCGAGAGCATTGACAATTTAGAGCCGCTTAAGCCGTCCTTAACTTGGCCCATTCACAGGAAAGCCCCTAGTTTTGAACAGCAAAGCACTAAAACAGAAATGTTTGAAACCGGCATTAAAGTCATTGATTTGCTCGCACCTTATTCTAAAGGCGGTAAAGTAGGCTTGTTTGGTGGGGCTGGCGTGGGGAAAACGGTGATCATTATGGAGCTTATCCACAATGTGGCTTATAAGCATAACGGGTATTCAGTGTTTGCGGGTGTGGGGGAGCGCACCAGAGAGGGGAATGATCTGTATTTTGAGATGAAAGAAGGGGGCGTTTTAGACAAAGTCGCGCTGTGCTATGGGCAAATGAATGAGCCACCAGGCGCAAGGAATCGCATCGCATTCACCGGCTTGACAATGGCGGAGTATTTCCGTGATGAAAAGGGCTTAGATGTGTTGATGTTCATTGATAACATCTTTAGATACGCTCAAAGCGGTGCGGAAATGAGTGCGCTACTAGGCCGTATCCCTTCAGCCGTGGGGTATCAGCCCACGCTAGCCGGGGAAATGGGGAAACTGCAAGAGCGCATCGCTTCCACTAAAAATGGCTCTATCACTTCCGTTCAAGCGGTGTATGTGCCAGCAGACGACTTGACTGACCCAGCCCCTGCTTCGGTGTTTGCGCACTTAGATGCGACTACGGTGTTGAATAGAAAGATCGCTGAAAAAGGGATTTATCCAGCAGTTGATCCTTTGGATTCCACTTCAAGGATTTTAAGCCCTCAAATGATCGGCGAGAAGCACTATGAAATCGCTACCGGTATCCAGCAAGTTTTGCAAAAATACAAGGATTTGCAAGACATTATTGCGATTTTGGGCTTAGACGAATTGAGCGAAGAGGATAAAAAGATTGTTGAGAGAGCCAGAAAAATTGAGAAGTTTTTATCCCAGCCGTTTTTTGTGGCTGAAGTGTTTACGGGAAGTCCCGGTAAGTATGTGACTCTCCAAGAGACTTTAGAGGGCTTTGGAGGGATTTTAGAAGGTAAATACGATCATATTCCCGAGAACGCATTTTACATGGTGGGCAGCATTCAAGAGGTTTTAGAAAAAGCTAAAAACATGAAAAATTCCTAAGGGTTTTGTGATGGCTTTGTTGAAAATTAGTGTGGTAGTTCCTGAGGGGGAAGTTTATACAGGAGAGGTTAAAAGCGTTGTGTTGCCAGGAGTTGAAGGGGAATTTGGGGTGCTTTATGGGCATAGCAACATGATCACTTTGCTTCAGGCGGGAGTGGTTGAGATTGAAACCGAAAACCAAAAAGAGCACATTGCGATCAATTGGGGCTATGCAGAAGTCACTAATGAACGGGTGGATATTTTAGCCGATGGGGCGGTCTTTATTAAAAAAGAATCAGACGACAGAGATGATGCTATCTCTAGGGCTAAAAAGCTTTTAGAGGACGCAAGCTCTGACAGGTTAGCTGTCTCTAGCGTGCTGGCTAAGATTGAGTCTCTTTAAGGGGATAATCATGTTAGATTCAATCGTTTATTTTTTCAATAAGAGCGGGTTTGTTACCACGCTTGTTTTAGTTTGGATTTCGCTTTATTTGGTGATGACTTTATGGGTGTTTTTGTATAAAAGCATTGTGTTAAAGATTGAACTCAGGCGCGAGATGCAATCTTTGTCTAACATTCTTAATGGAGCGCAAGACGCTCCAGAGCATTTTATGTTTAATAAAAAAAGAAATGATGAAACCAAAAGGTATTCTAATGAATTGTTGCAGGCTTGGAAACATCAAGTTCTTAAACAAAGCACGACGGGTTTAGTGGTGTTGAGCATCATCTCTTCTACAGCCCCCTTTATTGGCTTGTTTGGAACGGTGGTTGAAATTTTAGAAGCGTTTAACAATTTGGGCGCGTTGGGTCAAGCTTCTTTTGGGGTGATCGCGCCCATTATTTCTAAGGCTCTTATTGCCACCGCTGCAGGGATTTTAGCGGCCATTCCAGCCTATTCTTTTTACTTGATTTTAAAACGCAAGGTGTATGATTTATCGGTTTATGTGCAGATGCAAGTGGATATTTTGTCTTCTAAAAAAGAAAGCTTTTAAGGGGATTTTATAAATATCTTAAATAGGGAGTTAGAAGGTTTTTATGAATTATGATAACTATTGGGATGAAGACAAACCAGAACTCAATATCACGCCCTTAGTGGATGTGATGCTTGTTTTATTGGCTATTCTTATGGTAACGACGCCCACTCTCACTTATAAAGAAGAGATTGCTTTGCCTTCTGGTTCAAAAACTGCTAGAGCCACTCAAGATAAAGTGATAGAGATCCGCATGGATAAAGACGCAAAAATCTATATAGATAGTCAAACCTATGAATACAACTCCTTCCCGGATACTTTCAACTTGCTTTCTAAGAAATACGATAAAGATACTAGGGTTAGTATCCGCGCGGACAAACGATTAACTTATGACAAAGTGATTTATTTGTTAAAAACGATTAAAGAAGCGGGTTTTTTAAAAGTTTCTTTAATCACAAGTCCTTAAAAAGTAGGGCCAATTTGCATGAGTAAGAGCGCGATTTTTGTTCTTTCTGGCTTTTTAGCGTTCTTGCTCTATGCTTTGTTATTATATAGTTTGTTGTTAGAAAGGCATAATAAAGAAGCAGAGAAAATCCTTTTAGATTTAAATAAAAAGGACGAACAAGCCATTGACTTGAATTTAGAAGATCTGCCAAGCGAGAAAAAGAATGAAAAAATTGAAAAAGTAACGGAAAAACAGGGCGATTTTTTAGAGCCTAAAGAAGAACCCAAAGAAGAGCCTGAAGAAAGCCTTGAAGATATTTTTTCTTCACTCAATGATTTTCAAGAAAAGACAGACAAAAACGCCCAAAAAGACGAGCAAAAAAATGAACAAGAAGAAGAACAAAGGCGTTTAAGAGAGCAACAACGCTTGAAACAAAACCAAGAAAACCAAGAGATGTTGAAAGGTTTGCAACAAAATTTGAATCAATTCACGCAAAAATTAGAAAGCGTTAAAAACAAGACTTTAGATTTGCAAGTCCCTAAACAAGATGGGGTTGATGAAAAAGCCTATCAAAAATGGTATGCTCAAATCTATCAAATTTTATATAAAGGTTGGAGGGGCGTTTTTTATCACAAGGCTTCAGTGAGTGCGTTGATTATGATCACTAAAGATGGGGAGTTTGATTATACCATTCTTAGCTACTCTGATTTTAAGGATTATAACAAGAGCGTGATGACCCTTTTAGATGATTTAAAGAAAGTGGATTTCCCCCCATATCCTGGAGGAAACATGATTTCTATTAAAGTTAATTTTACGACCAAGGAAGAACAATGAGGTATTTATGGCTTTTTTTAATATACACTATAGGGCTTTTTGCAACAGATAAAACGCTAGATATTATTAAAACCATTCAAAAACTTCCTAAGATTGAAGTGCGCTACTCCATAGACAACGATGCCAATTACGCTTTAAAATTGCATGAAGTCTTAGTGAACGATTTAAAGACTAGCCAGCATTTTGATGTTTCTCAAAACAAAGAGCAAGGCGCTATCAATTACGCAGAACTCAAGGATAAAAAAGTCCATCTTGTAGCGCTTGTGAGCGTGGCGGTAGAAAACGGCAATAAAATTTCACGATTAAAACTTTATGATGTGGATACAGGAACGCTCAAAAAGACTTTTGACTACCCCATTGTAAGTTTAGATCTATACCCTTTTGCAGCGCACAACATGGCCATTGTGGTGAACGATTATTTAAAAGCCCCTTCTATCGCTTGGATGAAGCGCCTTATTGTTTTCTCTAAATACATTGGACCAGGAATCACAAATATCGCACTGGCCGATTATACGATGCGTTATCAAAAAGAAATCATCAAAAACAACCGACTCAATATTTTCCCTAAATGGGCGAACGCTGAGCAAACGGAGTTTTATTACACGCAGTATGGCGAAAGAACGCCCATGATTTTAAAATACAACATTCAAAAAGCCACTCATGAGAATATCGCTAGCTCTCAAGGAATGGCTGTGGTCTCTAGCGTGAGTTCTGATGGCTCTAAAATTTTAATGTCTTTAGCCCCTGATGGCCAACCGGATGTGTATTTGTATGACACGCATAAAAAAACTAAAACTAAAATAACGCGCTATCCTGGGATAGATGTCTCAGGAGTGTTTTTAGAAGATGACAAGTCTATGGCTTTTGTTTCGGATAGATCCGGTTATCCTAACATCTACATGAAGAAATTGGGCTTAAAAGAGAGCGCGGAGCAACTCCTTTATGAAGGAAGAAGCAATGAATCCATTGACGCTTATAAAGATAGTATTGTGTATGTGAGCCGGGAAAATCTTAATGAATTTGGCAAAACGGTGTTTAATTTGAATCTGATCACTCTAAACAGCAAATATATCCGCAGACTTACCGTGAATGGCTCTAACCAGATGCCTCGTTTTTCTACGGATGGGAGAAATATCATGTATATCAAAAAGACACCCCAAGAATACGCCATGGGGCTTATTTTGCTAGACTATAACCAGAGTTTTTTATTCCCTTTAAAGAATGTGAAAATACAAGCCTTTGATTGGTAAGGTTAAATTAAGCGAATGTGAGTTAATATTTACATTCATTGAAATTTTATTTTTGGAGAATTTATAATGAAGAGATCTTCTGTATTTAGTTTCTTGGTAGCTTTTTTATTGGTAGCTGGCTGTAGTCATAAAATGGATAATAAGACTGTGGCTGGCGATGTGAGCGCTAAAACGGTTCAGACTGCACCTGTTACTACAGAACCAGCTCCAGAGAAAGAAGAGCCTAAAGAGGAGCCAGCTCCAGTGGTTGAAGAAAAGCCGGCTATTGAAAGCGGGACTATCATTGCTTCTATTTATTTTGATTTTGACAAGTATGAGATCAAAGAATCCGATCAAGAGACTTTAGATGAGATCGTGCAAAAAGCTAAAGAAAACCACATGCAAGTGCTTTTGGAAGGCAATACCGATGAATTTGGCTCTAGCGAATACAACCAAGCACTTGGCGTTAAAAGGACTTTGAGCGTGAAAAACGCTTTAGTCATTAAAGGGGTAGAAAAAGATATGATCAAAACCATCAGTTTTGGCGAAACCAAACCCAAATGCATCCAAAAAACTAGAGAATGCTACAGAGAAAACAGAAGAGTGGATGTCAAATTAGTGAAGTAATTCTAGGATGAAAAGGCTTTTTTTTATCCCTTTTATCGCTCCCTTTTTTCTCAATGGGGAGCCTTCAGCGTTTGATTTGCAAAGCGGAGCTACTAAAAAAGAACTCAAGCAGTTGCAAGTCAATAGCAAGAATTTTTCTAATATTTTGACCAAAATCCATTCGCAAGTGGAGGCTAACACTCAAGCTCAAGAGGGTTTGAGGAGCGTTTATGAGGGGCAGGCTAATAAGATTAAAGATCTCAATAACGCTATCCTTTCCCAAGAAGAATCCTTGCGAGCCTTAAAAGCCTCGCAAGAAGTGCAAGCTAACACGTTAAAGCAACAATCGCAAACTTTAGAGGATTTGAGGAATGAGATCCACGCTAACCAGCAAGCTATCCAGCAGTTAGACAAGCAAAACAAAGAGATGAGTGAGTTATTGACCAAGTTAAGCCAGGATCTGGTTTCACAAATCGCCTTAATCCAAAAAGCCCTCAAAGAACAAGAGGAAAAAGCTGAAAAGCCGCTCAAATCAAGCGTTCGATCCAATGAGACCCCCCTTTCAAAAGCCGACGCGCCCAAAAGCCAAGAGAAAAAAACCCAAGAAAAGGCAAAAATTGAGTTTGATAAAGATTTGTCCAAGCAAAAAGAGATCTTTCAAGAAGCTCTGTCTTTTTTTAGAAATAAATCCTATGCAGAAGCCAAAGAGCGTTTGTTGTGGTTAGAAGCCAATAGTTACAGACTTTATTATGTGCGTTATGCGCTTGGAGAAGTGGCTTATGGGGAAAAGAGATACAGAGAAGCGATCAAGTATTACAAAGAGAGCGCTCTTTTAAATCAAAAAGCGTCTTACATGCCTGTGCTTTTGTGGCATACGGCATGGTCGTTTAAAAAAATCAAAGACGATCAAAACTATTATAAATTTTTAAACACTTTGCAACGCTTGTATCCTTCAGGCGAACAAGCTAAAATGGCGCAAAAAATCTTAGAAAACAAGGAGAAACACTACCATGCAAAACCATGATTTAGAATCAGTCAAACAAGCCGCTTTGATTGAATATGAAGTGAGGGAGCAAGGCTCTAGCGATGTGCTAGATAGTAATATTTCTAAAGAGCCTTTAGAGTTTATCATAGGCGCTAATCAAATCATAGTAGGGTTAGAAAAGGCGGTATTAAAGGCTCAAATTGGCGAGTGGGAAGAGGTTGTTATCGCCCCAGAGGAGGCTTATGGGGTTTATGAAAGCGGTTATTTGCAAGAAGTCCCTAGGGATCAATTTGAAGGCATTGAATTAGAAAAAGGCATGAGCGTTTTTGGGCAAACTGAAGACAATCAAACCATTCAAGCCACTATCAAAGACTTTAGCAACACGCATGTGATGGTGGATTATAACCACCCGTTAGCCGGGAAAACTTTAGCGTTCCGTTTCAAGGTTTTAGGTTTTAGGGAAGTGAGCGAAGAAGAGATTCTAGCTTCACACCATGATAGTGGGACAGGTTGCTGTGGCGGTCATGGGGGTCATGGCGGAAAGAAAGGTGGGGGTTGTGGTTGCTCATGTTCGCATGGGTAGTGAGGTATAGGCATGTTTAAAAAGGCAAGGTCATGAATAGTTCTAACCTCAAGAATTGGCTATTCCCTACCGTTTGCTTTTTTTTATTTTGTTATATTTTAATTTTTTTAATGTTTTTTATGTTTAAAAGTTTGCAATCGCAATCGTTTGGCTCTGTGGCAGAAACCGGAAAAAAACCCATCACCACCACCAAGAAATTTGGTAAGGAATTGCAAAAACAGATTTCAAAAATCCATTAACTTTTTTTCTTTTTTGCCGATACTTGCTGTAATGGAATGAATATCAAATTAAAGGATTTTACAATGATTAATGCCGTTTCTTCTCTTGCTCCGGTGCAGTCTTTGGGGAATTATAAGCGTGTGGAAAAGAATGAAAAAGTTGAAAACAATGAGGCCGCTCTTGATAGGGTAGCTGAGATCAAGAAAGCGATTGAAAATAACCAGTATAAAATCAACTTGCATGAGACTTCTCACAAAATGGCACAGGATTTATTGGGGATAAGCTAGGGGGTTTAAGGGCTTCATTTCTAGGGGGTTTGTTCTTGTTGTGATTTTGTTTTTCATTAAATTTTAGTTTCTCTGTGTTTTAAAATGAGTTTGTTGCTTTTTTAAATAGGGCGTGTTTTTAGTCGTGTGTTAGGAATGATTGATTGGGAATTTTAACTTTTATGGATTTTTGCTCTGGCATTGGTGGAGGCCGTTTGGGCTTGGAGCGATGCCATTTAAAATGCGTAGGGCATGCCGAAATCAATGATGAAGCCCTTAGAACTTATGAATTATTTTTTAAAGATACCCATAATTTTGGGGATTTGATGCGAATCAATCCTAATGATTTGCCCGATTTTGATGCACTCATTAGTGGGTTTCCTTGTCAAGCTTTTTCTATCAATGGCAAAAGGAAGGGACTTGAAGATGAAAGAGGGACGATTATTTATGGGATTATTCGTATCTTAAAAGTCAAACAGCCCAAATGTTTCTTGCTTGAAAACGTTAAGGGCTTGATCCATCATAAGCAACAAGAAACTTTTAAAACCATTATCAAAGCCTTGCAAGAAGCGGGCTATACAACTTATTATCAAATTTTAAACAGCGCTGATTTCCAATTAGCCCAAAAGAGAGAGCGCCTTTATATCGTAGGGTTTAGGAAGGACTTGAAACGCCCATTTAATTTCCCTTTAGGTTTAGCCAATGATTATTGTTTTAAGGATTTTTTAGACGCTGATAACGAATGCTATTTGGATACAAATAACGCTGCATTTCAAAGATACTTGCGCAACCGATACAACCATAACCGGGTTTTTTTAGAGGATATTTTAACTTTAGAAAACGCCGTTTTAGACACGAGACAATCTGATTTAAGGTTGTATTTTAATGTTTTTCCTACCTTAAGGACTTCTCGGCATGGCTTGTTTTATACCCAAAAAGGCAAAATCAAAAGATTAAACGCTATTGAAAGCCTGCTTTTACAAGGGTTTCCTAGAGATTTGATCGCTAAGATTAAAGACAACCCTAACTTTAAAGAAAGCCATTTGTTATCCCAAGCGGGGAATGCGATGAGCGTGAATGTGATTGCCGCTATCGCTAAGCAAATGTTAAGAGCGATTTAAAGGGAAAATGATTTCAAAACACCCCCTATCCCCTTAAGAAAATGAGTTTTACAACAAACCGAAAAATCCAAAATAAAACGGCATAGTATTTGCTTGAATATGGCTGAAACAAGAGCTAAAGGATTTGTTATGGTCGTTTTACATTCCCATTTAGAAAACGCGCTAAACCAATTGAAAGAATTGATTGATTTAACCGAGCGCGATATAAGAGACATCAAGCTCGCTAAACACGCCGAAATTTTTGAAAGAAACCATCAAAAACAGCTAGCGATTCAAGCTTTTGAACAAGAAAAAGCGGGTATAGATGCGCAGATGTTGTCTTTAAAAAATCAATTCCCTGATAAAGAAATGAGTGAATTATTAGACGAAAAAACGAGCGATTTTTTAAACCAAATGCGAGAATCCTTGCTTGTTTTGAAAGAAAAAAACTTGATTTATTCGCGCATGGCATTTGCGGTTTCTGAATTTTATTCTTCGCTCATCCAACAAATCATTCCCCATGACACTTGCGATTATAAAGGCTCTAGGCATGTGGGGAGTCATTTTTTAAGAGTGCAGGCGTAAAATGGGCGGAATCTTATCTTCACTCAACACTTCTTACACCGGCTTGCAAGCCCATCAGAGCATGGTGGATGTTACCGGGAATAATATTTCTAACGCCAGCGATGAATTTTATAGCCGTCAGCGCGTGATTGCAAAGCCTCAAGCGGCTTACATGTATGGCACTAAAAATGTGAATATGGGCGTGGATGTAGAAGCCATTGAAAGGGTGCATGATGAGTTTGTTTTTGCTCGTTACACGAAGGCTAATTACGAAAACACTTATTACGATACAGAGTTTTCGCATTTAAAAGAAGCGAGCGCGTATTTTCCGGATATTGATGAAGCGAGCCTTTTTACGGATTTGCAAGATTATTTTAACTCATGGAAAGAATTGTCTAAAAACGCCAAAGACTCCGCTCAAAAACAGGCTCTCGCTCAAAAAACAGAAGCTTTAACGCACAACATTAAAGACACCAGAGAAAGATTAACGACCTTACAGCACAAAGCGAGTGAAGAATTAAAAAGCGTGATTAAAGAAGTCAATAGTCTGGGTTCTCAAATCGCTCAAATCAATAAACGCATTAAAGAAGTGGAAAACAACAAGAGCTTAAAGCATGCGAATGAATTAAGGGATAAGCGAGATGAGTTAGAGTTTCATTTGCGAGAGCTTTTAGGGGGGAATGTTTTTAAAAGCAGCATTAAGACTCATTCGCTCACCGATAAAGACTCAGCGGATTTTGATGAGAGCTATAACCTTAACATTGGGCATGGGTTCAATATCATTGATGGTTCTATTTTCCATCCTTTAATGGTTAAAGAGTCCGAAAATAAAGGGGGTTTGAATCAAATCTATTTTCAAAGCGATGATTTTAAGCTCACTAATATTACTGACAAGCTCAATCAAGGGAAAGTGGGGGCGTTATTGAATGTGTATAATGACGGCTCTAACGGGACTTTAAAAGGCAAATTGCAAGATTATATTGATTTGTTGGATTCTTTTGCTAGGGGTTTGATAGAATCCACGAATGCGATTTACGCTCAAAGCGCGAGCCATCATATTGAAGGCGAGCCTGTGGAATTTAATAGCGATGAAGCCTTTAAAGACACTAATTACAATATCAAAAACGGCTCGTTTGATTTAATCGCTTACAACACCGATGGTAAAGAAATCGCCAGAAAAACCATTGCTATCACGCCCATTACAACCATGAACGATATTATCCAAGCCATTAACGCTAACACCGATGACAATCAAGACAACAATACCGAAAACGATTTTGATGATTATTTCACAGCGAGCTTTAACAATGAGACTAAAAAATTTGTTATCCAGCCTAAAAACGCTTCGCAAGGGTTGTTTGTCTCTATGAAAGATAACGGCACGAATTTTATGGGAGCGTTAAAACTCAACCCTTTTTTTCAAGGCGATGACGCTTCTAATATCAGCTTGAATAAAGAATATAAAAAAGAGCCTACCACTATCCGCCCATGGCTTGCTCCCATTAACGGGAATTTTGATGTGGCGAACATGATGCAGCAATTGCAATACGACAGCGTGGATTTTTATAACGACAAGTTTGACATTAAACCAATGAAAATCAGCGAGTTTTATCAATTTTTAACCGGTAAAATCAACACGGACGCTGAAAAATCAGGGCGTATTTTGGACACTAAAAAGAGCATGTTAGAAACCATTAAAAAAGAGCAACTCTCTATTTCGCAAGTGAGCGTGGATGAAGAAATGGTGAATTTGATCAAGTTTCAAAGCGGTTATGCCGCTAACGCTAAGGTCATTACGGCTATTGATCGGATGATAGACACTCTATTGGGGATTAAACAATAAGATTTTTATCAATAGCGTTTTTATCAAATAAGCCTTATTTAACTTATTTTTAAGCTTTATTTATTTTAAAACTCATTAACGATAATGGTTAATAGTATTATATAAGCGGTAAGCGAGAGAGTGTTTTGTAAAGCTTGTGTTATAATAACAACGAAATTTTAAGCGTAACTGATTGAAAGGAAAACAGATGAGACGGAGTTTTTTAAAGACGATTGGCTTGGGCGTGATAGCGCTCTCTTTGGGGTTGTTAAGCCCTTTGAGTTCAGCGAGTTACCCCCCCATTAAAAACACTAAAGTGGGGTTAGCCCTTTCTAGCCACCCGCTAGCCACTGAAATTGGGCAAAAGGTTTTAGAAGGGGGAGGTAATGCGATTGATGCGGCGGTAGCGATAGGTTTTGCTCTAGCGGTTGTCCATCCTGCAGCAGGCAATATTGGTGGGGGGGGTTTTGCGGTTATCCATTTAGCTAATGGCGAAAATGTTGCCTTAGATTTTAGAGAAAAAGCCCCCTTAAAAGCCACTAAAGACATGTTTTTAGACAAGCAAGGCAATGTGGTCCCTAAACTCAGCGAAGATGGCTATTTGGCGGCTGGGGTTCCTGGAACGGTGGCAGGCATGGAAGCGATGCTTAAAAAATACGGCACCAAAAAACTATCGCAACTCATTGATCCTGCCATTAAATTGGCTGAAAATGGTTATGCGATTTCACAAAGACAAGCAGAAACCCTAAAAGAAGCAAGGGAGCGGTTTTTAAAATACAGTTCTAGCAAAAAGTATTTTTTTAAAAAAGGGCATCTTGATTATCAAGAAGGGGATTTGTTTGTCCAAAAAGATCTAGCCAAGACTTTGAATCAAATCAAAACGCTAGGCGCTAAAGGCTTTTATCAAGGGCAGGTCGCTGATCTTATTGAGAAAGACATGAAAAAAAATGGGGGGATTATCACTAAAGAGGATTTAGCCAGTTACAATGTGAAATGGCGCAAACCCGTGGTAGGGAGTTATCGTGGGTATAAGATCATTTCTATGTCGCCACCAAGTTCGGGAGGCACGCATTTGATCCAGATTTTAAATGTCATGGAAAATGCGGATTTAAGCGCCCTTGGGTATGGGGCTTCTAAGAATATCCATATCGCTGCAGAAGCGATGCGTCAAGCTTATGCGGACCGATCGGTTTATATGGGAGATTCTGATTTTGTTTCGGTGCCGGTGGATAAATTGATTAATAAAGCGTATGCCAAAAAGATTTTTGACACTATCCAGCCAGATACGGTTACGCCAAGCTCTCAAATCAAACCAGGAATGGGGCAGTTGCATGAGGGGAGCAACACCACGCATTATTCTGTAGCGGACAGGTGGGGGAATGCAGTCAGCGTTACTTACACCATTAACGCTTCTTATGGGAGCGCTGCTAGTATTGATGGGGCAGGATTTTTATTGAACAATGAAATGGATGATTTTTCCATAAAGCCAGGAAATCCTAATCTCTATGGTTTGGTAGGGGGCGATGCGAATGCGATTGAAGCCAATAAGCGCCCTTTAAGCTCCATGTCGCCTACGATTGTGTTGAAAAACAATAAGGTTTTTTTGGTGGTGGGAAGCCCTGGAGGGTCTAGGATTATCACTACGGTGTTGCAAGTGATTTCTAATGTCATTGATTACAACATGAATATTTCTGAAGCGGTTTCAGCCCCTAGATTCCACATGCAATGGTTGCCTGATGAATTAAGGATTGAAAAGTTTGGCATGCCCGCTGATGTGAAAGATAACCTCACTAAAATGGGCTATCAGATTGTTACTAAGCCGGTTATGGGCGATGTGAATGCGATCCAAGTTTTGCCTAAAACTAAAGGGAGCGTTTTCTATGGATCAACGGATCCAAGGAAAGAATTTTAATCCTAATTTAGCCTTATTTTTTGGGAGAGGGACTTTTTTAGTGAGAAAGTCTTGAATTAGTTTTAAGATTTATAAAAATAGTGTAAAATTTCTCATTACAAGAGACGATACTAGATCTAAATGGTGTGTGCAGAATGGAGTTTGAGAATGTTTGTTAGTTCTAGGACGCATGCAGTTTCTTTTTAAGATTGGTAGCTATGGCATTATGTTTGATCTTATTAATAACAGAGGAGCAACAATGGGATACGCAAGCAAATTAGCCTTGAAGATTTGTTTGGTAAGTTTGTGTTTATTTAGCGCTCTTGGTGCAGAACACCTTGAACAAAAAAGGAATTTTATTTATAAAGGGGAGGAAGCTTATAATAATAAGGAATACGAGCGGGCGGCTTCTTTTTATAAGAGCGCTATTAAAAATGGCGAGCCGCTTGCTTATGTTCTTTTAGGGATCATGTATGAAAATGGTAGGGGTGTGCCTAAAGATTACAAGAAAGCGGCTGAATATTTTCAAAAAGCGGTTGATAACGATATACCTAGAGGGTATAACAATTTAGGCGTGATGTATAAAGAGGGTAGGGGCGTGCCTAAAGATGAAAAGAAAGCCGTGGAGTATTTTAGAATAGCTACAGAGAAAGGCTATGCTAACGCTTATATCAACTTAGGCATCATGTATATGGAGGGTAGGGGAGTTCCAAGCAACTATGCGAAAGCGACAGAGTGCTTTAGAAAAGCGATGCATAAGGGTAATGTAGAAGCTTATATCCTTTTAGGGGATATTTATTATAGCGGGAATGATCAATTGGGGATTGAGCCAGACAAAGATAAGGCGATTGTCTATTATAAAATGGCGGCTGACATGAGTTCTTCTAATGCTTATGAAGGGTTGTCAGAATCTTATCGGTATGGGTTAGGCGTGGAAAAAGATAAGCAAAAGGCTGAAGAATACATGCAAAAAGCATGCGATTTTAACATTGATAAAAATTGTAAGAAAAAGAACACTTCAAGCCGATAATTCTCAAACTTGGGCTTGATTCAAGGATTTTTTGTTTTATACTAAGTGGCGTGTTTTTTGAACAATTGATTTGAAGCGACAGATTAAAGATATTGCATTTTTCATGGCTAAATAGCTTTATACTAAAAACTTTAGCCAAAATATTGTTCGCTATAATTTTGCTGTTTGCCTTGCCTAAATACTCCCCCTGCCTTAACAAACCCCCTAAATTTACAAACTCCAAGCAATAGCGAGCGGTTTTCATAAGCTTTTTAAAAACGACGCTAAGATTGCCGAGAGTCTAAAGCCAGCCACCACCAAGAACTTAAGCCAAGGTTTAGCCACCACTCTAAGCGGAGCGTTAAAATATCAAT
>NZ_JACTGF010000013.1:0-32370 GCF_014497725.1 Helicobacter pylori | reverse complement strand
CTTTTTATTATTCCCCCTTGCATTAACCCTTTTATTCCCTCTCTCATTAATCCGTGCCACAACATTTTTAAACCATTTGATTCCATAAGCCCCATTTTTAAACCAATGGGGCTTACAGAGTTAAATTTAAAGGAAAGATGATGGCAGACATAAAAGCAGAGTTAGAAAAACTCTATCAAATTTTAGTGGATGCTGAATATTTTTATCAGGTTCCCGATTACCAACGCCCTTATGTGTGGGATAAGGATCATTTAGGGGCTTTGATTGATGATTTGGTGGGCAGCTATACAAACAATAGAGAAGATGAATATTTTTGCGGCTCTATTGTGATTGCTGAAAATCCAAAAGATAAAAGATGGGATGTTGTGGATGGCCAACAGCGATTAACGAGTTTTATCATTCTGGCTTGCACGATTTTAAGGCTTTATAAACACAGGTTAGGGCAAAAATCTAAAGATTTTATTGAAGGGAGTATTTATGATAAATACGATAAAGAAAAAGAGCGTCTGAAGTTCTTAACCGCTCAAAATTACAATAGTATTTTTGAAAACACGGTGTTAAACCATTTGGAGTTTGAAGACAACATTAAAAAGAGCGAATTGAATAAGAAATTTGAAGAAAACACTTATTTGCGTAACGCTTATTATTTCAAGGAGCTATTGAATGAGAGCGTGGAAAATGGTTCAATAAGCGATATTGATGATTTTGTCAAATGGTTTTATGAACACATTGTTTTGACTAGGATCATTTGTTTTGAGCAAGACAGCGCGATGCAAATCTTTCAAGTGTTAAACGACAGAGGCCAACCCCTAAGCCCTATTGATATTTTAAAATCCAATTTAATGCAAGAAATCAAACAAGATAGTGAAAAGCGTAAGGATTTTATAACCACTTGGGACAAATTGGTTGAAGCTTGCAAGAGCGTTGAGGGCGTGGATATTGATTTGGAAGATTTTTTTAACATGTATTTGGAATACGCTGATCCTAGCGCTTCTAAAAAGAGAGCCGATAAGGGATTAAAAAAGGTGTTCAAAGACAGCAAAAAAGACGCTTGCGAGTTTATTTATGGCGTGAGTGCTTTTATGAAATCTTATACCGATTTGTTAAAAAAACAAGACCGATACATCTACTTATTGAGGTATCTCCCCTCTAGGTATTGGGCCAGTATTTTAACGACAGCCCTTTATGTCAAATACCCTGATTTTGACGCTTTGAAAAAGCTTTTGGTGTCTTATTATTACCAAACTTGGATTGCAGGAGGCACGATCACGCGCATCAAGCAAACGAGTATCAACATTATCAAAAATGTTAAAAGCAATAAAGGCATTGAAACCATCCAAGAGCTTATACTAGACAACATAGAATCTTATAACACCTTTGACCAATACTTCTATAACTTATGGGAGAGCTCTTCTGTTTATCCTAGCAACTGGTTACGCCCTGTCTTATCCCTAGCTAATTATTTTATGACAGATGAAGAGAAGCCTCATTTTATCGCTATGGATGCTGAAACCCAAGTGGAGCATATTTTACCCCAAACGCCCAAAAGAGGCAGTCAATGGAACGCGGATTTTAACAAAGAAAAAAGAGAAGAATGGGTAAATAATATCGCAAATCTAACCCTTTTAAAGCGTAAAAAGAACGCAAAAGCCTTAAACGGGGATTTTGATGAAAAAAGAAAAATTTATGGCGGCAAAGACACAAGCAAAGTGATTAGCTGTTATGACATCACTAAAGAATTGTATAGCAGTTATAGGAAGTGGAATGAGAAGTCCCTAAAAGAACGATACAAATCTTTGTATAACACTATCACGCCCATTTTACACATAGAAGGGCAAGAAGAGGAAATTGAAGAGGAATTTGAAGATGATTTTGATCTAGAATGATTGAAAATCATCAAGCATAAAAACAACAAAGGGATAATCAATGCCTAAAAAAGAACTATTAAAGATGTCAAAGAAAAGGATTTTTAAAAACTTCTTAGAAGAAGCCAAACAACACCGCCCCATTATTTTCTATACAGATAATGATTGTGATGGCATGTTGGCTGGCAGCGTTTTAATGTCTATGTGTTACAGATTGGGTATTAAAGATTTCTTTTTCTTTAGCCCCTTAAGGAATGCGCATGGCTATGGCTTCACTGATTTAGCCCTAAACGATTTATTGTCTAAACCTTGTATCTTTAACCCTAAAACCAATCAATTAGTCCGCCTAGATTGCATTAAAAACCAATTTCAAAAAGACCCCTTATTGTTTAGCGCTGATTTGGGGGCGGATTTAGTTTCTAACATAGAATTACAAGAAATCTTATTAGAACATTTTGAACAATGCATCATCACAGACCACCATAAGAGTTTTGAAGTTGATTGGATTGATGGAAATAAAATCGCCTACATTAACCTGAATGATGAAAAAGACGCCAACTATTATAGTGGGGCTTTCACAAGCGCTTTAGTGTTTAATCAAATCTTTCAAATACAAACCACTCCTTTAGAAGAAGAATTGATCGCTATCACGCTTTTAAGCGATCGCATTGATTTGGATCATGGGGATAATTTGGATATGGTTTTGAATTTAGCGCCAGTTAAACATGAGCGCATTCAATGCTTTTTCAAAGATAAAGACCTTTCTTTAGCCCAAGACGATTCAGATGAAATTTCTAACTTATACGGTTTTAATTGCATCAATTACATCAACGCTTTAAGCCGTTTGAGTGGGGATAGAGAGTTTAAAGGTTGTTATAATAGCTATTTGCACTATCTGGTTTTAAAGCATTTCAACCCCATAAACGATCCACGCTTAAGCATCTTTAATGTTAAGGAATTCAAAAGATACAACGACATTAAAAAGAAAATGGTGAAAGAAAGCGAAGAAAACGCTCAAATTTTTCCTTGTAACAAAATATTAGTGGCTATTTTAGATGAAAGTTGCTCTATTAAAGTGGGTGTCAGCGGTTTAGTGGCTAATAACTTTTTAAAAAAATACCCTTTCAATCATTCCCTTTGTATCTATAAAGATAATAAAGACGGGTATAGCGGTAGCGCTAGAGGTGGTGGGAATTTTTTAAGCCAGATTAAAACCATTCCTTTAATACAAGCTGGCGGGCATGAGGAAGCTTTTGGGTTGAGCTTTGCAAAAGAGGATTTTAAAAAAGTAATCAAAAGCTTACAGGCCTTATAAAGTCAAATAACGCTAAGGCTGAATGTTAAAAAAGAGGACTTGACATGTTGTTGGATTATGATTTTTTATTGTTATTGAATGATGAGAGTGGGAAGCCAACCAGATACTACTATTTGTTACAAGATTTTGAAAAGGATTTTGTGGCTAGTAAAGTGGCTCAAAATAAAGCGAAGCGATTCGTTAAGGAAATCATTGGTAGCGAAAAAGCCTCTAAAACTAAAAACAGCACCATTGCAGTTTCTCATACAAAGGCTTCTGCTGTTAAGAACGAAACGATTGGAAGCGGCGATCTTAAAAAGGTGTGTGAGAAAATCAAAAGCGGGCTACCCTTTGGGATCATCTCAGCCTTTAAACCCTTTAAAGACGCTTTTTACAGAGATTTCAATGATAATGAGCAAAAATTACTGATAGGGGCAGCTAAAAGCGGTTGCATTCAATCTAGCGCTGACAAACTGGCTCAGTTAAAAACGCGCTTAATCTACTGGCAGGACAAATCTGTTAAAGTGGATTGGGATAAACCCATTTTGATTAAGGACTTCTTTAAAGGCAATAATTACCTTTATAGGAGGTTGTGTTTTTTATTGGGGAAGCATTTTATGGATAGATTTTTAAAAAATAACGCTAAGGCGAGCGTGAAAGACTTTATGTCTAGTAAGGAGTTTGTCGCTAAATACCGATACACCCCCAAGCAGAATACAGAAAGAGCGAAAAAGCTGCAATCGTATTTAGAGAGTAAGCGTGATTTTATAGGGTTTGTTCAAACGCTTAACTCTTTAAAAGACAGCCCGCAAGATCCTTTTTTACCCGATGAAGAAATAAGCTTTTTGGTGTTCGCTAATGAACCTACTATCGTGTTTAATTTAAGGGATTATTTATTGGTGTTAGCGCAAATATTCAACCAACAAGCGATCTGTTATTGTGAAAGCAAATGCCCTATAGAATTAATCAACGCTTCACCGGGTAAGGACTTTGACAAGACACAAGATAGCTTTTCAGACATCAAATTCTCAACACCCAATCAATTAGAACAATCTCTCAACGCTCTTAAAAACAAGCTAGCCGCATTCTTTTCAAAACACCATGATAAACATAACGGCATGGAGTTTAATGAAATGGCTAAAACTCAAATAGAAGCACTTTATATGCCGCATTCTAGCGATGGTTTTGATGATTTTCGCGAGCATCTTGAAGATAGTATTAAAAGTTTTATCAGAGCGAAAAAAAATCGTTATGGTTTTCCTAAAATTTTTGATATTGCAGACATAGAACAAGAAGAGAGGGAAGTCATTGAATGGCGAGAAAAAAATAGAGCGTCAAAACAAAGCTACAAACAAAACCTTCAAATCAACAAAATCGCTAACGATTTAAAGCGTGATAAGGTAGTGGATAAAAGAACGATTTTAAGCGTGATAGACGCTGATATAGAGCGTGGTTCTATCCCGCCTAAAGATTTGTTAAAGCAATTAGAAAAAATCAGCGCTTCTCTTTCTAAAGACATCGTAATAGCGATAAAGCAAGTAGAAAAATTAGAGCTTAACTACGCGTTAATAGACAATATCCAACACAACACGCTTGATGACACGCTTGATTTTACCTTTATTGTTGGGGATTCTTTGAGCGTTCAGTCGCTTTATGTTACCTTTAATCTTGTGATTGACATGGATAGGCCTATGAGCGAGCAGTTCCTCAACCATATTGGGAAATTGGGGAGTTTTAAATCTAGAGAGCGAGCGTTAGAGTGCGTGAGATTAACGCAAGCTAAACTGATCATTGAAGCGTCTAGAGAAGCGCTAAAAAATGCGGAATTATCGCAAATTGAAGAAATATTGACCGGCTGTATTTTTAATGGCGCTTACCGCCTTCAAAACGATCTTAAGAAAGGGCGATAGACATGGAAATTTTAAATAAAATTCACACCACAACAAGGAGGAACAAGCCATGCTGAAAAGATAAAAAACATTGAACGGGTGATTATAGCGGATTTTAAAACAAATTTTTATTAAGGAGTATTTTATGGGTTTTCAAAATGAAAATAAATTAAAAGTAGGCGCGTCAGTCAAAGCCACAATCAATGACAAAGTGGTGGAGGCTAAAGTCATTAGCATTGGGTTTAATCGTGTAACCTTAAGGAGCGAAAAAGGCAACGAAGCCACCTATGTTTTCAATAGCGATAAGTTCTTAAAGTGGTTCAATAAAGTTCCATTGATCGAGCATATGAGACTTCACGCTGAAAAAAGCGGAGATGATTTGTTGAAAAATGTTAAAATCGTTACGAGCGGTGCGAGTGTCAAGGATAGGGCTTCTACTCCTAAAGAGAAAGAAAGCAAGTTCAAATTGGACTTTGATTTCCCTGATGATACCACTAGCCCTTTTATGGTCTTTGCTAATGCTTACGCTAACGAAAAAAGAAGCAAAAGACTTGGTTTGTTATTCTCGCCGATGAGTTATGGTGGAATGGGGTTTCAAGCGAGTTTGATTATCATTCATTCGCTTTCTTTTATGGCGGATTTAAAGCACCATAGCGATGCGGAGTGGAATGCTATGATTGAAAACAGAAATACTGATGAGTGTTTCTTTGAGACTTTTGATGATATGCTTATGGGTGATGTTACTCTATTCTGTAAAGTGATTGAAACTTATGCGAAAAACTTAAAAAGACCCGATGGTAAGAGTGATGGTGTTACTTTGGAAGAGTGGGCGAAATTCTTGCCTAAAAATAAAGAAGAGGCAAAATTTGTTGCTCAACTTTTATGCGATGGCGGTATCAATAAATACGATTTAACTTGTGCGGGTTTAACTCCTGGCGTTTTAGCTGACAATCTTTGGTCTTATGGTTTTAGAGATGAGGACTATGATGAGGAGGGTAATGTGATTAAGGAGAGGGATATTATCACAGGCGAGGAGTTAAATAATGCGGAGGGTAATGTAGAATAACCCCCCCCTTTGGGGTGGCTCTCCTTTTTTGATCTTTTATTTTTCTTTTTTCATTCTCTCTAATTTGTCCATTTAATTTGGAATGGCTTCAATCTTAAAACCCTATCTTTGCGCGTTATTTCGCATCCAAAAGGCGTTTTTCTTTAAAGTCTTGATACTCTTTGATCGCGTAATTCACAAAGGGCTTGATCGCAATCCCGCCCCTAGAGGCAAAATCCCCATACACTTCCAGATACTTTGGCTCTAGCAATCGGACTAAATCTAATAATATCGTATTGATACAGCTCTCATGAAAACTCCCATGGTTTCTGTAACTGAATAAATAGAGTTTTAAAGACTTGCTTTCTACCATTTTATCTTTAGGGATATAGCGGATGTAGATAGTGCCAAAATCCGGCTGGGAAGTGATGGGGCAAAGGCTTGTAAATTCCTTGCATTCTAGCGTGATTAAGGGGTCTAAATTGGGGTTTGGGTTAGGGAAAGCTTCTAATAGCTGGCTGTTGTATTCAAAAATATAGGGCGTTTTAGCGCCTAAGGATTTGAGGTTTAGTTCAGGGGTCATTAATCTTTCCTTGATTTAAGTTATAATAAGGCTATTTTAACCCATTTTTTAGGAAACTCATGAACCAACGCATAGAAATGATTACGGCTTTATTAGATGAAAAAAAGGCTTTTGATATTACGCATATTGATTTGTCTAAAACCCCCTATTTGGTAGAAGATGTCATTATCGCCACCACGCTAGCGAATAAGCATGCCCTTTCTTTATTGGACGCGCTTAAAAACACCCTTAAGCCTTTAGGCGAAGTCTTTTACCAAATAGATGAGTCTAATGAAGAGTGGATCATTTTGGATTTAGGGGATTTGATGATCCATCTTTTCACCGAAGAATGCCGTAAAAAATTTGACTTAGAAGGGTTTTTAAACACCTACAAGAGGGAGAGCGTTCATCAAAACGCCTAAGAAACTCATCGCGCTTTTAGGGCCTAGCGGGAGCGGCAAAAGCGCTCTTTCCATTGAATTGGCCCAAGAATTGGACGCTGAAATCTTTTCTTTGGATTCTTTGAGTATTTATAAAGAGATTAATATCGCTTCGGCTAAACCGAGCTTAAAAGAGCGAAAAAATATCAAACATTACGCCCTAGATTGCCTTAACATTGATGAAAAAAATAACGCCCCCCTTTTTAAAACCCTTTTAGAGGACGCCATTAAAGTATCCCAAAAAGAAATTTTACTCATTGTGGGAGGGAGCAGCTTTTACCTCAAATCCATTTTAGAAGGTTTGAGCAGCATGCCAAAAATTAGCGGTGAGGAGGCTGTAAAAATAGAGCGAGGAATCAGCGCCCTAGCTAACCCTTACATGTTTTTAAAATCCATTGACCCTAACATGGCTTTTAAAATCCATCCAAACGACACTTACCGCATCCATAAGGCTTTAGAAATCTTTTATGCCACCCACACGCCCCCAAGCGAGTATTTTAAAACTAACCCTAAAAAACCCTTTGAGCATGCCGTCTCGTTATTCGCTCTTTCTATTGAAAAAAGCACACTCCATAACAACATCAAACAGCGCACCAAAAACATGCTCCATTCAGGCCTTATTGAAGAAATCAAAGCCCTTTATGCCCAATACCCTAAAGACTCGCAGCCTTTTAAAGCCATAGGCGTTAAAGAAAGTATTCTTTTTTTAGAAAAACAACTCACTTTAAAGGAGCTAGAAGAAACGATTATCTCTAACACCATGAAATTAGCCAAGCGCCAAAACACTTTCAATAAAACCCAATTCAATAACCTTTATATGGGTAGCGTTGAAGAAGTTAGGCATGCGATTTTAAAACACTCAAAAAGCGATACAAAAGAGCGATAAATGGATACGCAAAATTTACCCAATCAAATTATCCCTATTTTTATGAGTTTTGATAAGAATTACGCGCTAGGGGCAGGCGTGAGCCTTTATTCGTTACTCTCTTGTGCGAGCAGACACACAAGCGCGATAGACTTTAGCCCCTTAAATCAAAGCAACCAACTTTTAGGCGCTAACATCGTGTATAAAATCCATTGTTTGGTTAAAGAGGTAACTTTAGAGCAGCAAAACAAGCTTTTAAAAACCATTGAGCCTTTTAAAAAATTCGCTTCATTAGAGTTTATAGACATCAATTCGCTCGATCATTCCATAGAAAGCTATCTCAATGAGTCTTGCTCCAAGCGTTATGGTGGACTTCTTGTTTTATGCCGACTCTTGCTCGCTTCGCTCTTCCCTAATTATTCTAAAATCATTTCCATAGATGTGGATACGGTGTTTTTAGGCGATGTTGCAAGCGCTTATTTTGCACTGGATAACGACCCCACTAAATTGCTTGGCATGGTGAGAGACACTTTTTCCCACCTTTCTTTTGAAGCTTTTTGTCATTTTATTGAGCGCACTTGCAAGAATTTTAAGATTGATTTTTCACGCTTTAGCCAAAACGAATTAAAACGCATCCATCAGGGCTTTAACATGGGCTTTTTGGTGGCGAATTTAGATTTGTGGCGCGAAAATGGGTTTGAAAAGATCGCTTTAGAGTTTTTGAAAACTAGGGGGAAAGATCTTTTCTACCCTGAGCAGTGTTTAATCAATATGGTGTTTTGGAAGCGCATTTTAGAATTGCCTATTCATTATAATTGCTATTCTGATTCTTTCAAAGAGCACTACCCTAAAAACATCATCATGCTCCATTTCATCAAATACAAGCCGTGGCACTCTGTGAGTTCTTTAAACGGGCGTTTGATTTGCTATGAAGCTGAAGCGGGTTTTTGGCTCGCCAACCTTTTTTGCACCCCTTTTAAAAACGATTTTTTTAAAGAACGCCTTGAAATGGCTAAAGACCAACAAATGCAATCTTTTAAAACCCACATCCGATCAAAAACGATTAGGGATTATTTTTATTTTAGGATAAAAAATATTTTGAAGTCCTTTTGTAAGACTAAACATTAAGAATACACCTTTAGTAATCTTTTTTATGTCTAATTAAAACTCTAAAATAGGGGCATTTACCATTCACGGACAAATCCTTGCCATCATTTCCTTTCCTAAAACCAATAATCTCAAACTGCTCAGGATTAAACTTGTGTAAAAAAGTTATAGGGACTCCCATAGAACCCCTATAGTCCAAAGGTATATCTGTGGTTCTATTCACATTAATTCCATCAAAATTATCATACAACTCATACTTATTTTCATTGTATTTTTTTGTGAGTGGCAATATCTCATGCCTTTTTTTATAATCCAAATTTGTGAGCCATAAGCAATTATTAGGAGAGATTAAGCGATTACCTAAGCTATCAATTTTAGTTTCTGTGCCATAAAGTTCATAATGTCTTGGAACAATAAAACTTGAAATTCCTCGACCAAGATGCATGCCTAACCATACTTTATTATTTTTAATTAGATTAAAAATATTTTTGTATGTAATTGCATTGATGTTTCCAATAATCAAAAACTTCTTGCTGTGTTCGATCAATTGCGTTACAAACTCTCTAAAAAGCGAAAAAGGTGGATTAGTTACTACAATATCTGCTTCTTTTAGCAATTGAATGCTCTCCTTACTGCGAAAATCGCCATCTCCTTTGAAAAAATTCAACTCATTAATGGTTGTTTGCCAATCCTTTTTCCCTTCATATTCGCAATAAAATCCTTTTGAGTTTTGGTTGCTAGCACTAAATATTTTTGATTCCACATAACAAGCAGAAATCAATTTTTTAAGCCCTAGTTCTTGAAAATGAACAAAAAAGTATTTAAAAAAATTACTTACCCTTGCGTCATCACAATTGCAAAAAACAACCTTATTCTTAAAATGTTGTTTATAGTATTGTAACTCGTTTTCTATATCTACCAATTGTGTATAAAATTCATCGCTTTTTAGTTTCTTAGCTTTTTGCAATATTTGATTAGTCGCTTTTCTTGACATTGTTTTTACCAATAATTTGATTAAAAAGTGAACTACCTAAGACTTTAAGAGAAGTTCTAGCTACTTCAAGCATGATTTCAAACATTTTATTTAAATTCCATTTTTGTCCATCTCCTTGTGTATAAATAGAAATAGCCTGCAACATAATGATTCTATCTCTATATTGAACGAACTTGTTTTGACATAAATTTTGATTGATGGGCATTCCGTAATTAGCTGCCGTTAATTTATCCAATCTATTAAGAACTCCGGAATTATACTCAAGAGTTACTACCCTCCCATCAGGTCTTTTTACTGATATGGTTTGAGTTAAAAAATTAGAACCTTCTAAAAATAAAATGTAAGGGAAATGCAATTCTTTGAGCATAAAATTAGCCATTTCAGCAATATTTTTATACGCTCTTTCTATGGCATTCCCAGCTTGCATTAAATCTTGATTGCTATATTTACCCACTAATATTCCTTTTTGAATATTTTCTATATCTTTTCCTTGATATTTAGCTTCTGTTATTAATATAACTCTCCAATTCCCATCATCATCTTTAACTTCAATGATACCTCCATCAGGTTTTATCTTAGAGCTTTGAATAAACAAGGTCTTTCCAAGTTCATCATCAAGCCCCTGCAATACAGAATTGATTTCTTCTTTAGTTATGCTTGCTCTGTGTCTAAATGACAAGCTCTTAAATTCATCTTCAAGTTTTTGCATAACAAGTTTAGAGATACTGCTCACACCCATATCGTGCAATCTAGCCTCGTCAGTAAAAATATTCGCAACACCTAAAGACTCTTTATGTTATTTACTCAATCTTTGAGATTGATTGTTCTTAACCATTTTCTACCTTAAAATTTTCACTTCTTCTTCTAAATGAATGCCGTATTCTTGTAACACTCTGGTTTTGGCGAGTTCTATCAGATCTAGGGCTTCTTCGAATTCTGCACCCCCCAAATTCACCAAAAAATTCGCATGCTCTTTAGCAAAGCCCACTCTTTTTAGACAATAACCCCTTAAGCCCGCACCCTCTAAAAGCCTGCCCGCATGATCGTTAGGCGGGTTTTTGAAACAGCTCCCAAAATTAGGCAATTTGGGGTGGCTTTTGCGCATGCTTTGACACGCTTTTAAAACTTCTTGTCTAAAGCCATGCGTTTTTTTAAACCTCGCCCTTAAAACAACGCCATTGAATTTGCTGCTGCGATAACTCAACCCCAAAGCTTCACTCCCTAGCCATTCATTATTAATGCAAGCGCTTTCTAAAACATTTTTGATTTCAAATTCTTTCATGCCAGCATTCATTTTAACTAACGCCCCTAAAGTGCCGGGCAATTGCCCTAAAAACTCCAAACCCTCTAAATCATTCGCCCTAAAATAATTAAAAATTTTAGACGCATTGGCCGCCCCCCCTATTTCAATGCATTCACCCTTATCGCAAATATAATCGTAGTTTTTGCCTAAAAGGGCGAGATTTTTTGCGCTAGGAGCGATCAAAAGGTTGTTCGCTAAACCGATAATCTGGTGTTCTTGAGAGATTTCATCATCGTTTTCTAAAACGCTCACTTTTAAAGGCGTGCCGATTTTCACGCTGCTGTAACGGGAAAAATCAATAATGGTTTCTAGCATTTGCTAGCCTATGATTTTAGGAATGAGCTTGATTAAGGTTTTGGTGTAATCTAAAAGCATGTTCGTCATCCACGGCATGGTTAAAATCAGCACCCCAATCACGGCTAAAATCTTAGGCACAAAAGACAAGGTCATTTCATTGATTTGAGTGGTCGCTTGAAAAATACTGACTAATAGCCCCACCACCAAGCCCGCTAGCAATACCGGTAAAGAAATCATCAAAGTGATTTTATAAGTCTCAATGGCGAGTTTCATGAGTTGTGATTCCATAACATTCCTTTTATCTTAAGATTTCTTCTAATTGCTGAAAGCTTTGTTCAAAAGGCTGTAAGGCGTTTTCATCTTGCGCTAAAAACTGCTCCATTAAAGCCTTTTTCTTAATCGCTTCATCAAGCTCTTTATCGTTCCCCATTTGATAAGAGCCGATGCGAATGATCATTTCATTTTCTTTCAATAACGCATACAAACGGCGGAATTTTCTCGCGCAAAGGTTTTGAGACTCGCTGATGATGTCTTTAGCCACCCTTGATGCGGAGTTTAAAATATTAATAGGCGGGTAGATCCCATAATCGGTCAATTCCCTGCTTAAGACAATATGCCCGTCTAAAATACTCCTTGCTTGATCGGCTATGGGATCGCTCAAATCATCGCCCTCTACTAGCACGCTAAAAAAAGCCGTAATGCTCCCCTTATTTTCTTCCTTGCCCGCCCTCTCCATTAATTGAGGCAATAAAGAAAGTGCGGATGGGGGGTAGCCTTTGGAAGTGGGCGGTTCGCCTAAGGCTAATCCGATTTCTCTTTGAGCCATAGCGAAACGAGTCACTGAATCCATGATAAACAACACGTCTAGCCCTTGATTTTTAAAATACTCCGCCACGCTCATCGCGCAAAAGGCCCCGTATTTGCGCATCAAAGGGCTATCATCGCTCGTAGCGACCACCAACACGCAAGAGCTTAAATCCCCTTTCAAGTTTTTCTCTATAAATTCAGGGATTTCTCTGCCCCTTTCCCCAATCAAAGCGATCACTTTAATCGGCGCTAAGCAACCCCTAGTGATCATGCCCATTAGCGTGGATTTACCCACCCCAGAGCCGGCAAAAATGCCCAGTTTTTGCCCCTTACCGCAAGTCAAAAGCCCATCAATGCTCTTCACCCCCACGCTAAAAACCTCATCGATCAAGCCTCTTTTTAAAGGGGCTATAGGCGTTGTAATGACAGGCGCTAATCGTTCATAATCTAGCGCCCCCTTATTGTCAATGACTTGCCCTAAAGGGTTAAGCACCCTCCCTAAAAGATTACGGCCCACAGGGAAATTCAACCCCTCTTTTAAAAACAGCACCTTATCGCCAGCCCTAGCCCCCTCTATAAAGTTAAAGGGCGTGAAACCAAACTGCTCTTTTTCTGCCACCACCACCATCCCCACGCATTCGCTGCCATCGCTTTTTTCAATCTTCACCACATCGCCCACAGACGGGTTAAAACCATCCGCATAAACGATATTGGGCATGATTTTTTTCACGCTCCCATAGCGAGGCGATAGATCAAAATGTTGATTCAAGCGGTTTTTTAAGGATTTTAGGGGCATTTAAAGCTCTTTAGTCCATAAGACTTCAGCGATTTGGCGCTCATCATTGATTCTATTCACATGCACGATCACATCAATCGCGCTCTTAAAATACGCGCGCATCAAATCCTTGTCTAAGGCATGCACATAACGCATGCTCAAATTCAGTGAAAGGGCTTCTAAAGTGTTTTGAGCGCTATTGGCGTGAATAGTTGAGAGCATGCCCTTATGCCCGGTGTTTCCTAAACGCAAAAAGAGCGCCGCATTCCTGGTGTCAATCTCGCCCACAATGAGTCTGTCCGGGTTTAAGCGCATGGCCATATTGAGGGCGTCTTCATAATTAAAGCGTGTATTCTCTTGCTTGCCCACTAAAAGCCCCACGCAATTGCTGAACGCTTTTAAATCCAATTCTTGGCTGTCTTCAACGCTCACCACCCTTTCATCTTTATTGACGCAGTCTAAAAGAGCGTTTAATAAGCTTGTTTTGCCGCTTGAAGTCTCCCCGCTAATGAGGATATTATGCCCTTTGAGCGCTAAATTTTTCAAACTTTTTGGATCGCTTGCTTTGAAAGTGAAATCGTCTAAACTCAAGGGCTTAAGCCTAGGTACACGGATATTGAGCGTGATTTGATTGTTCGTAGTGATACTGAAATGATTCGCGCTCACCCTATAGCGCGTGAAAGGGATAGAGCAATTTAAAGTGGGGTGCTCTTCATCAAAAAACAACCCCCTAAAACTGGCCAATTGCTCGCAAAACCTCAATAAAAACGCCTTATCAAAAAGCGCATGCCCTCTTTTTTCTCGTGTGTTATTGACTTTATAAAGCCAAAGCTCCTGCTCGGTATTGATGATAAGCTCTGTGATCCCGCTTTCTAAAAAAGGGGTAAAATGGCTAATTAGGGCTTGTAAAACTCTATGGGTTTGTAAAGTTTCCAAAAGCCCTATCCTTTTATCATCGCTCTTTTAAAACCTGTTCGCAACGCTTGCAAGGGGTGTTTTCTAGCTCGCTTTTGAAACGCCAACACCTAGGGCATTTATAAAAGGGGGCTTTAAAGAGCGTGAATGCTGGCGTTTCGCTCAATTTTTCTTTTGCAACCCCTACAAAGCTTACCATCAGCAATTCTTCTACTAAATTTTCACGCAACGCTTTTTCTTTTACTTCAATAGCGCACTCCAACGAATTTTTAACCACGCCTTCTTTTTTCAATCGGTCTAACTCTTCATTAAAGGCAGAACGCAAGGCTAAAACGGCTTCAAAATTTTCTGGTTTTTTAAACTCTTTAAGGCGGAGTTTTTCTAAAACGCTAATGCCTTTCAAATCAAACACATCTTTGGCTTGTAAAAACGCGCACAGCACCTGACTATGCTCTAAAACCTCTTCAATCGTGTGCGTTAAAATCGGGGCTAAAAAGTAGCACAATTGACTAGCTACAGCGAGTAAGACCATTTGAATGGCTTGGCGTTTTTCATTATTTTTGCTATCGCAATACAAGCTATCCTTACAAGCGTCTAAATAAATCCCGCTCAATTCATTGGCAACAAACGCCATTAAAATATTCAAGCCCTTCACAAAATCATGCTCTTCAAACGCGCTATTGACTCCAGCGCTTGTTGTTTCTAAAGCCTCTAATATAAAATGATCTAAAGGGCTAAAGTCATGGGAGCGTTCTAAATTCTTGAGATCCATATCGCTAAAATTGGCGAGTAAGAATTTCAAGGTGTTGCGGAATTTTTTATAATGCTGTTCTGTTTGAATGAAGAAGGTTTGAGAGACCCTCAAATCGTTTTGATAGTCATTAAACGCTACCCACAAACGCACCACATCGCTCCCATGCTTTTTGAGTAAGTTGTCCAAAGACACCACATTGCCCTTAGATTTGCTCATTTTCTCGCCCTTTTCATCTACGATAAATCCATGCGTAATGACCTTTTTAAAAGGGGCTTGGTTGTTTAAAACACAACCGATTAAAAGCGAGCTTTGAAACCACCCCCTATGCTGATCGCTCCCTTCTAAAACCACATCGCTAGGGCTTTGCCCTTTTTCTCCATGGTAGTCTTCTAAAACCGCCTTAAAGGTACTACCGCTATCAAACCACACGTCTAAAATGTGCATGACTTTTTCGTAATGCGTGGCGTCCTCTCGATAGCTAGGGGGTAATAAATCTTTCACGCTAGACTCCCACCACACATCACAGCCTTTTTTCTCAAAAAGATTCGCCACATGCTCTAAAACTTCGCTTTCAAAACAAGGCTTACTGGTGCGTTTGTCTATGAAAAAGGCCAATGGCACGCCCCATTTTCTTTGCCGGCTCAAGCACCAATCAGGGCGGTTTTCTATCATGGTTTTTAGGCGGTTTTTCCCGCTGCTTGGCACAAATTCCACCTTTTCAATCGCATTCAAAGCCACTTCTCTTAAGGTTTTTTGAGAGCCATCATTTTGAATGAAAGGCTCATCCATTAAAATAAACCATTGCGTGGTCGCTCTGTAAATCACAGGCTTGTGCGTCCTCCAGCAATGCGGGTAGGAATGCTCAATCTCTTGCTCTAGCAATAAAGAATCGCCCAATTGCTCTATAATGCGTTTTTGAGCCTTAAAAACATGCTCGCCCAGATAACTTTCATCTAATAATTGATTATGGATAATGCCCTCATCATAGCAACCCTTTTCATCTACAGACATTAACACTTCTAAATTATATCTTAAGCCTAAATAATAGTCCTCTTCACCATGCCCGGGTGCGGTATGCACGGCTCCTGTGCCATCTTCTAAACCGACATGCTCTCCTAGAGCGATTAGGGAATCTCTTTGGTTTAAAGGATTGACCGCTTTCAAGTATTCTAAATCATTGGCATTGAATTCATGCGTGATCTTGCTATCCACCACCCCTAAAGCGGCTAATTTTTCATGCAAGGCTTTAGCGACTAAATAGCCTTTTTGGGTGAGCGCATAAAGGGCGTCTTTTTTCAAAGCGATCGCTTCATTCGCATACAAAGTCCAAGGCGTGGTCGTCCAAATCACTAGGCTCGCTTTTTTGACTTTTAATTTTTCTAAACTCTCCTTTTTCAAACCAAACGCCACGAAAATGGAGGGCGATTTTTTCATCTTGTATTCCACTTCAGCTTCCGCTAAAGCGCTCTCGCATGCATAACTCCAATAAATAGGCTTGTGGCGCTCTTTCAAAAGCCCTTTTTTAGCCACTCCCACTAAAGCCCTATAAATGCTCGCTTCAAATTTAAAATCCATGGTTTTATAAGGATCTTCAAAATCCCCCAAAACGCCTAATTGCAAAAATTCATTCTTTTGGATTTCTAAAAATTTTTTCGCATGATCTCGGCACTTTTCTCTAAACAGCGTGGGGTTTTCTAGGCTCGTTTTTTCTTTTTCTAATCGCTCTAAAATTTGCTGCTCAATGGGCAAGCCATGGCAATCCCAACCGGGCGTGTAATAAATTTTATTCCCTTTAAAATATTCCCTTTTAACGACAATGTCTTTTAAAATCTTATTTAAGGCATGCCCTAAATGCAAATGCCCGTTCGCATAAGGCGGCCCGTCATGCAAAGTGAAATCCCCATGGTTATCTTTCCTATTTTGCATGCGTTTGAACGCTTGCTGCTCTTGCCATTTGGCGTAAGTTTTAGGCTCATTGACGCTCAAATTCCCTTTCATAGAAAAGGTGGTTTCGTTTAAGTTTAAGGTGTCTTTGTATTCTTTCACTAATTGATCCTTGGTCTTTTATCTTATGATTCTTTTGTTTTAGGAGCGATATAAAGGTGCGTGTCTTTTCGCGGCACATTTTTTAAAGTGGGGATTTGTAAAATCGTGTATTCTTCTATCCCCTTTAAATAGTGCAAACTAATCGCATCGCCCGCTTTCACTTCTTTACTGGCCTTAGCGCAACTCCCATTGAGCCACACCGCCCCTACATTGCACATATCTGTCGCTAAAACGCGCCGCTTCACTAAACCCACTGATTGTAAAAATTTGTCTATTCGCATGCGTTTATTTTACCCTATTCTTTAAGTTTTTATCCATAACTTATTAGGGTTTTAGTTTTAGCATGTTAGCATTCAGCCACCACTCTTTTTAAGGAATTTGTTTGAAGTTTCAAATTGTGAGTTTGTTATTGGCTTTTTTATTAGCCTCTTGTTTGCCCCCTAAAGGCCATCATTCTGGTTTGGTGAATATGTATATCGCGCATCAAGGCCAAAGCGTGCGCACTTATTGGCGTAAAGTGGATAGAGGAGTTGTCGCCAAACACAATGAAACGCTTAAAGAAAACCCCAAAGCAAAGCTCAAAGACCCTAGGGGGCCTTTATTCATGCTAGGGAGCAATCGTTTCATGCTCTTATGGAAAAACCGCTACGCTTTAGCCAAAGTCCAATCGTTCAAGCTAGAGCCTGGGTTTTATTACTTGGATTCTTTTAGCGTGGAAACTCAAAAAGGTATCTTGCAGAGTGCCCCTGGCTATTCATACACCAAAAATGGCTACGATTTCAAAAACAACCGCCCCTTTTTCCTAGCCTTTGAAGTCAAACCTGACAGCACAATCATTCTTCCTAGCGTGGAATTGAGCTTGATTAAAACCTCTAGAGGCTTTTTAGGGGTGTTTTTATTTGACAACAACGAAAAGGGGGCTAATACTCAATGGATTGAGGGGAGCTTGAATCTAAAGCTTAAAAACGCTTCTTTTAAAGACGCATGGGGGTTGGAACGATAAAACGCAAGGCTTTGTTTTATGGAGCGTTGGTATTAAAATATTAAAAAGTCTTAACAATATTATTGGATAAAAAATTACTTTTTATAGGCATTGGTGAGTATTTTTAACATTAATGAGCGTTTGTAAAAATAAAAATCAAGTGCGTTGCGGTGGTTTGATTGGATTTAATGGGTTTGATTAGAATGGGCTAGGATTGAATGATCGTATTTTAAAGTCAAAGCCAGAGACAACCCTAGTCAAGTTGCCCCTAGCCACACCGATATTACTCGTGATGCCCGTGGCAGCAACCTTCTTCTTGATGATGACTATCGCTAGTGCTGCAACAACCTTCTTCATGATGAGAGCTGTGGTGGTGATGGTGGTGTTCACCGCCATGATAGTGGTGGTGGTGTGTGTGGTGGTGATGGTGGTGGTGCCCGCCGTGTTGTTCTTCATGGTGTGCCATGATGACTCCTTTGATTAAAAATTTAAATTCTAGCTCACTGGCTAGGATTTTATTTTACAGTATAAAATCTAATCAATTGTTAATGGAAGAAATTTTGACGCTAATTTTTAAATTTTTGCTACTTGAAAAAAGAGGGTTAAAGCAAACAACGCTTGGTAGTGAATACTAGATCCATTGCCATTAAAATTTTTGATTTTGAAAGAAAACTAAATTAAAAGAGAAAGTTAAAAAGCCAAAAAGCAGCCCTAAGGCCGCCCCATAAACGCCCCAATCAATATTGTTGGTTTTGTTGTTGTGCTTTTTGTTGTTGTTGTTGTTGCGCGTGTTGCTCTGCTTGTTGTTCGGCGTGTTGTTGCGCGTTATGATGGTGGTGTTCGCCACCATAATAATGGTGGTGGTGCGCATGGTGATGGTGATGGTGGTGGTGTTGGCTGTTAGCCTGTTGTTGTTGCTGTTGTTGCACTTGGTGTTGTTGTTCATGGTGTGCCATGATGACTCCTTTAATTGAAATTTAATTCTAGCTCACTAGCTAGGATTTCATTCTATAATGCAAAATCTAACCAATTATTAACGAAAAAGATTTTAATACTAATTTTTAACACGAGCGCCGATTCAAGCGCTCCTGTTGTCAAAACTACCAACATCTTTGAATGAAAAAAGCTATAATTAAAGAAGTTGCATTAAAAAGGAAAGACAAATCCCCTTTTTAAGGTATAATATGAGGAATTTTAGAAGCGCTTCTTATGGTAGTAGCTAAAAAGTCTTTAGGACAGCATTTTTTAACGGACGAGTCGTTTTTAGACAGGATTGTTGGTGCTTTGCCCCCTTTAAACCCGTTAAGATTGATTGAAATCGGCGTGGGGCTAGGGGATTTGACTCTCAAGTTGTTGGATCGCTATCCTTTAAAGACTTATGAGATAGATAGCCATTTGTGCGAGAAAATGCGAGCGAGGTTAAGGGCAGAAAAAAAGCCTTTTCAATTGGAATTGGTAGAAAAAGACGCTCTTTTTTTAAAAGAAGAAGAGCCTTATTTTTTGATTTCTAATTTGCCTTATTATATCGCTACCAGGCTTGTTTTAAACGCGCTCAAAGACCCTAAATGCAGGGGTTTATTGGTGATGACGCAAAAGGAAGTGGCGCTCAAATTTTGTGCTAAAGATTCACAGAACGCTTTGAGCGTTTTGGCTCACACAATAGGGAATACTACCCTTTTGTTTGATGTGCCGCCTAGCGCGTTTAGTCCGCCTCCAAAGGTGTTTTCTAGCGTGTTTGAAGTGATCAAAGAGCCGCTGAAAGAAAAGGCGTTGGCTTCATTAGCCCAAGCGCCATTTTTTGAAGAAGCCCTACAAAAAGGGTTTGAAACATTAGAAGATTTTTTGAAAGCTTGTTTCTCATCTCCTAGGAAGACGCTTTCAAACAATCTTAAAAAAAGCGTTTCTTATAAAGAAAAGCTTGATAAGGTGTTAGATTTTTTAGCGTTAGAAAACCAACCAACAAGCGTGAGAGCGTCTGAGGTAAAAGATTATCTCAAGCTCTTAAAATCCGTTTTAAAAGGCTAGCACGCCTTTTTAAAAATTGAAAGATAAAAATTGAAATAAAGGAATAATCGTTATGACTAATAACAACCAAAATAATGAAAACCATGAAAACAGCAGTGAAAACTCAAAAGATCACCATGAGGCGCGAGCCGGAGCGTTTGAGCGATTCACCAACCGCAAAAAGCGTTTCAGAGAAAACGCGCAAAAAAACGCAGAGTCTTCAAACCATGAAACGCCCTCGCACCATAAAAAAGAGCATCGCCCCAACAAAAAACCAAACAACCACCACAAACAAAAACATGCCAAAACACGAAATTACGCCAAAGAAGAGTTGGATAACAACAAAGTAGAGGGCGTTACGGAAATTTTGCATGTGAATGAGAGAGGGACTTTAGGCTTTCATAAGGAGTTAAAAAAGGGCGTTGAAGCGAATAACAAGATCCAAGTGGAGCATTTAAACCCGCATTATAAGATGAATTTAAACTCTAAAGCGAGCGTTAAAATCACGCCTTTAGGGGGCTTGGGCGAGATTGGGGGGAACATGATGGTCATTGAAACCCCAAAAAGCGCGATCGTGATTGATGCGGGCATGAGCTTCCCTAAAGAAGGGCTTTTTGGCGTGGATATTTTAATCCCGGATTTTTCCTACTTGCACCAAATCAAGGACAAAATCGCTGGCATTATCATCACCCATGCCCATGAAGATCACATAGGGGCCACGCCTTATTTGTTTAAAGAGCTGCAATTCCCCCTTTATGGCACGCCCTTGAGTTTGGGGTTGATCGGGAGCAAGTTTGACGAGCATGGTTTGAAAAAATACCGCTCGTATTTTAAAATCGTAGAAAAGCGTTGCCCCATTAGCGTGGGCGAATTTATCATTGAATGGATCCACATCACGCATTCTATCATTGACAGCAGCGCTTTGGCGATCCAAACTAAAGCGGGAACGATCATCCACACCGGCGATTTTAAAATCGATCACACTCCAGTGGATAATTTGCCCACGGATTTGTATCGTTTAGCGCACTATGGCGAAAAGGGCGTGATGCTTCTTTTAAGCGATTCCACTAACTCCCATAAATCCGGGACCACGCCGAGTGAAAGCACCATAGCGCCGGCTTTTGACACGCTTTTTAAAGAAGCGCAAGGGAGGGTGATTATGAGCACCTTCTCTAGCAATATCCACCGAGTCTATCAAGCCATCCAATACGGCATTAAATACAACCGCAAGATCGCTGTGATCGGGCGCTCTATGGAAAAAAACCTAGACATCGCCAGAGAATTAGGCTATATCCATTTGCCTTATCAATCTTTTATTGAGGCCAATGAAGTCGCTAAATACCCGGATAATGAAGTCTTAATCGTAACGACCGGCTCACAAGGCGAAACCATGAGTGCGCTTTATCGCATGGCGACTGATGAGCACCGCCACATTTCTATCAAATCCAACGATTTAGTCATCATCTCCGCTAAAGCCATTCCTGGCAATGAAGCGAGCGTTTCAGCGGTGTTGAATTTCTTGATCAAAAAAGAAGCCAAAGTGGCTTATCAAGAATTTGACAATATCCATGTGAGCGGGCATGCCGCCCAAGAAGAGCAAAAGCTCATGTTAAGACTCATTAAGCCTAAGTTTTTCTTGCCCGTGCATGGGGAATATAACCATGTCGCGCGCCACAAGCAAACCGCTATTTCTTGCGGGGTGCCTGAAAAAAATATCTATTTAATGGAAGATGGCGATCAGGTGGAAGTCGGCCCTGCGTTCATCAAAAAAATCGGCACGATTAAAAGCGGGAAAAGCTATGTGGATAACCAAAGCAATTTGAGTATTGACACAAGTATTGTGCAACAAAGAGAAGAAGTCGCTAGCTTGGGGGTGTTTGTGGCTACGATTTTTGTGAATAAAAACAAGCAAGCGCTTTTAGAAAGCTCTCAGTTTTCCAGTTTAGGGCTTGTGGGTTTCAAAGATGAAAAGCCTTTGATGAAAGAAATTCAAGGGGGCTTAGAGGTGTTATTAAAATCCAGCAACGCCGAAATTTTGAATAACCCTAAAAAATTAGAAGATCACACTCGTAATTTCATCAGAAAAGCGCTCTTTAAAAAGTTTAGAAAATACCCGGCTATCATTTGTCATGTCCATGCTACCTGACTACAACGCTATCGCCGCGCAAGTCTTAAAAGATGAAGCGAGCGCGCTTTTAGAAAGCGTTAAGCAATTCCAAGAACCTAACGATTTAGAAGCGATTGTCAAGCTCATTTTAAAAAGCCAAGAAAAAGGGGGTAAGCTTGTGATAGTGGGCGTGGGCAAGAGCGCTTTAGTGGCGCAAAAAATCACGGCTTCTATGCTAAGCACCGGTAACAGGAGCGCGTTTTTACACCCTACAGAAGCCATGCATGGGGATTTGGGCATGGTTGAAAAAAACGATGTGGTTTTAATGATTAGCTATGGGGGCGAATCTTTAGAACTATTGAATCTAGTGAGCCATTTAAAACGCTTGAGCCATAAAATCATCACTTTCACTAAAAGCCCTAATAGCTCGCTCTCTAAACTTGGCGATTATTATTTGAGCTTGAAAATTAAAAAAGAAGCTTGCCCGATTAACACTGCTCCAACGACTTCTACTACCCTAACTCTAGCCTTAGGCGATGTTTTAATGGCATGCTTGATGCGAGCGAAAAATTTTAGCCAAGAAGATTTTGCTTCCTTTCATCCGGGCGGGCTTTTAGGCAAAAAGCTTTTTGTCAAGGTTAAAGACTTGTTGCAAACCACGAACCTCCCCCTAATCGCTCCTAATACAAGTTTTAAAGACGCACTCATAGAAATGAGTGAAAAACGCCTAGGCAGTGCGATTTTAGTCAATGAGGCTAACGAGCTTGTGGGGGTGTTGAGCGATGGCGATGTCCGTAGGGCGTTATTAAAAGGGGTTAGCTTGGAGAGCGAAGTGAGGCATTTTGCCACTTTAAAACCTAAAAGCTTTAAGAATTTAGACGCCCTTCTTTTAGAGGCGTTAGAATTTTTAGAACGCCATAAGATTCAGCTTTTGGTGTGCGTAGATGATTGCAATAAGGTTTTAGGGGTCTTGCACTTGCACCAACTTTTAGAATTAGGGCTTAAAGCATGAAAGCGAGCATTTATGATTTCACTCTAAAGGAATTGGGCCAGCTTTTAAAACCAAGCTTTAGGGCTAAACAGCTTTATTTGTGGCTCTATGCGAAGTATAAAACAAGCTTTAAAGACATGCAAAATAATTTTTCAAAAGATTTTATCGCTTATTTGGAGCGAGAATTTACTTTGCGCACGATAGAAATCACGCATGTGAGGGAGAGCGTTGATGGCTCTAAAAAATACCTTTTTAAATCTTTAAGAGACAACCACACTTTTGAAGCGGTGTTTTTGAAAATGAAAGATAAAAAGATTGATGAAGAGACAAACGCTATTTTAGAGGGGGAAAAATACACCGTGTGCGTGTCTTGTCAAATCGGCTGTCAAGTGGGTTGCTCGTTTTGTTTCACTCAAAAAGGCGGTTTTGTAAGGAACTTAAAAGCGAGCGAAATTATCCAGCAAGCCCTACTCATTAAAGAAGACAACAACCTCCCCATTGAAAAAGCACTCAACATTGTTTTTATGGGAATGGGCGAACCTTTGAACAATTTAGATGAGGTGTGTAAAGCGGTTGAGATTTTCAATACCGGCATGCAAATTTCGCCTAAAAGAATCACCATTTCCACGAGTGGCGTGGCCGATAAAATCCCTATTTTAGCGGGCAAAAATTTAGGCGTGCAATTAGCCATATCCTTACACGCCGTAGATGACAAAACGCGCTCATCTTTAATGCCCTTGAATAAAAAATACAACATTGAATGCGTTTTGAATGAAGTGAGGAAATGGCCTTTAGAGCAGCGCAAAAGAGTGATGTTTGAATACCTTTTGATCAAAGATTTAAACGATGGCCTGGATTGCGCTAAAAAACTTTTAAAACTTTTAAACGGCATTAAATCCAAAGTGAATTTGATCTTATTCAACCCGCATGAAGGCTCTAAGTTTGAACGCCCTAGCTTAGAGAGCGCTAGAATGTTTGCGGATTTTTTAAACTCCAAAGGCTTATTATGCACCATTAGAGAATCCAAAGCCTTGGATATTGAAGCGGCTTGCGGGCAATTGAGGGAGAAAAAGCTCCAGCAGAAAATTTAAAAAACACTCCCTTAAAAACCCGTATTCATAGACTTTAGGCCATTTGCCATGCGTGTTTGGCACCATTCAAGGGGTGTTTTTAAGGGGGTTTGTTGTAGGATTTCATCACGCCCCATAGTTGCATTATGGGGCAAATCACGGTTAAAAGGGTTTATCATGAAAAGAAAGCATGATAAAAACTCTTGGTTAGTATTATACATTAAAATCTCTTTTAAGGGGTTTAAAGTGGTCTTTTCTATAGAAAAGTAATGTATTAGCCAAAGTTCCCCTGAGTTTAAAAGCTTAGGGGTTTCCTTTAAAAAGCGGGTTTGCCCTTGACTTTTGGGGCGTTTCATTTTTCTATATTTTCATTCAATTTTTTAATCTTATTTTAGCGTTTGTAAAATGAGAAGTTTTAAGGGGGTTTGTTGTAGGATTTTATCACGCCCCATAAGTTCGCATTATGGGGCAAACTACCTTGAAAGGATTTATCATGCGAGTCAAACATGATAAAAACTCTTGGCTAGTATTATACATTAAAATCTCTTTTAAGGGGTTTAAAGTGGTCTTTTCCATAGAAAAGTAATGTGTTAGCCAAAGTTCCCCTGAGTTTAAAAGCTTAGGGGTTTCCTTTAAAAAGCGGGTTTGCCTTTAACTTTTGGGGCGTTTTATTTTATTGTAAAACGCATTTTCTTAAGAGAGTAGCAATAATTCTCCTCCCTACAAAACTAAATCCCCTTATAGAGTGCTTTTAAAAAATACCGCTTGCTTTAGCTCTTTGATTATTTGTCTTAAAAACTACTCCCTTAAAAACCCGTATTCATAGACTTTAGGCTGTATTTCTTTGGCGAGATCCTTTAGGGCGTCTTGCAAGTTAGCGTAAAGCTGTTTGTAATATTCATCTTTAGCTTTAGCGGGTGAATTTAATCTGCCTTGTGCGTTACGGCCTTGAAAAAATTCCTTGATGTCATAAAGGCTTGCGTTAGCGTTATAGGGGGTGTGGGTGAAATCTCGTGTGTGGTAATAGCGATAGATCTCTTTGCCAGCGTCAAACACCTTTGAAGCACTCGGGCTGAATTCTAGGGGCTTGTTTTCTTTTTTGTCGTTTAAAAAAAGGCTATCGCTTCCCTCTTTTATCCCACCTTTTAAAAAGTCTAATAAAGCGTGACTAGAATATCTTTCTTTGGCATTGACTTCATCTTCGTTAAAGGGGATAAAATGGTTAGTCCCTTGAGTGGTAGTGATGCGGTTTTGGGTGTGAAAAAGCATGAAAATCAAACAATTGTTTTTAAATTCGCTGTCGTCTTGGAACGCATCGTCATAGGGGGCGTAGAATTGATCCCTATCGTTTTGCCATGTGGCTTTGATACAATGGCGGACAGAGAAATAAATCGCACATTCTAATATGTTAGAAGTTGTAATTTGTGTATACATGTGTTTTTTAATATCATTATCATTTAGATATTGATTATAAAAAATATTTGCATTACTCTGAAAATCTGAGCCAACTAAACGCATACAACCTAAAACTTCATTTTTCTTATCATAAAATGGGCGTAAAAAATGGATAATAGGTTTAAGATTTTCATCATCTGCAAAAAAGTGTTTATACCCCAAAAATCCGCCAAAGGAGTCAAACACTTCTAAACTAAAGCGTTGCTTGGTTTTAAGGGGGGGGGGTAGCGGTATCCCACACCAAAAAGCCAATAGGGAATTGCCCTTTCACATTATCAAAGCTGTCCGCTGGCACCATAAACCCTTTTAAAAACTTCGCCTTAAAAACTTCTCTGAATTTTTTAAAATTGCTGGAGTTAAGGTATTTGAGCGTTGAAAAACTCGCCATGATAGAGCCATTCAACTCCTTGTAAATGCGCATGAAAAATTGGGCGAAAAGTTCGTTAGCCCCAGACCCTAAAAGATCTTTATAAGTTTCATAAACCTTATTGTTTCTTGCGACTTTGGCTTTGTGTTTGCCTGTGCCGCTAGGCGTTTTAGCCGAAGTCGCTTCCGCATACGGTGGGTTGATGTAAATGATGAGCTTTTTTCGTTTCTCTTTGTCGTTTAAGATTTCTTGCAAGCTTTTTGGCAACTTATCGCTGAAAAAATCATCGTTTAAAAAATCAAATTGGAAAACATGGTTTTCTAGCAGCTTTAGGTGGTTTTTACTAGCTAGATCTTTAACGATCGCTACATCATTGCTATCCAAAGTGGACAGATACAAATTCGCCTTATTCAATAAGCCCCTGAGCAAATTCCCAGTCCCTCCAGCGCAATCCCAAATGATATAATCGTCTTGATAATCTTGCCCCAAAGCTTTAGCTAAATATTCTTGGCTTTTTTCTACCCAGATTTTAGGGGTAAAATACGCCCCTTTCCTTTCCCTCACATCGCTTGGCACTAACAAGTCGCGCCGCTCTAAAATAGAGGCTTGAAATTCTCTTTTAGGCGGTCGTTCATAAACGCTCCAAAATTCTTGATGGGCTTGTTGGCTGTCTGTGAAACCAACTTCCATAAAATCCATTTTGCCTAATTCATTCACACCCCTATTCAATTTATAATGGCTCGATCTTAAAATCGTGTGCAATTTCTCAATAATGGTTTTATCGCCATCGCTAAGCAAATCCGCTAAATAATAGTCTGCGTCTAAAATGTCTTTAGTTTTAGCCACCTCCCAATTTATGTCAATGGTGGGTTTGACAATTTCAAGCCACTTTTGATAGATCGTAAAGAAATTGTTTTTGTCAATTTGGATTTTGTTGAGTAGATGGCTAGAGTTTAAATTATTTTCAATAAATTCTTTGCATTCTTGGCTTTGGGTTTTAAAGTCAAAAACCGATTTATGGGGTTTACACATGGCTTTAAACGCGTCTAAAGCGTGTTTAAAACCCTCTGTGTTGTGGTTGCTTGGGGTGATAGAAAAATCTATATCGCTTTTATAAAAAAAGCTTGTGATCGTGTCATTAAAGGCGATAAATTCCATTTTAAAAGCGTTAAAAGCGCACAAATAGGGTGGCGTGTGGTGGGTATAGAGCTTGTGCTTGCCTATGGTTAAAAGCAGTTGCGTGAAGGCTTTGTCCAAATCGTCAAAATCGCCCCTTTTAGCTTCACCCCATAAAATGGGTAAGGTGGCATTAGTGTGCTGATAGCTTAGCATGAAATCTATCTTATCCCCACTATAAAGGAATTTTTTATCCTTAAAAAACTCGGCTTTGATTTGGTTTTTTAAGGGTTCTTCATTGAGGTTGCTGAAATCTAAAGGCATTCAAAACACCACCGTTTTGTTTTCATGCACAAAGACTCTGTCTTCTAAAACGAGTTTTAAAGCCCTAGCCAAAACCAGTTTTTCTATATCCTTACCCGCTAGGCGCATTTTTTCCACGCTGTAATTGTGGTTAATGGGCAGAGTGTCTTGTATGATAATTGGCCCTGCATCAAGGCTTTCATTCACAAAATGCGCCGTGGCCCCGATGACTTTTACGCCCCTTTCAAACGCTTGCTGGTAAGGGTTAGCCCCAATGAATGCGGGCAAGAAACTATGATGGATATTTAGAATCTGGTTTTCATAGCGCTTCGTAAAATCATGGCTTAAAATGCGCATGTATTTGGCTAAAACGAGCAGATCCGCACTGACTTTGTGTTTTAATTCCAGGTCTTTGATGATCGCTAAAACTTCTTTTTCATGCAAAATTTGATCAATACAAGGCGCGTAAAAATAAGGGATGTCAAATTTTTCCACTAAAGGGCGTAAAATCTCGTGATTAGAAATAACGCCTAAAATTTGAGCGTTCAATTCCCCCCCATACACCCTTAAAAGCAAATCCCCCAAGCAATGGCTCTCTTTAGTAGCGAGTAAAATGATGTTTTTTTTATGCGTTAAAATGACTTCAATCAATAGTTCGTTAAAGTTTTCTAAGGCTTTAAAAAGAGCGGTTTTTAAGGATCGCTCTTCTTGTTCTTTAACTTCAGTATTCAAGGGCTTCATTTCTTTTTGGATTTTTAGCCGCATGAAAAAGTGCTGCTTTAAGGGATCAACAAATTCATCGTTTTTGACGATGTTATAGCCCTTGTTAGCGATCGTGGTGCTAATGGCACTCACCAAGCCTTTAGAGTCTCTAGCTTGAATTTTTAAAATAAATTCTAACATCTTTATCTCATTAATAATTGGTAGCCAAAGGCTTGCGTGATGATATTACTCGCTGATTGTGTGGCTTTTTCAATGAAGCGCTCCATAGGGCTTTTTTCTAGCCAATAAGCTTTTTTAACCTTACTCAATTCCATTAAACGATCTTGTGCTTGCTTAATCGTGCTGATTTTATCAATGAGTTTTAATTTTAGAGCGTTTTGAGCGCTAAAGACCTTCCCTTCAGCAAAATCCTTATAATCCTTAGCGTTTAATTTCCTGGCTTTTGCGACATCATCCACAAACATTTGGTATTGCTCATTGACTAAATTTTGCAAAAATTCTTTTTCGTTGGGTTTCCATGCTCTGGTGAAAGTGCCTATTTCTTTATATTCGCCCGCATGCACGCCTTGAGTGGCTACGCCGACTTTATTGAGCAAATTTTCCACATTCGCGCTAGAAAAAATCACCCCAATGGATCCTATCAAACTCGCTTTAGAGGCATAAACTTCGCTCGCTTGCATGCCCGCATAATAACTCCCGCTCGCCATAACCCCCCTAGCATACGCTAAAACGGGCATTTTTTGCTTCAAATCAGCGATTTTTTCGCTCAATTCCACGCTCGCTGACACCGCCCCACCAGGAGAGTCAATCAACAATAAAACGCCCTTAATGCTAGGGGTTTTTAGGATTTTATCCACTTCTTTGTCAAAATCCTCGGTGCTAAAAATCGCCCCATTTAAATAGAGTTTAGCGAGATTGGGCGGGGCGCTTGGCGCGCTTTCTTTAGTGCTGAAAAAGACTAATACAATGAGTAACAGCACAAACGACTTGAAATACTTCGTGATAAAATCTAAAGGCATAATCACTAAAGCCTTAAAGATTTTTTGAATGAAACTCCACATGCAACTTTTCCTAAACTTAATATTTGACCATAAGAGTGTATTATACTTCAAATGTTTTAAGGATTAAATCATGGCGTGTAAATTTTGCCCTAAGATCAGAAAAACAGATTGGATTTTTATTTTAATCGCCGCTTTAGGCTTTTATTCAGTTAATAAGCTAGGGTATGCACCCCAATTCAATACCCCCACTTCAAAGCTTTCACGCCCTCTTCCACACCCTATTGAAAAGCCTAACAATATGACCGAAGAAGAAAGGAAAAAACGCTTCATAAAGTTGCAAAAAGCATGCTTACTCCATAAAGACAAAAAAGCATGCGAAGAGGTTTTTTAGATTGTTTTTGTTGTTTTTGCGCTTTTAGGGTCATGCTACTTGTAAGTTTTAACGCCCTTTTTGTTTGCAAAAAGGCTTTTTTAGCGGTGATTTTTAGCTATTCTAACACCCCCCGACACCCCAAAATTCAAGCACTCTTAAGCTAAGTCTAAGTCTAAGTCTAAGTCTAAGTCTACTATAATCAAAGGATTTTAAAGGGAACTTAAATAAAAGGCAAAAATATTTGAAAACTTATATCATTGATGCAGATAATATAGATGGGGATTTATTTTTCTATAATCTTACTAGAAACAGCAATGATTTTTCCATGTTGCCCATTTTTGAACTCGATCGCATTGCCCAAAAAATTAGAAATATTCTTAAAAAACATGGCAGTAGAAAAGACATTATTTTAAATCATAGAGAGTTACAGGAAGCCTTTTTTAGCCCGTTCAAACCGCAGCTAAAAAACGCTCAAGTGTTCCTATCGCATTCGCATGCGGATAAAAATAAGGCTTTAAAGGTTAAAGGCTATTTGGAAGAAGACCTAGATGCAGAATGCGTATTTATAGACTCGCTTTTTTGGGATTATAAAGACGATGTCTTAAACAAATTGGCAGAATACGATAATATAAGTAGGATTGAAGACGCTTTCACGCTCATTCTCAGAGAGTCTTTAGAATATATGATCAAAAAATGCCCTTACTTCGTGTTTTTACAAAGCAAGAACAGCGTTCCTAATCAAGGGCTATCACGCCATCAAGATCTATTAAAAATCACTTATTCCGCATGGATTTATGAAGAATTAAAGATCGCTAACACTTTTATAACTGGCACTACTCTAAAAGAATCACACATTAAAGCCATGTGCGTTTCTTACGATGTCACAAACTTATTAAGGAGGTTTAAACCTATCTCTCTTGATAGTTTTTGCAAGAAAATCGCTCCTAATCTTATAACAAAGGATGCAAAATGAAAACTTACCAAAAATTATTGGGTGCAAGCTGTTTGGCGTTGTATTTAGCGGGCTGTGGGAATGGTGAATCGCCGGTTGAAATGGTTGATTATGGAAGCCAACTGCAAATAAACTCTAAGGTAGATAGCGTTACTCTTGAAAATCTCAATCTTAATCGTGGGAATTGTGAATATTCCACCTTACAAGTCCTTGTAAGTTTAGAAAGGCTCATACAAGAAAAAGAGAAATCCGAAAACGCCAAACAAAGCCTTGAGAAATACTCAAACGAAACCCAACAAGCAATTGCCCTTAAGCAACAATCCCTAAAAGAATTTGAAGACAAAATGAAAGAATTGGACACCATTGAAAAATTCTATGGTTGGAATTTCAACACAGAGAATAAACTTAAAACCCTGGATGAAAATTCTAAACAATACATACAATTACAACAACAAAGAACTTTTATTTTTGACCATCTCAAAAAATCACTTTCAAGTGAAGCGTCTTATTATATTAATAATGATACACTCAAGTTCTTTTATTACCTTCAAAAAGATATTAAAAATATATTTACTGCAAATATGAGCGGAATTAAAAAGGATATTGTAAGAAAAGAGGGACAATGCTTGGAAGGATCACAAGGGATTGATAAGTATACATACCTTGGTTGGTGTTCTTATTATCTTGATATCAATGATGGTGATTCTGTAGACTTGAATGAAAGGATAAAGTTAGAGCTAGAAATCTTAAAAGGCTATGCTGACTCCATCAATAACCAAGAAATTTCCAAAATAGCATCAGATCTTATTGCAAGCTATGGCAAAATAGATAGATTCAAATTTAATCCATCCTTTATAAGATCTGTAAATGAAAAATTACCCACTATAACCAACTTTATTTTTAAAGAAATTGTGAGCAGTGCTCCAGAAAAACTTAAGGTAATAACAGATAAGGAGTTACAACCTTTGACAGAAAACTTGCAAAAATACCAAGCTAGTTTAAGTGAGACAACAAATAAGATCCAATGGATAGAACAAAAAGTCAAAGAATTGCAAGATAAACATATCCCTATGCAACAAGAATTGAAATTTGGGAATTCTGTAGTAATCTCTTATAGATGCTCAAAACTTTTGGAAGCCGAACTCCAAACCAACAAAGGCACTTACAAATTTAATTTTGAGAAAAAATAAGCCTTAAACATGGAAAATACCCCAAAAGACAGAGCAAAAATCCTTATAGAAGAGCTTAAAATCTTGCAAGGCATTATCAACAGAATGGCACAAAATTCTTTGGAGTGCAAAAAATGGACTCTCGCGCTCGCTGTGGGTGTCTTATCCCTCAAAGTAGAGGCGATCTCTCATCTTTATGGGTTATGCGTTTTAGGGGTGTTGTTGGCATGCTTTTATCTTTTAGACGCTTATTATCTCATGCAAGAAAAATTATTCAGGGAGCAATACCAATGGCTCATAGAAAACAGACTTAAAACCGATGAAAGGTTATTTGAAGTCTTTCCTGCTCATCAAACTTGCCGGTGCGCGCAATTCTTATGCTCCATGTTTTCGTTTAGCCTTTTCCCTTATTGGGTGTTAGGTCTTTGCTTGGTGGGCTATGGTTTTTGTTTTTGATTCTGTTTCAATGGAGTGTTGGCTATAAAATAACTTAACTTCAATCAAACGATAACTTTTGAAGCGTTTTAGGATTTAGGGTATCGCAAAATAACCCCTACTCCCTTATGATTTTCACTATAAAATAAAACTTTAGACAAAAAGCAAGATCTAAGAAACAAGAAAAAACCAAAAACAAGTATTAAAATCAATCAAACCAAAATCAAAAATCAAATGAAAAATCAAGAAGTAAAAAAGAAAGAATAAGCTCAATCTTTCAAAACTAAGCAAAAGAAGTTCTTTTGTCAGGTAATACTCTTGGCTTTTAACAAGCGAATGTTAAAAGCTTTTCTCTAGAAAGGAG
>NZ_JACTGF010000012.1:0-43288 GCF_014497725.1 Helicobacter pylori | reverse complement strand
GAGGGCTTTTTTAGCGAGTTTAATACGAGCATGCATGCTAATGAGCAAGAAGTAACGAACACCTTAAACGCTAACACGCAAAACATCAAAAGCGAGATTAAAAAGCTAGAAAATCAAATTATAGAAGCCACTACAAAGCTTTTAACGAGCTATCAAATCTTTTTAAACCAGGCCAAAGAAAACGCTAATAATGAAATAAGCGCGAATAAAACCCAAGCGATAACTAACATTAACGAAGCTAAAGAAAACGCCACAACGCAAATAAGCACGAATAAAACCCAAGCGATCACTAACATTAACGAAGCGAAAACGAACGCTAACAACGAAATAAGCACGAATAAAACGCAAGCGATAACGAACATTAACGAAGCGAAAGAAAACGCACAGGCGCAAATAAACGCTAATAAACAAGAAGTTTTAAACAACATCACGCAAGAAAAACAAGAAGCCTATAGAGAGATCACAGAAGCCAAAAACCAATCATTATCAAAACATTGATTTTTTTGAGTTTGAATAAGGCGTGTTAAAAACCACTATAATATCCCTAAAAAATGCGAGTTTAAAGATGCCTTTATTTGATTTAAAAAGCCCTTATCCGCCAGCAGGCGATCAGCCCCAAGCCATAGAAGCTTTAACGAAAAGCTTGAAAAATAACAACCATTATCAAACTCTAGTGGGGGTTACAGGGAGCGGTAAGACTTACACGATGGCTAATGTCATCGCTCAAACCAATAAACCCGCTTTGATCATGAGCCATAATAAGACCTTATGCGCGCAGCTTTATAGCGAGTTTAAGGCGTTTTTCCCGCATAATAGGGTGGAGTATTTTATCTCCCACTTTGATTACTACCAGCCTGAAAGCTATATCCCTAGGAGGGATTTATTCATTGAAAAAGATAGCTCTATTAACGATGATTTGGAGCGTTTGAGATTGAGCGCGACCACCTCACTTTTAGGTTATGATGATGTGATCGTGATAGCGAGCGTTTCGGCTAATTATGGTTTGGGTAACCCTGAAGAATATCTAAAAGTCATGGAAAAAATCAAAGTGGGCGAGAAGCGTGCTTACAAGAGCTTTTTATTAAAGCTAGTGGAAATGGGTTATAGCCGTAATGAAGTGGTGTTTGATAGGGGGAGCTTTAGAGCGACTGGGGAATGCGTGGATATTTTCCCCGCTTATAATGACGCTGAATTTATTAGGATTGAATTTTTTGGCGATGAGATAGAAAGGATTGCGGTCTTTGACGCTTTAGAAAAAAATGAAATCAAGCGCTTGGATTCCGTCATGCTTTATGCGGCCAGTCAGTTTGCCGTAGGGAGCGAGAGGTTGAATTTAGCCATTAAAAGCATTGAAGACGAACTCGCTCTAAGATTGAAATTTTTTAAAGAGCAGGATAAAATGCTTGAATACAATCGCCTCAAACAACGCACCGAGCATGATTTAGAAATGATTAGCGCGACCGGTGTGTGTAAGGGCATTGAAAATTACGCGCGCCATTTCACCGGTAAAGCCCCTAACGAAACGCCTTTTTGTTTGTTTGATTATTTAGGGATATTTGAGCGGGAATTTTTAGTCATTGTAGATGAAAGCCATGTGAGTTTGCCGCAGTTTGGGGGGATGTATGCAGGGGATATGAGCAGGAAAAGCGTTTTAGTGGAATATGGTTTTAGATTGCCTAGCGCTTTAGACAACCGCCCTTTAAAATTTGATGAATTTATCCATAAAAATTGCCAATTCCTTTTTGTGTCCGCTACGCCCAATAAGCTAGAATTAGAACTTTCTCAAAAGAATGTCGCTGAGCAAATCATTCGCCCTACAGGGCTTTTAGACCCTAAATTTGAAGTGCGAGACAGCGATAAGCAAGTCCAGGATTTGTTTGATGAAATCAAGTTAGTGGTGGCCAGAGATGAAAGGGTGCTCATCACCACGCTCACTAAAAAAATGGCAGAAGAATTGTGCAAGTATTATGCTGAATGGGGCTTGAAGGTGCGTTACATGCATAGTGAAATTGATGCGATTGAAAGAAATCACATCATCCGCTCTTTAAGGCTTAAAGAATTTGACATTTTAATAGGGATCAATCTTTTAAGAGAGGGGCTGGATTTGCCTGAAGTCTCTTTAGTGGCGATCATGGATGCAGATAAAGAAGGGTTTTTAAGGAGCGAAACAAGCCTCATTCAAACCATGGGGCGAGCCGCTAGAAACGCTAATGGCAAGGTTTTACTATACGCTAAAAAGATCACTCAAAGCATGCAAAAAGCCTTTGAGATCACCAGTTACAGGCGCGCTAAGCAAGAAGAGTTCAATAAAATCCATAACATCACCCCCAAAACCGTTACTCGCGCTTTAGAAGAGGAGTTGAAATTAAGAGACGATGAGATTAAAATCGCTAAAGCTTTAAAAAAGGACAAAATGCCTAAAAGTGAAAGGGAAAAGATCATTAAAGAATTGGATAAAAAAATGCGAGAGCACGCGAAAAATTTGGATTTTGAAGAAGCGATGCGTTTGAGAGACGAAATCGCTAAATTAAGAACGCTTTAAACGCTATCGCTTAAAAATTGCACTTTAAAAACTATAAGTGTAGTTGAAATAAACCGAGTAATTGCGCCTGAAATCAACCCGATACAACACGCTTCTGATCCCGTATTCAAAAAATCGTAAAACTTTTAGAACATCTTCACTATTATTGCTAATGTTATTCATGGAATAATAGTGGTTAAAATAATAAGTAGGGATTTTAATCCCAAAGCCAAATTGGTTGCGCTCATTCCCTAAACGAACCCCTAAATCCACCAAAAACTGGAAGCCATTTGGATTCACTTTCCCGCCAAAAGTGTCTTGAAGAAGGGCTTGATACAACAATTCATTGCTCACTTTATCATGCACTCCAGCAAAAGCAACCCCCAAATTGAATCCGGCAAAAAACTTATCCCCATTATAAGCGTTAAGCAATAAATCCATATAAGTGCCATAAGTGGAAATGAGAATAGACTGCGATTCTTGTGGACCATAAAGAGAGGCGCTCAAATCATAAAATAACCCCCACCTGAAGCCAAACCACTTCGTTTCTTCATGCTTACCCACCCATTTATAGCCCACTTGCACGCCAAGACCATTAGACACATACGAATTTTTAAAAATAGGGCTTAAGCCATCGCTAAAAATAATTTGGGTTCTGGTAAAACGCTGGAATAGATTCAAGTTGCTAGAGTTGTGCTGAATGCTCCCTAATTGATACCCAAGCCCCAGATAAAACGCCGATCTATCCGCATAGCGTTTGATGGGCGAAACCACTTTTCTGTTAAAAAAAGTGTAATCCCCTTTAGTCAAAACATCTTTAAAACTCTCTGCCTTAAGCGCGCAAAAAAGCCCTAAAATCAAACATAACGCTCGTTTCAAAAAACCCCTTAAAACTTCAATTTTTACCGCTTATTTTATAGTTTTGTTTTTGTAAAAACGCGCCTTATCCAAACACCCTTTTAAAGATCGCCCCCACATTTTTAGTGTAATAACTATAATCAAAACATGCTTTGATTTCATCTTCGCTCAAATATTTTTTCAAGCGTTCATCGTTGAGCAGGGCGTTTAAAAACAAATTTTCATCAGCGTTTTTAAAAGCGCCTTGTTGCAAAACCTCCCATATTTTCATCGCATTTTCTTGCACGATAGAATAGCTTTCTTCTCTGCTCAAACCTTTTTTAGGCAATTCCAATAACACCCGTTGCGAAAAGACTAGCCCCCCACTCAAAGCTAAATTTTTAAGCATGTTTTTAGGATAAACCACCAAACTTTCAATCACGCTATTCAAGCGGCTGAGCATAAAATCGCTAGTGACAAACAGATCGGGTAATGCAAAACGCTCCACAGAGCTATGGCTCATGTCCCTTTCATGCCATAAGGCGACATTTTCTAGCATAGGGGTAGTAAAAGAGCGAATCACCCTACAAAGCCCGGTGATATTCTCGCTCAATATGGGGTTTCTTTTGTGAGGCATCGCCGAGCTTCCTTTTTGCCCTGTTGAAAAAGCTTCTTCCACTTCATAGACTTCACTGCGTTGCAAATGGCGGATATTGACAGCGATTTTTTCACAACTGCTCGCTAAAAGAGCCAGATCGCATGCAAGCCTAGCGTAGCGATCCCTTTGAATGACTTGGTTATTGATATTGGCGGTTTTTAAGCCTAAAAATTCGCACACTAATTCTTCTAATTCTAAGGGGGCGTGCGCGAAATTCCCCATAGCCCCACTGATCGCTCCCACGCTGATAAATTCCATCGTTAAATCTAAGGCTTTTAAATGCCGTTTGATTTCATCAGCAAAAAGGGCTAACACTAAGCCAAAAGTAATGGGTTCGCCAAACACCCCATGGCTTCTGCCCACCATCAGCGTGTCTTTATGCTCTAAAGCCCTACTTTTAAGGGTTTCATAGAGATTTTTAACGCCTTTTTGAATGAGTTTTAAGCTTTTTGTCATCAATAACGCCATAGCCGTATCAATGCAATCGCTAGAAGTGATCCCATAATGAAAAAAGCGCGATTCTTCGCCCAGGCTTTCAGCCACGCAAGTAGTGAAAGCGATTAAGTCATGCTTGGTGGTTTTTTCAATTTCTTTGATGCGCTCAAGGTTGAATGCCGCCTTTGAGCAGATTTTTTCACAATCGCTATCTTGGATTTGCCCAAGCTTGTTCCACGCCCTAACGACAGCTTTTTCCACTTCCAAATAAGTTTCAAATTTGGTTTGCTCATTCCATAGGGCTTTCATTTCTTCATTCGCATAGCGTTCTAACACCGACAATCCTTAAAATCAAAATGGGATTTATGTTACTTTAAAGGGGTTTAAAGAATCAAGGGGATAAAAGAAGCACAAGGCGTAAGAAAGCCCCTTGATTTAATGGAAGGGTTATACTTTAGCTTCTTCTCTGCGTTGCAAGTATTCCCAACGATCATTCACATCTTTTTGCAATTCTTCAATGATGTGTTCGTTTTCCTTTTTGAAAAGGTGTTTGAAGCGCTTTTGAGCCGCTAAATAATCCCTTACAGGAATGATATTTCTTGGGCGGTAAGTGATTTTCAATTCCCTACCATTAAAGATTTCAAACAAGGGGAACATCAAGCTATCCACAGCCATATCCGCTAATTCAATGGTCTTATTGGAATCAAATTTCCATTCAGTCGTGCATGGGCTAAGAGCGTTGATAAAGCAAGGCCCTTCAGTGTCTAGCGCGGTTTTAATCTTTTTATTCATGTCTTTCCATTTGTTAGGCGAGAGTTGCGCCACATAAGGGACCCCATGGCTTGCCATGATATTGACGATGTCTTTTTTCTTTTCTTTTTTACCAAAGCTCACCGATCCCGCTGGCGTGGTAGAAGTGCTAGCCCCTAATGGCGTAGATCCGCTTCTTTGACCGCCGGTATTGGCGTAGTTTTCATTATCCAAGCAAATGTAAGTCATGTCATGCCCTCTTTCCATGCAACCGCTGATGAATTGAAAACCAATATCATAACTAGCCCCATCGCCCCCAAACGCCACAAATTTGGGCTTTTGACCTTGATAGCGGCCCTTATTCACTAGGGCTTTATACATCGCTTCCACCCCTGAAATCGCCGTAGAGCCATTTTCAAAACCAATATGAATCCAAGGCACATCCCATGAAGTGTGCGGATACACAGCCGAACATACCTCTAAACAACCGGTAGAATTGCCTAAAACGATAGGCCCATCTACAGCGTTTAAAACTTCGCGCACAATAATGCCATGCCCACAACCCGGGCAAAGCAAGTGCGAGCCTTGAAATTTCTCAGCACTTTGGCTAAAACCTTTGAGTGTTTTGACTTCTTTTACCATGATATTTCCTTTTTAAAAAAAGCTCATTTTAGGGCCGTGCAAACCTACGAATTGTTGGGTAGGGTGCGTGAGCGTGCCTTTAAGAGCGTCTTCATTGATTTCTTCAAAAATTTCGCATAAATGCGCGATCGTCATATCCCTTTCGCCTAAACCATAAATGTAGTTAGACACCACAGGGTGTTTAGTCCCTTGGGTTTGATACACCGCGCTCGTTACTTCATTAAACATCGCCCCCATAGCGCCCGCTGGAGAGCTTTTGTCTAAAATCGCTAGAGCCTTAAGATTTTTCAAATCCTGCCCCAATCTTTCATAAGGGAAAGGGCGCAAGGAATGGATAGTGGCCACGCCGGCCTTAATGCCTTTTTTACGCATTTCTTTAGCCGCTACGATCGCTGATTCATAAGTAGTGCCTAACGCAAAAATAGCGATTTCAGCGTCTTCTAGCTGGAAAGTTTTAGTCAAATGGTATTGTCTGCCTGTGAGTTTAGCGAAATCATTGAACACTTCTTCAATCACAGAAGACGCGCTCATGATCGCATGGTGGAGTTGGGCTTTATGCTCATAATGCCATTCTTCTTCAGCTTGCGCGCCATAGCTTACCGGTTTATCAAAATCCAAAAGGGAATGCTTGGTTTGGTATTCGCCTACGAATTGATAAGCCACTGCATCGCTCAAAGGGCGGACATTCTGCACGGTGTGCGAACATAAAAAGCCATCTTGATTGACAATAGTAGGCACGCGCACCTTTTGGTGCTCTGCGATTTTGAACGCCATTAAAGTGAAATCATAAGCTTCTTGAGGGTTGCATGTGCATAAACTGATCCAGCCAGAATCCCTACTCAAATACATATCAGAATGATCACCATGGATATTTAAAGGGGCTGCTAGAGCGCGATTGACTAAATTCAAAACGATAGGCAAACGCATGCCAGAAGCTTGGTATAAAACCTCTACCATTAACGCCAAACCTTGAGAACTAGTCGCAGTGCTGACTCTCCCTCCAGCTGCTGCCGCTCCCACGCATGCACTCATGGCGGCATGCTCAGATTCCACTAAAACGAATTCGCCATCAACATAGCCATTATCTTTAAACGATCCATAATTTTGCACAATGGGCGTTGACGGGGTGATAGGATAGGCTGCGATGACATCAATTTGAGCCTGTCTTAAAGCGTTAGAGCTAGCGGTATTGCCATCCCACACTTCTATCTCTTGTAATTCAATACTTTTTGCCATATTTTTTCCTTATGATTTTTTCTTTTCTTGTTTTTGCGGCCATTGAGTGAGAGCGGTGGCAGGCTCAATTTGTTCTTCAAACATCCATAGGGATTTAGGGTTGGTGGGGCAGACATCCACGCACACGCCACAGCCCTTACAATGAGAATAATCCACGCCCTTTAATTTGCCCTCTCTTGAAAGAATAGCAGCGTCTGGGCAATAAACCCAACAATTAAAGCAATTGATACAAATATTATTGTTATGCACAGGCTTAGCCACGCGCCAATGAGCCACTGAAGTGGTGAAGTAACTCTGTTCGGTGTAATGGCGCTCATCGTTGTGTTTTTCCATTTCGCTTTGTGCGTTTTTTTCAAAAGGGAAGAGAACCGCTCCCATTTCAAATTCATTCCAATCTTTCATCTTTAATCCTTAATGTTATTGAACTTCTTCATAAGCTCTTTGGATAGCGAGCATGTTAGCGTCAATGACTTCTTGCGTGAGTTTTTTGCCTAAAACTTTCTTAAAAGCTTCTTTAAAAGCCCCAATTTCAAGCATGCCAGACACCTTCATCAACGCCCCTAACATGGGCGTGTTAGGGATAGGGCGTTTTAAGGTTTCCATAGAGATTTTTAAACAATCCACTAAAAACACCTTACGGGTTTTTAATTCAGGTTTTTTTTCAAACAATTCTTCTTTGCTGAGATAACTAGCGATGATATAGGTCGTGTCTTCTTTTTCATTAGCGAAAATGTTTTCAATGAAAACCAAACCAGGGTCAATCACCAGCACATAATCAGGCTCCATGAAGCGTTCATGGTTTAAAATAGGCTCATCATCAACGCGGTTATAAGCCATCATGGCAGCCCCCCTTTTAGCTGAACCATAAGAAGCGAACGCTTGCACTTCTTTGCCTGTTTTTGAAATCACATCAGCCAACCCTTTAGCGCCAGTGATTGCGCCTTGACCAGCTCGCGCATGCCATCTAATTTGAAACATGGTAATATGTCTCCTTAATATCGTATAAAATAAATTGAATTTAGCCCAAATATTATACAAGAAAAACTATTAATGTGTCTTATAACAATATCTTTTTAGGAATTTTTATAGGAAAATGGGGGCATACCCACAAGAATTATGGCTATTTTATGGCTATTTATTCTAAAAAGATAGGCGTTCTTAATCAAAACCACTAATATTTATTTTAAACTTTGTTATTATTAGGGCGTGATTTAATTTTAGTTTGTATAGGGCAAGTGTGGGGCAGGATAACAAAAGGAATTGGGTTATGAATAAAACAACAATTAAAATATTAATGGGCATGGCGTTATTATCATCGCTTCAAGCCACAGAGGCAGAGCTTGATGAAAAATCAAAAAAACCTAAATTTGCGGATAGGAATACGTTTTATTTAGGGGTTGGGTATCAGCTTAGCGCGATCAACACGTCTTTTAGCACCAGTTCTATAGATAAATCGTATTTCATGACCGGCAATGGTTTTGGCGTGGTGTTAGGGGGGAAATTTGTGGCTAAAACGCAAGCTGTAGAGCATGTGGGTTTCCGTTACGGGTTGTTTTATGATCAGACCTTTTCTTCTCACAAATCCTATATTTCTACCTATGGTTTAGAATTTAGCGGTTTGTGGGACGCTTTCAATTCGCCAAAGATGTTTTTAGGATTGGAGTTTGGCTTAGGCATCGCTGGGGCGACTTACATGCCAGGAGGGGCTATGCATGGGATTATCGCTCAAAATTTAGGCAAAGAAAATTCGCTTTTCCAATTGCTTGTGAAAGTGGGCTTTCGTTTTGGGTTTTTACACAATGAAATCACTTTCGGGTTGAAATTCCCTTTCATTCCTAACAAAAGAACTGAAATTATTGATGGCTTGAGTGCGACCACTTTATGGCACCGCTTACCGGTCGCTTATTTCAATTATATCTATAATTTTTAGATATAGTTATTTGGAGGTTTTAGATTTGACAAAATCAATCAACTCTCGTGTGTCTATGGTTAGGGTTAAGAATTGCTGATAAGTAGTGATCCACTTGCCCCCTTTCCCATACAAATGATACCCATCGCCCCCACCTAAAAAGTTAAAAAACGCATCCGCTCGCACGCTTATCCATTTATTTTTATAAACATAATAAAGCCCTATCATGTCAAAATTAGGGGCTCTATACCATGGCAATCCGGTATAGAGAGATTGGCCATAAGTGGCGTAAAAGTGCATTTGGGGTTTGTTGGAAAAATAGTATCTGTTAAAAATCCCAAAGCCTTTGTATTGCGCTTGAGCGTAAAATTCCCCCCCAAAGCTGTTATAAAATTGAGCGTTTTTGCACTCGCTAGCATAACGCACGCAATAATGGGTTTGAGACGACTGCGTGCCAAAGGTCATAAAAATATTATCCATATAAGGCATGAGATTTTTAAAATCCGCTTTTAAATAAGCATGGTAATAAACCCTGTCTAAAATGGTAGGGTTAGAGTATTTCCCTATTTCTCCGCCTTGTGGGTTATTTTTTTGACTGAAATAGGGGTAGCCATTAGGCCATTGCGGGGTTGCATCGCCTGGTTTTAAGTAGGAATTACCGCCGTAAGGGTAATTATCTCCCATGCTATGATGGCTGGCGTTATGAAAAATGACAAGCTGCCCCCCCAAACCTAAATACCCTTTAAGAAACTGAAATTCTGAAGAAACAAAATACAAGAATTGATCAAAATCGTAATTTTTCTTTTTGGGCTGGTTGTTCCAATTACGCCCCCCATACCAATCCACAACGCCCTCAAACCACCCATTCCACCAGCGGTTAGGGTCATAAGCCGGTTTGAATTGAAACGCTCCTCCCCTAAAAGTGGGGTCTATAAACCAAAAAAGTTTTTTAAAAGCGCTTAAAGGGTAATGCCCTATTTGATAGCTTCGCGGCACAATGCCTAAAAAAAATCTCAAATTTTTCCCTATGTATTGGTAATACATCGTAACCCCCCACGAATAAGGGAAATAGCTATAATGCGTGTGTAAATTTTGAATGAACCACGCTCCAAACATCAAGGCCTGCCTTTTGTCTAATTGAACGCCGATTTGAGGCATGAGACGACCTTGCATTTTGGTTAGGCTATTCCAATAGGGGTTGTTATTTGGGGCCACCAAATTGAAATTAAAGCTCATAAACTTCAAATCATAGACAAAACTAGCCGCTTTTATTAAGGGTGGTATTGAAAAACTTGAAAACAACAACGCATAAAGAGATTTTTTTAAGAAAATCAAATTAGAATTCATCCCCTTTCATCATCTTTTAAAATTGCAACATTTAAAATGGCGGTACTTAAAGACAAGATAAAATTTTAAATTAATTTGCTTTAAAAACAACATAAAACCAAAAACAGAACCCTTTCAAGTTCGGTTTTTTTTTTTTTTGGATAAAATAGCCATTAAAAAAGGGTGTTTCATTTTTTATGACTTCAGCTTCAAGCCATTCTTTTAAAGAACAAGATTTTCATATTCCTATCGCTTTTGCTTTTGATAAGAATTACCTCATTCCTGCGGGTGCATGCATTTATTCTTTATTGGAAAGCATCGCTAAAGCCAATAAAAAAATCCGTTACACCTTACACGCTCTAGTGGTAGGCTTGAATGAAGAAGATAAAGCAAAGCTTAATCAAATCACAGAGCCTTTTAAAGAATTTGCTGTTTTAGAAGTAAAAGATATTGAACCTTTTTTAGACGCTATCCCTAACCCTTTTGATGAGGATTTCACCAAGCGTTTTTCTAAAATGGTGTTAGTGAAGTATTTTCTAGCGGATTTATTCCCTAAATATTCTAAAATGGTGTGGAGCGATGTGGACGTTATCTTTTGCAATGAATTTAGCGCTGATTTCTTAAACATTAAAGAAGATGATGAGAATTATTTTTATGGGGTTTTAGAAGTTGAAAAGCACCACATGATGGAAGGGTTTTTGTTTTGTAATTTAGATTACCAACGCAAGAAAAATTTCACCTTAAGAATGCATGATCTTTTAAAGGGGAATGAGACTAAAGGGGAGTTGGATTTCACGAAATGGTGTTGGCCTAACATGAAAGCTTTAGGGGTTGAGTATTGCGTTTTCCCTTGGTATTACACCATTAAAGATTTTTCTAACGCGTATTTAAACGAGAATTACAAGAAAACCATTTTAGAGGCGCGAGAAAACCCTACCATTATCCACTATGACGCTTGGTGGGGGGCGGTGAAGCCTTGGGACTATCCTTTTGGTTTGAAAGCGGATTTGTGGCTGAACGCTTTGGCTAAAACCCCCTTTATGAGCGATTACACTAAAAAAATGCACACCAATGAGAGCTTTTATACCACAAAAATGGCTGAGCAGCATTATTTTTCTTCAGTAAAGTCTTCAAAAGAAATTCTTTTCAAAACCCCGTATTTGTTTTTCAAATCGTATCTGTTTGTTGTGTTTAAAGAAAGGAAAATCCATTCAAGAGCTTTTGAATTAACTTGTAATTTAGTGAAAAAATTTTTCAATAAGCTTATTTATTTTGTGTTTTTGATGCCTAAAGCGTTAGTTAAAAGGGTGGTTAGTAAGATCCTTAGGATTTTAGGGCTTCATGGGATTGTTAAAAAAATCCTAATCCAACTCAAGCTTTTAAGAAAGGGCTAGAGTAAGGGGTTAAAACCTTTCTTTAAATTAATTTGCTTTAAAAACAACATAAAACCAAAAACAGAACCCTTTCAAGTTCGGTTTTTTTTTTTTTTGGATAAAATAGCCATTAAAAAAGGGTGTTTCATTTTTTATGACTTCAGCTTCAAGCCATTCTTTTAAAGAACAAGATTTTCATATTCCTATCGCTTTTGCTTTTGATAAGAATTACCTCATTCCTGCGGGTGCATGCATTTATTCTTTATTGGAAAGCATCGCTAAAGCCAATAAAAAAATCCGTTACACCTTACACGCTCTAGTGGTAGGCTTGAATGAAGAAGATAAAGCAAAGCTTAATCAAATCACAGAGCCTTTTAAAGAATTTGCTGTTTTAGAAGTAAAAGATATTGAACCTTTTTTAGACGCTATCCCTAACCCTTTTGATGAGGATTTCACCAAGCGTTTTTCTAAAATGGTGTTAGTGAAGTATTTTCTAGCGGATTTATTCCCTAAATATTCTAAAATGGTGTGGAGCGATGTGGACGTTATCTTTTGCAATGAATTTAGCGCTGATTTCTTAAACATTAAAGAAGATGATGAGAATTATTTTTATGGGGTTTATGACAAAATATACCCGTATGAAGGCTTTTTTTATTGCAACTTAACTTACCAGCGAAAAAATCAATTTTGTAAAAAAATATTAGAAATCATACGCACGCAAAAAATAGATAAAGAACCGCAATTGACAGAATTTTGTCGTTCAAAGATCGTGCCATTAAAAATAGAGTATTGTATTTTCCCACACTATTATAGCCTTTCTGAAGAGCATTTAAAGGGCGTGGCTAATGCAATTTATCATGACACCATTAAACAAGCCCTAAGAGAACCTATCGTTATACAATATGACTCTCATCCTTATTTTCAAATCAAACCTTGGGATTACCCTTTTGGTTTAAAAGCGGATTTGTGGCTGAACGCTTTGGCTAAAACCCCTTTTATGAGCGATTGGTCTTATTTGATCACAGGGGGTGGGGAGATAGGTGGAGAAAAATGGCACTACTACCATAGCATCGTTGCCTACCATTACTACTTCCCTTTGTGGAAAGCAGAAGAACAGATTGCCCATGACGCTTTTAAGACATTTTTAAAACATTATTTTTTGCACATTCATGAGATTCCCCAAAACGCAAGGCGAAGATTATTCAAATACTGCATTTCAATACCGCTCAAGAGTTTTATTAGTAAAACCCTTAAAATTTTAAAACTCCATGCACTGGTGAAAAAAATCCTAATCCAACTCAAGCTCTTAAAAAAGAGCTAGAGCCAAAACTTTTAATCAAACGATTTTTTCATGTCAATCACATAGCGGAATTTCGCTTTCCCATGGGTTAGGTTATGATAAGCGGTGTCAATATCCTTGCCTAAAATCAAATCCACTTCAGGGTAAATATTGTGTTTGATAGAAAAATCCATCATCTCTTGGGTTTCTTTAATGCCCCCAATCAATGAGCCATAAACCTTGCGATTGCCCAAATGGATAAATTCAAAAACATTGAGTGCTGGAGCAACTTCTACAGGAGGGAGCCCTACAAGGGCTAATTCGCCGCTATAAGTTAAGAGCTTGAGATAGTCTTTTAAATCGTAATGGGTAGGAATGGTTGAAATGATAAAATCCAATTCTTCTTTGCATTGTTTAGGGTCCGTGTAGAAATGTTTGACTCCCATGCTTAAAGCGTCCTGCTTTTTGTGTTCGTTTCTTGCAAAAACGCTCACTTCAGCCCCCATAGCCACAGCGTATTTGACCGCCATGCTTCCTAGCCCGCCAAACCCAGCGACGCCAACTTTTGTGCCTTTAGTAACCTTAGAAAATTTTAAGGGCGAATAAGTGGTGATGCCCGCGCAAAGCAAAGGGGCTACTTTTTCTAAAGGAGCGTTTTTATCCACACTAATCACATAGTTTTCATCCACGACAATATTATTAGAGTATCCGCCCATGTGGGGTTCGTTGCCATGGAAAGAATCCAAACAATCATAAGTAAATACCACTTTGGCACAAAATTGCTCTTGGTGTTCTTTACATGGCTTACACGCTTTGCATGAATTGACAAAACAGCCCACGCCCACCACATCGCCAACCTTAAATTTCTTAACTTCCTTACCCACTTCTTTGATGACCCCAGCAATTTCATGCCCAGGAACCATAGGGTAAATGCCTTCTTTCCATTCGCTATAAGCGCTATGAACATCGCTATGGCAAATCCCTGCATAAAGAATGTCAATCAACACATCTTTAGGGCCTACAGCATGGCGGCTAAAATCATGGGGCTTGAAATGCCCGTCTTTAGAAAAAATAGCAAAACCTTTAGATGGAACTCTCATTAAAACTCCTTGTTTGATTAAAATACCGCTATTGTATCGTTTTTATGGTTTGCTTATGTTTCTATAGGTTTAACTAATTTTATAGCTGTTGGTTATATGGTAGCGTTGTTTGGCGCGTTTAAACGCACCCCTTACACTAATCGCTTTTATCTTAAGCGGCTACTATTTGCTAAATTTTATCATGCAGTAAATAATTCTCTAACGCAATGCCTGCCCCATCAAGTCCGGGAGTTTTTTTCATCACGACATGCACAGGGATAGAAGCGAGAAACGCTCCCATGCGCCCTTTCGTTTCAAAGCGCGCTCTAAAGGGCGAAGTTTTAAAATAATCAATGAATCGTGGGATAATCCCCCCACACAAATACACGCCCCCTCTAGCCCCCAAAGTGAGAGCCACATCAGCAGCGAGCGTGCCTAGCATGGAGCAAAAAGTGTCCAAGGTCAATCGGCATATAGGGTAATCCCCATTCAAAGCGCGTTCGCTAATGATTTGCGGGGTTAATTCAGCCTTGCTTAACTTCGCTACTTTTTCTAAGCCTTTGCGTTTAGACAGGGCTTCATAAATCAGCACCAAACCGCTCCCGCTCAAAAACCTTTCCGCACTCACATGATTGAATTTAGAGCGGGCGTATTGCCACACTAAAATTTCTAAATCATCAAAAGGGGCAAAGCTCACATGCCCTCCTTCACCGGGCAAGACTTTTAAAGAGCCATCGCTGTTTTGGATAAGAGTGCTTACCCCAAGCCCGGTTCCTGGCCCTAAAATCGCTTTAGGAGCGTTGATTTCGCACTTAATCCCGCCTATTTGAGCCAGATCGTTTTCTTGCATCGCGCTAATGGCATAGGCTTGCGCGACAAAATCATTGATGACAAGCAATTTTTTTAAAGTCAAACATTGCCGTGTCGTTTCAATAGAAAAAGTCCAGTGGTTGTTCGTCATTTGGACAAAATCCCCCATAATAGGCGTAGCCACAGCAAAAGATCCATAAATAGGGCGCAGTTTAAGGCTTTCTTTGCATTTAGAAAGGTAAAACCGCACCGCATCGCTCAAGCTCTCAAAATCTTCGCACCTCAAGACTTCAACGCATTCAATCTGTCGTGGGGCGACTTCCAAACCAAAGCGCGCGTTCGTGCCACCAATATCGGCTAAGAGTCTTGGGTAAGTTTCAGTTTTTGGCATAAAACACCTCCGTGGTAACTTTTTTAGAATGTAAAATCCGAGCAATCGGCAGAGAATAGGGGGCGTTTTCTTTTAAAGCCTTTTCTAAAACCTCTCTTTTTTCTACTCCGCTAATGCTTAAGAAAAGTTTTTCGCAATTTTCTAAGGCGTTGATAGACATGCTTAAGCGTTCATAAGGAGCGTTAATTGGCTTAGTCAAAACGATATTTTCTTTTTCTTCGTTTAAAAAAGCGCTCGTTTCAGGAAAAAGGCTAGCCGTATGCCCGTCAGTCCCCATGCCCAAAATGGCTAAATGGGGCTGTTTGAAATGCTGGTTAGCAAAATGAAAAAGCGCGTTTGTATCGCTAGAAATCTTTTTGGGCAAAAGCGGGGTGAAAGAGGCTTTTAGGGCGTTATTTTGCAACAAGTAGTCGTGCAATAATTTGGTGTTGCTATCCTTGTGGCTAGTCTCTACAATGCGTTCATCTACCAAACTGATTAAACACTCATGCCATTTGAGATCCAAAACGCTCAATTTTTGCAACAAACTAATGGGCGAACGGCCTCCAGAAAAAGCGATAGAAACTTGATGGTGCTTTTTTAAAGCGGCGTTAAAAAATTCTTTAAAACGCTCTGTTAAAGCCTTGTGGCAATCTTTCAAATTTTCAAATTCAAACAATTGATAACCCATGAAATCCCTTTATTGATAGAGTGGTTTTAAAAATTCGGATTCGTTGAGATTGTGGCTTTCATAGGAATGTAAGGGCGTGGCGTTATTGATAAAGCCTTCTATGAGCGTGTCAATAAAAACCCATGACGCTTCTAATTCCAATTGGTGGGCGAAATTATTGTGGTTATTTTGTATCGCATCATAGAGCAATTTAGCGTAGGGCTGTAAAAATTCTTGTTTGTTGTGGGTTTCTAAAATAAGGGGGTTTTGATGATCTTTTAGGGTGAGGGTGATTTTATCTTGAGAGAGGAAAAATTCTAGCGTATTGACTGCGTTAAAATGGATTTTCACGCTCGCTTGGTTGTGGGGCATTTTTTTAGCGTGCTTAAGATAGAAAGGCACGCCTTTAAATTTGGGCGTATCCAAAAAGGCTTTAATAGCGACAAAAGTTTCTGTCTGGCTCTCTTTATGGACCTTATTTTCATCTCTATAGCCTTGATACTGGGCGCGAATAACCTGTTTTTTAAAATCTTTAGGGGGTTGTAAGGTTTTTAAAACTTTGATTTTTTCTTTCCTTAAGTCTTTTAAATCGTGGGGTAAATCTGTAGCGATAAGGGATAAAACTTGCAAGAGATGGTTTTGAACCATATCCCTTAAAGCCCCGATTTTATCGTAAAATTCGCCCCTTTCTTCCACCCCCAAAGTCTCATACACGCAGATTTCAACCGTGCTGATTTGATCCCATAAAATGTTTAAGATAGGGTTATTTAAGCGCAATTCAAGGATGTTTTGAACGCCTTTTTTCCCTAAATAATGATCGATTCTAAAGATTTGCTCTTCTTTAAAAAAAGCGCTAATGCTTTGGAAAATCTCTTTACAAGTCTTTAAATCATGCCCTAAAGGCTTTTCTAAAATCAAGCGAGTGTTGGCGTGATTGAGCGCGTTTTTGGCGAGATGTTGGGCGGTCGTTGCAAAAAAACTAGGGGAGATAGAAAAGTAGAAGATCAAGGGCTTATCTTTTGTAGCGATTTTACTCAATTCTTCAAAGTCTTTAGGGTTATCCAAACGGACACGCAAATAACTGATATGGGCTAAAAATTCCTCACCCTTTTCTCTTGAATGCAGTTGCGTTTTTTCACAAAGGAGCGCTAAAAACTCTTCATTGGATAGCTCCTTACGCCCCGATGCGATAATTCTAGAATCGTTTTTAAAACCATAATGGGTATAAATTTCATAGAGCGAAACAAAGAGCTTTCGCATGGCTAAATCCCCAGTTGCACCAAAAAGAACCAAATCAAAATCTAACATCAATAACCCTTTTAGAGTGTTTTTGAGTTATTATTATATATTAAATCTTAATTGAAGGGGTGTTCATGCCTAAGCATTCTTTAGAACAAATCAAAGAAAAAATTACAGAGCGTAGCAAAAAAACCAGAGAGCTTTATTTAGAAAATATCTTTAACCCTAAAAACCAGCCCAAGATTGAGAGCTTGGGTTGTGCGAATATTGCGCATGTTACAGCGAGCATGCCAGAGCATTTAAAAATGCCTTTAGGTTCGCATAAAAGAAAGCATTTTGCGATTATCACGGCTTATAATGACATGCTTTCAGCCCACCAGCCTTTTAAAAATTACCCTGACTGGATTAAAAAAGAATTGCAAGAGCATAACGCTTATGCGAGCGTTGCTAGTGGGGTGCCAGCGATGTGTGATGGTATCACGCAGGGTTATGAGGGAATGGAATTGAGCTTATTCAGTAGAGATGTGATCGCCTTAAGCACCGCCGTAGGGTTAAGTCATAATGTTTTTGACGGGGCGTTTTTTTTGGGCGTGTGCGATAAAATCGTGCCAGGCTTGCTTATAGGAGCGTTAAGTTTTGGGAATTTAGCGAGCGTGTTTGTGCCAAGTGGGCCTATGGTGAGCGGGATAGAAAATTATAAGAAAGCCAAAGCGCGCCAAGATTTTGCAATGGGAAAAATCAACAGAGAAGAGCTTTTAAAAGTGGAAATGCAAAGCTATCATGATGTGGGCACTTGCACTTTTTATGGCACGGCTAATTCCAATCAAATGATGATGGAATTTATGGGGTTGCATGTGGCTAATTCTAGTTTTATCAACCCTAACAACCCCTTACGAAAGGTTTTAGTAGAAGAGAGCGCCAAAAGATTAGCGAGCGGGAAAGTCCTGCCTTTAGCCAAACTCATTGATGAAAAAAGCATTCTTAACGCTCTCATAGGCTTAATGGCAACCGGAGGTTCTACTAACCACACTTTGCATTTGATCGCTATCGCTAGATCGTGTGGGGTGATCCTTAATTGGGACGATTTTGATGCAGTTTCTAACCTCATACCCCTTTTAGCTAAAGTCTATCCTAACGGATCAGCGGATGTGAACGCTTTTGAAGCCTGTGGGGGCTTAGCGTTTGTGATCAAGGAATTGTTAAAAGAGGGGCTTTTATTTGAAGATGTGCATACGATTATGGATACAGAAACGCAAAAAGGCATGCAAAATTACACCAAAACCCCCTTTTTAGAAAACGACCAATTGGTGTATAAAGACGCTGTTAGTCATAGCCTGAATACGGACATTTTACGCCCTGTTAGTGAGCCTTTTGCCGCTAATGGGGGGCTTAAAATCTTAAAGGGTAATTTAGGGCGGGCCGTGATTAAAATCTCAGCCATTAAAGATGAGCACAGGAAAGTCAAGGCTAGAGCGATTGTTTTTAAAACCCAAAGCGAGTTTTTAGAACGCTTTAAAAATAAAGAATTAGAAAGAGACTTTGTGGCGGTCTTGCCTTTTCAAGGGCCTAAATCTAATGGCATGCCAGAATTGCACAAACTCACCACGAATTTAGGGGCTTTGCAAGATATGGGCTATAAGGTCGCGCTGGTTACGGATGGGCGCATGAGCGGGGCGAGCGGGAAAGTGCCTAGCGCGATCCATTTAAGCCCTGAGGGAGCGTTAAATGGGGCGATCATTAAGATTAAAGATGGCGATTTGATAGAATTAGACGCTCCTAATAACGCCTTGAATGTGCTTGAAAAGGATTTTGAAAATAGGGGCATCAACCCCTTGTTTTTAGAAACCTTAGAAAATTTAGAAAAGCCTACTTTTGGGCTGGGTAGGGAATTATTTACGAGTTTGAGATTGAATGCCAATACCGCTGAAGAGGGTGGCATGAGTTTTGGCATAAAGGTATAAAAATATAAAGGAGATAAAATGCAAGATAAAATAATAGAAATTTTACAAATCAGCCCCATTGTCCCTGTGGTGGTGATTGAGAATATAAAAGACGCTGTGCCTTTAGCGCAAAGCCTGATAGAGGGGGGTATTCCAATCATAGAAGTAACTTTGCGATCCAGTTGCGCTTTAGAGGCCATAGAGCTTATTGCTAAGAATGTGCCAAAAATGTGCGTGGGCGCTGGCACGATCTTAAATCTTACTCAATTAGAGCAAGCGCAAAATAGGGGGGCAGAGTTTTTGATTAGCCCGGGCCTTACGATAGAGCTTTTAGAACACGCAAAGAAAAAAGGCATGCCTTTAATACCTGGGGTTTCTAGCAGCAGTGAAGTCATGCAAGCCTTAGAATGGGGCTATAGCGCTTTGAAATTTTTCCCGGCAGAGTATTGCGGAGGCGTTAAACTTTTAAACGCTTTTAATGGCCCTTTTAAAGGGGTGAAATTTTGCCCTACTGGGGGGATTAGCGCAGATAACATGCGTTCTTATTTGAATTTAGAAAATGTTTTGTGCGTGGGGGGGAGCTGGCTTACTCCTAAAGATTTAATTCAAAACAAAGAGTGGGATAAAATCACAGAAATTTGCAAGCGGGCGTTAGCTTTAAGATAACAAAGAGATCATGGCGTTTTGTATTTGCTTAATAATACTATAATAAAATTTTTAATAAGGAGATACATCATGTTAGAAAATGTCAAAAAGTCCTTTTTTAGGGTTTTGTGTTTGGGTGCGTTGTGTTTAGGGGGGTTAATGGCAGAGCAAGACCCTAAAGAGCTTGTGGGTTTGGGGGCAAAGAGCTACAAAGAGCGAGATTTTTCTCAAGCGAAGAAATATTTTGAAAAAGCTTGCGATCTGAAAGAAAATAGCGGGTGTTTTAATTTAGGGGTGCTTTATTATCAAGGGCAAGGGGTGGAAAAGAATTTGAAAAAAGCCGCCTCCTTTTACGCTAAGGCTTGCGATTTAAATTACAGCAATGGGTGTCATTTGCTAGGGAATTTATATTATAGCGGGCAAGGCGTGTCCCAAAACACCAACAAAGCCTTACAATACTACTCTAAAGCGTGCGATTTGAAATACGCTGAAGGGTGCGCGAGCTTAGGGGGGATTTATCATGATGGTAAAGTGGTAACTAGGGATTTTAAAAAAGCGGTGGAGTATTTCACTAAAGCTTGCGATTTAAACGATGGCGATGGTTGCACGATATTAGGGAGCTTGTATGATGCAGGCAGAGGCACGCCTAAAGATTTGAAAAAGGCGCTCGCTTCGTATGACAAAGCTTGCGATTTAAAAGACAGCCCAGGGTGCTTTAACGCAGGGAACATGTATCATCATGGCGAAGGCGTGGTAAAGAATTTTAAAGAGGCTCTCGCTCGTTATTCTAAGGCATGCGAATTGGAAAATGGCGGAGGGTGTTTCAATTTAGGGGCTATGCAATACAATGGCGAGGGCGTAACAAGGAATGAAAAGCAAGCCATAGAAAACTTTAAAAAAGGCTGTAAATTAGGCGCTAAAGGGGCGTGCGATATCCTCAAACAGCTTAAGATCAAAGTTTAGTTTAATAAGGCTTGATCAAACGGCTTTAAAAAGCGAAATTTTAGGGGGTTAGGGGATTTTAAAAGGAGGTTTTAGGGGAGTAGGGGAAGAATAATTTCAAAATACTTCCTATCCCCTTAAGATAATGAGCTTAAAATAAAGCAACCAAAATTCTTTTTTTTTTAAAACTTAAAGAGTCGTTAAAGTTTTAAAAAACCTTAAGTATTTAACTAAAACAAAGCCTTTATTTAAAACCCCTTAAGGGTTTTTATGGGTGGGTAGGGGAGCGAAAGTTTGGCTTATGGGCATGATTTCTATGCGGTTGATATTGACATGCAAGGGTTGTTCGTAAATCCATAGCACGATGTTAGCAATATCTTGTGGTTTGAGGTAAAGGGTGTTTTCATAGACAGATTGGGCTTTTATTTTATCGCCTTTAAAGCGCACCATACTGAATTCGGTTTCGCCGCACAAGCCGGGTTCAACATTGCTCACTCTAATATTAGTGCCAGCCAAATCCGCTCGCAAATTTAAAGAAAATTGTTTCACAAACGCCTTGCTCGCTCCATAGACATTCCCTCCAGGATAGGCGTAAGTGCCAGCGATAGAACCAAGATTAATGATGGTCCCTTGGTTATGCTCTATCATAGAGGGCAAGATCAAACGAGTGAGATACAACAACCCCTTGATATTCGTGTCTATCATGATTTCCCAGTCGTCCAGATTGCATTCATAAGCCTTGTTTAAGCCTAGCGCTAAGCCGGCGTTATTGATTAAAGCATCAATGCGATCCGTCATGGAAAAAATAGTTTCTACCGTCCGCTTAGTTTCAAGCTTGTTTTTAAGATCAAAACACAAGGGAATGAAATGTTTGGGATAAGCGAGTTGCAATTTTTGCAAATTCTCTTTTCGCCTCCCTGTGCCAAAAACCACATGGTTTTTTTGTAAAAACGCCTTAGCGATTTCTAGCCCAAATCCTGAAGTCGCTCCGCTAACTAAAATGTGCGCCATTTTCTATCCTTAAAATTAGGGTTAAAAAAGCCCCTTAAGCCCTTTTTCAAGCTTCTCTTTGAGCTTGTCGTCTTTGAGCAAATGATCTAAACCTTTTTTTAGGGTGTCGTTTTTTAGGATTTCTTTCAAGCCTTGTTGCAGGTTTTGTTGGATGGCTTTTTCGTTTAAGATGAGGGAAAATTTTGGCTGGTGCATGTTGCCTTGAAGTTTCATTTTAAAAACGAATTTTAAAATTTCCGCATCCATGAGCATGTCCATTTGCTTGGTGTTTAAATCCAATAAGCCGTTATGGATTTTTAATTGGGTTTTAGGGCTTTTTAAGCTTAGGTTGGAGAGCAGGCGTTGCTGGTTGATTTGGCTTACTAGATTGACATCGTTATAAATTTCTTTAGTAATATCAAATTTAGAAATGGAGTAGAGGAAATCGCTGAATGCATTTTTGAGGAATCTTGCGTTTTTTAGGCGGGCTTTCAATACGCCTTGCTTAGCGCTAAGGTCATAATCCAAATTAGCGTCTGCAATGGATTGGAAAAACTTAGGGTAATTGAATAAATCTAAAGCTTTTAAAGTGGAAATATTGGAAAAACGGGCTTTCACATCTTTATTTAAAAGCGTGAAATCTAGCGTGCCGTCCAGTAAATTTGAATGGCCGCTGACTTTTAAGAGTTTGGGGCTTTGCTCTATAGCGCCTTTTAAAGTCAAACTCCCTTTTAAGGGGTGGTTGGTGATGTTTTGGAGTTTGGCCAGGTTGGGTATTTCTAAAGTGTAGGGGGCGTTGAATTTTAAAGCAGAGAAAAGATATTCGCTTTTTAGGGCTGTAAAATTGGCTAAAGGGCTAGTTAGGGTGGTGTCGCTGATGGCTTTGTTCTCTTTAAAGTCGCTTGAGTGCGAGAGGTTGAAGATAAGCGCGTCTTTAAGGTTTAAATGAAAAATTTGATTCATTAGGGCGTTATTGATTAAAGCGTTATTGGCTGTTAGAATCAAATGCCCTTCTAAAGGCTTTAGAGAGTTAAAATCCGCTTGTAAGGACACTCTTGCGTTCGCATAAGCGGGGCGGTTGAATAAATAAAGCAAATCTTCTAAATTGGCGTCTTTTGCGTTCAAACTTAAATGAGAAAGCTTGAAATCATCTAAAAGGGCGTTGTAGGCAGTGTGGGATTGAGCGACATTAGAGACGCCTTGAATCACAAGGGCTTTTCTATGCCCTTTAATGTTCCCAGAAGTAACAATAGCCCCCCTTAAAGGGTAGGGTATCCATTCTTTGAAAGAGCGTAAATCTTTAATATCTATGTGGTAATTCAAATCCACGCTTTGCTTTAAAAGCGAGAAATCCCCCTTAAGAATGAGCGTGGAATTATCGTTGGCTTGAGCTTTAAAATCCAAAGAGTTGAATCTCAATTTAAAGGTTTTAACGCTCAAGTAGCGTTCGTTCGGGTTGATTTTTTTCTCTATATACGAAGCGATGATTTTATTCCCCCATTCTGTAAAAAGGATAAGATAGGTTGTTAAAAGGCCGATTAAAAGAAGCGCGAGTAGGGTATAAAGAAATTTTTTCATGTTTGTTTGTCCTTGAAATAAATTGAATGGAATATATTAGCTTGTTTTGTAAGGGTTTCTAACATTTTTTATAAAGCCTTAACGAAAGGCTTGAATTGAGCCAATAAAGAAAGAATCAAGTGCTCAAAACCCACAATTTAGTAACAACACGCTTACAATCATTGAAAAACTCAAAATCCTAAAATTTTAAGCCCCCTAGAACAAATATAAGCCGATAAAGCCGCCAAAGATAGAAAGCGAAAAGTTATAAAGCAAAAGAGATTTTGCACCATTTAAAGAACAAAGCAAATAAAAAATCTCAATTTAATTTAATCTTTCATTAAGGAGCTTTGAGTTAAAAGATTTGCGGCGTTAAACAAAGACGATCCAATCGTTTAGGATTTCTCAACCAAGACACGACTGATAAAAAGAAAAAATTTAAGGAGAAAACAATGGTGGAGAATAGCGGGATCGAACCGCTGACCTCCTGCGTGCAAAGCAGGCGCTCTCCCAGCTGAGCTAATTCCCCAAAGATTGTAAAAGAAATGGTGGGCTTAGGAGGAGTTGAACCTCCGACCTCACCCTTATCAGGGGTGCGCTCTAACCACCTGAGCTATAAGCCCTTAAAGTCAATAAAGGTGAAATTATAGATTAAATTTTCTTAAGAAATCCTTAAATGATAAATGGGATTAAGATGTTATAATACTCGTTATTTTTTCATTTTAAAAGGGGTTTTATGGCATTATTATTCACAGGGGCGTGCGGGTATATAGGCTCGCATACCGCAAGGGCGTTTTTAGAAAAAACCAAAGAAAACATCATTATTGTAGATGACTTAAGCACCGGTTTTTTAGAACATATCAAAGCGTTAGAGCGTTACTACCCTAATAGGGTTGTGTTTATTCAAGCGAATTTGAATGAAACCCACAAATTAGACGCGTTTTTGAATAAGCAACAGCTAAAAGACCCCATTGAAGCCATTTTGCACTTTGGGGCTAAAATCTCAGTAGAAGAATCCACGCGCTTGCCTTTAGAATACTACACCAACAACACGCTCAACACTTTAGAGCTTGTCAAACTTTGTTTAAAACATGCAATCAAGCGTTTTATTTTTTCTTCCACGGCCGTGGTTTATGGCGAGTCTGATTCAAGCTTGAATGAAGAAAGCCCCTTAAACCCCATTAATCCTTATGGAGCGTCTAAAATGATGAGCGAAAGGATTTTGTTAGACGCTTCTAAAGTGGCGGATTTCAATTGCGTTATTTTGCGCTATTTCAATGTGGCTGGGGCATGCATGCACAATGATTATTCCACGCCTTACACTTTAGGACAGCGCACGCTCAACGCCACGCATTTAATCAAAATCGCATGCGAATGCGCGGTGGGGAAAAGGAAAAAAATGGGGATTTTTGGCGCTAATTACCCCACTAGAGATGGCACTTGCATTAGGGATTATATCCATGTAGATGATTTGGCTAACGCGCATTTAGCGAGCTATCACACCCTTTTAGAAAAAAATAAGAGCGAAATCTATAATGTCGGCTACAATCAAGGCCATAGCGTGAAAGAAGTGATAAAAAAGGTTAAAGAAATCTCAAACAACGATTTTTTAGTGGAAATTTTAGACAAACGACAGGGCGATCCAGCAAGCCTTATTGCCAATAACGCTAAAATCTTACAAAACACCCCTTTTAAACCCCTTTATGACAACCTAGACACCATTATCAAAAGCGCTCTAGATTGGGAAGAACACCTTTTAAGATTTCAATAATACACCCTGTGCAAATACAAGCCATTAGCCATTATGGGCGTTCTTATAGTGGCTTTGAGGTTGTGGATTTGCATTTGAATTTCAGCGAGCGTGATTTTTTCTAAGGAGTATTGAACGCATGCTTGAATGATCAAACGCACGCTGGAGCGTAAAAACGCATCGCCAATGATTTTAAACACCACGCACTCATGCCCTATGATAAAGGCTGTATAAGCCAAAGCGTTAAAAATGATGCGATTAGGATTGGTTGTAGCCCCGCCTTCTTTTTTAAACAAAGAAAAATCATGCTTGCCTGTGAATTGCTTTAAAGCGGTATTTAATAAATCTAGTGAGCCATAATCCCCACAAGCGATATAAGGCGCTAAAAAAGGCGTTTTTAAATTCTTCGTCAAAAGGTAACGATACGCTCTTTTTTGAGCGTCAAAACGCGCATGGAAGTTTTTTTCTTCTAATTTTTTTAAGACAATATGCGGGGCGAGTTTGGGGGCTAGATAATAAAATAATTTATCAGCGCTCCAGTGTTTTGGAGCGTGAAAAGACAGCGCTTGGTTGTTCGCATGCACGCCTTTATCCGTGCGCCCGGCCGCAACCACAACGCTTTTAATCCCTAGCGCATTTAAAGCGCTCTCTATTTTATCCTGAACGCCGAGTTTGTTAGGCTGTTTGGCATAGCCTAAAAAATACGCCCCATCATAAGCGATAGTAGCCTTAAAACAACGCATTCAATAACGCTTTAAAATGAATTTTCTAAACAACAAATAAGAGCCAAACGCCCAAATAAAGGGGAAGAAAAAGGTCATCAAAAACAAATCCGTAGAAATCACATGCACCATTAAAAAATAAACCCCAACCGCTCCAAGGACATAGAAATAACTCCAATTCGTTTTGAATCGCGGGTTGGCGATGCCAAATAAGGGGATTAAAAACACGCTCGCTAAAGGGAACAATGAAACTAGAATCGCTTGAGAAAAACGCCGTTTTTGATTTTTATTAGCGTTTTTGCCAAAGGCTTTTTTCCAATAACCCAAATAATCCGTGCCTTGCAAATAAGCCGCATCATTAGAATTGAAAGACTTGAGCTTGTTGCGCAAATGCAATTCTTCAAAATCAACCTTACGCATTTTATCGCCTTGAGTGAAATACGCATGCCCGTTATATAAATTCAATTCAAACACGCCGTTTTGATTGTTGATATTGCCTTTTTGGGCTAGAATGAAGCTTTCTTGAGAGAGGCTTTTATTAGAAAAAAGCACTAAATTATCATAGGAATTGTTCTCAGCCTTATCCACATACACGAGCCAATCGCCTAATTTTTGCCCGAATTCACCGGCTCTGATGTTAATATCAATCTTGTCTTTTTTTTGACGCAAAAACCCGTAATAAGCGCTCTTAGAAGTGGGGATTAAAATGAGCGAAAACACTAATAAAATCGCGCTCACTAACAAACTTAAAGGCACAAACGCTTTAGTCATTGTTTTAGGCGAAACCCCTAAAGAGAAAAACACTAACAATTCATGGTCATAGCTAAGCCTTGAAAGCCCCAAAGCGCAAGCTGCAAAAAAAGTGATCGGCAAAATAAAAAAAATGGTTCCTGGCAAGGAATACAAAAAGAGTTGCACTAGATCCAAAAAGCTCACTTTAATCACGAGCGTTACGCTTGCAATACTGATTAATAGCACGATAGAGGAGATAAAAAACAGCACTAAAAAGAAAGAGAAAAAGACTTGTGAAACCGCCATGAAAAGATAGTGTTTAATCATGCCTTAATCTTTATTGCACCCCATCTACAACAGGCACAAACGAGCATTTTTCTAACACTTTTTGGACGCGCAAAGCGTTATTTTGCTTCACAAAGCGTTTGATGACTTGCTCGTTGTTTTCTTGAATGGGCGCAACTAATATCCCGCCTTCTTCAAGCTGATCAATAAGCGCTTGGGGGATATTTTTAGCGCAAGCAGAGAACAAAATCCTATCATAGGGGGCGTATTGATCCCAGCCCTTATTCCCATCAGCGAATTTGACATGAACATTGTCTAAACCGAGAGTTTTAAGGCGCAAACGCGCTTCTATATACAGGCTTTCAATCCTTTCAACGCTAAAAACGCGCCTGAAAATTTGAGACAGCACCGCCGCTTGATAGCCGCTCCCGCAGCCAATTTCTAGCACGCTATCCACATGATCGATTTCTAAATATTGCGTCATTTTGGCCACGGTTAGGGGCGAAGAAATGTATTGTTGCGCTTGCATAGAAAGCGCGTTTAAAGTGTAGGCAAAGTGTTTAAAGGGGGCTGGCACAAAAACCTCCCTTTCAATGCTCTCCATAGCCTTCCTCACTTTAGGGTGCAAATGAAAACGCTTGTGGATTTCTTCACACATCAAATGGTTTTTGATACTATTCAAACAAACCCCTTAAAAATCATCAAAACTCACGCTCCCTTTAGCGTAATTGCTCACCCTAGCTTCAAAGAAATTGGAGCGTTGCTCATTGAAACTTGAAAAGCTCTCTACCCATTTAATGGGGTGTTGGACGCCATAAACTTTAGCGATACCCACCTTACTCAAACGGCTATCCGCTAAAAACTGGATGTATTGCTCAATCAAGCTTGAAGTGAGCCCTAAAATCTTGCCTTGCGTGATATAATCCCCCCACAAGGCTTCAATTTCTACCGCTTTTTTAAACATTCCTATGACTTCATTAATCAATTGTGGCGTGAATAGATCCGCTCTTTCATTCCTTAAAGCGTTGATCATGTTTTGGAATAAAATCAAATGCGTTACCTCATCTCTTTGGATAAAACGAATCATTTGCGCTGATCCTAGCATTTTACCGCTCCTAGCCAAAGTGTAAAAATAGCTAAACCCGCTATAAAAATAAATCCCCTCTAAAATCTGGTTAGCAAAAAGCGCTTTGAGAATGTTTTCTTCTGTGGGGTTTTTGGCTAATTCCATATACACTTGCGCGATATAATCGTTCTTGCTTTTTAATTGCATATCGTTACGCCACATGTCATAAATCTCTTCAGTATTCGCGCTAATGCTTTCTACCATCACTGCATACGCATGGCTGTGTAAGGCTTCTTCATAAGCTTGGCGCACCAAACACAAATTGATTTCGGGACTGGTGATGAAGGGATTGACATTGTCAATTAAATTATTGGTTTGCAAGCTATCCATAAAAATGAGTTGCGCTAAAGCTCTGTCATAGCCGATCTTTTCTTCTGCGCTTAATTTCAAATAATCTCTTTTGTCATCGTTCATGCTCACTTCTTCAGCAAACCAAGTGTTAGCGAGCATCGTTTTCCACAAATGATCCGCCCATTGATACTTGATTTTATTCAAATCAAACATGCTTGTAGGATTACCCCCAAAAATCTTTCTTTCATTCACACTTTCTGTAGAATCGGGGTTGTAAATTTTCTTGCGTGAAACTTCCATTGTGTTCCTTAATTTCCTTAAAACTATCTGATATAGTCTTGTTAGAATACCTTAAAAGAATTTAAAACTCCCTAAAGCCAGAAAAAACTCCAAATTTTAAAAAACTTCAATTTTTCAGTATTTTTAAAGGATTAAAAAGCTAGAATACTGCTTCTTTATTTTCTACTTCTTAATGCATGCGATGGCGTGCGGTGTGCGGAAGTGGCGAAATTGGTAGACGCACTAGACTTAGGATCTAGCGCCGCAAGGCATGAAGGTTCGATTCCTTTCTTCCGCACCATTTCATCAACGAATGGGAAGCAAAAGATTAAACAAAATTCAATCTAACTCAGTTTGATTAAAAGGCATGCGGTGAATAAAATTTTAGAGGAATGATTAAGACTTGAAGCCCTAAACGGAACTTATTCTATTAAAACCCTCAAAAGTTTTTAAAACGCCATGAGTGATGTTTTGAACGCTCTCTAAATTCAAATTCGCATGACAAGGCAAGGAAATTTCAGCGTTATAAAAATCCTCTGCGCTTTTTAATGGGGCTGTGTTGAAGAGCTGTTGATACAACTGGTATTGGTAAATGGGTTTGTAATGCACTTGGGCTAAAATGCCAAGCTTGTGCAAACTTTCTAAAATGGATCTTTTAAATGTAAAAAATTTTTGATCCATTAAAATAGGATAAAGGTGGTTAGAGCTTTTATCTTTTAACAAGGGGTGTAAAGGGGTGAAATAAGGGTTATCTTTAAAAATCTTGTCATAAACTAGAGCGATTTCTTCTCTTTTTTGCATTAAAAGGGGGGCTTTTTTAAGCTGGCTCAAACCCAAAGCGCTTTGGATTTCATTCAAGCGGAAGTTATGCCCTATGCTTTTGACTTCGCCTTCAAAAAAATCTTTTTTGAGCATGCCATGAGAGCGAAACAATTTCATTTTTTCATACAATTCGCTATCGTTAGTAACGACCGCTCCCCCTTCGGCCGTAGTGATAGGCTTAATGGCATGGAAACTAAACACGCTCGCTAGTGCAAAGCCTCCTACTTTTTTGTTTTGATACTCGCTCCCTAGAGCATGCGAGCTGTCAGAAAGAAAACTCAAAGAATGCTTTTTGCAAAGCTTTTGAATGCTTTCTACTTCCACGCTTTTACCGGCATAATCCACGCTCACTATGGCTTTGGTTTTTTTAGTAATGAGCTTTTCTAGGGCCAATTCATCTATATTGCCATCGTTTTTGACTTCAGCAAACACGGGTGTATAACCGCTTTCTAAAAGCATGTTAGCCGTCGCTACAAAGCTTATAGGGGTGGTGATTATTTCATTACAATCAGCACTAAATTCGCTAAAATTCCTATAGAGCGTTAAAAGGGCTGAAGTCGCGCTATTAAACGCTAACGCATGCTTAACGCCCAAAAACTCGCACAAAGCTTCTTCAAACAAAAGAGAGCGTTTGCCTTGCGTGATCTGTTTGGAATTTAAAACCTCTAAAACAGCCTTTTTATCTTCTTCATCTAAACAAGGCTCGCTATAAACAAACTCTTTCAAGCGAGCAAGTCTTGCAAGCGAGATGGGGTGATCTTGCTTGTGTCATGGACATCTTGGAATTTTTGAGCGTTCAGTCTTGTTTTATCTAAGGTGTTGTATTCCTTGTTCAAATGATTCGTTTCAGCGAGTTGTTTTTTCCACTGGTGCAAAGAGTTTTGAATGCTTTCTTTCTCACTTTCTAATGATTTTGAAAATTTCTCCAAAGCTTTTGTGTCGTCAATATCAATATTGCCAGGGAGTTTCAAACTATCATTGCCTGATTTTTGATTGAAAGAATCAATCGCTTTATCCAAACGGCTTTTAAAACGCTCAAAATCGCTTCGATCTTTTTCATTATTATGAGCGTAAGATTTAGAAATACCCACCAATTCTTTAGCGTCTTTATCCATGCCTTTTAAGCTTTTAAGACGGCTTTCTAAATCCCCTATGGCTAGGTTATCCTGCTTAGCTTGTTTGGCTAATTTGATCTTTTCATCATTCTCTGAAAGATTTTGAATTTCCTTATTTTCTTCTTTTCTTGCGTGCGGACTAACCCTTTGACTATGGTAATCCCTCATCGTTAAAGGCGGGTTATAATGATTTGAAATCTTAGACATCCTATCCTCCACTTCATTTGATTTTCTTAAAGATAAGACAAGCAAACTCTATTCCTATAAACATTATAATTTACTTAATCTTATCTAAAAATATTAATCTAACTCTAAAATCCTCTCTAACTCTTTGATGAGGTTTGTAATTTCTTTCAGTTCTTTAAGATTGAGGGTGAGCTTATAATTGACTTGATTATCAGGATTCATTGGCACCAATTGCTTTTTAAATTCATTTTGTTTCATAAAGTATTTTCTTTCTTTATGAATGTAATGGATTTCATCTTTTTTAAAAATTCTATAAAGCAATTGGTCTTCGCACACTCCTAAGCAAATCAAAAAATCATAGTTGTATCGTGGGTTTATACCATTGAACTGAAAAGTGTTGTTGGTTCTACCTTTTCGCGCTGTTTTGACCTCAAAAGACACACCGCTTTTTGTCATAATATCGTATTCATCATGAATAATGCCATCATTGATCACTTCATCTATAGCGTTAAGCGCACTTTTTAAAAACTCTTCGCCAATCTGCCCTATAGCGTTGGCTTCAAAATCTCTAATTTTTGAAAAAATAGCGTTGTAATCTTGCCCTAAATTCAATTCTTTATGTTTTTTTTCAATAATTTTTAAAAAAGTTTGTTCCAAATCCATCAATTATCCTTTAAACTATCCAAATGATCATGTAGGGCTTGAAAAATATGGCTTTTTCCTAAATGATAGCAAGAATTAGTCGCTAAACTTGCGTATTTTGTCCAATCAATCTCTTTGAATAGTTTTTTTAATTTAGCGTTTAAAACCTTGTCAGCGCTAGTAAATACCACAGCAATACCAGATTGATACTTAACTTCCTCAAAGTTTTCTACAATTTGTGTGCTTTTATAAAAAGTTGATGAAATGTAAAAAGACGCTTTTTGATTAAAAATCCACTCTTTACCGCATTCTCTGTTTTTAGCTAATGAAACCGTGAAAACCTTGATATATTCGCCAAAGGGTTCTTTATGGCGATTCTTATACCAAGAAAATTCACTTTTTTTATTTTGATACTTTTTGCTCCAAATTTGAAACACACAATGCACATCCACTTCTTTATTTTTAAAGTCTATAAACGCATTTTTTTCTAAGCGTTCGCTATAAAGCAGATTTAAACCTTTCACACGATACTTAATAGAACCTTTTCCTTGACTTTCAAAAAACATGGGCAAGATAAAACACACAAAATCACAATTTCTAGCATGGTTGATAAATTCTAACGCCATAACCCCACGATGCCCAAAAGGAGGGTTGCCCAAGCAAATCACTTTTTGATGCGCAGGCAATTTATAATTTAAAAAATCGCATTGAATAAAACCATCTCTTTTGGGTTCAATGTCTATGCCAATGCGTCTATCTTTAGGAAACAAGTCATAAAACACCCCATCGCCCGCACTTGGTTCTAAAAAAATAAAGTCATCTGGATTTTCGTATTTTTTAATAACTTCACAAGCTTTTTGGAAGCATTTTAAAGCCACACTAGGTTTAGTGAAATACTGATCTAGAACATTGCTAGAATTTTCTTTCATCTCATTGCCATTGACATAGCGTTTAGGGGTAATTTCTTTAAACAGGGTTTGCATGAAAAAATTTTACTATAAAACTACAAAACTTAATGCTGACTTTTTCTGATCGCTTAAAACCCTTAAATCATTGCTTAAGAAAATCCTTAAAACTTAAAAATTTTCTTCTAAATACTTCGTGTGGATTTTTGCTTGCCTGAAATCCGCATTTTCAAGCATTTCAAGGTGGAAAGGAATGGTCGTTTTAATGCCTTCTACTTTAAATTCCTTTAAAGCCCTTTTCATCTTGGCGATCGCTCTTTCTCTGTTTTCACCCCACACAATGAGCTTGCCTATCATGGAATCATAGTGCGTAGGCACGACATAATTGGCATGCGCATGCGAATCAAGGCGCACATTCACCCCACCAGGGGCGATCCATTCGGTGATTTTGCCCGGGCTTGGGTAGAATTTTTTAGGATCTTCTGCCGTGATTCGGCATTCTATCGCATGCCCTTTGAGAGAAAAGCTTTCTTGATTGGGCAATTTTTCGCCTTGAGCGATCTTAATCATCCATTCAATGAGATTTAACCCGCTCACCATTTCGCTAATGGTGTGTTCCACTTGCAAACGAGTGTTCATCTCCATGAAATAAAAATCTTTCATGTTAGAATCGAGCAAAAATTCAAAAGTCCCCGCCCCCACATAGCCGATGTATTTAGCGGCTTTGATCGCTGTTTCTAGCAAACGCTCACGCACGCCCTCTTCTAAAACCACCGCTGGGGTTTCTTCAATGAGCTTTTGCTGGCGTCTTTGCACCGAGCAATCCCTTTCGCCCACATGAATGACATTGCCATGCTTATCGGCTAGAATTTGGACTTCAATGTGCTTAGGTTTGTTGATGAATTTTTCTAAATACACGCTCCCATCGCCAAACGCGCTCAAAGCTTCCGTTTCTGCGGCTAAATAAAGGTTTTTAAGCTTGGATTTATCTTCTACGACACGCATCCCCCTTCCGCCCCCACCAGCGGCCGCTTTAATGATAACAGGGTAGCCGATTTTATCAGCGATTTCTTCAGCTTCTTGATAGCTTTTAAGCAACCCATCACTGCCCTCAATCACAGGCATGCCGGCTTCTTTCATCACGCTTTTGGCTTTGGATTTATCGCTCATTAAAGCCATGACTTTCGCGCTCGGACCAATAAATTCTAAAGAATGGTGCGAGCAAATCTCTACAAAATTCTGATTCTCGCTCAAAAACCCATACCCGGGGAAAATCGCATCCGCTTCAAACAATTCCGCCGCACTAATAATGGCCGGGATATTCAAGTAACTCTCGCTGGATTTGGCCCCCCCTATACACACTTTTGCGTTAGCTGTGTTGAGGTAGTGGGCGTCCTTGTCAGCGATAGAATAAATGGCTATGGATTCTTTACCCATTTCTTGAATGGTTTGGATCGCTCTTAAAGCGATCTCGCCCCTGTTAGCGATCAAAATGCGCGAAAGCTCTTTTTTTTCTACCTTTTTATTTTCTTTATTCATGGGTTTTAAAGCTTTTCCACTTTGATGAGTTTCGTGCCGTATTCTACCGGCTGAGCGTCTCCCACTTCAACAGAAACCACCTTGCAAGGGTATTCCACTTCAATTTCATTCATGATTTTCATCGCTTCTACAATGCCCACGATTTGCCCTTTTTTAAGCGTATCGCCCGCTTTGACATAAGGCTCAGCCCCGGGCGAGGGCGCATGATAAAAAGTGCCTACCATAGGCGAAAGCACGAAATCTTCTTTTTTATCCACAATAGGGGTGCATACCATAGGCACAGGGGTTTGAGCGCTTGGCATGCTCGCTTCTACCATGATGGGGGCTTGGATGGGGGCTGAAGAATGGGCTGAATTTAGCGCGTTTTTATGTTTCGTATAAGCGGATTCTTTATCCAAAACCAGTTCAAAATGCTCATGCTTTAATTTCAAATGCCCCAAATCAGAAGCTTTAAATTCTTTGATCAACTCTTCAATTTCAGAAAGGTTCATAACGATTTATTCCTTATATTGTTTTAAAATATGCCACAAACACATAATCTTACTAACCATAAGCGTTTTTAGCAAAAAATTATTGTTATAATAACATAATTATTAACAAACTTTAAAGGCTTTGTGCGTATGGGATTGAAAGCGGATTCTTGGATTAAAAAAATGAGTTTAGAGCATGGCATGATTAGTCCTTTTTGCGAAAAGCAAATCGGTAAGAATGTGATCAGCTATGGTTTGAGCAGTTACGGGTATGATATTAGGGTGGGGAGTGAGTTCATGCTCTTTGATAACAAAAACGCTTTGATTGACCCTAAAAACTTTGACCCTAACAACGCAACCAAAATTGATGCGAGTAAAGAAGGGTATTTTATCTTGCCCGCTAACGCATTCGCCCTAGCCCATACGATAGAGTATTTTAAAATGCCTAAAGACACCTTAGCGATTTGTTTAGGCAAAAGCACTTACGCCAGGTGTGGGATCATTGTGAACGTTACGCCTTTTGAGCCAGAATTTGAAGGCTATATCACCATTGAAATTTCTAACACCACTAATTTACCCGCTAAAGTCTATGCCAATGAGGGGATCGCGCAAGTGGTGTTCTTACAAGGCGATGAAGTGTGCGAGCAAAGCTATAAAGATAGAGGCGGTAAGTATCAAGGGCAAGTGGGCATCACTTTGCCTAAAATTTTAAAGTGATTTGAAGAAAGATAAAAGCACTTATCCTTTGGGCGTTGTTTATTTTTAAATACAAACAATACCGCAGTTTCTCAAAAATGTATTATAATACGAAACTTCAGTTTGATTGAGTTACAAACTCTTTGAGAACAAAACGCTAAACCATTTAGGAAATTACCATGCTAAAACTCGTTAGCAGAACGATTTGTTTGTCTTTAATCGGCTTATTCAACCCTTTAGAAGCCTTTCAAAAAAACCAAAAAGACGGCTTTTTTATAGAAGCCGGGTTTGAAACCGGGTTATTAGAAGGAACGCAAACTAAAGAAGAAGCAACAACTCAAAATACCCAAAATACCCACAACACCTATGAAAACCCCCTAACCCACCCCCAAACTAAAGAGCAACCCAAAGAACAAAACAAAAGCGATACAGCCAACCCCCAAAGCGTCTATGGGAGATACTACATACCCCAAAGCACCATTTTAGAAAAAGCGACCGAACTATTCACCACGGACAATATAGAAAATGGCTTAACTTTTTATTCTCAAAGCCCTGTGTATGCGAATATGGTTAATGGGAGCGTAACCATACAAAACTTTCTGCCTTACAATTTAAACAATGTTGAACTTAGTTTTAAAGACGCTCAAGGCAAGGTAGTTAATTTAGGCGTGATAGAGACTATCCCCAAAGATTCTCAAATTATTCTGCCTGCAAGCTTGTTTAATGATTCAGAATTTGAACAAGCTGATAGCTTTAATTACCAACAACTTCAAGCCACTGCCACACAATTTTCTGATGCTAACACGCAAAGTTTGTTTGAAAAGCTCAGCCAAATCACGACCAATGTAACGATGAGTTATGAAAACGCCGATACTAACAATTTTAAAGGTAATTGCCATGATTGTGTGTCAGATTTCACCCCACAAACCGCAGAAGAATTGACCAATTTAATGTTGGATATGATTGCGGTGTTTGACTCTAAATCGTGGGAAGAAGCCGTTTTAAACGCTCCTTTCCAATTTTCTAACAGCCCATCAGAGTGCGGCTCTGACTTTCCTAAGTGCGTGAATCCTTTCAATAACGGGCGTGTCGCTCCCATCTATGAAAAATACGTGCTAACCCCACAATCCGTTATAGATGCGTTTAGAAGAGCGATCAATCTTGAAGTGAATATCCTAAAATCAGGGTTTTTAGGGCTAGGGTATGAACTTGATGATAATGATGGTAATCTGGGGATAGCCGCTTCTGCATTAAATCCCGAAAAATTGTTTGGTAAAACTTTGAACAAAGTTGATATTGTGGAATTAAGAGACATTATCCATGAATTTAGCCACACTAAAGGCTATACGCATAATGGGAACATGACTTATCAAAGGGTGCGTTTATGCCAAGAAGGAGATGGGCCAGAGGTGCGCTGTGAGGGCGGGCATGAAGTGGAGGAAAACGGCAAAGAAGAGCTAGAATTTAGTAACGGGCATGAAGTGCGAGATCAGGATGGTTACGACTATGATGTTTGCTCTCGTTTTGGTGGCAAAAATCAGCCCGCTTTCCCTAGCAATTACCCCAATTCCATCTATACCAATTGCGCTCAAGTCCCCGCTGGGCTTATAGGGGTTACCACCGCTGTCTGGCAACAGCTCATCAATCAAAACGCCCTGCCCATTAATTTCGCTAACCTAAATAGCCAAATCAGCCATTTAAACGCTGGGTTGAATGCACAAAATTTTGCAACCTCTATGGTCAGCACGATCGTGCAAAATTTTTCCACCACTTCCACCACCACTTACCGCTCTTCAAGTAAAAATTTTAGAAGCCCTATTTTAGGTGCTAATGTTAAAATAGGCTACCAACATTATTTCAATGACTACATCGGGTTAGCCTATTACGGCATCATCAAATACAACTATGCCAAAGCTAACGATGAAAAAATCCAGCAATTAAGCTATGGTGGGGGAATGGATGTGTTGTTTGATTTCATCACCACTTACGCTAATAAAAAGCAAGACCATCCAACTAAAAAAGTTTTTGCTTCCTCTTTTGGAGTGTTTGGGGGGTTAAGGGGCTTATACAATAGCTACTATGTCTTCAATCAAGTCAAAGGAAGCGGTAATTTAGATATAGTAACCGGGTTTAATTACCGCTACAAGCATTCTAAATATTCCATAGGCATTAGCGTTCCTTTAATCCAAAGCGATATTAAGATCGCTTCTAATAATGGTATCTATGCAGACTCTGTTATTTTGAATGAAGGGGGCAGTCATTTTAAAGTGTTTTTTAATTACGGGTGGGTATTTTAAATTTTAAAACTTTGCTTTACTTGAAGCTTTTTAGCAAAAAGTTAAGTTTTTAGAATTTGTTTTTAAAACTTTTGCGATACCCCCTAAATTTGCGCGATACTCGCCACAAACACGCACGCACTCTCGGATTTTAGCACCATATCTAACGGGATGCGATAAATTTCACGCTCTTTAAAATATTCTCTTTCTGGTTCGCTAAAGCCCCCTTCAGGCCCTATGATAACGCCCTTTTCAAAATTCGCGCTTGCGGGTAAGGTTTCGCCCTTAAAATCCAAAACGCTCGCTTTTGGGTAGGCGTTTAACACCTCTTTAGTGTTTAAAAACACTTCCAATTCCATTAAAGCGCTGCGGCCGCATTGCTCGCAAGAATGAATCAAAATCTTTTGAAAGCGCTCTAATTTGGCACTATCTATTTTTTCATTACGCTGGCTAAAATCCGCATAGAATAAACTCAACTTGCTCACGCCTAATTGATTTAAAAAGGGTAGGATTTTTTCAATGCTTTTGATTTCAATCACGCTTAAGATCAAATGCGTTTTTTTATTAGCCATAACTTCTAATGGTCGCCCGCCTACCAGCCTTAAAAGGGCGTGTTTTTTAGTGATTTCTGCATGCTCATAGGTGTATAAAAAGCCGTCTTTTAAATTTCTTAAATCCAAACGACTCGCGCTTTTGACGCGCCTTGATCGGTATAAATGCGTATAACTCTCGCCTTCTATTTTTAAAACAGGCTCTTTGGCTAAAGGGTGATAGACAAAACGCATTCAAACCACCATTAGCGCAACAATAAGAATTGTTTCTAAAAAATACAGGATTTTAGCTTTTTTGATATACGCCTCCATCCTTTCTTTTTTAGTGATAGCGAATTTCACGCTTTTATGGCGTTTGACTTCTGCTATAAGCATCAACAACAGCCCTAAAAGCATGGCCACCGCTTTAAAAGAAAATTCAAATTGTTGCATCGCCCAAATAAAAATCCCGCTCAAAAGAGCGATGCTTAAAAGAATGTAAATCGCTGGCATGACAAGATAGATTTTTCGGTTTAATTGGATAAAATTCTTTTCTTTAAAAAGGGTGTAAAGATTGATCATAAAGGCTAGGGCAAGCAAGGCGGCAAAAAAGGCATGGATAAGCAAGGATTGAGCCATCACAGAAGAATCTTGTGTATTTAATGCTTGCAAACTCATCTCTAACATTAACTTCTTTCTAACGATTTATTTTTTATTAATCGTTTTATTTTAGCATGTGCTAATGAATTTGATCAATGAAAAGCTTAATGATTTAGAAAATAACGCCACAAAATCCCCCAAAGAAGCGGTTGTTCTTTTGAATATGGGAGGGCCTAACAGCCTTTATGAAGTGGGGGTGTTTTTAAAAAACATGTTTGATGACCCCTTTATCCTTACCATTAAAAATAATTTCATGCGTAAAATGGTGGGTAAAATGATCGTCAATAGCCGCATAGAAAAATCCAAAAAAATCTATGAAAAATTAGGAGGCAAATCCCCTTTAACGCCTATCACATTCGCCCTTACAGAGCGTTTGAACGAATTGGATCCTTCTCGCTTTTACACTTATGCGATGCGCTATACCCCCCCTTATGCGTCTATGGTCTTGCAAGATTTAGCCTTAAAAGAGGTAGAAAGCTTGGTGTTTTTTTCCATGTATCCTCAATATTCTAGCACCACCACCCTTTCTAGTTTCAATGACGCTTTTAGCGCCCTAAAATCCCTAGAAACTTTCCGCCCTAAGGTGCGGGTAGTAGAGCGTTTTTATGCCAGCAAAAAGCTTAATGAAATCATTTTAAACACGATTTTAAGCACCCTAAACAATCGCAAAAGCCAGGATTTTGTCTTAATCTTTTCTGTCCATGGCTTACCTAAAAGCGTTATTGATGCCGGCGATACTTACCAGCAAGAATGCGAACACCATGTGAATTTGTTAAAAGAGTTGGTGCAACAAAAAAATACCCCTTTTAAAGAAGTCTTACTCTCTTACCAATCCAAACTAGGGCCTATGAAATGGCTAGAGCCAAGCACTGAAGAACTGATAGAAAAGCACCGCAAATCTCATATTATCATCTATCCTTTGGCTTTCACGATTGATAATTCTGAAACGCTCTACGAATTAGACATGCAATACCGCTTGATGGCAGAGCGCTTAGCGGTTAAAGAGTATTTGGTTTGCCCATGCTTAAACGATTCCATAGAGTTTGCAAAATTTATCATTGAATTAGTGAATAACCTTAAAAGTGAGTGAAGTTTGCATAAAAAGCGACTATTATAGTAAAATACCAAGTTTTCAAATCTATTAAAAAATAAAGGTTATTTCATGTTTTCACTTTCTTATGTTTCCAAGAAATTTTTAAGCGTTTTGCTATTGATTTCGCTCTTTTTAAGCGCTTGCAAGTCTAGCAATAAAGACAAATTAGATGAAAATCTTTTAAGCTCCGGTACTCAAAGCTCCAAAGAATTAAATGATGAGCGAGACAACATAGACAAAAAGAGTTATGCCGGTTTAGAAGATATTTTTTCAGACAATAAGTCCATTAGCCCTAACGATAAATACATGCTTTTAGTGTTTGGCCGTAATGGTTGCCACTATTGTGAAAGGTTTAAAAAAGATCTCAAAAATGTCAAAGAATTGCACGACTATGTTAAAGAGCATTTTAGCGCTTACTATGTCAATATCAGCTACTCCAAAGAGCATAATTTTAAAGTCGGCGATAAGGATAAAAATGATGAAAAAGAAATCAAAATGTCTACAGAAGAATTAGCGCAAATTTATGCCGTCCAATCCACCCCTACGATTGTTTTATCCGATAAAACCGGCAAAACCATCTATGAATTGCCCGGCTACATGCCCTCTACGCAATTTTTAGCGGTGTTGGAATTTATCGGCGATGGGAAGTATCAAGACACAAAAAACGATGAGGATTTCATCAAAAAATTAAAGGCTTACATCAAGTATAAAACCAACCTTTCTAAAAGCAAGTCTAGCTAGGAAAGTCTAATGAAGAATCTCAAAAGCCTGCTTTCTTTTTTGCTGGCTTCTTTTTGGGTCGCTATCCCTTTAATGGCGCTCTATGCCTTAGCGTGCGCGATAGCCACTTTTATAGAAAACGATTACGGCACGAGCGCGAGTAAGGCGATTGTGTATAACACCCCTTGGTTTAATTTCTTGCATGCGTATTTACTGGTGGTTTTAATAGGCACATTTATTAATTCCAAAGCCTTAGAACGCAAAAGATACGCAAGCCTTTTTTTCCACAGCTCCTTGATTTTAATCATTTTAGGGGCAGCCATCACGCGCTTTTTTGGCACAGAAGGGCTTATGCATGTGCGAGAAAATAGCGTGCAAAGCTCTTTTGAAAGCGCGGACACTTACCTTAATATCACTCTTAATGACACCACTAAACTTTCTTTAAAAACGCCTTTTACCTTTTATTATTCCAAACGATTAAGGCCCATTCATGCCACTTTAGATCACAAGCCTTTAATTTTAGAACCCTTAGAGATTTACAAGCAAAACGCCATTAAAAAAGATGACGCTGCTGTTTTAGTGTTAAAAGCGACTTATAACGGCGTGAGCCGCAAATTCAACCTCATCAAAACCAACAGGAATGAAGGCATAGAAGAAAGCGAGATGTTTAAAGACGACAAGCTCTCTTTAAGTTTTGGATCCGCTTACATTGAATTGCCCTTTCAAATCAAACTGAAGCGTTTTGAATTAGAACGCTACGCTGGCTCTATGAGCCCTTCATCTTACGCTTCAGAAGTGGAAGTTTTGAAATTGGATAACACCTTGATCAAACCTTATAGGATTTTTATGAACCATGTTTTAGACTATGAAGGCTATCGCTTTTTCCAATCTTCCTATGACACGGATGAAAAAGGCACGATCCTTTCTGTCAATAAAGACCCGGGCAAAATCCCCACTTATTTAGGGTATGCGATGCTTATTTTGGGGGCTTTGTGGTTGCTTTTGGATAAAAACGGGCGTTTTTTAAAGCTTTCACGCTTTTTAAAATCCCAACAAGCCGCTAGTTTCTTACTCGCTTTAATTCTAGTCAGCCCTTTTACTTCCTCATTCGCCAATGAAGGCCAAATTGACATGCATGGGGGCAAAAGCGCTAAAATTGAGCGACAAAAGATAGAAAATCCCGCCAATAAAGAAGATTCTAAAAGCGCGATTTTAGAGCGTTTGAAGCGTTTAAGAGAGTATTCCAAAGATCATTTAAAAGCCTTTCAAAGGCTTCAAGTCCAGGATTTTGACGGGCGTATCAAACCCCTTGATACCATCAGCATTGAATACGTCCATAAGATTTTAAGAAAAGATGATTTTCAAGGGCTAAACGCCATGCAAGTGCTTTTAGGGATCATGTTTTTCCCCAATGATTGGCGTAGCGTTAAGATGATTTACACTTCTAATAAAGCCTTAAGGAAGCTTATTGGTACGCCTTTAGACGAGAGCCGTATCGCTTTTAGAGATGCGTTTGATAGCCGTGGGTATAAATTAAAAAATTTGGTTGAAGAAGCCAATCAAAAATCCCCTAACGCGCGCAACGAGTTGGATAAAGACGCGCTAAAAGTAGATGAACGGATCAACTTAGTCTATACGCTTTTTAGCGCTCAATTTTTACGCATTTTCCCTAGCGATAAAACCACCGCTTGGCTCTCGCCCATTGAAGCGATCAACAGCCCCAATAAAGAAATTTCAAGCGTGGCAACGGAATTTTTAAAAAATATTTTTAGCGGGTTTGATGACGCTTTAAAAACCAACCAATGGGATAAAGTAGAAAAAACCCTAAAAGATTTAAGCGTCTATCAGCAAGAGCATGCCAAAAACCTCTATTTATCTTCTTCTAAAGTGGATTCTGAAATTTTTTTAAACCACACCAATTTTTTTAACAGCCTGACCTTGCCTTATATCCTTCTTGGGTTGTTGCTTTTTATCGTTGTGATCACCTCTTTGGTTAAAAACACGACTCCAAATATTTGGCTCACTAAAATCCTTTATATGGCTATCTTGCTTTGCACGATCGCTCATTCTATGGGGCTAATCTTGCGCTGGTACGTGAGCGGGCATTCGCCTTGGAGTAACGCTTATGAATCCATGCTTTATATCGCATGGGCTTCTGTTATCGCAGGGTTTATTTTGCGATCCAAACTCGCGCTATCGGCTTCTAGCTTTTTAGCCGGTATTGTGCTCTTTGTGGCTCATTTAGGCTTTATGGACCCTCAAATCGGCCCTTTAGTGCCGGTGTTAAAATCCTATTGGCTCAATATCCATGTCTCTATCATCACCGCCAGTTATGGCTTTTTGGGCTTGTGTTTTGTGCTAGGGATTTTAAGTTTGGTTTTGTTTATTTTGCGCAAACAAGGGCGTTTCAATTTAGACAAAACCATTCTTTCCATTAGCGCTATCAATGAAATGAGCATGATTTTAGGCCTGTTCATGCTCACGGCCGGGAATTTCTTAGGCGGGGTGTGGGCGAATGAATCTTGGGGGCGCTATTGGGGGTGGGACCCTAAAGAAACCTGGGCGTTGATTTCTATTTGCGTCTATGCTTTAATCTTGCATTTGCGTTTTTTAGGCTCTCAAAATTGGCCCTTTATTTTAGCGAGCAGCAGCGCGCTAGGGTTTTATTCGGTTTTGATGACTTATTTTGGCGTGAATTACTACCTTTCTGGCTTGCACAGCTATGCCGCAGGCGATCCCTTGCCTATCCCTACTTTTTTATACTTTTTGGTAGCGATACCTTTTATCCTTGTGATCTTGGCGTATTTCAAACGCCATTTGAGTTTGCCTAAATTGGTTTAAAGGGTAAAAATGTTCCAACCCTTACTAGACGCCTTTATAGAAAGCACTCCAATTAAAAAAAAATTACCTCTAAATCCCCCCCCCCCCCCCTAAAAATCGCTGTGGCGAATTGGTGGGGAGGCGCTGAAGAATTTAAAAAGAGCGCTCTGTATTTCATCTTAAGCCAACGCTATAAAATCATTCTCCACAGCAACCCCAACGAACCTTCAGATCTAGTCTTTGGCAATCCTTTGGAACAGGCTAGAAAAATCTTATCCTATCAAAACACCAAACGAGTGTTTTACACTGGTGAAAATGAAGTGCCTAACTTCAACCTCTTTGATTACGCCATAGGCTTTGATGAATTGGACTTTAACAATCGTTATTTGAGAATGCCTTTATATTATGATAGACTACACCA
>NZ_JACTGF010000011.1:0-47598 GCF_014497725.1 Helicobacter pylori | reverse complement strand
AACTAGGTTTTAAAATCCCCACGATCAACACCAGCTACTATTCTTTCATGGGCGCTAAACTAGAATACAGAAGGCTCTATAGCGTGTATCTCAATTATGTGTTTGCTTACTAAAAACCCTCTTTAAACCCCTCTTTTTTAGGGGAGTGTTGCAAAATGCCCCTATGCACTTATGAATTTTGATTAAAATTTAGTTGTTCACACTCAAAAAAAGCGCAAAACCTTTTATAAACCATTCATTCAATCTTAAAGGCCTAGCTTTTTTTCATTTTCTTTTCTATGAAAATGTTCAAGCATTCTATGAGCAAGGCAAAACCGATGCCCGCATACAAATAGTTTTTATTGATGTGTAAATGCAAGCCTTCTAAAAACAAAAACACGCCCACAACGAGCAAAAACACAAAGGCTAAAGTTTTGATGCGATAATGCCTTTCAATAAAATCGCCAACGATTTTGGAAAAAAACATCATCACGATTACAGATAAAATGATAGCAAGCGCCATGACTTCTAGGTGTTTAGCGATCCCAATAGCCGTGATCACGGAGTCCAAAGAAAAGACAATGTCTAAAAACATGATTTCTATTAAAGTGATGAAAAAGCCAAACGCTTTTTCTTGGCGTTTTTCTTTAGGGTAGATCTGCTCTTTTAGTTCCACTAACGCTTTAAAAGCCAAAAACGCCCCCCCTAAAAGTAGCACCACATCACGCCATGAAAAGCTCATGCCCGCTATAGCGAATAAAGGCTTTTGCAAATGGCTGATGAAAAACAAGCTCCCTAAAAGCCCTATACGAGTGATCATGGCTAATCCCAAGCCTAAAATCATGGCCTTATTTTGCTGGTGTTTGGGGAGTTTATAAACCATCACCGTGATAAAAATGATGTTATCAATCCCTAGAACGATCTCTAAAAGCGTGAGCGTAGCCAAGGAGATTACGCCATGCGGTGTAGAAAGAGCGTCTAAGAGCGAGGATAAAAATTCCATGAAAGGCTACAACCAGCCTTTCTTTTTGAAATAAATCACCGGGAGGATCGTAGAAATCGCCATGATAATCAGCGCGAAAAGATACCCGTATTGCCATTCCAACTCCGGCATGAATTTAAAGTTCATGCCATAAATCGTGCCGATCAAAGTGGGGGGCATCATCGCCATAGTCGCCACAGTGAAGAGCTTGATGATTTTATTTTGCTCCACATTCACTTGAGAAGCGAACAGGTTTTGAATGTTATCAAGCGAGTTGAGATTGACCGTTGTAGACTCCACCAAAGAGCTGAAATCGGTTAAAATGATATTTAAATTATTTTTAGTATCGCTATCCACTTTATTGCTCCTTAATAATGCGGTGATAATGCGCCGTTTGTCAAAAAAGGAATCCCTTAAAGCCACATTAAATTCTTGCAAATTGGACAAGTGCACTAAAATGTCATCATGCGTAGAAGTTTCTTTGAAAATGATGTTTTTGCGCAACAGGCTCGTTTGTTTGTTGATCCACTCTAGGCATTCCACCCCTTTTTCAAAATACACTTCAAAGATTTTGGTTAGAATATCAAACCCGTCTTCAAATTTTTTAGGGCTAGCCAAAACCTTTTTTTGGATAGAATCAAAGATTTCTAAAGTCCCATAATAAATCGTGAAAAGAATGTTATTAGACAAAATAAAGGTCGCCATTTCCGTGTGGAAAGTCTCATTTTCATCTTGGTTAGTGAAAAAAGCGTTGATCGTAACGCTGGAGCTGTCTTCCCAGTATTTGGTAACTGATGAAACTCGTTGGGAATGATCCGTGTTGTAGTGGATAGCGTATTCTTGGCTTAGAGTGGCTAATTCATTGGGCGTAGGGTTGATTAATTCAAACCACAACACTTCATTTTCTTCTATATCAAAACCATTAAAATCATTAAAGCGTTTTTTAATGACAAATTTTTGCTGTTTGAAAAACACGTTCACCATAAGCGATCCTTAGAGTTAATGGCGTTTGTCCAAAACCTCAAAACAAGGTAAAATTTTGCCCTCTAATAATTCCAAACTCGCTCCCCCACCGGTAGAAATGAAACTCATGTTATCCTTTTCGCCCGCGCGGTTGATCGCATCAATGGTATCGCCCCCACCAATGAGCGAGAAAGCGTAAGTGTCAGCGATTTTGTGGGCTAAAAAGGTTGTACCTCTGGCGAATTCTTGTTTTTCATGCACGCCTAAGGGGCCATTCCATAAAATGGTGGGCGCGCTCTCTATGACTTCAGAAAATAATTTCAGGCTCGCAGGCCCTATATCAGCGATCTTGTGTTTAGGCTCAATGTCTTGGACGGGTGAAATTTTAATGTGTTTGGGGTTGAGAATATCATCAGTGGTTACGGCGTCTATAGGTAAATAGACTTTGACTTTTTTTTCTTTGGCGCTTTGTAATAACTCTAGGGCGTCATTGATTAGAGCGTCTTCTACAGAAGAATCCTGCACATCATAGCCTAAGGCTTTTAAGAAGGTGTTGCTCATCGCCCCGGCAATGATGAGCTTGTCAATGAGATCTAAAATGTTTTTTAATAAAGTGAGTTTGGAGCTGACCTTAGCCCCCCCCACAATCAACAATAAAGGGCGTAAAGGGTGGTTAAACGCCTGATAAAACGAATCAATTTCTTTTTTGAGTAAAAACCCGCTCACTTTAACAGGGGCGAATCGCGCCGTGCCGTAAGTGCTGGCATGCTTTCTGTGGCTCGTGCCAAAAGCGTCATTCACAAACACATCGCACAAGCTCGCTAAATCTTTAGCCAGATTTTCATCATTTTCTTCTTCGCCTTTTAAAAAGCGGATATTTTCTAAAAGAAAAATCCTTGTGGGCGCGTTTTCGTTTAGGGCTTGCTTGAGTTGCACGATATTTTGAGAAAAAACCACTTCATGATTTAAAAGTCTTTCAAGGCGTTTTAAAAAGGGTTTCAAGCTCAATTTTTCTTCAACCCCTTTAGGGCGGCCCAAGTGGCTCACTAAAATAATATCTTTAGCCTTGTTGTCGATACAAAATTGGATGGTAGGCAAGCTCTCTCTAATGCGCGTGTCATCAGTGATATTCAAATTTTCATCTAAAGGCACGTTAAAATCCACTCTAATAAGCACCCTTTTATGGCTCACTTCCACTTCTTGAATGTTTTTAACGTTTTGCATAAACGACATTTTAGCTAACATGAAAAATCCTTTCTTTTAATTTTGTGCTATATATTGCGCCATGTCTATCAAGCGCTCGCTATAACCCATCTCATTATCATACCATGCCAATACTTTAGCATTCTTTTCGCCTATTGTCATGATTTGATCATCAATCACGATCGCGCTAAAAGGCGAAGAAATAAAATCGCTTGAAACAAGCCTTTCTTCATCAATGCTTACAACCCCTTTAAAGGCATGCTTACTGGCGTCTTTAAGCGCATGCTGAAGGCTTGCTTTACTCACAACTTTTTTAAAATTTAAAGACAGATCCACCAAGCTCACATTAGGGGTAGGCACTCTAATCGCAAGGCCTGTAACTTTAGGGCCTAAATGCGGTAAGACTAGCGAGATGGCTTTGCTCACGCCGGTGCTTGTGGGGATAAGATTTAAACCAGCCGCTCTGGCGCGGCGGATGTCTTTGTGCTTGGTGTCTAAAAGGTTTTGATCGTTAGTGTAGCTGTGGATGGTGGTTAAAAGCGCGTTTTCCACTTTAAAGGCTTCATCTAAGATTTTGAGTAGAGGAGCGGTAGCGTTAGTCGTGCAAGAGGCGTTAGAAATCACGCTTTCGTTATGGTAATTCTTATGATTCACCCCATAGACAAAGGTGGGGGCGTTTTGCGCGGGAGCGGAGATGATGACTTTTTTCACGCTGTTTTTAAGATGAGCGCTTGAAGCTTCTAAGGAATTGAATTTCCCGGTGCATTCTATGATGATTTCTGTGTTAGCGACAGAAAAATCAAGCTTGTTAATGTCTCGTTCGCTCAACACTAAAATATTTTTACTATGCCCGATATTTAGGGTTCTATTGGCGTTTAATTGGGCTTCAAAATGCCCATGCACGCTATCATGACGGATCAAATGCAAAAGAGTTTCTAATTCAGCGGTGGAATTGATGGCTACGATTTCTACATCTTTTCTTTGACTAGCGACTCTTATAGCGCACAAACCGATGCGCCCAGTCCCATTGATAGCGATTTTAATTGGCATGTTTTCCCTTTATTTAAAAATTAGCATTTTATCACAAATGCTCTTAAATCAAGGCATTCCTAAGGGGTTCTGCCTCATTAAGCATCAATCACAAACTAAAATCAAAATCCTTATGATAAACCTCTCTATAAGCTTTTTGAACGCTTGTAAAAACCCCACTCCCTAAAAACCCCCTAGATAACGGGCTAGGGTGAGGGGCTGTGATGATGATGTGTTTGTTTTTAGGGATTAGCGCGATCTTTTTTTGGGCGACTTTCCCTAATAACACCACGATTAAAGGGGAGATCGTTTCAAAAAGACGCATCAGTATCCTATCGCTAAAAGCTTCCCAGCCGATATATTGGTGCGAAGCGGCTTGGTTTTTTTCCACGCTTAAAATGGCGTTCAATAACAGCATGCCCCTTTTAGCCCATGCGCTCAAATCCCCACAACAAGGCACAGGCACGCCTAAATTCGCATGCAATTCTTTAAAAATATTTTTTAAACTTGGAGGAATGGGGGCGTTTTTTTCCACACTAAAGCTTAAGCCCATCGCCACCGGCAATTCTTGTTCATTGTCTAGGTAGGTGGAATGGTAGGGGTCTTGCCCTAAAAGAATGATTTTAACCGCACTAGGGGGCGTTAGATTGAGCGCATAAAACAGATTAGAGCTTTTAGGGAAAATGGTTTTAGGGCTTTTTAGGGCTTCTAGGTAGCGTTTTTCTATTTCTAAAAAATAAGGCTTTTTAAATTCGCTTTGCAAAAACTCCCGCCAAGCCAAGCTTAAAGGAGCGTAGTCAAAAAGCTTCATGCGTTTAATTCATGGTAGTGTTTTAAATACTCTTTTTGCATGCGTTCTTGTAATTCTTCATACCAGGTGGGCGAGTTAAAATCAGGCGTATAGCTTTCTAGCATGACTAAACGGGTGCGGGCTTTATAGGCTTCTAGGGGTTTGGAATTAAAGATTTTAATGGAATTGATTAACACCATGGGCTGGATTTTGAGCTGGAATTTTTCGGCGATGATTTTAGCCCCTTGCTTAAAGGGGAGGAATTTTTCTCCCCCTTTGCCTCTAGTGCCTTCAGGGAAAATCACTAAGGGGCGGTTTTGATCTAGCTTTTCCTTGCACGCTTTCAAAAGGCTCACAATCCCCTTTTTATCCTCTCTGTCAATTAAAATCATTCCGGTATCCGTTAAAGCATGCCCATAAAAGGGGATTTCGCCCAGCTCTTTTTTAGCGATCCAGCAAATATTACTGGGGTGGTAGGCTTCTAAATAAATGATGTCTAGTAAGCTTTGGTGGTTTAAGACAATGAGTTTAGCGTCCGTATCAAAAGCGCCTATTTTTTCTAAATGAACCCCGGCGAGAGAAAAAAAGCACGAACAAGCCCTACGGCTAGAGCGGGCGTTATTGTTTTTGCGGTTAAAATAATTGAAAACAATGATAACAGCTAAGCCTATAGCGATCACTAAAGCTCTATAAATCGCTCTTAAACGATTGGACTTTTTATTTGACTTCATCTTTTTTGACCCATCCTATTTGTTCATGCGGCGTTAGGATTTTATAATAATCATCATGCGAACCTAAGATTTTAATCGGCATTTCATTTTTAGAAAGCCCTAAAATGGTGGAATTTTGCGTGGGCAGAATGCGGATTTTTTTATGAGCGAGCAATAGGGCTGATTTTTGCGTGAATAAAAGGTGATACAAAACAAACCCTAAGCACAAAATCCCAAGCCCTAAAAAAATGAGTTTGCGCCCAAAAATGAAAAACAGCACCAAGAAAAACATGCACAAAGCGAGCAGCGCCACATTAGAAAAGACTAAAAAATTGTTTTTAGGGATGAGATCGCTTTGAATACCGGTAGTGTCTTGAGTGGGAATGGTTGAAAAAGATAAGGTTTTAAATTGCTTATTTGAAAGCGAAAAATAATCAAAAGAAAGGTTTTGAAGGGTTTTAGGCAACACGCAATAATAAAAAACGCTCCCTTCTTTAGCCTTGATTTGGTTTAAAGAGGCGTTATCAAACCCCTGTTTGATCGCTTCTTTGATGTGGAAATCTTCCCAAGTGGCTTCTTTGAACGCTATTTCCATCACCAAAATATTGTTTTTATCGTCATAGTCTTTGGTTTTGTATTGCACAACTTGTAAATCTTTAGCCATGACATTCGCATAACGAGGGTTTTTGGATAAGTCCGTTACTTGCAAAGTAACTTTGGGGGCTATGGAATGATCGACGTATTTGTCTTTATTGGAAAACGCGCTCACTTCTAAGGACGGAATAATCGCTTTTACGCCCTTAATCTTGTAATAATAAGTCGCTCTAAAAAGCTCTTGTTCCACCTTTTTCCATTTAGGCATTTTGCTTAAAGGCTCAATTTGGGTTTTATCCAACCCATCTTTGATTTTGGCTTCCAAAAACTCAGCGTCAAACAACAATAAATCATAAGTTACGCCTATAATTTGACCGATATAAACCGGATTGTTTTCCAAATCTTCTAATTGGGGGATTTTCACATAAGCCACTTTAGCCTTGATCTCTTCTGGCTCATGAGCGTCCTCAGCAACCAAAAAGCCTGCCAAAAAGCTTAAAATCAAACTGATGATTCTAAGGATTTTGATTGAGTGGGCGCAAAAACTCATTAACGATTTTTCAAATAAAAACCCCATGAGTTTTTATTTCTTCTTAGGCGCTTTTTCATCTATTTTCTCATCAACGATAGACCAGGTTTTCAAGCTGTCAATAGCGGTTTTTAGCTGAATATCATCGTTGATCATTTTAGGAGTAACCTCTTTTTCCTCTTCGTTTTTCTTGTCTTTATCCGCCTCTTTGGAATTAGGGGTTTTATCATCAATCTTTTTAAGCTCTTGCTCTAAATGGTGTTTTAGATCCGCTTCTTTCAAGCTGAATTTATTTTCATTTTCTGGCGCTTTACCCGGATAAATCACAATATCAGGCGTGATCCCCTTAGCTTGAATGGTGCGCCCGCTCGGCAAATAGTAGCGCGCGGTCGTGATTTTAATGGCTTCGTCCTTATTGACAGGGAGCAGCATCTGCACGCTTCCCTTACCAAAGGTTTTTTCACCGATAATCACGGCCCGTTTGTGATCTTGCAGTGCCCCTGCGACAATCTCGCTCGCGCTCGCTGAACCGCCATTGACTAACACCACAACAGGTAAATTGGTATAAGGGGCTCTGCCATTAGCCTTGTATTCTAAATTTTCCTCCTTATTTTTGCCTTTTTGAGAGACTAAAACCCCCTCTTTAATGAAGAGGTTAGACAAGCCTACCGCCTGGTTTAACAGCCCTCCAGGATTCCCCCTTAAATCCAACACGATCCCCTTAGCCTTAGGGTTAGCTTTCAAGCCGTCTAAAACCGATTTGGTAACATTCTTGTCAAAACCACTCACTCTCACATACAAATAGGGGGTTTCTTTAATCTTTTTCACATAGACAGAGGGGAGTTTAATGATGTCTCTAATGATGTTAAACACTAAAGGTTTTGGCTCGTTTTTTCTCACAACGGTGATCTGAATAGGGGTTTTTGGCTTGCCGCGCATGAGGTTGATCGCATCATCAATGCTCATGCTCAGCGTGCTTTCGTTATTGATTTTTAAAATGTTATCGCCTGATTTAACCCCAGCCTTGTAAGCGGGAGTGCCTTCTAAGGGAGCAATAACGGTCAAAACGCCATCGCGCATGCCCACCGTGATCCCAAGCCCCCCAAATTCGCCCTCGGTTTGGGCTTGAAATTCCTTAAACTTCTTTTCATTCAAATACGCTGAATGCGCGTCCAAATTAGAGAGCAAGCCCTCAATCGCTTTAGTCATGATCTCAGAAATACTGATTTTATCCACATACTTTTTTTCAATTTCTGAAACCACGTTAGTGAAACGATTGAACGCTTCCACCCTTTTAGCCGCTAATTCTTGCGGATCTTCTTTAACCGGCTTGACCGGCTTTTTTTCCTTAACTTCACCACCATGCAAACTCACAGCAAGAGAAATCGCTAACAACCCTTTAAAAAGTCGTTTTGTCATTGTTAATAGCACCACCCATTTTTGAGATTAGAAAGAATCACCTTTAAGGTTTTATTCAATTTTTTGCGTTTATTCTATCTAAAATTTAGATAACATGCCCATTCATTCACTCATTTTGAGCCTAAACGATACAACAAAAACGCATAACTCCCCGATCCATTCACATGCAAATCACAAAGCATGCCCGTTACAAAAACATTAGAAATGGGGCTTACTTTAGAGCCTCTATCGCAAAGACAATAACCTTTCCTCTAACTTTGATTCTAATTGCTGATAAATCGTTTTATTCTGTTGTCTAAAATGCTCTGCTAACATTTTTAAAACTTTTTGTTCTGGGAATAAAATTAACACAAGATTGAAAATTTCATCATTGTCCAAAAGCTTTCTATAAACGCTTGGCGCTAAATCTTTGATTTCTCTAAAGCTTTCTAAAGGATTTTCATCAAAATTCAAACTGGGTAAATCGGGTAAAATTTCACGCCATCGCGCTAAATGGTTTAAAACCTCATCCCAAACTTGCGGAATATTAAGAGATTCAAACAACTCCTTACCATAGCACAATTTCAAAGGCACGCCATAATCAACAGATAATTTTTGCAATTCCTCTTTATAATAATTTTGATTTTTATTCAAACCCTCATCTATAAAATAAAAATAACCTTGAATGTTTTCGCCATAATGATGGATTAAAGCCTCTAATTTCCTTTCAAAGTTATCTATTTGCCCTCTCTTTTTGGCGCTGTCATGGTCGTCTCGCATTTTTTGTTCTATAAAATAATAGGTGTTATCTTTTTTAGCAAACTGATCTAATTCTAAAGATTCCATTTTTTCTTTATCCTTATTGTAATAAGGAATTTTTTTAGATAAAGGCGAAAAGTTATGCTCTTTTAAATATTGTTCTATTAAGCATTCAAACGCATCGCCAAACTTAATCTCATGGGAAGTCAATAAATTTTGTAATAGTTTTGTTTTAGGCTTAGTGGGTCTAAAAATCCCCAAATAGCGTTCAGGATTTTCAGCAATATTTTCAAGTAATTTTGCCTTAGATGTTCCAAAAACAAAACGATTAAAAATCTCGTTAAAGGTTTGATAGTCCATTAAGAGTCCCTTTGGCAGATATAACGCAATTCATCTAGCAATAAAAATTGATTTTGGTAATACGCATAAAAAAATTTCCAGCCATTATGGTTAGTTTTATTCAAATATTTAGCGCTCATCTTATGAATAGAAGTTTCATAGTTTTCATTATCCCTCACTTGTCCGTTTTCTAAAACTTGACAAATTTTTTCTTTGTTAGATGAGTATAAAAAATCCCCAATTTTGAGTAATTGTTTAGAAATTAAAAGACTCATAGGGATTTTTGGGGGTTTAGTTTCTAAATCTAAATTAGTGATAAAATCGCTTTTATCCCTAGCGCTATTAAGGCGTTTTGTCGCTTCTTTGATATAAAAAGAATCTTTTTCAATGCCAATAAAATACCTGTTCATGGATTTAGCCACAGCCCCTGTTGTGCCTGTGCCAAAAAAGGGATCTAAAATAATATCTTTAGGTTTGGTCGCGCTTAAAATGATTTTCTTTAAAAGCGCTTCTGGTTTTTGCGTGGAATGCACTTTTTTACCTTGCGCGTCTTTTAGTCTTTCGTTACCCATGCAAATAGGGATTTGCCAAACCGATTTTTCTTGTTTGTCGTTATTGAGGTACTTCATTGTTTTATAATTAAAGGTAACTTTGCTGTTTTTGTGTTTAGCGCACCAGATAAGCGTTTCATGGGCGTTGCATAGTCTCTTGCCAGCAAAATTAGGCACCGGATTGCTCTTGTGCCAAATAATATCATTGAGTATCCAAAACCCTAAATTTTGTAAATGAAAACCAATTCTAAAAATATTTTGAAAACTCCCTATCACACAAATACTGCCATTATCTTTTAAAATCCTTTGGCACTCTTTTAGCCAACCCAAACAAAAGGTATCGTATTCCTTAAAAGAGCCAAATTTATCCCAATGATCCTCAACGCCTTGAAATTTTGTGCCTTCAAAACGCTTCAATTCCCCCTCTGTTTGCATAAAATATGGGGGGTCAGCAAAGATAAAATCAACGCTTCTGTTAGGAAAATCTTTTAATTTTTCTAAACAATCCCCCTCTATGATAGTGTTTAAGTTTTCTTTTAAAAAATCCATGATTAACTAACCTTTTATATCTGCTACTCTGGCCATTTTAACACAAGCGTTTTAAGGCTATCTTAATGTTTAATCTTTAGCTTTGTTCTCATCAAATGCATCAAATGCAAATACATCAAGTGATAGAAGCTACCTATCCCCACCTATTTTAATCGGTATAATAAAAACGCGTAACTCCCCGATCCATTCAAATGCAAATCGCAAAGCATGCCCGTTACAAAAACATTAGAAATGGGGCTTACTTTAGAGCCTCTATCGCAAACTAGAGCGAGATTAGATAAGGCAGAATAAAGGGAAGGCTGAACCTCCGCCTCTGCGGTAGATATTGTTGTCGCTTGCTTCTTTGCTGATGAATGCGGCATCAAAGTCAAAATCTCCGATGGCTTTGGCTTGGCGCGATAAGATAAGGGCGATATTGGTATTAAATGGGGGGGGGGGGGTGGATTTTGCAAGATTTCTTGCATTAAGGCTTTGCTGTCATTCCCTTTTAAATGAGGCAAATCGCTCGTCAAAAATCCAAGCGTCTTTTGGATTTCAATCGTGCGCGCGATGACTTTAATGATATTGCTTACATGATCAAAGTCGCAAGGCTCGTCTTTATGGCTTTTTAAATATTTGTCTAAAACGCCATACCCCCCTATTCTATAATCATAAATTTCCTCACTCACCCCCCTAAAATAAGCACTATGGTTGATATAAAGCCGTTGTTCTGGCTTTTTATGATAGGGTTTTTTGATGATGGGGTTACGATCATGCGCTTCTTTATAGTAGGATTCGCCTATGGTGGCGTCTTTTAATTTTTCAAAGCTGTGATTCAGGCTTTCTTGGTTTAAGACATGCAAGCCGATTAATTCAATCCCTAAAAGGCTTAAAGCCCTAAACAAATCTTTATTGTTTGTGAAAAGGATTTTAGGGTAATCGGCTTTGAGAAAATCTTCATAACGCTTGCGGTAATTTGGGGAATACAATAGTGCATAGATATAGCCTAAAACCTCTAACGGCTCAAAAGGGTGGCTATAATGCTTGTCTATAAAGCTTCTAAACTCTGGCGTAAAATTTTCGGTGTAGTTGGGGTGTTTGAATTGATAAAGGGGGTAATTAACCCCAGCCCCATTGCCCCCAGAGCTTAACCCTTGATCGTTAATATGAGAGCTTATAAAGCATTGCGTCCAACTTTTATCGTTGTTTTTTAGCTGTCGTGGGGTGTTGAGCACGACATTTTTGCGCGTTTGATTGGGTGTTTTAGGGTTTGTTGGGGGGGGGGGGTAACATGTGCTTGAAGACTTCGCCTCGTGGATAAGCGATAAAAGACTTTGATTTACCGGTATAATAAGTGTAGTAAAAATCAAAAGGGCGGTATTGGCACGAAACAATGTATTCTTCTAAATTGTTAGCGTTTGCCTTAATGTCTTTAATAGCATATTCTAAACGCCAATCCCTACCATCTTTTTTAATATTATAAACTCTGCGTAATTCACTGGGTTCTAAGGTTGAAAAATCTTTTAAAAGCTTTAGCAAGCTTTCTTTGTCCTTGTGGAAAACGACATGGTCTCGTTGCGAACAAATACCGGTGCTTCCAATTTGAAACATCTCCTGAACGCTAAAGCCTTGTTCGTATTCCTCTAACAAGGGCGTTTTTAAAGGCAACAGCAAGTAAAAAGGCTCTCTTGGGGCAAGCTCAAGCCACTCAATGCTATTCAAATCATGTTGGGCTAAAAAGGCGTATTTTTCAGCCCTTTGACCATAAACATCATAATAGTGGATTTTTTGCTTGGTTGCTTGCGCCTTTTTGACAAAGAGGTTGATGGAGACGCCTTGCATGATATTGAAAACGTTTTCATCTTTTGCGCCTTGTGGGGTTTCCTCCTTTTTCCTCGCATTTCCATGCAAGTTTAGGATATAAAGCTCATCGTAGCACTCTAAAAGAGAGCGCCTTAACCCCCTAAAAGTAGGGTTGTCTAAAAAGGCGTTGTTAGAGATAAAGCCAAAAAGGCCATGCCCTAATGATTTAATCTTGTTTTGAGCGAAACGCATGAATTTCACGTAATCGTCTAAGAGCCATTTAGGGTTTTTCTCCTTTTGTAGTTTGTATTTGGAATGGAGGTTCTTAAGAGCCTTTAGGGCGTCTTTACTGCCGCTTTCTTTTTGTTTTTGAATATTGTCTAAAAGCGTTTGGATTTTATCGGTGAGTTTAACGTTTTTTTCAATTTCTATGGTTTGAAATTCAGGCTCTATGCCGTAAGTGGCTTTCACTTCCCATTCAAACAAACCCTCATTACTGCTCGCCCCGCTATAAGGGGGGTTACCGGTGATGATAAGAATCTTTTCATCTTTTTTGATTTCTTGGGCGTTTGAAAGCTCTTTTTCAAAAATCGGGTTTAGCCCACGATAAGCGATGATCTCACTAGGCTGTATGAGGGTGTTGGTTAAAATGATTTTAAGCGCATCGTTTTCTTTGAGAGGTTTTTTAAATTCCTCTTTAAAGGCTTGGCTGAGGTTCAAATGAGCGATCGCATAAGGAGCGATCAAGTATTCAAACCCATAGAATTGCTTCAAGAGGTTTTGGTATTTGTCCTCTTTAGTGGAGGTGCCTCCATCGCTTGTCTTTCTCGTTTCTAGCGCTTTTCTAAACGCTTCCAATAAAAAAGTGCCGGTGCCGGTAGCAAAATCTAAGAGCTTGATGTTTTCGTTATCCAAAGCGCTTTTTAAGCCTAAGGGAGCGTCTTTGAAACGCGTTTTGAGCAGGCTATCCAAAGCGTTAATGATGAATTTCACCACAGAATCTGGGGTGTAATACACGCCCTTCTTCTCTCGCAATTTAGGGTCATAAGCGCTTAAAAAGGTTTCATAAAAGTGTAAATAAGGGTCTTTATCGTCATTCAAATCTTTAATGATAGAGCCCATATCAACATGATTGATCAAGCTTAGAATTTCATTTAAAAGCCATTGGATTTCTTTGATTGCATCAAGCTTCTTTAAAAAATCCGCCATTTCTCTGATCACAGCGAAGTTTTTAGGGATGGAGCTCCTCACATTATTCAAATCAATTTTTTCAAAAGGGTGGTTGAGTTTGGCTAAAAAAAGGCTGTAAGTGAGCGTTTGAGCGAACGCATCGCTAAAGTCTTCAAAACTCAATTCTTCATAAAGATATTCTTTAAAATTATTAAAAATGCTAGAAACTTGCATGTCTTTTTGGTATTGGATTAGAGCGTCTTTTAAATACCTGGTGGGCGCGCTTAATGCGTTTGCGAAATCTTTAGCGTTAGTAATAGGGGCTGCTTCGTGATTGAAAAAGCCTCTAAACAATTCAATCAGATCGCACTCGGTTTGCGGTTTGGGTTTTAGGGGTTTAGAAAGTTCATCAAGGCTAGCGATAGAAATTTCTCTTTTAATTGAAGGCTTATTCTCTTCATCTTTCCCTACCCACACGAAATTAAGGTAATCCGTGAGCATGAGGTTGGGGTTTAATTCTAAATATTTAAGAACTTGATCGCTTTCTAAGAGTTGGTTAAGATTAGTCCCTACCCTTTTATTTTCTATATAGCCGATGTTTAGCCCTTGATAAGAGATGCGAAAATCAGGCTGCCCCCATTGTTTGTCTCTGTTAGGCTCATGTTCAATCTTAAATTCTTTATTAAAATCGTTTTTTAAATTTTCAAGCAAGGTGTATAAAGAATGGCGGTGCGCGTGTTCGTTCTCTTTAGGCGTGATGTTTTTAATGCCTTCTAAATATTCTTTTAGCATGCTAATAACCCCTTTTTAAAGTTTTTAAGCCATTTTCATGTGCATGTCAATAAAAGTGGCTTGATGGATTAAAGCCCCTACGCTAATGGCATCCACGCCGCTTTTGGCGTAAGCGTTGATGGTCTCTAGCGAGATGTTCCCGCTCGCTTCCAATAAGACAAAGGGGTAATGTGCCTCTCTGTAAGCGGCAATTTCTTTCGTTTCTCCAACGCTCATGTTATCGCACATCACAATATCCGCTCCCGCATTCATGGCGTTTTTGGCCTCTTCAAAGCTCTCGCATTCAATTTCAATTTTAGCCGTGAAAGGCAAGTTTTTTCTGGCATGCGTTAAAAAGCTTTTTAAATCTTTCACATGCTTTAAATGCGTGTCTTTAAGCATTAAAGCGTCATCTAGCCCTAATCGGTGGTTGCTCGCTCCCCCATTAAGCACGGAATATTTTTCAAAGATCCTTAAAAGGGGTCTCGTTTTTCGTGTGTCCAACAAGCGCACTTTATGAGAATTTAAAGCTTCTACAAAACGGCTCGTTAAAGTGGCGATCCCGCTGCTGTGTTGCAAAAGGTTTAAAAGGGTGCGCTCAATCTTCAAAAGCATGCTAAAATCCCCCCTAATTTCCATTAAGGTGTCTTTAGGTTTGAAGCGTTCTTTATCTTTAATATTTTGAACGCATTCAATGTCGGTCATTTGAAGCAACTCTAAAGCGTATTTTTCGCCTGAAAACACGCCCTCTTGTTTAGCCCTAACAAAAGCCGTGGCTTTAAAATCCTTTTCCAACACCCTTTCAAACAAATCCCCATGCCCTAAATCTTCTTTTAAAGCGCGTTCTAAAAAGGTTCTAATCTCCATTAGGACAACTCCATCATTTTAGTTAAAGCGAGTTTGGCCAAACGCGCCACCTCATCTTTTAATTCAATCGTATTATAAGCCCTGTGGTTTTTATAGGCTTTTAAGACTTCAAACAAATCTTTTAAAGTCGTTTCATTCATGGTGGGGCAAAAGGCGAGCGTGCTAGAAAGAATGAAAGTGTTTTGATGGTTGCGCTTGGCTTTCAAGCGGTTGACTAAATGGCTTTCAGTGCCTATGGCGACTTTTTGATCGGGGCTTAGCTTTTCTACAAATTCTATGATTTGACTCGTTGATCCGCTAAAATCAGCGTTAGAAACCACACTAGGCTCGCACTCTGGATGGACAGCGATTAAAATATCGGGGTATTTTTGGCGGTAAAATTCAATGTCTTCTAACTTGAAAAGCTGATGCACCGAACAAAAGCCGTTATAACAAACCACATCAGCGTTTTTAATTTCTTCTTGGCTATTTACGCCTAAAATCGCGCTTTTTAAGCCATTTTCTAGGGCTAGATTTTCCCCCAAGCATTTATCCGGTAAAAAAAAGATTTTTTTATTTTGTTTTAAGGCATGATTAAAGATCTTAGAAGCGTTGCGGCTCGTGCAGACCACGCCGTTATCTTTAGCGACTTTGGCTTTCACTTCAGCGTTAGAATTGATATAAGTGATAGGGTAAAATTCTTTAACGCCGTATTCTTTCAATAAATGGACGCTTCTATCGTAGTAATGGCTATCAATCATCCTCGCCATAGAACAGCATGAGAGTTTGGGCATGATCACTTGTTTGTCAAAGGCTAGGGCTTTCACGCTTTCGCCCATGAAATGCACCCCGCAAAACACGATGAGGTTTTTATCGCTTTGGCTTGCGATTTTAGCTAATTCCAAACTATCGCCTGTATGATGAGCCAACTCTACAATCTCATCTTTTTGATAAAAATGAGCCACTAAAAGCGCGTCTAAATCGCGCAATAATTCCACAATAGAAGTTTTTAAATCGTTATCAGTTGGCATGAAATTCCCCTATACTTTCCCCAAACTTCACGCTTTTTTCTTTCAAATCCTTAAAAGCGGTGTTTTGAATGAATAAAACGATAGTAGAGCCCATTTCAAAATTCCCTAAATTATCCCCCTTTTTAACCTTAATCGGCGGGTTGTAAGAATAGGTTTGCGTGAAACGGGCTTTAGCGTTAGTTTGGATATTCTTATCAAAATTAAAACGCATTTTACCCACATTTAGCGCTCCCACCGCTACAAAATATAACCTATTACCTTGAATGTCTTTTGCAACAAGCGCGACCCGTTCATTGCCCACAAACAGATTGTTGTTTTTGTAAAGTGAGGGCTTATTGACCGGCAGTAATTTCCCCGCAAAATAACGAGCTTCTAAAATTTCTAAATCGCAAGGGGCGTGGTAGTGGTGGTAATCTTTGGGCGAAAGGTAAAAATTCGCATAGAAAAAAGAAGGGCTTAAGGGGTTGATTTCGCCCACTAATTCATGCGCTTTATAGGGCATGCCTTTAATTTGTAAAGCGGTATCATTGTCTAAACAAGCGCATTCGGTGATTAAAGCGTCGCAAGGTGCAATGCAAATATTAGGGGCTTTGTCAAAGGGCCGTTCTTTTTTTAAAGAGCGCGTGAAAAGGGCGTTCAAACTCCTATAATTTTCTAAAGGCTCAAACTCGCTCAAATCGATTTTAAAGATCTTAACATAAAGAGCGTTGATGCTTTTTTGGATAAAAGAAGGGAATTTATAGCCAGCCACAGAGCCAAAAACCCTTGAAAGAGCGTTGCTTAAAGCTACCATTTTAACCCTGCCATGTTCAATATAAATTCCACCTCGCCCTTACTCACTTTAAATTCTTTAGAAATAGAATCCACGCTATAACCCTCTTGATACATTTTCAAAACCTGTTTTTCATTGATCTCATCGCTAGCAGCATAATGCCCCATGTCTTTGAATTTGTTTTCTAAAGTAATGATTTTTTCTTCTAAATAATCGCGCTCTTTGTCCATGGATTTTTGGATTTCTTGCAACTGGCTATAAAGGTGCGAAAGAGTCGTTTTTAATGAGCTGTCCTCTTTAGCGCTCTTTTCTAAAGAAAGGCCTTCCAAACGCCCCTCTAATTCTTTCAAACGCTTAGAATAGATATAATTTTCTTGATAGGATTCGTCTAAGGTTTTTTCTAAACGCCTCATTTTATGGTAAAACTCTTTTTCTTTAAGATATAAATACCCCACCAAGCACACCAACACCAATAAAATCGCCCCTAAAACGACCATAAACAAATCATTAGAAGATAACATGATTGCTCCCATTCATAATTTCAAGCCTTTTCTTTCGCTATTAACAATGAAAGAATCATAACGCTTGATGTCTAAGGCGTGCATGCGAGTGATTTCTAAAAAATCTTTATCCCTTGCCACGCCAAAAAAAGCTAGGATTTTCCCTTCTAACACGCAACGCCCATAATAAGTTTGAGGCGCTATCAGGCTTTGTTTTTTTAGGCAAACTAGCCCATGCCCTAAAGCGATGATGCGGTTATTTTGCTCCAATTCAAGCAGGTTTTCTTTTAAAAGCAGGCTCTCTAATTTTTCTAATTTAAAATACAGCGCTTTGAGCAATTCCAGAGTGTCATTTTCAACATTCAAGCGTGAAAAATCAAAGCCAGAATTTAACCAATCAAATTCTTCTAATACCGCTAAAGAGCGTTTACTTTTAGAGATAAACCTTTCATAAGAGAACGATAAATCGCACTGGACTAAGCGCGTTTCAAACCCTAAAGCTTGGGATCTTAAAACCAACTCATGCATGCTTAAACCCCACATCAAGGACGATAAAAATAAAAAACACCACCCCCAAATAGCCATTGCTCACAAAAAAAGCTTTAGGAATGTTTTTATAATCTCTGGCCACTAAGATCTGCTCATAGAGTAAAATCAAGGCTGAAACCCCTAATCCCAAATACGCAAAAAGCCCCCCATGATAGCACCTCACAAAACAAAGCCAACACATTAGCGCCACAAAGTGTGAGAGCCTTGAAAGGTTCAAGCACCATTTTTCCCCTAATTTACTAGGAATGGAAAACAAGCCTCTCTCTTTATCAAACTCCATATCCTGTAAAGAATAGAGCAAATCAAACCCAGCCACCCACAGCATCACCCCTAAAGCCAAAAAGACATTCCATAAAGGAATATCCCCTAAAACCGCCACGCTTCCCGCAATGGGGGCCAAACCCAAAGCCAAACCCACGATGAAATGCGCCAAAGAAGAAAAGCGCTTGAAATACGAATACCCCCCTAAAATGATTAAAAAAGGTAACGAAAGCTTGAAAGCTAAAGGGTTAATGAAATAACTCACCCCCACGAATAAAAGAGCGTTTAAAGCACTAAAAACCACCATGCCTTTAACGCTGATCCTGCCATCCACGCTCGGGCGGTTTTTCGTCCTTGGGTTATCCTTATCAATATCTCTATCCACCAAGCGGTTAAACCCCATAGCGAAGTTTCTCGCCCCTAATAAGGCTAAAAAACAAAGGATTAAGGTTTCTAACCCAAAAAAGAGCGTTTGATTTTTTTGATAGGAGCTTATGACCATAGCCATGAGTAAAAACATGCTAGAAAATATCGTATGCTCTAATGCGACCAATTCGCTTAAAGCTTTGATTTGGTGCGTGATTTTTTTAAGCAATTATTTGATCCCTAATAAAATGACTTTTCTAACCCACAATTGAACTAGGCATTATAATATATTGATAGCAACAATACAAGAAAAAGCCCATGCTCAAAACATTCATGCTTAAATAAACTTTAAAAAAACGAGTGCTTAGAATCGTTAAAAATAAATGCGCCCCTAAAAGCCATAAGGGTGAAGAAACCGAAATCGTGGGGATTGTTAAAGGCATGCTTAAAAAATGATCCAACAAAGACCCTAAACCCACCGCATGCAAGAACAAACTCAAAGGGAAAAACACGATAAAAATCAAGCCTAAAGGAATGCTAAAAAGCTGGTAGGGCGAAAACATAGGGAAAAAGGCATGTGCAATAATGAGCATGTTCAAAAACACTAACACGCTTAAAGCAATCGCTTGAAACGATCGCTTGAAAAAAGAAGAATCTTTAAAAAAAATTTGAGTGTGTTTTAAAAATAAAAAGATATACCACACCCCACAAACAGAAAGCAAAAACCCCACGCTAAAAAGCAATTTAGGGAGTAACGCTATGGCGATACAGCACGCTAAAATCAAAAGTTTAAAACTTAGGATCCTTACCCCAAAAAAGCATGCCAAAAACCCTAATAAGCCCATTAAAAACGCCCTGAAAAAAGAGGGTAAAAAATCTAATAGCAATAAATACCCCAGCAAAAAAACCCACACCAAAACCCCTATATCATAAAAAGCGTTCCTGTAAGGGAAATAGCGTTTTTGTAAGGGGGTATAAAAAAGAGAGAAAAGGAAATACACGCTCGCGCTTAAAATCCCTAAATGAAACCCGCTAATGGCTAGTAAGTGGTTGATCCCTAGCGCGTTAGCCCTATCTCTTAAGTCTTTATTCAAGCTATCCCCTATAAATAACGCTCGATACAAATTACCCACCAAAGCGTTGGAATGGGCGCTGTCAATGGAATGGCGCAAACGCGATTTAAAATCCTGTTTTCGCGTTAAAGAAAAAGAATAGGTTTGAAAAAAGCATGATTTTAGAGACTCTAAGAACGAGCAAGGCTTAATCTTACCAAAAAATTGCGCATGGCGGTATTGGAGGTTTTTTAAAGGCTCTTTAATGGTGGTGTAAAAGATCATGCCCTTTGATTGGAGCTTTAAAACAAAATAGGTTTTTTGATCTTTAGTTTTGGGGTATTGCAACAAGATTTGAGCGTTCAGGCTTGTAGGTTTTGAAAAATCAAGCTTTTGGTAATTCAAGTATTCTAAATAGAGATTGATTGCCAACAAAAGGCTTAAAAACACCCCACACCATAAGTATTCTTTGGGGGTTGAAAGAAGTTCAAACGCCCCCTGAAAAGTTTTGTCTTTCAAGTTGTAACTATATCATAATCCACTTTAGTTTCTTGCCCCTCTTCTAAATGGGAATCTATGGGCATGTCTTCATAGCGCGTGAAAGGAGCGTTAAAACGCGTATAAACCGTTCCTGTAGCCCCATTCCTGTTTTTAGCCACAATGATTTCAGCCTCTTCAATGCTGCCATTTTGCTTGTGGATACGCCTTTCTTCATTAACTTTTAGGTGCAACTCTTGCGCCTCTTCAATTTTGCCTTCTTTTTTGAGTTTGTCTATTTTGTTGTCTTCAGCCCTCATTTGATAGATATAGCCTCTATATAAAAATAAAACAATATCAGCGTCCTGTTCAATCCCTCCGCTGTCTTTAATATCCGAAAGAATGGGCCGTTTATCGTCTCGATTTTCTAAGCTGCGATTGAGTTGCACTAACGCTATGATAGGGATTTCTAACTCTCTGGCTAAAGTTTTAAGCTCCCTTGAAATTTCAGCGATCTGCTCATGGCGTTCTTTAGTGGCTTTGCTCCCTGACATGAGTTGCAAATAGTCAATAAAAGCGATACCCAATTCCTTGTGTTGGGATTTAAGCTTTCGTAGTTGCAAGCGGATTTGATCCATTCTCACGTAACTTTTATCATAAAAAAAGAGTTTTTTTTGCGAAAGGTGATCGTAGCATTTGGCTAAATTTTCCCATTGATCATCATCAAGCCTCCCGCTTTCTAAATCATGCATGTTAATAGAAGTGAGATCCGATAACGCCCTTAAAGCGAGTTGCTCTGCGGACATTTCCAAACTAAAAACCGCTACCCCCCTATCGTCATTGAGCGCAGCTAAGACCATGTTCATCATCAAACTGGTTTTACCCATAGACGGCCTTGCCCCTATAATGACTAAACTCCCCTTATTAAAACCGCTCGTATAATTATCCAACTGGACAAAGCCAGTCGGTATGCCAGTAACTTCCAAACTCCCCTTTCTTTGGTTTTCTGTAATGAGATTCATTGCGCTTTCAAGCACTTCTTTAATGCTCCTAAAGCCTTCTATCGTGCTGCCATTCAATAACGCATAGACTTCTCGCTCCACAGCGCCTAAAATATCGCTGGATTTTTGCGCGCTTTCTAGGGCTTGCTCTCTAATGGTGTTAGCCAAGCCAAAAAGTTTTCGTTTAATGGAAGCGTTTTTAATCTCTTCCACATAGGCTTCAATATTGTCTATAGGGCTTGCCGCAAAAATAGCGACCAGATCTTCTTCTTTGATTTGCTTGTCTTTAGGCATTTTTTGGCGGATAAAGTTCTCATCAATGGGGCAATCTTCTTCATGCAGTTTTAAAGCGATTTCAAAAAACAAGCCGTTAGGCGGGTAGTAAAAATCGCTAGGCTCTAAAACGCTATGGACCTCTTCAATCTTATGATTGGCCAACACAATTCCTGAAAGCACGATCCTTTCAATGTTTTGCAATTGCTGCAAATGCTTTAAATGATCCATTTTTATCCTTTTATAATCGTTTGATCTTTTCTATCAAATCTAGGGGCGTTAAAGCGTAATTATTCTTAAATTCTAAACCCGCTAGGGCGTGCGCTAAACTTGCGTTAATGGCGGCGTCTAAAGGCGTATAATTTTGAGAAAGCAAGCTTAAAATAAGCCCCGCTAACACATCGCCACTGCCTGCTTTGGCTAAAGCCACGCTCCCTAAATTGTTGATAAAAGTTCGCCCTTGATGAGCGATTAGGGTATTAGCCCCTTTTAAAAGCAAAACCACCTTGGGGTATTTTTGAGAAAAATCCCTTGCGATTTCTAGTTTATTGTCTAATAATTCTAGCATGCTTATATTGATCCCCACTGATTTCAATAACGATAAAAACTCTTTAGGGTGAGGGGTTAAGATCACTTCTTTTTCTAAGGCTTGTAACACTTCTTTATGATAAAAAACGCCCGCATCTAAAACGCATGGGGCCAATTCAAGCCACTTCTTAAAATCCTTTGGAATATTCTCTAAACCCATGCCAAGAGCGAACGCGCTCAAGAAGTTAGGGAAATTTTCACAAAAAACCAATTCTAAAGGCTTGTTATTAGAAGTTATCTCGCATTCTAACGCTTGAATACTCACCACCCCAGATCCAAAACTTAACGCACTTATTGCACTCAATAACCCCGCCCCACTATGCTTGCCTAAAAGAACATGCACATGCCCGTAATCGCCTTTATGAGCGTTTTTTCTATCCCTTAAGGGCAGTTTCAAATCGCTTTTTTCTAGTAAAAAAGTGTCCGTTGGGATCTCATAAATTGGATTAAAAACCCCCAAATGCCCCACTTCCAATTCCCCCACATAGTCTTTAGCCTTATCGCTCAATAAGCATGATTTGATAGCGCCCATGCTGATAGTCAAATCCGCTTTAAACGCCCTCTTATCCACCCTGCCTTTAGAATCGATCCCGCTAGGAATATCGCAAGCGATTTTAAAGCGCGCTTTTTGAGAAAGGCTTTCAAAGTTTAAAAACGGCTCTAATCCGCCCTTAAAAGCGCTCCCTACCACGCAATCTATTAACACATCGCATTCTAAATTTTGATTAAGGGCGTTTTCTTCGTATGTTTTGATGACTACCCCTGCTTTTTTAGCCCTTTCTTTTTGCAATTGGCACATGGGGCTTTTGGCTCGTTTCATTTCAAAAACTAGCGTTTTAAAACGCCCTATTAAACGCCTAGCTAGAGCATAGCCATCGCCCCCATTATCCCCGCTCCCACAAAGGATAATGACTTTAGCGCCTAAAGAAGCGTTTTGCAAAACCGCCCTTTCTAAAGCCATAGCGGCGTTTTCCATTAAAATGTCTTCGCTTAAAAACAATTCTTCAATCGCCCTTTTGTCTAGAGCGTTCACTTTTTCATACACTGAAAGCATCTCTATCCTTGAAATTGAATACAGAACGAATTTTCGTAAAACGATCCTTTTAAAGAGGGTTCGCTATGAATTTCTAAACGCATTTTATACTTTTCGCACACTTTTTTCACTAAATCTAACCCTATACCATAACCCAACACGCTAGAATTGAAACGCGCATAACGAACGCTTAATTCTGTGATCTTGTCTTTAGGGATTTCATACCCTAAATTTTTCACTTTCAAAAATTCAGGCGTTAGCTCTATGTGGATATACCCATGCATGACGCTGTATTTGATCGCGTTCATGAGCAAATTGCTATAAAGCGAAAGGAAATCCTGCTCTTTAGCCTTAAATTCCACTCCCACTAAATCGCTTTTAAATTCCAGCTTGTGGTAGTCTATCATCTCGCTAAAAAGCGTGTTTTCTTTAATAATCAGGGCTTTTAAATCTAAAAGCATAAGCGATTCGCGCTCAATATCTTGCATCACTAAATACGAGAGCGAGCGGTATAAAAAACTCATGCGCTGGATAGCGATTTTAATGCGGCGGTGTTGTTGGTTGTCTTCTAAGGTTTTTAAAGACAAGACTAAAGCGCTCATGGGGGTGTTTAATTCATGCGTGGTGTTTTTTAAAAAATGATCAATACGGGTGATTTCATTCCTAATGGGCTTTAAAAACAAACGCCCTAAAAACACAGAAACCCCTATCACGCATAAAAACGCTATGACAAACACTAAAACAATGTTACGATACAAAGAAGAAAAATGCAGGGGTTTAGAATTTTTAAAAAGCATTTTAGCCACGCCTAAGTGAGCGAAAGTTTCATCGCTAAACAGGTAATACTCTCCCCTAAAACTAAAAAAGCCCGCTTCTTTATGGTTTTTAATCAAATCCGCACTTTCAGGGATATTGGAATATAAAACACGCCTTTTACTATCAAAAAGGGCTATGGAAGCGTCTTTATAGCGTGAAATGAGAGCGTTTAAAGCGTTGTGGTAATCCCCATGCGTTTGCATGTGCAAGGCAATTACTTCACTAGCGATCTTAGAAGCCATTTTGTCCATGTCCATGCGTATCATTTTGATTTTTTCGTTTTTTTCATAGTTAAACGCTAAAACGCTAATCACTAGCATTAACACAAACGAAGAGCCCAAATAAGTCCCTAAAAAGAGTTTGAGGGATTTTTTTTCATAGTGGGTTAAAGCGATAGCCCACCCCCTTATGCGTTTCTATGCAATTTTTACCTAAAAGCTTGCGCAACACTTTAATGTAAGTGCGTAAGGTGGAATCATCAATCGCTTGTTCCCATAAGTTGTTTTCTAACGCTTGAGAGCTGATGATTTGCCCTTTATGCTCTAAAAAGTATTCTAAAAGTTGGGCGGTTTTGGGCGGTAAGATCTCTTTTTTGCCCCTGACACTCAAGCAATTTTGGTGATAAAAAATGTTAGGCATGATTTCTATCGGATCGTCATTGAAAAACCTTTTAATGCGCGCTTCCAATTCGTCCAAATCAAAAGGCTTTTTCAAATAATCGCTCGCTCCTAAATTAAAAGCGTTTTTTAAAGTAGCGTTATCCTGTAAGGCGGTGATAAAAATCACAGGCGTAGAGATCAAAAAATCGTTTTTGATGCGCTTAAACAATTCCAAGCTATTCATTTCAGGCACTTGCACATCCAAAAGCAAGAGGTTGAAGCGCTCAACCGAGAGCCTTTCATAAGCTTCTTTCCCATTAAAAGCACAAAACACTTCATAGCCCAAATGCTCCAAAAACTCCTTGATACTCTCGCTTAAAAGGTAATCGTCTTCTAGTAAAAAAATCTTTTTTTGCATGGGGGTATTGTAGCGCTTAATGGGTGGGCTTTGTTATAATACTTTCCATGTTTTTTAAGGAGCGTGATAATGAAAACGAACGAGGTGCAATTTTATGAAGTTTTAGAAAACCTTTTCATAGGCGTTAAGATTGAAGACCAACAAGAAAGCCTTTTAGATCCTACCCCTAAAGCGCTAAAAAGTGGCATGGTCAATCTATTAAAGGCTAAAAGCCAGTATTATCAAAGAAAAAAACAAGAATTAAAAAAACTCATTGATTGTAAATGCCAAGACAACAACGATCTCAAAGAAGAATTGTTTGACAAACTCTATAGCTTTTTCAAGCGTTATTTCAGCGCTAATGGAGGGATTTATTTCAACGACACGCCCCTTTATGACAGCCTTTATACTAAAAGCGATTACGAAAAATGCTCCCTTAAAAAAGACACCGCTTTATTTTATAAAACTAAAGATCTTTACTATGTGAAAAGCGAAACGAACTATAAGGATTTTTGCTTTGAATTAGAAAACATTCTTTTTAATTTTGACACTTCTTTACTAGAGAGCAAAAAGTATAATGAAAAAGTGGATTTAATCTTTGATTTAAAAGATATAGACCCAAAAACTAACACCTTAAATTTTAGCGTTACGCTCAGTAGCAAGGGGACTCAAACAAAAACGAATGAAATCCTCAAAGAATGCTCCAATCAAGGCATCAAACTTGATGAAGAAGTGTTAAAAAAAGCGTTTGTGAAATTCAAAAAGCAAGGCAGCATGGATTATTTTATCCATAAAAACGCGCTAGTGTTTTTAGAAGAGCAGTTGGATTTGTATCTGTTTGAATACCTTTTTAAAGAAATGACTGCATTTGATGCTAAACGCCTGAATGAGATCAACATTATTAAAGAAGTGGCTTTAGAAGTAATTTCATTAGTGAGCGAATTTGAAAACGAACTTTGTAAGATTTGGAACAAACCTCGCTTTGTGTTAAACTCGCATTTCATTGTGAGCCTAGACAAACTCAAAGCTAAAAACTACGATCTAAATAAAATTACAAACCACAAAAACTACCCCAAACAAGTCCAAGAATGGCAAGACTTGAATTTAAAAACCACAGACAACCTTTTAGAAAATGAGTTTTTGCCCCTAGACACCCTCTATTTTAAAGATTTAGAAGAAGAGATTAAAAACTTATTCAATGAAGATGAAATCAACGGCACGCTCATTAAAAGCGAAAACTACCAAGCCCTAAACTCTCTCAAAAACCGCTATAAAGAAGCCATTGATTGCATTTACATTGATCCGCCTTACAACACGCAAAACAATGAATTTGTTTATGCGGATAATTTCAAGCGCTCCAGTTGGCTCGCTATGATGGAAAACCGCTTGGAGCTTGCACACGCTCTATTGAGTGATAAAGGCGCGATGTTTGTGAGCATTGATGACAACGAACAGGCGTATTTAAAAACGCTCATGGACGAAGTGTTTAATGGGGGGGGGGTGATAACTTTGTAGCCAACTTGATATGGCAAAAGAAAAAAGGCGGTAGTCAAGATAGTGAAAATTTTGCAAAAGAGCATGAGTATATATTGTGCTATCAAAAAGAAAAATTCACTATCATTGATACAGAGATAGACCATGATATACAAGACTTCAATAAAACTATCAATGGCAAACAAGCTAAAATTCTAAAACTTGAAAAATGGGGAGCTGGAGCCTTAAGATCTGATGCCCCTAGCCTGTATTATTCCATTAAAGATCCAAGCGGTAATGATTTTTATCCGATAGCCCCTAATGGTGAAGAGGGGCGTTGGCGGAAAAAACCTGAAAATTTGGATAGCGAACATATTTTTTGGCAAGAAAATTCTAAAGGGCGTTTAATCCCTTATGAAGTAATTTATTATGATGAAATCAAAAATGCGAAAAAAGTCATTAAAACGCGCACAATTTTTACAGAGTATGGCACTACAACAGAAGCAACTAAAGAAATTTTAGCCCTTTTTAATGGAACTAAACTTTTTGACACCCCCAAACCCGAAGCCCTACTCCAACGCATTTTAGAAATTTCTACCCAAGAAAACGATCTCGTGTGCGATTTTTTCGCTGGGAGCGGGACGACTTGCGCGGTGGCGCACAAGTTGAAAAGGAAGTATATCGGTGTTGAAATGGGGGAGCATTTTGAGAGCGTGATTTTGCCTCGCCTTAAAAAGGTTATAGGCGGTTTTAAAAGCGGTGCGGCTAAAGAATTTAATGGGGGTGGAGTCATCAAAGTTTATGCATTAGAAAGCTATGAAGAGATTTTAAGAAAAATCAAGTATGAAGACAACGACAAACCCCTAGCGTATGATGAACAATACAGCGATTTAGTGGGATGCAAAAACGAATCTTACACGCTCAATATAGAAGCGCTAGAAAAAATGGGCGTGGATATTAAAGAGACTTTAGAAAATTTACACGGCGTTGGAGTGGAGTTTTTTAATGAAAAGGTGGTGAAATTTAAAGGGAATGATAAAGAAGTGGGCATTTTAAAAGCCTTAAAAGAAGCGCTCATTTGGTAAGGAAAAATCATGGCAAAGAAAAAAGATTTAACCACCGATAACGAAATTTTTGTCGCTCAAAAACTCGCTGAAGAGGAATTGAACGCTAACGAGATTAATGAGCCATTAGAAATGCTGGACTTTAAAAGCTTTGATAGTAATAAGGAGCTTTTAGATTACCAACAGCAAGCTTTGATTAACGCTTTTAGAATGCTTGTTGCTTATTTTAGAGATTTCAAAGAAAATAAAAAAGAATTTTACGCTTTTTATCAAAAACATTATTCATTCGCCAATTGCGATTTCGCTAAAAAGAAACTCAATCCTTTGTTAAAGAGCCATTTTAAGGTGGAAAATCATTGCGTGAGTTTTGAAAATTTTATCAACCGCTTAGCCTTTTACATGGCCACAGGGAGCGGTAAAACGATTGTCATTATCAAACTGGTAGAGCTTTTAAGCGTGGCTATAAGAATGGGTTTAATCCCTAAGAAAAATATCATGTTTTTTAGCGCGAACGAGCATTTGATCAAGCAATTTGAAAAAGAAATTGAAAAATACAACCGAGGTAAGGACTTTTCCAAACAAATTGATTTCAAAAGCCTTAAAAGCGTTACCAATAAAGATTTTCATCACGCTCCAAAAGGTTCTTTCATAGAAAAAATCTCTCTTTTTTATTACCGCGCGGATTTAATGAATGATGAAGAAAGCAAGGAAAACCTTTTAAACTATAAGGATTATTGGGATAATGGGGAAAACTATGTGATTTTAGATGAAGCGCATAAGGGGAACAAGACTGAAAGCAAAAGACAGGCTATTTTTAGTCTGTTATCTCAAAAAGGGTTTTTATTCAATTTCAGCGCCACTTTCACCGAAGAAAGCGATCTTATCACTGCGGTGTATAATTTGAGCGTGGGCGAGTGGGTGAAGCTTGGCTATGGCAAAGAATCTGTCTTATTGAAGAAAAACAATTTAAGCGCTTTTAAGGAATTGAAAGATTTAAACGATAGGGAAAAAGAAATCGCGCTTTTAAAGGCGTTATTGCTTTTAGGCATGCAAAAACGCTATCAAACAGAAGGCTATTTTTACGACCCTTTAATGCTCGTTTTCACGCATTCTGTGAATGTTAAAAACAGCGATGCGGAAATCTTTTTTAAAACTTTAGCGCGCGTGATTGAAAATGACGATGGAAGCGATTTTTTAAAAGCTAAAGACGATTTATTGGAGGAATTAAAGAATCCGGAATTTCTTTTTAGCGATGATAAAGATAAAGACTATAAGGTTAATGTTTTTAAAGAGGGCTTAAAGAGCATGGATTTTAAAGGCTTAAAAGAAGCAGTTTTTTATGCTAGTAGCGGGCATATTGAAGTCATCATTAACCCTAAAAACAACCAAGAAATCGCTTTCAAGCTCAACACAAGCGATAAAGTCTTTTGCCTGATTAGAATAGGCGATATTACAGAATGGATTTGTGAAAAATTAAAGAGCGTGAAAGTGGTGAGTAAGAATTTGAGCTTTAAAGAAGAGAGCTATTTCAGCCAGATTGATAAGAGCAGTATCAATATCTTAGTGGGGTCTCGCGCTTTTGACACTGGGTGGGATAGCACAAGGCCTAGTGTGATTTTATTTTTAAATATAGGGCTTGATGATGACGCTAAAAAGTTGGTGAAACAATCTTTTGGCAGGGGCGTAAGGATTGAAAGCGTCAAAAACCAACGCCAAAGGTTGGCGTATTTAGACATAGATGAAGCTATTAAAGAAAAATTGAAACCAAACGCTGCAATGCTGGAAACGCTTTTTGTGATACCCACTAACCATGCAAGCCTTGAAGCGATTTTAAAGTTCCAAAAAGAGAGCGAAAATAGGGGTGAGAATAGAGGTTCTTGGCGTGAAATCAAATTAGAAAAAACGCCCATAGAGCATGCCTTGTTTGTGCCTTGCTACCGAAAAGAACAAACCAACGCTCTTAAAATTTCTCCAAGCGCTTCGTTTAAAATGAGCGAAAAAAATTTTAAGGATTTAAAAGAGTATTTTCATTTAATGAGTGAAAAGCATTTTATTTTAAAGCATGAAATTTATGACCCTAAAGATTACACGCTGTTAAAAGAAATGATACAAACAGCGCATTTTAAAAAGGTATCAACTTGGCATTATAAAGATTTAGATTACATGATTTCTGAAATTAAAGGCAAGCTATACCCCAATCAAAAAGTGCCTAAAGACGAGTTTAACGCCCTAGATAGTGAGAAAATCGTGCATTTTAAAAGGGTTAAAGTTAGGGCGGATAAAAAAGAAAAATTGATTCAAACCATCCAAGAAGTGGAAGAGTATGTGCCTTTGGATAAAGAAACCCTAATAAAAAAAATCGCGCAAGGCGAGATCGATCCTTATGATACAGAAAAGCACAAACAAGGCAGAACCTTTGAAGTTGGTGGTGCCGAGCTGTTAAAACTCAAGGAGCATTACTACACCCCACTCATTAAAGCCAAAAACTGCGATTGGCTTAAGCATGTGGTTAAGGTAAAGAGCGAGAGCGATTTTTTAGAAGAGTTGTTAAAGATTACCGAAACGCTGCAAGAAAACTATGATTTTTGGGCGTTCAGCAAGATTGATGAGCATTTAGACAATTTGTTTATCCCTTATATAGACAACGCTGCAGAAAGGAAATTTTTCCCTGATTTTATCTTTTGGCTGCAAAAGGGCGGCACGCAAATCATTTGTTTCATTGATCCTAAAGGGACCGAACACACTAGTAGCCTACGCAAGGCAGATTTATATAAACTTTTTAAAGATAAGGTTTTCACTCCAAAAGACAATCCCCATTTCAAAATCAAAGTGGTTTTAAAATTTTATGGAAATAAGGATAGAGTGCCGGATGATTATAGGCATTATTGGATTAAAGAAGGGGAATTAAAAGATTTTTTTCTAAAACAATTAGCCTAATTTCATTGAAAGGGGCTAAAAACGCGTTTGAATAACCTTGAATAGAGCGCTAGTTTTTCACACCGCTTAAAAACACATGCCTTAAAAGTTTGGCTTCGCTTAAAAAAGCGTTTTTTAATACCGCGCTTTTATAAGTGTAATGATCTTCAATGCTTGAAACTTCGCCCACAAACACCCCCGCTCCAAAAATCCCATCTAGCCCGCTCGTTAGCACTTGATCGCCTATGTTGATTTCAGCGCTTGGGACAATGAAATCCACGACTAATTCTTGCCTAAAATTAGATCCTATGAAGCCTAGCACTTGATTTTGGCCTACCATCACGCTATAAGCGCACCGCTTGTGGGCGTTCAAAAACCCATTCAAGCGCCCTTTTTCTAACACCGCAATGCCTATGGCTTGATTGTGAGAGACAAGACCATAAATCTTATTTTCTTCTAAATTTACAATAGGGTGGAGAGAAACGCTGTGCGTGTCTTCTAAACTGATGAATGAAGTCATAAAAGTAGGGGTATAAGTCATTTTTGGATTTTCTAAAGGATAAATACTATTCAAACGCTCTTTCAAATCGGCGTTTTCTAGTTTTAAAGCTTCTAAAATCAAGCGTTCTTTTTGAAATTCCTTAATGTTTTGGGCTTGAAAAAAATACGCTTGAATGTTGTCTAATAAGCTGTTTTTAGCGCTCATCAAGGCGTTTTTAATCCGGTCGCTGATATAAGAAGAACTGCCTTTAATGTCTAAAAAATAAAAAATAAGAAAAATCCCTAAAAGCCAAAGGAATTTAAAATAAAAACGCATGCATTATTCACTAAAACCCACACGGCTGAGTAAATCCAGATCTTGTATGGCTTCCCCTGTGCCTTTGGCTACCGCCAATAAAGGCTCATCGCCCACATACACAGGGAGTTTTACCATATCGCTTAAATACTTGTCTAAGCCCTTAATCAAAGCCCCACCGCCGGTAAGCACCACGCCATTTTGCACAATGTCTTTAGCCAAATCCGGCTTCACCTCTTCAAGCACGCTCCTTAAAGCGCTAGAGATCTCCCTCACCTGATCTTTAATAGCTTCAAACACATCATCAGAGCTCAATTCAATCGTGTGCAACAACCCGCTCACTTGATCCCTCCCTGACACTTCCATCGTGAGTGGCGGATCTAATTTGATCGCGCAACCGATTTCAATCTTAATCTCTTCGCCGGTGCGCTCCCCTATCAATAAATTGAATTTCTTGCGGATGTATTCCACGATGCTTTGATCCAATTTATCCCCAGCCACTCTAATGCTTTTAGAAATGACTAGCCCCCCAAGACTGATCACACCAATTTCAGTCGTGCCGCCGCCAATATCCACGATCAAACTCCCTTGCGGTTCTTTGACGGGCAAGCCTGCCCCGATCGCGGCTGCCATAGGCTCTTCAATCAAAAAAACTTCTCTAGCCCCAGCGCTTAAAGCGCTCTCTTTAACCGCATTCCTTTCCACGCTTGTCAATCCATAAGGCACGCACACCATGATGCGCGGTCGAATCCATGTCTTTCGTTTGTGCGCTTTTTCAATAAAGTAGCGGATCATTTTAGCGGTAATGTCATAATCGGCAATCACGCCATCTTTCATGGGGCGAATCGCTCTGATGCTGTTAGGGGTTTTGCCTAGCATTTCCTTAGCCTCGCTCCCCACTGCCAAAATATCATAAGCTTTAGAATCAAACAATCCCATGCGCACCGCCACAATAGAAGGCTCATTGATAATAATGCCCTGCCCTTTGACCAACACGATCGTGTTAGCCGTACCTAAATCTATGGCAATATCATGCGAAAACAAACCGATCAATTTGCTAAAAATCATGCCCTTTCTAATCCTTTATCGTTAAATTTATAAGCGTATTCCTTAAGGAAGAATTTTAGAATGCGTTTTAGCAATGATCAAAGGTTCAGCCTGTTTCAAAACACAATCTTTGGTGATACGCACTTCCGATCCCTTAAGCTTGGGTAAATCAAACATAATATCCAAACAAAAATCTTCAATGATCGCCCTTAAGCCCCTAGCCCCGGTTTTTCTTTCTAATGCGAGTTTAGCGATTTCTTTAATCGCTTCTTCTTCAAAGATCAAATCCACTTCATCCATTTTGAAAAGCTGCTGGTATTGCTTGATTAGGGCGTTTTTAGGTTTTTGTAAAATATCCACCATCGCTTCTAAACTGATGCTATCTAGCGTGCTTAAAACCGGCAAGCGGCCAATAAGCTCAGGGATAAGCCCATAAGTTACTAAGTCGTGGGTTTGGACTAAATGCAAGATCGCTTCTTGCTCTTTTTTGCTCATCTTTTCTTGAGTGAAACCCAACACATTTTGCGTGGTGCGTTTTTTAATGATTTCAGCCAACCCGTCAAACGCTCCGGCACAAATGAATAAAATATCGCTCGTGTCAATTTGAATGAAATTGCCCTCAGGGTGCTTTCTGCCGCCTTTGGGGGGGATATTCACCAAAGAGCCTTCAACGATTTTCAACAACGCTTGCTGAACGCCCTCGCCAGAAACGTCTCTAGTGATGGAGCGGTTTTCTGACAGACGGCTGATTTTATCAATTTCATCAATAAACACAATGCCTTTTTGGGCTTTTTGAACATTCCAATCGCTCGCTTGCAACAATCTTGTAAGGATATTTTCCACATCTTCGCCCACATAACCCGCTTCAGTTAGGCTGGTCGCATCGCTAATGGCGATAGGGATATCCAAATGCTTGGCGAGAGTTTGTGCCATTAAAGTTTTGCCTGATCCTGTAGGGCCGATCAGTAAAATATTAGACTTGCTCAACTCCACTTCTTCTAAATGTTCCAACTCCACATTGCTGTCTTGGTTGTCTTGTTTTTTGAGTTTTTCTTTAAAAGATAAGCGTTTGTAATGGTTATACACGGCTACGGAAAAAACCTTTTTGGCCTGCTCTTGCCCTATCACATAATTGTCTAAAACCGCCTTAAGCTCTTTAGGGGCTGGAATGCGAGAGAGCAAAAACTCTTCTTCATAAGCGCTGGATTCCATTCTCCTCAATCGGTCTCTTTTGAGCGTTAATAAAGAATCCATTCTGTCGTATTTGTGCAATTCCCCATGCATCACATCTATACAATATTCGCACACGCACACATCTTTATTGAGATTGCTCGCAAAAATAATGCGGCGTTTTTTGGGATCTCTGGATTCTGGTTTTTTGCAAAAACTGCAATAAAGCGTTTCGTTCATGTTATTCCTCTTGTTTTTCTTCGCTAGAATATTCGCTTGACTTATACGCCACGCCCCTAGAACTCTCTAAAATAAAAGAGCAAATCTCTTTTACAAAAGGGTTATTGGCATGCTCTTCTAACTCTAATTTAGCGCTCTCTCTTAAAGAGGGGATAGGGCGGAACAACCTTTTATAAAGCGCATAAATAAAATCAATATCCTTACTCTCTAGTAATTGGCGCATCCTGTGGCGGTTTAACCCCCTAATAAAAGCGCGATTGCCCTCTACGGTGCAATAAGGAGGCACATCTTTGCCTAAAGCGCTCTTACCGGCTATCATGCACCCTTTAGCGATACGCACAAACTGATGGATTGCAGTAAGACCGCCAATATTGACATAATCGCCTATTTCAATATGCCCTGCTAAAGTTACGCCATTAGCCAAAATGCAATGGCTGCCAATCACGCAATCATGAGCGACATGCACATAAGCCATGAGCAGGTTTTTATCCCCAATAAGGGTTTTTTTAATCCCCCCTTCAGTGCCGGGATTTATCATGCAAAATTCACGAATAAGGTTGTCTTCTCCAACAATCAGTTCGCTGTATTCGCCCTTGTATTTTAAATCTTGAGGCTGTGTGCCTAACACGGCAAAAGGGAAAATTTCGGTGTTTTTCCCAATGAAAGTATGCCCTTGTAAGGTTACATTGTTATGGAGTTTCACGCCATCATTGAGCTTAATATGATCCCCAATAACGCAAAATTCCCCAATCTCTACGCCCTTGCCTATCTCAGCTTTAGGAGAGATGATGGCTGTTTTTGCAATCTTACTCATTTTTATTCTCTCTCTGCGATCATGGCTTTTAATTCGGCTTCAGCGACCACTTTGCCATCCACTTGAGCCGTGCCGCCCACTTGCCAAATCATGCCCTTATGCTTTAAGACTTCTAAATGGTATTCTAATCTGTCGCCTGGGGTTACAGGAATGCGGAATTTAACCTTATCAATCGTCATGAAATACACGATTTTTGTTTTGGCTATTTCAGGGTCAAACCCCCACAAGCTAGTGAAGGCTAAAAACCCTCCGCTTTGCGCCATGCCCTCTACGATTAAAACGCCCGGGAAAATGGGTTTATTGGGAAAATGCCCGTTAAACACATCTTCATTAAAAGTGATATTCTTATAAGCGACAATTTTTTGATTGGCTTGTAACTCTGTAATTCTATCCACTAAGAGCATGGGATAGCGGTGAGGTAAAATCTGTAAGATATGCTCTATAAAAAATTGAGATTGTAAGTTTTGATGGCTTTGTTCCATAAAATAAACTCCTTGTTTTGGTTCAACTAAAGCGCTATTTTTAGCGTTGGTTATTCTAAAAAATAACCGCTATTATACCATAAGAAAACCGCTCGCTTGTATTTGCAAAAACACCGATGCATTGCGCCATAAGTTTAAAGAAACGCTTTATTCAAACACCGCTCATGCATTATTCATATATCATTCATGCGTGTGGCTTAGAATATTCTCTCTTAAATGATAGTGTGGGTATTTGTTAGAATCCAAAACCACTTGCCCCATGAGCTGCTTGTCCAAATTGAAAATTAAAGGGGCTAAATAATTCACGGTGGAAAGCTCAATGGGGGTTTGAACCACCATGATATTAGCGACTAGAACGCTCTTGGCTCCCTCTAATTCTAAAAGGATTTTTAAGGGGGTAGGCACTTCAAATTCGTATTTTCTTAAAGCAAAGGGATTAACCAGCGTGAAAGACACCACGGAATTCTCTTCTGCGCTATTCAAACGCAAAAAGATTTCATCAATCTTTTGCAAACGCATTTTATGAATGGTTTCAAACCCCAATATAGGCGCTTTTACATCAAAAATCATAGGCGATTGCATTCCCTTTAAAAAAGCACAAAATCTTCTCCTTAAAGAATAAAAGACCGCCTTAAAACCAGCGCTCAATGATTTCTAAACTAAAAATCTGTATTATATCAAACAATTTTGGTAAAATCAATTTTTACTAGTTTTGGGTATAATCCCAATAACTTAAACATGATGGAAGTTTAACTGAATCATTATAAAATATAATAAGGAGTAAGAAATGATCAAAATAAAACCACAAATCAAGAAAAACAATCCTAGTAAATCTCATTATAGCGATGGGTGGCACCTTTTTGGCGCGGTGTGCATGATTGGAGAAATGGCGCTTACGCTATTGGGTGGGGCTAAGAATAAGAAAAAATAACCATGAGTGGTTCAAAAATTTAATTTTTATAAGACAGGTGGCATGCGTTTAAAACATTTTAAGACATTCCTTTTTGTCGCAATGGCGGTGATTGTGATAGGTACTGGTTGCGCGAACAAAAAGAAAAAAAAAGATGAATACAACAAACCGGCGATCTTTTGGTATCAAGGGATTTTAAGAGAAATCCTTTTTGCTAATTTAGAAACAGCGGACAATTACTATTCTTCCTTACAAAGCGAACACATCAATTCCCCCCTTGTCCCAGAAGCCATGCTAGCTTTAGGGCAGGCACACATGAAAAAGAAAGAGTATGTTTTAGCGTCTTTTTACTTTGATGAATACATCAAGCGCTTTGGGACTAAGGACAATGTGGATTATTTGACTTTTTTAAAGTTGCAATCGCATTATTACGCTTTCAAAAACCATTCTAAAGACCAGGAATTTATCTCTAATTCTATTGTGAGTTTAGGCGAATTTATAGAAAAATACCCTAACAGCCGTTACCGCCCCTATGTAGAATACATGCAAATCAAATTCATTTTAGGGCAAAATGAGCTCAATCGTGCGATCGCGAATGTCTATAAAAAACGCCACAAGCCTGAGGGCGTGAAACGCTATTTAGAAAGGATAGATGAGACTTTAGAAAAAGAGACTAAACCCAAACCATCGCACATGCCTTGGTATGTGTTAATTTTTGATTGGTAGGATATTTCAAAACCATACAAATTTATAACAGAGAGATGAAAAATGACTGAAGATTTTCCTAAAATTCTGCCTTTATTGGTAGAAGAAGACACTTTTTTATACCCCTTTATGATAGCCCCTATTTTTTTGCAAAATAACGCGAGCATTAAGGCGGTGGCTTACGCTAAAAACAATAAATCATTAGTCTTTATTGCATGCCAAAAAGACAAATTGAATGACAATGAAGCCCCTTATTATGACGTGGGGGTGATAGGCTCTGTCATGCGTGAAGCCAACATGCCTAATGGGCGCGTGAAATTGCTCTTTAATGGCATCGCTAAGGGGCGTATTTTAGAGCCTGCTAAAGAAAACGAGCAAGGCTTTTTAGAAGCTCAAATAAGCCCTATTGAATATTTAGAATACGATAAAGAAAACATTCAAGCGATCGTGGAAGTGTTAAAAGAAAAGGTGATCACTCTAGCCAATGTCAGCTCGCTCTTCCCCCCGGATTTGATCAAGGCTTTAGAAGACAATGACGATCCTAACCGCATCGCTGATTTAATCGCAGCGGCCTTGCATTTAAAAAAAGATCAAGCGTATTCTCTTTTTGCCAACAACAACACCGAACAGCGCTTGTTGGATTTGATTGATATTGTGATAGAAGAAACTAAAACCCAAAAGCTCCAAAAAGAAATCAAGTCCAAAGTCCATCAAAAAATGGAGCAAACCAATAAGGAATATTTCTTAAAAGAGCAGCTCAAACAAATCCAAAAAGAGCTTGGCACAGACAAACAGCGAGATGAAGATTTAAACCAATACTGCCAAAAACTAGAAAGCATCAAGCCTTTTTTGAAAGAAGAAGCGTTTAAGGAAATCAAAAAGCAAATTGACCGGCTGAGCCGAACCCATGCAGACAGCTCTGATAGCGCGACTTTACAAAATTATATTGAAACCATGTTAGATGTGCCTTTTGGGCAATACGGGAAAAAAGCGCTTGACATTAAGCATGTGAGAGAACAACTAGACAAGGATCATTATTCCTTAAAAAGGCCTAAAGAGCGTATTGTAGAATACTTTGCCACCATGCAGCTTTTAGAAATGCGCCACAAGAAAAAGCAAGAAAAAAAAGACAAAACAAAAGGCACGATTTTATGCTTTTATGGGCCTCCTGGCGTGGGTAAAACGAGTTTGGCTAATTCCATCGCTAAAGCGATAGAGCGCCCTTTAGTTCGGATCGCTTTAGGGGGATTAGAAGACGTGAATGAATTAAGAGGGCACAGACGCACTTATATAGGCTCCATGCCCGGGCGCATTGTCCAAGGGCTTATTGAAGCCAAAAAGATGAATCCGGTCATGGTTTTAGATGAAATTGATAAGGTGGATAGGAGCGTTAGGGGCGATCCAGCGAGCGCTTTATTAGAGATTTTAGACCCTGAGCAAAATATTGCCTTTAGGGATCATTATGCGAATTTCAGCATTGACTTGTCGCAAGTGATTTTTATCGCTACCGCTAATAATATTGACAGAATCCCGGCCCCTTTAAGAGACAGAATGGAATTTATTAGCGTGTCCAGCTACACGCCTAGCGAAAAAGAAGAGATCGCTAAAAACTACCTCATCCCCCAAGAATTAGAAAAGCACGCCCTAAAACCTAGCGAAGTGGATATTAGCCATGAGTGTTTGAAACTCATTATTGAAAAATACACCAGAGAAGCGGGCGTTAGGGATTTACGAAGACAAATCGCAACGATTATGCGTAAAGCGGCTTTAAAATACCTAGAAGATAACCCATACAAAAAAGGGCGAGCCAAAAAAGGCGAGGATCAAAAAAGCAAAAACAAAGAAAACGAAAAAAGAGGCGAGAACAAAGATTTCTGCGTCTCTATCACGCCTGATAACCTTAAAGAGTATTTAGAACGCATGGTGTTTGAAATTGACCCCATAGATGGAGAAAATAAAATCGGTATCGTCAATGGTTTGGCATGGACTCCAGTGGGCGGTGATGTGCTTAAAATTGAAGCGGTTAAGATCAGGGGTAAGGGAGAATTGAAACTCACCGGGAGCTTAGGCGATGTGATGAAAGAATCCGCCATTATTGCCTTTTCTGTTGTCAAAGCCTTATTGGATAACGAAACCTTAAAAGCGCCTAAAATCTCTAACGAAACCGATGCAGAGGGTAAGAAAAAGAAAAAAGCGCTGAAAGTTTATAACGCTTATGATTTGCATTTGCATGTCCCTGAGGGGGCTACGCCCAAAGACGGCCCGAGCGCTGGGATCGCTATGGCGAGCGTGATGGCGAGCATTTTGTGCGACCGAGCTACAAGAAGCGAAGTGGCAATGACGGGCGAATTGACTTTGAGCGGGGAAGTTTTACCCATAGGAGGGTTGAAAGAAAAGTTGATCGCCGCTTTTAAAGCCGGCATTAAAACCGCTCTCATTCCTGTTAAAAATTACGAAAGGGATTTAGACGAGATCCCTGCTGAAGTGCGAGAGAATTTAAACATCGTTGCGGTGAAAAATATCGCTGAAGTGTTAGAAAGAACCTTACTTTAGAAGTTGGCATGAAAGCAGGCATTATTGGTTTAGGGCTTATGGGGGGCAGTTTAGGGCTAGCCTTACAAGAATGGGGGCGTTTTAAAAGCGTTATAGGCTATGATCATAACGCTTTGCATGCCAAATTGGCTTTGACTTTGGGGCTTGTAGATGAATGCGTGGGATTTGAAAAGATTTTAGAATGCGATGTGATTTTTTTAGCCATTCCGGTTGAGGGCATCATTGGATGTTTGAAAAAAATGACCTCTATCAAAAAAAGCGCGACGATTATTGATTTAGGGGGGGCAAAAGCGCAAATCCTTCACAATGTCCCTAAAAGCATCCGTCAAAATTTCATCGCCGCGCACCCCATGTGTGGGACAGAGTTTTATGGCCCTAAAGCGAGCGTTAAGGGGCTGTATGAAAACGCTTTGGTGATATTGTGCGATTTAGAAGATTCAGGGACTGAACAAGTAGAGATCGCTAAAGAAATCTTTTTAGGCATTAAAGCGCGCTTGATTAAAATGAAATCCAACGAGCATGACACCCATGTGGCTTATATCAGCCATTTACCCCATGTTTTGAGCTACGCTCTAGCTAATAGCGTTTTAAAGCAAAACGACCCAGAGATGATTTTATCCTTAGCGGGTGGGGGGTTTAGGGACATGAGCCGTTTGTCTAAAAGCTCGCCTTTAATGTGGAAGGATATTTTCAAACAGAACCGAGACAATGTCTTAGAAGCGATTGAAAAATGCGAAAAAGAAATCGTGCAAGCTAAGGCTTGGATAGAAAATAACGATTATGAAAGCCTTGCAGAATGGATGGCGCAAGCGAACAAACTCCAGGAGTTCATGTAAAAAATTAAAATTTGCATATTGTTGTTTTTAGGGGTGCGAGAAGCGAAATGGGGTATTTGGATTGTTTTTATGGATTATAGGCTGTTTCATATGGATAGCGTGGATTAACAAATCAGCACTATAAGAGGTTATCTTAAACCCGGATTCATTGTTGTGTTTGCCATAATTGTAATAATAATTTCATCTCATTCCTCCAACGCCTATAAAACCCTTATCGCTTCCAATAAAAAACCAGTTTTAAGCCGTTTAGGGATTTGATTCCTTAAACCTTTTTATCCAAAATACCGGTGTTTTTACGGGTATTTTATAGTGGTATTTTAAGAGCAGTTTTTAATATTTCTTAGAATTATTCATGTATTTGGGCAATTCATTCAACTCAGCGTTTTTATTGTTCTTAAAAACCACTTGCTTTTCAACTCGTTCATATTCTTTACAATCTCTTCTCATTTCTTGTAAGGGGTATTTTTGGTTGTCATTAGGGATATAAAAGCATTCGCTTTTAGCGTTTTCATAGCTATCCGTTAGGCTTATATCATAATGATACCAAAATCCGCTAGGGATAGCGATATTCTTAGAGCTAAAAGTCCTATAACCTTGTTTGATGATGGTGAGTTCTTCTACTAAAACTTGATGGTATTTTTTAGCTAAATTACGGCCCTCTTTTTCCACCAATAAAACAGAATGCCTGTTGGTGTTTTTGGCTTCAGGGGTGATATTAGTCATTCTGTAAGTCTCTCTTAAAGGATTAGAGGCAAAATCAAAAGAAGCGTCATTCGCCACAAAATGCCCCCTATCAAAACCGCTTCTTGTGTAATCTTGTGTAACGGCTTGTTGGTATTCGGCTAATCGTGTGTCCGGCTTAAACTCATAGCGTTTTTCAATATTGTTTTTATCCACTAAATCCCCAAACAACACGCTCACGCCATAAATAGGGTTTTTTAATTCGCTAGAATAACACACCGAATAGAAGTTATTTTTTAAGACCTTGCAATCAATGTTAGTGAGCATGCCATTAGCGTTATGAGTGGGATTGTGGTTTTTAGTAGGATTAGCGCTATTGACTTGATCTTTGATTTCATTAAGCTTTTTAGCGGTGTAGCTGTTAATAGCCTTAGTGAAATTATCCAACATGTCCGCTTGGAGCCAACTCATAGCGATCAAACTGAAACAGAGCCAGTTTTTAAAAATTTTCATGTTTCACTCCCTTTTTGATTGGCTTGAATACTACAACAATATTTTTAATAGTTTATTTTTACCCGCTAAATAGCCTAGCACGTAGCGTTTTGATGCGTTAAATCGTGCGTTGAATGATTAAACTTAAGAATAAAAAATTTCATTGTATTTTTTGGTGATCTCATCTATCTCCCATGCGTCTTCGTCAATATCGCCCAAGTTTAAATAGTCTTCATTAGAGTCTAAAGAAGCGCAACATTTTCTTTTTTGCTCGTTTAAATCTAAATTGTGGAACTCTTCGCTATGGATTTCACCCATCTTATTATCAGTGCGTTTTAAAACGCACGCATTTAGCGCGTTAAAGATTTTTAGGCATTCATCGACGCTTTTAGCGTTAAGGATTTGTTTTTTAATTCCTAAATTCACTTCTTTCAATTCAGCATAAACAAAACTCCCACCCCCTTTAAAATCGCATTTTTTAGAAATGCCCCCTTGCTCGCCCTCTATGACTTTTTTTAACCTTTCTTTAGTGATAGTTTCTATATAGTCCATTTGTTCGATGCCTATGTAGCGGCGTTTCATCTTGTGCGCCACCGCGCAAGTCGTCCCGCTCCCAGCAAAAAAATCCAACACGAGATCGTTTTCTTGGGTGGAAAAATTTAAAATGTCCATAATCAACGCTTCAGGTTTTGAATAAGTAAAATTTAATTGCATTTCTTTTATATGTCTGTTGGATTGCGTATTTGAGTGTTTTTCAATAAGTGCCATAGGTTGTAAAGTGCGTGGTTTAATATTTCCGTCGCTATCACAATTCAAATATTGCTTAGTATAAATATTCCATTCGCCATTAGAGTTTTCTTTTATTTCTATAAAATCATTTTTTAAACCCCACTCTAATTTTTCCTTACTCCATCTCCATCTCCATCCCCAATCCTTAATCCTTGCCTTGCCATTCTGTCTATCTAACCATTGATCATAATCTCCGCCCGCATAAAATGTTTTTCCCTCTAATTCTATGGGATAATCTAGTGATTTAATCCACCCTAAACTTCCGGAGTCTAGTTTGATTAACTGATATTTTCCTCTTGTATTTTCATGTTTATCGCTACATTTATAACGATCAATATCTTCAACGGCTTGTCCGTAAATAATAGTTTGCTCTTTATTTTTAGCGAAACAATGGATATATTCGTGTTTTTGTCTAAAATGCTTGCTATCGCTTTTTCCACCCCCCTCCTTGTTAGCCCAAATAATGCTCGCCACAAAATTCTCTCTAAGAAAAATCTCATCCATTAAAACTTTTAAATAAGCCTGTTCGTTGTCGTCGCATTGCACAAAAATCACGCCATCATCGCTTAAAAATTCCCTAGCTGCTTCAAGCCTGTTTTTCATAAACACTAGCCATGAGCTGTGGTTAAAATTATCGTTGTAATTAAAGCTGTCATTACCCGTATTATAAGGGGGGTCAATGTAGATGCATTTCACTTTTTTAGCGAATTTCTTTTTTAAAGAATAAAGAGCGATCAAGTTATTCCCTTTGATAAGGTAGTTCGTGTTTTCATCTTTTAAAGCATTTTTTAGATCGCCTTGTCCATGCATTTCAAAACGGCACAACGCTTTCGGGCTTAAAAGCGTGTCAATTTCGTTTTTATGCAATATTTCATGGTAAAAAAGCTCGTCAGATTTGGTGCTGTTATCTTTAGCGTTACCGAAAAACATTGTCTTTAAAAGGGAAATGCAAAACGACGGATCCGCTAGATTTTAAAAATAAGCCTATTTTATTTTTAAATCGCGTGAAAGAGCGGTCTAATTCTTTTGTTTCTAAACATTCCAATAACGCCTTTTCATTGAATACGAGCGAATTAGCGATCATTTTAAAAAAGTGTTTTTTATAGTCGTTAGCGTTTTCATGCTCAAGCATGAAGGTTAAAAGCTTTTCATCATGTTGTAAGATTAAAGTAACTAAGCGTTCTTTAGTGAAATGATTGATTAAAGCATCTAGTAGGGTTTTGAGTGGGGTTTTTAACATTCTTTGTCCTTAAAAGTTTGATTAAAAGCGGTTTTAAAATCGCCATTCACTACGCTATTATGGAGCGTGAAAAACGGCAAGCCTTTTAAATGGAGTTTTTTGTCATGGCTTTTAAGCGTGGCGTTCTCTAGCATTTCTAAAAATTCTTTTTTCCAAGCGTTAGAAGGCTCTAAATGTTCGCCTTTAGCTTCCATATAACAAGTGAAGCCTAAAAATTCATCTTCATGCGTTTGAGCAAAAAGGATAAAATCCGGCTCAAAACCTTGCGCGTAAAAGGGGCTGTCTTCTATGTTGCAAAAAACTTTTAATTCAGTGAAATGATCGTTCCTTAAAACGCACCATTCTTTGAATTTCTTGTCTAAAATCTCTTTATGGTCGTTGATAAAACCTAAAAACTCCCTTTCTAAATCGCTGTCTAGTTTTCGCATGTCCTTAAAAAGCAGCCATTCATAGGGGGGAATGTTTTTTTCCCATTCACTAGCGCTAAGGCTTTTATTATGCGTTTCAAATTCTTTTAGTTCTAACGCGCTCACCTCGTATTTATCTTGCTCTTTTAAAAGCGTGTCTTTTAAGTTTTCAATGATATAAACAGCGAGTTTTAAAAGGATTTTGTTGTCGTCAAACTTTTGGCTTTTATGGAAGTTTGTTTTCAATGGCGAAATATATTGCTCTATAAATCCCACTTTATTGTTAAAGGCATGTTTTTTAAAGGCTTTTTTAAGCGTTTTGAAATCCAGGTTTTTTAAATTAAGGGCTTTTAAAAAATAATTTATGGGGATTTTATCTAAGGTGTGGGGTATATAATAAGTTCTATCGCCTTTATTTTCTTCTTTAAAATCCACTTTCTTTTCACGCACAATAAAGCCAAATAAGGGGACATGCAAACTTTGGAGTGTGGCTTCAACAGGGCCTGAATAATCCATACTAAATAAGTTTTTCTTTTTGTCTTTTGTGTTGCTCGCATAGTAGCATTTGAAACGCTTGGTGGGCGTTAAAGGGATAGTCTGTTTTTCATTTACAAATCCTAATCCTAAATCTTGTAACTCGTTGTTTAATTTAGCGATAATCTCGCTGTCATAAACGGCATGGTAGTCTAACCTCTCTAGCGCGCTTAAGGGATTAAAAAGATCAAACTTGCGTTGGTAAAACTCTATGCGGCCTGGCTTGAAATCGTTATAGCTAAAGGGGTAGTATCTCGCCCCTCGCCCTATGAGCTGGGCGTCTTTAATGGTGTCTTTTTGACTCGCTTTGTTTTTAAGCCTGACAATGTCAAACAAATTTAACACATCCCAGCCTTCATTGAGCTTATCCACGCTAAAAATCACTCTTTTAGGGTTGTCTCTGTCTTCTAGGGAGTTTAATAAAAGCATGCTCTTTTCTAATTCTTTTTCATTATTGGTGTTGATTTGAACGCTTTCTTTGAATTTATTTTGTAGAAGCGCGACAAGGTTAGGGGTGTATTTTTGCTCATCAAAAAAGCTTTTAGCGGCTTTAAAAAAAGCGTTGCGGCTGTGATTGAAAAAATTTTCTAAATCTAAAGGGCTTAAATTTTCTAAAAAGGCGTTGAAGCGCTCTTGATTTTCTTTGCTGTCTTCAATCCTCTCGCTTTTAAACAAAATGCATGGTTTAAAGTTTTCAATATTATGGTGTTGGGCTAATAATTCTTTATACAAACTGGAAACGCATGCCCCTAAAAAGCGCGTTTCTAATTCTTTATTTTCATAGGAAAGGGAGTAGATGTTTTTGCAAAATTTATCCTCGCTAAATTCTTTTAAGGTGTAGGTGATCGCCTTTAAATTTTCATATTTGTCTTTAACGCTTTTTTCATTAGGGATAGTGGCACTAAATTCCAGCAATAAATTGTCTTTATTTTGTTCTAGGGCTAATTTCACCACGCTTTCCCAGTTGCGTTTTTCACTAGCTTCACTATCATTTAATTTCTTTTTAGTCTCTGTGTTTAAGTGGTGCGCTTCATCCGCTAAAAAAACTAATTTTTGATCTTTTAAATCCTCTAGGGTGATAGCGTTTTCTTTAGCTCTAGTGAATAATGAAAACAAGCCTTGAATGGTGCTAAAATAAATATTGATAGCGTTGCTGTGGCTCTCGTTTAAATTATTGATGCTTTTAATTTCTATATTTTCATCATTGATATTGATATTCTCGCTAAAAAGGTATTTTGACGAAGCGCTGTCTGTAAAATTCAATTTCGTTTTTTCTAAAATGCTAGCGCTATTCACAAAAAAGATGAAGTTTTGATAGCCTTGCTTGTAGCATTCTAAAATCAAACCCGCCATCACTAAGGTTTTACCGCTACCGGTCGCCATTTCAAACATGAAATGCTTTTGAGTGGGGTTAAATTGGCGTTTTTCCAAATAACTATATATTGCTTGCTTTTGGTAACCTCTAAGCTCTTTTTTTAAATTACTGGTGATGTGGGTGGGTAGCTCTATTTCTTTATTATTGGGCGCGTTATTTGGCGTGCGATCTTTTATCGCTGATTGGGGGGGGGGGGGTAACAGGTGCGAATGAATCTTGCATGAAATCCCTTAAGTGAAAAGTTAAGGGAATTATAGCGTAAAGTTTTGAGATTAATTTTAAGGGTGTAAGCGAACAATTGAATGAAAATCAGATAAAGTTTTAGTTTTAATATTTAATGGAATAAAGCCTTTAAAATCAAAAGCGCTTCTTTTTCTTTGCTATAATCAATCTAAAAAAACCAACTTTTTTAAAACAAAGGAATGATCATGCAAGAGATTTTTTTATGTTCCATTTCCAATGTGCGCAGTGGGGATTGTAAGGAAGATTGCGCTTATTGCACGCAAAGCTCGCACCACCAAGGAGCGATCAAGCGCTATAAATTTAAAGATGAAAAAGTGGTTTTACAAGAGGCTAGAGCGTTAAGGGAATTAGGGGCTTTAGGGTTTTGTCTGGTTACTTCAGGGCGCGAATTAGACGATGAAAAATGCGAATACATCGCCAAATTAGCAAAAGCCATCAACAAAGAAGAATTAGGCTTGCATCTAATCGCATGCTGCGGGCGCGCGGATTTGAATCAGCTAGAGTTTTTAAGAGATGCGGGCATCCACAGCTATAACCACAATTTAGAGACTTCGCAAAATTTTTTCCCTAAAATTTGCACCACGCACACATGGGAAGAAAGGTTTATCACATGCGAAAACGCTTTAAGGGCGGGGTTGGGCTTGTGCAGTGGGGGGATTTTTGGGCTTAATGAGAGCTGGGAAGATCGGATTGAAATGCTTAGGGCGTTAGCTTCGCTCTCCCCGCACACCACGCCGATTAATTTTTTCATTAAAAACCCGGTATTGCCCATTGAGGCGGAGACTTTAAGCGCGGATGAAGCCCTAGAATGCGTGCTTTTGGCTAAAGAGTTTTTGCCTAACGCTAGGCTTATGGTGGCTGGGGGGCGTGAAGTGGTGTTTAAGGATAACGATAAACAGGAAGCCAAGCTTTTTGAATACGGCATCAATGCGGTGGTGTTAGGGGACTATTTAACCACCAAAGGCAAAGCCCCTAAAAAAGATATAGAAAAACTGCTCTCTTACGGCTTGACAATGGCGACAAGTTGTCATTGATGAGGGAATTTTTTAAAAGCGTTAGAGGGTTTTTGAACCTTCTTAGAATGATTTTCCCCGAGCGCTTTCAAAACGCCTTTTTAGAGTTGAGCGAGTTGTTTTACTACGCTTCCAGCTTGAGTTTTTATACGATTTTGTCTTTATCGCCTATTTTGTTGTTTGTGTTCAGTCTTTTTGTGTCTCATTACTTGCAAGCGCACAGCGGTGAAATGGAAGCCTTGATTTTCCCTAACGCTCCTAAACTCATTGGCGCGATTAAGGATTTTTTAGAAAATTTTAAAAAAACAGACATGACCTTAGGCACGCTTGAAGAGGTGTCTATTGTGGTGGCGTTGGTGCTTTTTTGTGAAAATTACCGCTCCATCGCGTCAAAAATTTTTGACGCAAAGCCCAGAGATTATGCACATTTTAAGGGTAAAGAAATCTTTTTATTTTGGGGGTTTGGCACGACTTTAGTGTTTTTATTCGCTTTGCCCTTGGTGGTGTTTTTTGACATTAAGATCCAAGTGTTTTTTGAAGATAAAGATTCAAGTTTGTTGCATATTTTAAGATGGATAGGCACTTACGCGTTTTTTTTGATCCTTTTTACCATTCCTACGAATAAGGTGTTTAAACATTATTTTTGGGTGTTTTTATGGGTGTTTTTTACGAGCGTTTCTTGGCATGTGCTGAAATGGGCCTTCACCTATTATGTGTTATACAACCGCACCTACCATGAGCTGTATGGGAGCGTTTCTATTTTGTGGTTTTTGATGAGTTGGGTGTATGTGAGCTGGCTTGTGATTTTAATTGGCATGTATGGGTGTAAAATGTGCGACACGTTCGATCCTAAAGAAATGTTTAAGAAATTTTTAGGTTTTTTTAAAAAAGAAACTTGATGAAAAAAGTTTTCTTTTAGATCGGTTCTAAAAATCTAAAACACAAAAACCATAAAACCCCCCAAATCAACCCAACCCAAAAAAGTTAAAAACAAAAGAAATAAAAAAGTAACACCGGCGGAATAAAAGAATAAAAGAATAAAAGAATAAAGAATAAAGAATAAAAGAATAAACCCCTAAAACAAACAAAAACAAGCAATCAATAATGAAATCAGATAAAAAGCAAGATTGAAAAAACATTTCCCTATCCCTGCACCGAC
>NZ_JACTGF010000010.1:0-48739 GCF_014497725.1 Helicobacter pylori | reverse complement strand
ATGGTAGGGATTTTAAGCCCTAGTTCAATCCCATGCTGAGCCACATGATCGCTGTCTTTTTTCTTAGGTCTGGCCAAATTCATCCTCACCCCCATGTTGAATAAGAATTGGAAGTTCGCCACATTCATTTTAGCGTTATAGACATTATTCACGGTGGCTAAATTCACATACTCAGAATTAAGCCATGAAGTGCCCGCTAACGCAATACCGCCAAAAAGCCCCACAGAAAGCTTGTTGTTTTTGCCTAAGAAATTGGTGGCTTTATCGTTGATGAAGTTATAGAGAGCGTCCGCTCCAAAGCCATAAGTCCATACATCAGAAGCCGAGTTGAAAAAGCTGGATTTGATGAACGCATGGTTGTAGTCAAAAAAGCCGTAGTATCTTGCGCCCCATTTCCTTTTTTGGCCAAAGAATTGTTTGTAGCCCACTTGAATACCGATCCCATTCATCGCGCCGTTGTTGGTTTGAGAGCCGACGATGCCCACTTTCCTAAAGGGGTTACGGCCTAGTTCTTGGTTGATGGTTTGGATTTGGTTGTAAGTGTTTTGATTCAAGTAGTAATTGGTTTCTATGCCTTGCGGGCTATAGGGGTTATTCTTTTTGCTCACCACATTTTGCAAGCTTTGCGCGTTAGGGACTTTGGAGAGCGCAGTGGTGATGCTGTTATAAGCGTTGCCCAATTCATTGTATCTAGATTTGAAATTCACCAAAGTGTCAGCGATGTTTTCGGCTTGCTGTATTTGCTGCTCTTGAGTGCCAAAATGAGCGATGCTGTTATTTAAAGCCGTTATCGTCTCTTCCACATACGCGCAACCGGCTCCCCAAGTGTTAGAAGTTACCCCTGCATTGGGTAATGTCCCACCCCCATTGTGGCATGATGCCAAAAAAGCACTAACAAAATTGGTTACTTTTCCATCAATAGTAACGTTATTGTTGTTTTGCATGACTTCCAAATTCTTTTTCACTTGCTCAGCTAAATTGAACATCTCTGCTTGCGCTCTAGCGTTAGCGAGCATGCTTTGCGCAAAGCTAGCGTCTGTGAAAGGGTTGAAGTTACTGGGGTTAGCTATTTCTGCTTGTTGGTTAGTGTTAGCGATCTTGCTTTGCGCGACGATTTCTTGGGCGTTTTTGATCATGCTAGTAACCTGGCTAAATTCTTGTTGGAAGATTGTGCATGCATTACCGGATGTCCCTAAACCCCATGGGCTGCCATCACCCGGAGCGTTTTCATTATTCCTAGATCGCACGAGAGGGCATTGCGTGTTAAGGACTTGCATGATGTTTGCCGCTTGATTTAAAAGCTGTCGAGCGTTATTGATGATATCAAACTTGACGGTGGCTTTGTTGTCACCATAAGTAGTGGTGATCGTTACGCCGTCTTGAGTAGTCGTTTGCATGCTAGTGCCATTACTACCGCTACCATTTTTAGCCTCGCAGAATTGGTTCACACCGCCGTTAATATTATTCTGCTGTTTGCATTCGTATCCATACTTCACGTTCACGCTTGTGCCGTTGTTGCCTAGTTCAGGAAACCCATTCCCGCTCTTTAAAGCTTGTTGGATGATTTGATAGGCTTCATTGAGTTTCTTGAATTCATCAATAGACATGCTTCTACCAGGCCTAGTCGATTCATACCGGTTGCAAGTAATGCTCGTGGAATACGATCCTGGTTGGTTATTAAAGATCACGCTGCCAGGCCCACTCCCTGTGTCATTCCCGTTCCCGCACATGACCGCATAGCCGATGGTATTCCACAAGCCCACTGCGGCGTTTAACGCCAAAGAGACGGCTTGATAGGCGGGGGAGTTGGTTTTTTCTTTGAGCAAACCCGTCGCGCCCGCATTCAAATTGTTGATCGCGCCAGATACAGCGCTCGGATCAGCGGACAATTTGATAAGGGTGTTTAGGGTGCTGTATCGGGTTAAAAGATTGCTCAAGTTTTCATAGTTGTCTGAAAGCTGTTGGATGCCTTTGGTGTTTTTCACCATTTGAGCGGCTTCACCGATCTGATAGCCTACGCTTGTGTAAAAGCCGTCGTCTTCAGCGCTCAAAGTGGAAACTAAAAGCGAGCCTAAAGTTAATGAAAGGATGTGTTTTTTCATGTTTTCTCCTTTTTAAATTGGATTGGATTTATTATTAGGGATTTCATACATTCATACATTATGCATTAGAAAGCATTTGCATTGGAATATATTTGGAGTATTATAGCATAAAGCGTTTTTTTTTTTTTTGTCATTTGGGGAAAATTTTGTCATTTTTTTGATTTTGACGCTTTTTGTTTCGTTTGGTGGTGGTGAAATCTATGGTTAGGCTTTTTTCTTAAGTTGGTGTCTTAAGAGAAATTCGTTTTCTTCATTTGAAATTCGTTTTCTTCATTTGAAATTCGTTTTCTTCATTTGAAATTCATTTTTTTCATTTGAAATTCATTTTCTTGCGTTAATGTCTCATGCGAAGCTTATTTTTTAATTGAAAACTCATTTTCTTCATTTGAAAATCGTTTTATTCATTTGAAATTCATTTTCTTCATTTGAAATTCGTTTTTTTAAGGGGATAGGGGGGTATTTTGAAATAACTCTCCCCCTACAACCCCCAATTAAATCCCCCTAACCCAAGAAGACCGCTTTTTAGTAAAGTTATCGCTTGCTTGAGCTCTTTTATTATTTATCTTAAAAATGCTAAAGCATTTTTTAAATTCTATAAATTCTATTAAACAGAGTTAAATTTAAAAAAAGGGATTGGTTGCGGAGAATGGATTTGAACCACTGACCTTTGGGTTATGAGCCCAACGAGCTACCGGACTGCTCTACTCCGCGATATAAGAATGCACTAAAAGGAAAAATGGCTGGGGTGCAAGGATTCGAACCTCGGAATGCCAGGACCAAAACCTGGTGCCTTACCGCTTGGCGACACCCCAAAAACTAAAGAAAGCATTATACAAAAGCTTTTTAAAAAAGTCAAGCTAAAACGCTATAATTCCATCATGGAAAATGGATTTAACCCCTTGATTTATAAACGCTATTTGAAAAAGAAAGAAACTTTTTTGCTGTTTAAAAGAATCGGCCAAATGTCTGCGTTTAAAAATTTAAAGCTCCAACTCAAGCGAAGAGAGGTGATCAATCGTTATGTCGCTGGAATTTTAGGGGATTTAAAAAAAGGGTTTAGATACGCCAAAATTGAACATCAAATCCTAAAAATCTATTTCACGCACCCGAGTTTCTTGAAAGCCTTTGAAACAGAAAAGGACCATTACACCAACCGCCTGAAAGCCCATTTTTTAGAAACGCAAAAAATCCTAAAAGCTTTGAATTACCCTTTTGATTTTAAGGCTATCCAAGCGAGCGTTAAAAAAAGGGCTTATCAAAAACCGGTTGTCAAAAAAGAAAACCCCCCTAAAAGCGTGAATGTCAATTGCGAGGGTTTGAGCGATTTCACCAAAAAGCAATTTTCAAAACTCAAACGCGCTTGTAACGATAATACGCCGCACACGCCCCCTCAGAGCTGACCATGCAACTGCCGATCGGGTTTTGTGGGGTGCAAGTTGTAGCGAATAATGAGCAGTCTAGGGGCTTAGCGATGCCTTTTAAAATTTCCCCACACTTGCATGCCTTGTTTTCTTTAGAGGTTTTGTGGCTTAAATATTCTTTAAAGACTTTTTCAGCGTCATAAGAGGCGAACGCTTCTTTGAGTTTGAGAGCGGAATGTTTGATATTCCCTAAGCCTCTCCATTCAAAATTTTCTCTCACTTCCATGCATGCATTGACCAACTCTTGCGCTTTTGTATTCCCTTCATAGCTCACCGCTCTTTTGTATTGGATCTCTAGCTTGGCTTCTTTGTTTAGGGCTTGTTTAGTGAGCATCAGCACGCTTTCTAATATATCCACCGGCTCAAAACCGCTCACAATAATGGGGAGTTTAAAGCGATCCACTAAAGGGGCGTAGATTTGAGCGCCGCTTACCACGCTCACATGGCTAGGGGCTAAAAGAGCGTTAATCTGGCAGGCTGGATCTTCTAAAATCGCGCTCACGCTGGGAGGCACTAGAATGTGGTTAATGTGGAAAAAAAGATTTTTTAATTTTTCTTTTTTGGCGTTCAGTAAAACGCTAGCACTCATCGGCGTGGTGGTTTCAAAACCGATCGCAATGTAAATGACTTTTTTATGCGGGTTTTCTTTAGCGATCTCTAAAGCTTGCATGGGCGAATACAAAAAGCGTGCATCTAGCCCCTTTTCTCTCGCTTGTATCAAACTCCCATAGCTCCCGGGGACTTTCATCATATCCCCTAAGCTTAAAACAATGCTATCTTTGATTGTGGCGAGTTCGTAAGCTTCATCAAGGCGCGCTCTTGGCATCACGCATACCGGACAGCCTGGCCCATGCACAAACTCTAAATTGTTAGGCATCAAATCTAAAAGCCCGTATTTCATGAGAGAATGCGTATGCCCTCCGCACACTTCCATGATGACTAATTTTTTTTCAAGTTTAAAAGCGAGTTTTTTGATTGCATTAGAGAGCGCTAAAAGGGTTCGCTTGTCCCTAAAGGGCGAAATGAGGTGATCAACGCTCATTGTTTTTATTCATGCATTTATTCATGCGTTTCGTTCATTTTGGCGATCATTTCTTGGTAAAGCTCAATGGATTCTAGGGCTTCTTTTTCATCAATCTTACTCATCACATAGCCGATGTGCAACAGCACATAATCGCCCACTTTAACGGACTCGCCCATTAAATCTAAGCTCGCTTCTCTTTGAACGCCCAAAGTTTCTAAAATAGCCACATTATCGTTAATGGCTATGACTTTAGAGGGGATCGCTAAACACATTAAAACGAATGCGTGGATTGGTAATTTTCACGCTTTTTTTCTAAAAGGAAGTTTTTAAAATCTTCCAAACTTTTAGGGTCTTTGGAGCTCATTAAAAAAATAGGCACTTCAGGCTTTAATTTTTGCATGTCTTCTTTGACTTGAGAAACCCTAAAGTTAAACACTTCAATCATATCCGCTTTACTGATAATCACAGCGTCCGCGCACATGAACATGGTAGGGTATTTTAGCACCTTATCATCGCCCTCTGGGACAGAGAGTAAAACGATATTCATCGCCGCTCCTAGATTATAGCTTGAGGGGCAAACCAAATTCCCCACGTTTTCAATGATTAAAAAATCGCTTTTTTCTAACGCTCCCTCATCTTTTAATAAATCAAACGCCCCCTCAATCATGCTCGCTTCCAAATGGCACGCTTCGCCGGTGGTGATCTGGTGCGCGCTCACGCCTTTTTTACGCAATCTGTCCGCATCTCTGTTGGTTTGCAAATCGCCCTCTACCACGCAAAACTTAAAGTCTTTAAAATCCGCTAGATTTTCTAGCATCGTGGTTTTACCGCTGCCAGGAGAGCTCATGAAATTCAGCACATACAGCCCTTCTTTTAAATAGCGTTCTTTCATTTCAGCGGCTTTAATGTCGTTCTTGCTCAAAATCTTTTCCACGATTTTGACGTCTTTTTTACTCAAATTAGGGTTATTTTGTAAAGATTCTTTTCGTTGCTCGCTCATGCTTGTTCCTTTCTTTTAAAATTTTCGTATCGTAGCGCGCTTAATTAAACGACTACCATTAAACGACTTCTTTTATCTTCTTAGCTCATCTTTTTAGATCAAAAACATGCTTTTACCCTAACCCCTTATCGTCGCTGTCGTCTTTACATTCATAAAAACAACTTTCATCATTTGATTTTCCTTATTTTTTACTTAAAGATAGCCTTATAACGCTATTTTCTAAAGCGTCCAAACGATGCAAAACTTGGGCTTCTAGGCTGATTAACGCTCCCTTTGGCATTTCTATTTTTTCATCTCCCACTTCAAAAACGATTTTACCCTCTAAAACCTGCACGCTAATCGCTCCCGGGGCCTTGTGTTTGTCCATGATCGCTCCCTTGGGCATGCAAATGTGCATTTCCTTATTGGAAGAATTTTCACTCAACGCTTCAATGTGGAGCTTTTCAAAATGAACGCCCTCTAAAAAATGAACCACTTCCATCAAAAACTCCTAGTGTGATATTTTCTTAATTTAGAACTTAATTTAAGAAAGCTAATTTTTTACCCAAAAATTTCTTATAGATTTCTTAAACAATCCTTTATTCTGTTTTTTCCAAAACCTTTTTGGCTTGTAAAGCGATCTCTAGCTCTTCATCAGTAGGGATGCGTAAAACCTGAATTTTGGTGTTAGGCTGGCTTAAATTCACCAACCCGTTGCCCGGATTGTCGTTGGTGGGCTTACATAAAGCGATCCCTAAATTTTCCAAGCCTTCACACACGCTCTCTCTTAAAGCGGGGTAATTTTCCCCTAATCCCCCTGTAAAGAGGATCGCATCTACTTTTTTTAAGACTACCATGTAAGCTCCGATATACTTTTTAATGCGATAAGCGTACATTTCAAAAGCGAGCTCGGCTTGCTTGTCGCCTTTTTCTTTTCTGGCTTCTATGTTTCTCATTATCCCCACAAATGCCTTTCAAGCCGCTTTCATGGTTTAACATTTTCATCACTTCTTCTAAGCTTTTATTTGCGCATTGCGCAGTATATTCCACCACAGTGGGGTCAATATCCCCACACCTTGTGCCCATAATCAAGCCTTCTAAGGGGGTTAGCCCCATAGAAGTGTCCACGCTTTTACCATTTTGAATGGCGGCCGCGCTTGAGCCGTTCCCTAAATGCAAACTGATAGCGTTAAATTCCTCATAAGCGATATTCAAAAACTTCGCCGCTTCTTTGGCCACATAATGGTGTGAAGTCCCATGGAAACCATAGCGGCGGATTTGATACTTTTCATACAATTCATAAGGCAACGCATACATGTAAGCGTAACTGGGCATGCTGGCATGGAATGCGGTGTCAAAAACAGCGATTTGAGGGATATGAGGGTGTGCTTTTTGAACGAACTCAATACCGGCCAAATTCGCCGGGTTGTGTAAGGGGGCTAAAATAGAAAGATTGCCAATTTCTTGCATGACTTTTTCATTGACTAAAACCGGGGCATGGAATTTATCCCCCCCTTGAACCACACGATGCCCTATAGCGTCAATTTGATTGAAATCTTTGATAATGCCCATTTTCGTTAAATTCTCACGAATCATTAAAAGCCCGCTCGCATGATCTTTAATCACAAGCTTTTCTTTTAATTCTTGATCGTTATGGTGCAAATGCGATTTGATTTTCAACTGCCCTATTTCTTCGCCGATTTTTTCGGCCAAACCGCTCGCTAAGGGCTTGTTTTCTTTCATGTCAAACAACTTAAACTTAATAGACGAACTGCCCAGATTCAAAACTAAAATTTCCATCAATTCCTCCTAATCAATCAATCTTGCGCTTGAAGGGCGCTAATCAAAACGGTGTTAATAATATCTTCCACTAAAGTGCCCCTACTCAAATCGTTAATGGGCTTGTTCAAACCTTGTAAGATAGGCCCTATCGCCACGGCTTTAGCGCTCCGTTGCACCGCTTTATAAGCGATGTTTCCGGCGTTTAAATCCGGGAAAATAAAAACGCTAGCTTGCCCGGCCACTTGGCTGTTAGGCATTTTTTTCTTCGCTACGCCTTTATCTATGGAAGCGTCAAATTGCAAAGGGCCATCAATTTCTAACTGCGGATCTAACTTTTGCGCGATTGTTAGGGCTTCTTTGATTTTGTCTATCATTCCGCCTTGAGCGGAATTTCCTGTCGCATAAGAGAGCAAGGCCACTTTAGGCGCGATATTGAATTGCTTAGCGCTCTGCGCGGAAGTGATAGCGATCTCAGCTAATTCTTTAGGGCTAGGGTTAGGGATAATCGCGCAATCCCCAAAAACTAACACTTGAGTGTCTAAACACATTAAAAACACGCTTGAAACCAGGCTCACGCCGGGCTTAGTCTTAATGATTTGTAAAGCGTGTCTAATGGTGTCAGCCGTGGTGTGATTCACCCCAGAAACCATGGCATGCGCATAGCCTAAATGCACGAGCATGGTCGCAAAATAAGTTTTATCCAACGCTAATTGCTCAGCTTCTTGCTGATTCAAGCCCTTTGATTTTCGCAATTCATACAAGCTTTTAGCGAATTCTTCTCTATAATGAGAAGTGTTGGGATCAATGATTTCTACATTTTCTAAATTCAAGTTCAAATTTTTCGCTTGGGAGTTAATAACCTCTTTATCGCCTAATAAAATCAATCCCACCGCGCCCATTAAATTCAAACGATGCGCGGCTTTTAAAATCCTTTCATCTTCGCTCTCGGGTAAAACGACTTTTTTAATCTGCTTTTTAGCCTTTTTTTCCAAGCTCCTTTGAAAGGCTAAAGGGGTAATAATCCGCTTTTTGTTTGCAACACGCTTTCAATCACGCTCGCTTCTAATTCGCATTGTTGCTTGAAAGAGGTGCACTCAAAAAATGTGGTTTTTCAAGCGTTTCGCCCACAAATAGCCCTACAGCGAAAGGGGCTTCTTTCTTGAGAATATGAGAATGCATGGCTTTCAAATATTCCAAACTCGTTTGCGCGACAGCCACCACAGGAGCGTTTAAATGCTTGGCTAAAATGGTGTTTAAATCTAAAAGAGCGTTTAAGAAAAACTTCGGCACATACCCCAAGCAAACCACAAAATCATGCGTGGTTTGTAATTCATCATAGCGCTTGAGAATCGTTTCAAATAGTAACTCTTCTTGAGCAACGCTTACAAGCTCTAAAGCCTTTTGTCTGTCTATGGCGCTATGAAACTCTAAAGAGTTCAAGCCATAGCACTCCCAAAAACCCTCACGCCCCCCATCAATGGGCGAAAACAAGGCGATTTTTTGATAGCGTGGCTTTAGCGCTTTTAAAAGGCTCTTACAAGCAACCCCTAAAACTTCCGTATTCTTCTGGATAAATCCATAAACTTTGCATGCCAATCTCCCTAAAATCATCGTTTTTATTTAATTGTAGCAAAATTCACTTAAACCTAAGCGAAACCATAGTTTTAAAAACCTCTGTTCTCATTAAGCACGAATAACGACAACTTTTATTTTTAAAAAATGGGGTTTTTCGTTTTAAAAAACACCTTTAGCATTTTTTAGATTTGATCACGCATATTAAGGAACTCTTTTTGCTTGACTCCCACCATGTAAAATAAAAGAGCTGTTTTAAAGGATAGTCATGCCATCTCCTGTTAATCCCATTCACACCAACGCAAACGCTTTAAATAGCGGATCGAAAAACGAAGACGCCAAAAACGCCCCTAAAAGCGCATCAAAGGATTTCAGTAAGATCTTGAACCAAAAGATCTCTAAAGACAAAACCGCCCCTAAAGAAAATCCTAACACTTTAAAAGCCACGCCCAAAGACGCTAAAGAGGACGCTAAAAAGCTTGAAAAAACCCCTACCCTACCCTACCAACACGCTCAAAATCCCATTAAAGACCAACAAGCCCCTACCCTAAAAGATTGGCTCAACCACCAAAAAACAACAGCCCCACATAAGGCTCAACATGAAACCCATGAGACCAATGAAGCTAACCCCAAAAACCCTAACGAAACTTTAAACAAGAATGAAAAAAAGCCTAATGGAGTTACTTCTAACGCTCATCAAACAAACTTGCCTAATAAAAACCCTATAACCCCCACTAACCGTGCTAATAACGCTAACACTACCCAAAAACCCACCACCCCAACCCATAACGCTAAAAATCCAAAAACCCTTAAAGACATTCAAACGCTCAGCCAAAAACATGACCTAAACGCCAGCAACATTCAAGCGGCCACAACTCCAGAAAATAAAACCCCCCTAAATGCGAGCGATCAGCTCGCTTTAAAAACAACGCAAACGAGCATTAACCACACCCTTGCAAAGAACGACGCTAAAAACACCGCCAACCTTTCTAGCGTTTTGCAATCCTTAGAAAAAAAAGATCCGCACAATAAAGAACACGCAACCCCCCCTAATAATGAAAAAAAAACGCCCCCTTTAAAGGAAGCTTTACAAATGAACGCTATTAAAAGGGATAAAACGCTTTCTAAAAAAAAGTCAGAAAAAACCCCTACCAAAGCCCAAACTACAGCCCCAAGCGCGACGCCAGAAAATGCCCCTAAAATCCCTCTTAAAACGCCCCCTTTAATGCCTTTAATAGGAGCTAACCCCCCTAACGATAATATTCCAACGCCCCTAGAAAAAGAAGAAACAACTAAAGAAGCAAGCGATAATAAAGAAAAAACTAAAGAAACTAATAACAGCACTCAAAACGCACAAAACGCCCAAGCTAGCGATAAGACAAGCGAGAATAAAAGCATCGCCCCTAAAGAGACGATCAAGCATTTCACCCAACAATTAAAGCAAGAAATCCAAGAATACAAACCCCCCATGAGTAGGATCTCTATGGATTTGTTCCCTAAGGAATTGGGCAAGGTTGAAGTGATTATTCAAAAAGTGGGTAAAAACCTTAAAGTGAGCGTGATTTCTCACAACAACAGCTTGCAAACCTTTTTGGACAACCAACAAGATCTTAAAAACAGCCTGAACGCTTTAGGCTTTGAGGGGGTGGATTTGAGCTTTTCGCAAGATTCTTCTAAAGAGCAACAAGCCCCCAAAGATCAACCAAAAGAGCCATTCAAAGAGCAGGAATTAACCCCCTTAAAAGAAAACGCCCTAAAAAGCTACCAAGAGAATACAGACCATGAAAACCAAGAAACGAGCATGCAAATCACTCTTTATGCGTGATTTTAAGCGAGTTTGCTCTATAATAAGACATCTTTAATAAGGAAGAGATCATGGCTATTGATTTAGCAGAAGTTACAGGAGCTAAAGCCGCACAAGAAAGGAAAAAAGAGCAGCCCACCATCGCTAACGGGTTGGATAAAAACGCTTTCATGAAACTCTTTTTAGAGCAATTGAAAAATCAAGACCCCACCGCTCCTATGGAAACGGATAAAATCATCACCCAAACCGCGCAACTCACGCAAGTGGAAATGCAAGAAGAAAACAAAAAAACCATGCAAGAAGTCGCCAGCGCGATGAAATCCAATAAAGAAACTAACGAGTCTTTAAAAGACTTTCAGGGCGCTTTAAAAAACACCATGGAAAACTTGAATAAAGGCATGGACGATAGTTTGAAAGCGAATAACGCTTTAAGGGAAGTAAGTGCGCTTAATTCTGTGAGCATGATAGGCAAAATCGCTGAAACCGATGTGAGCGGGGCGAATTTTGACGGCAACAACAAGCTTTCTTTTTCGCTCTTTTTTGATGAAAAAATTGACGCTTCTAAAGGAGTGCCAGCGATTCAAATCTTAAACGAAAACAATGAATTAGTCAAAACGATTCCTTTAAAAGATTATAACGGGCAAAAGGGGTATATTAATTTTGAATGGGACGGCACAAATGAAAAGGGCGAAAAAGTCCCTAAAGGCAATTACAAAATCAAGGCTGAATATAATTTAGATTCTCAAAGCAAGCAGTATTTGCAAACGCGCATTGGTAGGGGCGAAGTGGAGAGCGTGATTTTTGATAAAGGCAAGCCCATGTTAAGAATGGGCGAAATGATTTTACCCATAGACAGCGCGATAGAGTTTTATAAACCGGATCAAAAACCGCTTGAACAAAAACTCTCGGATCAAAAACCACAGAAACCCCAAACCCCCCCTAAAGAGACAGCATGAACGACACCTTATTAAACGCTTATAGCGGGATTAAGACCCACCAGTTTGGTATTGACAGCCTTTCAAATAACATCGCCAATGTCAATACTTTAGGCTATCGCTCCAATGATCCGGAGTTTAAGACCCTGTTTTCTTCGCATTTAGACGCTTTAAACGCCAAATCCGTTGTGGCTAACGACCGAAATTACGGCGTTACAGGCTCAGGCAATGTCCTTTCTAATAAGGACGGCGAATACATGCCTAGTGAGGGGGAATTCCACATGGCGTATCAAGGCAAGGGCTGGTTTGTGATAGGGCCCAATAAAAATGGGGAAATGACCATCAATAAAGACGGCTTTAGCAAAAAACAGGATAATTTTCTCACGCGCGCCGGCAATTTCGCGCGAGACGCTGATGGCTATTTGGTAACCCCTGAGGGCTATTATGTTTATGGCATTGATTTGAAAAAAATCAAAGACGGCACACTCAATTCCACCGCCAGAGATGAAGACATTGAAAAATTGCATGGCAACACCCTTTCGCCCTTACAAATCCCCCAAGATTTGACTTACCAGCCCGTGCTTAGCACGAAAGTGGGTATTAGCGTGAATTTAAACCCTAAAGACCATTTAAAAGGCGTGCAAGATTTTTTCTTAAACGACAAGGGCGAGATTATTAAGGAGCGTTTTTTAAACCAGGATATTAACGCTTTAGCGAATAACGATAACGAGCCCATAGACGCGATCACTAATCGTAAATTAAATATCAGTATCCAAAAAGAAGATGGCAAAAAAGAGGATTTTGTTTTCACTTATGGGGACGCTGAAAAAGGCGAAAACCAGTTCAAAACTTTAGGCGATTTGCAAAAACTCCTTAAAGAAAAAACCGGGCTAGACCTAAACCTCATCAAAAGCGAAAAAGACGCCAAAAGCCCCCCCCTTTTATTAGAGATCGCTAATCCTAGCGAAACGCCTATCACTTTTAGCTTGAGTGGGGGCATTGCGGATAAATTGGGCTTGAACGCGAACGGAATGGAATTGAAAAAGGGCATCAGCAGGGATTCAGTAGCGATTAAAATCCCTTATTACAGCACAGAAGTGGATATTTATGATAAAGCCGGGGATAAATACTTGCTCCAAAGTGAATATTACATGACCAATTCCAACGATCCCACATCAAGCCCCACGAGTAAAAGGAAAAACCAGACTTGGGAAGTGAAAAGCTACATCGTAGATCCCAAAAACAAAACCCCTATCAATGATCCTACTTGGGAAATTGTCGGCTTTGATTCAGCCACGCATAAAATGAAATCCGCCCCCATGACTTTGGATTTTAAAGGCAATAAGCTCATCTATTCTTTAGATAAGAGCGAAAACCATGATTCTAGCGATTTGTCTTACCAAGATTCTAAACTCTTAGAAGCGAGTCAAGACGGCAAGCCTAGAGGCATTTTTAGAGACATGCGCATTGAAGAAAATGGCGTGATTTCTCTAGCCTTTAGTAACGGAGTGGTAGAGCCGGTCGCTCGCATCGGTATTTTGGCTTTCACTAACGATCAAGGCTTGAGAAAAATCGGCGGCAATCTCTATGAAATGCAAGAAGGCACCATTAATGGCGAAAACAGACCCCTAAGCGGTAACCCCATTTTAGGGTGGGACGAAGAGGGCAAGCTCAAGTTTGGGAAAATCAGGCATAAATATTTAGAAACGAGCAATGTGAATGCCGGGAACGCCCTAACCAATCTCATTTTAATGCAAAGAGGCTATTCTATGAACGCTAGAGCCTTTGGCGCGGGCGATGACATGATTAAAGAAGCTATTAGTTTGAAAAAATAAGGGGCTAAAATAAGGAGTAAGGAGTATGGTAAAATATCCTTTTTAATAAGGAGATTTAATGATACCCACACAGCTTAATGAAATTGCAAAATTTTTAAAAACAAACCCTTATAATTTGTCTCAACCCTTACAGGATGGACGCTTAAATTCATCTGTCAATGAAGAAGAAATTTTAAACACCATCAAACATTTTTTTCCTATCCAACTACCAAAAGCCAGAGAGTGGTGGGATTTTAGTTTTGAAGAAAACGATATTTTTTATCCTGTTAATATTAAAATCACCACCACAAAAACCGCTGACAATCTTAATTGTAAATTAGGGATTTATTATGCGTTGTGTGGCTTATTGCCGACTTTCAATAACGAAATTGCATGGGAAAAATACTTTCAAAAACTTCATAAAGACTTAGGCAAAAACACCGATAGAGACTATTATTTTTTGATTATCAACAAAAACGATCCTAAAGACGTTTTTATCAATTCCTTAAAAGGTATCCAAACCCTCCAACCCAATAACTTGCCCTTTCAATGCAAGTGGGATAACAACAGAGAAATCATTCAAAGAGACTTTGATGGGAGTAAAAACTTCATCTTAAGCGCTTTAGCTGAAAGTGTTAAGTTACGAGCTAATATTTATTTAGCATTCAAAGAATTTTTTGGAGGGTTTTTTGTATCAATTAGATATTAAAACTTTAGGGCAGGTTTTCACCCCTAAAAATATAGTGGATTTCATGCTCACTCTCAAACACAATCATGGGAGTGTTTTAGAGCCAAGCGCGGGCGATGGGAGTTTTTTAAAGCGCTTAAAAAAGGCTGTAGGGATTGAAATCGATCCTAAAATCTGCCCTAAAAATGCCCTTTGCATGGACTTTTTTGACTACCCTTTAGAAAATCAATTTGACACCATTATTGGCAACCCGCCCTATGTCAAACACAAGGATATTGCGCCAAGCACTAAAGAAAAACTCAATTACAGCCTTTTTGATGAAAGGAGTAATCTATACTTGTTTTTCATAGAAAAAGCGATCAAGCATTTAAAACCTAAAGGCGAATTGATTTTCATCACCCCAAGGGATTTTTTAAAATCCACTTCCAGCGTGAAATTAAACGAATTGATTTACAAAGAAGGCACGATAACGCATTTTTTTGAACTGGGCGATCAAAAGGTTTTCCCAAACGCCATGCCTAATTGCGTGATTTTTCGTTTTTGTAAGGGCAATTTCAGTAGAATCACCAACGATTGTTTGCAATTCGTGTGCAAAAAAGGCATTTTATATTTCCTCAACCAATCTTACACGCAAAAATTAAGCGAGGTTTTTAAGGTTAAAGTGGGGGCAGTGAGCGGGTGCGATAAGATTTTTAAAAATGAAAAATACGGGAATTTAGAATTTGTCACCTCAATCACGAAAAGAACCAATGTTTTAGAAAAAATGGTTTTTGTCAATAAGCCTAATGATTATTTACTCCAGCATAAAGATAGCTTGATGCAAAGAAAGATCAAAAAATTCAATGAAGCCAACTGGTTTGAATGGGGTAGAATGCATCACATATCCCCTAAAAAACGCATTTATGTCAACACTAAAACGCGCCAAAAAAACCCTTTTTTTATCCACCAATGCCCTAATTATGACGGCTCTATTTTAGCGCTATTCCCTTATAACCAAAACTTGGACTTACAAAACCTCTGCGACAAACTCAACGCTATCAACTGGCAAGAATTGGGCTTTGTGTGCGATGGGCGTTTTTTGTTTTCGCAACGCTCTTTAGAAAACGCTCTTTTGCCTAAAGACTTTTTAAATGAGGATAAAACTTGTTAGAAACTTTGCAATTAAACCCTGAGCAACTAAAAGCGGCTTCGGCTTTACAAGGGCATAATTTAATCATTGCGAGCGCTGGAACAGGAAAGACTTCTACCATTGTGGGGCGCATTTTATACCTGCTTGATAACGGCATCAAGCCTGAAGAAATCTTGCTTTTGACTTTCACCAATAAAGCGAGTAATGAAATGATTGCAAGGGTGGCTAAATATTTTAAATTAAGCTCCAAAATTGAAGCGGGCACTTTCCATGCGGTAGCGTATCGCTATTTAAAAGAGCATTACCCTAATTTAAGCCTAAAGCAACCTAAAGAATTGAGAAAACTTTTAGAAAGCATCGTGGACACTAAAAACGCCATAGATGACGATAAAAAGCCCTACACTTCGCAGCATCTCTACGCCCTCTATTCTCTTTACACTAACGCTCTAAAACAAGAAGATTTTAGCGCATGGCTTTCTAGTAAAAGCCCTGAACACATGCCATACGCCGCCCTTTATGAAAACATTTTAGAAGAGTTTGAAAACACTAAAAAAAAGCATGATTATATTGACTATAACGACTTACTGCTATTATTTAAAAAGGCGATGCTAGAAAGACCTAGCCCTTATAAAGAAGTGCTTTGCGATGAATTTCAAGACACTAACCCCTTACAAGAATCCATTTTAGACGCTATCAACCCCCCTAGTTTGTTTTGCGTGGGCGATTACGATCAGAGCATTTACGCTTTTAATGGGGCGGATATTTCTATCATTTCTAACTTCACCCAAAAATACAAAAACGCCCGAGTTTTCACGCTCACCAAAAACTACCGCTCTTCTAAAGAGATTTTAGATCTCGCTAATCAAGTGATACAGCACAACCAACGCATTTACCCCAAAAATTTAGAAGTGGTGAAATCAGGGAAATTCAATAAACCCACGCTTTTAAATTACAACGACAATATCGTGCAATGCCAAGACATCGCTAAACGCATTGTGATGCGAAAGAATTTTAAAGAAGTGGCAGTGATTTTTAGGAATAACGCGAGCGCGGATCAATTAGAAGCCGCTTTAAGATCTTACAATGTGCCAAGCAAACGAAAAGGGAGCGCGAGCTTTTTTGAATCCAAAGAAGTGGCGTTAGCGTTAGATATTTGCGCGCTCATCTTTAACCCTAAAGACATTATGGCAGCCATTCACATTTTAAGCTATATCAGCGATATTGGCTCTAACACCGCTAAAGACATTCATGAAGCCTTGATGCTTTTAGGCAATGGCGATCTCAAACTAGCCCTAACCCACCCAAGCAAAGAAGCCAAAATTTACACCAAGAAAAAAGAAATCACCTCTATGGGGCTTTTTGAAGAAATTTTTGCCCTAGAAAACAGCTCAAGGTTTAATAGCGTGATCGATAAAGCGTTTCATTCGCACCCGGTATTGATGCACCCTAAAATCTCACTCAATGGGGCTAAAACGCTGAGCGATTTTTTCACTCTTTACACCAAAGCCCCCACTCATTCCCCTAGCGCTTTAATCAAACACATTATAGAAAGCGCGTTTTTTCAAACCTTTAAAACACGCCTTTTAAAAGAGCGATCCAAAAATAAGGACGGCTCTTATAACGAATTTAAAAAACTCCAAGCGCAAAAACGCTTCAATGAAAAAATGGACTTGCTGAGTTCTTTGGCGAAAAATTACCAAAATTTAGGGCGTTTTTTAAACGGCACTTTAATAGGCTCAAATGAAGCCACGCAAGGCGAGGGCGTGAATCTATTGAGCGTGCATGCTTCTAAAGGCTTAGAGTTTAAAGACGTTTATATTATAGATTTAATGGAGGGCCGTTTCCCTAACCACAAGCTCATGAATACCGGTGGGGGCATTGAAGAAGAGCGGCGGCTTTTTTATGTCGCTATCACAAGGGCTAAGGAAAATTTATGGCTTTCTTATGCGAAAAACGAATTGAGAGAAAACGCCAAACCTAAAGAGCATAAGCCCTCGGTGTTTTTGTATGAAGCGGGGCTTTTGAAACCTGATTCAAAATAAAATTGGTTCTTGTATTGTTTGTTTAAGCAAAAGATGATATGATTATAGCGATGGTTAATTAAGTCCCTAAGAGCTAGGAACTCTTAAGAGCTTGTTTTAATAAAGTGGCAGTGTTAAGATAACCACTAAAACTATCGCTATAAGATGAATTTCCAAAAACGAATTTCATGGTAGTGTCTCCTAACGGAGTGCCACCCACTGCAATCTCCCAACCCATTAGATCAGAAACCACTAATTGCTCCAAATTCGCTTAACACTAGAATTACTACCATGTCATATCATTGGAGTATTATAGTATTATAATGGGATCTTTATGAGATGTAAGAAAAATACAAAAAACGCTAGCAACCATAGATTTTAGACTCTAGCTTGCGCTAGAGCCAAAATTTTAGTATAATGGCGTTGTGAGGACCATTAAAACTATGATCACTAATAGTAATTTCATAGTTGGTTATCTCCTTTCGGGGTAACCACCCACTATCACCCCAAGCCCTAACATGCTCCAAATTTTCGCAACAAAAGAGATAACTTAAAATGACTATTTGCGTTGGCGTGATTATAGTTTAAAAAACTAAAAATGCCAAAAAGCACTTTTAAAACCCCAAAAATTTAAGGCTAATCCCCCCATGAAATCTTGTTTTTTTTTTTTTTTGTAAAAAGCGCTCCAATTGTTGTAACTTTATTTCTTTATAAGGGGTCTTTAAGGGGATTTTTAAGGTTAGTTTAATTTTTCTTATGTGAAAATATCACAATTACATCTGACAATTTGTATTATTGAATATTATTTACTGATGTAACTTAAACCCCAAATTTAAACTCAATCAAGGAGCATCCCATTGACAAGGAAAACGATGATCAAGAAAAGTAGAACGCTGTTTCTTAGTCTAGCCCTTTGCGCTAGCATAAGTTATGCAGAAGACGATGGAGGGTTCTTCACCGTCGGTTATCAGCTCGGACAGGTTATGCAAGATGTCCAAAACCCAGGCGGCACTAAAAGAGACGAACTCGCAAGAGAGCTTAACGCTGATACAACGAACAACATTTTAAACAACAACACCGGAGGCAATGTCGCAGGGGCGTTGAGTAACGCTTTCTCCCAATACCTTTATTCGCTTTTAGGGGCGTATCCCACGAAACTCAATAGTAACGATGTGTCTGCGAACGCTCTTTTAGGGGGTGCGGTAGGCAGTGGGACTTGCGCGGCTGCAGGGACGGCTGGTGGCAATTCTCTTACCACTCAAAGCGCTTGCACCGCTGCGGGCTATTACTGGCTCCCTAGCCTTTCTAACAGGGTTTTAAGCACGATCGGCAGCCAGACTAACTACGGCACGGACACCAATTTCCCCAACATGCAACAACAGCTCACCTACTTGAATGCGGCGAATGTGTTTTTTAATGCGATGAATAAAGCTTTAGAAACCAAAAATGGAATTAGTGGAGCTAGCAGTGCGACTGGTTCAGATGGTCAAACTTACTCTCAACAAGCTATCCAATACCTTCAAGGCCAACAAAATATTCTCAATAACGCAGCGAACTTGCTCAAGCAAGATGAATTGCTCCTAGAAGCTTTCAACTCTGCCGTAGCCGCTAACATTGGGAATAAGGAATTCAATTCAGCCGTTTTTACAGGTTTGGTGCAAGGCATTATTGATCAATCTCAAAAAGTTTATAACGAACTCAATACAAACCCCATTAGCGGGAGTGCGGTTAGTAGCGCTGGGATAAATAGCAACCAAGCTAACGCTGTGCAAGGGCGCGCTAATCAGCTCTCTAACGCTCTTTATAACGCGCAAGTAACTTTGGATAAAATCAATGCGCTCAATAATCAGGTTAGAAGCATGCCTTACTTGCCCCAATTCAGAGCCGGGAACAGCCGTGCGACGAATATTTTAAACGGGTTTTACACTAAAGTGGGCTATAAGCAATTCTTCGGGAAGAAGAGGAATATCGGTTTGCGCTATTATGGTTTCTTTTCTTATAACGGAGCGAGCGTGGGCTTTAGATCCACTCAAAATAATGTAGGGTTATACACTTATGGGGTGGGGACTGATGTGTTGTATAACATTTTTAGCCGCTCCTATCAAAACCGCTCTGTGGATATGGGCTTTTTTAGCGGTATCCAATTAGCCGGTGAGACCGTCCAATCCACGCTCAGAGATGACCCCAATGTGAAATTGCATGGGAAAGTCAATAACACGCACTTCCAGTTCCTCTTTGACTTCGGTATGCGGATGAACTTCGGTAAGTTGGACGGGAAATCCAACCGCCACAACCAGCACACGGTGGAATTTGGCGTAGTGGTGCCTACGATTTATAACACTTATTACAAATCAGCAGGGACTACCGTGAAGTATTTCCGTCCTTACAGCGTTTATTGGTCTTATGGGTATTCATTCTAAGAAAGGGGGGAAGAGACAAACATGAAACAAAATTTAAAGCCATTCAAAATGATTAAGGAAAATTTAATGACACAATCTCAAAAAGTAAGATTCTTAGCCCCTTTAAGCCTAGCGTTAAGCTTGAGCTTCAATCCAGTGGGCGCTGAAGAAGATGGGGGCTTTATGACCTTTGGGTATGAATTAGGTCAGGTGGTCCAACAAGTGAAAAACCCGGGCAAAATCAAAGCCGAAGAATTAGCCGGCTTGTTAAACTCTAATACGACAAACAACACCAATATCAATATTGCAGGCACAGGAGGCAATGTCGCCGGGACTTTGGGCAACCTTTTTATGAACCAACTAGGCAATTTGATTGATTTGTATCCCACTTTGAATACTAGTGGTATTCATCAATGTGGTAGTAGTAACGCTAGTAGTGGCGCTACTACTACTGCTACTACTAGTAATTCTCCTTGTTTCCAAGGTAACCTGAGTCTTTATAAAGAAATGGTTAGCTCTATCAAAACTTTGAGTCAAGACCTCAAAAACAATATCTTTCAAGGCAACAACAACACCACGAGCGCTAATCTCTCCAACCAGCTCAGTGAGCTTAACACCGCTAGCGTTTATTTGACTTACATGAACTCCTTCTTAAACGCTAACAACCAAGCGGGTGGGATTTTTCAAAACAACACTAATCGAACTTATGGAAATGATGTTACCGCCCAACAAATCGCTTATGTCCTAAAGCAAGCTTCAATCACTATGGGGCCAAGCGGTAATGGCGGGGCTGCCGGTGCGTTTTTGGACGCCGCTTTAGCGCAGCATGTTTTCAACTCTGCTAACGCTGGGAATGATTTGAGCGCTAAGGAATTCACTAGCTTGGTGCAAAATATCGTCAATACTTCTCAAAACGCTTTAACGCTAGCCAACAACGCTAACATCAGCAATTCAACAGGCTATCAAGTGAGCTATGGCGGGAATATTGATCAAGCACGCTCTGCCCAACTATTAAACAACACCACAAACACTTTGGCTAAAGTTACCGCTTTGAATAACGAGCTTAAAGCTAACCCATGGCTTGGGAATTTCGCTGCCGGTAACAGCTCTCAGGTGAATGCGTTTAACGGGTTTATCACTAAAATCGGTTATAAGCAATTCTTTGGAGAAAACAAGAATGTGGGCTTACGCTACTACGGCTTCTTCAGTTATAACGGCGCGGGCGTGGGTAATGGCCCTACTTACAATCAAGTCAATTTGCTCACTTATGGGGTGGGGACTGATGTGCTTTACAATGTGTTTAGCCGCTCTTTTGGTAGCCGAAGTCTTAATGCGGGCTTCTTTGGGGGGATCCAACTCGCAGGGGATACTTACATCAGCACGCTAAAAAATAGCCCTCAGCTTGCGAGCAGACCTACAGCGACAAAATTCCAATTCTTGTTTGATGTGGGGCTACGCATGAACTTTGGTATCTTGAAAAAAGACTTGAAAAGCCATAACCAGCATTCTATAGAAATCGGTGTGCAAATCCCCACGATTTACAACACTTATTATAAAGCTGGTGGCGCTGAAGTGAAATACTTCCGTCCTTATAGCGTGTATTGGGTCTATGGCTACGCCTTCTAAAAAAGCTCAAGGCCTTTTATAGGCTTTGAACGAACCCTTTAACCCGTGCTTTAAAAACAACCTAAAACCCTTATCAAATAATGGAACTAACCCCCTAAGAACGCTTAAAAAATTTGTTTGCACAAGCTCTTTTATTATGTTTGTTTTAAAATGCGCCTTGGAGTGTTTTTAACTTTCTGCAATTAGGCTTTGATTTAACCCTCTTAACCCCCACTTCAAAAACAACCTAAAATCCCTATCAAATGTTGTCAAATATTGAGATTATCCCCCAAGAACGGCTTTAATGGTGAAGTGATCAAACGCTAAAGATATTTAGATTTCTGTGGTTAAAAACTTTGTTTTGTGGTTCTAAATTTTATGGTAAAACTCATTTTTTAAGGGGATAAGGGGCATTTTGAAACCCCCCCAAAACTAAATCCCCCTAACCCAAGAAAACCGCTTTTAAAACCCCAAGCAGAAATCCTAAACATCTTTAGTGTTTGGGGTGAATGCCGCTAATTTGCAGCATAACACCCCCATACATTTGCATCTAGCACAGGAAGCGCACAAAGTTACGCCTTTATAGATATGATGCGTGAGAGCTGTAAGGAATGCGTTGGAGCTCAAACTCTGTAAAATCCATTAGGCACACAGAACAAGAACCAAACTCTCCTCCAACATCAGCCTAGGAAGCCCAATCGTCTTTAGCGTTTGATCACTTCACAAAACTAGCTTTGCACAAAGTCTTTTATACTCAGATTTTAAAAAATGCCTTGGAGTGTTTTTAACTTGCTGCGGTTTGATTGAAAATCAAAACTTCAGCGTGAGGTTAGTCATCATGTAACTTCTATCTTGGTAATTCGCGCTAAAATCGCCATCTGGGTTATTGAATTTGGGCGCTCCAAAATACCCTGCTTGATACCCTTTATTGATCCTAGCCCCATAATAAGTGATCCTAAAGTTAAGGAGAACCGATTCAGTGAACGCATAGCTCGCATTGAATTGCAAAGAATATTCATTAGCCCTCCCCACTTGCCCTAACGCATTTTTATTCGCATGAGAGACGCGTCCAAAAACATGCCATGCAAAACGCTTATGGATCCCTCCAACCGAAGTGTAAAAAGTGAAAGTGTTCGCGTTAGTGATCGCATCAGCCAGCCCATCATAAGCCGTATTGTCCCAAAAATCATAGCCAATCATTCCGGCATGCCTAGTCGTTATGGAGATTTCACTACCGATATAGGAAGTGTTATTACCCCTTGGCATCGTGTGAGAGCCTAAAAAAGCGTCTGAATTGCCAAAGGTGTTATAAAAGCCAATGGACCAATTGAAATTATCCCACCAAAAAACCTGGCGGATATTTAAAGTAACGCCATTCCTCCCTAACAACGAGCCATGAGGCGTGCTGTCTTCTAAACTATAAGTGTTTGTCTCTGGGTTATACCACCCCCTATAATATAAGGGAAAGGTTGTCATGATCATGCTTTGAGAGCGAAAGCCTACGTTTTGAAAATTCCTATTCGTGTCATAGACTAGCTTAAAACCGGGAGCGTTATAAGTCTTAGGCGCAAAATAATAAAAAAATTGAGCGTCTAAACCTTTATAAGAATAGGTTGTGGTGATCCCATGCCAGCCGTAATTGATGAAATCGTTGCTGTTACTGGGATTGCCTCCCTTTTTCAAATAAGGCACCGTCGCAAAAAACTCATAAATCCAAGAGTTGAACGCTAAACCTCTCCCAAAAGAACTCCACCACCAAAACCTTAACCTTTGCGTTTCAGTCTTATAGGGCTGATAATACACTTCCCACCCCTGATTCGAACCGCTCATAAAATCAATATTCGCTTCATAACGCCCCGCTTTAAACCCAAAAACATCTTTGTAATCGTATCGTAAAAAAGCGGTATCCACCACATAAGGCCTTGCATGATAGCTCGCTGATTGAGAAGTCCCCGCATAAGCAGGGCCAAGATACTTATTATAAAAGTATCCATGATAGCCCCCAATGAAATTCTCCACAATTGAGCCAAAAATCTTCCCATTAGCCTGGTTAATATCATACTTAGTCTTATCATAAGGAATGGCTGCAATCGCTCCACCCAAAGAAACAGAAAGCCTGTGGTTTTCGATGCCTTTAGGGAGTAAATTGACTTTGACTTGCGCTAAAGTTACAATATCTATAAAACTTTCGGTAGGATAAATCCCTTTTTTGGTATTGATTTGAGAATTGTTAAAACCAATCTTAGAAAAGTTCTCCACACGACCACTAAACCGATAATCAAAAGCTTCTACAGGACACAATAAAAACGATAAAAGCGATAAAGAAGAAGTCAGAAAATACTTTTCTTGTCTCATTAAACTCTCCCTAATCTTAATTGTATGATCTTTTTTTGTTGAGATTATAATTATAATCAAAAAAAAAAAAAAAACAGCATGAAGTTAAAATATTAATTAAAACCCACAACCTTATTTTACAAAAAATAACCTTTCGTTGTAAATTGGTTTAAAATTAAAGGATTAAAATCATACATTTGTTACTTCTAAAGAGCGTTTTATTTTTGATAGACTCGCTGCTCATGAAATCCCCGCTTCTTTTAACCCTCCTTTTTTGTTTTTGCGCGGGCGTTTTTATTTCTTCACTTCTTTAACCGCTTCAAAGAAAATAGCCCCCCAAACGCTCAAATTTTAAAACTTATAAGAAATTTCAAATCTAGCGTTAAAGCCAGGCTCTGCCATGCCCCTTGCGTATTTGTCTTGATTAGGCTCATCAGGGCTCATCACCGGGCTCGCTTGATCGATATATTGTTGGTTAAAAACATTGTTAAACACCGCGTTCAGGCTCAACCCTTTAAGTTTTTTATAAGTGGGCTTATAAGTGATAAAGAAACTGCTCACCCCATAACCCGGCTTATGCACATGAAAAATCCCGGGCGTTTTAGGGCAATTGCTAGGCCGTCTGTCAATATCCGTAGGGCCGTTACGATAAGGGCTATAAGAGCAATAACTCAAATTAGTAACAAAGCGTGAAAGCCAAGTGATGCTAAGGCCGGTGCGTGGGATTGTATAGCTTGCCGTTAAAATAAACACATTGCCGGTCGTAGCCGCCAATTCATACACATCAGCGATCAAACGCCCCTTTAAAGAAGGCCATGATCGTGCCACGCTCAAGCCTAAAGAAAAGCCCTTGTATTTAGCCGTCCCTGAAACTTCATAACCCGGCACATAAATAATATCTTGCGCGGGCAAGTTGGTTACAAAAAGCGTTGAAGAAAATTGGTTGATGTAATTAGAAATCAATTGGACAAAACCGGCGGCTCTAAAATCAAAATACTTACTGCTGTATTCGGTGTTAAATTCCACATTTTGCCCGATCTCTGGCTTTAAATTGCGGTTATAGCGCAAATTATCTTGACGCATCCACACCAAACCTCCAGGCATAGGGCCTCTAGTTACATACGCGTAAGAAAGCCTGAAATTCAAATTTTCTAAAGGCGAGACGTTTAAAGCCGCGCTAGGGCTAAACCCTTGGGTTATGTGCAACTGCCAGTCTTTATCCACTAAAGTATAGACATCATAACGAGTCCCTGCCCCTAAAGTTACCATAGGGTGCAAGGTGTAATTCGCTTGCGCATACACCCCAACCACATTCGCCGTAGCACCATTCCTTTGACAACGCCCATTCATATTAGGATCATTAGGGCCCATAACCCTTAAGCATGCATCAGGGGCATCGCCGGGTTTGACTAATTCGCTATTAGGGATCGCTTTATCAAAAGTGGTTAAATTCTGGTAATTCAACCCGTATTCAAAAAGATTGTCATTCTTATGGTCTATGGTGTGGATCACATTCGCATTAAACCCAGAATTGATGATGAATAAATTTTTATTAGCCACCACAGAACCCCCTCCAAGGCTTTTAAAAGTGATGGAGCAAGTTTGTTTAGTAGCGTCATAAATACCCCCTTGCGCCACGCATTCATTCTCTTCGCCAAGTTTTGGGTTTGGGGTGAAAGGAATGATGGCCGCTATATCGCTAGGCCTAAAAAGCGGATCAATTTGGACATTCCTGATACTCGTATAGCCATTGATTTTTAATTTAGGATCGCCAAAGCGACTCCCCCCTTCCCTTTCATAATTCAAGCTCACGTTATGCACCAAATTGACGCTATAAGTTTTAAACAAACTGGCGTCATTTTCAAACAAACAATCATCAGGGTTTTGTTCGTTAGGGAAAGCGTTGAAATCGCCGCAAGAATAGGGTAAAAAAGTGCCGGTAAAATTCGCTCTTAAAGGGCGGTTAGCGTTGTCTCTGGTCATGTTATAGCTGAGCGTTAAGGTATCTCTATCGCTCAAATAACCATTGATCTTAGCCATCACATTGTTTTGTTCGCTAGGACTTCCTGTAACTTTATTCTCCGCTTTAGGATCAAAAAGATTTTTCATCGCATTATCCCCATCACGATAGTAAAAAATATTTTGATGCGTGTAATACAAAAGCGCATCAAAATGATGGTTACGATAAGCGCCCATAATGGTTTCCCTATCCCCAAAGTTGGTTAAAAAAGTGGCAGCCCCACTCATGGCGTAGTCTTTGCCTTTAGGGATAAAATCGCTTGCACTTTTAGTTTCCATTTTGATCGCACCAATCAAAGCCATAGGCCCCGCGCTCGCTTGAGCCGCCCCCTTAGTAACCACCACGCTTTTGAGCATTCCAGGATCAATAATCGTATTGCCTTGATGCCCATAGCTTGCGCCCATTTGCGCCGCCCCATCCACCGTAACCCGAGCCAATCTGTCTTCAATACCGCGCACATAAATTTTTTGCGCTATCACCGCGCCACCGCCCACATTGATATTGGGGTTTCTTCTAAACATGTCGCTGATTTGGTTGGCTTGCCTTCTTTCTAATTCTTTACTTGAAATGGTTGTCTGGTTGTTGTAATTAAAGATTTTAGCCGCTTGAGTGGTAACCTTGCCTAGAGTGTGTTGGGCGTTCTTTTCTCTTTTCCTTTCTGTCTTTTTTTCTTCTTTTTCTTCTTCTTTAGCCTCTAATTCAAACATGCCTAATAAGGACAAAAAAATAGAAAAACTACAATATTTCCTAAAACGCTTGTCATTCATTCTTAAAATCCTAAATATAATAATAATTTCTCTTAAAAAATAAAGGTGTTATTGTAATCAAAAAAATATTACAATCACCTTAAAAGAGCTAGCCATTTTTGATAAACAAATGATAAACTTTTAGAAAAATCCCACAAAAACCCCTTTCAAAACGCGCAGAATGCGAATTATAAAGGATAATTTTATCTCACTCTCACTTTTTTATTTTTATAAAGCCTAAATATTTTAGAACTAGCGCTTTCAAACAAACCCCTTTCATCGCTCACAATGACATCAGCGAGGCTGGAAGCGATTTCTTTATCATAAGCGCATCGGGTGAGGTTGGCTGAGGTGCTATAGAGCGTTTTAAAACGCTTTAAAAAATCCCCATGCCTGCCTTTAATCACACGAACGGCTTTAGAGTTAGGGTAAATAAAAGTGGTTTTAGCGCTTCTTCTAATGAGGCTTTTAAACGCATTGGGCGCGCGCACCAGGCTTTTTAGGATGCTAAAATCAGCGCTTTCTATTAAAACGCTTTGGTTTTTAGGGCGGCCTTTTAAGGCGTTGAGCTTTTCGCTGTCTTTAGAAAGTAGCCCAATAGTGGTATCGCTTTGAGCCAAATACACTAACGCCATCAAATTACTTCAAATAATCTTGTAAAGCTAACAACTCGTCTTTTTGAGAACTTTCTTCTAACGCTAAAAGTAAGACTTCTATCGCGCTTAAAGTCGTGAAATAACTCACATGGTTTTTAAGCACAGAAGCGCGTATGAGTTTGGCGTCATCTTGAGATTTATGATCGCTAGTGTTGATAGCCATGCTGATTTCCCCATTCATCATTAAATCCATGATATTGGGGCGGCCCTCAGAGATTTTAAGCACTTTTAAAGACTCCACACCGGCTTTTTCCAAAGCTTTATGCGTGCCTTCTGTAGCGCACAATTCAAAACCCAATTCAACCAATCGTTTCATTAAAACGCACGCTTCTTCTTTATCCTTATCTTTGATAGAGGCAAAAATAAGCCCCTTGTTTTTAATGGGGTTAAAGCAAGCCGTTTGAGCCTTGAAAAATGCAAGCCCTAAAGATCTAGCAATCCCCATCACTTCGCCGGTGCTTTTCATCTCAGGCCCTAAAATCAAATCCGATCCATAAAGCTTATTAAAAGGGAAAACCGCTTCTTTTAAAGCCACAAAATGGGGCATTTTAGGCTTATAAACGCCTTTAGAATATTCTACGATATTTTTTTTATCATAAAACTTCAAGGCTTCTTTCAAATCTTCTAACACCATAACCCTAGTCGCCACTTTGGCTAAAGGAACGCCTAAAGCCTTGCTTAAAAAAGGCACGGTTCGGCTGGCTCTAGGATTGACTTCAATCAAATAGAGCGTGTTGTCATGCACAGCAAATTGGATATTCAATAGCCCTACTACGCCTAAATGCAGAGCGATTTTTGCACTCACTCGCTCAATTTCATCTAAAATTTCAGGGTTTAAAGTGGAAGGGATAAAGCACGCCGAATCGCCTGAATGGATTCCGGCTTCTTCAATATGCTGTAAAATGCCGGCAATATAAACCTCTTTTTTATCGCAAATAACATCCACATCTAATTCCACCGCTTTTTCTAAAAACTTATCAATGAGAAGCGGATTTTTAGGGCTAATCTCCAAAGAATGCGTAACGCTTTCTAAATAATGGTGCAATTCTTCAATATTTTCTAAAATTTGCATGTGTTGGCCGCCTAGCACATAACTAGGGCGCACAATGATAGGGAAACCAATCACATTAGCGATGCTATAAGCTTCATCAACGCTCTTAGCCATGCCGTTTTCAGGCTGCTTGATGTCAAGCTCTTTTAAAAAGAGGGAAAATTTTTCTCTGTCTTCTGCAATATCAATCACCTTAAAAGGCGTGCCAATAATGGGGGCTTGCATTTTAGCTAGATCTTTAGCGAGTTTTAAAGGGGTTTGTCCCCCAAAATGCACGATAATACCATCCACGCGCTCCCTTTGAATGATAGTCTTCACGCACTCAAAATGAATGGGTTCAAAATAGAGCGTATCGCTGGTATCATAATCCGTGCTAACCGTTTCTGGATTGCAATTGAGCATGACGCTTTTAATGTTTAAATCTTTTAAAGCAAAGCTCGCATGCACGCAACAATAATCAAATTCAATGCCTTGACCGATGCGATTAGGCCCAGAGCCTATGATTAGGATTTTCTTTTCTTGTTTTTCTTGTTTGTTTTCAATAGGGGGCAAAGGGTTAGGGGCATAGGTGGAATACAAATAAGGCGTGAGCGATAAAAACTCCGCTGCGCAAGTGTCCACTTCTTCAAAATTGGGCGCGATTTGTAAATTAGATCTAGCTAATTCCACTTCAAAAGGGCTGACCTCTAAATTTTCATTTTCTTTGATTTTAGCGGCAATCCTGGCATCGCTAAAGCCTAAATTTTTAAGCCCTCTTAATTTTTTGGCGTCCGTTAAAACGCTAGAATTGATGCCCTCTTCTGCTTTGACTAGCTTTTGAATTTGAGATAAAAACCACCTGTCAATCTGGCATAATTCAAAAACTTCATCTACAGAAACGCCGAGCCTGAACGCGTCAGCGATATAGAGCAAGCGCTTGGGATTGGGCCGGCGGATTTCCTTTTTGATCGCTTCTAAATCTTTGCTTAACGATTCAAACCCTAGCCAATTGTTTTCCAAAGAGCATAACGCTTTTTGTAAGGCTTCTAAGAAATTCCCCCCTATCGCCATCACTTCGCCAATGCTTTTCATAGAAGTCCCTAAAGTGCTAGAAACACCGGCAAATTTTTCAAACGCAAAGCGAGGGATTTTCACCACGATATAATCCAAACTAGGCTCAAAACTCGCCGGGGTGTTGGTAATATCGTTTTTAATTTCATCTAAGCTAAAACCCACCGCAAGCATGGTAGCCACTTTTGCAATAGGAAACCCGGTCGCTTTTGAAGCTAATGCGGAACTGCGGCTCACTCGTGGATTCATTTCAATCACGACCATTCTTAAAGTCTCTGGGTGGATCGCAAATTGCACATTACTCCCGCCCGTATCCACGCCAATTTCTCTCAAAATCGCAAAGCTCGCATCGCGCATGCGTTGGTATTCTTTGTCGGTTAGGGTGAGGCTTGGAGCGATCGTGATGCTATCGCCGGTATGAACGCCCATGGGGTCAATGTTTTCAATACAACACACAATGATGCAATTATCCTTGCTGTCTCGTATGACTTCCATTTCGTATTCTTTCCACCCCAATAAGGACTCTTCAATCAAAATCTCATTAATGGGCGAAGCGTCTAGGGCGTTTTTAGCCAATTCTTGAAACTCTTCAATATTATAAGCGACCCCACTCCCCCCCCCAGCCAGCGTGAAACTCGCTCTAATAATGGCTGGAAAGCCAATTTCACTAATGGCCTCTAGGGCTTCTAGCTCGCTATAAGCGTAACGCCCTTTAGGCAAATCCATCCCGATTTTTAACATCGCTTCTTTGAAAGCCTGCCTGTCTTCGCCTTTTTTAATCGCTTCAATCTTAGCCCCCAAAAGCTCCACGCCTTCTAACATGCCCCTTTGGTGCATTTGCATGACCGCATTCAAAGCGGTTTGCCCGCCCATTGTGGGTAAAATGGCGTCAATCTTTTCTTTTTTGATGATAGCGGCGATATTTTCTGGGGTGATGGGCTGGATATAAGTTTGATGAGAAAATTCAGGGTCAGTCATCACGGTGGCCGGGTTAGAATTGATTAAGATCACTCTATAACCTAAAGATTTTAAGGTTTTACAACTTTGAGTCCCTGAGTAGTCAAACTCACAAGCTTGCCCGATCACAATAGGGCCTGAGCCTATCAGTAGAATGTTGGAAATATCGGTGCGTTTAGGCATAACCAATCCTTAAAGAAAGAATATAAAATGAAGCGTTATCAATATTTTAAAATATTTTTTATTAGGTTTTTGCGTGGCTTCCCCCCCTATTTTTTCAAACTATTTGTCTCTGTCTGAAAAAATACCAATGATTTGCAAGATAGAAATGAAGACATTCAAAAAGTCTAAATATAAGCTCACCGCCGCATCAATGGGGCTATCATACATGCCTTTAACGATGTTTTGGGTGTCATAAGCGATATAAAGACTGAATAAAATCGCACTCGCTCCCGCAATGACAACCTGGAACATGGGGCTACCCAAAAACAAGTTAATGAGCGAACACACCAACACCACAATCAAAGCGATAAAGAGCATTTTACCCATATTCGCTAGATCGTTTTTAGTCTTAAGAGCATACACGCTCATCAAACCAAAAACAATGGTTGTCATGCCCAAAGCCTGCCAAATCGCTCCTAAACCAGCTTTTGCAATCACCATACCCAACAAAGGCACCAGAGTAACCCCTGATAATGAAGTGAAAGCAAACAGCATGAATAGATTCAATCCAGGTTTGGATTTAGAAAACATCAAACCAAAAAGTGCCGCAATTTCAGCGATAAAAAACACCCACTTATACTGCACTACGGCTTGAAAATTCATTAAACCCAATAACGCCCCGATAGTCGCCAATAACAAACTGCCCGCAAAGAACTTGTAAGTCGTTTTAACAAAACTTACCAGCTCGCTTTCATGTAACACAGAATCTTCTGCATACGCGTTACGAGAATTCGCTCTGTCATACAATGCCATGTTTTACTCCTTGAATTTCAACTCAATAAATAATTTTAATTAACCTACAACTAGGTCCAACATAATAGCGCAAAATGTAGTAAAATACCAAACAAAACCCCCTAAAATTGAAATTGAAGTCTGAAAATAGGATATATAGTTACGATGAAAATTTTTATCAATGGATTTGGCCGCATTGGGAGATGCGTTTTAAGAGCGATTCTAGAGCGCAATGATACAAACCCTCAACTAGAAGTGGTAGGCATCAATGACCCTGCTAATTGGGAAATCTTGGCTTATCTTTTAGAGCATGACAGCGCGCATGGATTGCTCAATAAGGAGGTGCATTACTCTAATTACAAGCTTATTATCGGCTCGTTAGAAATCCCTGTTTTTAATAGCATCAAAGACTTAGAAGGCGTGGGTGTTATCATAGAGTGTTCAGGGAAGTTTTTAGAGCCTAAAACGCTAGAAAATTACCTTTTGCTTGGGGCTAAAAAGGTGTTGTTGTCCGCTCCTTTTATGGGCGAATACGATGAAAAACAATACCCCACTTTAGTGTATGGGGTCAATCATTTTTGCTATCAAAACCAAGCCATTGTTTCTAACGCCTCTTGCACGACTAACGCTATCGCGCCCATTTGCGCGATTTTAGATAAAGCTTTTAAGATTAAAGAAGGCATGCTAACGACTATTCATAGCTACACGAGCGATCAAAAACTCATTGATTTGGCCCACCCTTTGGATAAACGGCGCTCCAGAGCGGCTGCAAGCAACATTATCCCTACCACCACTAAAGCCGCTCTAGCTTTGCATAAAGTTTTACCCAATCTCAAAAACAAAATGCATGGGCATAGCGTGAGAGTGCCTAGCCTTGATGTGTCCATGATAGATTTGAGTTTGTTTTTAGAAAAAAAGGTCTTTAAAGATCCGATCAATTATTTATTGATTGAAGCTTCCAAAGGGGCTTTAAAAGGCGTGCTAGAAATAGATTTAAAAGAAAGGGTGAGTTCTGATTTCATTTCTAATCCGCATAGCGTTATCATCGCGCCTGATTTGACTTTCACGCTAGAGAATATGGTCAAAATCATGGGGTGGTATGATAATGAATGGGGGTATTCTCATCGTTTGGTGGATATGGCGCAATTTATGTATCATTATTAAGTCATTTTGCGAATCTTTTTGAGCTTGTTTAACATCAAGCTGTATAATGTGGGGTTCATAAAAACGATTGGAGTTTTAAATGGCGTTTAAAAAGGCTAGATTGATTTCTAATCTTATTTCAAAGGGATCTTTCAAATTAAACAAGATCTCAAAGAAAATTTTCACATTGAATCAAATCTTAAAGCGTGAAAAGCCTTTAAAACGCCATAAAAAAACAAAATCCATTAAAAAGCTCTCTAATCGCAACAAATCTTTTTTAAAAGCTTCGGTTTTATTGATAGGAGCGTTAGGGGGATTATCCCACCTAAAGGCTAACGAATGCCGTTATTGGTCATGGTCGTCTTGGAGTTATCAAGACAATATTGAAAGCGGTCCTAATTCACCCACGCACAACTCTTATTGTCTTTTTAGCAGCGCTCAAGGCTCTGGGACTTATTATTTAAACACTCTTACCACTTATAGCGCTGGTGGGGCTAGTTTCACGCAAAAATTCAATGGTGGCACGCTTAATGTGGGAGGGAATATCCGCTTTGGAGGCACAGGTATTAATGGAGGTGATGTAGGCTATATCACAGGCACTTATGATGCGGCTAACATTTACTTGACAAGCCATTTAACAACCGGAAACTCATACGCTGATGGTGGTGGGGCCACGCTCAATTTTAATGCGGCTAACAATATCACTATCAATCAAGCGAGTTTGGATAACAGCGATGCAGGGACACAAAAATCTTACATGAATTTTAAAGGCTCTAATATCAAGGTCAGTGGCTCTAGCTTTACAGATGACACGAATGGGGGCTTTAATTTCAGCGGTAATAACAATAATAGCGCCATCTCCTTTAATCAAACCAACTTCAATCAAGGCACTTATAATTTTAGTAACAGTGCAAGTTCAAGCTTTGGTAATAGTAACTTCAATCAAGGGACTTATCACTTTAATAGCACCCAATCCACTTTTGAAAACAGCAATTTCAATCAAGGCACTTATAATTTTAATGACAACGCCAGCTTTAATAACGACACCTTCAATCAAGGCACTTATAGCTTTAATACAAATAAGGTGAGTTTCTCAGGCATTAACACTTTAAATTCAAGTTCGCCTTTTGCTAGCCTTAAAGGTAGCGTGTCCTTTGGTTCTGATGCAATTTTTAACCTCAATCAAACCCTTAATAATAATCAAACCTATGACATTCTCACTACAAATGGGACCATTCAGTATGGGGTTTATCAAAGCTATTTGTGGGATCTAATCAACTATAAGGGCGATAAAGCCATCAGCCATGTTGAAGTGGGTAATAACACTTATGATGTAACCTTTGACATTAACGGGCAAGATGAAACCTTACAAGAAACCTTTAACAACCAATCTATCATTACCCAATTTTTAGGAGACGATTTACAACAACAAGCCCAAAAAACCTATCAAGAGGATGTAACCAGCTCCCAAACTGCTTTAAATAACGCTACTAGTGATAGTAAGATCGCAAATAGCGATACAGACTACACTAAAAGCAGTAATCCTACCATCAAAAAAGACGCTCAGAATTTAGAACACACCAACCAACAAATCGCTCAAGATGAACAAGCGTTACAAGGAGATTTAGACAAGCTCAAACAATTAGCCAACTCCACCACAGGCTTTAACGAACAAGCTTTCAATCAAGCTCAAAAACAAGAACAACAAGATGAACAAACCTTACAAAACGATGAAAACGCTTTTAATACGGAACAAGAGGGATTAGAACAAGCGATGGCTAACGCTAAACATGTAAGCCCCACACCAAATCCGACACCAAGCCCCACACCCACTCCTACAAAACACACAGCGCCAAACACTCCCCCTAGTCAAGTTCCGCCCACACCCCCTACTCAAAATTTACCCACAACGAATGTGTGGAATGGAGTCTATAACCTCCAAAATCAAACTTACTCAAACAAAGGGGTTTATTATATTGATCCCAATCTTTCAGGACAGAGCGGTCAAAGCGCTAACACGCTCAGCACCTATACAGCCAATTTGTTTGGAAGAAGTTTTGGCGTCAATATCCAAAATGGCACTTTGATCATAGGGAATGACACAGAGAGCGTGAATGATAATGGGTTGATTTGGATAGGGCATGGAGGCTTTGGCTATATCACGGGAACTTTTGATGCGGCTAACATTTACTTGACCAATAATTTTAAAACCGGTGAAGGCGTTTCAAATTCAGATGGTGGGGGAGCGAACATTACCTTTAAAGCAAGCGATAATATCACTATGGATGGCTTGAATTATAATGACGCTGAAACCGTTACCAAAATGATTCAAACGGGGGCCAGTCAGCATTCCTATGCCGCTTTTGACGCTCTAAATAATATCAGCGTAATCAATTCCAGTTTTAGCGATATGACTTGGGGGAAATTCAGTTTTAGCGCTAAGAATATTTCGTTTTCTAACGCTTCGTTTAGTGGCTTTACAAACCCTGGAGGATCAAGCGTGATCAGTGCTAATGCCGCTAATTCTTTAAGCTTTATCAATTCTCGTTTGAATGGGGGAGCGGTTTATAATTTGCAGGCTAATAGCCTTATTTTCAATAACACGCAAGCGGTTTTCAATGTCTTGTATTCTAGGGGGACAAGCAATTTTAACGCTACGACACAGCTTTTGGGTAACACCAGTTTTACACTTAGCTCTCAAAGTTTGCTGAATTTTAATGGCGATACAACCTTGCAAAACAACGCTAATATCACGCTTGGCAATAAAAGTCAAGCCGCTTTTAAAAATTCTTTAACGCTTGATAATAATTCTAATTTGAGTTTAGACAATCAAAGCGTTTTGAATGCGAGTGGCGCGAGCGCTTTTAACAATCAAGCGAGTCTCAATATTTATAACGGGAGTCAAGCGGCCTTTAATAGCCTCTTTTTTAATGGCGGGACACTCAGTCTTAACGCTAGTAGCAAGCTCAACGCTTCTAGCGCTAGTTTTTCAAACAACACCACTATTAATTTAGACGATAGCGTTTTATCGGCTAGTAACACAAGCTCTTTAAACGCTAATATCAATTTTCAAGGCACAAGCCAGGCTGATTTTGGAGGCAACACGACTATTGATACAGCAAGCTTTAATTTTGACAGCGCAAGCTCATTGAATTTTAATAACCTTACGGCTAATGGGGCGTTGAATTTTAATGGTTATGCGCCCTCTTTAACTAAAGCTTTAATGAATGTTAGCGGGCAGTTTGTTTTAGGGAATAATGGGGATATTAATTTATCTGACATCAATATTTTTGACAACATCACAAAATCTGTAACTTACAATATCCTAAACGCTCAAAAAGGGATTACTGGCATTAGTGGGGCTAATGGCTATGAAAAAATCCTTTTTTATGGCATGAAAATCCAAAACGCTACCTATAGCGATAATAACAACATTCAAACTTGGTCGTTTATAAACCCTCTCAATTCCTCTCAAATCATTCAAGAGAGCATTAAAAATGGGGATTTAACCATAGAAGTTTTAAATAACCCCAACTCGGCTTCTAACACTATTTTTAATATCGCTCCTGAGCTTTATAATTACCAAGCTTCTAAGCAAAATCCTACCGGTTATAGCTATGATTATAGCGACAATCAAGTAGGCACTTATTACTTGACAAGCAACATTAAAGGTCTTTTCACGCCTAAAGGCTCTCAAACTCCTCAAACCCCAGGCACTTATAGCCCGTTTAACCAGCCTTTGAATAGTTTAAATATCTACAATAAGGGTTTTTCTAGCGAGAATTTAAAAACGCTTTTAGGGATCCTTTCTCAAAATTCCGCTACCTTAAAAGAAATGATTGAATCCAACCAATTAGACAATATCACTAACATTAATGAAGTGTTGCAACTCTTAGATAAGATTAAAATCACCCAAGCGCAAAAGCAAGCGCTCCTAGAAACGATCAACCATTTGACTGACAACATCAATCAAACCTTTAATAATGGGAATCTAATTATAGGCGCTACTCAAGATAATGTTACAAACTCTACCAGCTCTATATGGTTTGGGGGCAATGGCTATAGCAGCCCTTGCGCGCTAGATAGCGCCACTTGTTCTTCTTTTAGGAACACTTACTTGGGGCAATTATTAGGCTCAACTTCCCCTTATTTAGGCTACATTAACGCTGATTTTAAAGCTAAAAGCATTTATATTACCGGGACAATTGGAAGTGGTAACGCCTTTGAAAGCGGAGGGAGCGCGGATGTAACCTTTCAAAGCGCTAATAACTTAGTGTTGAATAAAGCTAATATAGAAGCTCAAGCCACAGACAATATCTTTAATCTTTTGGGCCAAGAAGGGATTGATAAAATCTTTAATCAAGGGAATTTAGCGAATGTTCTCAGTCAGGTGGCTATGGAAAAAATCAAGCAAGCCGGCGGTTTAGGGAACTTTATAGAAAACGCTCTAAGCCCTTTGAGTAAGGAATTACCCGCTAGCTTGCAAGATGAAACCTTGGGCCAACTTATAGGTCAAAATAACTTAGATGATTTATTGAATAATAGCGGAGTCATGAATGAAATCCAAAACATTATCAGTAAAAAACTAAGCATTTTTGGCAATTTTGTTACCCCATCCATCATAGAAAACTACCTTGCTAAGCAGTCTTTAAAAAGCATGCTAGACGATAAAGGGCTTTTGAATTTCATCGGTGGGTATATAGACGCTTCTGAATTAAGCTCTATTTTAAGCGTGGTTTTAAAAGATATTACTAACCCCCCTGCAAGCCTGCAAAAAGACATCGGCGTGGTGGCGAACGACTTGTTGAATGAATTTTTAGGACAAGATGTCGTTAAAAAGCTAGAAAGTCAAGGTTTAGTGAGCAATATCATCAATAATATCATTTCTCAAGGCGGGTTGAGCGACGTTTATAATCAAGGTTTAGGGAGCGTGTTGCCACCCTCTTTACAAAATGCACTCAAAGAAAACGATTTAGGCGCTCTTTTATCGCCTAGAGGCTTGCATGATTTTTGGCAAAAAGGGTATTTTAACTTTTTAAGCAATGGCTATGTTTTTGTCAATAACAGCTCTTTTAGCAACGCTACAGGGGGCAGTTTGAATTTTGTCGCCAACAAGTCTATTATTTTTAATGGCGACAATACGATTGACTTTAGCAAGTATCAAGGCGCATTGATTTTTGCTTCTAATGGTGTTTCTAATATCAATATCACAACCCTAAACGCTACTAACGGCTTAAGCCTCAATGCGGGTTTGAATAATGTGAGCGTTCAAAAAGGGGAAATTTGTGTTAATTTAGCCAATTGCCCCACAACAAAAAACAGCTCTTCTACAAACTCTAGCGTAACCCCCACTAATGAATCTTTAAGCGTGCGTGCTAATAACTTCACTTTCTTAGGCGTAATCGCTTCTAATGGGGCTATTAATTTGTCTCAAGTAACAAATAATAGCGTTATAGGCACGCTCAATCTCAATGAAAACGCGACCTTGCAAGCCAATAATTTAACGATCACTAACGCTTTTAACAACGCCTCTAACTCCACAGCTAACATTAATGGTAATTTCACCTTAAACCAACAAGCGACTTTAAGCACTAACGCTAGTGGCTTGAATGTCATGGGGAATTTTAACAGCTATGGCGATTTGGTGTTTAACCTCAGCCATTCGGTTAGCCATGCCATTATCAACGCTCAAGGCACAGCCACGCTTATGGCTAATAGCAATAACCCTTTAATCCAGTTCAACACTTCTTCAAAAGAAGTAGGCACTTATACGCTTATTGATAGCGCTAAAGCCATTTATTATGGGTATAACGACCAAATCACAGGAGGCAGTAGCCTGGATAATTACCTTAAGCTTTATGCGCTCATTGATATTAATGGCAAGCACATGGTGATGACTGACAACGGATTAACTTATAACGGGCAAGCCGTGAGCGTTAAAGATGGCGGTTTAGTTGTGGGCTTTAAAGACTCTCAAAATCAATACATCTACACTTCCATTCTTTATAATAAAGTGAAAATCGCTGTTTCTAATGATCCTATCAATAACCTACAAGCCCCCACTTTAAAACAATATATCGCTCAAATTCAGGGCGTTCAAAGCGTGGATAGTATTGATCAAGCTGGAGGCAATCAAGCGATTAATTGGCTCAATAAAATCTTTGAAACTAAGGGAAGTCCTTTATTCGCTCCCTATTATTTAGAGAGCCATTCCACAAAAGATTTAACCACGATCGCTGGAGATATTGCTAACACTTTAGAAGTCATCGCTAACCCTAATTTTAAAAATGACGCCACTAATATTTTACAGATCAACACCTACACGCAGCAAATGAGTCGTTTAGCCAAGCTCTCTGACACTTCAACCTTTGCCAGTGCTGATTTTCACGAGCGATTAGAAGCCCTTAAAAACAAGCGATTCGCTGATGCGATCCCTAACGCTATGGATGTGATTTTAAAATACTCTCAAAGAAACAGAGTCAAAAATAATGTGTGGGCGACAGGAGTTGGAGGGGCTAGTTTTATTAATGGAGGCACTGGAACTTTATATGGTATCAATATAGGGTATGACCGATTCATTAAGGGTGTGATTGTGGGGGGTTATGCCGCTTATGGGTATAGCGGGTTTCATGGAAATATCACTCAATCAGGCTCTAGCAATGTCAATATGGGCGTTTATAGCCGAGCGTTTATCAAAAGAAGCGAATTAACGATGAGCTTGAATGAGACTTGGGGATACAATAAGACTTTCATCAACTCCTATGACCCCCTACTCTCAATCATCAATCAGTCTTACAGATACGACACCTGGACGACTGACGCTAAAATCAATTACGGCTATGATTTCATGTTTAAAGATAAAAGCGTTATTTTTAAACCCCAAGTAGGCTTAGCCTATTATTACATTGGTTTGTCTGGTTTAAGGGGCATTATGGATGATCCTATTTATAATCAATTCAGAGCCAATGCTGACCCTAATAAAAAATCCGTTCTAACGATCAATTTTGCCCTAGAAAGTCGGCATTATTTTAATAAAAACTCTTATTATTTTGTGATTGCGGATGTGGGCAGAGACTTATTCATTAATTCTATGGGGGATAAAATGGTGCGTTTTATTGGTAATAACACCCTAAGCTATAGAGATGGCGGCAGATACAACACTTTTGCCAGCATTATCACAGGTGGGGAGATAAGGTTATTCAAAACCTTTTATGTGAATGCGGGCATTGGGGCTAGGTTTGGACTTGATTATAAAGATATTAATATTACCGGAAATATTGGTATGCGCTATGCTTTTTAATGGTATCATTAAACCTATTTTTAACAAGCCCAATTCATAGCAGGATCAACCATGCAAAAAGCCTTATTATATTCATCATTCTTTTTACCTTTGTTTTTATCTTTTTGTAGTGCTGAAGAAAATGGGGCGTATGCGAGCGTGGGGTTTGAATATTCCATTAGTCATGCCGTTGAGCATAATAACCCTTTTTTGAATCAAGAACGCATCCAAATCATTTCTAACGCTCAAAATAAAATCTACAAACTCAATCAAGTCAAAAATGAAATCAAAGGCATGCCCAACACCTTTAATTACATCAACAACGCTTTGAAAAACCATGCTAAATTAACCCCCACTGAAATGCAAGCCGAACAATACTACCTCCAATCCACCCTTCAAAACATTGAAAAAATAGTCACGCTCAGCGGTGGAATTGCATCTAACCCACAATTAGTTCAAGCGTTAGAAAAAATACAAGAACCCACTAATAGCCCTTTAGAATTTGAAGAAAACTTAAGAAATTTAGAATTACAATTCAATCAATCTCAAAACCGCATGCTTTCTTCTTTATCTTCTCAAATCGCTCAAATTTCAAATTCCTTAAACGCGCTTGATCCAACCTCTTATTCTAAAAACATTTCAAGCATGTATGGGGTGAGTTTGAGCGTAGGGTATAAGCATTTCTTTACCAAGAAAAAAAATCAAGGGTTTCGCTATTACTTGTTCTATGACTATGGTTACACCAATTTTGGTTTTGTGGGTAACGGCTTTGATGGTTTAGGCAAAATGAATAACCATCTCTATGGGCTTGGGATAGACTACCTTTTTAATTTCATTGATAACGCACAAAAACATTCGAGCGTGGGGTTTTATCTGGGCTTTGCTTTAGCGGGGAGTTCGTGGGTAGGGAGTGGTTTAGGCATGTGGGTGAGTCAAATGGGTTTTATTAACAATTACTTGACCAATTATCAGGCTAAAATGCACACGAGTTTTTTCCAGATCCCTTTGAATTTTGGGGTTCGTGTGAATGTCAATAGGCACAATGGCTTTGAAATGGGCTTGAAAATCCCTTTAGCGGTCAATTCCTTTTATGAAACGCATGGCAAAGGGCTAAACACCTCGCTCTTTTTCAAACGCCTTGTGGCGTTTAATGTGAGTTATGTTTATAGTTTTTAGGGGGGTAGAAAATAAGCACCCCCTTACATGTTTTAGCGTATCGCAATCTTTGAATTTCAAAAACTCTTCAGTTTTTTTGCCTCAAATGATGGACACTCTCGCCCCCAAGACCATAATTATTAGAATCGACCTCATCTATAATAACCACAATAGAAGCCTTATTTTTGTTTAACACCTTCACCATCAAATCTGAAACCCCTTCAATCAATTGCTGTTTTTGCTCGTTTGTTGGCCCTCCATTTTCTGGCACAAGTTTGATATTGATAAACGGCATGTTATTCCTTAAAATTGAGATAGCACATTATAACGCTTTTATTTAAACGCTTCATTAAGCGCTTTTTCATATTGTATTAATTAAACCCCCTTTTAAAAACAATAAAAGCTTTTTAATCTCTTTCAAGTCAAGTTAAGTTTGATATACTAACAGAATGAATACTTATAAAAACAGCTTGAACCACTTTTTAAATTTAGTGGATTGTTTAGAAAAAATCCCCAATGTGGGTAAAAAGTCCGCCTTTAAAATGGCGTATCATTTGGGTTTGGAAAACCCTTATCTGGCACTAAAAATCACGCACGCTTTAGAAAACGCGCTAGAAAACCTTAAAACATGCGCATCTTGTAACGCGCTCAGTGAGAGTGAAGTTTGTGAGATTTGCTCTGATGAAAGCCGACAAAATTCTCAGCTTTGCATGGTTTTACACCCAAGAGATGTGTTTATTTTAGAAGACTTAAAGGACTTTTTAGGGCGCTATTATGTGTTAAACTCTATAGAAGAAGTGGATTTTAACGCCCTAGAAAAACGCCTGATTGAAGAAAACATTAAAGAAATCATTTTTGCTTTCCCTCCCACTTTGGCTAATGATTCTCTAATGCTTTATATTGAAGATAAATTGCAGCATTTCCACCTCACTTTCACTAAAATCGCTCAAGGTGTGCCTACTGGAGTGAATTTTGAAAACATTGACTCAGTCTCGCTCTCAAGGGCGTTTAATTCAAGGATCAAAGCATGAATTTGAATTTTATGCCCCTATTGCATGCTTATAACCATGCGAGCATTGATTTTCATTTCAATTCTAGCGCTAGGGATTTTTGCGTGCATGAAGTGCCTTTGTATGAGTTTAGTAACACAGGCGAACATGCCGTTATTCAAGTGAGGAAAAGCGGTTTAAGCACTTTGGAAATGCTTCAGATTTTTTCTCAAATTTTAGGGGTAAAAATCGCCGAATTGGGTTATGCGGGCTTGAAAGATAAAAATGCGCTGACGACTCAATTCATCTCACTCCCTAAAAAATACGCCCCTTTATTAGAAAAAAATACGCATAATTTGCAAGAAAGAAACCTTAAAATCCTATCCTTGAATTACCATCATAATAAAATCAAATTAGGGCATTTAAAGGGGAATCGCTTTTTTATGCGTTTTAAAAAAATGACCCCCTTAAACGCTCAAAAAACAAAGCAAGTTTTAGAACAAATCGCGCAGTTTGGCATGCCTAATTATTTTGGCTCGCAACGCTTTGGGAAGTTCAATGACAACCATAAAGAGGGTTTAAAAATCTTGCAAAATGAAACGAAATTCGCTCATCAAAAATTAAACGCTTTTTTAATTTCAAGCTATCAAAGTTATTTGTTTAACTCGCTTTTAAGCAAACGATTAGAAATCAGTAAAATCATTAGTGCTTTTAGCGTCAAAGAAAATTTAGAATTTTTTAAACAAAAAAATTTAAGCGTCCATTCAAACGCCCTAAAAGCCCTTAAAAACCAAGCCCACCCCTTTAAAATCCTAGAAGGCGATGTGATGTGCCATTACCCTTATGGGAAGTTTTTTGACGCTTTAGAATTAGAAAAAGAAAGCGAAAGGTTTTTAAACAAAGAAGCTGTGCCTACGGGGTTACTAGATGGCAAAAAAGCTCTTTATGCAAAAAATTTGAGTTTAGAAATTGAAAAAGGATTCCAGCATAACCTTTTAAGTGGCCATGCTAAAACGCTAGGATTCAGGCGGTTTTTTTGGGTGTTTGCAGAAAATATAACTTCTCAATACATCAAAGAAAAAGCGCAATTTGAATTGGAATTTTACTTGCCTAAAGGGAGTTATGCGAGCGCGTTGCTCAAAGAAATCAAGCATGAGAAAGGAGAAAATGATGACGAATTTTGAAAAGATTATCGCGCAAAACAGGCTCAAAACGAACGCGGTTTTAACCACTTACTGCGCGATTTTTGCTTTTATCGGGTTGTTGGTGGATGCTATTAGAATCAACGCTAATGATTTAGGCATAGCCCTTTTTAAACTCATGACTTTTCAAATTTTTCCTACGATTACTATTGTCATGTTTGTGGTGGCTTTTGTCATTATTCTTGTTTGTATCCAAAATTTTAGCTCCATCATGTTAAGCGGCGATGAATACAAGCTCATTGACCCAAGCAAGGTTTTAAGCTCTAAAGAAAGTCAAATCCATCGCCTTTTATTAGAGCTTTTAGAAGAAGCTAAGCTTCATTTTGAGCCTAAGCTTTACATCATTAACGCCCCTTACATGAACGCTTTTGCGAGCGGGTGGGATGAATCTAATTCCCTTATCGCTCTTACAAGCGCTTTAATAGAGAGGTTGGATAAAGATGAATTAAAAGCCGTGATCGCTCATGAGCTCAGCCACATCAGGCACAACGACATCCGCTTGACCATGTGCGTGGGGATTTTAAGCAATATCATGCTGTTGGTGGCTAATTTTAGCGTGTATTTTTTCATGGGGAATCGCAAGAATAGTGGGGCGAATTTAGCCCGAATGATTTTATTACTCTTACAGATCGTTTTGCCTTTTTTAACGCTTATTTTACAAATGTATTTGAGCCGCACACGAGAATACATGGCCGATAGCGGGGCGGCGTTTTTAATGCATGACAATAAGCCCATGATTAGGGCCTTGCAAAAAATTTCCAACGATTACACCAACAACGATTATAAAGAAATAGATAAAAATAGCACCCGATCAGCGGCCTATCTTTTTAACGCTGAAATGTTTAGCACCCACCCTAGCGTTAAAAATCGTATCCAATCCTTAAGAAAGCGTGTGATTTAAATGGAAAATTTTTTCAACCAATTTTTTGAAAACATCGGCGAAGATAAGAATCGAGAAGGCTTGAAAGAGACGCCTAAAAGGGTTCAAGAATTATGGAATTTCTTGTATAAAGGCTATAAAGAAGATCCTAGAGTGGCTTTAAAAAGCGCGTATTTTCAAGGCGTTTGCGATGAAATGATAGTGGCTCAAAACATTGAATTTTACTCCACTTGCGAGCACCATTTGCTCCCTTTTTTTGGGAATATTAGCGTGGGATATATCCCTAAGGAAAAGATTGTAGGCATTAGCGCGATCGCCAAACTCATTGAAATTTATAGCAAACGCTTGCAAATCCAAGAAAGGCTGACCACTCAAATTGCAGAAACCTTTGATGAAATCATAGAGCCAAGGGGCGTGATCGTGGTTTGTGAAGCCAAGCATTTGTGCATGAGCATGCAGGGGGTGCAAAAGCAAAACGCGATCATTAAAACAAGCGTGTTAAGAGGCCTCTTTAAAAAAGACCCTAAAACCAGAGCTGAATTTATGCAACTCTTAAAATCTTAGGTTATAATTCTATGCATGAGTAGCCCTAATTTATCCTTTTATTGTAATGAGTGCGAGCGTTTTGAAAGCTTTTTAAACCACCATCATTTACACCTTGAAAGCTTCCACCCTTATTTGGAAAAAGCCTTTTTTGAAATGGTGCTTAATGGAGGCAAAAGGTTCCGCCCTAAGCTTTTTTTAGCCGTGCTTTGTGCGTTAGTGGGTCAAAAAGATTATTCTAACCAACAAACAGAATATTTTAAAATCGCTTTAAGCATTGAATGCTTGCACACTTATTCGCTCATCCATGACGATTTACCATGCATGGATAATGCCGCTTTAAGGAGAAACCACCCCACTTTACACGCTAAATACGATGAAACCACAGCCGTTTTAATCGGCGATGCGCTCAACACTTACTCTTTTGAATTGCTTTCAAACGCTTTATTAGAAAGCCATATCATTGTGGAATTGATCAAAATCTTAAGCGCTAATGGGGGGATTAAAGGCATGATCTTAGGGCAGGCTTTGGATTGCTATTTTGAGAACACGCCCTTAAGTTTAGAACAACTCACTTTCTTACACGAGCATAAAACCGCTAAATTGATTAGCGCAAGCCTGATGATGGGGCTTGTTGCAAGCGGTATTAAAGATGAAGAGCTTTTTAAATGGCTTCAGGCTTTTGGGTTAAAAACGGGTCTTTGTTTTCAAGTGCTAGATGATATTATAGACGTTACACAAGATGAAAAAGAAAGCGGTAAAACCACTCATTTAGACAGCGCTAAAAACAGCTTTGTGAATTTATTGGGGCTAAAAAAGGCAAGCGATTACGCTCAAACTTTAAAAACAGAGGTTTTAAACGATTTAAATCTACTAAAACCCGCTTATCCTTTATTGCAAGAAAATTTAAACGCATTATTGAACACTCTATTTATTAAAGGCAAGACATGAAAAAAATTCTACTCACTAACGATGATGGCTACCATGCAAAAGGCATTAAAGCTTTAGAACAAGCTTTAGAAGAAATGGCAGAAATTTATGTGGTCGCCCCCAAGCATGAAAAAAGCGCATGCTCGCAATGCATCACGATCACCGCGCCTTTGAGAGCGGAGAAAATTAAGGGCAAAGAAGGCCGGCATTACAGGATTGATGATGGCACGCCAAGCGATTGCGTGTATCTGGCGATCAATGAGCTGTTTAAACATGTTTGTTTTGATTTAGTGATTTCAGGGATCAATCTTGGATCTAACATGGGCGAAGACACGATTTATTCGGGAACGGTGGCCGGAGCGATTGAAGGCACGATTCAGGGCGTGCCTTCAATCGCGATTTCTCAAATCCTTTCTAACAAAAACAAAAACACTCCCTTAAGTTTTGATCTAGCTCAAAAGATCATCCAGGATTTAGTCCAAAACATTTTCACCAAAGGCTACCCTTTAAAAGGGCGCAAACTCCTGAATGTGAATGTCCCTAATTGCTCCTTACAAGAATATAAGGGCGAATGCATCACCCCTAAGGGCTATCGGTTGTATAAAAAAGAAGTGCACAGGCGCACAGACCCCAAAAACGAAAGCTATTTTTGGCTAGGGCTGCACCCCTTAGAATGGCAAAAGCGCGAAAATGAAGACAGGCTCTCTGATTTTGACGCTATCGCTTCAAACCATGCCTCTATCACGCCTTTAAATTTAGACTTAACCAGTTATGATGATTTAAAAAGCTTGGAATCTTGGCATGAGGGAATGTTAAAGTGATTAAAAATCGCCGCTTGGCTTTTTTAGGGCTAATTGTTGGGGTTCTATTCTTCTTTAGCGCATGCCAACACCGCCTGCACATGGGGTATTATTCAGAAGTTACAGGGGATTATTTGTTCAATTATAATTCCACTATCGTGGTGGCTTATGACAGAAGCGATGCGATGACTTCTTATTATATCAATGTGATCGTTTATGAATTGCAAAAATTAGGCTTTTATAATGTCTTCACGCAAGCGGAATTCCCATTAGATAAAGCAAAAAATGTGATCTATGCGCGCATTGTCCGTAATATCTCGGCTGTGCCGTTTTATCAATACAATTACCAACTGATCGATCAAGTCAATAAGCCTTGTTATTTTCTTGGGGGGCAGTTTTATTGCTCCCAAACCCCCACAGATTACTACGCTATCAATGGCTTTAGCGAGCAAATTTTGATGAGCGCTAATTCTCATTTTATTTTGGATTGGTATGATGTGGTGTTGCAAAAACGGGTTTTATATGTGGATGGGAGCGTGAGCGGGAGGACTTGCGGCTATCAAATGCTTTATAGGGATTTGATTAAAAGCACGATCAAACGCATTGATTTTAACCGCCCTGAACGCTACTACTACAATTTAAGACTGCCCCTTTATCAGCCATGTTATAGGCAATGAAATGGTTATCAGGCGATTGTATAAATTTTGCGCTAGCCATGTGGTGCGCAATTGCTCTTCTTTAAAATGCGCTCAAAATATCCATGGGCATAATTATGAAGTGGAAGTCTTTATTGAAACCAACCGCTTGGATAATGCGAACATGGCGTTAGATTTTGGGCTGATGCAACAAGAAATGCAAACCTTTATAGACTCCTTTGATCATGCCCATCATTTTTGGGACAAAGAAAGCGATGAGTTTCAGCGTTTTATAGAAAATCATTGCGTTCGTTACGTGAAATGCTCGTTTAATTTGAGTGCGGAGAGTTACGCCCTCATGTTTTTATACTACCTTTCAAGGATTTTACAAAAAAGCGTTTTTTCTAATGATGAAGGGGAGTTAAAAATCTCTAGCGTGCGCGTGCATGAGACTAAAAACGGCTACGCTGAAAGCTTTTTAAACGATTTAGAAAACCCTCATTTTAAATCTTTAGTGCATCCAAATTGCGTCTCTTTTTCGCAAGGCATTCAAAGTTTGTGGCATGATAAAGACTTTTTCAATAAAATCATTAGCGATGAAAAACAATGCTTTTTTCATGCTAAGCCCTTACACCAGATCCCTTAAAAAATGAAACTCCCGGTCGTTGAGAGCTTTTTTTCCTTACAAGGTGAAGGAAAAAGGATAGGCAAGCCCAGTCTTTTTTTACGCTTAGGGGGGTGTAACCTTTCATGCAAGGGCTTTAATTGTAAAACCTTATTGCATGATGAAATCCTAACAGGTTGCGATAGTTTGTATGCGGTGCATCCTAAATTCAAAACATCTTGGGATTATTACAACGATCCTAAACCCTTGATTGAACGATTAGAGGATTTAGCCCCTAATTATAAGGATTTTGATTTCATTCTTACAGGCGGGGAGCCAAGCTTGCATTTTAATAACCCTATTTTATTGAGCGTTTTAGAGCATTTCTACCATAAAAAAATCCCTTTATTTGTAGAGAGTAATGGCTCTATTTTTTTTGAATTTAGCCCTATTTTAAAAGAATTGCATTTCACTCTAAGCGTCAAACTCTCTTTTTCTTTGGAGGAAGAAAGCAAGCGGATCAACCTTAAAGCCTTACAAAACATCTTAAATAACGCTAAAAGCGCGCATTTTAAATTCGTATTGGAGAGTCAAAACGCCGCTCAATCTATCGCAGAAATTCAAAGCCTTTTGAAGCAACTCTCCTTAAAAAATAATGAAATCTTTTTAATGCCCTTAGGCACAACTAACAACGAGCTAGACAAAAACCTAAAAACCCTAGCCCCCCTAGCCATAGAGCATGGTTTTAGGCTGAGCGATAGGCTTCATATCCGCTTGTGGGACAATCAAAAAGGGTTTTAAACTCATAATAGCGTTATTATTTTAAGATAAAAATTGTTATCATTACGCTCATTAAGGAATCATTTTATCTTTGGAAGTTAGGCAATCATGACCATCAAAGTTTTTTCGCCCAAATACCCCACTGAATTAGAAGAGTTTTACGCTGAGCGCATCGCTGATAACCTTTTAGGGTTTATCCAACGCTTGGATCTTTTGCCCAGTATTAGCGGATTTGTTCAAAAATTGCGCGAGCATGGCGGGGAATTTTTTGAAATGAGAGACAATGAAAAGCTCATTGGGATCTGCGGGCTTAATCATATCAATCAAACAGAAGCCGAGCTGTGCAAATTCCACATAAATACCGCTTATCAATCCCAAGGGTTGGGTCAAAAACTCTATGAGAGCGTGGAGCGATACGCTTTTATTAAAGGCTATACTAAAATCTCTCTGCATGTGAGCAAGAGTCAGATTAAGGCATGCAACCTCTATCAAAAGCTGGGTTTTACGCGCATCAAAGAAGAGGATTGCGTGGTGGAGTTGGGCGAAGAGACTTTGATTTTCCCTACTCTTTTTATGGAAAAGATTCTGTCTTGATTGGTGCATCCATTTGACACACGCCCAAGCGATGATTTACCTATCAAACTTTGATTAACACAGCCTAATTAATGATAAATAAACTATAATACAAACGCTCGTTGTTAAAAATTTGTTTCAATATGAAACACTAGTTCCTTGTAAAAGCGTTAAATTTCAAAA
>NZ_JACTGF010000001.1:0-413754 GCF_014497725.1 Helicobacter pylori | reverse complement strand
AACTAGGTTTTAAAATCCCCACGATCAACACCAGCTACTATTCTTTCATGGGCGCTAAACTAGAATACAGAAGGCTCTATAGCGTGTATCTCAATTATGTGTTTGCTTACTAAAAACCCTCTTTAAAAAAGGGGGCTTGTTTAAAAACGCTTAAAGGCCTTTTTAAATTAAGCAAATAAAGAGATCTTGGATAATCTCTTATAATCGCTCTCAAGCTGTAAAATTAAAGTGATCAAAACCCTATTTTTGCAATCATTAAAGAAAAATTTTTAAAGATTATCACTCTTTTTTGATAAAGTAATAATTTAGAATTTAGGGAGTTTTTTATGGAAGAATCAACAGCGTTCATTTTGGCTCTTGTGGGGCTATTTACTGGCATTACCGCCGGGTTTTTTGGTATTGGTGGGGGGGAGATTGTCGTCCCTAGCGCGATTTTTGCCCATTTTAGCTATAGCCATGCGGTGGGTATTTCGCTCATGCAAATGCTTTTTTCTTCAGTGGTCGGCTCTATCATCAATTACAAAAAGGGCTTGTTGGATTTGAGAGAAGGCTCATTTGCCGCGCTTGGAGGGCTAATGGGGGCGATTTTAGGGAGCCTTATCTTAAAGATCATTAACGATAAAATTTTAATGAGCGTGTTTGTGGTGGTGGTGTGCTACACCTTTATCAAATACGCTTTTTCTAGCAACAAGAAACCAGAGCATTTTGAAGAAATGCATTTTGATTTGCATGCGAATAACAAAACGCCCGAAAAAAAGCGCGCAATCCCCTTTGTGTCTATGGATAGAACGCATGGGGTTTTGATGCTCGCCGGTTTTGTTACCGGCATCTTTTCTATCCCGCTAGGCATGGGTGGGGGGATTTTAATGGTGCCGTTTTTGGGCTATTTTTTGAAATACGATTCTAAAAAAATCGTGCCTTTGGGGCTATTTTTTGTGGTGTTCGCTTCTTTATCTGGGGTCATCTCTCTTTATAACGGGAAGGTTCTTGATGATATAAGCGTTCAAGCTGGGGTGATTACCGGTATTGGAGCGTTTTTAGGGGTGGGCATTGGCATCAAGCTTATCGCTTTGGCTAATGAAAAGGTGCATAAAATCCTATTGCTCCTCATTTATGCTTTAAGCATTTTAGCGACTTTACACAAGCTCATTATGGGTTAAAAATTTAAAAAACGCTCAAAAGCATTTTTTAAAGATGAAATAGCAAAGAGCTTGATTTTTAACAAGCGATAATCTCTAAAAAGCGCTCTTTTAGGGTTAGGGGGTTTTAGTTTGGGGGTTGTAATGGGATAACCCCCTACCCCCTTAAAAAATAAGTTTGAAACAAAAAATAAAATTAAAAACCCCATTTTTTAAAAAAGTTAAAAAGCTTTAGTTATTGATATTTTAAGAACAAAGCCATAAAGCTTAAAAGAGAGCGTTTTTAAAATAAGGGTATTAAAAATAAATCATTTAAGGCGGTTTCTAGTGGTTTTTAGCGGTCCTTAGGATAACCCAAACGCTTAAATTCCCCATTTTAACCCCCCCTTAGGGGGCTTAGTCATCACCCCTTAATGCGACTTCTTATCATTGATGTATTTTTTCAATTCACCCTTTTTGATATAAGGGATAAACTCGCCATAGCCCTCTTTTTCCATGTCTTTTAAAGGGATAAACCTCAAAGCCGCACTGTTGATGCAATACCTTAAGCCCCCTAATTCTTTAGGCCCATCGTTAAACACATGCCCTAAATGCGCCTTACCAATACGGCTTAATACTTCAATACGTTTCCTGTTAAGGCTCTCATCGTCTTCGTATTTCACCACATCTTTATTGATGGGCTTAGAAAAGCTTGGCCACCCGCAACCAGAGTCGTATTTATCCGCTGAAGAAAATAACGGCTCGCCTGTGGTAATATCCACATAAATGCCCTCTTCTTCTTTGTTGTAATACTCATTTTCAAAAGGTTTCTCAGTGTGTTTGTTTTGAGTCACCTCATACTGGAGTTTGGTGAGTTTTTTCTTTAAAACTTCATCGCTGGGTTTGGTGTATTTATCGTCATCCACAATCACTTCATCCGCCTTTTTCAAATCAATATGGCAATAACCACCCGGATTTTTCTTCAAATAATCCTGATGATACTCTTCAGCCCTCACATAATTTTTTAAAGGCTCTACCTCAATGGCGATTTTGCCTTTCACTTCTTTCTGTAACGCTTTTAAGGCGTGATCTATCACTTCTTTATCCTCGCTATTGACATAATAAATCCCTGTGCGATACTGCCTGCCCACATCATTACCCTGCTTGTTCACGCTCACCGGATCAATCACCTTAAAATAATAGCGTAGCAACTTGTCCAAACTGATCTTTTTAGGATCATAAACCACCTTCACGCTTTCAGCATGATCGCTTTCATGCAACTTTTCATAATTCGTGCTTGAAGTCTTGCCGTTAGCGTAACCAGAGCTTGCGTCTATGACGCCATAAATCCTCTCCATATACGCCTCTAACCCCCAAAAGCACCCCCCAGCCAAGTAAATCACTCTTTCATCGGTTTTAGGGTGTTTAGCCCCCATGTTTTCATTCGCTTGCATGATCGCTCCTATTAGTATAAAAAGATAAAAAATTTTCAAGTAAGATAATACCTTCATTAAATAACCTTTGTTTTAATTTTAATGGTGTCCGCCATTATAACTAAAAAAAATGGTAGTTGTTCTTTAAATTGAGTTTAAATTTCAATAAGGCTCTGTTCTATTAGGTAACAAAAGTTAAAATCACATCCATTCAACAATCTTACCTACCGCATTGGCCTCATAACATTTGATAGAGGTTTTTTGACTGGGTTTTTTAGGCAAAATGGCTTTTAAAAAGCCGTAATTTTCCATTTCTTTCAATCTAGCGTTCAAATTAGGGGCTTCTAAAATCCTACCATTCAAACTCACTTCGCCTAAAAACGCCGTTTTATTGTCAATTTTTCTGTTTTTAAAGCTTGAAAGGATACTGGCAATCACCGCTAAATCGCAAGCCGGCTCGCTAATCTTAATGCCTCCGCTCACATTAATGAACACATCATGGCGGTTTAAGGGGATTTCTAGCTTTTTTTCTAATAAAGCAATAAGCATGTTAAGGCGGTTGGTGTCAAACCCGTTCGCTAATCGTTTGGGTGCCCCGAAACTGCACTCGCTCACCAACGCCTGAATCTCTAAAATCAACGCCCTTGATCCTTCTAAAGTGATGGTAATGGCACTCCCCTCCATAGGCTCTTCTTTAGAAAAAAACAAGCTTGAAGCTTCTTTAGCGCTCACCAAACCCTGCTCTTTCATCTCAAACAAGCCGATTTCACTCGTAGGGCCAAAGCGGTTTTTAAAACTCCTTAAAATCCTTAATTCCCTACTGGGATCGCCTTCAAAATACAGCACACTATCTACCATATGCTCTAGCACTCTAGGGCCTGCAATGCTCCCTTCTTTAGTGATATGACCGATGATAAAAATAGCAATATCTCTTGTTTTGGCTAAACGCATGAGCTCAAAAGTGATCTCTCGCACTTGCGAAATAGAGCCGGGCGCTGAAGAAATCTCTGGCGAATAAAGCGTTTGGATAGAATCAATCACGCACGCAAAATAATTTTCGCTCTCAATATTCGCCTTAATCACAGGCCAATTGATTTCATTGAGCAGATACAATTCTTTTTCTATGCAATCCAACCTAGTGGCACGCATTTTAATCTGGCTCAAGCTCTCTTCCCCGCTCACATACAAAACCTTTTGCTGGTTTTTGGCTAGGCCAGAAGCCACTTTTAAAAGCAGAGTGGATTTCCCCACCCCAGGACTCCCCCCCACTAAATACAGCCCCCCTTTAGCGATCCCTCCACCTAAAACAATATCCAACTCGCTTTGAGTGGAAGAAAACTTGATGACTTCTTCATGCTCAATTGCAGCGATAGAAACGCTTTTTTGCGCTTGTGGGAGCGGTTTTTTAAGCGCGTTTAAAACTTCCTTTTGAGCTTGGTTCAATTCTATAAAACTCTCCCATGCGTTGCATTGAACGCACTTGCCCAACCACTTAGGGCTTGTAAAACCACAATGCTGACACTCAAATAAAGAAGTTTTTTTAGCCAAAATACCACTCTTTTTTAAAATCACACAGCTAAAGACCAGATAAAAACAAGGTTTTGGTTTTGTTCTATAGCAAAACTCATAAAGCTAAACTAAAACCAAGTTAAAAAGTTATCAAGTGCCACCTTGTTCTATTTTTCTTAAAGCCTTCAAAATATAGCGTTTGATATAAGATCCGACGCTTTCTTCTTCTTCGTTAGCCATTTTCTCTAGTTTTTGGTATTGCTCATCAGAAAAATACAAGCTTACAGCGCGAGTTTTTTTATTAGCGTCTGCTTTTGGTTTGCGTCCTAGTTTATTTTTAGTTCCCCTTAAGTGAGTTTCATCTGTGTTTTCTGTCTTTTCCATCAAGTTCCTTCAATCATCATCGCAAATCGCTTCAAAATAGCATATTAGCATAAAAGTAGCGTATAATGAATAATGTTGCAAGCGCTAATCATTCCTCATTTTGAGTTTATTAGCACTTCGCTCAAAAAAGGCCTTCACCCCCTAAAAAGAACAAATCAAATCGGTAACACCCTGATACTGCGATCCAATAATTCCTGCAAGGCGTTTTCAATGGCAAATAAAGTCCCAGTAGTCGCGCTCATGCACCCATCGCATGCCCCCATGTAGCGGATATACACATCAATGTAATCATCGCTTTCTTTAATGTCTAAAATCTCCAAATCCCCCCCATCCATCATAAGCATAGCGCGGATATTTTCATCAATGACTTTATCCACGGCTTTAATCTTTTGAACCATAGTCATTTCCCTGAAAGCCAATTCCCCATTTTGGGATTTGTTAGCGGTGGCTTTAAGTTTTTCAGCTTCCATTTCTTCGCGCACTTCTTTAAGAATATCCACAAGGTAATAATCCCTTTTTTCATGCCCTCCCGGTCTCACGCAGCTTTTACAAAACGCACCGGCTTTGGTGTAATTAGTGATTTCTTCAACGCTTTTTAAATCATTAAGCCTAATCACTTCCTTAATCGTGCCTAAACTCACCCTAGCGCACTCGCACACAATAATTTCTTCTTCAAAATCTTCAGCGTTTTTCCCCAAATACATGCCGGCAGCTTTTTTGATCACATCATACGCCATCACCGAGCAGTGCATTTTTTGCCCAGGGACAGCCGGCGTGTCCGGATCGTCTCTCAAGCCTCTTTCCACATCTAAATTCGTGATTTTTACCGCATCTTGGACTCTTTTATTCAAACACAATTCTACCATCATGTCTGAGCTTGCGATCGCTGTCCCGCAACCAAAGCTTTTAAACTTCGCGTCAACAATTCTATCCGTGCCTTCATCTACAAGCCAATACAACCTCACCGCATCACCGCATGCTTCTGCGCCATAATCCGCCACAATGAGCTTAGCGTTTTTGGCTTTAGCCTGCTCTTCTGTGATGACCCCTAAATGCGTAGGGTTATCCATGCGCCTTTGAACTTCTTTAGAATACGCATCCCAGAGAACCGAACCCACTAAATCATGTTTTGCCATTTTGATTCCTTTATATTCTTTTTAATAAGAGCTTGAAATGTTTCTCAATCTTATAGCCGCTTGAGAGAAAACTTCAATCGTTTTGTCAATTTCAGCTTCCGTGTTAAAACGGCTCAATGAGAGCCTGATAGCGGTATGAGCCAATTCCTTACTCGCTCCAATCGCTACCATGACAGGATTAGCCTCTAAATCCTCACTCGCGCACGCGCTCCCTGTGGAAGCGGCGATATTAGAGCGGTTTAAATCCCACAGCATGGCCTCTCCTTCAATCCCTCTCACGCTGACTAAAGTCGTGTTAGGCACACGATGGATTCGATCCCCTACCACCATCACATCAGGGATTTTCAAAAGCGCTTCTTCTAATTTGTCGCGCAACTTCCCTACCACTTCTTTTTCATAATCTAAATGCTCTACGGCTAATTTCATCGCTTCGCCCATGCCCACAATATAAGGCACGTTCAAAGTCCCGCTGCGCCTGCCATTCATATGCTCCCCGCCATGAAAAAGAGGGGTCAATCCCACCCCACTTCTAATGTATAAACCCCCAATGCCTTTAGGCCCATGGAATTTGTGCGCGCTAAAAGAAAGGAAATCCGCATTCGCTTTTAACACATCTACAGGGATTTTACCAATCGCTTGCACGGCATCGGTATGGAACAACACGCCCTTTTCTTTACAAATAGCCCCAATTTCTTCAATAGGGAAAATGAGACCGGTTTCATTATTCGCCCACATCACGCTCACTAAAGCGGTTTTTTCTGTGATCGCTTCTTTGACTTGCTCTGCGGTGATACTCCCATGCTCATTAATAGGCAAGTAAGTAACCTCCACCCCCAAGCTTTCTAAAAAATTACAAGTGGATCGCACCGCCGGATGCTCTGCAACCGTGGTTACAATATGGTTTTTGCCCTTTTTCAAACATTCATCAAAATACACGCCCTTTAAAACCCAATTATTGCTTTCTGTCGCGCAAGAAGTGATGATCACATCGTCTATATCCCTAGCGTTAATGCCTTTATAAAGCTTATCCAATGCTTCTGCAATGGCTGGGTGGGTTTCTGTGCCAAACTGGTGCAACGAGCTAGGATTCCCGTAATGATCCCTTAAAAAGGGATCCATGATTTCTTTGACTTTAGGGTCAATCCTAGTCGTAGCGTTATTGTCTAAATAAATTCGTTGTAACAAATGAGTGTTCTCCTTAAAAATTTTACATAGATTTCTTATCTAGGTCTAAATTATGATTAAATACAAGATATTTTCTTAATTTTAACTTAAAAATAAGATGAATTTTAAAAAACATTTTGAGAAACACGAATACCTCCATTAAAAACCAACAACAGCCGCTACCAAGTCGCTTAAGGTTTTTTAAGGGGTCTCCCGCGCCTGTCTTTTAAAGCGTCTATCCCCCCTTGTTGGTAACGCTTCTCCCACACATAGAGTTTTTGCAATTGTTTCGCTACTTCTTTTTTAGTGGGTTTAATGCCCCTAAGGTTATAAAGAGCGGTAATGATAATGGGCTTTGGGACATTAAACCTTTGGATAAATTCCAAACAATCTTTTTTGAGCTGGGAGTCTTGCTTGTTTTTAGTAATATCCACATGGCTTAAATATTGCAACACGTAAAGGCGTTTTTCTTCATCTTCTTGCGCGATTTCTGGGGCTAACTCCATCCCTTGACTAACGCTTTTAAAAAACTTATTTGAAGCCTCTTGGGCGGGATAAACGCTCAAATAAGTTTCTAGTAAAGAAATCACTCTTTTTTGCTGTTCCAATAGCGCGTCTATTTTGGCGCTCAAACGATTTATTCTACTTTCCATGCGTTCAATGGTAACTAGTAAAAATAAATAACTATTTAATCATTAAAAATGATTATTCTAATATCATGCTCCAAATTAAGATGTATTTTTATGATCATGCTACAATAAGAAAACACAAAACGATTTCAAAGAAAAAGGTCTTAAAATGAAAACTTTTGAAGTGATGATTCAAACCGATTCGCAAGGGTATTTGGACGCTAAATTTGGTGGCAACGCCCCTAGAGGGTTTCTCAACCCAAACGGCTTACCCACTTATTCGCCTAAAATCTCATGGCAAAAAGTGGAAGGCGCTCAAAGCTATGCGTTAGAACTTATTGATCATGACGCGCAAAAAGTATGCGGCATGCCGTTTGTCCATTGGGTCGTGGGCAATATTGCTTACAATGTTTTAGAAGAAAACGCTTCCATGATGGATAAAAGGATTGTTCAAGGGGTCAATTCGCTCACTCAAGGCTTTATCCGTTCACCGCTCAATGAAAGCGAAAAACAACGCTCCAATCTCAATAACAGCGTCTATATCGGCCCCATGCCCCCTAATGGCGATCACCATTACCTCATTCAAGTGTATGCCCTAGACATTCCTAAACTCGCCTTAAAAGCCCCTTTTTTCTTAGGCGATTTGCATGACAAAATGCGCAACCATATCATCGCCATAGGGAGAAAGGAATTTTTATACAAGCAGTTTGTGAGGAAATGAACTGCTTGTTTGTAGGTTTAATTCAATGAACCTACAAATAGAGCATGGAAGCAAAAAACGATGATTGATTTAAAGCAAGCGGAATTTTTGATACATCTCTAAAATTCTCTTTTCATCTAGCATGCTTTCTTCAATCCTTGTGCCTATCAAATCGGCATGGCGTTTTTTAAATTCTTGTAAAGGGATCAAATCGTCATAAACGATAGCGTTTCGCCTCTTTTTAGCTAAAGGGAAGTGCCATTGCACCATTTCCTTATCTTTAATATGGTGTTTGTCTTTAAGCTTTAGGACTTCATAACTTTCATCATTGTAGCACCAAATTTCAAAAGGCTCGCAATCGTTATACAATAACCAATGATCCCCCCATGCGTCTAAAAACCCAAAATCCCCATCATTACGCACAAACACTTCAAAATCCCGCACCACAAAATTAATGCGCGAATACATCACAACCTCTTTAATGCTCTTAGGGATATAAAAACTTTCATAAAGTTTTTTAGCGTCATAAATATGATCGCAATCAATTTTGATAACCCACTCATTTTTAGGGATAAAAGAAAGCGTATAATTATAGTAATGATATAACTGGTGCCACAAACTCGGGCAATCCTTTAGCATGACTTCATAAGGATAGCTGATAGGGATAAATGAGGGGAACTTTTTACAAAACTCTAAAATCACTTCTTTAGAGCCATCATCACAATCATTAAAACCAATGACCCCCCTTTGAATGGCAGGAAGCATAGAAAACAAACTCTCTTCTAAAGTAACGATTTCATTTTTGACTCTAATAAAAGCCCATGGGTTTAGAGGGCTTTTAGGGTTTTGACTTTCTTTATCATAGTCAAAATAACCCAAATGCGTGGGACTGGGCAGAGTTAAAGTGGGATGGATAACCCTATCTTCTAAATGCCCCCCCCCCATAATTATAATTAAGAGAACTACTTTTATAAATAATCCTATTGCGTTCCATGAAACTTTCATTATTTAAAGAAGCGATAGCTAAAAACACGCTTTCTTGATAATCATGGTTGAATAAAGCTTCTTCTTGAAGAGAACGAAGTTTTTTAGCCTCTAACATTTCCTTAATTTCATGATTGATTTCATCATAAATGTTTTTGGCCCCTTTTAAACTACGAACATATCTCACCACAAAAGGCATTCTCTCTTTAACAAAACCCTTGATTTTATTTTTTAACCCCATAAAAACTCCTAATTGAAATAAAACGCCATTAAAAGCAAAACCTTATTATACTACACTCTCGCTACACTTTTAAAACGCTCCCTAACTTCTTTGTCTAATTCTAGCACTTCATCTAAATTAGAAAGCTTGAAAGATTTTTTAGCATACAATTCTAAGGCTTGAGAAATGGTTTTGATAAGGCCACCAAAGGCGATTTCTTGATTTAAAAACTTCTTCATCGCCACCTCATTGCTCGCATTCAGCACCACGCCAAGCTTTGGATTTTCTAACAACAAGTCTTTATAACGCCACAAGGTGTAGCGCTCCATGCTAATGGGTTCAAATTTAATCGCGCTTAAAGCGTATAGATCTAAGGGCTTGATAGACGCATTCAAAGAAGCTAATTCAGGGTTAATGGCGTAGCTTATGGGTAATTGCATGTCCGCGCTCGCTAAATGCGCGATGACAGAGTTGTCTTCAAATTCCACCAAAGCATGCACGATAGAACTCCTTTCAATCAGCGCATCAATCTTTAAAGACGCACCAAAAAGCCAATAAGTTTCTAGGATTTCAAAAAGCTTATTGACCATGCTCGCTGAATCAATAGTGATTTTAGATCCCATGCTCCAATTAGGGTGTTTGAGCGCGTTTTGCGCGTTTTGAATAGCGATAAGTTCTAAAGGCGTGTCCCTAAAAGCTCCCCCACTCGCGCTAATGATTAAGGATTTAGGTTTTAAAGTCTTGTTTTGTAACAACGCCCACAAGCCAAAATGCTCGCTATCAACGGGCGTGATTTTGGAAATATCTAACAAATGCCCCGCGCTCACCAAGCTCTCTTTATTCGCTAGGGCTAGTTTTTTGTTCCTTTGTAAGCTTTTAAAGCTCGCTTTCAATCCGGCCACGCCCACAATGGCGTTAAGGACTAAATTGGAAACGCACTCCTCTATCATCGCATCAATGCCCTCTAACCCTACAAACACTTTCGCGCCCAAAGGCTCTAAATTATTCAAATCGTTAGGATCTAAGATCGCTACCTTCTTGGGTTTGAAAACTTTGATTTGCTCATTGATTAAAGCGATATTTTTCCCACAGCTTAAGGCTTCTATTTCTACGCCAAATTTTTTTGCGATTTTTAGGGCGTTTTTCCCAATAGAGCCGGTGCTTCCTAAAACAACCATTCAATCCCCTAAAAATACCGCCGTCTCTTTCCAAACTTCTAAAAAATACAACAGCGCATGCAAGCTCAAAGCCCCAAAAAGCATGGAATCCAATCGGTCTAAAACGCCCCCATGCCCGGGTAAAATCTTACCGCTATCTTTGATCCCAGCCTTTCTTTTCAAATAGCTTTCATATAAATCCCCAAACACCGCCACAAGAGCGATTAAAAAACTAAAAAAGAGCGCCATAAGAAAGCCTCCGCTCAATTTCCCCATGCCCACAAACGATCCTAAAACGCTCGCCAAAACCACGCCAATCAACGCGCCCTCTAAGGTTTTATTCGGCGAAGTGGGCGTGAAAGGGGTTTTGCCTAAAAGCTTGCCTCCAAAAAACGCCCCCACATCGCTTGCGACCACCACGACTAAAAGCCAAATGATCGCTACCGCACCAAAATCCTTATAAACCCCAAAAAGTGCAAAAAACCCAACGCCCGGGTATAAAAAGGGTAAAATGGCTTCGCTGTGGTGCGCTTTTTGATAAGCGATGATGCTAGCCATGACCATGGCACTAATAAGAGCACATTCTATAGGACGCCCGTTAAAATACGCCGCTACCCATGACAACACTAAAATAAGATACAAACTGAAGCTCGCTTTAACCTGGAACAACCTTAACGCTTCAAAAAACCCTACCGCATAAATCCCCCCTAAAACAGCCCAAAACAACAACAAATTGTCCGCATACAAAATCAAGCCTGCCACAATGATTAAAACAAACCCTGTAATGTAACGAGATTTTTCTTTAAATAACTCTTCTTTCACTTTTTTCCTTAATCAATTAAATATTAACGAAACCAAAAAATAGCTAAACGCGCTAATCAAAACGACTCCCACCAAATTAAGCCACAAACCGGCTTTAATCATGTCCGTTATTTTAACATACCCAGAGCCATAAGCTATCGCATTGGGTGGGGTGGCTACAGGGAGCATGAACGCGCAAGTCGCGCTCAAAGCTACAGGAATGGTCAATAATAAACTTTGGTGGTTTTCATAACCCATGCCCATCGCAACCCCTCCAATCACCGGTAAAAACGCTGCAGCGGTGGCGGTGTTAGAAGTGATTTCGGTTAAGAAAATGACCATTAAAGTGACCATGACAATAATGAATAAAATCGGTAAATGCGAAAAGCCAGAAACTAAATGCCCGATCCACAAACTCAACCCGGTTTTAGAAAATTGCGCGCTCAAGGCTAACCCGCCGCCAAATAAAAGCAACACATCCCAAGGGAGTTTTTTAGCAACACCCCAATCAATGAGCCTATCGCCATGATGGTTAGCGGGCAAAATGAATAAAAGCGCAGAAACCCCCATAGCGATCACGGAATCAATTTTATCTATTTTAATGCCCCAAGATTTTAAAATCGTATCTAAGAAAATCCACCCTAAAGACGCTAAAATAAAAATAATCCCCACAGAGATTTCCGCCTGACTCAAACGGCCTAGTTTTTTTAACTCTACCCTAATAACTTCCTTACCCCCTGGGATTTCTTTAATCTTTAAAGGGAAAATCGCATAAGTGAGCAAGAGCCACGCTAAAATGAGCATGATAAAGGCTAACGGTGTCCCAAACACCATCCACTGAGCGAAACCAATTTCAATATTGAAAGCGGTTTTCATATAGCCGGCTAATAAAGCGTTAGGCGGCGTGCCAATCAGAGTGCCTAAAGAGCCAATAGAAGCCGAATAAGCGATGCCAAGCATCAAGCAAATACTGAAATTCGTGCGATAGATAGTAGTCTTTTCTTGAATGACTTGGGTAATGTCTTTGCCCTTATGCACGATATTACTCATAATACCCCCATGCGCTTTGGTGATTTCTTCTTTTTGATACCATGAATTAGAGGCGTTTTCTTTACCCACCAGTTTAGCGACTAATTGCAAAACGCTCATGCCAACAGGAAACATCATCACCGCCGTTGCGGTATTGCTCACCCACATAGACAAAAAGCCTGTAGCTATCATGAAACCTAAAATCAATCTCCTAGGGCTTGTGCCTACCAATAAAATAATACTTAAAGCGATGCGCGTGTGCAAGTTCCATTTTTGCATGCTTAAGGCTAAAATAAACCCTCCCATAAAAAGGAAAATAATCGGCGATGCGTAAGAAGAACTAACGCTAGAGAATTGATCCACGCTAAAGACGCTAAAAAGCACCAAAGGTAAAAGCGCGGTTGCAGGCAAGTCAATGGCTTCAGTCATCCACCATACCCCCATTAAAACAGCCACCCCAGCCACAACAGGCATCGCCTTATAATTCAAAGAATTGAGCTTGGGGATTTCTTCTACAATATGAGGCATTTGGATATTGAGCGCATAACAGACAATAAGCGCGATTAACACCCCTCCTATGAGACCCAACAAACGAACGATCTTGGTGCTTTTGTCATCAGCGTTCGTATCGGCATGCGAATGATTTTCCATTTTATTTTACCCTTTAAAATTACTAACCTCCATGCTACAATAAAACTTTTTTAAAACTAGGGTTTTAGAAAAATAAAATCAAAACAGGAAAAAGAGTGGTAAAAGAAAGTGATATTTTAGTGGTTGGTGGGGGGCATGCAGGCATTGAAGCGAGCTTGATTGCAGCCAAAATGGGGGTTAGAGTGCATTTAATCACCATGCTCATAGACACGATCGGTTTGGCGAGCTGTAACCCGGCCATTGGGGGCTTGGGTAAAGGGCATTTGACTAAAGAAGTGGATGTTTTAGGAGGGGCTATGGGGATTATTACGGATCATAGCGGTTTGCAATATCGTGTGTTAAACGCTTCTAAAGGGCCGGCGGTTAGGGGGACTAGGGCGCAAATTGATATGGATACTTACCGCATTTTTGCAAGAAACCTTGTTTTAAGCACCCCTAATTTGAGCGTCTCTCAAGAAATGACCGAAAGTTTAATCCTTGAAAACGATGAGGTAGTGGGCGTAACCACGAACATTAATAATACTTACAGAGCTAAAAAAGTGATCATCACCACAGGCACTTTTTTAAAAGGGGTGGTGCATATTGGCGAGCACCAAAACCAAAACGGGCGCTTTGGGGAAAACGCTTCTAATTCTTTAGCCTTGAATTTAAGGGAGCTTGGCTTTAAGGTGGAAAGGTTAAAAACCGGCACTTGCCCAAGAGTGGCGGGCAATAGCATTGATTTTGAAGGCTTAGAAGAGCATTTTGGGGATGCAAACCCCCCCTATTTCAGCTATAAAACCAAAGATTTTAACCCCACCCAACTCTCATGTTTTATCACTTACACTAACCCTATCACCCACCAAATCATTAGGGATAATTTCCACCGAGCCCCCCTTTTTAGCGGTCAAATTGAAGGCATAGGCCCAAGGTATTGCCCTAGCATTGAAGATAAAATCAACCGCTTTAGCGAAAAAGAACGCCACCAGCTGTTTTTAGAGCCTCAAACCATTCACAAAAGCGAATATTATATCAACGGCTTAAGCACCTCTTTACCCCTAGATGTGCAAGAAAAGGTCATCCATTCTATCAAAGGCTTAGAAAACGCCCTCATCACGCGCTATGGCTATGCGATAGAATATGATTTCATCCAGCCTACAGAATTGACCCACACTTTAGAAACCAAAAAAATCAAAGGGCTTTATTTGGCCGGGCAAATCAATGGGACTACCGGCTATGAAGAAGCGGCGGCTCAAGGGCTTATGGCTGGGATTAATGCGGCATTAGCCCTAAAGAATCAAACCCCCTTTATTTTAAAGCGCAATGAAGCTTATATCGGCGTTTTGATTGATGATTTGGTCACTAAAGGCACGAATGAGCCTTACAGAATGTTTACCAGCCGAGCCGAATACCGCTTGCTTTTAAGAGAAGACAACACGCTTTTTAGGTTGGGCGAACATGCCTATCGTTTAGGGCTTATGGAACAGGATTTCTATAAGGAATTAAAAAAAGACCAACAAGCAATACAAGAAAACTTGAAACGCCTTAAAGAATATGTGCTTACCCCTAGTAAAGAAGTGTTAAAACGCCTAAACGAATTAGACGAAAACCCTATCAATGACAAGGTTGATGGCGTTAGTTTGTTAGCGCGCGATAGTTTTAATTTAGAAAAAATGCGCTCCTTTTTCAGCTTTTTAGCCCCCTTGAACGAGCGGGTTTTAGAGCAGATTAAAATTGAATGCAAGTATAATATTTATATTGAAAAGCAACACGAAAATATCGCTAAAATGGACAGCATGCTCAAAGTGTCTATCCCTAAAGATTTTGTGTTTAAAGGCATTCCAGGCCTTAGCTTAGAAGCGGTAGAAAAATTAGAAAAATTCCGCCCCAAAAGCCTTTTTGAAGCCTCAGAAATCAGCGGGATCACCCCGGCGAATTTAGATGTTTTGCATTTGTATATCCATTTGCGAAAAAACTCTTAAAGGATTTTTAATGAACGCTTTAGAAATCACCCAAAAGCTCATCAGCTACCCCACCATTACGCCCAAAGAATGCGGTATTTTTGAATACATTAAATCGCTTTTTCCCACTTTTAAAACCCTAGAATGTGGGGAAAATGGCGTGAAAAACCTTTTTTTATACCGCATTTTTAACCCCCAAAAAGAACATGCAAAAGAAAAGCATATAAAAGAAAATATTAAGCCCTTGCATTTTTCTTTTGCAGGGCATATTGATGTCGTGCCTCCTGGAAACCATTGGCAAAGCGATCCCTTTAAACCCGTTATTAAAGAGGGGTTTTTATACGGCCGTGGGGTGCAAGACATGAAAGGGGGCGTGGGGGCGTTTTTGAGCGCGAGTTTAAATTTTAACCCTAAAACCCCTTTTTTGCTTTCTATGTTACTTACGAGCGATGAAGAAGGGCCAGGGATTTTTGGCACAAAACTCATGTTAGAAAAACTCAAAGAAAAAGATTTACTCCCTCACATGGCGATTGTGGCTGAACCCACTTGCGAAAAAGTCCTAGGCGATAGCATCAAAATTGGCCGAAGAGGTTCCATTAATGGCAGACTCATTTTAAAAGGCGTTCAAGGGCATGTGGCTTACCCACAAAAATGCCAAAACCCCATTGATACGCTCGCTTCTGTTTTGCCTTTGATTTCAGGAGTTAATTTAGATGATGGCGATGAATATTTTGACCCTTCAAAATTGGTTATCACCAACTTGCATGCAGGGTTAGGGGCGAATAATGTTACCCCAGCAAGCGTAGAAATTACCTTTAATGCGCGCCATTCTTTAAAAACCACCAAAGAGAGTTTGAAAGAATATTTAGAAAAAGTTTTAAAAGATTTGCCTCACACTTTAGAATTGGAGTCAAGCAGTTCACCTTTCATCACGGCTTCTCATTCAAAGCTTACCAGCGTTTTAAAAGAAAATATTTTAAAAACATGCCACACCACCCCCCTTTTAAACACCAAAGGCGGCACGAGCGATGCGCGATTTTTTAGCGCTCATGGCATAGAAGTGGTGGAGTTTGGCGTTATTAATGACAGGATCCATGCCATTGATGAAAGGGTGAGCTTGAAAGAATTAGAGCTTTTAGAAAAAGTGTTTTTAGGGGTTTTAGAGGATTTAAGCGAGAAATGAATGGGGAATGGTTTTGGCGTAAGGGTTTTATTTTTAATACCAACGCTTTTTTCGCTGGCAAAAACCACCAAACCAACTCAAGCTTTACATGCTAGTATCCATTTATTATAGCCTTATAAGAGTGGTCATGCTTGACAAAGTAACCAAAGCTTGCTATAATTTCTTCTCCCCTTTTTTTTGTTTTGTGGTTTTTAATAAAGAAGTGCTCCTTTTGTTTTAGTTAAACTTCTTAAAAGGTTTTTACCAAGCCACTCTTAAAGGGGTGGTTCAATCAACTTTTTAAAACAAACTCTTTTAAGCCCTATCTTTAGAAGTATCCCTTTTAGCATAGCAATTAGGCTCAAACAACACGCAGTTAAAAGAAAAATAATTTTTTTCTTCATCTCATCAATAAAGGTTCAATAAGGCTTTAGTCATCAATATTTGGTTACAATTATAAGGGATCACATTTTTTATAATAGGAGATATATCATGCTAGGAAGTGTTCAAAAAACCCTTTTTAGGGTCTTGTGTTTGGGTGCGTTGTGTTTAAAAGGGTTAATGGCAGAGCCAAACGCTAAAGAACTTGTTAATTTAGGCATAGAGAGCGCGAAGAAGCAAGATTTCGCTCAAGCTAAAACGCATTTTGAAAAAGCTTGTGAGTTAAAAAATGGCTTTGGATGTGTTTTTTTAGGGGCGTTCTATGAAGAAGGGAAAGGAGTGGGAAAAGACTTGAAAAAAGCCATCCAATTTTACACTAAAGGTTGTGAATTAAATGATGGTTATGGGTGCAACCTGCTAGGAAATTTATATTATAACGGACAAGGCGTGTCTAAAGACGCTAAAAAAGCCTCACAATACTACTCTAAAGCTTGCGATTTAAACCATGCTGAAGGGTGTATGGTATTAGGAAGCTTACACCATTATGGCGTAGGCACGCCTAAGGATTTAAGAAAGGCTCTTGATTTGTATGAAAAAGCTTGCGATTTAAAAGACAGCCCAGGGTGTATTAATGCAGGATACATATATAGTGTAACAAAGAATTTTAAGGAGGCTATCGTTCGTTATTCTAAAGCATGCGAATTAAAAGATGGTAGGGGGTGTTATAATTTAGGGGTTATGCAATACAACGCTCAAGGCACAGCAAAGGACGAAAAGCAAGCGGTAGAAAACTTTAAAAAAGGCTGTAAGTCAGGCATCAAAGAAGCATGCGACGCTCTCAAGGAATTAAAAATAGAACTTTAGTTTTAATGAAGTTAAGCTAAAGGCTGCGTTTAGCTGGCTTTTACGCTTTTTAATATTTTAAGGAAAACATAAACCCCACGAACTAATCTTTTTAATGATCATAAAAAGCGTTTATCGCACCCATTCATTGCCGTTTTTAGATTGGTATTTTAAGGGTTTAAAGCGTTTTTATCAAACCCTTAAAAAGGGTTTTACGCCCTTACAACGCCTTTAATAGCACGCTATTTAAACGCTCATTAAAACTTTTAGCGTCTTTTAAAGCCCCTTTTTCTAAAAGCTTCGCCCCATCATAAAGCAACCAGATAAAAGCGCTCAACTGCTCTTTATCTTCGCATTTTAAGAGTTTTTGCAAAATCGCATGGTTAGGGTTTAATTCTAGCGTTTTCTTGCTTTCAGGCACGCTTTGACCCATTTGGCGCATCCAATTAGCCATCATCGCATTTTGTTCATCGCCTATTAAAGCCACCGCTGAAGTGAGATGACCAGAAAGCTCTACGCCTTTAATCTCATCTTTAAGATTTTCTTCAAACGCTTTCATCAAATCTTTAAACTGATCTTTTACCTCATCATGGATTTCTTCCAAACCAAGCTCTTTCAAACTCTCGCTATGGCTAGCGTCTCTAAAGGGCGTTTTATCGTATTCATTCACGCCTGGCATCACAAACGCATCAATTTCATCGCTCAATAACAAAACATCATAGCCTTTTTGAGCGTATTTTTCCAAAATGGGGGACGCTTTTAGTAAGTCTAAATTTTCGCCCAAAAGGTAGTAAATGCTTTTTTGATTTTCTTTTAAACTTTCTTTGTATTCTTTTAAAGAGATCAATTTTTCTTTGTCTTTAGAATAGAATCTTAACAATTCTAAAAGTTTTTCTTTGTTTTCAAAATCCCCATACAAGCCTTCTTTTAACACTTTCCCAAAAGGCTCATAGAATTTATGGTAATTTTTTTCATCCTTGCTCAGCCTTTCAATCTCGCTTAAAATCTTTTTCACTGAAGCCGAACGGATATTGGCTAAAATCTTGTTTTGCTGTAAGATTTCACGGCTCACGTTCAAGGGCAAATCTTCGCTGTCAATCACGCCTTTAACAAACCTCAAATAAGAGGGCAACAATTCTTTGTCATCATCAGTGATAAACACCCGTTTAACATAAAGTTTGACCCCGCTTTTATAATCCACCCTAAACAAATCAAAGGGTGCTTTGCTAGGGATGTAAAAAAGCGTTGTGTATTCTAAAGAGCCTTCCACTTTATTATGGATATAGCTCAAAGGCTCGCTGTTGTCATGCGCAAACGATTGGTAGAAATCTTTGTAATCCTTTTCTTTCAATTCGCTCTTATTCATTTTCCATAAAGCGCTCGCTTGATTGATTTGCTCGCATTTTTCTTCTTTAACTTCTTTTTGATGATCCCCTTCGCCCTCAAATTTTGTATCGGTGTAAGTTAAAAAAATAGGGAAAGGGATATGCTCAGAATACTTTTTAACAATGTTATCAATCTCCCAACGGCTCGCAAAATGAGAATCTTCTTCTTTTAAAAAGAGGGTGATTTCTGTGCCTTGCTCCTCTTTGATGCATTCACTGATTTCAAACTTGCCCTTACCATCGCTCACCCATGCATAAGCTTGCTCGCTGGTTACTTTTTTGGTTTGAACGACAATCTTACTCGCTACCATGAACGCCGAATAAAAGCCCACGCCAAACTGGCCAATTAAAGCACTATCTTTTTTCTTATCCCCGCTCAAAGCGCTTAAAAAACTCTTCGTGCCTGATTTAGCGATCGTGCCTAAATGCTCGATGAGATCGTTTTTATCCATGCCTATACCATTATCTTTAATCGTTAAGGTCTTTTTCTGGCTATCAAAACTCAAATGAATGCTAGGCGTAATATTCAGCCCTTTTAATTTCTCATCGGTCAGCATTAAATAATTCAGCTTGTCCAAAGCGTCGCTCGCGTTAGAAATCAACTCCCTTAAAAAAATCTCTTTATTGGAATACAAAGAGTGGATCATCAAATCCAAAAGCTGGTTGATTTCAGTTTGGAAGGTGTATTCTTGATTAGACATTGAACTTTTTCCTTTAATAAAATTTTTAAGATTATACAATAAAAGCGTGCTTAAAAGGGGTATGCTATGGCTTAAAAAAAGAACATGAAAGAATGTTTAATTTCTTAAAAACGATAACTCATAGAGCTCATCAAATAGCTTCTGTTTTGAATGGTTTGAGCGAAATCAGGGTTATAACCGCTTGTAAAAAACCCTACCTTATAACCCTTATGCATCGTGATTTGATAGCCATTAACCATTAGCATGAAATAGATATGTTTTTTAAGGTTATATTTAAAAGTAACCCCTAAGCTTTGCGCATCAGCCCTTGGGGAATAGGTCAATTTCCCATACAATTGCACCAAAAGATTTTTAATGCTCTTCCCTACAAAAGCGTTAATGGTTATGGAATTAGCGTTGTAAAAATTGGAATAAGCGTCTTCATAAGGGGTGTCGTCTTTAGTGTCATAAAAAGGATCCGCTGGCGAGCCATTCCAGCCTAATTGAACGCTCGCGTTCCCAAAATTCTTATACACGCTCCAGCCAAAACGATAAGAGCGGAAATTCACTCTTTGAAACACAAACAAAGCCGCGCTTTTTTCACCCACTAAAGCGGCCCTGTAATAATCTTTAGACAAATAATCGCTATAGAGAGGAAACCATGCGTAAAAAGTCGTTTGGATGCGCCAAAGAGATTTCCAATAAGACTTTGTGTCATGGGTGATTTCAAATCCAGGAGCGTTAAAATTCTTAGGGTAAAACCAAATAAAAGGCGCGACCCTAATGTATTTATTTTCGTAAATGAGGTTGAAATTGTGCATGCCGTAGTTGGTTTTTTGCTTGTAATTGACAGGGGCGTAAAAATCCCTAATGTATTGCTCATTGGCTAAAGCCCTTCCAAAGGTGCTAAACCACTCTACCCTAAACTTTTTCCACCGGTAAAAAAGCTCAAACCCTTGATTAAACCCGCTCAAAAACAAAGCTTTAGAGGGGTAACGCCCTAGTTTAATCCCAAAAATATCCTTATATTGATAATCTAAATACAAATTGTATAACACATAAGGCCTAGCGTTTTGAGCCTTTTGCTCTCTGGTCCAATTTTGGCTGTGTTGCATCAAATAGCCCTCCCATCGCCCCATGTAATACCAGTTCGCCGGCTGAAACCCTGCCTTAGGGTTGGCTTCATCAATCAAAAACTTCGTGGAATCATACGCTAACGCCCCGATCTCGCCCCCCACCCCAAAACCCAATTTGTGGTTTTCAATCCCTTTAGGGAGCAAACTGACATCAACTTGTAAGGCCCCGGTAGTGGTTACATAACTCCCTGTAGGGTAAATCCCTTTTTTGGAATTGATAACCGATTGATTCAAAGCGATGCGCGAAAACGATCCCACTCTCGCACTCACTTGATACTCAAAAGCACTGAGAAAAACCCCATGCAAAGCTAAAAGCCCTAGCCAAACTTTTTGATTAAGCACCCTTTTTACCAAACACCTTTTTTATTGAAGTTTAATATTATGCCATAAAACAAACTCGCCATTTTGGTTTTGAAAAAAAAAAAAAAAAAAACGATAAGATTACAAATCACCCCCTTTTTTAGCGGGTCAATTTAAAGATTTAAGGACTGTGCATGCAAGAGGTTATCCCTGTTGTGGTGACTTTTGATAATAATTATTGTATCCCTGCTGGTGTGAGTTTGTATTCCATGCTAGCGCACGCCAAACGAGAGAGAGAGAGTAAAACTCTTTTATCAAATCCATTGTTTGGTGGAGGATTTAAGCGCTGAAAATGTAGCCAAATTAGAAGAAACGATCGCTCCTTTTAGCGCTTTTTCTAGCATAGAGTTTTTGGATATTTCTAATGAAGAACTAGAACCACGCCATAATTACCGCAAGCTTGATCCTTTAATAGCGGGTGAAATTAAAAAATTGTATTTAAAACTCAATGCTTTTTCGCAAAAACGCTTTTCTAAAATGATCATGTGCCGTTTCTTTTTTGCTTCCCTTTTCCCCCAATACGATAAGATGATCATGTTTGATGCGGACACTTTGTTTGTGAATGATATTAGCGAGAGCTTTTTTATCCCCCTTGAAACGCATTATTTTGGGGCTGTGAGGGAAAAAGATTTGATCGCTATGAACAGGAATTCGGCTAAGGATTTATACGAATTACGCCAAATGCACGCAAAATCTATCGGCGTTGCTGACGCTTTCCCTAATTTAGAAGAAGCTCAAATCCTTTTTGACAACTACTTTAACGCCGGGTTTTTAGCCTTAAATTTAAAATCATGGCGTGAAGAAAATCTTGAAAACCAATTGATTGGATTTTTCCTTTTGAAAAATGAAAAACTTTTATTTAACGATCAAGATGCTTTGTGTTTTGTGTGCCGTGGTAGGATTTTAGAATTGCCTTACTCCTACAATGCCCACCCTAGTTTCCTTGATACGCCATCATTCCCTAGCATCAAAGAAGCGCGCATGCTGCATTTTTGGGGCGATAAACCCTGGAAACTCTTAAGCGTCATTGGCGCGAAAAAATGGCATGAAGCGTTGATTCAAACGCCTTTTAAAGACGCCTATTTCAACGCTCCCTTTTTAGATCACCTCTTTGAATCCCTTCAAAATAGGGATAAAAAAATCCACGCTTTCAATAAAGCCTTATCTTTTTCAGACAAACGGCATTCTTTTGAATTTCTTCTGCCCAGGCTTTCTTCTAAACTCCTTATAGAATTTTTGCTTTTTAAAGCCAAACAAAAAGCGAAACGATTGATTAAAAGGGTTTTTTAAACCCCCTTTCAAAACTAATGCGAATAAGCATGCGCTTGTGTGGGCTGGATGTCCTTATTATCGGCTAGTTTTTCCCTTTCCACCTTATCTAAAAAAACGCTCAAATCCTTTGCCATTTTTTCAAAAATCTTAGTGCTCACGCTATCAGGGTGAGAAATCACAATCGGTTCGCCCTTATCCCCCCCTAAACGCACTTTAGGCTCTAAAGGGAGCTTGGCTAAAATCTGCGTGTTATAAGCCTCTAATAATCCACTCATGGAATTTGAGCCAAAAATCTCGCTCTCTTTCTTGCAATGCTCGCACACAAAACTCCCCATATTTTCTACAATGCCTGCAATAGGAATGTGTAGTTTCTTAAACATGTCCAAACTCCGTTTAGCGTCATCTAAACTCACTATTTGAGGCGTAGTAACGGTGATTCCTGCACTCAAAGGCACAGCTTGGGCTAGCGTGAGTTGTGCATCGCCTGTTCCTGGGGGCATATCCACCACCAGCACGTCTAAATCCCCCCAAATAATATCGCTTAGCATCTGCTCAATCGCTCGCATGAGCATGGGCCCTCTCCAAATGAGACTCTGCCCCTCATCATACAAAAGCCCCATGCTCATCACAGAAACGCCAAAAGCTTTTAAAGGAATGAGTTTTTTACCGCTAGGATCCATGATCACATCAGCGTTTTGCAAGCCCATCATTCTAGGGATATTAGGGCCATACACATCAGCGTCCAACAACCCCACTTTTTGGTTTAAATTCGCTAAAGCGATGCTTAAATTCACGCTAGTGGTGCTTTTACCCACACCGCCCTTGCCTGAGCTTATCATGACCACATGCTTGATGTTTTTAGCCAGATTTTTAGTGGCGGGCTTTGGGGCTTGCGGTTTAGGTGGGGTTTTAATATCCAAATTCAAAGCTTTCACGCCTTTTTCTTGCATCGCTTTGGAGATATTTTCCCTTAAAATCGTACTCGTTTCTTCAGAGCTTGAGGGGATTTCTATTAAAAGCCCTAATTGGTTGTCATGCAAGGTGATGTTTTTAACAAAACCAAAGCTGACAATATCCTTTTCAAAATTAGGGTAGATGATCGTTTTTAACGCGTTTAAGACATCTTCTTGGGTGAGCATTTTAATCCTTAAAATGATAGTATTTGAATTTTCTTTATAGCATGTTTTGTTTAATTTTGCATTATAAATTAAATTTGCGTTTTTAAAGGATAGGGCATGGAATTTTATAAGCGTGTTTTGAAATTGCACCATTTTAGGAATTTGGGTAGAAAATCGCCCACAGAATTGCTTTTAAATTCAAGTTTTGAAAAACATGGGGGGTTGGTGATCTTAGTGGGGGAAAATAATGTCGGCAAAAGCAATGTTTTAGAAGCTTTGAAAATCTTTAATGATGCGGATGTTAAACTTTGTAGTGAGAACGATTGTTTCAAAGCCCATGAAAAAGATTCCCTTTTAAGTTTAGAAGAAGAAACAAGCCTTGATCACAAAATCACAGGTTTTTCTTGCGTGGATTTGAAGATCCAAACTAAAGAGATTGGCAAGGAATTAAAGGAATTATCAAAAATATTAATCAGCTATCCTTTTTGTGTTTTTGTGGGGAGTTTTATCAATCTCATCATGTCTTATGGCACATTAGATTCGTTTTTAAAATCCTACAAAGAAAAATTAAAATTGAGTACATTTTCAACTAGACAAGCCAACAATCTGCTTTTCAAAAAATTAATTAAACATTTAAGTGGTAATAATAAATTGGTTAAAAATTTTTGTCAGTATATAAGAGAAATTATAGAATACAACGCTCCTAATAAAGAATACAAACCCAATCAATTTTTTATAATGGGGAAAGGCAAACAAAAACAATTATCAGAAATTTATTCTCGTTTTAAAGAACTTAGTGAAGGTAAAATCAAACCACAAAATGAATATATCTTAAAAAAGCTAGAAGCTTTAGATGAAATTTTTAAAACTACTGACTCTAATACAAAATTCACACCAAAAACTGAAGCTCTATTAAATGAACAATCTCAAGAAAAATTATCAGAGTTTGTCAAAGAGATGATTGAAAAAATAGACGAAAAATACCCTATCAGTGAAAATTTTAAACAGCAATTTAGAACATTCCGATCAAGTATAGGCAACCTTAAAAAGAAAATTAAAAATTCTTTAAAATACCTTGAAAAAACAAGAGAGGATTTTGAGCGAAAAAAAGAATCATGGATAAAAGAAATTGGAAATGACTGCAAAAATCAAAAAGTGCTAAAGTTTAATTATGATGTTTTGTTGGATAATATCCAACAAATATGCGAAAAATATATAGCAAGCCATGTTGTTAGCGACGAGTCTAAAGATATGAAATCCATGATGTGTCAGTTCTATTTGGAAAAAATGGAATTGTTATCAAATTCAAAAATTAGGCGATACCAATACGATGATCTTTTGAAATCAGCAAAAAAATCTCTGTGGGAGAGTATAAAAATTTTAGACAATGAGAGTGGCGTTCATTTGTTCCCCAAAAATCTTAAAGAAATCAAAGAAAAATTTGAAACAAACAAGGAAAAATTCAAACAAAGCAAAAATTATTATGAGTTCGCAGAGTATTGCCGAGAGTGTAACCCCTATACAGCGTTTAACTTTCATCTAAATATAAATAATGGTTTATCTCATCAATTTGAAAAATTCGTGCCAATCATGAAAGAATACAAAGAGCCAAAAATCACAGATAATGACCTTGAAGCCATATCAACCAAAGAGACTGGTCTTGCTAGCCAATTATCTGGGCACTGGTTTTTTCAGCTTTCGTTATTTAATAAAACAAACTTTGATCCTAATAAAATTTGGATTCCTTTAGAGTTCAATAAAAGATCAAAAATAAAGTTTGATAAAGATTTAGAAATCTATTTTGATAGTCATGGATCGTTCAATATCTCTAAAAAATACTTGCAAGAAAGAGACCAAGAATTACTAAAAGAGATCAAACAATCAAAAGATTTTTTTCCAATTCAAAAAATAGAGAGTAAGCATGATAATAACGATATACTGCAACTTGAATTTTTTGAGAATGATACAAGTTTTCTTTTTGCTAAAGGAAGTCTTGCAGAAATCATGGAATACAACATGCAATTAAAAATAGATTCTTTAATTACAAAAGAATTTAATAAGTTTTTAGCGATCGCTGAAGATAGTCCTCAAGATAGTTACCAATTAAAAATTCATGTCCGACACAATAATAAGCTTTCTGAAGAGAAGGAATACACGGCATATGAAATAAAACTTGAAATTCATGATTGCAGAAAATCCGACAATCAAAATAAACCAATCATCTTAAGCCAGCAAAGCACCGGCTTCCAATGGGCGTTTAATTTCATGTTTGGTTTTCTTTATAATGTGGGATCACATTTTAGCCTTAACAAGAATATTATCTATGTCATGGACGAGCCAGCCACTCACTTGAGCGTGCCAGCCAGAAGGGAATTCAGGAGATTTTTAAAAGAATACGCTCATAAAAATCATGTTACTTTTGTTTTAGCCACCCATGACCCCTTTTTAGTGGATACGGATCATTTAGATGAAATAAGGATTGTGGAAAAGGAAACAGAAGGCTCTGTAATTAAGAATCACTTTAACTATCCCCTAAATAATGCGGGCAAAGACTCCGACGCCCTAGATAAAATCAAACGCTCTCTAGGGGTGGGCCAGCATGTTTTCCATAACCCCCAAAAACACCGAATCATCTTTGTAGAAGGCATCACGGATTATTGTTATTTGAGCGCTTTTAAATTGTATTTGCGTTACAAAGAATACAAAGACAACCCCATTCCTTTCACTTTCTTACCCATTTCAGGGCTTAAAAACGATTCAAACGCTATGAAAGAAACCATTGAAAAACTTTGCGAGTTAGACAATCACCCCATTGTTTTGACAGACGATGACAGAAAATGCGATTCTGACCAAAACGCAACGAGCGAACGATTTAAAAAAGCTAATGAAGATTTGGGTAATCCCACCACCATCTTACAACTTTCAGACTGCGACAGGCATTTCAAACAAATTGAAGATTGTTTCAGCGCGAACGATAGAAACAAATACGCTAAAAATAAGCGAATGGAATTGGCCATGGCGTTTAAAACAAGGCTTTTGTATGGCGAAAATGCGATAACCGAAGAAACAAAAAACAATTTTCTATGTTTATTTGAATGGATGAAAAAAAGGGTGCAACAACCCAACGATTAAAAAAGGGTATATCAAATTTGATTATAATACCCTACAAATACTATTATTGAAAGGATTTTGATGTTTAAAAAAATGTGTTTGAGCTTGCTAATGATAAGCGGTGTTTGTGTGGGGGCAAAGGATTTGGATTTCAAGTTGGATTATCGTGCGACTGGGGGGAAACTCATGGGGAAAATGACGGACTCTAGTCTTTTAAGCATCACTTCTATGAACGATGAACCGGTGGTGATTAAAAACCTTATTGTCAATAGGGGAAATTCATGCGAAGCGACTAAAAAAGTAGAACCCAAATTTGGCGATAAGTTTAAAAAAGAAAAACTCTTTGATCATGAATTAAAATACTCGCAACAGATATTTTACCGCCTGGATTGCAAGCCTAACCAATTGTTAGAAGTGAAAATCATCACGGACAAGGGCGAGTATTACCATAAATTTTCCAAATAAAATTTGGTTTTTGTTCTAATGGGGTGTTGGTAATGAAGTTTAAAAATGCTAAAAATTTTTTTAATATCAAAAAGTTTGTTTAGCAAGCGGTAACTTCTTGTAATGCGGTCTTAGGGGGTTAGAGGGGATTTAGTTGGGGGGTTAAAGGGGTATTAAAGCGCAAAATATCCCCCTATCCCCTTAAGAGTTTTGCTATCAAACCAAGCAACCAAAACCCCCTTTTTTAAAAAACAGACTAAAGAATATTAATTTCTATATTGGGTTCTCAATGGGTTGTTGGTTGAGTTTTTGGTTGAGACGCTACTAATCATTGGAAGAATTGGGTTCAAAAAAATATAAAAAATAACAAAAGGATGAGTATAACCGACTATTATAATAGTCAGTTATTTATCTTATAAAATTAAAGAAAGTTATATAATCTAGCTCAGATAAGATAAATATTAAAGCGATAACTGGTCCAATTATATAAGGAAAATATTATTATAGTAACTAGAATATAGCCGAAATATTCAACGAATTATTCCATATTCTACTAAAAAACCATCAGTATCGCCTCTAAATGCCATTATAGTAGCTCTAATAGCTGTTAATACTAACCCAATAAGAACAATAGGTATTAAAAAAACTAGAATGCCTTTAAACATTATTCGTCTTTTACTTTAAAAATAATTTCTGCTATAGAAAATAAAATTCCTAAAGAAACCCCTTCATGGAGTTTCTTTTTGAGCTTGCTCTAAAGCCATTTGCGCATGCTTGCAATCCTTTTTAAAAGACTTCGTGATAAAATTAACCTTAAGCGTCGAATCAAAGGCTTTGTGGCATTTTTTAAGCTTGTGATCGCGCTCTTGCGGATCTTGCAAATAATATTTCACTGAATGCACAAAACTGAAATGAAACCCCATAGGAGGGATACGGCTATCTGGCGTGCCTTCACAATGATCACTACAATAATCACTTTGCGCTTCTAAACCCCCTAGCATGACTAACAATAAAAAAACAACCTTTTTCATCAAAATATTCCTTCAATCTTTTCTTAACTTCCTCCAAAATACACCAACGCTGAACCCCAAGTCAATCCCCCACCAAAAGCGTCTAAAAGCATTAAATCGCCCTTTTTCAAACGCCCCTCTTCATAAGCTTCACACATGGCCATAGGGATACTGGCTGCTGAAGTGTTGCCGTATTTATGCACGGTTAAAACCACTTGCTCATCTTTAAAATCCAAATGCTCTCGCACCGCTTGAATGATCCTAAAATTAGCTTGATGCGGGATAAACAGACGCACATCTTCAGGTTTGAGAGCGTTTTTTTCTAAGATCATTTCCACATCTTTTAAAAGCGTTTTCACCGCTAGTTTAAACACTTCATTGCCTTTCATGCGCAAAAAAGGCTCTAAAGCTTCTTCTTTAGCGTTAAAGGGCGTGGGTTTTAGAGTCCTTGGCGTATAGAGATAATTAGAAAAATTCCCGTTCGCTGAAATTTGCACATCTAAAATGCTTTCTTTTAAACGCTTGGTTCTGCCTATCACGCACGCTCCAGCCCCATCGCCAAATAAAATACAAGTCCCCCTATCCTTAAAATCCAACACGCTACTCGTTTTTTCTGCCCCCACAATCAGCACATTTTCATACATCCCGCTCTCAACATAAGCTTTAGCCACCGATAAGAGGTAAATAAAACCCGTGCAAGCGGCTGAAATATCAAAAGCCGGCTTGTTTTCAATGCCTAATTTCGCACTCAGCACGCAAGCGGTTGAAGGCATGGCTAAAAAATCAGGGCTTAAAGTGGCCACAACCACTAAATCAATGTCTTTTGGAGTCAAACGCGCTCTCTCTATGGCCTGTTTAGCCGCCATTACCCCTAAATCGCTACTTTTTTCTTCATTGCTAGCGAAACGGCGCTCTTTGATACCGGTCCTTTTTTCTATCCATTCATCGCTGGTATCCAAAAATTGTTGGAACTCTGCATTTTTCACACGCTCGCTTGGAACATGCATCGCAATGGATTTAAGAGAGGCGTAAAATTCCATTCAATCCCTTTACATAGTTATTTTTAAGCGTCTTGCTGATCGCTTTGGCTCTCAAAAGATTGAGACTTCAAACTCTCAAACGCTTGAGTAATCCTCAAACAAACCTGACTTTCAACAGCGCTAATAGCTTGATAAATCGCGCATTCAATCGCTCTAGCGTTGCTCTTGCCATGGCTAATGATCACGCTTTTATTCACGCCCAAAAGCGGCGCTCCCCCATATTCAGCGTAATCGGTTTTTTGTTTTAAAATACCAAACGCATTCTTAAGCATCAAAGCCCCCATTTTAGATTTAAAAGAGCTTTTAATTTCATCTTTAAAAATAGAGCCTATCGCGCTAGCGACCCCTTCAGTTGTCTTTAAGACCACATTCCCCATAAAGCCATCGCAAACCACTACATCCACAACCCCTTTGAAAATATCGCTCCCCTCCACATTGCCATAAAAAAAGTCATAAGCTTTCAGCATTTTATGCGTTTCTTTAACGAGCGTATTCCCTTTAATATCTTCTTCGCCATTACTCAAAAGACCCACTTTAGGGCTGTCATAATGCAACACGCTCTTAGCGTATTCATACCCCATGAGAGCAAAATCAATCAAATATTCAGGCTTGCAATCCGTGTTCGCTCCTGCGTCTAACAGTGCACTAGGGCGTTTGCCAACGCTAGGCATTAAAGTGCAAATAGCAGGCCTTTCAACCCCCTTAATACGCCCTAAACGCAAGGTCGCTAAACCCATAGTCGCCCCACTATGCCCCGCTGAAATCAAAGCGTCAGCCCCATTTTTTAAAATATCCATACCCAAGTAAATGGAAGATTCCTTACGCTTAATCGCCTCAGTGGCGGCTTCTTCCATTTTAATATAATCTTGCGTGTGGATCATTTCCACTTTGCTGGCTAACTCTTTAGAAATAAAAGGGGTCGCTTTGTCTTTATCCCCCACTAAAACCGCACTAAAACTCTTATTCTCTAAAGCCCTTGAGACTCCCTCAATAATGGGTAAAACCCCATGGTCAGCCCCCATTAAGTCTATTACAATTTTCATCATGCGTCCTTAAAAGGCTTGTTGCAATCCGTTGCAATCCTTTAAAATACTCCCTATCACTAAAGATAGCTTTTATCTTAGTATTCTTTAGTAAATTTGTTAATATGATGGGGGAGCTTCCAAGTGCCATCTTTGGCTTTCACAGGTTTAGCCAACTTAACGCTATAATGCGTGCGTCTTTTTGCCGCTCTTGTTTTACTCACTCTTCTATCAGGTACTGCCATAAATTCTCCTTAATATCAATCTGCATAATGGTAGTCTAATTTAATAGACTCCACTTCAGAGCGTAAAATTTCGCTCAAATCAATAAAACCATTGAAAGATTCAATAACATCTAAATTATCAAAATCCAAACTTTGGCTTTGCGTATCCCACAACCCGTCTGAAATATGCAAAACCAACGACTCATCAAGGCTTTTTTTAAACTCTTTACCGCTTGTATCGCAAATAAGCATCAATTCACCCTTAAGTTGTGCTTTCAAGCGGAACAATTTCGCCCCCACCCGCACGATTTCACCCTCTAAAACCACTCCCTCATGCTCTAAAGAAAAGACTTTAGGTGCATTAAAAGCGATTTTACGCATTTCAAATTGCATGCTTAACTTAAAACGCCCTTAAATCTTAAAGATCTCTAGCGGCAAAAAAGAAAGCGATTTCATTGTGTGCGTTTTCCAAGCTATCGCTCCCATGCACCGCATTAGCGTCAATGCTCTCAGCAAAATCCGCTCTGATAGTGCCTTTTTGAGCGAGTTTGGGATCAGTCGCTCCCATAAGCTCTCTGTTTTTAGCCACCGCGTCTTTACCTTCTAAAACCATAACTACCACCGGACCACTCACCATAAATTCTATTAGATCTTTAAAAAAGGGTCTCTCTCTGTGGATCGCATAAAAGTTTTCAGCGTCTTTAACGCTCAAATGCAAGCGTTTCATGGCCACCACTTCCAAGCCGTTACTCTCAAAGCGATCAATGATCTTGCCTACCACTTTTTTCTTAAGCGCATCCGGTTTAATAATAGACAGCGTTCTTTGTTTCAATTTAAACTCCTTGTGAATTGTTGATTATACAAAAATTTCTTAAAATATTACCCTTAAAATATTTTTTAACGCTTAAAGAACGCTTTAATCTCCTCAGCTTTGTTGGTTTTTTCCCAAGTGAATTCCTCTAATTCGCGCCCAAAATGCCCATAAGCTGAAGTGAGCGAATAAATGGGTCTTAACAAATCCAAGCTTTCAATAATGCCTTTTGGGGTGAGTTTGAAAACCGATTTCACGCATTTTTCCAACTCCGCGCTTGAATACTTGCTCGTGTTATGCGTGTTCACATAAATAGACACAGGCTCTATCACCCCAATCGCGTAAGCAAGCTGCACGGTCGCTTTATCGCAAACCCCGCTCGCTACCAAATTTTTAGCCACATAGCGGGCCGCATAAGCCGCGCTCCTATCCACCTTGCTAGGGTCTTTCCCGCTAAACGCTCCCCCGCCATGCGGGCAACTCCCCCCATAAGTATCCACGATGATTTTTCTGCCCGTCAAACCCGCATCGCCTTGCGGCCCACCGATAACGAATTTTCCTGTAGGATTGACAAAAAACTTGATATTGTCATGCAAATATTCTTTGGGTAAAACCTTATAGACAATCTCTTCAATCACGGCCTCTTTTAAATGTTTTTGTGAAACTTCTGGGGAATGTTGGGTGGAAATAACGATCGTATCAATGCTTACAGGCTTGTTGTTTTCATAACGCACGCTCACTTGAGACTTGCCATCAGGCCTTAAAAAAGGCAGAGTGTTGTCTTTTCTTTTTTGAGCCAGAGCGAAAGTGAGCTGGTGCGCTAAATGAATGGGTAAGGGCATGAGCGTTTCAGTCTCCTTGCACGCATAACCAAACATAAGCCCTTGATCCCCTGCCCCAATCTCGCCATCTTCTCTATCCACGCCTTGATTAATATCAGGGCTTTGCTCGCCAACGCCATTCAAAACCGCCGCGCTCCTGTAATCAAAGCCATAAAGAGCGTCTGTATAGCCAATCTTTTTAACCACTTCTCTTGCAATCTCTTGCATAGGGGCATAAACAGAAGTTTTTAATTCGCCAGTGATCATGCAAAACCCGTTAGAAACTAAAGTCTCGCATGCGACTTTGGCTTTTTGATCCCGCTCAATAATGTAATCTAAAACCGCATCGCTGATTTGATCAGCCATTTTGTCAGGATGCCCCTCGGTTACTGATTCAGAAGTGAAAAGAAAACTATCTTTCATTGATTGTCCTTATTAAAATAATCATTCGTGTTCAAAATGGGCTTATTATAGCTTATTTCATTCTTTAAGACTTAAAAAACCCTTTGGCTTTTTGCAACAAACTCGTTTTTTGCTGTTTCCTGAAATTCGTTCGTAAATGAGCCAGGAAATGGTGCCATTCATGGATTTCCATAGCAGGGATCGCTCCGGCAAAATTAGTGTTAGGGGGCAAGTCTTTACCCACCGCACTTTTACCCCCAATTTGAGTGAATTCACCCACATGCAAATGCCCCCCAATGCCCACTTGACCGCCAAAAACCACATTACGACCGGTGGTTGTAGAACCGCTCAAGCCCACTTGAGAGACGACGATGCTGTGTTCGCCTAAAACGCAATTATGCCCGATTTGAACCAAGTTATCAATCTTAACGCCCTCTTTAATCAAAGTCTCGCCAAACACCGCCCTATCAATCGCCGTGTTAGCGCCAATTTCTACATTTTTTTGAATCCTAACAATCCCCACATGCTCAATTTTGACATGCTCTCCTAAAGCGGTGTGCGCATAACCAAAGCCATCGCCTCCGATCACACTACCCGCATGGATGATAACATTGTCTTCTAAAATCGTGTTTTGATACAAGATCACACGAGGATACAAAATGCAATTTTTACCGATTTTCACCCCATCAGCGATCACCACGCCCGGATAAATCAAAGAATTTTCGCCAATTTCTACGCCCTCTCCAATCACAACATTAGGCATGATCGTTACTTTTTCAAAATGTTTAGGCTCATTCACGCTTTGTGGGTTTTTAAAAAAAGGGATTTTAAAGGCATGCGAAGCTTTAGCGAAAGCTAAATGCGGGTTATCCACGACTAAAGCTTGCATGTGTTTTGGCACTTTAGAAGATTCTTTTTTACGGATAAACACCGCCCCGGCTTTGGAATCTTTTAAAAGTTTAAGGTAACGCGCTTGGTCAATATAGCTAATATCATTAGGCGTGGCCTTATCCAATTGCGCTAAAGCATGCACTTCAAAATCGTTTGAAAATTCCGTTTCAATAGAATAGGCGCTCAACAATTCGCTTAATTTCATCAATACCCCTTATTGTTCTGCAAATCCCACAACAGCGTAGCTTTATTATCTTTTTCTTCCACAGCCCCCATGCCCATGACATGATAGCCGGCATCTACAAAATGCACTTCCCCACTCACGCCACTAGACAAGCTAGAGAGCAAATACATCCCGGCATTGCCCACTTCTTCTAAACTCACATTTTTCCTTAAAGGGGCGTTGATTTCATTCCATTTTAAAATCATCCTAAAATCAGCGATCCCGCTAGAAGCGAGCGTTCTGATAGGCCCAGCCGATAGGGCATTCACTCTAATATTATGTTTGCCTAAATCCACCGCTAAATAACGCACCGCACTCTCTAGGGCCGCTTTAGCCAACCCCATCACGTTGTAATGCGCCATGTATTTGGTGCTGCCCAAATAGCTTAAAGTCAAAACAGACGCTCCGTTATTCAATAAAGGTTTTAGAGTGTTTGTCAGTTCTATTAAAGAATAAACAGAAATTTCCATAGCGGTATTAAACGCGCTTTTAGAAGTTTCTAACAAGCTCCCCTCTAAAGCCTCTTTAGGGGCAAAGGCCACGCTATGAACGATAAAGTCCAATGAGCCTAAATCCTTTTTAACGCTATTGTATAGCGACTTGAAATGCTCTTCTTTGCCCACATCCAATTCATACACATAGGGGCTATTCAATTCCTGAGCGATAGGCCTCACGCGCTTTTCTAAGCTCTCATTCAAATAAGTGAAAGCCAAAGTAGCCCCTTGATTGAAACAAGATTGAGCGATCCCATAAGCGATGGATTTATTGTTTGCCACCCCTACAATAAGCCCTTTTTTACCTTTTAAAAATCCCATGATTTTCCTTTATAAAAATGAAATGACTGTTTTAAAATTTTCTAATTCCAAAGACGCGCTCCCGATCAATAAGCCATCCACGCTATCAATCCCTAAAATTTCTTTAGCGTTTTGCGCATTCACGCTCCCCCCATACAACAAGGGCGTTTTTTGATTTAAAATTTGCTTTAAAAAACCATGCGTGAGGTAAATATCTTCTAAAGAAGCGCTTGTTTTGGTGCCAATCGCCCAAATAGGCTCATAAGCCACAATTAAATTGGAATAATTGAGATCGATAGTTTCTAATTGCTCGCTTAAAAATTCCTTTACAGCCTTAAAGCCCTTTTCTCTGGTCGTTAAATCTTCGCCAATGCAATAGACAATTTTAAAATTTTTACCTTTAAAAAAATCAAACTTTTCTTTCAAAAAGCTAGGGCTTTCCTTTAAAAGCGTTCGCCTCTCGCTATGCCCTATTAAAAGCGTGTGGATTTTCAATTCTTCTAAATGTTTGGAAGTGATTTCACCGGTAAAAGCCCCCAAATCCTTAGGGTAAGCGTTTTGCGCTCCTAAAGTGAAATGCAAAAACGAATTAGGCAATAACCCCAAAAAATCAGGGAATACAAACACCCTGTCAAAATGCTGCGGTTTTAAAGTCTTTTCTAATTCTTTTAAATACGCATGGCTTTTAAAAATAGGCATAGCGGATTTAAAATTAGCCATGGCAATTTTTGTCATTGAACGATCCTTTTTTATAGGTGGTAACTATCCCTTATTATATCTAATAGCGTTTAAAAAATGTAAATTTTAAACAATAGCCCCCTTGAATTGAATTTTTTCTCAATTTAGGTTTTGTTTATAAGAAAAATTATTTCAAATGTAGTAGAATTAAGGCAGTGTTTTTGCGTCAAGCGATTTTAGGTTAAATTTGAGTTTTTAGGAGCAGTTTTTATGCAACAAGAAGAGATTATAGAGGGTTATTATGGCGCTAGCAAAGGGCTTAAAAAGAGCGGTATTTATGCTAAGCTGGATTTTTTACAGAGCACTACGGGCTTGATTTTAGCGCTCTTTATGATAGCACACATGTTTTTGGTCTCAAGTATCTTGATTAGCGATGAGGCCATGTATAAAGTGGCGAAATTTTTTGAAGGGAGCCTGTTTTTAAAAGCGGGCGAGCCGGCTATTGTGAGCGTGGTTGCAGCAGGGGTTATTCTTATTTTGGTCGCACATGCTTTTTTAGCCTTGAGAAAATTCCCTATCAATTACAGGCAATACAAGGTTTTTAAAACCCATAAGCATTTGATGAAGCATGGCGATACGAGTTTGTGGTTTATTCAAGCCTTAACCGGGTTTGCGATGTTTTTCTTAGCGAGTATCCACCTGTTTGTCATGCTCACAGAGCCTGAAAGCATCGGGCCTCATGGCTCAAGCTATCGTTTTGTCACGCAAAACTTTTGGCTTTTGTATATTTTCTTATTGTTTGCCGTAGAATTGCATGGCTCTATCGGGTTGTATCGTTTAGCGATCAAATGGGGGTGGTTTAAAAATGCGAGCATTCAAGGCTTGAGAAAAGTCAAATGGGCGATGAGCGTGTTTTTTATTGTTTTAGGGCTTTGCACCTATGGGGCTTACATTAAAAAAGGTTTAGAAAATAAGGACAATGGCATTAAAACCATGCAAGAAGCCATAGAAGCTGATGGGAAATTCCACAAAGAATAAAGGTAGAAAATGAAAATAACATATTGTGATGCGCTAATTATTGGAGGCGGATTGGCCGGATTAAGGGCTAGTATCGCATGCAAACAAAAGGGTTTAAACACCATCGTTTTAAGCCTAGTGCCTGTCAGGCGTTCGCATTCTGCGGCCGCTCAAGGGGGCATGCAAGCGAGCCTTGCGAACGCTAAAAAAAGCGAGGGCGATAATGAAGATTTGCACTTTTTAGACACGGTGAAGGGGAGCGATTGGGGGTGCGATCAGCAAGTGGCTAGAATGTTTGTAACCACTGCCCCTAAAGCCATTAGGGAATTGGCCAGTTGGGGGGTGCCTTGGACTAGGATCAAAAAGGGCGATAGGCCTGCGGTCGTCAATGGTGAGCATGTAACTATCACTGAAAGAGATGACAGGCATGGTTATATTCTAAGCCGTGATTTTGGCGGCACTAAAAAATGGCGCACATGCTTTACGGCTGATGCCACAGGGCATACCATGCTTTATGCGGTCGCTAACGAATCCTTACACCACAAGGTGGATATTCAAGACAGAAAGGACATGCTCGCTTTCATTCATCATGATAATCAATGCTATGGGGCGGTGGTAAGGGATTTGATCACCGGCGAAATTTCAGCGTATGTTTCTAAAGGCACGCTTTTAGCTACCGGAGGTTATGGGCGCGTGTATAAACACACCACTAACGCCGTGATTTGCGACGGAGCTGGGGCGGCGAGCGCGTTAGAAACCGGCGTGGCTAAATTAGGCAACATGGAAGCGGTGCAATTCCACCCTACCGCTTTAGTGCCTAGCGGGATTTTAATGACTGAAGGTTGTAGGGGCGATGGAGGGGTTTTAAGAGACAAGTTTGGCAGACGCTTCATGCCCGCTTATGAGCCGGAGAAAAAAGAGCTTGCGAGTAGGGATGTGGTCTCAAGGCGGATTTTAGAGCATATCCAAAAAGGCTATGGAGCCAAATCGCCTTATGGGGATCATGTGTGGCTGGATATTGCTATTTTAGGGCGTAACCATGTGGAAAAAAACTTGAGAGATGTGCGCGACATTGCCATGACTTTTGCGGGCATTGATCCGGCGGATAGCGAGGAGCAAACCAAAGACAACATGCAAGGAGTGCCTACTAATGAGCCTGAATACGGCCAAGCGATGGCTAAACAAAAAGGCTGGATCCCTATAAAACCCATGCAACACTATTCTATGGGTGGGGTTAGGACAAACCCTAAAGGCGAAACCCATTTAAAAGGCTTGTTTTGCGCCGGTGAAGCGGCATGCTGGGATTTGCATGGGTTTAACCGCTTGGGGGGAAATTCCGTGAGTGAAGCGGTGGTCGCTGGCATGATCATTGGGGATTATTTCGCCTCGCATTGTTTAGAAGCGCAAATTGAAATCAACACGCAAAAAGTTGAAGCTTTCATTAAAGAAAGCCAGGATTACATGCATTTCTTGTTGCATAATGAAGGCAAGGAAGATGTGTATGAAATCAGAGAACGCATGAAAGAAGTCATGGATGAAAAGGTGGGCGTTTTTAGAGAAGGCAAAAAATTAGAAGAAGCCCTTAAAGAATTGCAAGAGCTTTATGCGCGCTCCAAAAACATTTGCGTGAAAAACAAGGTTTTACACAATAACCCTGAATTAGAAGACGCTTACCGCACCAAAAAAATGCTCAAACTCGCGCTTTGCATCACTCAAGGGGCGTTACTGCGCACCGAAAGCAGAGGGGCTCACACAAGGATTGATTACCCTAAAAGAGACGATGAAAAATGGCTTAACAGAACTTTGGCGAGCTGGCCTAGCGCTGAGCAAGACATGCCCACGATTGAATACGAAGAATTGGATGTGATGAAAATGGAAATCAGCCCTGATTTTAGGGGCTATGGCAAAAAGGGTAATTTCATCCCCCACCCCAAAAAAGAAGAGCGCGACGCTGAGATTTTAAAAACGATTTTAGAATTAGAAAAGCTTGGAAAAGACAGGATAGAAGTCCAACATGCGCTCATGCCTTTTGAATTGCAAGAAAAATACAAAGCTAGGAATATGCGTTTAGAAGATGAGGAAGTCAGGGCTAGGGGGGAACATTTGTATTCTTTCAATGTCCATGATTTATTAGACCAACACAACGCTAACCTAAAAGGAGAACACCATGAGTGATAATGAACGAACGATTGTAGTTAGAGTGTTAAAATTTGACCCTCAAAGTGCGGTGAGTAAGCCGCATTTTAAAGAGTATCAACTGAAAGAAACGCCATCCATGACGCTCTTTATCGCTTTAAACCTCATTAGAGAGCATCAGGATCCGGATTTGAGCTTTGATTTTGTGTGCCGCGCTGGGATTTGCGGCTCTTGCGCGATGATGGTTAATGGGAGACCGAGGCTAGCTTGTAAAACCCTAACTTCTAGCTTTGAAAGCGGGGTGATTACGCTCATGCCCATGCCCAGTTTTACACTCATTAAAGATTTGAGCGTGAATACGGGCGATTGGTTTTTGGATATGACTAAAAGGGTGGAAAGCTGGGCGCATTCTAAAGAAGAAGTGGATATTACTAAGCCGGAAAAAAGGGTTGAGCCTGATGAAGCTCAAGAAGTCTTTGAACTAGACAGGTGTATTGAATGCGGGTGCTGTATCGCTTCTTGTGGGACTAAACTCATGCGCCCTAATTTCATTGGAGCTGCTGGCATGAACAGAGCCATGCGCTTTATGATTGACAGCCACGATGAAAGAAGCGATGACGATTTTTATGAGTTAGTGGGCGATGATGATGGTGTTTTTGGGTGCATGAGCTTGATTGCTTGCCATGACACTTGCCCTAAAGAATTACCCTTGCAAAGCAGTATCGCTACTTTGCGTAACCGAATGTTGAAAGTGGGTAAAAGCCGCTAATTTCTTTTTAGTGGGTCGTTTTTGAAAATCTTTTTAGTTTTTTTAAGCGTCTTTTTTTTTAATGGGTGCTTTGGGTTAGTCTATAAGACTCCCATTTCAAGCCCCCCTATCTCTTATGATCCCTACACTACCACCGTTGGGAGCTTGTATGCTAAAAATTTGAAAGAAAACCCTAACCATAGTGCAGCCATTCTTTTAGAAGACGGCTTTGACGCTTTGTTGCACAGAGTGGGTCTTATTAGAATGAGCCAAAAAAGCATTGACATGCAAACTTATATTTATAAGAACGATCTTTCCTCTCAAGTGATCGCTAAAGAACTTTTAAATGCGGCCAATCGTGGGGTGAAAGTGCGCATCCTTTTAGATGACAACGGGTTAGATTCAGATTTTTCAGATATTATGCTTTTAAATTTCCATAAAAACATTGAAGTGAAAATTTTTAACCCCTACTATATCCGCAATAAAGGCTTGCGTTATTTTGAAATGCTTGCGGATTATGAGCGCATCAAAAAACGCATGCACAACAAGCTTTTCATCGTGGATAATTTCGCTGTCATTATAGGGGGGCGCAATATTGGGGACAATTATTTTGATAACGATTTAGACACGAATTTTTTAGATTTAGACGCTTTGTTTTTTGGGGGGGTTGCTTCAAAGGCCAAAGAAAGCTTTGAACGCTATTGGAGATTCCACCGCTCTATCCCTGTTTCATTACTAAGAACCCATAAAAGACTCAAAAACAACGCTAAAGAAATCGCTAAACTCCATGAAAAAATCCCTATCAGCGCTGAAGACAAAAACCAGTTTGAAAAAAAAGTCAATGATTTTATAGAACGCTTCCAAAAATACCAATACCCCATTTATTATGGGAATGCCATTTTTTTAGCCGATTCACCCAAAAAAATTGACACGCCCTTGTATTCGCCCATCAAAATCGCTTTTGAGAAAGCCCTTAAAAACGCCAAAGACTCCGTTTTTATCGCTTCATCGTATTTTATTCCAGGCAAAAAGATGATGAAAATCTTTAAAAATCAAATTTCTAAGGGGATTGAATTGAATATTCTTACCAATTCCCTTTCATCTACTGATGCGATAGTGGTCTATGGGGCGTGGGAAAGGTATCGCAACCAATTAGTGCGAATGGGCGCGAATGTCTATGAAATACGAAACGATTTTTTCAACCGCCAGATTAAAGGGCGCTTTAGCACCAAACATTCCTTGCATGGCAAGACGATTGTTTTTGATGACAATTTAACGCTTCTAGGGAGTTTCAATATTGATCCGCGCTCTGCATACATCAACACTGAAAGCGCGGTTTTGTTTGACAACCCGTCTTTTGCTAAAAGGGTGCGTTTGTCGCTTAAAGATCATGCCCAACAATCATGGCATCTGGTGGTGTATCGGCATAGAGTGATTTGGGAAGCTACAGAAGAAGGCATCTTAATCCATGAAAAAAACTCGCCTGATACCTCTTTCTTTTTGCGTTTGATTAAAGAATGGTCTAAAGTCCTTCCTGAAAGAGAGCTTTAAAACTTTTAATGCCCTTTATTTTGCGAAAAAGCGATGTTATTGGTAACAGCGGCTAAAAGCGCTGAACACACAAACACTAAATGGATCACCACTTGCCAAAAAATGGGGTTATGCGATAGGGGCGTGTCCTTAGGAATACTAGATAAAACATCTTCTAAACTCATGTAGCGTTTGAGCAAAAAGATTGCCGAAATGGCTACAATGGAGAGTGAAACCTTTAATTTTAAAGCGTTAAAATCCGTGTGCTTTAGCCAAGTGATTTCACTGGCATCCACCTTATCTAATTTAGAAACAAAGCTTTCATAACTGGCGAGCAACACCATTAAAACAAGCCCGGCCATAAACAACAAATCCACTAATCCTAAGGCTGATAAAACCAAATCCGTTTCGCTGATCGTGTCTAGGTGGCTTAGCATGTGCCACAACTCTTTCATGAACACATAGCCTAAAACCACCAGCACTAACGACATGGCAATGCATAAAGGGGCTAGCAACCAACGAGTGGCAAACAACACTCTTTCAATCAATTTTTCTAACATGTTCAAACTCTTTTTTAAGGATTATATCTTTTTAAACCCTTGATTATAGCTAATAAAACGCCCCGAGTGGCTAACAGAACGCCTTGATGGAGTGGAATCTCAAGCCATTCTTATGGTATTTATGGTATAAATTTGACTACTGCATGCAACAAAGGAGAACTGAGTGAAAACCACTATAAAAGAGATCTTTCAAGAGGAAGGATACAGCATCCCCAACTATCAGAGGGATTACGCTTGGAAGGATAAGAATTTTAGGGATCTGTGGGAAGACCTAGAAGAAGCGATAGATTACAACAAAAAGGGTCAGGGGCATTTTATAGGCACCATGGTTGTCGCCAAGAATGAAGACAACGAAAAATTGTATGACATCATTGACGGCCAGCAACGAACGACCACCATCTTCATGCTCTTGCATGTCTTGGCGAACAAGCAAAATGAGGAAGACAGGCGAGAGACAAAAATAAAATATTTATACCAAAAGGAGGAATTAAAATTAGAAGTCGCTCCCGAAAACCAAAGCTTCTTCAAAGCGCTCTTGGAAGCGGCAGAAAAGGGGAATATCAGCCATTGTGAAAAAGATGCAGACACCGAGGGTAAGCAAAATCTCTTTGAGGTTTTGAAGGCCATCTTGGATCAAGTCAGCAAATTGAATAAAGAAGAAGTGAATAAGCGTTTGGAGGCGCTGTTGGAAATGGTTTTGATGCGGCTTGAAGAGCCCGATCCTGGAAGAGCTATCAGAACCTTTCAGAGCGTGAATGATAGAGGCGTGCCTCTCCTCTTGCTAGACAAACTAAAATCCCTCCTCATCTATTACTCCAACACTTTTTGCGATGGGAAAAAGGGGTTAGACCAATTCATCAACGATCATTTTGGAGAAATTTTTAAGATCTTTGCCAAGATCAAAAAAAGCAACCACATCTCCAGCGTTGGAGGCTCAGACTTTAATGAAGGCGACATCTTCCGCTACCACGCAGGGAGCCAAAGATTTGATGGGATCGAGTTTTTTGGGAACTACGATACAGGCACAGAATACACCTACGAACAACTCAAGGATAAGTTAAAAAAAGTTGAAAAAAACAAGTTGGAAAATTTCATCCAATCCTATGTCAGCGATTTGAAAAATTTCTATCAGGCTTTCCTTGATCTATTGAGCGAGATTGACACCAACCCAACCACCTTTAAAGTCATGCTCATCAACACGATCAACCCGCTTTTTTTCAATTCGCTCATCCGCCTGAAAATCAACAACGAGCTAGACGATGAAACGCTGAGACTCTTTGCCAAAACCAATATTTTGCTTTTCAAAGTTGGAAGAGAGATGAGATCAGTGGCCTACAACTTGATTAATGCGTATCTTCAAAAGGGCAAAGAGGGATTGAAAAGCAAGATGATCGCTCAATGCAAAAAAGATATTGATATAGAGCAGGCTTCTTGGAATCTTGTAAATAACGCATCCAACTCATCATGCTTCCACTATGTCTTCTTTGAAAAGAACTGCCAGGAGATGGGTTTTGCCGATCTCAAAAAATTGATCCGAGGGAAGCAACTCTCCCAAGAAAAAGAGCACATCATCCCCATCAATTTATTAAAATCGGATAATGAAATTGAGATCCAAAAACTTGGTTTTGAAGACAAGGAAGATCTTAGAGCTTATATTAACAAATACGGCAATCTCATCTCCCTGGAAAAATCGCTCAATCTTAAGGCAAGCGATAGGGATCTGTATGAAAAAGATGAAATCTACAAAAGTAGTGAGATCCCTTTCAATAGGCGCTTTGACACGAAGAACTTCAATAAAGAAGCCTTGAAAAAAAGGAATGATGAAATGCGAGATTGGCTGATCAACACCTTTTTTAAGGATTTCATCGCCCACTAGGGATTAAAGAAGCGTGAGCGCGCTTGCTCTCTGGCTTCTAGCCCCACCACCCATAAGGCTAGTTTCAAACCGCTCTCTTCTTGGAGAGTTAGGGGGTTATCAAACAACAAACAATAATTTCATAAGTTTTAAACGCCCCCATAGTTTTCAAACAACAAACAAATGTCTTTAGCGAATGAATGCTCTTTAAGACTGAATTCAAACGCAAGAATTATCTGAATTCCTCAAAGACCAAATAGGTATATTGATTAAAAAATCCGCTTATCTTGACTCTTTTGTTAAAATTATGCGAGGAGTAAGTTGCCCGTTTTAATGCTTGGGCAATCCGCTAAAAACTGCCCAAGAAAAAGAATAAGAATTTCTAGCTAAAAAACCCCTAGCGCGCTTCTATGACAACCGGTTTAGTCATCTTTTTGCTGACTTCATCAGCATGCATTAAGGCTTCTTGTTTGCTCTTATAAGGGCCTATGAGATAGCGCTTCGTCGCTCCCCTATCTTCAATCTTATGGGGGAATTGGTTAAACGCTTGCAAAAACGCTTTATTGGGCGTGTGCGCAAAAACCCCCACTTGCAAATAATGCCCTTTAGTGGTTTTAGAATTGGCTTTTTTAGGAACTTCTTTATGGGCTTCTTTTTTGGCTTTTGGCTCTTTTTTAGCCGCATGCTTAGCTTTATCTTTATGAGCTTCCTTATCTTTAGGGGTTGCTTTAGGCTTTTTATGGGGGGTTTCTTTTTTAGCCACAGCTTGAGATTCTTTTTGAGCACTCACAGGAGTGTGCTCAACAGCTTTTAATTCTTTTTTAGCTTCTTGCGTTTCTTCTGTTGTTTTCATCTCCGTTTGAGTTTGATTGGTTTGGGTGGGCATTTTAAACGCATCGCTTTCTTGCTTTTTAACATTATCCGCCACTTTGTCCAGATCGCTTTCTTGTTTGGAAGGGTCCAAATTCAAGTTTTCAAACGCATCGTCTTTTTTCTCGTCTTTAGTGTTGCCTATTTTTTGCATGCCGCTATCGGTTTGTAAAAAAGTCTCTTTAGGAGCGACTCTCGTGCTTTTCCAAAACACCATTAAAAGCACCGCTAAAACAATAACGGCTATAGCCACGATCAAAAACACCTTTTTAGTGCCGCCCCCATTATTTTCTTCTTCTAAGATCACTTCATTCAGTCTTTCTTTTTCTGACATCAAAAATCCTTTCAAAAAATGGTTATAAATGCTTCGCCCAAGAGCTCCCGCGCTCTTTTGCAAACACTTCATAAGGTAAAGCTAAAATATTAAATTCCTTAGGCCATTCATTGCTAGGGAAAACCCTCCATTCTTTAGGCAACCCTTGTGCTAATTTCATAGACAAAGTTTTAACCAACCTTTCGCCCTCGCCCAATTCCGTATGCCCCTTATGCACATACAAATGCAAATGCCCTGGCGTTTTCGTGTTATAAGCGGTAAAATTCATAAAACCCTCTTCACGAAGCAATAACTGCGCCTTATGATAAAAACGCTCTGGGTTCCTCCCGTTATAATCAAACACGATGTTTTCCACCTTATCGTTACGCAAAATAAGGTTGTGCGCGATTTCTATTTCCCTTTTCAAATGCTTTTGAATGAGCGAGCTTGTGAGCATGGCATTCACTCTTTGGAATTTATTATAATAACAACGACCCGCATAATCCATTCTCTCCCCCAAGCCTGGTTTTTTTTCAAAATAATGGCTTGTGTCTATTTTAATGAGCTTTAATTCCATTTCCGTCATCATGCTTCCTTAAAAAATAGGTTGGTGGTACACAGGGAATTGATTGGCCATGGCCTTCAATTCTTCTTTCACATGCAATTGCAAACTAACATTATTAATATCATTCAAAATATCTGATATTTTATTCCCTATGATTTCAAATTCCTTAGCTCCCATGCCTCTTGCGCTCAATGCCGCTGAGCCAATCCTTATCCCACTCGTTACAAAAGGGCTGCGCGTTTCGCCAGGAATGGTGTTTTTATTCACGGTGATCCCGGCATTCCCTAAGGCAATATCAGCGTCTTTTCCGCTATAAGGCTTATCTAAGAAATCCATTAAAAGCAAATGGTTAGAAGTGCCACCGCTCACTAACTTATGGTTTTTTTCTTTTAACGCTTTAGCCAAAACTTGCATGTTAGATTTCACTAATTTCGCGTAAGCTTTAAACTCTGGTTTTAAATTCTCTTTAAACCCCACCGCCTTAGCAGCGATCGCATGCATCAAAGGCCCGCCTTGAGTCCCTGGAAAAATCGCTTTGTCAATCTTATCCGCTATCTCTTCGTCATTGGTTAAAATAAGCCCCCCTCTAGGCCCTCTTAAGGTCTTATGAGTGGTGCTTGAAACCACATGGCAATGCGGGAAAGGATGGGCATGCTCATCAGCGACTACAAGCCCTGCCACATGAGCTATATCGCCTAGTAATAACGCCCCCACTTCATCAGCGATTTCCCTAAATTTCTTAAAATCAATCTCCCTTGGATAGGCTGAAAACCCGCACACAATGATTTGTGGCTTAACGCTTTGAGCGATTCTTAGCGCCTCTTCATAATCAATATAGCCATCCAAACCCACGCCATAAGAAAAGCTCTGGTAATGCTTGCCGGTTAAACTCACTTTAGCGCCATGCGTTAAATGCCCTCCACAGCTTAAATCCATACCTAAAATCTTATCATAAGGCTTTAAAAGGGCGTGATAGACAGCGTTATTGGCTTGCGAGCCTGAATGCGCTTGCACGTTAGCAAACTGGCAATTAAAAAGCTTTTTAGCCCTTTCTATGGCCAGGCTTTCTACTTTATCCACCACTTCACAGCCTCCATAATAGCGTTTGTTAGGATAGCCTTCAGCGTATTTATTCGTTAAAATACTCCCCATAGCCTCCATGACGCTAGCAAAAGTGTAATTCTCGCTCGCTATCATTTCTAAATGCTCGTTTTGGCGCTTAAACTCTTCAAAGATCAACTCAAAAATTTCACTATCGCTTTGTTCTAAAAAATACGCCATTATTCTTCACTCTCCACATTAAAATCGTTTTTAACAGGGCGCATCGCTGGGAATAAAATCACATCTTTAATGCTTTTAGCCCCAGTGAGTAACATCACCAATCTGTCAATACCTATGCCTTGCCCTGCAGTGGGGGGCATCCCATGGGCTAGGGCCCACACATAATCTTCATCCATGTATTGGGCTTCTTCATCGCCTTTTTCTTTCTCAGCCACTTGGTTTTTAAAGCGCTCTAGTTGATCTAATGGGTCATTCAATTCGCTAAAGCCGTTAGCGATTTCTTTACCTGCAATAAACAATTCAAACCTGTCAGCAATATTAGGGTTATTATCGTTGCGTCTGGCTAGGGGGCTAATTTCAATAGGGTATTCGGTTACAAAAGTGGGGTTAATGAGCTTATGCTCTACAAAATGATCAAACGCTTCAGCGAGCAATTTGCCATGAGTGAGGTTTGGCTCTACTTTAATGCCCTGCTCTAACAAATAAGCCAAAAGCCTGTCTTCTTTTTCTAAAATGCCCTTACTAATGCCCCCTATTGTTTCCAAAGCGTCCAAATAAGAAATCACGCTCGTTTGGTTGAAATCCACTTCCATATCATTGTAAATGATTTTTGAATCTAAATTTAAAGTCTTTAGCAAGTAGTCAAATAGTCTCTTACTGAGTTCAATCAAATCCTCATAAGTGTGATACGCCCAGTAAAACTCAATCATCGTAAATTCAGGGTTATGGCTGTGATCCATGCCCTCATTCCTGAAATTACGATTGATTTCAAACACCGCCTCAAACCCCCCTACAATCAGGCGTTTAAGGTATAATTCTGGGGCGATTCTCAAATACCTTTCAACTTCTAAAGCGTTATGATAAGTGATGAAAGGCCTTGCGTTCGCCCCACCAGGAATGGGGTGCATCATAGGGGTTTCCACTTCTAAAAACCCTTCCATTTCAAAGAATTTCCGCACGCTAGAGACGATCAAACTGCGCTTTTTAAACACATCTTTAACGCCAGGATTGACGATCAAATCCAAGTAGCGTTGGCGGTAACGCAATTCTATATCGCTCAGTCCATGAAATTTCTCAGGCAAAGGCACGATGGTTTTGCTTAAAATGTGAAATTCTAGGGCATGAATGCTTAATTCACCGGTTTTGGTAGCAAAAGGGAAACCTTTCACCAACACAATATCGCCCACTTCTAAATGCTTTTTCAAGCTTTTAAACTCATCGTTCAATTCATTTTGCGAAACATAAGCTTGTAAAATCGCGCTTTCATCTTCAATTTTAATAAAACATGCCTTACCCATTAAACGCAAAAGCTTGACCCTCCCTACAACGCTCTCGCATTTTTCTTTGTCTTTAGGCTCTTCTAAACCCTTAACATAAGCGTATTTTTCTAAAAAAGCGGCGTTGGTCAGGCTTCGTTTCAAGCCATTTTTATAAGGGTTTTTGCCTTCTTCTCTCAAGCTATTGGCTTTATGGATGCGTTGTTGGATGTATTGGTTAGAAAACATGTGATGCCTTTATAGGGGTTCTTTATTAGATGGGGTTGGGATTGGTGGGGTTTGGTTGGGTTTATTGTGTTTTGGCTCTAGCATGTTTTTAGGCAAATCTTTAGCCTTTTCTTTTAAAGCTTCTACGCCCTTATCCGTAGCCTTATTAAAAGATTCTTTGGCGTTATCAATAGATTCTTTATTTTTAACTTCATCGCTCATTTCTTCAAGGTTGTCTTTAAGGTTTTTCTCCACATGTTTGACGCCATCAAGGCGCATGATCTTACTGGCGATGCTTTTCATGGTGGGGAAAATAGCGCTCTTTTCTTGCAAATAGGCGTTAGCGTCTTTCATTAAATCCATTTTAGAGAGCGCATAAAGGATGAAAGAAAGCACTAAAAAAGTCTTCAAACATGAAAAAATAAACCCCAACGCCTTGTCTATAATGCCTAGACCGCTAAAGACTAACATCTTGCCTAGCAACACTCCAAGAGCTAAAAAAAACACCCAAATGGACGCCAACACCAGTAAAAAACCAATGAGATTGGTCATGGTTTCATTTCTTAAATCATACAAATGCTCTGAAAATAAATTCCCAACAGCCACAGAATAGCGAGACGCCAAATAAACGCCAAGCACAATCCCCAAAGTCCCTGCTATTTCACTCACGAAGCCATGATAAAACCCCCTAATCCCAAAGGCTACCACTACCACAAGTAACGCCAAATCAATATAGTTCAAACCCTAAACCCAAACCTTTCTCTCATTATCTCTATCTCATATAAAGGATAGTCGTAGCGTTTTAAAACAAACACCCATTATTCTTAAATCATGCCAATTCACGCTCTTTAGGCTTGAAATTTGAAAATAATAACACAACTTAAAAAAAACTACCCTTAAAAAAATCAATCTAAAATTCTTAAATTAAAATATAGCTATAATACACTAAAACAATCTCAAGGTTTCAAAATCTAGCCATGCGTCTTATTCTGTTCAATCAAAACGCTTTTTTATTGGCATGCATGTTTGTTTCAAGCGTGTATGCGAACGCTGTTTTGGACGCTTATGCGGTTGAAAACCCCTATATCACTATCATGCTCACAAGTTTGCTAGCCCCTTTAAGCATGCTGGCGTTTTTAAAAACCCCCAGAAACAGCGCTTTTGCTTTGGGGTTTTTCGTGGGGGTGTTATTGTTTTACTGGTGCGCTTTAAGCTTTCGCTACTCGGATTTCACTTATTTATTACCCTTAATCATTGTTTTAGTAGCGTTAGTTTATGGGGTTTTATTTTATTTGTTGCTCTATTTTGAAAACCCCTACTTCAGGCTTTTGAGTTTTTTAGGCTCTAGTTTTATCCACCCTTTTGGATTTGATTGGTTAGTCCCGGATAGCTTTTTTTCTTATAGCGTATTTAGAGTGGATAAGTTATCGCTAGGGCTTGTTTTTTTGGCTTGCGTTTTTTTGAGTGCTAAACCCTTTAAAAAATATAGGATCATAGGGGTTTTATTGTTGCTTGGCGCATTGGATTTTAATGGTTTCAAAACAAGCGATTTAAAAAAGGTTGGAAATATTGAATTAGTTTCTACAAAAACGCCCCAAGATTTGAAATTTGACTCAAACTACCTTAATAATATTGAAAACAACATCCTTAAAGAAATCAAACTCGCTCAAAGCAAGCAAAAAACCTTGATTGTTTTTCCAGAGACCGCCTACCCCATCGCTTTAGAAAACTCCCCCTTTAAAGCCAAACTAGAAGATTTAAGCGATGATATTGCTATTTTAATAGGGACATTGCGGACTCAAGGTTATAACCTTTATAACAGCTCGTTTTTATTTTCTAAAGAGGGCGTTCAGATCGCTGATAAAGTGATCTTAGCCCCCTTTGGCGAGACCATGCCTTTACCTAAGTTTCTTCAAAAACCCCTTGAAAAACTCTTTTTTGGCGAGAGCGCTTATTTATACCGCAACGCTTCTGATTTCAGCGATTTCACATTAAATGATTTTACTTTTCGCCCCCTGATTTGTTATGAAGGCACTTCCAAAGCCGCTTATTCAAACAGCCCTTCAAAAATTTTTATCGTGATGAGCAATAACGCATGGTTTAGCCCAAGCATTGAACCCACCCTACAAAGAACGCTTTTAAAATACTACGCAAGGCGTTATGATAAGATCATCTTGCACAGCGCGAACTTTTCAACTTCTTACATCTTAAGCCCTAGTTTATTAGGCGATATTCTTTTTAGGAAACGATCATGATTAAAGCGATTAATATTTCTCATGCTTTTGAAAAGCCTCTTTATAATGGCGTGGATTTGCACATCAAGCCCAAAGAAAGCCTAGCGATTTTAGGCGTGAGCGGAAGCGGTAAAAGCACGCTTCTAAGCCATTTAGCCACCATGCTAAAACCCAATAGTGGGACGATTAGTTTGTTAGAACACCAGGATATTTATGCCTTAAATTCCAAAAAGCTTTTGGAATTACGGCGCTTAAAAGTGGGCATAATCTTCCAATCGCATTATCTTTTTAAGGGTTTTAGCGCTTTAGAAAACTTGCAAGTCGCTTCCATCCTAGCCAAGCAAGAAATAAATCATTCCCTTTTAGAACAATTAGGCATAGCCCACACCCTAAAACAAGGCGTGGGCGAATTGAGCGGCGGCCAGCAACAACGCTTAAGCATCGCCAGAGTGCTTTCTAAAAAACCCCAAATCATTATCGCTGATGAACCCACCGGGAATTTAGACACCACTAGCGCTAATCAGGTCATCAGCATGCTGCAAAATTACATTACAGAAAACGAAGGGGCGTTAGTCTTAGCCACGCATGATGAGCATTTAGCCTTCACTTGCTCTCAAGTCTATCGCCTAGAAAAAGAATCTTTGATTAAGGAAAAATAAAAATGTTACAACGCCCTAAAATTGTCGCTGAATTGAGCGCTAACCATAACCAGGATTTAAATCTCGCTAAAGAAAGCCTTCATGCCATTAAGGAAAGCGGTGCGGATTTTGTCAAACTCCAAACCTACACGCCAAGCTGCATGACTTTAAACTCTAAAGAAGATCCTTTCATCATTCAAGGCACTTTATGGGATAAAGAAAATCTGTATGGATTGTATCAAAAGGCTTCTACCCCCCTAGAGTGGCATGCTGAATTGTTTGAGTTGGCTAAAAAGCTTGATTTAGGCATTTTTAGCTCGCCCTTTAGCTCAAAAGCTTTAGAGCTTTTAGAGAGCCTAGATTGCCCCATGTATAAAATCGCTAGTTTTGAAATCATTGATTTGGACTTGATTGAAAAGGCCGCTCGCACACAAAAGCCCATTATCCTTTCTAGCGGTATCGCCACACACGCCGAATTACAAGACGCCATCTCATTGTGCAGAGGAGTGAATAATTTTGACATCACCCTTTTAAAATGCGTGAGCGCTTATCCTAGCAAACTAGAAGACGCTAATTTATTAAGCATGGTTAAATTAGGCGAAACCTTTGGCGTTAAATTTGGCTTGAGCGATCACACGATTGGCTCTCTTTGCCCCATTTTAGCCACCACTTTAGGAGCGAGCATGATAGAAAAGCATTTCATTTTAAACAAATCCTTACAAACCCCAGACAGCGCTTTTAGCATGGATTTTAACGAATTTAAAAGCATGGTTGAAGCCATCAAGCAAAGCGTTTTAGCCTTAGGCGAAGAAGAGCCAAAAATCAATCCAAAGACTTTAGAGGAGCGAAGATTTTTTGCGCGCTCTTTATTCGTCATTAAGGACATTCAAAAAGGCGAAGCATTGACTAGCGATAATATCAAAGCCTTACGCCCCAACCTTGGCTTACACCCTAAATTTTATAAAGAAATTTTAGGCCAAAAGGCGTCAAAATTCTTAAAAGCCAACACCCCTTTAAGCACTGATGATATAGAACGCGCATTGTAGGTTTGTTTTGATTAAAAAATGGGATTTTCAAATTTTGTTTTATGGTTTTAGATTTGATTTTTGATTAAAATTTTTAAAAATTATTTTTAGTTTCTTCAACATTTTTTGCTAGTAACTTTAAAAGATCATTAGATTTCTTATTATAATTTTGCATTAAAAATTTAGTGTCTATTAAAATTCCTTGTATATTTTCATATCGCTTTAGATTGTCTCTCCACTCTCCATTTGCAAAGCCTATATTTTCAAAAATATTACCCAATTTTAGCGGATTGTTAAATCTGTTAAAGGGCATTAAAAAGATATTGTAAACCTCTTTTTTTGTTTCTAGTTTTGCCGCATATTCGCCATAAACAATCTGTTTTATTATTATGGATGCACTATTGGGCAAATCGCTTGCAACTCCACTTATGCCATATTTATAATATTTTGCATCTAATATGTAAATTTTATCGTCAAACAGCATGATGCTATCTGGTTGTAATAAATAATCAGGGTTTTGATTAGAACACCGCAAATTCCATTTTGTTTTAGGAAAATAAACTTCTTTATTTTTTATACCAAATGCTCTGTCTATCATTCTTTCCCAAATAACATAAAAATGATATGTTCCAAATTTAAAATCAGTCTTATCCAAAATATTATCATCTTGTAAAAGAATATTTTTCATGGATTGAAAAAGGATTTTCTTGTCATCATTAAAGGTGTTGTTTAGCTTGTTTTCAAGCAGATAAATGCAATAATTTTTATCAGTGGGTAGGTTAAATTTTGATGGCATAAACGAGCTAAAAACAAAGCCAAGTTTAGAAAACGCTTCATGCACACAATATTTGTTTATAGCTGTTATCAATTCATTTTCGTTTATCATCTTCCTTTTAACTTGAAAACGAGTATAAACAAAAGAGTTTTTATTGTTAAAAGTTTGAATAATAGGTCTATTTTTCTTAATCGTTTTGGAAAAATTTATCCTGCCTTTTGCGTTATTTTCATAATAGCTTTTATTTTCTGCATAATAACCATGCGATAAAAAATATTCTATGACATTTTTATACGCTATGAGTGGAAAATTTGAGTCTATAATCTCATTTTTATTATTTAACAAATTTTCACATGCAATTGTTTTATTGTATTCTAAAATAATAGAAACAAGCTTTTTTACATCTGCTCTAATGTTTTTGTTATCGCTTATATCAAATCCTAGTGGGAAACAAATTTGCAAATCATTATTGATGCTTCTAATACCTACAAAATTGTCGTTCAATTCATTGTCTGTAAAACAGCGTTCTTTTAAATTAAACATTGAATAAAAGTTCTTTTATATCATCACTAAAAACATCAAATTGGGTTCTACCTTTTTCTTTGGTAAAATTCTTTACAACAGCTTCAAGTGTATTAAATTTTATAGTATTAAATATTATATTTCTATCAAATTTAAAGACATCATCCCAAAGGTATTTTATAACTTTATGCGCAAAATTTTCTTTGCTCTTTAGATCATCAATATTTACAAAATAAACGCCAAATCGCTTATCTTCCATAGAACTCAGCCCCTCGTTATTTTGAGCTATTTTTTCATTGATGGTAGTGCAAAATTTTTGCCAAGTTATATCAGTATCTAAAATTTTCATATTTTTAAAATCATCATCAACATTTTCAAAGGAATTTTCAATGAGTTGCATAGAAAATCTACGCTGAAAAGCAGTATCTAGCGTGAATACATTTTGATCGCTCGTATTCATTGTAGCGACTATCCATAAATTTGACGGGATTCTTATACTTGCATTTTTATCGTTATGGACAATATTTGCAATATCCGTATTATTGATAGCATACTCACTAGAGCCTTTTTTAAAGCCATCTTTGTCATGTTTTAGTCTGTCAAGAAGTTGAAAAATTTCTCCAAATATGGCAGGTGCATTACCACGATTTATTTCATCAATCACCAGAACATGTTTAGTTTGTGGGTTATGATACGCTTTTTTAAGGATATTTGTAAAAGGTCCAGGATTAAATTTATAACTAACGATACCGCTATCATCTACACTTGGCATAATCTGTCCCACAAAATCACTATAAGAATAATCAGGGTGGAACACTATCTTTTCTACCACGCTATTATTGCAATAATCTCTTTGCAAAGTATAACTTTTGCCGCTACCAGGAACACCATAAAGGATGATATTTTTTCCCCCATCTATTCTAACGCTTTCATCTATTTTACTATCATCTAAAGGACTCGTTTCATTCTCACTAAAAACCAATAAATGCTTGCTATTATTGATTAAGCCATTTAAAACATTGTATCTTGTGTCAGTGGGTAAAATGATTTCTAATGTGTATTTTTTATAAGACATGTGAGTAAAAAGCAGAATATCATCAACATTTAATTCATAGTTTGATCGGTTTTCTTTTATTTTATCAACTTCTGCCCTGATGATTCTCATAATGCCTCCACCAAATCTGGGATCTGTTGTTAAGAGGATGCTAACTTTATCGTTATAATCAGACAAGATACCACTCATATCTACTTCATCTTGGTTGTTGGCGTTATCAAAAAAATGCTCTAAAATACCTCTTTTAATACTGATTCGTTTATTATGTAATATTTGATTATCAATTTTCCTTAAATAAACTTTCATTTTTCACCTTTTTAAACATCTCATTTTTTACAAACTCTCCCCACTGCTCTGCCATCGCCTTTGCAAACCCTGGAAATGTTTTACTCCTCCAAATTTGACGCTCTTTGGCTGATTTTGTTTTAGTCAGTCCATCGCTATATACCATTTTGCTATTTTTTTACCGCTTTTAAATTCTATAAACTCGCCAGGATCAACGATGTTCGTATATTTTAAGGGTGGTAAGTTTTTAAGCCACAAACAAGTCTTTTTTGATGCACTATCGCCAAAGTGGTAAGGGGGTAAAGTTCTCTCTCTTTTATCTCCCCTAACCCCCAAAAGACTGCTTTTTGAGAGGTTATCCGTTTGATTAAATCAATCTCTTATTTAATCTTAAAAAATGCTTTTGAATATTTTTATTGACGATCAATAAAAAAGTCAATCCATTTTAAATAATTTTTAACCACAGATTTCGCATGCATTTTAAAAAAAGCTCAAATAAGGGGGCTGATAATACCCCCTTATGACAAAAAGGCTGTGTCTAAAAACGCTAAAGAGATAACCTCATTTCACCTTTTCAAGATACTCTTCTGTTTCCGTATTGACTTTAATCACCTCACCCTCTAAAACATGGAAAGGCACTTGCACGACCGCGCCAGTTTCTAAAGTCGCTGGTTTTTTGCTCGCGCTTGAAGTATCGCCCTTAAAATTAGGGGCCGTTTCTACAATCTTTAAAGCCACAACTTGCGGCACATCCACTGAAATCGCCTTGTCATTATGCAATAAAACCTGCACTTGCATGCCGTCTAGCATCCATTTAGAAGCCTCGCCCACTTGAGAGTCGTTCAAAGCGATTTGCTCATAGCTCTCTATATCCATGAATTGGTATGTATCGCCATCATGATAAAGGTATTGCATCGTTTTTTCAACCAGGTCAGGCTCTTCGCACTTATCCCCCGCATGGAAAGTCTTTTCAATCACCTTGCCATCCAAAAACGATTTGATTTTCGCGCGCACAAAAGCCGCACCCTTACCGGGCTTGACATGCTGGTATTCCACGATCCTATAAGGCACACCACCCAATTCAATTTTCAAGCCCTTTTTGAGCTCGCTCATCCCAATTGCCATGTTATATTCTTTCCTTGTTGATTAAATTTTATTAGCGCTGCCCAAAAGTTTCATGCGCTCTTTGACCACATTTTTAAGCGCTAATTGGGCCGGAGAAAAAAACTTCCTCAAATCAAATTGACTCTTATCTTCATTAGCCACCTTGCGCACTTCCGCGATGAAAGCGATCCTTAAATCCGTATCGGTATTGACCTTATTGATCCCCCCTTTTATAGATTCTTGTAGAAATTCAAAAGGCACGCCCTTAGAGCCTTTCAAATCGCCTCCAGCGTCCAAATAAGATTTCCTCACATTATCTGGTATCGCGCTCGCTCCATGCAAAACTAAAGGGATATTAGTGAGTCTTTTGACTTCTTGCAAGCGTTCAAAATCCAATTTTGGCTCACCCTTAAACTTAAACGCTCCATGGCTTGTCCCAATGGCTGGGGCTAAGTAATCCACTTGAGATTCTTTGACAAACCGCTCCGCTTCTTTAGGATTCACTAACACCGCGTCCTTTTCATCCACTGAAATATTGTCTTCAATCCCCATTAAACGCCCCAGCTCCGCTTCCACGCTCACCCCAGCGTTATGCGCCATTTTGACCACTTTAGAAGTCAATTCCAAATTCTCTTCAAACGCATGATGAGACGCATCAATCATCACAGAAGTGAAACCCGCTTTCACGGCTTTTTCACAGCTTTCAAAAGTCGTTCCATGATCTAGGTGTAAGGCTACAGGAATGTGCGGGTAGCGTTCGCACATGATTTTCACCATGCCCACCGCCATATCAATCCCCATGTATTTGATCGCTCCTTCACTCGCTTGAATGAAAAGCGGGGAATTTTCCTCGTTTCCTGCTTCAAAAATAGCGTTTAGCATTTCAAAATTCACGAAATTAAACGCCCCTACCCCATAACCTTCTTTATGGGCTTTCAATAAGATTTCATTGCCTTTAACTAACATGATAACACCTCATCAATTACTTGTTGATAACAATTTTAGCGTGCTTCCTTAGTTCCTCGATTCGTTGATTCATGCGTTCTTGGAAAAGCTTTTCTTGTAACATCCCCTTAATGGTAGGTTTAGCTTGTTCATAAGTATAAGTTACAGGGCTATCTTTAGAAATCAAATAGATAATATGATAACCAAACTCTGTTTTAACAGGGGTTTTAGTGTAATCCCCAGGAGTTAAAGCGAAAGCGGCTTTAGAAAAATCCGGAGCCATTTGGTTCTTTTGGAATTTCCCCAAATCACCGCCATTTTGCGCGTTCTTACTGTTAGGATCAATCGTATCCCGATTGGCTAACTCAATGAATTTGGCTTCTTTTTTAGCCTTTGGCTGTTTGTCAATCTCAGAAATAATCCGTTTAGCCTCATCTTCGGTTTTCACTAAAATATGCCTAGCATGAGCTTCTTGCTTGACAAAAAGCTGATCTTTATTAGCGTTGTAAAAATCCTGCATTTCTTTTTCGGGGATTTGGACTTTTTTCACTTCTTCAGCCTGTTTTTTAGCCCAAAATTCCACTAAAGCCTGTTTTTTAACCGCTTCCATCATCGCTTTAAATTCTGGAGTCTGATTAAGCTTTTCTGCCTTAGCCTCATTTTCTACAAGCGCGGTGCGAATAGCTTGATCAATCAAAGCTTCTTTTTCTTTCTCTTTAAGCTTGTCAAAATCAAAATTAGGATTTCGTTGCTTAATCATGTCAAAATCGCTTTTAGTGATGGGTCTGCCATCCACTGTCGCTAACACGCCTGCTGAAGCATCAGTCGTTTTTTTCGTGTTATGCGTAGCATTATTCGCATTATGAGCCGGCTTAGCCATCAAAAACGACGTGCTCAATGCGCCCACTAACGCTAAATTTAAGATATTTTTTTTCATTGTGTGTTCTCCACTCTAAACTAATTTTCATCATTAAATTCACATTATAGCAAATTTAAAACAAAATCAGCTATCATGATTATAGAAAACTCACATTGAGGGGTAAGAAATGCTTAAAGTTATTCATTCCATTCAAAGTGGGTAAAAATGTTCGCCTCAGATGTTGTAATAATATTGATTATCTTTTTTGGTGTTAGTTTTATTCTTTTTGGAAAGGAAAAGAATGTTAAATTAAGGATTCAAAAATCCTCGATGCAATTATGAATATTATATTCGTAATTATTGTTGTATGCATTCTCTTTCCTTGGTTACCAGGGTTATTATTTTAATATATTTGGTTTTTTAGCATTACATGTTATTCCATATTAAAAACTTCTACACTCCTTTAGTCAATCTCATGTTGATAAGCTTACTATATAAGATTAAGGGACTTTGCGCTTTAATACCCCTTAAAAAGTGAGTTTAAAAAAGGCTTATGGTTTTGTTTCTATCCATTTTTAAAAAAAGTTTTAATGATTTTTTAAGCGCCAGAATGCTTTTAATCAATCTTGGCCCTATCCTTTTGAGCTTGGCGTTTTTTGGAGCTGTTTTTCATTACAATGGCGGAAACGTTGTGAATTATTGCCAAGCTTTATTGCCGCAATCTTTGAATGATTATTCCCATTCTCAAGGCTTTTTCGCTGGTGTGTTCGCATGGGTTTTTAAAGCGTTGGTGTATTTTCTTATTTTTTGGATTGCGATTCTTTTGAGTTTAGTCATCAATGTTTTTGCGTCTATTTTTTACACCCCTTTAGTGGTCTCTTATTTGCACCAAAAATATTATCCCCATGTCGTTTTAGAAGAATTTGGCTCTATCCTTTTTTCTATTAAATATTTTTTAAAAGCGCTCCTTTTTATGCTTTTATTCTTAGCGGTTTTAACGCCCTTTTATTTCATTCCCTTTATAGGAGTCTTTGGGGTCTTTTTTTCCATAATCCCGCATTTTCTTTTTTTCAAAAACACCATGAGCTTGGATATAGCCAGCGCGATTTTTAATCATCAAAGTTATCAAAACCTACTCAAACAACACCGATTAAAGCACTATCGTTTCTCGTTTTTTTGCTATCTTTTTTCCTTAATCCCTTTTTTTAATTTTTTTGCTACTTTATTACAAACCCTAATGCTAACGCACTACTTTTTTATCCTTAAAGAAAAAGAATGCTAGATTTTATTCAAGAACTTAGTACCCCCCATGTTAGGGATTTTTTCTTGTTGTTTTTAAGGGTTAGCGGGGTGTTATCTTTTTTCCCTTTTTTTGAAAACCATTTAGTGCCATTATCGGTACGTGGGGCTTTGAGCTTGTATGTGAGCGCGATTTTTTACCCCACTTTAGAGTTTTCAAACGCCGCTTACACGCCAGAGGGTTTTATCATTGCATGTTTATGCGAGCTGTTTTTAGGGGTGTGCGCATCTATTTTTTTACAAATCGTTTTTGCAAGCTTAGTGTTTGCAACCGATAGTATCAGCTTTTCTATGGGGCTTACGATGGCGAGCGCGTATGATCCCATTTCAGGATCGCAAAAACCCATTGTGGGGCAAGCCCTTTTATTGTTAGCGATTTTAATTTTATTGGATTTATCGTTCCACCATCAAATCATTTTGTTTGTGGATCACAGCTTAAAAGCCGTCCCTTTAGGGCAATTTGTCTTTGAGCCAGCGTTAGCTAAAAACATTGTCAAAGCCTTTTCGCACTTGTTTGTCATAGGGTTTTCTATGGCGTTCCCTATTTTATGCTTGGTGTTATTGAGCGATATTATTTTTGGCATGATCATGAAAACCCACCCTCAGTTCAACCTGCTCGCTATTGGGTTTCCGGTTAAAATTGCGATCGGGTTTGTGGGCATTATTTTAATCGCTTCGGCTATCATGGGGCGTTTTAAAGAAGAAATCAGCCTGGCCTTTAGTGCCATTAGCAAAATCTTTTAAAGGATCAACATGATTAGTTTTAAAGAAGCTCTAAAAATCCATTCTAGCATTCCCCTAAAACCCTTAGAAATAGAGGTTATCTCTTTGTTTGAAAGCGCAGGGCGCATTTTAGCAGAAGATATTATTTGCGTTCACGCTTTGCCTAAATTCAATCAAAGTGCAATGGATGGCTATGGGTTTAAAATGCAGGATTTAGGTAAAAAAACTCAAGTCATTCAGCGCATTTTTGCCGGAGATGATGTGAGCGCTTTAGAAGTTAAAGAAAATGAATGCGTTAAAATCATGACTGGAGCGATGGTGCCAAAGGGAATAGAAACGATTATCCCTATAGAATGCATGCTAGAAAGCCATGAAAATTCCGCTCTAGCCCCCAAAGATTTTAAAATAAACGCCAATATCCGTCAAAAGGGCGAAAACGCTTCTTTAAACAGCGTTTTAGTCCCTAAAAATACCCGTTTGAATTATGGGCATATCGCGCTCATTGCCTCTCAAGGGTTCAAAGAAATCAAAGCGTTTAGGAAATTAAAAATCGCTCTCTTTAGCAGCGGCGATGAATTAGTGCCTTTAGGGCAAAACGCCCTAGAATGCCAAGTTTATGATGTGAATTCAGTGGGTGTTTTTAACATGCTTAAAAACTACAACACGCATTTTCTAGGGGTTTTAAAAGACGATAAAAATTTACAGCTTAAAATACTTGAATTGCAAGACTATGATGTCATCCTTTCAAGCGCGGGGGTGAGCGTGGGGGATAAAGACTTTTTTAAAGACGCCTTGAAAGAAAAAAACGCCCTTTTTTATTACGAAAAAGTCAATCTCAAACCTGGAAAACCGGTAACTTTAGCCCGACTCAATCAAAGCATTATTATAGGCTTACCGGGTAATCCTTTGAGTTGCTTAGTCGTTTTACGAGTTTTGATTCTACCCTTATTGGAGCGGTTATCCTTGAATAAAGATTTTAAACTAAACCCCTTTAAGGCTCAAATCAATACCCCTTTAAAGCTTAGTAACAAACGGACGCATTTGATTTTAGGCAACTATTCAAACAACCAATTCATTCCTTACAACAACAACCGCTATGAATCAGGAGCGATTCAAGCCCTTGCGCAAGTGGATTCTATCGCTCTAATTGATGAAGGAGTGGGATTGGTTCAGGGCGAAATTGAAATTTTAAGGTTTGAAAATTAAAATGGCCTCTAACAATGCTATAATGACAAGTTCAAAACCCCACTCATAAAGGTTCTGTTTGTGGATAACTACACCTATAGCGAATTGTTAAAAAGCCTGCAAAACAAATGCGATAATATCGCTTTAATCATCAAGCCTGAAAAAATCAAACAGGAATTAGAGCGCATTGAAAAAGAGCAAGAAGACCCTAATTTTTGGCAAGATGTCTTAAAGGCTAGAGACACCAATAAAGAGAAAGTGCGCTTGAACCGCTTGCTAGAAACCTATCAAAAAACCAAAAATTCTTTAGATGAAAGCGTGGAATTGTTTGAACTCGCTCAAAACGATAACGATGAGACTACTTTATCCTTACTCTATGAAGAGGCTCCCATTTTAGAACACAGCGTCCAAAAAGTGGAAATTGAAATCATGTTAAGCGGTGAAAATGACGCCTCAAACGCTATTATCACCATTCAGCCTGGAGCGGGGGGGACTGAAAGCCAGGATTGGGCGAGTATTTTGTATCGCATGTATTTGAGGTGGGCAGAAAGAAGGGGCTTTAAAAGCGAGATTTTAGATTATCAAGATGGCGAAGAAGCGGGCATTAAAGGAGTCGCCTTTATCATTAAGGGCGAAAACGCTTATGGCTATTTGAAAAATGAAAACGGGGTGCATAGGCTTGTAAGGATTTCGCCCTTTGATGCGAACGCCAAACGGCACACGAGTTTTGCGAGCGTGCAAATTAGCCCTGAATTGGACGATGATATTGATATAGAAATTGATGAAAAAGATGTCCGCTACGATTATTACAGAGCCAGTGGGGCAGGCGGTCAGCATGTCAATAAAACAGAAAGCGCGGTTAGGATCACGCATTTCCCTACCGGTATTGTGGTGCAATGCCAAAACGACAGGAGCCAGCATAAAAACAAGGCGAGCGCGTTAAAAATGCTTAAATCCAAGCTTTATGAATTGGAATTAGAAAAGCAGCAAAGCAACACCAAAAATGAAGAAAAAAGCGAGATCGGCTGGGGGCATCAAATAAGAAGCTATGTTTTAGCCCCCTACCAGCAAGTCAAAGACGCGCGCTCCAACACCGCTTATAGCAATGTGGAAGCGATATTAGATGGCGATATTGATGCGATTTTAGAGGGCGTTTTGATTGCTAAAGCTTAAGTGCGCTAAAATGACAGCCAATCAATTATGGTTACTATAAAACGCTTTTTAAAACCAATTGGCAAGGAACAACAATGACACAAGAAGAATTAGACGCTTTGATGAATGGTGGCGATTTAGAAAACTTGGAAGCCCTAGAGGCTAAAGAAAAGGCCAAAGAGGAAACTAAAGAAGAGCCTAAAGAGAGTAAAGAGAATTCCGGTTCTAGTGAAAAAATGACCGTCAAAAAAGAAGATGCTGAAAAATACGGCAAGATTAGCCCCAATGAATGGCCTCCCCCTCCCCCCACTGAAGAACATAAGGTCGTGCATCAATTAGACGATGTTACAAGAGATTCTGAAGTGAAAGCCACGCAGATTTTTGATCAATTGGATCTGATCGGGGCTAGTGCTGAAAAGATCGCTAAAATGGTTAAAAAAATCCAAGAACCTTTGCAAAAACACCAAGAAATTTTTGAAAATTTGCATGGTCATTTCCCCCATGTTGAATCTTTTAAAACCGCGCTCAATGAGCAACAAGAAATCCTAAACGCCCTTAAGAGCATTGAAGAAGAGGCCACCAATTGCTCTGATAGCTCCATGCAAGCGATGGATATTATGCAGTTTCAAGACATCCACCGCCAAAAAATTGAGCGAGTGGTTAATGTCATGCGAGCGCTCAGCCAATACATGAATTCGCTTTTTGAGGGCAAAATTGATGATTCTAAGCGCGTGAGTTCAGCGACTTTTATCACCGGCGATGACGACAAAGATTTAGCCAGTGCTGATGATATTGAAGCTTTGATCGCTTCTTTTGGAGCCAAGTAGTTTTGAATCAAGTTGAATTACTCTCTCCAGCCGGTAATTTAAAGAAACTTAAAATCGCTCTCAACTATGGGGCTGATGCGGTTTATGGGGGGGTGAGCCATTTTTCTTTACGCAATCGCGCTAGCAAGGAATTTACTTTAGAGACCTTTAAAGAAGGGATTGACTACGCCCATGCGTTGGATAAAAAAGTCTATGCGACCATCAATGGTTTCCCTTTCAATTCACAGCTCAAACTTTTAGAAGAACATCTTTATAAAATGGCAGAGCTAAAACCAGACGCTTTCATTATCGCTGCACCTGGTGTCATCAAGCTCGCTTCAAAAATCGCCCCGCATATTCCTATCCATTTATCCACGCAAGCGAATGTCTTAAATTTGCTCGATGCGCAAGTGTTTTATGATTTAGGGGTTAAACGCATCGTGTGCGCTAGGGAATTGAGCCTGAATGATGCGATTGAGATTAAAAAAGCCTTACCTAATTTGGAATTAGAAATCTTTGTGCATGGGAGCATGTGCTTTGCCTTTTCAGGGCGTTGCTTGATTTCGGCTTTACAAAAGGGACGCGTGCCTAATAGAGGGAGTTGCGCGAACGATTGCCGGTTTGATTATGAATATTATGTGAAAAACCCTGATAACGGCGTGATGATGAGGTTGGTTGAAGAAGAGGGCGTAGGCACGCATATTTTTAACGCTAAAGACTTGAATCTCTCTAGTCATATCGCTGAAATTTTAAGTTCCAACGCCATTAGCGCGCTTAAGATTGAAGGGCGTACCAAGTCCAGTTACTACGCCGCGCAAACCACGCGCATCTATCGTTTAGCGGTTGATGATTTTTACCATAACACCTTAAAGCCGAGTTTTTATGCTAGCGAATTGAACACGCTTAAAAACAGGGGTTTTACGGACGGTTATTTGATGCGAAGGCCTTTTGAAAGGTTGGACACTCAAAACCACCAAACAGCCATTAGCGAAGGGGATTTTCAAGTCAATGGCGAAATCACAGAAGACGGGCGTTTTTTTGCATGCAAATTCACCACCACCACTAACATAGCTTATGAAATCATCGCCCCCAAAAATGCGGCTATCACGCCCATAGTCAATGAAATTGGCAAGATCTATACCTTTGACAAACGCTCTTATTTAGTGCTGTATAAAATCCTTTTAGAAAATAACACCGAGTTAGAAACCATCCATAGCGGGAATGTGAATTTGGTGCGATTGCCCGCACCCTTACCGGCTTTTAGTTTTTTACGCACCCAAGTAGAGTCTAAAAATGGCGTTTAGAGATTAGGTGTTATAAACGATTAAGAGAAACGCATGCCATTAGAAACTATCACGCTCGCTCGTATTTATGAAGAACAAGGGTTTTTTGAAGAAGCGTTGCAAATTTATACTAATATTTTAAAAAAAACCCCTGACCATGCAGAGGCGTTAAAACAAATAAAGCGTTTGGAAAAAATCCAAAAAAATGGCGCTCCTTTCAAGCAAGACGCGCTATTAGAGCGGCACTATTTGAATTTTATCAAAGGGGATTTTTTGAGCGTTGAAAATTTAGAACAATGGCTGGTAGAATGGAATTGAAAAACATTATTTCAGAAACTCTCAATGAAATTGAAAAAATGGCTAAAACCATTGATAATAACTTTGATGCGGCGCAAAAAACGCCCTCTTTTTTTAAAACGCCTCCCTATTTGCAAAACACCCCAAACCCTCAAAACACCCCTTTAGAGCCAAAAAACGCTGCTAAAATAGAAACGCAAGAAAAAATCACAGAAGAAAAAGAAGAAGAAACAAAAGGAATCATTATAGAAGAAATCACGCCCAAAAACCCCACGCAAGTGTTAATTTCAAGCGAGCGGGTTTTTTTAAAAAACTTACTAGAGAGGACCTTAGTGTTGTTTAAAGGCATGCAAGCCTTAAACGAAAAAGAAGCGCTGAAGCGTTTGGATTTAGTGGCGCGTTTCTTGCAATACCAATTGAGCGTGCTTGAAAAACGATTGGAATCTTTGGAGCGAGAAAACACGAAGTAGCATGCAAAAATAAAGTTTTGTTTTAATTAAATACTGACGCTGAAATCTTATTTTAATTTTAAAAAATGGGGTTTTAGTTACTTTATTTTAAACTCATTTCCTTAAGGGGATAGGGGTATTTTGAAATCATTCTCCCCCTTTTAGCCCCCCTAAAATAAGAAATTATCGCTTGCTTATGCAGGCTCTTTTGAGGGTAAAAAACACTCAAAGTGCTTTTTAATTTTCAATATTCCATGAAAACAAAGCCTTAATTTCCATTAATAACTATGATAATGTTTTGAATTTTTATTTTTAAGACATCTTTAAGGTATCTTTAGTAATAAAATGCTAAAATAAAGCCCTTAAAACATTAACAGAGTTAATCGTTTTTAAAGTTGTAAAAATCATTGAAGGAGTTAATTGAAGTATGATAGAAGTTTTAATGATAGAAGATGATATAGAATTAGCCGAGTTTTTGAGCGAGTTTTTGCTCCAACATGGCATTCATGTAACCAATTACGATGAGCCATATACCGGTCTTAGTGCGGCTAACACACAAAATTATGATTTGTTGTTGTTGGATTTGACTTTGCCTAATTTAGACGGGCTTGAAGTGTGTAGGCGCATCTCCAAACAAAAACATATCCCTATTATTATTTCTTCAGCAAGAAGCGATGTGGAAGATAAGATTAAAGCGCTAGATTACGGGGCTGATGATTATCTCCCTAAACCCTATGATCCTAAGGAATTGTTAGCTCGCATCCAATCCTTACTCAGGCGTTCTCATAAAAAAGAAGAAGTGAGTGAGCCAGGCGATGCGAATATCTTTAGGGTAGATAAGGATAGCCGAGAAGTGTATATGCATGAAAAAAAGCTAGACTTAACTAGGGCTGAATATGAAATCCTTTCGCTTCTCATTAGCAAAAAAGGTTATGTGTTTAGCCGTGAAAGCATTGCGATTGAGAGCGAGAGCATCAACCCTGAAAGCTCTAATAAAAGCATTGATGTGATCATTGGCCGTTTGCGATCTAAGATTGAAAAAAATCCTAAACAACCGCAATACATCATCTCTGTTAGAGGGATTGGTTATAAATTAGAATACTGATATTCTAATAAGGAGTTAAGGGGTTTTGCGTTTCTCTATCTTTTTTAAAGTTGTCGCTTTGTTTATGATAACGCTCTTTAGTTTTGGAGCGTTCGCTTACTATGTCGTGTCTTCTCAAATCAGTCACGAAAAATATCAAAACGAAATGCGCCATTACCAGTTTGTTACCACTATCAATGAAATTTTAAATAACTACTCTGATTATAGAGCCATAGAAGATTACCTCTATAAAATTGGTTTTAGAGAAACCACGATAGAAAATTTAGAAAAGGTTTTAGCCAAAAGACGCCACCAGTTGCACCACAGGAATATTGGGTATGCTGAAGTGTTTAAATTCAGCGATATGGTTTTTATCCTTTTAAAAAAGGATGAACATTTTGTGCTTTATAAAGATTTGCATTCGGTTTCTTATAGGAATTATTTCTTAGCGATTACAGTGGGTTTATTATTGATTTTATTCCTCTTTTTATTTGTTTTGCAGAGTTTGTTGCCCTTAAGAGAGTTAAGATCCCGAGTGAAACGCTTCGCTCAAGGGGATAAAAGCGTGAGTTGTAAAAGCAAGCAAAAAGATGAAATAGGGGATCTGGCTAACGAATTTGACAATTGCATCCAAAAAATCAATGCGATGAATGAGTCTCGGGTTTTATTTTTGCGCTCTATCATGCATGAACTACGCACCCCTATCACTAAGGGCAAGATACTAAGCTCTATGCTCAAAGAAGAGCTGTCTTGCAAACGCTTTTCATCTATATTTGATCACTTGAACATGCTGATTGAGCAATTTGCCCGCATTGAGCAGCTCGCTTCCAAAAATTATGGGAACAATAAAGAAAAATTTTTAATGAGCGATTTGATCGATAAAATTGAAAAAATGCTTTTAATTGATATGGATAAAGAAAGCCCTATCCATGTATCCTCTTCCAATTACATCATTGAAGCGGATTTTGAATTGTTTGCTATAGCGTTAAAAAACATGGTAGATAATGCGATTAAATACAGCGATGACAAACAGGTGTTTTTGGATTTCATAGGAAATAATCTAGTGGTGTCTAATAAAAGCAAGCCTTTAAAAGAAGATTTTGAAAAGTATTTGCAACCTTATTTTAAATCTTCTAACCCCAGCCAAGCCCATGGTTTTGGGTTGGGCATGTATATCATTAAAAACGCTTTAGAGGCTATGGGATTGAATTTGAGCTATCATTACAGCAATGGGAGAATTTGTTTCACTATCCATGATTGCGTTTTTAATAGTTTTTACGATTTAGAAGAGGATAATGAAGAGCTACCCCCCCCCCCCCGAAAATTTGAGAGAGATGAGCGGAATGAAGGGAACAGAAAAAGCCAATTGTGGGGTTAAAGAAAAACAATAAAGAGAGAACATGTTCAAACGATTGAGAAGATTACGAAGCAGCGAAAATTTAAGAGCGATGTTAAGAGAAACGCATTTAAATATTAATGATTTCATCGCTCCCTTATTTGTCATAGAAAGCGATAGTTATATTAAAAATGAAATCAGCTCCATGCCTGGCGTGTATCAAATGAGTATCGAGTCTCTTTTAAAAGAATGCGAAGAATTAGTGGGTTTAGGCATCAAAGCCGTTTTATTGTTTGGCATTCCTAAACATAAGGACGCTACAGGAAGCCATGCGTTAAACAAGGATCACATTGTCGCAAAAGCCACGAGAGAAATTAAAAAACGATTTAAGGATTTAATCGTTATAGCGGATTTGTGTTTTTGCGAGTACACCGACCATGGGCATTGCGGGATTTTAGAAAACGCTTCTGTGTCTAACGACAAAACGCTAGAGATTTTAAATCTTCAAGGGCTTATTTTAGCCGAAAGCGGTGTGGATATTCTAGCCCCAAGCAACATGATGGATGGCAATGTTTTAAGCTTGAGGAAAACGCTAGATAACGCCGGCTATACCCACACGCCCATCATGAGCTATTCCACTAAATTTGCGAGCAGCTATTATGGGCCTTTTAGAGATGTAGCCAATTCTGCACCGAGTTTTGGCGATCGCAAAAGCTATCAAATGGATTACGCTAACCAAAAAGAAGCGCTTTTAGAAAGTTTAGAAGATGAAAAACAGGGCGCGGATATTTTAATGGTGAAGCCGGCTTTGGCGTATTTGGATATTGTTAAAGAGATTAGAGATCACACTTTGCTCCCTTTAGCGCTCTATAACGTGAGCGGGGAATACGCCATGCTCAAACTCGCGCAAAAACACAACCTGATCAACTATGAAAGCGTTTTATTAGAAACGATGACTTGTTTTAAAAGAGCGGGAGCGGATATGATTATCAGCTATCATGCTAAAGAAGTGGCTAACTTATTACAAAGGAATTGAATGGGACGAGCGTTTGAATACAGAAGAGCGGCCAAAGAAAAACGATGGGATAAGATGAGTAAGGTTTTCCCCAAGCTCGCCAAAGCGATCACTCTAGCGGCAAAAGATGGCGGGAGCGAGCCGGACACGAATGCCAAACTACGAACAGCGATTTTAAACGCTAAAGCGCAAAACATGCCTAAAGACAATATTGACGCAGCGATTAAAAGAGCGAGCAGTAAAGAAGGGAATTTGAGTGAAATCACTTATGAAGGTAAGGCGAATTTTGGCGTGCTAATCATCATGGAATGCATGACTGATAACCCCACCAGAACCATTGCCAACCTTAAAAGCTATTTCAATAAAACGCAAGGGGCAAGCATCGTGCCTAATGGCTCTTTAGAGTTTATGTTTAATAGAAAAAGCGTGTTTGAATGCTTGAAAAATGAAGTGGAAAATTTAAAACTCAGCCTAGAAGATTTAGAATTCGCTCTCATTGATTATGGTTTGGAAGAATTAGAAGAAGTGGGAGACAAGATCATTATTAGGGGGGATTATAACAGCTTCAAGCTTTTAAATGAGGGGTTTGAAAGCTTGAGATTGCCCATTTTAAAAGCGGGTTTGCAACGCATCGCCACAACGCCCATTGAATTGAATGACGAGCAAATGGAGCTTACCGAAAAATTACTGGACAGGATTGAAGACGATGATGATGTGGTTGCGCTTTATACGAATATTGAGTGAAATGCAAAAAGGCTCAAAGTATTTTTTAAACCACCCAAGCATTCATCCCAATAGGGAATGCGTTGGAGATCAAACTCTGTAAAATCCCTATGATTAGGGACACAGAGTGAGAATCAAACTTTCCCCCAACATCAGCCTAGGAAGCCCAATCGCTTTAGCGTTTGGGCGCTTCAACAATGAAAACCAACAAAAAATTTTGTTGCTATAGGCTTGTAAAATTCCTATAAAAAGTTATAAAACTCCTTTTTGATTGGATTTTTAATTTTATTTTGATTAAATAAAGGTTTTTTGTTTTATTCAAACATGAAAGCTTTATTCAATATTCTTTTTTAAAAAACTTGTTTTTAAGCTTTCTTATAGTTAATTTTTGTTTTGTGGTGAAGTTATTTTTCAAAGCGGATAGGGGGATTTAAAATAACACCCCCTTTAACCCCATTAAATCCCCTAAAGAAGCACTTTAAAAATTATCGCTTGTGTCTGGTGTGAGCTCTTTTATATTTGTTTTAAAACGCCTTTGAGTGTTTTATTATCAATATGAGAATAAATCCAAACCCTAGATTTGCAGATTTTTGTCTCAATACCCATCAATAGAGACGCTTCAATCCCTATTTGAATAGCAAGAGAGGTGAAAGATTCCTATAAGATGAGTTTTGAGAATTGTTTCTAGCCTTTAGCTTTGGGCTTATTGCACGCTATCTTGCGTGTCGTTTTGCACGTCATCTTGCAAATTATCAGACTCCTTGCCAATCACTTCTAACACCTTACAACTACCACTAAAGCCTAAAGTGCACCCTTTTTTGTAATATGAAATGGCTTTATCTAAATCCTTTGGAGCGCCCTTGCCCGTGTAATACATCACCGCCACATTATGACAACCGCTCCCTTCTTTTAAAGAGCAACCTTTTTTATAAAGATTCAAAGCCTGCTCTTCATTTTGTTTGACATTCATACCGGCTTCATACAAATATCCCAAGCTCACACAGCTCGCCCCGTCTTTTAAATGACACCCTCTTTTAAAATTCGCAAGGGCTTTTTTCAAATCCTGTTCCACGCCTTTGGCGCTCCTATACATATACCCTACAAAGTTACAACTAACGCCATAATTCAAACTGCAAGCGTATTTAGAAAGAGAAAGGGCTTTGGCGTAATTTTGTTTAACGCCCACGCCATTAAAATACATAAAACCCAAACTCCCACAACTCACCCCACCCTTTAAGTGGCACCCTCTCCTATAATAATAGAGAGCCTTTGGAAGGTTTTTTTGAACGCCATCGCCATCTTCATACATAGAGCCTAAACTCGCGCAAGCGAGATGATTCCTTAAATTGCACCCTCTTCTGTAATAGAAAACGGCTTTTGAAATATTCTGATCCACGCCGTCGCCATATTCATACATAGAGCCTAAACTCGTGCAACCAACCCCCACCCTCAAATTACAGCTCCTCTTATAAAAAGCCACCGCTTTATGGTAATCCCCTCTCTTAAGGGCTTGATTGGCCATCTTAAAATATTTCTCACCGGTTGTAGCCACCAAATAACTGAAACAACTTGCCATTAAAAATAAAATCAAAAACCACTTTTTAGTCCAACTCTTTATCATCTCATTCCTTACAAAACTAAGCCAAAGCTCACACAAAGAAAAATCAGTAAAACCCCAATCTAATTGGTTATTATAGTATAATATTGTCAAAAAATAAATTCAACTTTTGGATTAAATTTAATTAAAAACCTATTTTAGGAAAACCACTTAAAATGAGTATTACTATTCCTATTGTCATCGCTTTTGACAATCATTATGCCATTCCGGCTGGCGTGAGCCTGTATTCCATGCTGGCTTGCGCTAAAACAAAACACCATGATAAAAAACTTTTTTATAAAATCCACTGCCTGGTGGATAATTTAAGCATAGAAAACCAACAAAAATTAAAAGAAACTCTAGCCCCCTTTAGCGCTTTTGCGAGCGTAGATTTTTTAGACATTTCAACCCCTAATCTTTACACCCCTTCAGTAGAACCTTTTGTGATTGATAAAATCCATGAAGCTTTTTTGCAACTCAATATTTACGCTAAAACGCGCTTTTCTAAAATGGTCATGTGCCGCTTGTTTTTGGCTTCTTTATTCCCGCAATACGACAAAATCATCATGTTTGATGCGGACACTTTGTTTTTAAACGATGTGAGCGGAAGTTTTTTTATCCCGCTAGATGGCTATTATTTTGGAGCGGCTAAAGATTTTGCTTCCGATAAAAGCCCTAAACATTTTCAAATAGCGCGAGAAAAAGACCCTCGTCAAGCCTTTTCCCTTTATGAGCATTACCTTAATGAAAGCGATATGCAAATCATCTATGAAAGCAATTATAACGCCGGATTTTTAGTCGTGAATTTAAAGCTATGGCGGGCTGATAAATTAGAGGAGCGCTTACTCAATTTAGCCCATCAAAAAGGCCAGCGCGTGTTTTGCCCTGAACAGGATCTTTTAACGCTCGCATGCTATCAAAAAGTTTTACAATTACCTTATATTTATAACGCCCACCCTTTCATGGCCAATCAAAAACGCTTCATTCCTGACAAAAAAGAAATCGTCATGCTGCATTTTTATTTTGTAGGAAAACCTTGGATTTCACCCACTGCTTTATATTCTAAAGAATGGCATGAGATTCTTTTAAAAACCCCTTTTTACGCTGAATATTCCGTGAAATTCCTTAAGCAAATGACAGAATGTTTAAGCCTTCAAGACAAACAAAAAACCTTTGAACTTCTTGCCCCCCTACTCAATCCAAAAACCCTTTTAGAATATGTCTTTTTTAGATTGAGTAAGATTTTCAAACGCTTAAAAAAAAGGTTTTTAAACTCTTAGCGTTCTCGTTTGGGCAACACGCTATAAGCGAATTTAACATAAATCGCTAAACTGATCAAAAGCACCGCCACACCGATAGCCAAATACACCGCATAAGTGATTTTATCCGGCTCGCTCACGCTGAATTTAAACACTAACATTAACGCTTCAATGGCTAATGCGATAATGATAGATCCTAAAAACCTGATCATCGTGCGGTGGATCGCATGGTGGTTGTCCCCGCTATTTTTACCCAAAACTTCCTCTTCAAAAATCGCCTTGACCAGATCAAAGGTGGCTAAGGCTAGGGTTAAAAGCACAATGGGGTGGAACACTTCTTTAATGTCAAAACTGCTAAAATTAACAATCGCTGTCCAAAAGCTAGAAATGCATTTCACAAATAAAAGCAACGACACTAAAGTGAGCATGATAGAAATCATAAAATACATGACCATGCTCCCTTCGCTAAAGGTCCTGAAATACTTTGAAGGCGAGCTGATTTCAATCGCCACTCTCAAAGGGATTTGCAAGCACACCACAAACGCTAGATCGTTATTTTGATCATACACCGGGTAAGATGCGCTCACTACTAAATGGTTTCCTTTTTTAGAAGGGTAAGGATCGGTTAAAATGCAACGCTTTTCACTCACGGCTTGATAAAAATAGTATTTATCGCTAAAGCTGGCATGCGATTCTAATTCAATCCCTTCTGTTAAATCATGCTCTAATATCCCCTCCTTATGCCCATGCTCTTTAAGTTGGCTTGGCTTAAGAATTAGCATGCCCTTAGCGTCTAACACAAAAAAACTTTTTGCCATTTTGATTTCAGCGTGCATTTTTCTGATCTGTTTGTTTAAATAATCCAAAGTGATTTCAGGGAGGTGGTTGCGGATATTGTGCGAAAACAAATAGGTAAGATAAGCGTATAACTCGGTGCGGATCTTGGAATATTGGACAATGTCTCTACTTAACATCAAAAGGCCTTTAAAAAAAATTTATGCGATGAATTGTAGCACTTGTTTTAAAGAATTATTTAAACCACCCCTTGCATCAATGATAAAGGAAGCGTTTTTTTCATAGAGGGCCTGTCGTTTTTCAAAAAGCTCTTTAGCTTGAGTGAGGTTATTCAAAAGGGGGCGTTTTTCCCTTTCTTTTTGATTCAAACGCTTAATCAAGGTCTCAAAATCCATTTTGAGGTAAAAAGTTGTGCCTAAACCCTTAAGATTTTCATGCATCACAATGCCCCCACCGGTAGAAATGATATGGGGGGTTTTGAGCGTTTTTAATTCATCAATCAAATTTTTTTCAAACATCCTGAAATTGTCTTCGCCAAGCTCTTCAAAAATCCCTCTCACGCTCAAGCCCACCCTCTCGCTAATGATCATATCCGTATCCAGCACTTCTAATTTCAAAGCCAGCCCCAATTCTTGCGCTAAAGAGCTTTTACCGCTCCCCATAAAACCGATTAAAACTAAATGCTGCATGCTTTTATTTCAATTTTAATTCATACGCCCCGTTTTTTTCTTCCAAAAGATAGCGGTATTTCCCGTCTAAAATGAGCGTGATGCGGTAATAATCTTTGTGCGTACCGACTTTAATGTGAGAAAAAAACTTCTGGTTTAAATCCATGTTTTGATAAATATCCAAAGGGCCTTTTTGCGTGTCTAACACGATTCTATAAGGATTGACTAGCACAAAGGAGCGTAAAATTTTATAAGGGGAACGCAAGATCATCGTGTTGTTTGCCATTAAAAAATCAAAATCTTGGATCTGGTAGCGTTTTTCAAAGGGGGTTTGATTAAGGGTGTGTTGGGAAAGTTTTAAGGGGTAGTGCCAATCAATGCTTTTATCAATACCAACGACTTTAGAATGGATAGAGCCATCAATATCCTGGTAAGTGAGCGTGATTTTTTTTAAGATCCTAGCGCTCGTGGGCAAATCCACATGGATTTCTTTGAGGTAGTCATCATAGATCCCATTAAAGCCCCCTTGCAAATTCTTGGAATTGATTTCAGGCTCAAAAGGGTTATCTCTGGCTAATAAGACGCTTAAAACCACCACCAAACCTATCATCTTTTTTAACACTACCATTTCCTTAAATCTAATCTCTAGGCCGTAATTCTCTCAATTCAAACAAACGCTTTTGCAAACGCACATTCTTGCTTTGCAATTCGGTGATTTCTTGTTGCAATCGTTCATGCTTGTCTCTTAAATCCAAATAGACTTCTAAAGAAGAACCTCCAAAAAGCAACTTCCCTAAATAATACCCAAACCCAAGCAGTAAGAGGAAAAAGACAATAAGGGAGCTATGGCTATAAAAAAAATCTCGCGCTTTATTGTTTTTGATTTCATCGTTTTCAAAAAGGCTTTCAGCCATGCTTAAACAACTCTTTACCGATATAAATCCCCCCTTTTAATTCATGCTCAATCTCCAAAAGGCGGTTGTATTTAGCGATCCTTTCACTCCTTGCGGTGGATCCGGTTTTGATTTCCCCAGTATTGAGCGCAACGGCAAAATCAGCGATAAAGCTGTCTTCACTCTCCCCGCTTCTATGGCTCATCACGCATTGATAGGCATGGTGTTTGGCTAATCTTATGGTCTCCAAAGTCTCACTAATGGTGCCGATTTGATTGGGTTTGATCAAAATGGCGTTCGCAATGTTTTTTTCAATGCCTTTTTGCAAGATGTTTGCGTTCGTTACAAACAAATCATCGCCCACTAATTGGATTTGACGCCCTAATTCCTTGCTTAAAAACGCCCAACCCTCCCAATCGTCTTCGCTCAAACCATCTTCAATGGATACAATCGGGTATTTTGCCACCAATTCTTTGTAATAAGCCACTAATTCATGCGAATCTAAAACCTTATTTTCACCCTTTAAATGGTAATTGAAATGTTCATCCACTAACTCACTGCTCGCCACATCTAAAGCGAGCGCGATTTCTTCGCCTAATTTATAGCCGGCTTTTTCAATGGCTTGAGAAATGGCTTCAAGGGGTTCTACATTGTTGTTAAAATTAGGCGCAAAGCCTCCCTCATCGCCCACGCTTGTGAGTTGATTCTTTCCATTTAAAAGTTTTTTAAGCGTGTGATAGACTTCCGCGCTCGCTCTTAAGGCTTCTTTAAAACTCTCAAACCCTAAAGGCATGATCATGTATTCTTGAAAGTCTATGGAATTGTTCGCATGCGTTCCGCCGTTGATGATATTGAGCATCGGCACCGGCAAAGTCAAAGCGTTAGCCCCCCCTAAATAGCGGTATAATGGCAGATTTAAAGCCTTCGCACTCGCCCTTGCTAACGCCATAGAAACGCCCAAAACAGCGTTCGCCCCTAAATTAGCGTAATTAGGCGTGCCGTCTAAAGCCCTTAACCTCTCATCCACAAAGGCTTGATTAGTCGCTTCAAGCCCTATTAAATGGTGTTTGATCACGCTATTGACATTTTCGCATGCCCTTAAAACCCCTTTACCCAAAAAACGGGTTTTGTCATTATCCCTTAATTCTAACGCCTCTCTTTTACCGGTGCTCGCTCCGCTAGGCACAATCGCGCTCGCCTTAGTGTTATCGCTTAAAATCACGCTGGCTTGAATGGTAGGATTGCCCCTACTATCCATCACTTCTAAAGCATGAATGTCTTTAATGGTTAGCATCAAAATCCTTTTTATTCCATTTCTTCTAAAGGCTCATCGGGTAAGGGCATGATCTCTTCATTAGAGCCAATACTCTCTTTAATCTTAAGAGTGATTTCGTTCGCTAGGGCTTTATCTTCTTTCAATAAGGCTTTAGCGTTTTCTCTGCCTTGCCCTAGTTTTTTGTCTTGGTAACTAAGCCATGCCCCACTCTTATCCACAATGTCTAATTTCACGCCATAATCAATGATTTCGCCCTCTTTAGAAATCCCCTCCCCAAACATGATGTCAAATTCCGCTTCTCTAAAGGGCGGAGCGACTTTATTTTTAACCACTTTAGCTTTAGCCCTATTACCGATATGCTGTTCGTTTTGTTTTAAAGCGGCGATTCTTCTAATATCAATCCTAACGCTCGCATAGAATTTTAAGGCATTACCTCCGGTTGTGGTCTCTGGACTCCCATAACCCATCATGCCAATCTTCATTCTGATTTGATTGATAAAAATGAGAGTAGTGTTCATCTTGTGCAAGACACCGGTGATTTTTCTTAACGCATGGCTCATAAGCCTTGCTTGCAAGCCCACATGCTGATCGCCCATATCCCCATCAATCTCCGCTTTAGGCGTAAGAGCCGCCACCGAATCCACCACCACCAAATCAATCCCTCCGCTTCTAGTGATCGTTTCTAAAATCTCTAAAGCTTGCTCGCCTGTATCAGGTTGGGAAACGAGTAGATTTTGCGTATCCACGCCCAATCTCTTAGCATAATGCACATCTAGGGCATGCTCAGCGTCAATGAACGCGCACACGCCCCCATTTTTTTGGCATTCTGCAATAATATGCAAGCTTAGAGTGGTCTTTCCGCTTGACTCTGGCCCATAAATTTCAATGATCCTACCTTTTGGAACGCCCCCAATCCCTAAAGCTAAATCCAATCCTAACGAGCCTGTAGAAATAGCGTCAATCTTTTCTACTTGCTTATCCCCAAGGCGCACCAACGCCCCCTTACCAAAAACCTTATCAATTTGTTTGATCGCTAAAGAAATCGCTTTTTGTTTGTCTTCATCTATTGCCATTAAATCACCTTATTGAATTTGATTTGTTTATTCTATCAAATCCTAGCCTAAAATCTATTATAATAAAAGGACTTACCCTATCACAAAAGGATTTTACTTTGATTAGTGTCGCTCATAGCCCTGATGCTGATGATATTTTCATGTATTATGCGATTAAGTTTGGCTGGATAGATTGCCCCATTAAAAATAAAACATTCCATAATATTGCCCTTGATATTGAAACCCTAAACCAAGAAGCTCTAAAAAACACTTATGATGTGAGTGCGATCAGCTTTGGGCTATACCCTAAAATTGCGAACGATTACGCCTTACTCCCCACAGCGACAAGCTTTGGGAATGGCTATGGGCCTAAATTAGTGAAAAAAAAGGGCGTGAAATTGAAAAAAGACTTTAAAGTCGCGCTCAGCGGGGAACACACCACAAACGCTCTCTTGTTTAAGATCTATTACAAACACGCGCGCATCGCTTACATGAATTTTTTAGACATTGAAAAAGCGGTTTTGGAAGAAAAGGTGCATGCGGGCGTGCTAATCCATGAAAGCATCTTGGATTTCCATGATGAATTAGAAGTGGAAAAAGAATTGTGGGATGTTTGGAAAGAACTCATTGAAGTGGATTTACCTTTGCCTTTAGGGGGCATGGCGATCAGGCGCTCTATCCCCTTGTATCGCGCGATTTTGATTAAAAAGGCTTTGATTAGAGCGGTTGAAGTCGCTTTAAAACACCAAAATTTGCTCTCTAGCATGCTGTTAGAGCGCTCGCTCATTCGTGTCAATAAAGAGCGCTTACAAACTTATTTAAGCCTGTATGCGAATGAAACTTCAACGCGCTTAAACGAGATTCAAATTCTCGCCATAGACAAGCTTTTTGAATTAGGCTATCAGCATGGGTTTTACGCTAGTTTGTTAAAGACTAAAGATTGCTTGCTCACTGATGAATATTTAAAATACCGTTTTTCTTAATCCAATTCTAGTTTATGCATAAGCAAGTAACGGATCACCCCATACAATAAAAGGATTTTTAAAAAATCCACTCCCCATAAAAGATAGTATTGTTTTTCTTGTAATTCTTGTTGTTGCAAGAAATAATAAAACCCCTCATTGATGCTTAAACTAGAGCTCATTAAGGGCAGTAACGAATTGAACGCTAATTCCAAAACAACCCCCACCAGAATGAACAACAGCCCCCCTAGTAAAAAACGCGCTTTTTTGATCCTAGCAGCGTTTAAAACGCTCAAAACAAATAAAAATTTCATTAAAACAAGCCCTAAAAACAGCGCGATACCTAGGGTTTTAGTGGGTTTTAACGCAAAGGTTTTTAAAGCGGTGTGCAAGATAAACAGCACACTGGATTGCGCGTTAAAAAGAGAATAGCCCAAACGCACGCTCGCTACAAACCAGAACAAACTGAAGATAAAAAACACCATGGGGAGCAAGATTTTAGGGAGCAATAAAGACTCTAAACTAACGGGTAAAGAAAAGCTTAAAACCCCCCTTTTAGAAAAAAGCGTGTTGAGGTTTTTGATCGCTCCCACACTGATTGCGACCAGTAAAAACGCCCCCAAGACAAAAAAGAGCGTGTAGCTTAGGGTGAGCATGGTCGTTTCTTCAGCGCTTTGAGAGGAAAAACAAACCGCTAAAATAGTGAGCGTTATTAAAAAATTCCCTACAACAACATTCCCTAATTGCCCCAAAGCATCATGCTTAAAAACTTTTAAAAAACCCATAGCCTTATTATACCCGTTTGGATAGAAAATTCAGGCTTTTTAATGATTGAGTGTTAATAAAAAACGCTAAAGGCATTTTTTAAACGTGCTACTTTAAAAAAGCCAGTTGCTCCAAAATCAATTCTTCTTTATTTTTAAAAACAAATTTAAAAAGGATCTTATAGCGCCCCATTTTATCGCTCTCTAACAAATCAAATTTTAAAGGTTCGCATGCGCTTCTACAATCAAGCGTCCCTAATAATCTGGGCTGTGATTGGCTGGGATAGAAAGCTAAATACACTTGAATATTTGGCGAATCTAAAGCGGGTTTGAGCGGTTGCAATCGCGCATAAAGCGTGTTGGACTTTTCTAAAATCAAAGCGTTGTTTAAAAGGTTTTCTTGGATTTTTTTATCCCCATGCGTGCCTTTAGAAAAATAGGGCAAAATGGGGGTTTTAGGGCTTTCTGTAAGGGGCTTTAAACCCACTAAAAAACGATAATTAGCTTTAAAATCTTCATAGGTTTTAAGCATGGCGTTAAAGTTTAAATCCACTTCGTTATGACCCTTGAAATACACTAAATCGTTTTTAGGCGAATTTTTTAAGGCAAACACCACCAAAAACACCACGATCCCAAGCCCAAAAATAAGCACGCTCATGATCCCTAAAGGCCAAAAGTTTTTTTCTTTCATTGATTTTCCCTCTTAAGATTTTTTAAAAAAATAAAGCCCCAAAAACGCCCCTAAAAGCGTCAATAATAAAATATAGATGATGACTTTTACAAAAGTCGCTCCCTTAGGGGCGTTAAAATTTTGCACGATATTCACACGATATTTTTCCGCTAAAGCGTCTACTGCGACCGAATAGCCGTTAATGAGCATGGCTGAAATCCTTTGAGGCGTGTATTCTTTGGCGTTGGTAGGGAGTAAGGGAGCGATTTTTTCAAAAAAGATTTTATCAGTATCCAACAAATCTTTAGGGTTAGCCACCAATTCTATTTTTTGAGCGTCATGGTAAAAAAAGAATACCACAAAAGGGGGTTTGAGCTGCTTTAAAAAGCCCTCTTGATAGCTTTGGCGTTCTTTTTTAGTCGCTAGAGCGATAGGATTTTTTTCAAAATCCGTCATATCAATCGCAAAACGCACGCCTGTTTTAAGATAAAGCTCTTTAGAAACGCCCTCTACAAACAGAACGCTTTTTTCTACCAAACGCCCTTTAGCGTTATTAAAAACATAAAACTCATTAGCCCCCAAACAACAAACAAAGGCTATTACAAGCCATAAGATCCTCATGTGCTAAACAAAAACAAATTAGGCACAAAAGAAATAACAATTGTCATTAAAATGGTCGCTACTACCATTAAGGCTAAGATTTTTTCTAAAGTCGTGAATTTCATTTTTTACTCCCTTGATTGACTAATTCATAATTAGCCCGGTTTTGGGTATTTTTTGCCTCTAAAGCGTTAATATCCTTATAGCGGTAATAATTGGTGGCTTGCTCTTTTTGGATATGGATCGCTTTGAATGCAAAAAAAACGACCACACACAATAAAATAACCACAATCAGTAAATTCCCTGCTAATCCGTTTAAAAATTTCATCTCTTTTCCTTTAATCTTCTAAGGGTTTTAGCGATTGGATAAATTCGGCTAACGCTTTAACTTGCAAATCGCTAAAGTTTTTATATTTGAATGATGGCATATGCCCTATATTGCCCTTTTTACCATGCATTAAGATATTTCTCAAAAAATTCTCTGTGCCGTAAGCGGTCAAATCGGCTGCAAACACTTGATTTTCTTGCAAGCCCTTACCATCATTGCCATGACAACCTGTGCAGCCCATGCTTTCAAACAATTCCTTGCCTTTATCAATGAGTTGAGGGTTTTTGGTTTTTTTAACACTAGAAAGTTCTGCCATCACATAGCTTGCGATCGCTTTAGCGTCTTTTTCGTCCAATTCCATAGCGGGCATTTCCCCAGCGAGATAATCCATGCCTTTAGAGCCATGCTTAATGGTATCCATAATGCCCTCTTCTTTACCCCAGCGCACCAGATTTTGAGCGCTCCCATGCAAGCCCTCAGCGGTGATGCCATGGCATTGCGAACAATGAACTAAAAAGATGCCTTGACCCATATCCACCAATTCCTTTTGACCCAAATTCTTCCACTTGGCTTCAAATTTTTGGTTGTGCGCTTTAACCTCTTCATTGTATTGCCCGATTTGAGAAAAACTGCTCAGCGGATACCCAAAGAAAAAATACCAAAAAGCCCACACAATCGTGCACATAAAGCTTGCGATCCAGCCTACTGGCACATTATTGGCGAACTCCCCTATCCCATCAAACAAATGCCCATTTTCTACAAGCTCACCTTGAGATTTGCTGTCGTGCATTTCTTTAATGAGCGAACTGGATTCATAGATGGTTAAAACTAAAATCACAAGCGCTGCAATCAAGCCAAAAACATTTATATGGTCGTTTAAAAAATCCATTTCAACTTTCCTTTATGCCCTTATCATGAACTTCTTTATGTCGTGGTTCAATCAACTCGTCTTCTAAAGCGTCATTTAGTGCTAAATACCCATAGCGCTCATAATCCATAATGCCTTTTTTTTGCTTTCTATACATGCTAAAAATATAAGCGTACAAAAAGAGTGTAAAAAGAATGGTGAAAAACGCATACGCAAAACCTCTCAAACTTTCTAAATCCATCATTCACCCCTTATTTAGCGTTTTGATTAGCGTTGATCCTGGAATTACCCAAGCTATTCAAATAAGCGATCAAAGCCACAATTTCTAACACTTCACCTCTTTGAATGGCGTCTAGCACTCGTTTGTCTTTCATGTCGGCTGTGATTTTTTTCGCTTCTTCTAAATAGGCTTTTTTCGCTTCTTCTACGCTCCCTAATTTCACGCCGTTTTCGGTGTCATAAGGCACGCCAAAAACCTTTTTTTGCGTCAAAGCTTCCGCATAAGCGGTGTCAAAATCGCTCTTTTTTGCAAATAAATGCTTATAGGCGGGCATGATGCTGTGCGGCACAACGCTTTTAGGATCAAACATGTGCTTTTCATGCCAATCGGTTGTGCGATAATCCCCCACCCTGTGCAAATCAGGGCCAATCCTTTTAGATCCCCATAAAAATGGCCTGTCATACGCATATTCCCCACTCAAACTATACGCGCCGTATCGATCCACCTCAGCTTGGAAAGGGCGAATAAGCTGGGAATGGCAATGATAACAACCTTCTTGGATATAAATTTGCCTCCCTGCTGTCTCTAAAACCGTATAAGGCCGTAAGCCTTCAATCGGGCGAGCGGATTTGAAGAAGTTAGGCAAAATCTCCACCAAGCCTGCGATCGCAAACACAAAAATAAACGCAAGAGTGAAAAAAAACGGATTCTTCTCTAAAAAACTAAACATTTCCAACCTCCCCTATCGAGACATAGGCGTGGCGTAATTGGGCTCACGCTCTAATTTTTTGCCTGCTGTGATGGTCATAAAAATATTGTAAGCAAAAATAATAAATCCAATAAAATACATAAGACCCCCAACGCCTCTAATATTGTAATAAGGGATTAGCACCTTAACCGTGTCAATGAACTGGTAAGTGAGATTCCCATACTGATCCACATCCCTCCACATCATCCCTTGCGTGATCCCTGCAATCCACATGGACGAAAAGTAAAGCACAATCCCTAAAGTCATGATCCAGAATTGGAAATCCACAAGCCTGCCTGAATAAATCTCTCTTTTGAAAAGCCTAGGCGTCATGTGATACATGCTCGCAATCAAAGTGAAGCCTACCCACCCAAGCACGCCGTCATGCACATGCCCTATAATCCAATCGGTAAAATGCGCTAAGGCGTTCACGCTCTTAATGGCTTGAATGGATCCTTCTAGCGTGGAAAGCATGTAGAAAGTTGAAGCTAAAACTAAGAACTTGATTAAAGGGCTTTCCTTGAGCTGGTGCCATTGGCCTCTCATCGTTAAAAGCATGTTAATCGCTGTCCCCCACGAAGGCAAGATCAACACCACTGAAAACACGCTAGAAAGGGTTTGTACCCAATCAGGCACGGTGGAATAAATCAAATGGTGCCCGCCCGCCCAAATATAAACAAACATCAAACTCCAAAAAGAAAACAAAGTGAGTTTGTAAGAAAAAATAGGCTGGCCGCTCTCTTTAGGCAAGAAATAATAAATCGTGCCAATCACCCCACTCGTAAAGACAAAAGCGACCGCATTATGCCCCCACCACCATTGAATGAGCGCATCATTACTGCCTGAATACATAGAAATAGAATGCCAAACGCTCCCCATATCAGCGACAAAATAGGTGGGGATAGAAAGGTTATTGAAGATATACATCACCGCTATACCCACATAAGTAGCGATGTAATACCACAAAGACACATAAATAGTATTCTCTCTTCTAACGCTCATGCTCCCAAACATATTAACCCCCCATAGCACCCATGCCACAACCACAATAATATCTAAAGGCCACATCAATTCGGCGTATTCTTTAGATTGAGTAAGACCAGCAAACAAGCTAATAACCCCTAGGACTAAAAGAAGAATCCAGAGCCAAAAATGCAATAACCCTACAAATTTCAAAAAGGGGTGTTGGTAATAAGTGATTTTAAGCACCCTTTGACCGATATAATACCAACTCGCCCAAATCCCCCCAAGAGTGAAACCATAGATCACCGCATTGGTGTGTAAGGGGCGTAAGCGGCCAAAAACGCCATACTCCCCTGCAATGTAGTTCAAACTAGGGAAAGATAACTCAAAGGCTAACACGATCCCTATTAACATGCCTATTATCCCAAAAGCGATCATCGCATAAAGAAACAATTTGCTAATGGAATAATCATAACTCAAAGGCACATTTTCTTGCATGCAATACTCCTATTTGTAGTAAATTCAACAAAGATAAACATAATTATAAAATTTTATCTTTTTCAAAAAGCTTAATTTTTAATCTTTTTCTGTAACATTGTAATAACTCAATCCCATTTGAATGATATTTTTAAGCCAAATTATTACTATCTTTGGCTAAAGGCTACATATGATTAAACAAACCCTCTCAATCTTTGCCCCTTTTCTCATCGCAACGCTATTGTATTTTTTAGGTGCACCGGACGGGCTAAACCCTAATGCATGGCTTTATTTTTGTATTTTCATGGGCATGATTATAGGGCTAATTTTAGAGCCGGTGCCATCAGGTTTGATAGCACTAAGCGCGTTAGTGTTGTGTATAGCGTTAAAAATTGGAGCGAGCAATGAAGTAGCGAGTGCTAATAAGGCCATTTCGTGGGGTTTGAGCGGGTATGCGAATAAAACGGTGTGGCTTGTGTTTGTCGCTTTTATTTTGGGTTTAGGGTATGAAAAAAGCTTATTAGGGAAACGGATCGCTCTTTTACTCATTAGGTTTTTAGGGCAAACCCCTTTAGGTTTGGGTTATGCGATCAGTTTGAGCGAATTGTGTCTAGCCCCCTTTATCCCTAGCAATTCCGCTAGAAGTGGGGGCATACTCTATCCCATCGTTTCTTCTATCCCGCCCTTAATGGGTTCTACTCCTAGTAATAACCCTAACAAAATCGGCACATATTTGATGTGGGTCGCTTTGGCTTCAACTTGCATCACTTCGTCCATGTTTTTAACCGCACTCGCCCCTAACCCCCTAGCAATGGAAATCGCTACCAAAATGGGCGTGAATGAAATTTCATGGTTTTCGTGGTTTTTGGCGTTCTTGCCTTGTGGGGTGGTTTTGATCTTGCTTGTGCCTTTATTGGCGTATAAAACCTGCGAACCCACCTTAAAAGGCTCAAAAGAAGTGAGTTCGTGGGCTAAAAAAGAGTTAGAGAGCATGGGGAGGTTTTCTTTAAAAGAAATTTTAATGCTCAGCCTTACTTTATTGGCTTTATTGGGTTGGATTTTTGGCAAATCTTTAGGCTTGCATGCGAGCGCAACGGCTTTGATTGTCATGGTTTTAATGGCGTTTTGTAAGATTGTAAGCTATGAAGACATCATTAAAAACAAGAGTGCGTTCAATATTTTTTTATTGCTTGGATCGCTACTCACGATGGCTGGCGGGCTTAAAAATGTAGGGTTTTTAAATTTTATCGGCAATGCGGCTCAAAATTTTTTAGAGCATGCTCACTTGGATCCGTTAATAGCGGTATTGTTTATTGTAGCTTTATTCTATCTGTCGCACTATTTTTTCGCTAGCATCACCGCTCATGTGAGCGCGTTATTCGCGCTTTTTGTAGGGATTGGTTCACACATTCAAGGGGTCAATTTGCAAGAATTGAGCTTGTTTTTAATGCTTTCTTTAGGGATTATGGGGATTTTAACGCCCTATGGCACAGGCCCATCCACCATTTATTACGGGAGCGGGTATATTCCAAGCAAGGATTTTTGGAAATGGGGGTTTATTTTTGGTATGGTGTATTTGATCGTGTTTTTAAGCGTGTGCACACCTTGGGTCAAATTCATCGCTTTTAGGTGGTTGTAGTTGGAAACTTTACACAACGCCCTTTTAAAATGGTATGAAGAATGTGGGCGAAAGGATTTACCCTTTAGGAATTTAAAGGGCATTAACGCCCCTTATGAAGTCTATATCAGTGAAGTGATGAGCCAACAAACCCAAATCAGCACGGTGGTTGAGCGTTTTTATTCCCCTTTTTTAGAAGCTTTCCCCACTTTAAAAGACTTGGCGAACGCTCAATTAGAGGAGGTTTTATTGCTCTGGCGAGGGCTTGGCTATTATTCAAGGGCTAAAAATTTAAAAAAAAGTGCTGAAATTTGCGTTAAAGAACATAACTCGCAACTACCCAATGACTATCAAAATTTATTGAAACTCCCCGGTATTGGCGCATACACGGCTAACGCGATTTTATGTTTTGGCTTTAGGGAAAAAACCGCATGCGTGGACGCCAATGTCAAGCGCGTGCTTTTAAGGCTTTTTGGATTGGATCCTAATATCCACGCTAAAGACTTACAAATTAAAGCGAATGATTTTCTCAATCTTAATGAAAGCTTTAATCATAACCAAGCCCTAATTGATCTAGGGGCTTTAATCTGCTCCCCTAAACCCAAATGCGCGATTTGCCCTTTCAATCCTTATTGTTTAGGTAAAAACCACCTAGAAAAACACACGCTTAAGAAAAAACAAGAGATCATTCAAGAAGAGCGTTACTTGGGCGTTGTGATCCAAAATAACCAAATCGCTTTAGAAAAAATAGAGCAAAAACTCTATTTGGGGATGCACCATTTCCCTGACTTAAAAGAAAATTTAGAATGCAAACTCCCCTTTTTAGGCGCGATCAAACACAGCCACACTAAATTCAAGCTCCATTTAAACCTCTATTCAGCTGCAATAAAGGATCTAAAAAACCCCGTTCGTTTTTATAGCCTTAAAGACTTAGAAACTTTACCCATAAGCTCTATGACGCTTAAAATCTTGAATTTTTTAAAACAAAAAAATTTATTTGGGGGTTAAACCCTGCCAGATCCAAAATGGCTCTACTTTATCGCAGGCACCACTTCAGGGATCAAATACGCAATCGTGCTAATCACGACTCCCATAATCGCTACAAAAATAAGGGAGTATTTAACCGTGAATTTGAACAAATCGCTCTCTTTCCCGGCTAACCCCACCGCCGCACAAGCGATAGCGATGCTTTGAGGGCTTATCATTTTGCCCAAAGTGCCTCCCACGGTATTAGCCGTTAGGGTTAAAACCTCAGGGAGGTGCAATCGTTGGGCGGTGAGTTGCTGTAAAGAGCCAAATAAAAGATTAGAACTCGTATCGCTTCCCGTTAAAAACACGCCTACCCACCCGATCAAGGGCGAGAAAAAAGTAAAAGCCAAACCCGTATGCGTGAGTGCTAAGGCTAGAGTGGAAGAAATCCCGCTGTAATTAGACACATAGGCAAAGCTTAAGACTAATCCAATGGTGAGAATGGGGTAACGCATTTCTTTTAAAGTTTCGCCAAAAACGCTCACTGCATCGCTCACTCGCACCCTTAAAACGAGCATGCTAACAAGAGCGGCTAAAAAAATGGAAGTGCCAACTGTGTTGATTAAGAGAAATTTAAACACCACAGGAAAACTCACGCTTTGATTGGCTTCTACAAAGGGCGGGCTTTTAAAGATATGGTTACTGATGTTATTGAATTCAAAATAAAAATTAGAAAAAGCTAACAAGCCGTCTTTTTCAAATAAAGCTTTAAAAAAAGGCTGTATCCATAGCACAATCACTAAAACCAAAATCACAAAAGGAGACCAAGCGACATAAACCTTACAGATATGATGGTTACTCTTAGTGAATGAGGCCGCTTTGCCGTCGCTTCTAAAAATGACTTTAGGCTGCCAAAATTTCAAAAAGAGCGCTGTTGCAACGAGTGAAACAAGGGCTGAAATAATACCAGGCAATTCTGGCCCTAAATAATTAGAGCTTAAAAATTGTGCACCAGCGAAAGAAAAAGCCGCGATAAAAACGGCCGGAAAAGTTTCTTTAATCCCCTTAAGGCCATCCATTAAAAACACAATGAAAAACGGCACTAACAAGCTCACAAAAAAGAGGATTTTACCCGTCATGGCTGAAATTAAAATCGCTGGCACCCCTACCGCGCTCGCCATAGCGCTTATAGGGATACCCACTGCGCCAAAAGCCACAGGAGCGGTGTTAGCGATTAGGCACAATCCGGCAGAATATAAGGGGCTTAACCCTAAGCCCACTAAAATCGCCGCTGTAATGGCAATAGGCCCTCCAAAGCCGATCGCTCCTTCTAAAAACGAGCCAAAACAAAAACCAATCAATATCACTAAAATCCTGTGATCTAAAGTGATGGACTGGACGCTTTCTTTTAAAATTTCAAAATAGCCGGATTTAACGCTGAGTTTGTATAAAAAAATCGCCGCAATAATAATCCAAGCGATCGGCCATAAGCCATAGAGAAAGCCATAAAGAAAGCTTGATCCCACCATGCTAACAGGCATTTTATACACTAAAACCGCAATAACGGCTGATAAGGCCACGCTCAAAAAGGCCGCTGTATAACCTTTGAGTTTAAAAACCATTAAAGATAAGAAAAATAACAAAATCGGCAATAAAGCTACAAGAGCACTCAGCCAAATATTACCCAAAGGGTCATAAATTTGATGAAATTCTAGCACTAAAAAATCCCTTTTAAAAATATTCTCTTAGCGCTAGTTCTCTTTAAAAACCCCCTTATTTAGGAATGATGGGGATAATAAAGGGGAAGACATAAGCAATAAGAGTGAAGACAATCCCCATAATGATCGCCAAAGCGATAGAGTATTTTACTGTAAATCTGAACAATTCGCTCTCTTTCCCCACTAACCCCACCGCCGCGCAAGCGATAGCGATACTTTGAGGGCTTATCATTTTACCCACAACGCCCCCGGAAGTGTTGGCCGCTAAGAAAAGCACTTCAGGCAAGCCAAGCTGTGTAGCGATGAGCATTTGCAAAGAGCCAAATAAAAGATTGGAACTCGTATCGCTTCCGGTTAAAAACACCCCAAGCCAGCCTACCACAGGCGAAAAGAAAGTGAAAACATGCCCGGTATCTGCTAACGCTAAAGCGAGCGTAGCGCTCATGCCGCTATAATTAGCCACATACGCAAACGCTAAAACCACGCCAATGGTTAAAATCGGCAAACGCATTTCTTTTAAAGTGGCTCCAAACACCCCTATCGCATCGCTGATTTTCACGCGCAACAAAAACACGCTTAAAAGGGCGGCTAAAAAAATGGAAGTGCCTGTCGTTAAAATCAAAGGAAGTTTGAACACCACAGGAAAATTGGTCGCTTCAGTAACAATGGGAACGGTTTTAAAAATCTTTTGACTGATAGAATTGAATTCAAACGCAAAGCTAGAAAACGCCAAAGCCCCGCCTTCTTTAAAGAGCGCTTTAAACCAGGGTTGCGTCCATATGATGATCGTAATCGTGAGCAACACAAAAGGCATCCACGCCACAACCACCTTGCAAATATGGTGTTTTTCTGTGCTAATCGTGGGCTCTTTGCCATTGCTGGTGAAAATGTGTTTGGGCTGCCAGAATTTTAAAAATAAAGTGGTAGCGACTAAAGACACTAAAGCTGAAATAATATCCGGAAGCTGCGGCCCTAAATAATTAGAGCTTAAAAATTGCGCGATAGCGAAGCTAAAGCCCGTAACGGCCACTGCAGGAAAGGTTTCTCTAATCCCTCTAAAACCATCCATTAAAAACACGATGAAAAAAGGAATACCAATGGAAAAAATGGGTAACACCCTGCCCACCATTTGAGAAATCTCTAACTCAGGGATACCCACCACGCTAGCCATCGCCGTGATAGGGATACCCACCGCGCCAAAAGCTACAGGAGCGGTGTTAGCGATCAAACACAACCCGGCAGCGTATAAGGGGTTTAACCCAAGGCCGACTAAAATCGCCGCTGTGATCGCTACCGGGCCTCCAAAACCAATCGCGCCTTCTAAAAACGAGCCAAAACAAAATCCGATCAAAATCACTAAAATGCGATGATCCGGAGTTAGGGTTAAAATGCTTTCTTTTAAAATCTCAAAATACCCGGACTTCACTGAAAGGTTGTAAAGAAAAATCGCAGCGATCACAATCCATGCGATCGGCCACAAGCCATAAAGAAAACCATAGAAAAAACTCGCGCTCACCATTTGAACGGGCATCTTATACACAAATAACGCAATAAGGATTGAAAGCGCTAAGCTTAAAAACCCAGCGCTATACCCTTTAAGTTTAAAAACAATAAGAGAGATAAAAAAGAGCGCAATAGGCGATAGCGCCACTAAAGCGCTCAGCCAAATATGGCCTAATGGGTCATAGACTTGATAAAATTCCATAAATTTTCCTTGAATAATTAAAAGTATTTCTTTATCTTACTTAAAAGAAAAAACTAATTTTAAGTAGCATTTAATATTAAGTCAAATTTAATGGGTTTGTGGTTTATTTTAGTAACAATGTTTAAGAGAGTGGGTTTATCAACTTGTGATTACAATCTTACTAATTTTGAGTATTATATTGTGTTTGAAACTCTTAATTTGGAATTTTAAGGAGCATTCTTTGAAAGTCAATTTCTTTGCTACTTGTCTAGGAGCAGCTATTTATAGCAACGCATCGCTTAACGCTATCAAATTGCTCCGCAAGGAAAATTTAGAAGTGGTTTTTAAAAAAGACCAGACATGTTGCGGCCAGCCAAGCTATAACTCAGGATACTACGAAGAGACAAAAAAAGTCATTTTATACAATATCAAACTTTATTCCAATAACGACTACCCTATTATTTTGCCTAGCGGTTCATGCACAGGGATGATGCGGCATGATTATTTGGAATTGTTTGAAGGGCATGCGGAATTTAACATGGTTAAAGATTTTTGCTCTAGGGTGTATGAGTTGAGCGAATTTTTGGATAAAAAATTGCAAGTCAAATACGAAGATAAGGGCGAACCCCTTAAAATCACATGGCATTCTAATTGCCATGCCTTAAGGGTGGCTAAAGTGATTGACTCGGCGAAAAATCTCATCAGACAGCTTAAAAATGTGGAACTCATTGAATTGGAAAAAGAAGAAGAATGCTGCGGGTTTGGGGGGACTTTTTCAGTCAAAGAGCCTGAAATTTCAGCGGTTATGGTTAAAGAAAAGATTAAAGATATAGAAAGCCGTCATGTGGATGTGATCGTTTCAGCGGATGCGGGGTGTTTGATGAATATCAGCACCGCCATGCAAAAAATGGGCTCTTTAACAAAACCCATGCATTTTTATGACTTTTTAGCCTCAAGGCTTGGGCTTTAACATTAAAGAATTGTTTTAAGGAATAATCATGGAAAAATATCATAGCGACCAAGAATACGAAGAAATCATCACCGACCAATTAGGCGATACGCAATTAAGGGAAAATTTGCGTTCTGCAATGGACACCTTAAGGGCTAATCGTAAGAATTTGATTAAAAATCGTTACAGCGAGTGGGAAAATTTAAGGGAATTAGGCAAAGAAGTCAAGCTTAAAATTTTATCCAGGCTTGATGAATATTTGGAATTGTTTGAAAAAAACGCCACTCAAAACGGCTTTAAAATCCACTACGCTAAAGACGGCGATGAAGCCAATGAAATCATTTACAACCTCGCTAAAGAAAAGAATATCAAGCGCATTTTAAAGCAAAAATCCATGGCGAGCGAAGAAATTGGCTTGAACCATTACCTCAAAGAAAAGGGCATTCAAGCGCAAGAAACGGATCTAGGCGAATTGATTATCCAGCTCATCAATGAGCACCCTGTGCATATTGTCGTGCCAGCCATCCATAAAAACCGCAAGCAAATCGGTAAGATTTTTGAAGAAAAACTCAACGCCGCTTATGAAGAAGAGCCTGAGAAGCTCAATGCGATCGCCAGAAAGCACATGCGCAAAGAATTTGAAAGCTTTAAAATGGGGATCAGTGGGGTTAATTTCGCTATCGCTAATGAGGGGGCGATCTGGCTAGTGGAAAATGAAGGCAATGGCAGAATGAGCACCACCGCATGCGATGTGCATGTCGCTATTTGCGGGATTGAAAAATTAGTAGAAAGCTTTGATGATGCGGCGATTTTAAACAATCTGCTCGCCCCGAGTGCTGTGGGTGTGCCTATCACTTGCTATCAAAACATTATCACAGGCCCCAGAAAAGAGGGCGATTTAGATGGCCCTAAAGAAGCCCACATCATTTTATTAGACAACAACCGCTCCAATATTTTGGCTGATGAAAAGTATTACCGTGCCCTTTCATGCATCCGTTGCGGGACTTGTTTGAACCACTGCCCTGTGTATGATAAAATCGGTGGGCATGCTTATCTTTCCACTTATCCTGGCCCTATAGGCGTGGTGGTATCCCCCCAACTCTTTGGCTTGAATAATTACGGGCATATCCCTAATTTGTGCAGTCTTTGCGGGCGTTGCACTGAAGTATGCCCCGTAGAAATCCCTTTAGCCGAACTCATTAGAGATTTACGAGCCGATAAAGTGGGCGAGGGCAGGGGTGTGGTCAAGGGGGCTAAAAGCGCCCAACACAGCGGGATGGAAAAATTCTCTATGAAAATGTTTGCCAAAATGGCAAGCGATGGGGCTAAGTGGCGTTTCCAATTGAAAATGGCTCAATTTTTCTCGCCTTTAGGCAAGCTTTTAGCCCCCATACTGCCTTTAGTCAAAGAGTGGGCGAGCGTTAGGACCTTACCCAACATGGACACAAGCTTGCATGCCAAAGTCCAGCACTTAGAAGGGGTGATTTATGAGTAAAGAGCTTATTTTAAAGCGCATTAAAGAAGCCAGAGCCAAACATGCCATTCAGGGAGCAAACCCTATTTATAGAAATATCATTAAAGTGGAGTTTGAAGACTTAGTGGAAGAATACAAGCATTTCCAGGTGTTGAATAAAGCTGAAGTCATTGAAAGCGCTAAAGAAGATTTAGAGCAAGCAATCTTAAAGGCTTTAGAAAATTTTCAAAGCAAAAAAGTCTTACACTCTACAGATTTGAATTTGAATTTTGAAGCGTTTAAGGATTTTACTTTACAGCCTTATGATAAAGAAATTGAAGCGATGCGTGAAGAGTTGTTTGAGATTGATACGGCTTTATTGCATGGGGTTTGTGGGATTTCAAGCTTGGGCATGATTGGGGCGGTTTCTTCGCATGCAAGCCCACGGTTGCTTTCACTCATCACCCTTAATTGCATCATTTTATTGAAAAAAGAATCCATTGTGCGCAATTTAAGCGAAGGCGTGCAAGCTTTAAAAAATCAAGGCCAAAACGGTGCATTACCCACAAACATGCTCCTTATTGGCGGGCCTAGCCGGACAGCTGACATTGAATTAAAAACCGTTTTTGGGGTGCATGGGCCTCAAAAAGTCGCTATCATTCTCTATTGAAGGATAAGAATGGAAAAGTTAGAAGTAGGGCAATTAGCCCCTGATTTTAGGTTGAAAAACAGCGATGGCGTGGAAATTTCTTTAAAAGATTTGCTCCATAAAAAAGTAGTGTTGTATTTCTACCCTAAAGACAACACCCCCGGATGCACTCTAGAAGCCAAAGATTTTAGCGCTCTGTTTAGTGAATTTGAAAAGAAAAACGCTGTTGTCGTGGGCGTAAGCCCTGATAATTCTCAATCGCATCAAAAATTTATCAGCCAATGCTCTTTGAATGTGATCTTGCTCTGCGATGAAGATAAAAAAGTAGCCAACCTTTACAAAGCTTATGGCAAACGCATGCTTTATGGGAAAGAGCATTTGGGGATTATCCGCTCCACTTTCATTATCAACACGCAAGGCGTTTTAGAAAAATGCTTCTACAATGTCAAAGCGAAAGGGCATGCTCAAAAGGTTTTAGAGAGTTTGTAGTTTCGCTCTCAAGCCTTTTAATCCTCAAACTCTAAGGCTCTGCTCTTTTCAAACATTGGTTGAGTCTTATTTAACAAAAATTTTTATTTTTTACGCTAAAACTCATAAAAATAGGGTTATTTTGCGACAATAACCCCACAAAAACGCTTTTTAAACACTATTTAACTAAAAATCAAACCCTTTTAATTTGATGGTAAAAAACGCTTTTTAGCTTTTTTAAATTTTTATTTTTGTTCAGGCTGCCAAATGGTTTTTTCTGAAGGGGTGCTATCGGCTTCGTTTTGTAAGATTTGTTTTTTAGTTTCGTGGCAAGCCACAAACAATAACGCTAAAATTACAGCTAAAAGAGAAATTCTCATTTCAAGCTCCTTTGAATATTAAAATGCTTACGATAATTATAAAGAAAAAGAGTTAAAGATAAATTAATATTTGGCTCTGTTTTCATCAAATGTCGGCACTCAAAACCTTATTTAACCTTATTATCCTTTAATTTTTAAAACTTTATTTTATGTAAAACCCATTCTCTTAAGGGGATAATTGGGGTATTTTGAAAAACTCCCCCCTACAACCCCCAACTAAATCCCCCTATAGAACGCGCTACAAGAAACGATCGCTTGACTAAAGCCTCTTATTATCTTGATTTCAATCAAGATCGTTGTTTTTTGAGCATGTCAGCAATTAAAAAAGCGAGTTCTAGGGCTTGAGTGGCGTTTAGTCTTGGATCGCATTGCGTATAGTAATGGCAACTCAAACCCTCTTCGGTGATCGCTTGCGAGCCACCGATACATTCTGTAACATTTTCACCCGTCATTTCCAAATGAACCCCTGAAGCTAAACTCCCTTCAGCCCTATGGATTTCAAAAAAGCTTTTCACTTCATCTAATACGCTATCAAAAGCCCTTGTTTTAACCCCCAAACTGGTTTTAACCGTGTTGCCATGCATGGGATCAATGCTCCATAAAATATGGCGTTTTTCTTTCAACACCCCTTGTAAAAGCTTAGGCAAACGCTCTTTAATCATCTTAGAACCCATGCGCACGATCAAATTCAAACGCCCCTTAATGTTGTGAGGGTTTAAAACATCGCACAATTCTAACACTTCGCTCACGCTCGCATTAGGCCCGATTTTCACGCCAATAGGGTTACAAACCCCCCTTAAAAACTCCACATGCGCGCCCTTAGGGTCTCTTGTCCTTTCGCCAATCCATAGCATGTGTGCGGAGCAATCATAAAACTGGTTAGTCAAACTATCCTTACGCACCAACGGCTCTTCATAATGGAGCAGTAACGCTTCGTGGCTGGTGTAAAATTCCACTTCCCTAAGAATAGGCGTTTTTTCTATCTCCACCCCGCATGCTCGCATGAACCCTAAAGCTTGCGTGATCCGGTCAGCGATTTGCTGGTATTTTTGCCCAAAATCGTTGTTTTTGACAAAATCCAAATTGAAACGATGCACTTGCTCCAAATCCGCTAACCCGCCTTGGGCAAAAGCTCTGATAAGGTTTAAAGTCGCTACGCTTTGATGGTAGGCTTTAAGCATTCTTTCAGGCTTTGGCTCTCTTTCTTTTTTGGAAATCCCATTGATAATATCCCCCCTGTAACTCAACACTTCTTCATCATCCAGCATTTCAATCGCATTGGAGCGAGGCTTGGCAAATTGCCCGGCAATGCGCCCCACTTTCACGATCGGTATAGAGCCAGCAAAAGTTAAGACAATCGCCATTTGCATCATCACTTTAAACATGTCTCTAATCCGATTAGCGCTAAATTGAGAAAACGACTCCGCGCAATCGCCCCCTTGCAACAAAAACGCCTTATTGTCAATGACTTGGGCTAATCGCTCTTGCAAGTTCCTCGCTTCGCCAGCAAACACTAAGGGAGGGTAGGAGTGCAATTCTTTTTTGACCCTTTCTAATTCCTGATTATCTTTATAAGTGGGGTGTTGCTCTATCTTAAAAGAATGCCATGAAGTTGGCGACCAGGTTGTGTTTGACATTTCTATAATCCTTTATTAATCTTTTTTTAAGCGTTATTATAGCTTGTGCGGGTTAAATCGTGGATTTTAGAAAATAAATGCACGCCCAAAACCACCCCTTAATCTCAAAAAACCCCAATCATAAAAAGCTTTATGCTACAATGAAAGCTCTTTAACACGATAAAAGGGCGGTTTAATAGCATGGTACAAGAAAAAGCGGTCATAAGAGATCCTAAAAAACTCAACGCGTTTGATTTGCGTTGGATGGCGTCCTTATTTGGCACGGCGGTGGGGGCTGGGATTTTATTTTTGCCTATTAGAGCCGGTGGACATGGGGTATGGGCTATTGTGGTAATGAGTGCGATCATCTTCCCTTTAACTTATCTGGGGCATAGAGCTTTAGCTTATTTCATAGGATCTAAAGATAAAGAAGACATTACCATGGTCGTTCGCTCTCATTTTGGCGCTCAATGGGGTTTTCTTATCACTTTGCTTTATTTCTTGGCGATTTATCCTATTTGTTTGGCTTATGGGGTGGGTATCACTAACGTGTTTGATCATTTTTTCACTAACCAGTTGCATTTAGCGCCTTTTCATCGGGGCTTACTGGCTGTGGTGTTAGTTTCTTTAATGATGTTGGTGATGGTTTTTAACGCTACGATTGTAACACGCATTTGTAACGCTTTAGTGTATCCTTTATGCTTGATTTTACTGCTTTTTTCTTTGTATCTTATCCCTTATTGGCAAGGCGCTAATCTTTTTGTGGTGCCGAGTTTTAAAGAATTTGTGCTAGCCATTTGGCTAACCTTACCGGTGCTTGTGTTTTCATTCAACCATAGCCCCATTATTTCAACCTTCACCCAAAATGTGGGAAAAGAATACGGCGCTTTCAAAGAATACAAACTCAATCAAATTGAATTAGGGACATCGCTGATGCTTTTAGGGTTTGTGATGTTTTTTGTGTTTTCGTGTGTCATGTGCTTGAGTGCTGATGATTTTGTGAAAGCAAGGGAACAAAACATCCCCATTTTGAGCTATTTTGCTAACACTTTAAACAACCCTTTAATCAATTATGCGGGGCCTGTGGTGGCTTTTTTAGCGATTTTTTCATCTTTTTTTGGGCATTATTATGGGGCTAAAGAGGGTTTAGAAGGCATTATCATTCAAAGTTTAAAGTTGAAAAAAGCTTCTAAAACCCTGAGTGTGAGCGTAACGATTTTTTTATGGCTGACTATCACGCTGGTGGCTTATATTAACCCTAATATTTTAGATTTTATTGAAAATTTAGGCGGACCCATTATCGCGCTCATTCTTTTTGTGATGCCCATGGTCGCTTTTTATAGCGTTTCTAGTTTGAAGCGTTTTAGAAACTTCAAAGTGGATATTTTTGTGTTTGTCTTTGGGAGCTTGACGGCTTTGAGCGTGTTTTTAGGACTATTTTAATGGCTAGTTTTTCCATTTTATCCATTTTTAAGATCGGCGTGGGGCCTAGCTCTTCACACACCATAGGACCTATGGAAGCGGGAGCGAGATTTTGCGGGTTGTTAAAAGGCATTTTAGAGCAGGTTGAACGCGTTCAAATCACCTTGCATGGCTCATTAGCCTTAACGGGTAAAGGGCATTTGAGCGATGAAGCGGTTTTGATTGGCTTGCATGGTATTTATGCTAACGAATTGGAAGTAACAACCAAAAAAGCCTTATTGCATGAAGCACTTGAAAACAAAGTTTTAAAACTCGCTAACCAACGCAACATTCAATTTGATTATACTAAAGATTTGATTTTTGACAACAAACCTTTAGCCAGACACCAAAACGCTCTCATTCTAAAAGCTTTTAACGCTAATAATGAGGTTTTAAAAGAAGAGACTTATTATTCTGTTGGTGGAGGGTTTGTTTATACTGAAAAAGAATTAGACAACTTATCTAAAGAGGGTGGAAATGAAAGCATTGCCTATGATTTTTCAAGCGCTAAAGAGTTGCTAGAATTGTGCCAAAAACACCAAAAAAGCATCGCTGAAATCGTGCGTTTGAGAGAAAACGCTCTCAAAAACCACCCTGATGCAACGATGACCAAAATCTATCATGCGATGCTTGAGTGTTATCATAATGGGGCTAATTCTAAGGAAAGGTATCTGCCTGGTTCTTTGAAAGTAACACGATTGGCCCCAAGCATTAAAACGCGCCTAGAAAAGCACCCCACAAGCGGGAAAGACCCCTTAGCGTTGATTGATTACATTTCGCTTTACGCTCGCGCCATTGCTGAAGAAAACGCTAGCGGAGGCAAGGTGGTAACCGCCCCTACTAACGGAGCGTGCGCGGTAGTGCCAAGCGTGCTTTTATACGCCAAAAACCATTTGTTTGAAAATTTATCGCAAAAGGCTATTAATGATTTTTTGCTCACCAGTGCGGCGATTGGCTATCTTTACAAAAAAAACGCTTCCTTGAGCGGCGCAGAAGCGGGGTGTCAGGCTGAAATTGGCGTGGCAAGCTCTATGGCTGCGGGGGGGTTAGCTCATTTGTGCCAAGCGACCACGCAACAGGTTTTAATCGCTAGTGAAATCGCTATGGAACACCATTTAGGATTGACATGCGATCCGGTGGGGGGCTTGGTGCAAATCCCTTGCATTGAACGCAATGTTTTAGGGGCGATTAAAGCGATCAGCGCTTCTAAACTAGCCTTAGAAGATGAATACAAGCCTAAAGTGAGCTTAGATGAAGTGATCGCTACGATGTATGCAACCGGAAAAGACATGAATGAAAAATACAAAGAGACTTCGTTAGGGGGGTTAGCTAAGACTTTAGAATGCTAAGGGATAGCTCTAATCTTTAGGGGTTTTATTTCCTAAAAAAGGCTTTGTTTTTATCAAATATCAATAAGCCTTATCTGCTTTGATATTCTTAAAAAATTTTAAAAAATAGGGTTTTAAAGCGTTATTCCATCGTTTTGGATTCCATTTTATAGTAAAAAGTTTATTTAAACTCATAAGGGGATAGGAGGCCTTTTGAAATCATTCCCCTAACCCCCCAAAACTCCCCATAACCCTATAAAAGCGCGTCATGAGAAACTATCACTCGCTTTTCGCAAGCTTTTTTTAAATGTGAAAAATACTCAAAAGCATCAATTTGATTACCAATACCCCACTAAAATAAAACCAAAAATTTTCACATGCTTTTATATGAAATGCGTTGGAATGTCTTAAGGTTATTTTATCATGGCTCTATCCGTCATTATGTTTCAAAGATTTTTGCGTAACAAAAGAGCTAATCATTAAGCGTAAAAAGAGCTGAAAAGTTTAAAAACTTCAAAAAAGCGGTGGTTTTTAAAAGAGATAGTCCTAACCAATAAGACACAGAGCTTAGCAATAGAGAGCTATAAAGCCTAGAAAAGAAGCACTTGAGAGACTTATTTAAAGAAAGCCCCCCTACTCAAAAAGGTAAGCTAGCTATTTTTCCTTACTATTTTTCAGACTCACTAGAGCCACTAACTTGCTTTTCAAACTCTTGTTGTAAGGCCTGTTGTTGCTTTTCCTTCTTTGAAAGGCGTCGTTTTTTCTTGGGCTTTTTTTCCTTTTTTGGAGAAGTCTCTGGCTCTTTTGAAGCTGTTTCTTTGAGCGTGTTAGCGTTAGTCATAGGGTCTAGATCCGGGTTAGAAGAATTCTGTGTCTTAGAAGAGCTTATAAATTCAGGGCTATCAGTATGGCTTTCAAGCTCCCCACTGCTCCTCTTTTGGAATGCTGCCTTAGTGTCTTTCTCAGCTTGTTCTTCCATTTTTTTAAGAACGATTGCATCCACTTTTCTAGCCTTTTCTTTTTGGCTCACCCTAACCATGCTGATCAAGTATTTGATATACCCATCATACATGTCTCCAAACTGCTCATGCAAAGCCCCAAAATCTGAGCCTTTGTAAAGCCAATTAAATAAGGGGAGTGAAAGCTCTGTCCCTAAGTCTTTAAGCACATGCTTATAAAACTTTTCTCTGTCATTCACCACAAAAGAAACCTTGCCATTCCTATGCTCGTAGTAACAAATCTTTTGCTCCACGCAATCTTCCAAACTCCCCTTAAAGAAAGCTCCAAAAGCGGACAAATCGCCCTTACTCATCTTGGTTTCAGAATACTGGTTAAAATTCTTCACGCGCTCTTTTTCTAAATCAACCATGCTTTTTAAAACCCTCTTGCGGTCTTTTTTCACATTCCCTGTGGAGCTTTCAGAAAACATAACATTGGGATCAACTGTAGTGTTAATAGTAGCAGAAGCCGTTTCTGCTCTCAACAAAAAAGTCGTAGCCGCTAAAAAAAATAAAATTCGCTTCACACCAAACTCCTATATCCATAACCACAACAAAAACAGACACTATTCTTCATTAAGCCCTCTTTTAAAATCTTCTTCTATTTATAAAAACCACTTAGAATTCAAGCTATTTTGATCACCTTAAAATACAGACTTTCAAAGGGTATTTATCATTTGGGTATGATACTATAAATATCCAAAAAATACAAACACTCCAAAAACTTTAACCCTAAAAAATTTGAGACGCTCTTTACAGCTAAGGGATTTTAAGAGTAGCAAGACCCACCCACCAGATAGCCTCTATTTTAAGAGTCAACGCCCAAACGCTATGACAATTATAACACGAAAACGCCCTAATTCCCACAGCCAAAAGCTAGGGGCTTACAGCGTGGTTTTACAAAAATCAAAAAAGTTAGCACACCCTAAGTGCTAATGCTTATGATGGTTTGGTTTTTTCCCTTTTTTTCCCTTTTTTTCATGGTCATGAAAAGGGCCTTCGCATGCGCAATCATGCAAATCCAACCCTTCTTCACGATACTCTTTCATGGTCATTGTTTTCTTTTTGTTAGCAATGACTTCAAGGATTTCTTTTTTACGCTTGTTGCGATCTTCTTGACTTAAAGAAGCCAAATTCTTATCCATAGCTTTCTTAAAATCCGCTTTATAACTTTTACGCTCTTCTTCTTTCATCGCTTGTAATCGCTTATTGACTTCCGCACGAAACTCCGGGACTTCGCTAGGAGCGACTTTCCCTGCTTGCTCTAATAGTTGCTTATTATCCATGCTCTTAAAATCACTCGCATTCAAAAAAAGCCCCAAAAAAGTCCCAGTAAATAATAAAGAAAACGCCAATTTTTTCATCAAATGCTCCCAATTCAAAAATAAAAGATAAATTTTATCATCTAGTTGATTAAAGATAACTTATAGCACTTTAATAGCCAATTGATTTTTAGATTTTATGATCAGCGCTCCATTAAAACAGCTAACCTATATCCCTTATTTTTAAAAATAATGAACTCATTTTTGATTTTTCAAAGACTTGTTTGTGTGCGGTTGTTGGTAAGTTCAATTGCTTGTAAGGATTGCACTTTAATTTTTAGCAAGTAGCCGTATTGATTTTTTAAAGCCTTTGATACAAGAAAATCATAAAAGGCCATAAAGAGCAAAAGCCCTTTTCTATGCCCCCCCATAAATTAACCCTAAAACACCTTAAAAGCTTACAATGTAACGCCAATAAAAGGCATAGGGGCGGTGGAAGGTGAATCTGTAAGTGGTCCCTTCAGGAACATTATCCGCACTAGCAGTATAATAATTGTTGCGAATGGTTTGGATTTTCAAGCCAATTTCAAAACCTTGGTGTTTAGTGCCTAAGCGGATCCCACCATTAACTAAGACCTGAAAATTTGATGGGTGGAAACTCCCTCTATATTCTTCAGCTAAGTCCTTAAAATAATAGTTTGTTGGACCCCAAGAGGTGCCACCAATCGCAACGCCCAAGAAAAACCCAAAATGCAAATTCTCACGATTGAAAATAGCCGGGTTAAACAACACATCTGTGCCAGCCCCATAGCCAAACATGAAACTTTGAGAACCCTTGCGAGCGTCTCTCATGCCATAATCATTATAAGTGTAATACTTATAATAAGAGCTTGCAAAATCAAAGAATCCGTAATAACGCATTCCAAATTGTGGGGCTTTCTTAAAAAAATGCTTATACCCTACAACAAACCCAAAACCATTGATAGCGTATTGTTGGTTGCTTAAGCCTTTATACCCACGAGTCCCTAGAGCGCCATGAGTAAGCCCTCCTGTTGGGTTTGACGCTGTAGGCATGTTAGGCGTATTAGAGCCGTAAGCCCCACTTTGATTACCATTACAATTCCCATGGGAACAATTTTGAGCGGTAGTGCTGAGCATACCTAACTGGTAATCAATCCCTATAAAAGCAGCATTCCTTTCACCTTTTTTGGTAGGGCTAGTCTTAATAGCTTTTTCTTGCTTAGGGGTCTCTGCTGACAATAAGCTTGTCATCGCTAGAGAGATAGCACCTACTATAACAGATTTCTTCATGTATTCCTTCCTTCTACATTTTCTCTACTTGAGTTCTAAATGCCACATTCTACTATAAAATTGCTTTCTTTTTGATTAAATATAGCGATTGAATGAGAATAAATTGAAACAAAAATCAATTTTAGGAACTTTTTAGTAAAAATTCCTAAATCCTCTCACCTTTTTTAGGTTAAAACTAAAACCTAACAGCCAATAGAGATTAAAGATGCTCTTTCACGCTCTCTAACACGCTCTTAAAGGCTTGCATGTCATTCATCGCCATGTCTGCTAAAACCTTGCGGTCTAATTCAATATTAGCCACTTTTAGGGCATGCATGAAGCGCGAATAACTTGTATTGTGCATTCTGCAAGCCGCATTAATCCTTACCACCCACAAACTCCTGAACTCTCTTTTTTTTTGTTTGCGATCCCTAAAGGCGTAATACATGCTCCTTTCAAGCTGTTCTTTAGCCTTTCTAAAATGCTTTCTTCTGCCACTATAAAACCCTCTAGCGAGTTTTAAGACTTTTTTATGGCGTCTTCTGCGCACAACGCCTGTTTTAACTCTCATTTCTTTACCTTTCTTTTTAAAATATTTTTAGGTGCGTTTTTCAAACGACTTTCCCTTAAATAAGGGGATTAACTCCACTTTCTAATGAGCATTCCTAAGCCCTGCAAAGCAACGACATGACAGAATGCGCGTTAGTGTGATGCACATGTTTTGGCGCGTTTAAATTGGCTTTACGCTTAGGGCTTTTTTTAGTCAAAATATGGCTTTTAAAAGCGCTGCCACGCTTAATCAAGTTTTTTTTAACTTTAAAACGCTTAGACGCGCCGCGATTAGTCTTCATTTTTGGCATGATTTTCTCCTTTCATAAGGTTAATACGATTAAAAGGCGGGTTATTTTCTTTGGTTTTCTTTTCGTTTTTGGGGGTTTCTTTAGCCTTAGGCACAAACATCCACGAAACAAAACGCCCCTCAGTTTTTGGCTCTTTTTCAGGGTTGGCTAAATCTTGCATCATCGTTTGCACTCTAAAAAGCACATCAAGCCCGGCTTTTGAGTTTTGGCTTTCCCTACCCTTTAAAACCACTTTGAATTTGACATGCTTGTTGGCTTCAATAAATTCCCTCGCATGCTTGACTTTATAGTTAATATCGTTTTGCGCGATTTGAGTGGAAAGCTTGATCTCTTTGATTTCAATTTGCTTTTGCTTTTTCTTGGCTTCCTTGATTTTCTTTTCATTTTGATAGCGGAATTTATTATAATCCATCACCTTACACACAGGGGGTTTCGCGCTCGCTGAAATCAAAACCAAATCCAAGCCTAAATTTTGAGCGATTTTTAGCGCTTCTTTAGAAGAAATAATCCCATACACTTCGCCATCATCGCCCACACAACGCACTTCTTTAAAATTAATGTCTCCGTTTAACAACACTTCGTTTCTACTCAAAAACTAACCTCTTGCATCTTGGATTCAACCATGTTTAAAAACTCCTTTAAGGGCATTTTATATTGAGCTTGCTTTTCTCTGTCTCTAATGGATAAAATTTCGGTCTCCACCTCTTCATTCCCTAACACTAAAATCATAGGGATTTTTTGTTTTTCGGCTAAGCGCACCTTTTTATTCAAGCTGTCGTTTTTATCCAGCACTTCTACAAAAATATCGCGCTTTTTTAGCGCCTCTTTTAATTTCAAAGCAAAAACATGATGCTTCTCATTAATAGGAATGAGAGCGATTTGAGTGGGCGCGACAAAGAAAGGGAAATTCCCCCCAAAATGTTCGCTCAAAATCGCAATAAACCTTTCAAACGAGCCTAAAATCGCTCTGTGGATCATCACCGGCTGTTCAGCGTGATTGCGCTCATTAGTGAAAGCGAGCTTGAAGCGTTCAGGCAAATTCATATCCACTTGAATCGTGCCGCACTGCCATTTGCGCTTTAAAGCGTCAGTGATTTTAATGTCAATCTTAGGCCCATAGAAAGCCCCTCCCCCTTCATCAATCTTATAATCAATGCGGTGCTCTTTTAGGGCTTCTTTTAAAGCGTTAGTGGCCTTTTCCCAAACTTCATCATCGCCTATGGATTTAGCCGGTCTAGTGGATAATTCCATTTCATAGCTAAAACCAAACGCTTTCATGATTTTGTGCGTGAAATCTAAAATCGCGCTCACTTCGCTTTGGATCTGTTCAAAAGAGCAAAAAATATGTGCATCGTCTTGGGTGAATTCCCTAACCCTTAAAAGCCCATGCAACACGCCGCTTTTTTCGTGCCGATGCACCACGCCGTATTCATAAAACCTTAAGGGCAAATCCCTGTAGCTGTGTAAAGCGCTTTGATAGACTTTAATATGTCCCACGCAATTCATAGGCTTTATGCCGTATTCTTGCTCATCAATCGTGGTGAAATACATGTTTTCTTTATAGTTGTCATAATGCCCACTGATTTTCCACACATCGCTCTTTAAAATCTCAGGGCCTTTAACCGGCTCATAGCCTCTTAAAAGTAACGCTTTACTCAATAAATCTTCAATGCGCTTCCTAAGCCTTGCCCCTTTAGGCAGCCATAAAGGTAAGCCCGCCCCTATCTCATCATCAAAACTAAAAAGCCCTAGCTCCACGCCTAGCTTTCTGTGATCTCGTTTTTTCGCTTCTTCTATTTGGAAAAGATAGTCTTTTAAGCCCTCTTTGGTGGCAAAAGCGATGCCATAGATTCTAATGAGCATTTCATTGTTTTCATCGCCACCCAAATAAGCCCCAGCCAGTTTAGTGAGCTTGAAATGGTTTAAAAAACGAGTGTTTGGGAGATGAGGCCCCTTACACAAATCTTCAAACTCGCCTTGTTTATACACGCCAAACGCATCGCCACTGATTTTACTCATCACCGCATGCTTTAATTCATCGCCCTTAAAACGCTCCAAAGCTTGCTCTCTGGTTAAAGTCTCTTTAGTGATAGCAAGCTTTAACTTCGCAAATTCTTTCATTTTCGCTTCAATTTTAGGCAAATCCTCTTCGCTGATTTTTGAAGCGGTCTTGAAATCGTAATAAAACCCCTCTTCTACCACAGGGCCTACAAAAAATTTCGCGTCCGGATAAAGGGCTTTCAAGCTTTGCGCGAGCAAATGCGCGCATGAATGCCTGATCACCTCTAAAGCCAAAGGCGAATCATCAAAATATATCGGCTCGCTCCCTTTTAACGCTTTGATCCCATCGCTCAGCCCTAAGACTTTCGCGCTCTCTAAATCTATTATTTGCTCGTCTTTATAAACAGCAATCAATTCCGCACTCATTCTTTAAAACTTATGTTTCCTTTCTTCAAACCTTAAAATTTAGCAATCTTTTGAGCCAAACCCGCATTGCACTTGCGAATCCACTTTCTCAGCTTTAGGGTCGCTCATAGGCTTTAAACACGCTTGTAAAAATACCATACAAAGCAAATTTAACAATAACCGCCTATACAAAACCACCCTTTCTATTCAAAAATACCTAACTAATCGCTCATTATACAATAAAATCATAAACCAAAAAAATACACCCTCTTATTAACAAAGCTTAGAATACAAACTGGCTAAAACTAAAGCTCTATCATGCTATCATTATTATATTTTTGTTTTAAGAGACTTAATGATCATTTTAAGGGAGTTTTGTGCGATATATCAAGTTTTTCAAAGAGTTGAACAATAAGAATGTGAATCTGGTTGGGGGCAAGAACGCTAGCATTGGTGAAATGTTTCAAGAATTAGTACCAATTGGTATTAAAGTGCCTGATGGCTTTGCGATCACCAGCGAAGCGTATTGGTATCTTTTAGAGCAAGGGGGGGCTAAACAAAAAATCATAGAGCTTTTAGAAAATGTTGATGCCACCGAAATTGATGTGTTAAAAATCCGCTCCAAACAAATCAGAGAGCTTATTTTTGGCACGCCTTTTCCTAGCGATTTGAGAGATGAGATTTTTCAAGCTTATGAAATTTTAAGCCGACAATACGACATGAAAGAAGCCGATGTGGCGGTAAGGAGTTCCGCTACTGCAGAAGACTTACCGGACGCTTCTTTTGCCGGGCAACAAGACACTTATTTAAACATTAAGGGCAAAACCGAATTGATCCACTATATCAAATCCTGTTTAGCATCGCTTTTTACCGATAGAGCGATTAGTTATAGAGCGAGTCGTGGGTTTGATCATCTAAAAGTCGCGCTCAGCGTGGGGGTGCAAAAAATGGTGCGAGCGGATAAAGGCAGCGCGGGCGTGATGTTTTCTATTGACACCGAAACCGGTTTTAAAGACGCGGTGTTTATCACTTCAGCGTGGGGGTTAGGCGAAAATGTGGTGGGCGGCACGATAAACCCTGATGAATTTTATGTGTTTAAGCCCACTTTAGAGCAAAACAAACGCCCCATTATCAAACGCCAACTCGGCAATAAAACGCAAAAAATGGTCTATGCCCCAAGAGGTAGCGAACACCCTACCAGAAACATTAAAACCACCAAAAAAGAATGGCAGTCCTTTTCATTGAGCGATGAAGATGTGCTGATTTTAGCCAAATACGCCGTTGAAATTGAAAAACACTACTCTAAAGAAGCCAAACAATACCGCCCTATGGATATAGAATGGGCTAAAGATGGCGAGAGCGGGGAAATCTTTATCGTTCAAGCGCGCCCAGAAACCGTTCAAAGCCAAAAAAGTAAAGAAGAAAATCAAGTCTTTGAAAAATTCAAATTCAAAAACCCTAACGAAAAAAAAGAAATTATCTTACAAGGCAGAGCGATTGGGAGTAAAATCGGATCAGGGAAAGTGCGTATCATCAATGACTTGGAGCACATGAATTCTTTTAAAGAGGGCGAAATTTTAGTTACAGACAATACCGATCCGGATTGGGAGCCTTGCATGAAAAAAGCGAGCGCAGTTATCACCAATCGTGGGGGGCGCACTTGCCATGCCGCTATTGTAGCGAGAGAAATTGGCGTGCCAGCTATTGTTGGGGTGAGCGGAGCGACTGATAGCCTTTATACCGGCATGGAAATCACGGTTTCTTGCGCTGAGGGCGAAGAGGGCTATGTGTATGCAGGCATTTATGAGCATGAAATTGAAAGGGTGGAGCTTTCTAACATGCAAGAAACTCAAACAAAAATTTACATTAACATTGGAAACCCTGAAAAAGCCTTTGGCTTTTCTCAGCTCCCTAATCACGGCGTAGGGCTGGCCAGAATGGAAATGATTATTTTAAATCAAATCAAAGCCCACCCTTTAGCTTTAGTGGATTTGCACCACAAAAAAAGCGTGAAAGAAAAAAATGAAATTGAAAACCTTATGGCAGGCTATGCTAACCCTAAAGATTTTTTTGTGAAAAAAATCGCTGAAGGCATTGGCATGATCAGCGCAGCGTTTTACCCTAAACCTGTCATTGTGAGAACGAGCGATTTCAAATCCAATGAATACATGCGCATGCTTGGCGGCTCTAGCTATGAGCCTAATGAAGAAAACCCCATGCTTGGTTATAGGGGAGCTAGTCGGTATTATTCAGAGAGCTATAATGAAGCGTTTTCGTGGGAGTGTGAAGCCTTAGCGCTAGTAAGGGAAGAAATGGGCTTAACAAACATGAAAGTGATGATCCCTTTTTTGCGCACCATTGAAGAGGGTAAAAAAGTCCTAGAAATCTTAAGAAAAAACAATTTAGAATCCGGTAAAAACGGGCTTGAAATTTATATCATGTGTGAATTGCCGGTGAATGTCATTTTGGCTGATGATTTCTTAAGCTTGTTTGATGGCTTTTCTATTGGATCAAACGATTTAACCCAACTCACTTTAGGCGTGGATAGAGACAGCGAGTTAGTCAGCCATGTCTTTGATGAAAGGAATGAAGCGATGCTAAAAATGTTTAAAAAAGCGATTGAAGCTTGTAAAAGGCACAACAAATATTGCGGGATTTGCGGGCAAGCCCCAAGCGATTACCCTGAAGTGACAGAGTTTTTAGTCAAAGAGGGCATCACTTCCATTTCTTTAAACCCTGATAGCGTGATCCCCACTTGGAACGCTGTAGCCAAGTTAGAAAAAGAATTGAAAGAGCATGGCTTAACTGAACATTGATAATAAACATTGATAATAAATAAATCAATCTAACTTGAGTGGGTTTTTCGTATTAGTTTCCATGATATAATTTTGAAAAGTGGGATTGTTTTTTGAAAAAAAGGTTGGTGATGGAATCAGTAAAAACAGGAAAAACAAATAAAGTTGGCAAAAACACAGAGATAACTAACACAAAGGCAAATAAAGAGACTCATTTTAAACAAGCGAGCGCCATTACAAATACGCTCAGATCAATTGGTGGGTTTTTTACAAAAATTGCAAAGAAAGTTAGAGAACTTGTAAAAAAACACCCCAAGAAAAGCAATGCGGCATTAGTAGTATTGACCCATGTTGCATGCAAGAAAGCAAAAGAATTAGACGATAAAGTCCAGGATAAATCCAAACAAGCTGAAAAAGAAAATCAAATCAATTGGTGGAAATATTCAGGATTAACAATAGTAACAAGTTTATTATTAGCCGCTTGTAGCGCTGGTGATACTGATAAACAGATAGAATTAGAACAAGAAAAACAGGAGGCAAATAAGAGTGGGATAGAGTTAGAACAAGAAAGACAGAAAACAGAACAAGAAAGACAGAAAACAAATAGGAGTGAAATAGAGTTAGAACAAGAAAGACAGAAAACAAATAAGAGTGGGATAGAACTCGCTAATAGTCAAATAAAAGCAGAACAAGAAAGACAAAAGACAGAACAAGAAAAACAAAAAGCAAATAAGAGTGAGATAGAGTTAGAACAGCAAAAACAAAAGACAATTAATACACAAAGAGATTTGATTAAAGAACAGAAAGATTTCATTAAAGAAACAGAACAAAATTGCCAAGAAAATCATAATCAATTCTTTATTAAAAAAGTAGGAATTAAGGGTGGTATTGCTGTAGAAGTAGAAGCTGAATGCAAAACCCCTAAACCCACAAAAACCAATCAAACCCCTATCCAGCCAAAACACCTCCCCAACTCTAAACAACCCCGCTCTCAAAGAGGATCAAAAGCGCAAGAGCTTATAACTTATTTGCAAAAAGAGCTGGAATCTTTGCCCTATTCACAAAAAGCTATCGCTAAACAAGTGGATTTTTACAGGCCAAGTTCTATCGCTTATTTAGAATTAGATCCTAGAGATTTTAACGCTACAGAAGAATGGCAAAAAGAAAATCTAAAAATACGCTCTAAAGCTCAAGCTAAAATGCTTGAAATGAGGAATTTAAAACCAGACCCACAAGCCCACCTTTCAACCTCTCAGAGCCTTTTGCTCGTTCAAAAAATATTTGCTGATGTCAGTAAAGAAATAGAAGCAGCTGCTAATACTGAAAAAAAAGTAGAAAAAGCGGGTTATGGTTATAGTAAAAGGATGTAGGCATAAGAAAACACCATAAAATCGTTTTTAGCTTATTTATGGTATTCTAAAAACTCTACGTTACCCAATTAGAACAGAACCTTTTTAAAAGCTTAAGCTCCCTAAAGTAAGGTAAAACTTACAAATGGAGGTTAAAACGCACAATAAAACTCCAAAGAGCCGACTTTTTTAATCGTAATTTGCTTATGGTTTAATAAAGTTTCTAAATGTTTAAAGGCGTTAGGATCTAGTATTAGGGGGGCTTCTTCTGCGCTTAAAGGGCGCCTGGAAATTAAAGCGAGCAATTCGTCTATACCGCAAGAAATCAATTTTTTAGCTTGAGTAATGGATCGTTTAGGCAAACTCACGCAAAGCCCTTCAAAAAACAAAGAGCATTTTAATAATTCATCTTCGCTCAATTTTGGGGCTTTAAAGCTTGAGGGCCTGTCTATGGTGCTTAAATCCACTCTAGCGGTATTGATTTTTTTTAAAAATGCAGCGATGAGCTTTAAATTGTTCGCGCTATCATTCACGCCCTTAATTAACAGCACTTCAGCCACCAGTTGCCCCTGATAGATTTGAGAAAAGCGCAAAATCCCCTCTAAAATCTTGTTAATGTCTTTGGAATAAGGCTTATCCACTCTTTCAAAGGCTTTCAAATCAATAGCGTCTAAAGAAAATTTAACGATGTCAAATTCCTTCAAGGCTTGTTGGACTTTTGGCTCATAAAAGAGCGAGCCGTTGCTTAAAATCAAAGTTTTAACGCCCTTTAAAAAAGGCTTGATGCTTTGGATAAGCTCTAATAAATGAGGGTATAGCGTGGGTTCGCCATTAGCGGTAATGGTTAAAACATCAATGGGGGTAGCAAGGTTGTTTAGGGCGTTTTGAATGGCGTTAATCAAGGTTTCCACTTTGATCACTTCTTCCATGCACTCAATGGGCTTGGCTTTACCCAACTCGCAATAAATGCAATTGTAATTGCATTGTTTTTTAGAGGGCGATAAATCCACGCCCAAAGACTTCCCAAAACGCCTGGATAAAACAGGCCCAAAAACGACAGGCGGATTTTCTTTAGCCATTCTCTTCCTCTAAAAACACACGCTCTTTGCATTTAATGCATTCATGCACCTTTTTTTTGCGATAGATTCTTTCACTCATTAAATAATGGCACTTCTCGCAACGCTTGTTGATGGGCTTATGGTTGGATAAAAAATTGCATTTAGGGTAATTGTTACAGCCATAAAACGAGCCTTTCTTACTCCTTTTTAAGGCAATATCCCCTCCGCATTCTGGGCATTTCACGCCTTCTATTGTTTCTTTGGCGTTAGGGGTGTTTTTTAACGATTTGGTGTTTTTGCATTCAGGGTAGTTGTTGCAAGCTAAAAACGCCCCGTTTCTGCTGAATTTTTGCACCATTTCCCCTCCGCATTTTTCGCACAATTCTTGCGTGGCTTCATTATTAGCGGTTTCAGTTTGTTTGATGTATTTGCATTTAGGGTAATTGTTGCAAGCGATAAACTCCCCATAACGGCTATTCTTTTTTACTAATTCCCCTCCGCATTTAGGGCATGATTGGCCGGTTTTTTCATGCACTTTTTGAGAGATGATATTCTTTTTCCCGGCTTCAATTTTATCCATAAAAGGGTAGTAAAAGTCCTTTAAGACTTGCTGGTAGTCGGCTTTATTTTGAGCGATATTGTCTAATTCCTCTTCTAAAGAAGCGCTGAATTTAGAATCCACAATCTCTTCAAAATGCTTTTCTAAAATTTCTATCACTTTAAACGCGCTCTCTAAAGCGCTGATTTGCTTTTTTTCTACCTTGATGTAGTCTCTGTTTTGTAAAAGGGAAATCGTTGGAGCGTAGGTGCTGGGCCTGCCTATGCCTAAACTTTCTAAAACTTTAATCAAGCTCGCTTCTGAATAGCGTGCTGGAGGTTCTGTAACATGGGCATTGCTCTCTAGTTTTTCTAATTTAATGGGGTCATTTTCTTTCAAATTGGGGAGCAATTTGTCCTTATCGTCATTGCCTAAAATTTTATAATAGCCATCAAAAAGGAGTTTTCTGCCGCTAGCTTTAAACTCGCCTTTTTCGCAAGCCACAACCACGCTCTGGCTTTCAAAAAGAGCGTCTTGCATTTGAGAAGCTAAGAAGCGTTTGTAAATTAAAGTATAGAGCTTTAATTCTTCAGGCTTAAGGTAGTCTTTTAAAGCGTTTGGCTCTAAAATAATAGAAGTGGGTCTGATCGCTTCATGGGCTTCTTGGGCGTTTTTATTCTTGCTGGAATAGACTTTGGCTTTAGGGGGTAGGTAGTCTTTGCCATAGTCTTTTAAAATCTTATTCCTCGCTTCTTCTAAAGCCTCTTTAGCGATATTCAAGCTATCAGTCCTCATGTAAGTGATCACTCCCATAACCCCTTGCGGGGTGGCTACGCCTTCATACAATTTTTGAGCGATACTCATGGTTTTTGTGGGCGAAAAACCTAAAAGACTGGAAGCGCTTTGCTGTAAAGTAGAAGTCATGAAAGGGGGCGGTGTGGGGGATTTTTTAGATTTTTTAACGATACTGGAAATAGCGTAGCTTTCTTTTTCTAATTCGTTTTTAATCTCTTGAGCTTTTTTTTCATCAATGAGTTCTTGGGCTTTGAGTTTGTTACCCTTATAGCTGATGAGTTGCGCTTCTAAATGCGACTCAAAATAAGCGTCTAGCGTGAAGTAGGTTAAAGGCTTAAAGGCTTTAATCTCCCTTTCTTTATCAATCACAAGCTTTAAAGCCGCGCTTTGCACCCGCCCAGCGCTCAAACCTTTAGTGATTTTTGATGAAATCAACGAGCTGAGCTTGAAACCCACGATCCGATCTAAAAAGCGTCTGGCTTGTTGGGCATTGACCTTAGACATGTCAATTTGTCGTGGGGTTTTTAAAGCGTTTAAAATCGCATTTTGCGTGATCTCATGAAAAACAATCCTAGGATAGCTCTCTAATTTCCCCCCAATCAAACATGCCACATGATAGCCTATCGCTTCCCCTTCTCGGTCTTCATCGGTAGCGATGTAGGTGGTAGATGCCTTTTTAGAAAGCTCTATGATCTGTTTGACAAGCTCTTTATGGTCTTTATCCACGACATAATTAGGAGTGAAGCCGGTTTCATCAATCTTAATGCCTAAAGCGAATTTGGATAAATCCCTAACATGCCCTTTAGAGGCAATGACTTCATAATTTTTATCCAAAAAATTTTTAATGGTTTTGGCTTTTGCTGGGGATTCTACAATAATAAGGTGCTTCATTGAACGCCTTTAATGGAATGTTTATACCTATTAATGAATGATTGTAGCATAGAATTTTGACTAAACGCCCTATTAAACCATAAAAACTATAGTGGTGCTAAAAATCCAAAAGTTGGAACACCCTTTGCTTGATTAACAGCAAATATCTATGCAAAGGATGCAAACATGAGTTTTAGGATAAATACCAATATCGCCGCTTTAACTTCTCATGCGGTGGGGGTTCAAAACAACAGAGACCTTTCAAGCTCGCTTGAAAAGTTAAGCTCAGGGCTTAGGATCAATAAAGCCGCTGACGATTCTAGTGGGATGGCGATCGCTGATAGCTTAAGGAGTCAAAGCGCGAATTTGGGTCAAGCGATCCGCAATGCTAATGACGCTATTGGTATGGTTCAAACCGCTGATAAAGCGATGGATGAGCAAATCAAAATCTTAGACACCATTAAAACCAAAGCCGTTCAAGCCGCTCAAGATGGGCAAACTTTAGAAAGCCGAAGAGCGCTCCAAAGCGATATTCAAAGGTTGTTAGAAGAACTAGACAATATCGCTAACACCACAAGCTTTAACGGCCAACAAATGCTTTCAGGAAGTTTTTCTAACAAAGAATTTCAAATTGGCGCGTATTCTAACACCACGGTTAAGGCGTCTATTGGCTCAACGAGTTCGGATAAGATTGGGCATGTGCGCATGGAAACCTCTTCTTTTAGTGGCGAAGGCATGCTCGCTAGCGCGGCGGCACAAAACTTGACTGAAGTGGGTTTGAATTTCAAACAAGTCAATGGCGTGAATGATTATAAGATTGAAACCGTGCGCATTTCTACAAGCGCTGGCACAGGGATTGGAGCGTTAAGCGAAATCATCAATCGCTTTTCTAACACTCTAGGCGTTAGGGCTTCTTATAACGTCATGGCCACCGGTGGCACTCCCGTGCAATCAGGAACCGTGAGAGAACTCACCATTAATGGCGTAGAAATTGGAACCGTGAATGATGTGCATAAAAACGACGCTGACGGCAGATTGACTAACGCGATCAACTCCGTCAAAGACAGGACCGGCGTAGAAGCGAGCTTGGATATTCAAGGGCGCATTAATTTACACTCCATTGATGGACGCGCGATTTCAGTGCATGCAGCGAGCGCGAGCGGTCAGGTTTTTGGGGGAGGGAATTTTGCAGGGATTTCTGGGACACAGCATGCGGTGATTGGGCGCTTAACCTTGACCAGGACCGACGCTAGAGACATCATTGTAAGCGGTGTGAATTTTAGCCATGTGGGCTTTCATTCCGCTCAAGGGGTGGCGGAATACACCGTGAATTTGAGAGCGGTTAGGGGTATTTTTGATGCGAATGTGGCTTCAGCAGCCGGAGCGAACGCTAATGGCGCGCAAGCGGAGACCAATTCTCAAGGCATAGGAGCCGGGGTAACAAGCCTTAAAGGGGCGATGATTGTGATGGATATGGCAGATTCTGCGCGCACGCAATTAGACAAGATCCGCTCGGATATGGGTTCGGTGCAAATGGAATTGGTTACCACCATTAATAATATTTCTGTAACCCAAGTGAATGTTAAAGCGGCTGAGTCTCAAATCAGAGACGTGGATTTTGCTGAAGAGAGCGCGAACTTTTCTAAATACAATATTTTGGCGCAAAGTGGGAGTTTTGCTATGGCGCAAGCGAATGCGGTGCAACAAAATGTCTTAAGGCTTTTACAATAACAGCCCTTGATTTAAGGGGGCGTTAGCCCTTTTTATAAGTTATTTTTATAAGTTAGAATGATGGATATTTATCAAAAAAACTTACAAGCTCTTTTCAAAAAAGACCCTCTTTTGTTCGCAAAGCTCAAAGCCATTAAAGAAAACAAAAAATACGAAGTGTTTTTAGGGAATGATAGCGCGAATTTCAACCTCTTAGATAAAGAAACAAACACGCCCTTATTTGAAAAAAGCCCGCTAGATTCAAGCTTAGAGCTATACAAAAATAGCGAAATTCACATGCTTTATCCTTATTTGTATTATTTTGGCTTGGGTAATGGGGTGTTTTATCGCTTGCTTTTAGGCAATGGCAATTTAAAACGTTTGGTGGTCATTGAGCCTGAAATAGAGGTTATTTTCATTGTGTTGAATCTTTTGGATTTTTCCACTGAGATTTTAGAAAATCGTTTGATTTTATTGCATGCAAGTTTTTGCAATTACAACATGATCGCTTCATTATTTGATATGGATAAAAAATCTCGTTTATACGCAAGAATGTATGATTTAAAACTTTTTAACGCTTATTATGAACGATATTCTCATCAAATGATAGGAATCAACCAGCATTTCACGCGCGCTTTAGAGCATGGCGCTATTAGCGTAGGCAATGACGCTAAAGACGCGCTCATAGGCATCAAACAGCATGCCGCTAATCTGCCTGAAGTCATCAAAAGCCCTAGTTTAGTGGATTTTGTGAGCGCTTTAAAAAACAGAGACACCGCTATCATTGTTTCAACCGGGCCCAGTTTGAACAAACAGCTCCCCCTTTTAAAAGAAATCGCGCCCTACGCCACGCTTTTTTGTATAGACGCTTCTTTCCCTATTTTGGCTAAAGCCGGTATCAAGCCTGATATTGTGCTGTCTTTAGAAAGAGTGGATTTGACGGCGAAATTCTATGAAGAAACCCCCTTAGATTTTCAAGAAGGCGTTATTTTTGCTTTGACTTCCATTGTGCATAAACGATTGATTCAAGCGATTAAAAAAGGGGTTAAGCAATTCAGTTTCCGCCCCTTTGGTTACACCAACCTTTTTGATTTGCACCAGTATGGCTATGTGGGCATAGGCATGAGCGCAGCGAACATGGCGTATGAATTAGTGGTGCATTCTCGTTTCAAAAGATGCGTGTTTATCGGGCAAGATTTGAGCTTTTCACAAAGCGGCAACAGCCACGCTAGTGGGGCGATTTATGGCGATAAAGAGATTAAGCCTAAAAAGGATAAAGACAAGATTTTTATAGAAAAATACGGAGGTAATGGGGAAGTAGAAACCACTTTAGTGTGGAAACTTTTCTTAGAATTTTTTGAAAAAGATATTTTCAACACGCCCTATAAATTAGAAGTCATTAACGCTACTGAAGGGGGGGCTAGGATTAAAGGGACTAAAGAAATGCCCTTTAAAGAAGTGTGCGAAAAAATAGATAAATCCAAGCCAAAGCCTCCTATCAATCTTATTTATCCTACCCAATCAGAGCAGGCTAAAAATTTAAAGATCGCCAAACAAAAATGCGAAGAGATCATCAAATACGCCAATGAGAAAAAAACTCAAGTTGAAAGAGTGTTTTTAAAAGTGGCAGAGTTTTTAGAAAAAGTGGAAAAGCTTCATGAAAAAAACAAATTAGAAGAGCTGGATTTTAAAGAATTAGATCATTTGAGTGCTGAAATTGATAACGTTAAAGAGCTTTTTGATGACAAGCGATTCAATTCGTATTTCATGGATGCGATACAATCTTATATCTTCCACCAGGAATTGCATATCGCTGAAATCGTGTGTAAAAAAACGAATAATGAAGACGAATTAAGGGCTAAGCAATTAGAATACATTTACGCGCACAAATACTGGCTTTTCAGTTTAGCGGGTGGGATGGATTGCGTGATAGAAGCGATCAAAATGGCTTTGAAGGAATGGTAAAACACTCCTTTTTAAGCGTATGTATCTAGGCTAGAATAAATTTCAGGGGTATTTTCGCCATCAATAAGGCTTTTTTCAACTTGGGATTTATCCTTGATCCCACCGTCGTTGTTGATAGCGTTTAAAGCTTGTAACCGGTCAAAATCAGGGGCGTTTTGCGTATTATTTTGACTGAAACCATCTTGAACGCTGCTTTGGCGCAAGTCCTGCTCTACTTGATTCCTGTCCTTTATGGTTGCATCATTATTGATATTATTTAAGGTTTGGAGCTGTGTGAAATTGGGGGTGTAATGGGTGTTGATGGTCATGTTTTATCCTTTTTAGCTTTTTACACGCTCAATCGTGGATCATCATTATAGCAATAATCCATTAAATCGCCCAATCGTAAAACCTTGCATGAGTTTTCAATCAAATCAAAAACTTCCATGAGTTTAGAAAGCTCTCTGTGGTAGGCAAAAATCCCACACCCCTTAATGAAAACAAAATATTTTTTGCTCTCTTGTAATTGGCGTAAAATTTCTGTATCCGCTCTTTCTTGCCAGCTGTCATAGTCTTTGGGGTTAAAAATGGAAATTTCTTCGCCCAAAGAACGATACCCTAAATAATCTCTAGGGAGCAACCGGTTATGGCGCAAGGAATACGCCAAACTATAAGGAGGGCGCGCGTAAGCGATGAATTTAGCGTCCAAAAACTCTCTATACACGCTCGCATGAATGGGCGAATCCAGGCTCGCTTCTTTCCAGCAGTAATCTATCTTGTCATGCAAGACTAATAAGGTGTTTTCATTCAGTTGATCAAAAACAGCGTTTCTTTTGTTGATCACAAACTGGTTAGTGCCAATGCGCGCCGAAATGGAGCCTTGATAAAGCCCAAAAAAACCCTTTCTAAACATGGATAATGAAATGCTTTGGAGCGAATGGATCAGCCCGCTGTCAATGCCTCTTGTGTGTGTGTTCATGTTTAACATGATAACAAGTTTTTTTAATAAAAGATAGATAATAAAATAGTAAAGAGCTTGCGTCAAGCAAGCGATAACTTTACTAAAAAAGCGGTCTTGGGGGGTTAGGGGGATTTTAAGGGGGGTTGTAGGGGGAGAGTTATTTCAAAATACCCCCCTATCCCCTTAAGAGAATGAGTTTCATTATAAAACAAAAAGGATTATCCATATTAAATGAGATCAGATCTAAATTAAATCAAATCTATAAAAAATCCTAATTTAATGCTAGTAAATAAATTTAGTGATACAGACTAAACTTTAAAGAAAAATCGGATAATTTTTATCACTTGTCTAAAAAAAGTGATAGATTATTAACTTTTTGCGCTATAATGCGATCGTTCTTTCATCAAAATGGTGATTGACGAGATTTTTCAAATAATGATGTTAAGAAGAATTAAAGTAGGTTCTGATTTGAATAAAAAAGAGAGTTTGTTAGATGCGTTTGTTAAAACCTATCTGCAGATTTTAGAACCCATTAGCTCTAAACGCTTGAAAGAGTTGGCAAACTTGAAAATATCTTGTGCGACGATCAGGAATTATTTTCAAATCCTTTCTAAAGAAGGCATGCTCTATCAAGCCCATTCTAGCGGCGCTAGATTGCCTACTTTTAAGGCGTTTGAAAACTATTGGCACAAATCGTTGCGCTTTGAAGTTTTAAAGGTGAATGAAAAACGCTTAAAAAGCGCGAGTGAAAATTTTGGGCTTTTCACGCTGTTAAAAAAACCCAGTTTGGAGCGTTTAGAAAGAGTCATTGAGTGCGAAAAACGCTTTTTGATTTTGGATTTTTTGGCGTTTTCTTGCGCGCTGAGTTACAGCGTTAAAATGGAGAAGTTTTTATTAGAGCTTGTGGGCAGGAGCGTTAAAGAAGTGCGCTTAATCGCTGCTTCTGTCAATGCGTTGAGTTTAGCCAAGCAATTAGAGCGTTTGGAGTATTCCAACACACAAATCACACGCTTTAATCTGATGGGGTTAAAAACGCTTTTAAACAGCCCTTTATTTTTTGACATTTTAGAGGGTAAGGTTTTGGAGCGTTTCAAAAAAGGGTTGCATTTTATAGAGCCTGATTGCATGCTGGTAATACGCCCCATAGAATTTCAAAACAAACGAATGCAACTACTTTGCGTGGGGAAATTGGAATGCGATTATGAAGGGTTTTTTCAAACGATTTCTGAGGAGGAATAATGAAAGATGAACACAACCAAGAACACGATCATTTAAGCCCAAAAGAGCCGGAGTCTTATCAAAAGGCTTGCGCTTGTAAAGAACAACAAGGTGAAGAAAAGCAAGAAGCGAGCGAAAAAGAAGGCGAGATCAAGGAAGATTTTGAGCTTAAATACCAGGAAATGCATGAACAATATTTAAGAGTGCATGCGGATTTTGAAAACGTGAAAAAGCGTTTAGAAAGAGACAAGAGCATGGCGTTAGAGTATGCGTATGAAAAAATCGCATTGGATCTATTGCCGGTGATTGATGCGCTTCTTGGGGCTCATAAGAGCGCTGTAGAAGTGGATAAAGAGAGCGCTTTAACCAAAGGCTTGGAGCTTACGATGGAAAAGCTGCATGAAGTTTTGGCAAAGCATGGCATTGAGGGGATTGAATGCTTAGAAGAATTTGATCCCAACTTCCACAATGCGATCATGCAAGTCAAAAGCGAAGAAAAAGAAAACGGGAAAATCGTGCAGGTTTTGCAACAGGGTTACAAGTATAAGGGTAGGGTTTTGAGGCCGGCAATGGTGAGCATTGCTAAAAACGATTAAAACATTTATTTTAATAAGAAAGGATAACGCATGGGAAAAGTTATTGGAATTGATTTAGGGACAACCAACTCCGCAATGGCGGTTTATGAAGGCAATGAAGCGAAGATTATTGCGAATAAAGAGGGTAAAAACACCACTCCGTCTATTGTGGCTTTTACGGATAAGGGCGAGATTTTAGTGGGCGAGAGCGCCAAAAGACAAGCGGTTACTAACCCAGAAAAAACCATTTATTCTATTAAAAGAATCATGGGTTTGATGTTTAATGAAGATAAGGCTAAAGAAGCTGAAAAACGCTTGCCTTATAAGATTGTGGATAGGAATGGGGCTTGTGCGATTGAAATTTCAGGTAAAATTTATACCCCTCAAGAAATTTCAGCCAAAATTTTAATGAAGCTCAAAGAAGACGCTGAAAGTTATTTAGGCGAGAGCGTTACAGAAGCGGTTATCACCGTTCCTGCTTATTTTAACGACAGCCAAAGGAAGGCGACTAAAGAAGCCGGCACGATTGCAGGGCTTAACGTTTTAAGGATTATCAATGAGCCTACCAGCGCGGCGTTAGCTTACGGCTTGGATAAAAAAGAGAGCGAAAAAATCATGGTTTATGATTTGGGTGGGGGGACTTTTGACGTTACCGTGTTAGAAACAGGCGATAATGTCGTGGAAGTTTTAGCCACAGGGGGCGATGCGTTTTTAGGGGGCGATGATTTTGACAATCGTGTGATTGATTTCTTAGCGGCTGAGTTTAAAAGCGAAACGGGCATTGAGATTAAAAACGATGTGATGGCGTTGCAACGCCTGAAAGAAGCGGCTGAAAACGCTAAAAAAGAACTGAGCTCTGCGATGGAGACTGAAATCAATTTGCCCTTTATCACAGCGGACGCTACCGGGCCTAAACACTTGGTTAAAAAACTCACTAGGGCTAAATTTGAAAGCCTGACAGAAGATCTCATGGAAGAAACGATTTCTAAAATTGAAAGCGTGATCAAGGATGCAGGGCTAACCAAAAATGAGATTTCAGAAGTGGTGATGGTGGGAGGCTCTACTCGTATCCCTAAAGTCCAAGAAAGGGTGAAAGCGTTTATTAATAAAGATTTGAATAAAAGCGTCAATCCTGATGAGGTCGTAGCGGTGGGAGCGAGCATTCAAGGGGGCGTGTTAAAAGGCGATGTGAAAGATGTGCTTTTATTAGACGTTACGCCTTTAAGCCTTGGGATTGAAACCTTAGGGGGCGTGATGACTAAAGTGATTGATAGAGGCACGACTATTCCGGCAAAAAAATCTCAAGTGTTCTCAACCGCTGAAGACAACCAGCCCGCTGTGTCCATTATGGTTTTACAAGGCGAAAGGGAATTGGCAAGGGATAATAAATCTTTGGGTAAATTTGATTTGCAAGGCATCGCTCCAGCTCCAAGAGGCATGCCGCAAATTGAAGTAACCTTTGATATTGACGCTAATGGGATTTTAACCGTGTCAGCGCAAGATAAAAATACCGGTAAAAGCCAAGAGATTAAAATTTCTGGTTCTAGCGGGTTGTCTGATAGCGAAATTGAAAAAATGGTGAAAGACGCTGAATTGCACAAAGAAGAAGACGCTAGGAAAAAAGAAGTGATTGAAGCGAGAAACCATGCCGATAGTTTGGCGCACCAAACCCAAAAGAGCCTTGATGAGCATAAGGCGAATTTGAATGAGAACGACGCTAATGAGATCCAAAACGCCATTAACGCTCTTAAAGATTGCATCAAAAACGATAACGCCACTAAAGCGGAGCTTGAAGACAAAACCAAAGCGTTAGCGCAAGCGGCTCAAAAATTAGGCGAAGCCATGGCGAATAAAAATAACGCCGAGCAACCCAAGAAAAAAGACGATGATGTGATTGATGCGGAAGTGGAGTGAAACGCTTTTAAAACTTCTTTCAAGCGAGCGGTTTCAATGAAAACCCGCTTGCTTTTCTCATTTTCATCAATGGGATACCAATTATAAAATATAAAAGACACTCAAAGCGTTTTTTTAATCCAAATATCAAAGCTTGGTTTTAACCAAACGATAGCTTTTCAAGACTTATTTTAAAAAGCGTTGATGGGATTTTAGGAAAATCCCTTAGGGGAGTTCCTTTTTGGTATGGGGTTGTTTCTTAATGGCTTGCGCTAGATGGCTCTAACTCAAAATACGCAGTGGGGATTTGATTAAATTCATTAATAGGGTGTAAAAAATAGTCGGTAATGCTTTCAAGATCGGCTTCTAAATCGTCATAGAGCTTTTGATAGCATGCGTTTTCAATAACGATCTTGTCATACGCTGGGCATTTTTGACACTCTTTTTCCCCATTCTCCTCTATGGATCGACCTATACAAAGATCGATCTTTTCTGCATCATTGCGCCAATAGTAAGCAAGCCAAATAAAAAAACCTTTTTTTGGGGTTGGTTTTTCACGATTGACAAATCCTTCCCCTAAAATATCCTGACGGCAAAAGGCGATTGATGGCTCATGGGATAAACGCCCATGGCTGCCAGGACTGATTTTGCACGCATAACCCCATGGCGTTAAAAACTTGTTCAGCCCTCTTTGGTATGAAGCGTATTTTGGGTTCGTTGGGGTTTTGCCTGTTTGCTTTCCCTCTTGCACTTTAGCATCTATTAGCACTACAAATTCTCTTAACAAGTCTTGGAACGCTTTTCTTTGCTCTTCATTCCATTCTATCGTTTTCATTGAAAGCTCCTTGATCGATCTTAATAAGCTCAAATTTTATCCTTAATTTTACTCCATTTAACGAGTTTAGGCATAATCGCAAAAATTGAATTATTGTTTATTATTATAGGAGAAATAATGATCCTTACCACAATGCAAGACGCCATAGGCCGCACCCCCGTTTTTAAATTCACTAACAAGGATTACCCCATTCCATTAAATTCCGCCATTTACGCCAAACTAGAGCATCTAAACCCGGGAGGGAGCGTTAAAGATCGCTTAGGCCAATATCTCATAAAAGAAGCGTTTAGAACGCACAAAATCACTTCCACAACGACCATCATTGAGCCTACTGCAGGCAATACCGGCATCGCTCTAGCTTTAGTGGCGCTCAAGCACCACTTAAAAACCATCTTTGTTGTCCCGGAAAAATTCAGCACAGAAAAACAGCAAATCATGAGGGCTTTGGGGGCTTTAGTAATCAACACGCCTACTAGCGAGGGGATTTCTGGCGCCATTAAAAAAAGTAAAGAGCTAGCCGAAAGCATCCCTAATAGCTATTTGCCCTTGCAATTTGAAAACCCTGATAATCCTAACGCTTACTACCACACCCTAGCCCCTGAGATTGTCCAAGAATTAGGCACAAATTTTACGAGCTTTGTAGCCGGGATAGGGAGTGGTGGCACTTTTGCGGGCACGGCTAGGTATTTGAAAGAACGCATTCCTAATATCCGCTTGATTGGGGTGGAGCCGGAGGGTTCTATTTTGAATGGGGGCGAGCCTGGGTCTCATGAGATTGAGGGCATTGGCGTGGAGTTCATCCCCCCCTTTTTTGAAAACTTGGATATTGATGGCTTTGAAACGATCTCAGATGAAGAGGGTTTTAGCTACACTAGGAAGTTAGCCAAGAAAAACGGCTTATTAGTGGGGAGCTCTAGCGGAGCAGCTTTTGCGGCAGCCTTGAAAGAAGTGCAACGCCTCCCCGAAGGCAGCCAGGTTTTAACCATTTTCCCGGATGTTGCCGATCGTTATCTTTCTAAAGGTATTTATTCATGAATTCATCAAAAGGAAAAACCATGCGCATGCAAACCAAATTAATCCATGGAGGCATTAGTGAGGACGCGACAACGGGGGCGGTGAGCGTGCCTATTTATCAGACTTCCACCTACCGCCAAGACGCCATAGGCCACCATAAAGGCTATGAGTACTCTCGCTCAGGAAACCCCACGCGCTTTGCTTTAGAAGAACTCATCGCCGATTTAGAAGGGGGGGTTAAGGGGTTTGCTTTTGCCTCTGGTTTAGCTGGGATTCACGCCGTTTTTTCCCTCTTGCAACCAGGCGATCATGTGTTATTGGGCGATGATGTTTATGGGGGGACTTTCCGCTTGTTTAACAAAGTGCTTGTCAAAAACGGGCTTTCATGCACCATTATAGACACTAGCGACATATCCCAAATCAAAAAGACTATCAAACCCAACACCAAAGCCCTTTATTTAGAAACCCCTAGTAACCCCTTGCTTAAAATCACGGATTTAGTGCAATGCGCTGGTGTCGCTAAAGATCATGGTTTGCTCACTATCGTGGATAACACCTTTGCCACCCCCTATTGTCAAAACCCGCTTCTTTTGGGGGCGGACATTGTGGTGCATAGCGGCACCAAATACTTAGGCGGGCATAGCGATGTGGTTGCTGGGCTTGTAACCACCAATAATGAAGTGCTAGCCCAAGAGATCGCTTTTTTCCAAAACGCTATCGGTGGGGTGCTAGGCCCTCAAGACAGCTGGCTGTTGCAAAGAGGGATTAAAACGCTGGGATTGCGCATGGAGGCCCATCAAAAAAGCGCTCTTTGCGTGGCTGAATTTTTAGAAAAACACCCTAAAGTGGAAAGGGTTTATTACCCGGGTCTTCCCACCCACCCTAATTACGAGCTAGCCAAAGCCCAAATGCGTGGCTTTAGCGGGATGCTCTCTTTCACCCTTAAAAATGACAGCGAGGCGGCTCTTTTTGTAGAAAGCCTTAAATTATTCATTTTAGGCGAGAGTTTGGGCGGGGTGGAAAGCTTGGTGGGGATTCCAGCGTTAATGACCCATGCGTGCATCCCTAAAGAACAACGAGAAGCTGCAGGGATTAGGGATGGCTTGGTGCGCTTGTCTGTGGGGATTGAGCATGAACAGGATTTGTTAGAAGATTTAGAGCAAGCGTTCGCTAAAATAAGCTAAAGTTTCATTACAATTTATGAATGAAGGAGTTAAAAACATGAAAATGAATGTAGAGAGTTTCAATTTGGATCACACCAAAGTCAAAGCCCCTTATGTGCGTGTCGCTGATCGCAAAAAGGGCGCTAATGGGGATGTGATTGTCAAATACGATGTGCGCTTCAAGCAGCCCAACCAAGATCACATGGACATGCCAAGCCTACACTCTTTAGAGCATTTAGTCGCTGAAATTATCCGTAACCATGCCAGTTATGTCGTGGATTGGTCGCCTATGGGTTGCCAAACGGGATTTTATCTCACGGTGTTAAACCATGACAATTACACAGAGGTTTTAGAGGTTTTAGAAAAGACGATGCAAGATGTGTTAAAGGCTACAGAAGTGCCTGCCAGCAATGAAAAGCAATGCGGTTGGGCGGCTAACCACACTTTAGAGGGTGCCAAGAATTTAGTGCGTGCTTTTTTAGACAAACGCGCTGAATGGTCTGAAGTGGGGGTTTGAGTGGTGGGGGAATGATTTTTACCCCCTACCCCCTTATTGCGTTACATTCCAATCAAAAACTATCAGTGTTAATATTAAAATTAATGTTATGAATCTCTTGTATTAGAAGGATTTCAATGAAAAAATTGGTTTTAATCGTCTTTTTAACGCTAACGCTTTCAATATCTGCAAAAGAAGTGAAAATAGTGTTTTTAGAAACTTCAGACATTCATGGGCGGCTTTTTTCGTATGATTATGCCGTGGGGGAGCAAAAACCCAATAACGGCTTGACAAGGATTGCGACTTTAATCAAAAAGCAGAGGGCTGAGAATAAAAATGTGGTTTTGATTGACAGCGGGGATTTGTTGCAGGGTAATAGCGCGGAGTTGTTTAATGATGAGCCTGTTCACCCGCTAGTTAGAGCCGAAAACGATTTGAAATTTGACATTCGTGTGCTTGGGAATCACGAGTTTAATTTCAGTAAGGATTTTTTGGAGAAAAACATTAAGGGGTTTAATGGCAGTGTCGTGAATGCGAATATTATCAAAACTGCGGACAATCAGCCGTTTGTGAAGCCTTATATTATTAAAAAAATTGATGGCGTGAGGGTGGCGGTTGTGGGGTATGTGGTGCCGCACATCCCAACTTGGGAAGCCTCTACGCCTGAACATTTTGCAGGATTGAAGTTTTTGGACGCTGAAGAAGCGTTAAAAAAGACCTTGAGTGAGTTAAAAGGGAAGTATGATATTTTGATTGGCGCTTTTCACTTGGGGCGAGAAGATGAGAAAGGTGGCGACGGGATACCGGATTTAGCGAAAAAATTCCCGCAATTTGACATCATTTTTGCTGGGCATGAGCATGCGGTTTATAACACCAAAGTGGGGAAAGTGCATACCATTGAGCCTGGAGCGTATGGGGCTTATCTGGCAAAGGGTGTGGTGGTATTTGACACTCAAACGAAGAAAAAAATCGTAACGACTGAAAATTTACCCACAAAAGGCGTGCCAGAAGACGAAGAATTGGCGAAAAAATATGAATATGTGGATAAAAAATCAAAAGAATACGCTAATGAAGTGGTTGGCGAAGTGACAAAAACCTTTATTGACAGGCCTGATTTTATCACAGGAGAAGAAAAAATCACCACGATGCCAACCGCCGCCTTGCAAGAAACACCGGTGATAGAATTGATTAATAAAGTGCAAAAATATTACGCAAAAGCCGATGTTTCAGCGGCAGCCTTATTCAATTTTGGCGCCAATTTGAAAAAAGGGCCTTTCAAAAGAAAAGATGTCGCTTATATTTACAAGTTCGCTAATACGCTCATTGGAGTGCGTATAACGGGTGAAAATCTGTTGAAATACATGGAATGGTCATACCGATTTTACAACCAGTTGCAGCCAGGAGATTTGACGATCAGTTTTAATGAAAACATTCGCGGCTATAACTTTGATATGTTTTCTGGCGTGAAATACCAGGTTGATGTTACCAAACCCGCCGGGCAAAGGATTATTAATCCCACAATCAACAACAAACCCATTAACCCTAAAGCAACGTATAAATTAGCGATCAACAATTACCGATTCGGGACATTATCCACGACTTTAAAGCTGGTTACGGACGCTGATAGGTATTATGATTCTTACGATGAACTGCAAGATAACGGGCAAATACGAGATTTAATCATCCAATACATCACAGAAGAAAAAGGTGGGAAGGTAACCCCTGAACTGGAGCATAACTGGGAAATCATCAACTACGATTTCAAAAACCCGTTGTTGGAAAGATTGGCAGAAAAATTAAAAGAGGGGAGCATCAAAATCCCCACTTCAAAAGACGGGAGGACTTTGAATGTCAAATCCATTAAGGAAAGTGAAGTTGAATAAGATTTTTTATTTTTATTATTTTATTTTTAAGCCTAACTTAAAAAAGGGTGTTCTATAATTCTAGATTGTTGGTTTTTCACTTTATTAGCGGTTTTCAAACCACCGGGTTTTAATTTTATTTAGCGCCACTCATTTTTCGGGGGGGGGGGGTGCATTTAGAAGCTGAACTCTCAAATTAGGGTTTGACTTAAAAATGATTGATAGGAGATAAATGATGTTTGCTTCAGTATTTGCTTCGCTAGGGACTCGTATTATGTTTGTCGTGCTAGCCGCTCTTTTAGGTTTAGGGGGGCTTTTTATTGGTTTTGTAAAGGTTATACAAAAAGATGTGTTAGTGCAACTCATGGAGCATTTAGAAACCGGGCAATACAAAAAGCGTGAAAAAACGCTCGCTTACATGACAAAAATTATTGAACAGGGCATTCATGAGTATTACAAAAGTTTTGACAATGCTACTGCAAGAAAAATGGCGTTGGATTATTTCAAGCGCATCAACGACGATAAGGGCATGATTTATATGGTGGTGGTGGATAAAAACGGGGTGGTGCTGTTTGATCCGGTCAATCCTAAAACCGTAGGCCAATCAGGGCTTGACGCTCAGAGCGTTGATGGGGTGTATTATGTTAGGGGGTATTTGGAGGCGGCTAAAAAAGGGGGAGGCTACACTTATTATAAAATGCCTAAATACGATGGAGGCGTGCCGGAGAAAAAATTCGCCTACTCGCATTATGATGAGGTGTCTCAAATGGTGATCGCAACGACTTCTTATTACACTGACATTAACACCGAAAATAAAGCGATCAAAGAAGGCGTGAATAAGGTTTTTAATGAAAACACCGCAAAATTATTCCTTTGGATACTGACAGCGACGATAGCGTTAGTGGTTTTGACGCTCATATACGCTAAATTAAGGATCGTGAAACGCATTGATGAACTGGTCCTTAAAATCAACGCTTTTAGCCATGGGGATAAGGATTTGAGGGCCAAAATTGATGTGGGTGATCGCAACGATGAAATCTCGCAAGTGGGCCGTGGGATCAATTTGTTTGTGGAAAATGCCCGCTTGATTATGGAAGAGATTAAAGGGATTTCCACTTCCAATAAAACTTCAATGGATAAATTAGTCCAAATCGCGCAAGAAACCCAAAAGAGCATGAAAGATTCCTCAACCACCCTAAATTCCGTAAAAAATAAAGCCACGGATGTAGCGAGCATGATGAATACTTCTATAGAACAATCTCAAGGGTTAAGGAAGCGTTTGATTGAAACGCAAGGGCTTGTCAAAGAGAGCAAGGATGCGATCGGGGATTTATTTTCTCAAATCATAGAGAGCGCGCACACTGAAGAGGAACTCTCTAGCAAAGTGGAGCAGCTAAGCCGTAACGCTGATGATGTCAAATCCATTTTGGATATTATCAATGATATTGCCGATCAAACGAATTTATTAGCCCTAAATGCCGCTATTGAAGCCGCAAGGGCCGGCGAGCATGGCAGAGGCTTTGCGGTGGTGGCTGATGAAGTCAGGAATTTAGCCGGGCGCACTCAAAAGTCTTTAGCTGAAATCAATTCCACTATCATGGTGATTGTCCAAGAAATCAACGCCGTGAGCTCGCAAATGAATCTCAATTCGCAAAAAATGGAACGCTTGAGCGATATGAGTAAAAGCGTGCAAGAAACTTACGAAAAAATGAGTTCTAATCTAAGCTCAGTTGTGTCAGACAGCAATCAAAGCATGGACGATTACGCTAAATCCGGACGCCAAATTGAAGCTATGGTAAGCGATTTTGTAGGAGTGGAAAAAGTGGCTTCTAAAACTTTAGCGGATTCTTCAGATATTTTAAATATCGCTACGCATGTGAGTGGAACGACCATGAATTTAGACAAACAAGTGAATTTGTTTAAAACTTAAGGGTCAAGATAACTCAAGGCTCCTTGATGGGAGTTTAAGTTATCTTGACCCAAAATAAAATTTAAATAAGGTTTTTATCATTTTATTTTTTAAGTGAGACTAAAGAAGGGTCATAAGCGACAACCAAACTATGATAAAAACCTATGTGAAGTTATAATTGTTATGCTATACTACTCAAATGAATAGAGGTTTGCAAGAGATTCTAAATGGAGATAGTTTATATATTCTAAAAAATCATATAGAAGATAATTTTGTAGACATTATTATTACTTCGCCACCGTATAATGTGGCACATCAATATGAAAATTATAATGATGATTTAAATTTTGAATCTTATCTCAATTTGATGTACGATATTTTTAAAGAATGCTACCGTGTACTTAAAAAGGATGGGCGGATTTGTGTCAATGTGCCTTTTGCAGTGAAAAATAGAGATAGCAAAGAGGTGAGATTTTTAAGCGTTTATATAACACAAATTTTAAATGAAATTGGCTTTAAGGAGTTTGAGCTTATAACTTGGCATAAGGGAAAAGATATTAAGCATTTTCAGGGAAACAATACAGCTTGGGGGAGTTGGAAAAGCCCTTCTTGCCCATCTTTTAGGCCTTTGGGAGAAGCAATATTAGTGTTTTATAAGGAAAATAAAATTCATAAAACTGAGGGAGAATTAGCAGATATTACTAGCCAAGAATTTAAAGAATGGACAAAAAATATTTGGTATTTTGATCAAGACAACAATCAAGGCTTTGAAAGTATTTTATGTGTTAGTAACAATGCTAAAAAAGATTTACATCCCGCACCCTACCCAGAAGAGTTAATTGAGAGATTATTAAAAATTTATTCCTATCAAAATGATATTGTATTAGATCCCTTTAATGGCATAGGCACAACAACCTATGTGGCAAGCAGATTGAATAGACAATTTATCGGCATTGAGTTATCAAGTAAATATTGTAAGATTGCCCTTGAAAGATTTGTAAAAAACACAGTTTCTCATACTATTCCTATTATAAAAAGCTACCCTACAACGCTGACAAGTTTAGTAAATAATGATGACATATTAGACTCTTTAAATGAAGTTTTTCCCTATAAAGAAGCTTTTAGTCCTTATCTTATAGAGCATTTACAAAATCGTTTTGATTGTTCTATTACGAGTGTTTATGATCCGTTTTGTGGTGTTGGCTCTAGTTTCTTGAATACACAAATACAAGTTTGCTATGGCTTTGATACTTCACCATTTGCCATAAATGTCGCTAAAGCAAAATTAGAAAGTTTGGACTCTGACAATTTAAAAAAAGCAGAAAAAAATGTAAATAATTTTATAGCTAGCAATAAAGAATATCCCTTTCCACAATGGGAATCTTTTAGCAAATATGCTGATAAAAAGCGATTTAATCTCATAATGGATTTTATAGAATCCTTTAAAGACTTGGATTCTAAGATTTATCATTTTGTGCGTTTTCTAGTATTTTGCAATTTGGAAAAAATGCTGAATTTTAAAAAAGATGGTAATGGCATTAAGTATAGAGAAAGCAAGATTAAAGATATAGAAGTTTATCTTAAGGCACTCACATTAAGGGCATTTGTGTTGAAAAGAGAATTTGATATAAAAAATTCTAAGGTTATAAGTTTAAAGAACTGCTCATCTATAGACAATAAACCAAAAGATAAAGTTGATTGTGTTTTAACATCTCCGCCATATGCAAATTTATTTGATTATTTTGAAATTTACAAAATGGAGTTATGGAGTAGCAAAATTGTAAAAAGTTATGAAGAGTGGAAAAAGCTTAAAAAATCTGCTCTAAGAAACAACAAAAATGCAGCTTTAAAACAACAAGATAAAATAGAGAACATATCACTCAATCACACATTAGAAATTCTTAAAAATAAAGGTATAGAATCAAGCACTTTGACAATGTTGAATAATTATTTTTTTGATATGCAAAAAGTTTTAAAAAATTGTTTTGAAGTTCTTAAGGATGGAGGATTTTGCTTTATTGTAGTTGGAAATTCTTGCTATAAAGGAGTACCGATACAAACTGATGAAATCTTGGCACAAGAGACACAAAAATTAGGCTTTAAATGCAAAGAAATTATTGTTGCTAGGAAGCTTAAAACATCTAGTCAGCAGATGAAAATCATTGATTCTAAAACTAAATTTTATTTACGAGAGAGCATAATTGTTTTGCAAAAGGAGAGATGATGAGACAGGTTAATATGCGATATAAAAGAAATAGCACGGGTTTATTTTTTGACTCTTTCAAACACTTTAAGCACAACCTTTCTAATCTTATAGCAGTGGAACTGCCCACACTTTCTCACCTTGGTGCCGAAAAATATTTAAACCTTATTCCTGCCAACTATAAGTCAAAATATCCCGATATGAGAAAAATAGGACTTATAGATTATGATAAACCAAGTGATTATCATTTTACTCTAACCAGAGAAGCAAAACAAATAATGAAAGCTTTTGGTTATTCTTGGGACATTCATGCGTATGATGAAAATATAGTAAAAAGTAACAGAAAAAATATTGATTCTTTATCGCCTCAAGAATTGTTTTCATCTATTTACAATCTTAATCAATATAAGAATTCAATTTTACAACTTATTTTATCCTACTATGATACTGCAGATTCCATTCGCCCATATTTGGTGCTTTTAAATTATATGAGAAATTACAATATAAAAAATTTAAACAAAGAGATTTTGCAAAATATCTTAGCTCATACAAAAGAAGATGTTTTGCTTATGCGATACAATCAAGATGCTTTTAGAGATCTTAATTTGGAAACGCAAGAAGAATTAAATAAACCCATTTCATATATCTATAATTTCCTTATAACAGCTTTAGTGCTAGATAGTCATCATAAAGTGATCGTTGATTTCAATTTTGTGGATATATTAAATGCTAGCATGAATAATATTTTATATTATTATCCTGCTAAAAATAGTTTTAGACCAGCAGGGAAGCAACAACTATTTAGAGAAAGTGTCTTAAGAGCTTATGATAATAAATGTGCCATAACCGGCAAATCATTATTTATTAATGGTAGATGTTTGTTAGAAGCAGCACATATTATCCCATATAGAGATGGTGGATCTTTTGCCGTGAATAATGGCATAGCTTTAAGTTATGAGATGCACAAAATGTTTGATAATGGGTTATTTAGTTTTGAATATAAAAATGATAATGAGGTAGTTGTTATTACTTCATCATCAAATCTTATAATTGATAGACAATGCATTCTATCTAGTTTTAATCATAAATCTATATTCTTGCCAGAACAATTAGATTTGCGTCCAGACCCTCTAGCTTTGCAGTATAATAAGGATAAATTCTTGTTGCGGTGATGTTTTGGTGAATCACAATCCCACCTTATTTTAATGTCAAAGATTATGTAAAATAACTATCAAGATTCTGTATATTCTTACTCTAAAAATCAGGGGGGAGTTTATCAAAAAGGGGTTGGATTGTTAAAAGTTTCTGTGATCACGGCGTGTTTTAATAGCGAAAAAACCATTGAAGACACCATTCTTTCCGTGCTTCATCAAACTTATAAAAACATTGAATACATCATTATAGACGGATCTAGCACGGATAGCACTTTAGAAATCATTCAAAAATATAGAGATAGAATCGCTTGCGTGGTGAGTGAAAAAGATAAGGGCATTTATGACGCTATGAATAAGGGCATAAGGTGCTCTAGTGGGGATATTATCGCTTTATTGAACAGCGATGATTTTTACAAAGATGAGTTTGTAATAGAAAAAGTGGTGCATGAGTTTGAAAACAAAAATTGCGATAGCGTGTATGCGGATCTGGTGTTTGTCAAACCGGATTGTTTAGAAAAAGTGGTCCGTTATTATGAAAGCGGGGAGTTTAACCCTAAAACCTTGCTTTATGGCGTGGTGCCAGCCCACCCCACGCTCTTTGTCAAAAAAGCCATTCATGAACGCTATGGGCTATACAAAACCGATTATAAGATTTCAGCGGATTTTGAGATGATCATCCGCTTGTTTGTGGTGCAAAAAATAAGCTTTTCTTATTTGAAAGAAGTGTTAGTGGTGATGCGCACCGGTGGGGCTAGCACGAAAGGGTTTAAAAGCCTTTTATTAAGGAATAAAGAAAACATAAGAGCATGTAAAGAAAACGGCATTCAAGCGAATGTTTTTTCCATGCTTTTGAAATACCCCAGGAAAATCATGGGCTTATTTAAAAGGGGAAAAGGGGGACTAAAACGAAACGATTAAAGAAAGATTAGCGTTAAATCGTGGTTTGAATCTTTCTTGATGGTTGTTGTAAATGTAGGAAACATTCCTCACTAAAGGCATTTCAATCCCTAATTGCAAGGACAAATAGCCAATAAAATCCACGATAAAACCAAAACGCAAAGGGGCTTGGAAAAAGGTTTTTTTGGTTCTGGGAATGATGGTTGTGATGGCACCGGTTTTAATCGTATCCACTAACAACACCCCTTGCTCTAAAGCGATTCCTAAATAACTCCTAAAACGATAGGTTTTTTTATCCACAAAAATCCAAGAAAAATCTAACGCGCCCCCGTAATTTTGCACCATTAGGATTTGAGGCTGGGAGAGCGAAACGGAATGGGAATAGTTATAGACGCTAAAGATTCTAAAACCGACTTTAGGGTGGTTTCTTAAAAAATGCTCCAAGCCTGTAGCGGTATTAAACCCTATGCTATTAGCCATAAGAGTCAGGTTTTGATTAGTGGCTGAATAAGCGGCTTGCGAATAGTTGTATCCAAAAATAAAGAAAAATTTAAGGCTTTTTTCTAAAGCCCTTTTTAAGATTTGCTGGTTTTTGTCTAGGATTTTCTGTTTTTCATTGTTTTTATCAACAATTAGGGGTTTAGGTTTGTCGTCTTCATTCTTGTTTTTAAAATTTTCTAAGAATTGAGACCAAGTGATTTCTTTAGCTTCTAAAAAGAGTGGATTTAACGATAAAAAGAGATAAACACTAAATAGAGTTTTCAAATACAGCCTTAAACTTTTTGCGGCTATTGTGCCTAATTATCTTAAATTGACTTTAAATTACTTGCATGTTTTGACTATAACCCCCACTTACACGCAACGCTATATTTTAAAATGATATATTGTTTTAGGTTTTGTTCCCATCAAGTATGGATAACTAAAACCAACTTTAATCATTTTTCATTACAAGAATTTATCGCTCCATTAAATTAGCTTAGAGCAAATAAAACACCTTTTCTTCTTGAAAAACGCTTTTAATTTCTACAAAAAGGGTTTTTTCTGTACGCTCTTCTAGCACGATAATAGGGTTAATACTCTCGCTCCCGCTCACTAACGCCCTTAAGGATAACTCTTCTTCATAACTTAAGGGGTTAAGGTTTAACTCTTTTAAATTATCGTAGTTTTTTGCCATAAGGGTATTAAGGCCTTCTAAAGTTAAAAACAGGGTTTCATCTCTTTGGCTATAACCCACTAGAGCGCTTAAACGCTGAGAAAAAACCCACCTTAAATCGCTGATCCTAACCTTAGCCTTACTTTTAGAGCGCGCTAGAATGCAGCAATCCAAGGGGTTTGAATTTTTAGAAAGCCACACGCCCCCATTTAATAAGCGGTAAGTTGCGATCGTTTTTTGGGCTAAAAAAGGCTTATTAGCGTCCTTTTTAGCTGCGTCTAGTCCTCTAAAAACTTGCGTCCTTTCTTCAATACTTGCGGGTAAAATCTGGCGTTTTAAAGGCGAATAAAGCTCAAAGGGGCTTCTGTTTTGGGACTCTTTTTGGATTTTTAAAGCGAATTGGCAACCGCAATAATTTTGCCTGTAAAGCTCGTTTTCTCTCGCCAAAGCTTGCAAATTTAAATCCAACTCGCTCTTAAAATGTTCAAAATTATCATTTCTAAACACAACAAATTCCAAATTGTGCCTTTGCGCGATGCTCTGCCCCTTAGCGATGAGCTGGTTAGGGTCTTTTTTAGGGCTTGTGAGTAAGGTGGTGGTGAATCTTTCTTCCCCTAATTCAAAGGCTTTCAAAGCGCTCGCTTCTAAGCGTAAGTCAAAGCACTCAAAACAGCGTTCGCTTTTTTCCCCTAACAATTCCTTACCCTTAGCTTTATTTAGAAATTTTTCTAATTCATAATCGCCTTCAAGCAATTCAATTTCTAGCATCTCGCAAGTGCGTTTCACGTCTTCTAAACGCAACAAGTATTCGCTATAAGGGTGGATATTGGGGTTATAGAAAAACCCTACAATTTTTTCACCCGCAAAAGCCTCTTTAGCCTTTTTTAAAAAATAGAGGTTATCCACCGAACAGCAAATATGAATGAGCATTAAAACTGCTTTTTATTCACATCTTCTAAAATATCGTTAGAAACTTTGTCAATTTCTTGACTGATTTCTAAAGAATCGCTAGCGATTTTTAGATTGCCCTCAGTAACTGATCTTAAGGCTTCAATAGAAGCGTTGATTTCTTCCACTTCTTTAACCTGGTTTTTAATGCTCTCGCTCGTGTCTGAAATGCTTTGAACCAAAATATTGATATTGGCTTCAATCTCGCTGAGCGATTTTTGCGTCCTTTCAGCGAGCTTTCTCACCTCATCAGCCACCACCGCAAAGCCTCTGCCATGCTCGCCGGCTCTTGCGGCTTCAATAGCAGCATTTAGGGCTAAAAGATTAGTTTGATCGGCAATATCTCTAATGATTTCTACAATGCTTTTAATGTCTTGCCCTTGTTCAATCATGGCTTCACTTTGAGAGCTCACGCCTTGAATGGAAGTGGTGATATTTTCTATCGTTTTAGAAGTTTCCATCAAGCTTTTGTGTTGGGAGTTTGAAGCCTTTTCTAAATTTTGCACGCATTCTCTTAAATTCGCGCTATCGTTCGCTAAATCTTTGGCAAAATTAGATGAAGTTTCTAGCATTTTTTGGATTTCTTGCCCTAAAGCGTTAGTAACCAATTCCACCCTACCCGAAGCGTTTTGGATCCGGCCTCTAAAATCCAAACCAGAATAGCTTTCAAAGATTTTAAAAATGCTTGGCATGTGAGTCCCTACGCTTTCTTGCAAATAATCCATGATCCCATTTAGCGCGTCTCTCAACTCTTTCAAATCAGGGCTTGCAGGCTCAACCGTGATGCGCACCGCAAAATTCCCTGCTTTCACGTCTGAAACCACTTTAATGGTGTCTTGAACGGCTTGCTTGTCTTCTTGCATGATTTTTTGGGTTTGCAAGATATTTTTATTGATCGCTGTTTGCATGCGGCCTAACTCGTCATTAGATCGCGCTTCAATCAGTTTAATGTCGTTAGAATGGGCTTGATTGTTCAATAATTTAAAGAAATGAGACAAGGTGCTAGAAACGACTTCCAAACGATTGCTCACGATCGCTCGCATTAAAAGGGTGATCGCTATGATTAAAGCTAACACCATGATAACGCTCGCTACAACCACCACAAAACGCACCGATCCCACTTGCTCATAAACCTTGTCTTTTTCAATGATCAAAGCGATCATCCAATTAAGATTGTCTTTACTTTCTGTTTTGCCTAGCATTTTAAAGGTTTCAACGGCTAAAAAATTTTCCTTATGGCTAAAGGGATCTAAGTATTCTAAAGTCGCTTTAGAGCCGTTTTCTAAAATAGCCAGCACTTCATTAGTGGCTTTAGGCACGCTCTTATAAATTTCGGCGATAGATTTGTCTTGCAAACTCTTATTCGCGCTCAAAAGCACTTTACCTTTAACGCCAATTAAAAACAAATCGCTCCTGTTTTTATTGATTTCATTACTGAAGCTGTCAATGGAAATAAAAACCATCAAAGCCCCTACAACCTCTTGAGCGTTCTCATTCAATAAAGGTAAAAGAATATCCACCCCATAAACTTCCGCCCCATTAGGCATTTTCCTATAATAAGGCAAGCTTTTAGAAATTTCTTTATTTTTCATCGCTTTTTGCGCTAAAGGGCTATTCCCTAATGATGAATTTTCTATTAATTTAATCGTATCGTTATCCCTTAAAAGCGTTAATCTTAAATCTTCTCTGTTTTTAAAAAACATGCTCACCCCAGCGACATGCGAATTGGCTAAAATGAAGTTTTTTAACAGGCTGATTTTGGTTTCTCTTTTGGTGTCTTTAGGGAGCATTTCTTTGACAATGCCCATGCTCGTATAGGTGTTTTCCAAAACCCCTTGCACTTCCTTAACCTTAAAATGCAAACTATCTTGCATAGAACGCAAGGTGTTTTCTTTTAAAATCTCTTTCACCCTGCTGTTTAAGGACACCCCTAAAATGCTCACGCACACGATCACAATCAACGCCACCCACAATATGATTTTATTACCGATACTCAAACCTTTAGACAAAACACAACCTTACTATACTATGATGAAATTTTTTGCCCATTTGCGGCAAAATTTTAAACCGCATTATAGTCTTATAAGTATAAATCCAAAATTAAACTAAATTAAAAAGACGATCAATCATTCTCATTAAAAACCATTTTAAGGTTACATTCGTTCTTTTAGGGTATGCTATGGCTTAAAATTATCCAAAGTATTAAGAAGGAAAAATCATGCCTTTTGTCCCCACGCGCTCTTTGAAAGAAAAAAAGATTGATTTTATTGAAGCAATATTAAACCCCAACGCCCCAAAAGGCGGGCTTTACACTTTAGAGCATTTTGAAACGCTAGAATGGCAAGATTGTTTGAATCTGAGCTATAACGAGCTAGTGGAATGCGTGTTTGAGCGGTTGGGATTAGAGATTCCTAAAGGTTTATTGACAGACGCTTTAGAACGCTATGAAAATTTTGATAACCCTAAAAATCCAGCCCCTATTTTTGCGCTCAATGAAAGGCTTTTTGTCCAAGAGCTCTACCATGGGCCTAGTTTGGCGTTTAAAGACATGGCATTACAGCCTTTAGCGAGCTTGTTTTCTAATCTAGCGGTAGGAAAAAATGAAAAGTATTTAATGCTCGTTTCTACCAGCGGCGATACCGGCCCTGCGACTTTAGAAAGTCTGGCGGGCATGCCTAATGTTTTTGTGGTGTGTTTATACCCCAAAGACGGCACAAGTTTAGTGCAAAAACTCCAAATGGTAACCCAAAGCGCTAGCAATTTAAAAGTCTTTGGGATCAGTGGGGATTTTGATGATGCGCAAAACGCGCTCAAAAATCTTTTAAAAGACGATGATTTTAACGAAGCCCTAAAAACGCACCAATTGAAATTAAGCGTGGCTAATTCCGTGAATTTTGGGCGCATCGCTTTTCAAATCGTCTATCATATTTGGGGCTTTTTAGAATTGTATAAAAAAGGCGCGATCAATTCTAAAGAAAAAATCACCCTAGCCATACCCAGCGGTAATTTTGGGAACGCTTTGGGGGCGTTTTATGCCAAAAAAATGGGCTTGAATATCGCTAAAATCAAGGTTGTAACCAACAGCAATGATGTTTTAAGGGAGTTTATAGAGACAGGGCGTTACGATTTAACCCACCGCTCTTTAAAGCAAACTTTCTCGCCAGCTATGGATATTTTAAAAAGCTCTAATGTGGAGAGGGTGCTTTTTAGCCTTTTTGGGTTTGAACGCACGCTAGAATTGATGCAAGCTTTAGAAGAAGAGAAATTTTATGCCTTAAAGCCTAAAGAATTAGCCCTTTTACAGGAGCATTTTTCTTGCGCGAGCTGCTCAGATGAAGCTTGTTTGAAAACGATCCAAGAAGTTTATGCAGAGCACCAATACCTGATTGACCCCCACACCGCCACCGCTTTAAACGCCAGCTTGAAAACCAACGAAAAAACCCTTGTTTCTGCCACCGCTTCTTATGAAAAATTCCCTAGAACCACCCTTTTAGCCCTGAATGAGCAAAAGAAAAACGATAACGATAAAGCCGCCCTAGAAACGCTTAAAAACAGCTACAATACCCCGGATAGCCAACGCCTTGATGATTTGTTTGAAAGAGGCATCAAGCATCAAGAAGTTTTAAAACTCAATGAGATCAAATCTTCTATCCTTTTGTGGTTAGAAAGCCTACATTAAATCTTTTTTAAGCCCTTATTCCTAATAAAATCTTAATTTTAAGTCAAACTACACTATAATAAGGAAATTCTAAACGAAGATTAAACTTTGAATGAAAGGGATTTTGATGAAAAAAATCATTTTAGTAGCGATAGCCTTACTGATAAGTGGTTGCGCAAGCTATAAGATCACGCCTGAACATGTTACTTCCTATAATAATGGGATTCAAGTGATGACCTCCACGCAAGCCAAGTCTAAAGTCCAGCTAGAAATCGCTCAAAGCAAATTGAAAGGTTTGAATGAATCCCCCTTAGTGCTGTATGTAGCGGCGCAAGTTATAGAGGGAAATCCTGTGGTGTTTAGCCGTAAAGCCATTTCGGTGTCTATCAACCAAACGAGTTTACCGGTCTTAAGCCTGAGACAAGTGATGAAGTCTAGTTTTGATTTTGAAGGCATTTTACAAAGCTTTAATATCAGCGTGCCGACCGCCCCTATTGATAATGTCAATATGATCACCCCGCCCATGTTTTATTACGGGCAAGGGAGTTTTTTAGCTTATAACGGCATGATGTATGGGGGAATGGGCATGTATGGGCCAGGCTTTGGCATGATGATGATGGATGATGTGGAAGAGCAAGAAGTCATGCAAGAAAGCCGCCAAGCTTTAAAAATCCTAGCGATCAACTACCTTAAGAAAAACACCCTTAACGTTGAAAACAAGGCTAAGGGAGGGTTCGTGGTGGTGGATACCAAAAACCTTAAAACCCCGGGCGTGGTGGTGGTTAAAGTCTTTTTAGAAGATGAAATCCACACCTTTAAAATTGATATTTCTAAGATGTGATCGTCCCATTTAATAGAAGCCTTTGGGGGTCAATCCACCTAAAGGCTTTTTTCTTAATGGGTTAAATTTAATGGATTGTCTGATAACCATTAAAAACGATAAACCCTACTCCATTTTTTAGATTTTATGGCAAAAGAGAAAAAACTCAAACAATTAAACCCACCTCTCCATAAAATCCTACTTTTATTTTTGAGAAGCTAAAAAATCCTGGATGTTTTCTTTAGTTTTTTCTATCAAGGTTTTCAAGCTGTCGCTATACGCCCATGCGATATGGGGGGTTAAAAGCAATTTATTTTGGATCTTTGGGTTCAAAAACGCATGGTCTTTTTCAAAAGGCTCTTTCACAAACACATCGCTCGCGTAATACAAATCTTTGGTTTCTAAAATTTCAGCTAAATCCTTTTCATTCACAATGCCCCCACGCCCCACATTGATTAAAATCGCCCCTTCTTTTAAGCTTTGCAATTCTTTGAGAGCGATTAAATCGCGCGTGCTTTCATTTAATGGGGCATGAATGCTGATAATACCGCTTGTTTTAAGCAATTCCTCTAAACTCAAGCGCTCATATTCTTCTTTTTTATCTTTAGGGGAAAAATACACCACCTTTGCCCCGAAAGCTTGAGCGAGCTTGGCGACTCTTTTACCGATTGTGCCTAAACCAATAACCCCCCATTGACCCCCTTTAATAAGCCCCATTTTCATACCGCTAATGTGCGTAAAAATATCGCTTTGACTATATTCCCCGCTTTTACAATAACGATCGTAATCATTGATCCTCCCTAACAAAGACAACGCGCACGCTAAAGTGTGCTGGGCTACGGATTCGGTAGAATAAGCGCTCACGTTTTTGACTTCTATGCCTAAAGCTTTCGCGCTTTTTATATCCACATTATCCGTGCCTGTAGCGGTGATGCAAATGAGTTTGAGTTTGGGCAATTGGCTTAAAACCTCTTGAGTAATCACGACTTTATTCAATACCATGATTTCAGCCTCAATTGATCGTTCAACGATTTGATTGGGCGAAGTAACCTCATAAAAATCAAAATCCGCCACTTCTTTTAAAACTTCTAACGCTTTCAACCCCACGCTTTTAGCGTCTAAGATTACGCCTTTTTTGAATGTTTCCATCTCTTTACTCCCAGATTTAATTTTAAAGTTATATAATTAAACCACAAAATCCTTTTTTAAAAGAAAATAAGCATGCCAAAACCCAAGAAAAACACCCTCCCCTGTAGCCTTTCTGTCAAAATGTCTTATTTCATGCGCCTTCTCATTAAATGGCGCACCCGCTCTTTAAGCCATAAAATGATGACTCTAGTTCAAATTTTAAGCATTCTAGCCTTAGCGAGCAAGGCCAGTGAAGATTTAGAAGAGCAGCTCAAAAAAATCAAAGATTACATTTATAGAACCCTAAACGCTAAAATCGCGTCTGATGTGTATGACCGAGTGCTTATTTTAGTGAATGAATATTGCGCTAATGAAGAATTGTTTGATAAAGAGAGCGTTAAAATTTCAGATTTACTCATTCAAGACATTCAGCTTTACGCTTTAGTCGATGAAATGCTTAAAGAAGACAAATACCAGGTCCAACACACCATTTTAAAAGGCATCATCAAGCGCAAATACGATGAAGCCTACTCGCTCAATAGCGAAGACAGGATTCTTTTAGAATACCAAGAACGCTTGCTAGAGCCCTCATACGCGTCTTTTTCCAATAAAAAATTCAAATGATTTGAAAGCGTTACCCCACTTTTTAGGTTTTTATTGAAAAAGGGCTTTAAAGTTGGCTAAAATAGGCGTTTTATTTGAAAAACAAAGGGATTGAATGGCTTTTAAGGTGGTGCAAATTTGTGGGGGGCTTGGGAATCAAATGTTTCAATACGCTTTCGCTAAAAGTTTGCAAAAACACCTTAATACGCCCGTGCTATTGGATATTACTTCTTTTGATTGGAGCAATAGGAAAATGCAATTAGAACTTTTCCCTATTGATTTGCCCTATGCGAGCGCTAAAGAAATCGCTATAGCTAAAATGCAACACCTCCCCAAGCTAGTAAGAGAGGCGCTCAAATGCATGGGTTTTGATAGGGTGAGCCAAGAAATCGTTTTTGAATACGAGCCTAAATTATTAAAGCCAAGCCGCTTGACTTATTTTTATGGCTATTTTCAAGATCCACGATATTTTGATGCTATATCCCCTTTAATCAAGCAAACCTTCACCATACCCCCCCCCGAAAATGGAAATAATAAAAAAAAAGAGGAAGAATACCACCGCAAGCTTTCTTTGATTTTAGCCGCTAAAAACAGCGTGTTTGTGCATATAAGAAGAGGGGATTATGTGGGGATTGGCTGTCAGCTTGGTATTGATTATCAAAAAAAGGCTGTTGAGTATATGGCAAAGCGCGTGCCAAACATGGAGCTTTTTGTGTTTTGCGAAGACTTAAAATTCACGCAAAACCTTGATCTTGGCTACCCTTTTATGGACATGACCACTAGGGATAAAGACGAAGAAGCGTATTGGGATATGCTGCTCATGCAATCTTGCAAGCATGGCATTATCGCTAACAGCACTTATAGTTGGTGGGCGGCTTATTTGATAAACAATCCAGAAAAAATCATTATTGGCCCTAAACACTGGCTTTTTGGGCATGAAAATATCCTTTGTAAGGAATGGGTGAAAATAGAATCCCATTTTGAGGTGAAATCCGAAAAGTATAACGCTTAAAGCGGCTTAAAAAAGGGGCTTTACTGGTGGTTTAAATCTTTGATTTTAGATCGGATTTCTTTATAGCGAGCATCTAATTCTAATTTTCTGTTCATGGATATTTTGATAAACTCGCTTTCCTTTTCTATGCCGATAAATTCCCTCTTCAAAAGATTAGCCGCAATGCCTGTGGTGGAGCTCCCGCTAAAAGGATCGCCAATGAGGGAATTGTCATCGCTCGCCATTAAAAGCAAACGCACCAATAAAGCGAGAGGTTTTTGAGTGGGGTGCTTGCCGTTTGCTTTTTCCCAAGGAGCGATCGCTGGGAAGCTCCACACATCGCGCATTTGTTTATCATTGTTGATCTTTTTTAAAACCTCATAGTTAAAAACATGCTTGTGTTTACGGCTTTTTCTCGCCCAAATGATTTGCTCAGCGGAATGCGTCAAATAACGGCAGCTGAAATTGGGAGGAGGGTTGGTTTTTTGCCAGGTGATGAGGTTTAAAATCTTAAAATCCAATTTTTGTAAAACACACCCCAAAGAAAAGATGTTGTGGTAAGTCCCGCTGATTAAAAGGCTTCCTGTGTTTTTTAAAGCCTTTTTGGCGTTGTTGATCCACTGGTAATTAAACTCATCAATATCGTTAATCCCATTTTCTTTATCCCAATCGCCTTTATTGACGCTCACGATTTTACCGCTCTGTATGCTTAAGCCGTCATTAGAAAGGAAATAAGGCGGATCGGCAAAAATCAAATCAAAAGCATTTTCAAATTGGGGCAAAACCTCATTACAATCCCCTTGATAAAGGGTGAAGAGCTCGTCTGCGCTTTTAAAAATGGGGTAAGAAAGATAAAGCACTCCCATTTTTTCCTGCTTTAATGCCCTTGTCTTTAATGTATTTTTGCATTGCTTCATCATCAAGCGCTTCATCAAAAAACTCCCCCATATCCACTGTCGTATCAAGTCCTTTTTCAATTTGCTTGTTAATCTTTTTCATAAAAGGCTCAAAATCTTTCGGACTTTGTTCTATAAGCATGTTAAGTGTGGGTATATCAATCTCCCTTTCTTTAGCTGGCAACAAGATTTTGGAGTTTGAAATCTCAGATTCTAGCTTGATAACCCCTATACCAAAGCTTTGGTTGAGCCGCCTTAATTCATTTAAAACCTCATCATCAATACAAAAAACCACCAAATACCCCTCATTAGCCCAACTAGAATTGCTCACCGCTTGGAAATAGCTCGCTTTTAGATTGGAAAAACCAAGCCCTTTTTTAAGCTCAAAGGAAAAAAGCTTGTAGCTATTTTGACCGGTATGTTGTAAAAACTCCAAAGTTTCTATCTTGTAATTCTTATGGCGATCATTTTGAGGAAAATACACGCCCACGATGTCAGGATAATTCCACTCACCCTTGCCTTTTTTGTCTTTTTTGCATTTTTCATGGTAGATGGTTTTGCATTGGAGATTGAAATCTGGATTTTCATAGAGAAATTTCACAAGCAGTGGGTGCAAATCCCTTTCCTTTTCCTTTTCCTTAAGAGAGATTTTTTGTTTTTCGGCTGTGTCTGAACACTCGCTCTGTTCATCATCTTCTTCTTTGGAATCTGGGGTTTCTTGTGGTGGAAATTCTCTTTCACGAGATTTGAGCCAATAGAAAAAGGCTCCTCCCTCTTTGCGTGCAACATAAAATGCTTCTTCTCTTTAGAAATATCGTGCTCACCAAGCTGACTTCCAAGACTATGAGGAAGTATTTTTCCACCGTTGCATTCTTTATCCAATCCCATTTCACAAGCTCTCTCCCAAATTTCTTTAACACTCAAAGGTCTCTCTGCTTGTTCTAAAACTTTTTTACCTAATTTTATGTAAGTCATGTTCTTCCTTTTCATATTGATTATGAGCAGAAACGATTATACTCAAAATGTTTGAAAATACCATAGCAGATTGATAGGGTTTAGGCTGGGTGTCTCTCTTCACCCAACCTAAAATTTGTATTTGTAAAATCTGTAAAAGGAGTGTCGTAAAAGGAATGCTTAGAAACTATGGTGTCTCGTTAATACATTCTAAACAAAAAGTTTTTAAAGGCAAAAAGGCTGGCGGACAGGGAGGGATTCGAACCCTCGGTAACCTTGACGGCTACGCATCCTTAGCAGGGATGTGGTTTCAGCCAACTCACCCACCTGTCCTCATTCACAAAGTAGAATTATAGTAAAAATAAGTTAAAATAAACCTTAAACTTTAATGGTTTCTAAACAAAACTAAGGGCTTTTATATTACAATCTCAAATTATGGATTAATAAAACTTAAAGGATAACACCATGCAATACGCGCTATTATTTCCAGGGCAAGGCTCGCAATGTATAGGAATGGGAAAGTCATTCTATGAGAGCCACACCCTAGCTAAAGAATTGTTTGAAAGGGCTTCTAACGCGCTTAAAGTGGATATGAAAAAAACGCTTTTTGAAGAAAACGAGCTTTTAAAAGAGAGCGCTTACACCCAGCCTGCCATTTATTTAGTGAGCTATATCGCTTACCAATTACTCAACAAGCAAGCAAATGGGGGGTTAAAACCCGTTTTTGCTTTGGGGCATTCGCTCGGTGAAGTGAGCGCGGTGTCTTTGAGCGGGGCGCTAGATTTTGAAAAAGCCCTTAAACTCACGCACCAAAGAGGCAAAATGATGCAAGAAGCGTGCCTGAATAAAGATGCATCCATGATGGTCGTTTTGGGCGTTTCTGAAGAAAGCCTTTTAAGTCTGTGTCAAAGAACCAAAAACGTGTGGTGCGCGAATTTCAATGGCGGCATGCAAGTGGTTTTAGCCGGGATTAAAGACGATTTGAAAGCCCTAGAGCCGACTTTAAAGGAAATGGGGGCTAAAAGAGTGGTTTTTTTAGAAATGAGCGTGGCGAGCCATTGCCCTTTTTTAGAGCCTATAATTTTTAAATTCCAGGAATTGCTAGAAAAAAGCCTGAAAGATAAATTCCATTTTGAAATCATCTCCAACGCGACTAACGAAGCGTATCACAACAAAGCCAAAGCCGTTGAATTATTGAGCTTGCAACTCACTCAGCCGGTGCGTTATCAAGACTGCGTGAAATCTAACAACGACCGAGTGGATGTCTTTTTTGAATTAGGCTGTGGGAGCGTGTTAAAGGGGCTTAACAAGCGCTTAAGCAACAAGCCTACCATAAGCGTGGGGGATAATAAAGGGCTTGATGAAGCCATTGAGTTTTTAGAAGAATACGTGTGATTGGGAGAAAATGGTGCAAAAAATTGGCATTTTAGGGGCGATGAGGGAAGAAATAACCCCTATTTTAGAATTGTTTGGCGCGGGTTTTGAAGAGATCCCTTTAGGGGGGAATGTTTTCCATAAAGGCGTTTATAATGATAAAGAAATCATTGTCGCTTATAGCAAGATTGGCAAGGTGCATTCCACTTTAACCACAACGAGCATGATTTTAGCGTTTGGCGTTCAAAAGGTGCTTTTTAGCGGGGTGGCTGGAAGCTTGGTTAAAGATTTAAAAATCAATGATTTGTTAGTGGCTCAAAAATTAGTCCAGCATGATGTGGATTTGAGCGCGTTTGATCACCCTTTAGGGTTTATCCCCGAAAGCGCGATTTTTATTGAAACGAGCGAAAGTTTAAACGCTTTAGCTAAAAAAGTCGCTAATGAGCAACATATCGTGCTCAAAGAAGGCGTCATCGCATCAGGCGATCAGTTTGTGCATAGCAAAGAGAGGAAAGAATTTTTAGTTAGCGAGTTTAAAGCGAGCGCGGTGGAAATGGAGGGGGCGAGCGTGGCGTTTGTGTGCCAAAAATTTGGCGTGCCATGCTGCGTGTTAAGGAGCATTAGCGATAACGCTGATGAGGAAGCTAACATGAGCTTTGATGCGTTTTTAGAAAAAAGCGCTCAAACTTCAGCGAAATTTCTAAAAAGCATGGTGGATAAGCTTTAAGGTTTGTTTTTATAGAGTTATGGAATGGAGTGGTGGAATGTAAAAAAGCTTTTTAGTATTTTTTACATTTTGTGATGAATATTTAATAAAGTGGGGAAAAATTCCAATAATATAATTAGAATTTAAGCTATTTTTTAGTAAAATAACAAAGGATTAGGTGTATCTTATCTTATGGATCTAGCTTTTGATTGAAAGCATGGGTTCTTATTTTATGGAGTGTCCAATGAAAAAGAAAGCTAACGAAGAAAAAGCCCCCAAAAGAGCTAAACAGGAAGCTAAAACAGAAGCCACACAGGAAAATAAAGCTAAAGAAAATAATAAGGAAAACAAAAACAATAAAGCCAAAGAGAGCAAAATTAAAGAAAATAAAACCAAAGAAAGCAAAGTCAAAGAAACAGCGAAAGAACCTGTTCCTGTTAAAAAGCTTAGTTTTAATGAAGCGTTAGAAGAATTGTTCGCTAATTCCTTAAGCGATTGCGTTTCTTATGAGTCCATCATTCAAATCAGCGCGAAAGTCCCCACTCTAGCTCAAATCAAAAAAATCAAAGAATTGTGCCAAAAATACCAAAAGAAATTGGTCAGCTCTTCAGAATACGCTAAAAAACTCAATGCGATTGACAAGATTAAAAACACCGAAGAAAAGCAAAAAGTTTTAGATGAAGAATTAGAAGACGGCTATGACTTTTTGAAAGAAAAGGATTTTTTAGAGTGGAGCAGAAGCGATAGCCCGGTGCGCATGTATTTGCGTGAGATGGGGGATATAAAACTTTTAAGCAAAGATGAAGAGATTGAATTGAGCAAGCAAATCCGCTTGGGCGAAGACATTATTTTAGACGCGATTTGCTCGGTGCCGTATTTGATTGATTTTATCTATGCGTATAAAGACGCTTTAATCAATCGTGAAAGAAGGGTTAAAGAGCTTTTCAGGAGCTTTGATGATGACGATGAAAATAGCGTGAGCGATTCTAAAAAAGATGACGATAGCGAAGAAGATGAAGAAAACGAAGAAAGGAAAAAAGTCGTTTCTGAAAAAGACAAGAAGCGTGTAGAAAAGGTTCAAGAAAGCTTTAAAGCCCTAGACAAGGCTAAAAAAGAATGGCTTAAAGCCCTTGAAGCCCCCATAGATGAAAAAGAAGATGAATTGGTGCGTTTATTGACCCTAGCTTACAAACGCCAAACGCTCAAAGACAGACTCTATGACTTAGAGCCTACCAGCAAACTGATTAATGAATTAGTCAAAACGATGGAAACCACTTTAAAAAGTGGCGATGGGTTTGAAAAAGAGTTGAAACGCTTGGAATACAAACTGCCCTTATTCAATGATGTTTTGATCGCTAACCATAAAAAAATCCTCGCTAATATCACTAACATGACTAAAGAAGATATTATCGCTCAAGTGCCAGAAGCGACCATGGTGAGCGTGTATATAGATCTCAAAAAACTCTTTTTGACTAAAGAAGCGAGCGAAGAAGGCTTTGATTTAGCCCCCAACAAGCTAAAAGAAATTTTAGAGCAAATCAAAAGAGGGAAATTGATTTCCGATCGCGCTAAAAACAAAATGGCTAAATCCAATTTAAGGTTGGTGGTGAGCATCGCTAAACGATTCACAAGTAGAGGCTTACCTTTCTTGGATTTGATTCAGGAGGGTAATATTGGCTTGATGAAAGCGGTGGATAAGTTTGAGCATGAAAAGGGCTTCAAGTTTTCCACCTATGCGACCTGGTGGATCAAGCAGGCCATCAGCAGAGCCATAGCCGATCAAGCCCGCACTATCCGCATCCCCATTCACATGATTGACACGATTAATCGCATCAATAAAGTCATGCGTAAACACATTCAAGAAACCGGCAAAGAGCCTGATTTGGAAGTGGTGGCTGAAGAAGTGGGGCTTTCGTTAGATAAAGTGAAGAATGTGATTAAGGTGACTAAAGAGCCTATCAGTTTGGAAACCCCAGTCGGCAATGATGATGACGGCAAATTTGGGGATTTCGTGGAAGATAAGAATATCGTTAGCTCCATTGATCACATCATGCGCGAAGATTTAAAAGCCCAAATTGAAAGCGTTTTGGATCAGTTGAATGAGCGAGAAAAAGCGGTGATCCGCATGCGTTTTGGGCTTTTGGACGATGAAAGCGATCGAACTTTAGAAGAAATTGGCAAGGAATTGAATGTTACGAGAGAAAGGGTGCGCCAGATTGAAAGCTCTGCGATCAAAAAATTGAGAAGCCCGCAATACGGGCGCATTTTGAGAAACTATTTGCGCATTTGACATTAAGGTTCTCTAAAGCATGCGTTATTTTCTTGTAGTTTTCTTGTTTTTGTTTGTGGGTTGCACAAAAAAGGATTTCACGCTCAAAGATTTATCCTTGCCCCAAGAGGCTTCAAGCTATCTTGCAAGCTCTCAAAATGGCAGTCATAATAACCAAAGCATTAACCCCCAAGCGTTAAGAGAAAATCTAAAAGAGAGCTATCTCAAAGCATGGTATTCCCCATGGCTAGATGCAAAAGTCAAAAGCAATAAAAAAGAAGTGTTTTGGATCCTTAAGGAGATGAATAAATCCACCGGTTATGGCGAAGATCTAAAACCCAACGCAAAAGCTTTCAATGATGAGCTTATTAAAAGCATGGATATTGAGCATTACCCGAGCACTAAGATTAAGGCTGTTGTGGTGCGAGATAGCGATGTTAGGGCTGTGCCTACTAACAAACCTTATTACCTTTCTCAAAAAGGCTATCCTTTTGATAGGTATCAAAATTCGCTGATTTTTCAAGGCACGCCGGTTTTAGTCACGCATTTCAACACGGATAAAACTTACGCCCACATTCAGAGCAGTTTTGTTTATGGCTGGATCAAAGTTAGCGATTTAGCCTATATGCGCGATAAAGACATAGAGCTTTTAACCAAGATTAAAAATTATGTCATGCCCATAAAAGACAAGATCCCCCTTTATACGGACTATGGGGATTTTTACACCGATGCTAGGGTGGGCGAATTGTTCGCTCTCATCCCCCAAAGTCAAAAAACACCTCAAAACCCCCCAAAAAAGGAATTGAAAGCCTATGGTTTTTTGAGGGATTCTAAAGGCTATGCGACCTTACAAAGCGTGATCTTGAATGAAAAAGATTTTTTTGTTTTCCCTAAGGCTTTTACTAGCGAGAACATGGCGTATTTTATAGACACCATGCTAGGGCAAAAATACGGCTGGGGTGGGCTATTAGGCAATAGGGATTGCTCGGCTTTCACTAGGGATAGTTTCGCTAATTTTGGTATTTTGCTCCCCAGAAATTCCTATGCGCAAAGCCGCTATGCGAACAATTATGTGGATTTAAGCTCCATGAAAGCCAAAGAAAAAGAAGACTACATCCTTAAAAACGCCACGCCTTTTGGAACGCTCATCTATTTAAAAGGGCATATCATGCTCTATTTGGGCGCATACAACCATCAAGCGATAGTCGCTCACAGCATTTGGTCGGTGCAAACCCAAAAGCATTTTAAAACCTTGAGTCATAAAATAGGAGGCGTGGTGATCACTTCATTATGGTTAGCAGAAGAACATAATGGGGCGTTTTCTAAAAAGAAATTATTGATTGATAGAGTGCTTGGAATGAGCGATTTGAAAGATTTTGTCCATAAAACTTCAAGCCCCTTGAATGCGAATTGATTTTCTTATACTATGATTACGATTCATTAATTTAAAACATTTGGAGAAAGACAATGAGTATGGAATTTGATGCTGTCATTATTGGAGGTGGGGTTTCAGGGTGCGCGACCTTTTATACTTTGAGCGAATACAGCTCTTTAAAGCGCGTGGCTATCGTGGAAAAATGCTCTAAATTAGCTCAAATCAGCTCCAGCGCTAAGGCTAATTCGCAAACCATTCATGATGGCTCTATTGAAACGAATTACACTCCTGAAAAAGCTAAAAAAGTGCGTTTGAGCGCTTATAAAACCAGACAATACGCGCTCAATAAAGGCTTGCAAAATGAAGTGATTTTTGAAACCCAGAAAATGGCTATAGGCGTGGGCGATGAAGAATGCGAGTTCATGAAAAAACGCTACGAATCCTTTAAAGAAATCTTTGTGGGGCTAGAAGAATTTGACAAGCAAAAGATTAAAGAATTAGAGCCTAATGTGATTTTAGGGGCTAATGGCATAGACAGGCATGAAAACATTGTTGGGCATGGTTATCAAAAAGACTGGAGCACCATGAATTTTGCGAAGTTGAGTGAAAACTTCGTTGAAGAAGCCCTAAGATTAAAGCCTAACAACCAGGTGTTTTTGAATTTCAAAGTGAAAAAGATTGAAAAACGCAACGACACTTACGCCGTAATTTCAGAAGACGCTGAAGAAGTGTATGCTAAATTCGTGCTAGTCAATGCCGGCTCTTACGCTTTACCTTTGGCTCAGAGCATGGGCTATGGCTTGGATTTAGGGTGCTTGCCTGTGGCGGGTAGCTTTTATTTTGTGCCGGATTTATTAAGGGGTAAGGTTTATACCGTTCAAAACCCCAAACTCCCTTTTGCAGCCGTGCATGGCGACCCTGATGCTGTCATTAAAGGAAAAACACGAATCGGGCCTACCGCTTTAACGATGCCTAAATTAGAGCGCAACAAATGCTGGCTCAAGGGCATTAGCTTGGAATTACTAAAAATGGATTTGAATAAAGATGTGTTTAAGATCGCGTTTGATTTGATGAGCGATAAAGAAATCCGTAATTATGTGTTTAAAAACATGGTTTTTGAATTGCCCGTTATCGGTAAAAGGAAATTTTTAAAAGACGCTCAAAAAATCATCCCCTCTCTTAGTCTAGAAGATTTAGAATACGCTCATGGTTTTGGCGAAGTGCGCCCGCAAGTTTTAGACAGAACCAAGAAAAAACTGGAATTAGGCGAAAAAAAGATTTGCACCCATAAAGGCATCACTTTCAACATGACCCCATCTCCAGGCGCGACGAGCTGCTTGCAAAACGCCCTTGTGGATTCCCAAGAAATCGCTGCGTATTTGGGCGAAAGCTTTGAATTAGAACGCTTTTATAAAGATTTATCCCCAGAAGAATTGGAAAATTAAAAACGCATGCAAAACGAACAAGAAGCCCGAGAAATCGCTAAAAAAGCCGTTCAAATCGTGTTTTTTTTAGGGCTTGTGGTGGTGCTTTTGATGATGATAAACCTTTACATGCTCATCAATCAAATCAATGCGAGCGCTAAAATGAGCCAACAAATCAAAAAGATAGAAGAAAGGCTTAACCAAGGGCAAAAATAAAAAAGGCTTTTTGGTATTTTTACGATCAAATAGTAAAGAGCTTATCTTTAATCAAGCGGTGATTTTTTAAGCGGTCTTCTTGGGTTAGGGGGTTTTTGGTTGGGGGCTGTGGGGGAGGGTTATTGTAAAATACCTCCCTATCCCCTTAAAGAAATGCGTTTTACTTAAGAAATGGGTTTTACCATAAAATCAAAAGCAATCAAACAAATTTTTTAAAAACCCTATTTTCAAACTTTAAACTTTCCTTAAATTCAGCAATATTTAAGCTTATTTCCTTATAATGGGTGCTTTAATTTTATCAAAGGATTCTCATGACAAAGACTGCTAAAGTCAATGACATCGTTCGTGATTGGGTCGTTTTAGACGCCAAAGACAAAGTTTTTGGCCGCTTGATCACTGAAATCGCTGTGCTTTTAAGAGGCAAACACCGCCCTTTTTACACCCCTAATGTGGATTGTGGGGATTTTGTGGTGGTTATCAACGCCAATAAGGTTAAATTTTCAGGCATGAAATTAGAGGATAAAGAGTATTTTACCCATTCAGGTTATTTTGGTAGCACCAAGAGCAAGACTCTCCAAGAAATGCTAGAAAAAACCCCCGAAAAGCTCTACCACTTAGCCGTTAGGGGCATGCTCCCTAAAACGAAATTAGGGAAAGCGATGATCAAAAAACTCAAAGTTTATCGTGATGATAAGCACCCTCACACCGCACAAACTAGCAAAAAGGACGCTAAATGAGAAAAATCTATGCTACCGGTAAAAGAAAAACCGCTATCGCTAAAGTGTGGCTCACTCCGGGTAAAGGCGGATTGAGTATTAATGAGCAGAGCTTGAATCAATGGTTGGGCGGGCATGAAGCCATTAAAATGAAAGTCATGCAACCCTTACTTTTAACCAAACAAGAGCAATCTGTGGATATTAAAGCGGTGGTTTTTGGTGGGGGCTACTCAGCGCAAGCGGAAGCCTTAAGGCATGGCATTTCTAAAGCCTTGAACGCTTATGATATTGCTTTTAGAGCCATTTTAAAACCTAAAGGCTTGCTCACCAGAGATTCAAGGGTGGTTGAACGCAAAAAATATGGTAAAAGAAAGGCCAGAAGAAGCCCGCAATTCTCTAAAAGGTAATTTTTATTCCTTTTTGCCTCTCCTTTGGGGGGTTTTGGAGGGCTTTGGAGGGCTTTGGCTCTCCTTTATTTTCTGCTTTTTTATTCTCTCTCTTTTTTTATTAAAATTTCAAAACAATGTGATGTATAATAATCATTCTCTATCAATTCGTTTTAAAAGGGCAAAAGGAATGAAATCTACAAAAATTGGTTTTAAGATTGTGGTGATGGTGTGCGCGGTCGTTATAGCGATTAGCGCTATTATGGGCTTTATTATCAATCACAAGGTTGAAAGCGTGTTGCAAAGCCAAGCCACAGAATTGTTGCAAAAAAAGGCTCAGTTAGTCAGTTTTAAGATTCAAGGCATTATGAAGCGTATTTTTATGGGCGCTAACACCCTTGAAAAATTCTTAAGCGATGAAAATGGCTCTATCAATGACACCCTAAAAAAGCGCATGCTCTCTGAGTTTTTATTAGCAAACCCCCATGTGCTATTGATTAGCGCTCTTTATGCTAACGACGACAAGCGAGCGATCAGCGCTATTAAAATCCATTCAAAAATCGCTTACCCCAACATCGCGCTCAATGAAAACATGATAAGTCAAATCCATTCGCTCAAAAATATAACCCGTTCAGATCCCTATTATAAGGAGGTTGATGGCAATAAAATCTATGGCATGGATATTACCCTCCCTTTAAAGGATAAAAATCAAAATATTATAGGCGCTTTAAACTTCTTTTTAAACATTGACGCTTTTTATACCGATGTGGTGGGCAAGAAAAAGAGCAACACCTTTTTAATGGGGAAAAATGGCAGGCTTTTAATCAACCCTAATCGTGAGATCCAAGATAAAATCTTAAGCGCCATCAATCCGGACAAACGAGTCGCTAAAGCTGTGGAGTATTACGATCAAAACGAAGCGGGCACTTTGAGCTACCATTCATTGAGCGGGGATACAGAAACCTTTTTAGCCATACAGCCCTTTGATTTTTTTGAAGGAAAAGAAAATAACGGCAATCATTGGCGTTGGGCAATTGGGAAATATGTCAATAAATCATTGGTCTTTCAAGAGGCGACAAACACCAGATACATTATCATCACCACTTTGATTTTAGGCGTGCTGGTGTTAGCCCTTTTAGTCTTTATCATCATTTCCAGTCTCATAACCAAACGCATCAGTAGGGTCAATAACACCCTAAATGATTTTTTCAACTTGCTTAATAACCCCAAAAATAACCATGCCATAAGCCTAACGCCCCCAAGCGCTTATGATGAAATCGGGCAAATGCAAGCTTCTATCAATGAAAACATTCTTAAAACCCAAGAAAGCATTCAAGCCGATAACAAAGCCATTCAAAACAGCATTGAAGTAACAAATTATGTGGAAAATGGGGATTTCACGCAAGAAATCGCATGCGTGCCTAAAAATAAAGATTTGCAAGCTTTAAGAAATACGATTAATAGCATTATCCAGTATTTTCGTAACCAAATTGGCGCCAATATTGAATCCTTAAATAACGCCCTAGAGCATTATAAAAACCTGGATTTCACCCACCACATCCAAAACCCCAAAGCCAACATGGAAAAAGCGCTCAACACTTTAGGGCAAGAAATTTCTAGCATGCTTAAAGCTTCTTTAGGGTTTGCGAACGCGCTCAATCATGAATCCAAAGATTTAAAAACTTGCGTGGATAACTTGACTAAAACCGCCCACAAACAAGAAAGAAGCTTAAAAAACACCACCCAATCCTTAGAAGAAATCACTAATATTATCACAACGATTGATTCTAAAAGCCAAGAGATGATCTCTCAAGGCGAAGACATTAAAAGCGTGGTGGATATGATTAGAGACATCGCTGATCAAACGAATCTGTTAGCCCTGAATGCTGCTATTGAAGCCGCACGGGCTGGTGAGCATGGCAGAGGCTTTGCGGTGGTGGCTGATGAAGTTAGGAAGCTCGCTGAAAGGACGCAAAAATCGCTCAGCGAGATTGAAGCCAATATCAATATTTTAGTTCAAAGCATTGCCGATAACGCTGAGTCTATCAAAATGCAAAACAAGGGCGTAGAAAACATCCACAACTCCATTAACGCCTTGCAACAAGATGTGCAGGATAATTTGACTATCGCTAACCATTCTTTACAAGTCAGCACTAAAATTGATGGGATCTCCCAAGATATTTTAGAAGATGTGGGTAAGAAGAAATTTTAATTTCTGCTTTTAATTTTGAGCGTCTAAAATATGGAACCGCCCCCTTTTTCTAAAGCAAGGGGCTTTCGCCCTAACGAACGCTAATGCGAAAGGCTCTTTAAGGTCTGCATGGGCATTTCTTACCTTAAAAAGACTAGAGGTATTTTGTTAGCTTGAATATAGCCTAAGCGCTTACATCTTGCACCCTAAAGAACGGAGTTTTTTGCACTAGTTTGATGATAAAAAGCTTTGGTTGGATTTTAAAAAGCGTTCTTAAAGGGAGTTAGTTGGGGGTTAAAGGGGTATTCATCGCCAAAGTATCCCCCTATCCCCCTTAAAAGAATTATAAATAAAAATATTAAGTTTTGGCTATCACTCTTTGATGTTGGGGTTTAATCTCAATTCCCCATATCGCCACCCATATCCCCCATGTCTCCCATATCGCCACCCATGTCGTCGTTCATGTCCCCCATATCGCCCATGTCGTCGTTGCTATTACCCATGTCGTCGTTCATGTCGTTCGCATTGTTCAAATCATCGCCCATGTCGTTGCCGTTGTTCATGTCGTCATTAGCGTTACCCGCATCATCGTTGCCATTGTTCATGTTGCTCATATCATCAGCGTTACCGGTATCGGTGTTACCAGTGTCCGTATTGCCGGTATCGGTGTTGCCGGTATCGGTGTTGTTCATATCGCCGGTATTGTTGCCGCTGGCATCTTTATCATCAGTGGGGGTGTCGTTTGCGTTGCCGGTGTCAGTGGTGTTAGTGTCCATGTGATCATCGTTGTGATCATCGTTGGTGGTGTTGTTAGGGTTTATGAGTGCATTACTCCCTTGATCTTTGCTGTCATTTGCATGGGTGTTGTCCATGTTGTTAATAGGCGTTTGTTGCACAGGTTGTTGCATAGGGTTACTCATCGCATCATTCAAATCGTCTCTATCATCGCCATCAATTTTCAAACTCCCGTCTAAATAATTCCCCACCACATCGCTGCTATGGCTTAATTGTTGCACGCTGTCTAGGGCTTTATCCACTTGAGCTTGTTGCTCGCTTGAAAGCCCTTTTTGATCTTTTAAGTCGTTGTCTAGTTGGTTCAAGTTATTGTCTAGCTTGTCTCTTACTTCCATAGCTTTATTGACAACTGAATCAATCTTATTAGGGCTCGCCCCATCTTGCTTCATTTCTTTGATTTGCCCCACTAAATGGTTAAGCTCTTTGGCTTGAGAAGTTATCGCATCCACGCTTTTAGTGGGCATGGCTTTAGTGTGGAAAAGCGAATTGTCTTTGAGCATGCGGCTGTTGTCTAAATTGACTAAAGCGCTATTCAAGCGGTTGGTTTGAATGCCTTTGCTGAATTTGGGATCACGATAAAAGCTCATGAGATTAGCTTGCTGTAAGGATTTATCGTCCTTATCATCTCTGTCATCATCAGTAGGCGTATCAAGTTGATTAACAGAAGCGTCATGGTCTAAAATCTCTTCTTGATCGATCGCATACATATAATTTTCCAACATCAAGTAATCTTGAACTTGCATCATGAAAAACATGTTAGGGTAGAATCCATACATGCCATCATAAAAGTCATAAAAATCATACATGCCCATTCCATACATTCCATACATTCCATACATTCCATACATTCCATACATTCCATACATTCCCATTCCATACATGCCATAATAAGGGCTATAGTAAGAGTTGTAATAGTTGTTGCTCCTGTAATAAGGGCTTTGAGCCTTTTCATTCTCTTGTTGTTTTTTAAGATACGCCCCTACCACGCTCAAATCAGCGAGCATTTTTTGAGCCGTTTTTTGATCTTTTAAAGAAATGCCTAAGGGGATATAAATACCGGTGCGGTAACTATAAAAAGAATCCCTAGCGATGATTTTAAGGCAATATTTCAAATTCTTTTGCAATTTTAGGGCTTGCCTTAAATGCGCATGCGCTCTTAAATTCCCCAAGATGCCAGAGCCAAAACGCATTTTTTCCACTAGCATGCTGAATTTTTTCGCATCGCCATTAGCCGCATTGATATAGTTTAAAGCCGTAGCTCCCCACTCTGTGGTGTTGCTTTTATAACCCCCAAAATTCACTATTTTTGGCGTTAATTCCCCTTTTAATTGCGAATCTTTTAAGTCAACCAACGCCCTATTCACGCTAATAGCGTTTAAACTGAGTGTCATCATAAAAAGTATTTTTATAGCTTTCATTTATAACCTTAAAAAATATCTCTTGAAAGCATTATAGACTATTTTTAGAAATCAAAATGACTTTTAAAAAACAAGCCAAAGTAAAAAATAAAACCTAAAAAACAAAAGGTTCTGTTTTAAGCGCTTTTTTAGTTTTTAAAAAACCCTCTCTCTAAACAAAAACCTATCCCCCCAACACAACAAACACCGCAAAAAAAAGAAAAAAGAAACCAACAGAGAGAAAACCCTCTGCTAGAAAGAAGAGAAAGGCTTAGAAGTTGATCATGTAGTTGAAATAGATAGAGAAGTTCCTTTTATAGAACACATCTACCGATCCATCTACACCCCTTTCTTTATAGAATTGGTTGGTAAATAAAGGCAATTTAAAGCCCACTTCAATCCCGCTGTGTTTAGAGAAATTGCTCCTAAAGCCAAATTCCACAGGCATTTGGAAATAGCTTGTGTTCATGCTCGCTGAACAGCCGGCGGTGTTGTTGCAAATTTGCATTTGAGATTTCAAGTAGCTCTCTCCTTGCACGATGAACGAATCCCCTCCTAATCCAAAGCCTAAGAACAACCCTGCTGTGTTATAGCCCTCTTTGCTTTCATAGAAGTTATAGAGCGCATCAAAGCCCACGCCATAAGCGAAGTTATTCACTTGAGACGCGCCATCCATGATTCCAAGCTTACTGCCTACAAAGCTTAAATTCGCATGGTTATAGCTGTAGTATCCATAAGTCCTAAAGCCAAAGCGTTTGGTTTTACCAAAGAACCACTTATACCCTGCCATCGCATCTACCCCATACATTTGCCCGTAATTATTGGTGTTAATCACGCTTGGCGTGTAGGTTGCTTGGGCTTGAGCGACAGCGGTTTGAATGTTTTTATGCACGCTCATAAAGGCATCTTTTTGAGCCATTAGATTGGTTTTTAGCGCGTTTAAGAAATTGATAGCATCTGTCGTTGTGCTGTTAGTTGTGCTACTACCGGTAGTCGCAAGCGTAACGGCTTGCGTTTTTTGCGTATCAGCTGCACTAAGATCGGCCAAAGCCATATCCACTTGATTGATAGCTTTATCTAACGCGCCCACGACCGCATTAGAGCCGTTTGTCAATTGCCCAATCGTCGCGCTAGAAGAATCCAAATAGCCTTTTAGAGTGTTTTGAGCGCTTTCTAATGCACTAAACGCACTGTTTAGCCCTTGAGCGTTAGGAATCACACTGCCTAAATTAGGATTACCGCTCAAAAGAGCGCTGATCGTTGCGGTTTGTTTAGACATGGTTTCTACCCCACTTAAAGTGGTGTTCATGCCACTCACGCTCACGCTCTTAAGATTATTAACCATAGTGGTATCTTTGGTTAGCTGGCTTGCCACGGAACTCCCACTAGCACTTGGTGTGCCACTTGTTTCATCTTTTTTAGCTGGTGGGCTTTCTGGAGCTGGTGTGCCACCTGAACTTGGTGTGCCACCACTTGAAGCGGTGTGTTTATCGCCACTGCCACTTGTTTCATCTTTTTTAGCTGGTGGGGTTGGTGTTTTCGTCTGATCTTGTAAATCTGTGTTTAAAGCGTTTTGATCGTTAGTGAGCTGATTTTCAGCCTTTTGTAAATTTGTTTCAGCGGTTTGCTCTGCTTGTTGATCGGCTTTAAAAGTGGTTTCATCAAAATCTTTAGCGCTAGCATCAGCTTGAACTCTAGCTACATCTGTTTTTAAAGTTTGTTCATCGTTTTGAACGGCTGTGTTATCGGTTTCTACTTGTTTAGCCGCATCAGCTACAGTAGTGTCAGTGCTTGTTGTATAAGCTTCATCAGTTGTGGCGGTTATGTTGTCAGTAGAAGCGGTGGTTTGGGCTTGAGTTTGGGCTTGTTGTTGTGGGGTTGGTGTGCTACCACTATTACTTTTGCCACTGCCATTTGTAAAACCGGTGGGGACTTCTTTTTTACTGCCCTCTTCTTTTTCCTTATCCTTTTCAGCATAATTACCAAAAACATGCGATGGTTTTTGCAATGCTGCGTAGGTTTCTAAATCGGTAGCGTTCATGCTCCCTAAAAGCACGCTACTGGTTGCTAAAGAGAAAAAGCCTAATTTTTTGAATGACTTTTTCATAACTTCTTTCTTATTTTTTCATCCAGCTTGCGCTTGGATTGACTTTAGTGTCCGGTTTGGAAGCGCTTTGCGTTTCTTGGGCTGGAGCTGTTTGATTGCTGCCAAACATTGAAGTGTCTATCGGGGTGTTATTGTTAGCGCCTGAAGTGCGGGTGGTGTTTTGGTTTTCTAAATTAGAATATTGAAACCCCCCTCCTAAAAACGCACCGCTTTTTTCTGCCACAGACACACTAAAGGCTAATGCCATACCTAAAAAAACTTTTTTCATTTAAAACTCCTTAATGTGAGAAATCCTAAGGATTTCTTTTTTTATTGCATTCATGCTATGGCGCAAAAATATAGGGGATCATCAAAATTTGAGAGTTGTCCTTGAATACATTCGCTTCTACAGAATACAATTCGCTCTTACAAATATTAAGCTTTTGAGTTATATCACAAAAAAGTGAATTTTTCGTTAAGAATGGGTTAAATAAATCGTTTTATTTTTTAAAAATGTATTTATATATATAAAGAATTTAAAATTATATTTAACTATATTTTATGGAAGCTTTTACGCTATTTTTGTGTGGGGCGAAAATTTAGAGCTTTTAGGGTTTTTGGTCTAATGGGTGGCTATCTTAAAAAAGGCTGTTTTATCGCTTTGTTTTATCGTTTTAGTAATGGTCTTATTCAAACTGGCTTTGAGCGTGAGCGATTAAAGGGTTGATCACTTCATCTAAATTCCCTGAAAGCATGATTTCTTCTAAACTATACAGAGTTAAATTGATTCTATGCTCGCTCAAGCGGTTTTGCGGGTAATTATAGGTGCGGATCCTTTCGCTCCTGTCCCCACTACCCACTTGCTCTTTTCGGTCTTTGGCGTTAGCGAGCTGTTGCTCTTCAATTTGTTTTTCATAAAGGCGCACTTTTAAGATTTTTAGGGCTTTATCCTTGTTTTTATGCTGGGATTTTTCATCTTGCATGCTCACGCTGATATTGGTGGGAAGGTGCGTGATGCGCACCGCAGAGTCTGTGGTGTTGACGCATTGCCCCCCATGCCCGCCAGCGCGAAACACTTCAATCTTTAAATCGCTAGGGTTGATAGAAACTTCCACATCATCCACTTCAGGCATGATCGCTACTGTGATAGCGGAAGTGTGGATTCGCCCTTGAGATTCTGTCTCGGGGACTCTTTGGACTCGATGCGTGCCTGCTTCAAATTTGAGCCTTGAATACACGCCCTTGCCCTTAATCAAAACGATGATTTCTTTATAGCCCCCTACGCTGTTCTCGCTAGAGCTTACTATTTCTACTTTCCATTTTTTCAAATCCGCATAACGGCAATACGCCTTAAACAAATCCCCTACAAAAATGCCCGCTTCATCGCCCCCTGTGCCGGCCCTTAACTCTAAATAAATGTTTTTATCGTCGTTAGGGTCTTTGGGGATGAGGAGTTGCTTAATGGCAGTTTCTAGCTCGCTTTTTTGGATTTCTAAAATTTTTAACTCTTCTTTAGCCAGTTCGCTCAATTCCTTGTCTTCTAAAAGCTCCTTATTTTCTTTGATATTCTCTAAAACGCTCAAATACTCCTTACTCGCTATAGAGATTTCTTCAATGGAGCTTTGCTCTTTGCTCAATTCGGTGAGCTTTTTAATATCGCTAATCACTTCAGCGCTAGAGAGTAAGGCTGTGAGTTCATCGTATCGTTTGAGAATGGAAGAAAGCTTTTCGGCTAGAATGGACATGCGAGACTACCTATCAATAAAAAGATATATAAAAAGATGCGACAATTCAAAAAACGCAAAACTTAAAAAGAAGCCCAATAACAAAAACCCATTACTGAGCTTGAAGAAGTTAAAAACGCCCCAAAACTAAACGAGAGCGATTTTTTTCACTGAAGCGTTAAGCCTTGAGACTTTCCTAGAAGCGGCGTTTTTCTTTAAAATCCCTTTGCTGACAAATTTATGCAATTCTTTGTTAGCGATTTTCAAACGCTCTTGAGCTTTTGCCACATCATTGACAGCAACCGCTTCACGCACGGCCTTAATGATATTTTTAACTTTAGTTTTATAGAACCTGTTGCGTTCGGTTCTTTTAATGGTCTGTCTGATTCGCTTTTCTGCGGACTTATGATTTGCCATAGCCTTGTTTTAATCCCTTTGTAATGTAAAATTTGGCATAATTCTATCTAAAAATTGATTAAAAATAGTTTAAAAGGTATTTTATAACGATGAAAATTTTTGGGACTGATGGCGTGAGGGGTAAAGCAGGGGTGAAACTCACCCCCATGTTTGTGATGCGTTTAGGCATTGCTGCCGGGTTGTATTTTAAAAAACATTCTCAAACGAATAAAATTCTAATCGGTAAAGACACCAGAAAAAGCGGCTATATGGTAGAAAACGCTTTAGTGAGCGCTCTCACTTCCATAGGCTATAATGTGATTCAAATAGGGCCTATGCCTACCCCTGCGATCGCTTTTTTAACCGAAGACATGCGCTGTGATGCAGGCATTATGATAAGCGCGAGCCACAACCCTTTTGAAGATAATGGTATTAAGTTTTTCAATTCTTATGGTTATAAGCTTAAAGAAGAAGAAGAAAAAGCGATTGAAGAAATCTTTCATGATGAAGGATTACTGCATTCTAGCTATAAAGTGGGCGAGAGCGTCGGTAGCGCTAAAAGGATAGATGATGTGATAGGGCGTTATATCGTGCATTTGAAGCACTCTTTCCCCAAACATTTGAATTTACAAAATTTAAGGATCGTGCTAGATACCGCTAATGGCGCGGCTTATAAGGTGGCTCCGGTCGTTTTTAGCGAGCTTGGGGCTGATGTTTTAGTGATTAATGATGAGCCTAATGGGTGTAATATTAATGAGCAATGCGGGGCTTTACACCCTAACCAGTTGAGCCAGGAAGTGAAAAAATACCGTGCGGATTTGGGCTTTGCTTTTGATGGCGATGCGGATAGGCTAGTGGTGGTGGATAATTTAGGGAATATCGTGCATGGGGATAAGCTTTTAGGGGTGTTAGGGGTTTATCAAAAATCTAAAAACGCCCTTTCTTCTCAAGCAATTGTCGCTACAAACATGAGCAATTTAGCCCTTAAAGAATACCTAAAATCCCAAGATTTAGAATTGAAGCATTGTGCGATTGGGGATAAGTTTGTGAGCGAATGCATGCGATTGAACAAAGCCAATTTTGGAGGCGAGCAAAGCGGGCATATCATTTTTAGCGATTACGCTAAAACAGGCGATGGCTTGGTGTGCGCTTTGCAAGTGAGCGCGTTAGTGTTAGAAAGTAAGCAGGTAAGCTCTGTTGCGTTAAACCCCTTTGAATTATACCCCCAAAACCTAGTGAATTTGAATGTCCAAAAAAAGCCTCCTTTAGAAAGCCTGAAAGGTTATAGCGCTCTTTTAAAAGAATTAGACCAACTAGAGATCCGCCATTTGATCCGTTATAGCGGCACTGAAAACAAATTACGAATCCTTTTAGAAGCTAAAGACGAAAAACTTTTAGAATCCAAAATGCAAGAATTAAAAGAATTTTTTGAAGGGCATTTGTGCTAAACACCACCCAACAAAGCCTGTTGGTTTTTATAGGGGTTTTTTTCCTTATTTTTGGCGTGGATCAAGCGATTAAACACGCTATTTTAGAGGGGTTTCGCTATGAAAGTTTGATGATAGATATTGTTTTGGTGTTCAATAAAGGCGTGGCGTTTTCCTTGCTCAGTTTTTTAGAGGGGGGTTTGAAATACTTGCAAATCCTTTTGATTTTAGGGCTTTTTATCTTTTTAATGCGCCAAAAGGAGCTTTTTAAAAACCATGCGATAGAGTTTGGCATGGTGTTTGGCGCTGGGGTTTCTAATGTTTTAGACCGGTTTGTGCATGGGGGCGTGGTGGATTATGTGTATTATCATTATGGCTTTGATTTTGCCATTTTTAACTTCGCTGATGTCATGATAGATGTGGGCGTGGGCGTTTTATTGTTAAGACAATTCTTTTTTAAGCAAAAACAAAACAAAATTAAGGCATAATTACCCCTTATAATGAAAGGTCGCGTAGCTCAGTTGGTAGAGCACTACCTTGACATGGTAGTGGCCGCTGGTTCAAGTCCAGTCGTGGCCACCATTATTACCCACTCCAATCTTAATTCTCATTTTGCAAATTTTAAGCCGTTTGGCAAATATCCTTTAAAAATCGTTAAACACGCCTAAACAATGCCCTTAAAAGATAACACTAATTTGTTACAAATAACATTCAATGATACTCGTTTTCGTTAATCTTAGTTAATTAAAAATGGCTACAATCACTCCAACCTTGATGCTGTTATGTCTTCAAGGAAAAACACTTTAAGAATAGGAGAATGAGATGAAACTCACCCCAAAAGAGTTAGACAAGTTGATGCTCCACTACGCTGGAGAATTAGCTAAAAAACGCAAAGAAAAAGGCATTAAGCTTAACTATGTAGAAGCAGTAGCTTTGATTAGTGCCCATATTATGGAAGAGGCGAGAGCTGGTAAAAAGACTGCGGCTGAATTGATGCAAGAAGGGCGCACTCTTTTAAAACCGGATGATGTGATGGATGGCGTGGCAAGCATGATCCATGAAGTGGGTATTGAAGCGATGTTTCCTGATGGGACCAAACTCGTAACCGTGCATACCCCTATTGAGGCTAGTGGTAAATTAGTTCCTGGTGAGTTGTTCTTAAAAAATGAAGACATCACTATCAACGAAGGCAAAAAAGCCGTTAGCGTGAAAGTTAAAAATGTTGGCGACAGACCGGTTCAAATCGGCTCACACTTCCATTTCTTTGAAGTGAATAGATGCTTAGACTTTGACAGAGAAAAAACTTTCGGTAAACGCTTAGACATTGCGAGCGGGACAGCGGTAAGATTTGAACCTGGCGAAGAAAAATCCGTAGAATTGATTGACATTGGCGGTAACAGAAGAATCTTTGGATTTAACGCGTTGGTTGATAGGCAAGCAGACAACGAAAGCAAAAAAATTGCTTTACACAGAGCTAAAGAGCGTGGTTTTCATGGTGCTAAAAGCGATGACAACTATGTAAAAACAATTAAGGAGTAAGAAATGAAAAAGATTAGCAGAAAAGAATATGTTTCTATGTATGGCCCTACTACAGGCGATAAAGTGAGATTGGGCGATACAGACTTGATCGCTGAAGTAGAACATGACTACACCATTTATGGCGAAGAGCTTAAATTCGGTGGTGGTAAAACCCTAAGAGAAGGCATGAGCCAATCTAACAACCCCAGCAAAGAAGAACTGGATCTAATCATCACTAACGCTTTAATCGTGGATTACACCGGTATTTATAAAGCGGATATTGGTATTAAAGATGGCAAAATCGCTGGCATTGGTAAAGGCGGTAACAAAGACATGCAAGATGGCGTTAAAAACAATCTTAGCGTAGGTCCTGCTACTGAAGCCTTAGCCGGTGAAGGTTTGATCGTAACGGCTGGTGGTATTGACACACACATCCACTTCATTTCACCCCAACAAATCCCTACAGCTTTTGCAAGCGGTGTAACAACCATGATTGGTGGCGGAACCGGTCCTGCTGATGGCACTAATGCGACTACTATCACTCCAGGTAGAAGAAACTTAAAATGGATGCTCAGAGCGGCTGAAGAGTATTCTATGAACTTAGGTTTCTTGGCTAAAGGTAACGCTTCTAACGATGCGAGCTTAGCCGATCAAATTGAAGCCGGTGCGATTGGCTTTAAAATCCACGAAGACTGGGGCACCACTCCATCTGCAATCAATCATGCGCTAGACGTTGCGGACAAATACGATGTGCAAGTCGCTATCCACACAGACACTTTGAATGAAGCCGGTTGCGTAGAAGACACTATGGCTGCTATTGCCGGACGCACTATGCACACTTTCCACACTGAAGGCGCTGGCGGCGGACACGCTCCTGATATTATTAAAGTGGCCGGTGAACACAACATCCTACCCGCTTCCACTAACCCCACTATCCCTTTCACCGTGAATACAGAAGCCGAACACATGGACATGCTCATGGTGTGCCACCACTTGGATAAAAGCATTAAAGAAGATGTTCAGTTCGCTGATTCAAGGATCCGCCCTCAAACCATTGCGGCTGAAGACACTTTGCATGACATGGGGATTTTCTCAATCACCAGTTCTGACTCTCAAGCGATGGGCCGTGTGGGTGAAGTTATCACTAGGACTTGGCAAACAGCTGATAAAAACAAAAAAGAATTTGGCCGCTTGAAAGAAGAAAAAGGCGATAACGACAACTTCAGGATCAAACGCTACTTGTCTAAATACACCATTAACCCAGCGATCGCTCATGGGATTAGCGAGTATGTAGGTTCTGTAGAAGTGGGCAAAGTGGCTGACTTGGTATTGTGGAGTCCAGCATTCTTTGGCGTAAAACCCAACATGATCATCAAAGGCGGGTTCATTGCATTAAGTCAAATGGGCGATGCGAACGCTTCTATCCCTACCCCACAACCAGTTTATTACAGAGAAATGTTCGCCCATCATGGTAAAGCCAAATACGATGCAAACATCACTTTTGTGTCTCAAGCGGCTTATGACAAAGGCATTAAAGAAGAATTAGGGCTTGAAAGACAAGTGTTGCCGGTTAAAAATTGCAGAAACATCACTAAAAAAGACATGCAATTCAACGACACTACCGCGCACATTGAAGTCAATCCTGAAACTTACCATGTGTTCGTGGATGGCAAAGAAGTAACTTCTAAACCAGCCAATAAAGTGAGCTTGGCGCAACTCTTTAGCATTTTCTAGGATTTTTACAGGAGCGACGCTCCTTAAATCCTTATTTTTTAGCTCTCTGATTTTTTGTTTATCAAAAAATTGGGGGCTTTTTTTGTTTTTATTTTTTGTCAATTTACTATTTTTCTTTATGATTAACTCAAGCAACAAAAGTTATTCGTAAGGTGCGTTTGTTGTAAAAATTTTTGTTTGGAAGGAAAAGGCAATGCTAGGACTTGTATTGTTATATGTTGGGATTGTTTTAATCAGCAATGGGATTTGCGGGTTAACCAAAGTCGATCCTAAAAGCACTGCGGTGATGAACTTTTTTGTGGGCGGGCTCTCCATTATTTGTAATGTGGTGGTCATCACTTATTCCGCTCTCAACCCTACAGCCCCTGTAGAAGGCGCCGAAGATATTGCTCAAGTATCGCACCATTTGACTAATTTCTATGGGCCAGCGACTGGGTTATTGTTTGGTTTTACCTACTTGTATGCGGCTATCAACCACACTTTTGGTTTGGATTGGAGGCCGTATTCTTGGTATAGCTTATTCGTAGCGATCAACACTGTTCCTGCTGCGATTTTATCCCACTATAGCGATATGCTTGATGACCACAAAGTGTTAGGCATCACTGAGGGCGATTGGTGGGCGATCATATGGTTGGCTTGGGGTGTTTTGTGGCTTACCGCTTTCATTGAAAACATCTTGAAAATCCCTTTAGGGAAATTCACTCCATGGCTTGCTATCATTGAGGGTATTTTAACCGCTTGGATCCCTGCTTGGTTACTCTTTATCCAACACTGGGTGTGAGATGATCATAGAGCGTTTAGTTGGCAATCTAAGGGATTTAAACCCCTTGGATTTCAGCGTGGATTATGTGGATTTAGAATGGTTTGAAACGAGGAAAAAAATCGCTCGCTTTAAAACCAGGCAAGGCAAAGACATAGCCATACGCCTTAAAGACGCTCCCAAGTTGGGTCTCTCTCAAGGGGATATTTTATTTAAAGAAGAGAAGGAAATTATCGCCGTTAATATCTTGGATTCTGAAGTTATTCACATTCAAGCTAAGAGCGTGGCAGAAGTAGCGAAAATATGCTACGAAATAGGAAACCGCCATGCGGCTTTATACTATGGCGAGTCTCAATTTGAATTTAAAACACCATTTGAAAAGCCCACACTAGCGTTATTAGAAAAGCTAGGGGTTCAAAATCGTGTTTTAAGTTCAAAATTGGATTCCAAAGAACGCTTAACCGTGAGCATGCCCCATAGTGAGCCTAATTTTAAGGTCTCACTAGCGAGCGATTTTAAAGTGGTCATGAAATAGAAAAATAACAAATGGATAAAGGAAAAAGCGTGAAAAGCACTGAAAAAAGCGTGGGTATGCCCCCAAAAACTCCAAAGACAGACAACAACGCCAATAGTCATGTGGATAATGAATTTCTGATCTTGCAAGTCAATGATGCGGTGTTCCCTATTGGCTCTTACACGCATTCTTTTGGGCTAGAAACTTACATCCAGCAAAAAAAGGTTACCAATAAAGAAAGCGCTTTAGAGTATCTAAAAGCCAATCTCTTTAGCCAATTCCTTTACACGGAAATGCTGAGCTTGAAATTAACCTATGAAAGCACCCTCCAACAGGATTTAAAAAAAATCTTAGAAATTGAAGAAATCATCATGCTATCCACAAGCCCCATGGAATTACGATTAGCCAATCAAAAGCTAGGCAATCGCTTCATTAAAACCTTACAAGCCATGAATGAATTAGACATGGGTGCATTTTTTAACGCTTACGCTCAAACAACCAAAGATCCCACCCATGCCACTAGCTATGGCGTTTTTGCGGCGAGTTTGGATATGGAATTGAAAAAGGCTTTGAGGCATTATCTTTATGCGCAAACTTCTAACATGGTGATCAACTGCGTTAAAAGCGTCCCACTATCTCAAAACGATGGGCAAAAAATCTTATTGAGCTTGCAAAGCCCTTTTAACCAGCTCATAGAAAAAACCCTAGAATTAGACGAAAGCCACCTGTGCGCGGCAAGCGTTCAAAACGACATTAAGGCGATGCAGCATGAGAGTTTATACTCGCGCCTTTATATGTCTTGAATTTTAATCTCAAATTGAAAGGAATTTTATGGTAAAAATTGGAGTTTGTGGTCCTGTAGGAAGCGGTAAAACCGCCTTGATTGAAGCTTTAACGCGCCACATGTCAAAGGATTACGACATGGCGGTCATCACTAACGATATTTACACTAAAGAAGACGCAGAGTTTATGTGTAAAAATTCGGTGATGCCACGAGAGAGGATCATTGGCGTAGAAACAGGGGGCTGTCCGCACACCGCCATTAGAGAAGACGCTTCTATGAATTTAGAAGCGGTAGAAGAAATGCATGGCCGTTTCCCTAATTTGGAACTGCTTTTGATTGAAAGCGGAGGCGACAACCTTTCAGCGACTTTCAACCCAGAGCTAGCAGATTTTACGATTTTTGTGATTGATGTGGCTGAGGGCGATAAAATCCCTAGGAAAGGCGGCCCAGGAATCACGCGCTCAGACTTGCTTGTCATCAATAAGATTGATTTAGCCCCCTATGTGGGAGCGGACTTGAAAGTCATGGAAAGGGATTCTAAAAAAATGCGCGGCGAAAAGCCCTTTATTTTTACGAATATCCGCGCTAAAGAAGGTTTAGACGATGTGATCGCTTGGATCAAGCGCAACGCTTTATTGGAAGATTGATGAACACTTACGCTCAAGAATCCAAGCTCAGGTTAAAAACCAAAATAGGGGCTGACGGGCGGTGCGTGATTGAAGACAATTTTTTCACGCCCCCCTTTAAGCTCATGGCGCCCTTTTACCCTAAAGACGATTTAGCTGAAATCATGCTTTTAGCGGTAAGCCCTGGCATGATGAGAGGCGATGCGCAAGATATGCAATTAAACATCGGTCCAAACTGCAAGCTAAGGATCACTTCGCAATCCTTTGAAAAAATCCATAACACTGAAGATGGGTTTGCCAGTAGAGATATGCATATTGTTGTGGGGGAAAACGCTTTTTTAGATTTTGCGCCTTTCCCGTTAATCCCCTTTGAAAACGCGCATTTTAAGGGCAACACCACGATTTCTTTGCGCTCTGGCTCTCAATTGCTCTATAGTGAAATCATTGTCGCCGGGCGAGTGGCGCGAAACGAATTGTTCCAATTCAACCGCTTGCACACTAAAATCTCTATTTTAAAAGATAACCAACCGATCTATTATGATAACACGATTTTAGACCCCAAAACCACCGACATGACAAACATGTGCATGTTTGATGGCTACACGCATTATTTGAATCTGGTGCTTATTGATTGCCCCATAGAGCTGTCTGGTGCACGAGAATTGATTGAAGAAAGCGAAGGAGTGGATGGAGCCGTGAGTGAAATCGCTAGTTCTCATTTATGCCTAAAAGCTTTAGCGAAAGGCTCAGAACCCTTGTTGCATTTAAGAGAAAAAATCGCTCGCTTGGTTACGCAAACCACCACACAAAAGGTTTGAAAACGCTTTAAAAAGATTAAAAAACCCTTTAGTCTTTTTAACCCCCCTTTTTTAGCTCCCCCTTTTTGATCCTATAAGCTGAAAGGCCTGAATTCAGTGCGGCTGTCTTTGGAAAGCTCTATCAATAGCGCGTTGAGAACGCTTAGTGGAGGCAAATCGCTTTTGATAGCGTTCAAGTTTTCCCCATTGCACTTAAAGGCCAGGCATTGCTTGAAGTGGTGGTTTAACAATTCTTTTAACTTGCTAAGATTGTAATTAGCTTGAATTTGTTTGAAATCATGCGCAAAGATGATGCAATACTGCTCGTTGTCTGTGGCTTTTTCTAAAAACGATCTTAATTTTTCCACCCCTATTTTATCGTGCAACTCTTTGGCTTCGTTTAAATTGTCTACCACAAGCACGCTATTAGGATTCATAGCGGTGTCTAAAACGCTCCCTAGAGGGCCTTGCATGGGTGTGATGTAGTGTTTTTTCAATTCATCAAGTTCTCTCACAAGGCGTTTTTCGGCGTTGTAGAAGAGCAACTCTTTGTTGGCAGTCTTGAAATTTTGAGCGAAAAGCTTCATTAAGGCGATGCGAGCGCTTAGATCTTGGCTCACCACCAACAAATGCGATTCGTTGCTTTCAAACCCAACCATCAAGTCCTTTTGCTCATAATCCGCTTCTTTGCCCAGATGCAAACGCATTTCATTAGCCTTAAGGGTGTTGGGCATTTCTAAAGGCTTCTCGCCATTATAGATTTTATGCTCTATAGGCGTGAGATTTCTTTGGTTAAAATCTCTATGGATTTTTTTGATAAAAGGTTTGAAATCATCAGGGGCTTTAGGGATACTCATCTTGGTGTGGTATTTTTGATGCCCTCCGTTGTTGTTGAAAATGCCTTCTGGCCTGACAAGCTCGCAAGTCGCATCGTCATTATTCAAAATGCTATTGCTGTCTTCTGCATCCATAGGCAAAGCGATGCGGTTGGCGATTTGAGCCATAATGCTTCTATTGATGTCAGTGTCGTGCATGGTTTGAGTGGCTAAAATTAAATGCACCCCATAGCTACGGCCCTTTTTAAGCAAAGTGTTTAAAGACTGCTCCACGCTCTCTTTCCCTTTAGCGGAGTTATCGCTAAAAAGCACCTGAAATTCATCAATCACCACGATCAGTCTTGGTATTTCGCCATGCTTTCGGTAATCGCTCAAATCTTTCACATTGAATTGCTTGAACAGCTCGGCTCTTTTTTGCATTTCATCACAAAGCCATTTCAAGAAAGTGATGCCATAAGAGACTGAACTCGCCACGCTCACCAACCTCGCATGCTCTAAAATCGGATCTGTGTATGCGTTAAATTCCACCCCCTCTTTATAGTCTAACAAAAAGAGTTGGACTTCATCGGGTGCATAGTAGAAAGCCAGGTTTTGGATCAACACATGCAAGAAATTGGATTTCCCGCTCCCGCTGTGCCCGCAAATGAGCGTGTGGTTTTGCGCTTCACCGATTTCAAAACACACTTCCTTATGGTTAATATCCCACCCTACCGGCACAACCACCTCATGCTGAGAGCTTTTAGTCCAAAATTTTTCGTCTTTTTGTAATTCTTTCAATTCCCTTTTAACTTCTTTTTTTGCTTGTAATACGCTTTGATTTTATCAGCGAAGTCTTTCATGTGCTGGGATTGGATACCATGATCGTTGATCACTTCCACATTAAGGTATTTTAAGCGTTCAAAGCTTGTCCTGTCTTTAAAAAACTCCGCATAGCGTTTCAAATCTTCTGCGGATTTATTGTTTTTTTCGCTCTCCAAATTGACAAAGCTCAAAACCCCATTTTTAGAGCCAAAACGCATGATCTTTTCCAAATAATAAAGCGCGTTTTGACTTAAAGCATCTACCCCACTTAAAAAAAGCGCTTTTAAAAGCAAGGGGTCTTTCTCGTTTTCATTATAATGCGCAAAATCTCTAAAGCCGGCTAATTTTTCTTGCAAATTAACCTTTAAATATTCATACAAATGCTTTAGGGCTTCTTCTATTTCCTTGCTTTCGGTTAGAATCCTTTGCTGGTAAATAAAGTCATTGTTTTTATCTAAAAGCCTTCTTGCCAGATTGAAAATACCCCCTAGGCTCAACGCATCAACCAAGATCACTTCCAGTTGCACTAAAGGCGTGCTGGATAGCAAGCGCATGAGCATTTCTCTTAAAAACTGCCCGTCTTTTTCATGCTCTATATACAAGCTTTTAGGGGGGAAAGGATAAACTTTAGGCAATAAAAATTCCATATTAGCGCCATTTTTGCCCCTAACATGCAACAAACCACAGCTTAAAAATTTAGGGTAAGTGGTCGTTTCATTGAATTGTGGCGCGTCTGTGAATTGCGCTTGAATTTGCCTGACACTCTTTTGATAGTCCTCTATTTGTGAGGCGATCGGCTTGAGAAAACTCTCTGGCTCTTTTTTAGCAACAACTTTATCTAAGGCATCGTCCAATTCTTTTAATAAATTACCCGCATCAATCATCTTTATCCTTAAGATATTCATCATAGCGTCTCTTAGCTTCTCTTTCATACTCTTTGGCTTCACGCATAAGTCTATCGATCTCGCTTGGTGAATGGAAATTCATATCAATTTGCCCCTCCAAAGACTTGGCTTCTTCAATTTGCTCGTCGATTTTTCTCATTTCGTATTGAGTGTCTTGCTCTAAATTTTCTAAGTCATGCACAATTTTTAGCATCTCCTCTAGCGCCTCACTTTTAAGTTTCTGCCCTAAATCATCTTGCATGGCGTTTTCTACGAAATAGTCGCAAATCCTTCTTAACTCATTGGTGCAACCCTCCAAAAAAACTTTATGAGAAAACATTTTAACCCCTTGATTCCAGTTTTTTTAAAAACATATTAAGATTTAATAGCGCATGTTTTGAACCATCATCAGTGTCTAAAAACAGCACCACATCAGTAGTCGTATTCCAAAGATAATACCCCCCATACCCGTCATTAGCGAAGACGATTTCTTCAGGCTCTAACCATTCTTTCAAGCTTTGCATGAAATCAATGAACAAGCTCTCTAAATTGAAGTTCAAAACATGCTTGAACGTGTAGGATTCATTGCCCACCATGAAATAACGCCATTGGCTAAAACCATAGTTTGATCGGTTGATAAAGTCCTTAAATTCATCGCTAAAGCCTATTTTCAACCGCTCTTCTAGATCGCTCAACGCATTTTCATTGAGCGGCTCTACAAATTCCCAATTCAATTCTGTGTTTGCAAGAATTGTTTCCATAGTAAGTATCCTTTCGTGTGTTTCACGCCTAATGATAACTCTTCTCCCACCAACGCCACATTCCCTAAAACATTCGCGTCAAAATGCCACAAATACCCCCTAGGGATGAATCCTTTTGCGATCTGTTCCAACTCTGCCGCATCAAAGTCCAAATCGTTGTCTTTAAGCGCGGCTTGTAAAGCCTTTAGGGCATGATGAGCGCATGCGGTTTTATTTAAATCTTCTAAAGGCACAATGGCGCTAAAAACGCTATCAAATTCCGCCAAACGCCACTCATTAAAGCTGACTTCTTCCGGATAGGGGTTTTTTTCATCTACAATAAAGCCCTCTTTACGGCCTTCTAAAAACTCTCTATACTCCAACGCTTTTTGCGCATAATATTCATTGCGTTCTAAAACGGGATCGATTTTTTGACTCAAATTTTCTGTAGCACGTTCTAACTCTGTTTCCAAGCTATCAAAGGCTTCATTGATAGCGTTTGAATCGTTGGGGGATTCTTTGATTTTTTCTGCAAAATCCTGTAAAGCTTTCTTACAATTTTTAACGCGATTCTTTTTGGCCAGAGTCAAGCTTTCGTTATAAGAAGGCACGCTTAAAACGCTTGGCATCAAATCCTCTAAACTCTTTTCAAATTCCCGCTCTTTAGAGCTTGCCATGCAATCCAGTTCATCGTTAGGGTTTTCATCATAAGAAGATGCGCCCATCCAATTCTCTAAATTTTCCAACTCTCGCTCTTTAGAGGCTTTAGTGCGATCTGTTTTAGAAGAAGCGTTAAATCTGTTTTTCAAATCAGCGTATAAAGAAGCGCTAAAATCTTCCCTCAAATCTTTCAATCGTTCATTAAAAACGCTTTTTTTAGGGGTATAAGAGATAGTAGGCCGTTCAAAATCGTATTCCATTAAAACGCCTGGGGTTGGAAAGTTGTATTCGTTATCTATCGCATCGCTCGCTTGTTTCAAACGCCTGATAAATTCCTGGTGCTTATCGGTATAAAAGTGCAACCTCTTTTTAACGCCCTCCCAAGCCCCCTCCACAAGATCCACGCTCGCTTTGGCTTGAGTGGAGTAGATTTCAAGCATTCGTTCTAATAACCTTACATTGTGTTCCCATTTTTCTATATTGTCTTCCATAAGGTTTAAGCCCTTTTCACAAAGTTCAGCGCCTAATTTAACAGGAGGGAAAATAGTCGAGACTGCATCACAAACACCTCCACAAAAATCTAAAACAGATCCCCAAAAGCCCTTTCGCTCCTTTTTGGCTTTGTTTAATTCTTCTATGGCTTTTTTTGCAATCGCATTTCAATTTTGTTGCGTTCTACTAGGATTTTTAGTGCGTAACTATCAAGGTCTTTGATAAATGGACTGCATTTTTCTTCTTGCAAGGATCTTTTAAATTCCCTGCATTTATCAACAACCTTTTTGACTTCTTCTGTGTCCGTTTTCCATTCAGCCATAAACCACCCCTTAATAATCTTGCTCTAAAACCCTAATCCTCTCTTTAAGCCATGCGATTTGCTCTTGCGCGGCGTCATCAAACTCGTTGAAAGTGCTTCTCAAGTTGTCTAGCACCTCGCTAAATTTGTCTCTTCTAGGGTCTTGCCATGATTCTAAATTATGGAAATGGTTGCTCAAGCTGTTCACTTTCTCTCTTAGTAGCTCTTTAAAGCGTTCTAAATGCCCTACAAATTCTCTGACCTCTTCGGTATCCATTTGCACTTTGCTCATCGGTTGTCCTTTCTTTTAAAAATTTTATTCATTAGAATCAGGCTTTTTATCGCCGCTGATTCTAATGCTCCCACCCCCATAGCTAGGGGGTGTTGTGGGGCGAATCTCTAGCGTTTCGCCTCTTTCTCTTTTGTATTTTTCTTGCTGGCTTTGGTGGTATGTTTTCATGCTGTCTATCACGATTGCTTTGTGATTGCTCCCTAAATCAGCGTTGGTGAGCAATTTTTGAACGCCATTACCCAAGCTGTTAGAACGCTTGTCTTCTATTTTAAGAGACAAATTCAAGCCCTTAAAACCCTCCAAAGCTTCCACTAACGCTACCACAAGCTTCCTGTCCCAAATGGAATTTTTCAAATCCTTACACAAGGAAAAAACCTCGCTTGAAAACTGGTAATCATACAAAAACAAAAGGTCTAAATTTTCTAAAAATTCCACATTGCAACGCTCTTTAAAACTTTTCAAAAAGCCCTCTTTTAACGGCGCAAAGCCTTCCGTGATAGGGATTAGCCCCTTGTCTTTGGCGCATTTAAACACCATAATGCTTTTTTCAATCACGACAAACGCGTAAGCGTTCTTAGTCATCATAATTTTTCTGCCTCGCTTTCATAGATTAATTGGTCGTCTTTAAACAGCCCCACTTTAATGCTTTGGGAATCCACGCAACACACCTTCACGTCCACTTCTTCAACCTCTTCTAGCGCTATGAAAATCATTTGCGTGTCTTGAATGTTTAGAGTGTTGGTATTGGCTAGGGATTTGTCGCTGTAGCGTATCTCTAACTCATCAAAGCCTCCCCATTCCTCTTTAGTTTGGAAAATCTGGTATTCATTAGGCTTTAAAGAATCCCTATGGATTTTAGCGTGGAATTTCCCCTCTATCTCAATGCCTAAATCGTATTTAAACACAGGGTTGGAATCTATAGAGGGCATTTCAATCCCTTTAGCCTTGTCCCTGCTTTCTAAAAGCCCAAAAGCCACCCCGGTTTTGCAAGTGGGCTTCAAATAAGCGGGCGTGTTAGAAATGTCTTCTCCTGTAAGCTCTAAAATCTGTTTGTCTGATTTTTCTGTGCCTAGCGGCTCATAAAGAATGAATGTGAAATCATCTTTAGAAGTCTTTTGCTTGTAATCTTTGAGCTGCTTTTCTTTGGCGTTTTCAAACGCTTGTTTGACCAGCACCGATTTGCTCGCATTCCCGCCTAAGAAAATATGAAACGCCCGACACTGATCATCAATGTTTTCAGCCATCACTTTAGAAAATCCGGCAAAGAAGTTGGCAACGCCTTCATTGATCTTGTCTTTTAAGAGGTTTAAAAGCTCTTTGCAATCAACTTTAAGATCGCATTCTGCTTCTACCCCATTCCTATCCAACAGCATGGCTTTAAAATCCTTTTCAAAACCCTCTATGTTAAACTCTTCATTTTCTTCTATCGCTTCTATAATATCAGCGTCTAAATTTTCTAAAAAAGGGCGTAATTTAGAAGCGATCGTTTGCAAATTCAAGTGCGCTTCCCTGGAGTTTTGCATAAACGATCCAAAGCGTTGCGTATCAATCCTGTCATAGCTGGGTTTGGCGATGACAACGTCTTTTGCTTTCAGCTCTTGGAAATTTTTGGCATACGCTTCAAAAGCCAACAATTCCAATAAATTTTCACCGCCTAAATATTTATCCCCTCCACTGCTAAAATGCGTCATTTTGTAGGCGAATTTGAGGCTAGCACTTTTTTCCCATTTGCCAAAGTCAAAATCCGTCGTCCCGCCCCCAAAATCAAACACCCCGTAATAAACCGGCTTGTCTAACTTCTCTGATTTAAAAAACCCGTAGCTTTTTAAAGCGCTAATAGCATACGCGCAAGGCTCGCTCGCTCTCAATTCCACTTTGAACATTTTAGCCGTTTTTTCATCGTCAAAAACATGCCGGGGTAAGGATTTTTTCAAGCCTCTTTCAAAACTCTCTCTGATTTTTTCAGCCTGATGCTTTTCATACTTGATGGGGTAGGATAAAAAGTATTTCAAAAACACGCCATTTTCCATGTTATTGATGCAGCGGCCAATATAGTAAGCATAGATTTCTATGGGGTTAAAATCCGTGCAGTTAGTGAAGCTTTCTAAAGAAAAATCCTTTTCTAAATCCCTAAAATTCTGTTTTTCATCCGCTCCAGCCCATTGCTTCAATTGAGAAAAAAACCGATACAAATCATTCCCTTTAACGCCTTTAGCGTTCTTTTGGGCTTCATGTGCCACTTCTATATCATCCTTTTCTGTGAAAGGGCGGTGATCCAGCGCGTCGTATTCTGTAATAAATTTTTTTCTGTGTCTAAACTCCATGATCGTAGGGTTTTCAAACTTGGTTGGGCTTGCGTCATCTACTAGCCCGCCAATAGAGAGCAAGCGGTATGTTCCCGTCTTATCCATATAGCTTGCGGTCGTGCTTTTAGTCCCAAAATCAATAGCGACAACGCCCTTGTTTAAATCCTTCAAACTTGAGCGTGCATAGAAGTTCATTTCTTTATTGTCTTTGTCTTTAGGTAAATTATCAAACCTAAAGGTTACCCTTTCTTTAGGCACGCTAGGCGTCTCTAAATCCCAATGCCCTCCGTCCAAATCAAGCAATTGGCTTTGGCTATAGCTCTTAAGGCCTACCGCTGTGTTATCCACATTGAGCATCAAATCTTTAAATGCTTCAAAATCCACATCCACATCGCTAATAGAAACGATCTCTAAGGTTTTTTCTATTTGCTCATTAGTGATCTTTTCAGCTTGCGCTAAACTCTCTAAGAATTTTTGATTGTCATCAGAAAGATACCTTAAAGAAGCGCTATTATTGACGATCGCATGAAGCACCCGCAGCGCTTGCTTGAATTTGATTTTGTCTTCTTCTAGCACTTCTTTTTTGAAATTCAGCTCAATTTTTTCATTGAATTTGACTCCATCCTTTAAAGACCGATCGCACAATTTCTCTACTAAGGGGTGGCCAAGAGGCAGTTCTAAACTTTTTTCTTTTACCATGATATTTCCTTTATTGTGGTTTTTGTGGTTTTGAGAGTTGCTCGTTCAAGCCATCAACCCTCTCTTTGAGAACCATGTTCTCTTCTTCTAATTTTCGGTTTTGGCGTTTTAAATCCTGGTTTGCACTCACTAAACGCCTGTTGTGTAAGTCCAACTCGCTTTTGGCTTCCATACCCTCTAAACTCTTCAAGCGCGCGATTTCTCGCTCCAGCTCGCTTTTTTCTGTGGCTATTTTTTCTTCAGCTTGCGCTAATTGATTGTTAGAGTTCTCTAAAGACTACCGTAATTGGTTGTTAGTGTTTTCTAAATTTTTTTGAGCGCTTTCTAATTGTTTGAGCTTGTCGGTTAGGCGTTGGTTTTCTTTTTCTAAATTGGTGCATGATTTTTCTAAAAACCCATGCTCATCTTGCAATTTCGCTCGCTCTTGTTTGAGGCTGCCCTGCTCTTTAGCGAGCGCGATAACTTGGTGGTTGAGCTTGTCGTTTTCGGTTTTCAAATCGGCGGTTTTTTCAGTCAATGCGGCGTTTTTATGAGCTAGCTCGGTGTTTTCTCTTTTTAGCCTTTCTTTTTCTGTTGTCAATCCTCTTTTTTCTTCAGTCAGCCGATCTCTTGCTGCTAATAAGCGCGTGTTTTCTTTAGCCAGAATGTCTTTTTCTCTTAACAATTCAGCTTTTTCATTTTCTAACTCACTGATGCGAGCTTCTAATTCTTCTCTTATTTGAGAGAAGCCAAACCATTTTTCAATGAGCGTTCCCATTTTATGATCCCATATCCACGATAGTGTGATACACTTTATCATTGTGTTTATAGCCTCTTAAGACCACTCTTTGCATCTTTCCAGAAGAGTTTTGCTCTGGGTATAGCGTTTTGCATGTATGGTCATAAGCGCTTGGCTCTTTCAAGCGTTCAAATTTACTATCCTTAATGTATTCAAAAAGCAAATCAAACAATTCAGCTAATTTCTCGCCTTTATCGCTCCTCTTATCGCTTAATTCTTGGTGCGCTTTGTTATAAAGGCTTTCTAAATAGTATTTGCTATCGCTAAGAACAGATGCGATCAAATCCATTGCGCTGTGAGTTGTTGCTACAAAATTAAAATTCAAGCGATCTTTGACTTCCAAAAAGACTTCATAGAGTTTTTCTAATTTTTGGTATGGAGCGTGTCTTTGCTCTAGTTCGTTTAGTTTTTGGCTCGTTTGTTCGGCTTGGGTTTTTGCTGTTGATAGCGTTGCGGTTAGGTTTTCTTTGTCTTTAGTTAGATCATCTCTTTCTTTAGTTAGCCTTTCTTTGTCTGCGACTAACCTTTCTTTTTCTGTGACTAACCCAGTAATCTTGTTATTTAATTCTGTTTTTTCTGTGGTTAGTGCTTTATTTTTTTCAGTCAGTTCTGTTTTATCTTTAGTTAGATTGTCTTTTTCTGTTTTCAGTTCGGCGTTTGCTTTAGTTAGATTATCTTTATCTTTTGATAACTCGGCTTTTTCATTTTTTAAAGCTTGCTGAGATTGTTCTAACTCTTTCACTTGCTTTTGTAATTCGGCGTTTTTGTTAGTCAGATCTGTTTTTTCTTTAGTTAGATTATCTTTTTCTGTGGTTAGCCTCTGATTTTTTTCAGTCAGCTCGGCGTTTTTGCTAGTCAGCTCTGTTTTTTCATTTTTTAACTTGGTGTTTTCGTTAGTCAGATCGGCTTTTACATTTTCTAAAACTTGCTGAGAGTCTTGTAACGCTTTCACTTGCTTTTGTGATGCATTAAGCTGATTGTTTAGATTGTCTTTTTCTGCGGTTAGCTTTTGATTTTTATCAACTAGCTCGGTGGTTTCAGTCGGCTTGGTGTGTTTCTCTTGGAAATTGGTGGATTTTTGAGCGTCTTTTGGGTTTTCTTGGGAATCGTTAGAGGATTTTCCAAACAAATTGCCTATAAAATGAGAGGGTTTTCTAAGGGGTTCAAAGTCTTCTAATTTAAGATCTTCTAATTTTTTAAGGCGATCTGCAAGATCTCCAACAAGTTTTAAAAGCTCTTCATTATTGGGGGGGGGGGGGTGGAAGCAGTGGGATTTGAAATATTTGGTTTTTCTATTTTCTCATTATTCGTATTTTCTACAATATGAGTGCCACTCATAAGAATATCTCCTTTTTTATATTATATCAGTGTTAAAAAGGTTGTTATTGTAATTTGAGAAAACTTAAAATGAGCTTTATTTTCCCCCCCTTTTTTCGCCCCCTCTAAAAACCCCTAGAATGTAGAATCCCAATGGTTTAAGTTAGAAGAATAAGGGTCAAAAAAGCCCTTAGGCATGTATTGTGCTTCTTTTTTGGTGGAAGCGTCTTTTGAAGAATGGTCTTTAGGGAGACAAGCGAAACGCTGAGCATCAAAGCTAGAGCAACCGCTCAATAACAATGCACCGAGTGTGCCGATCATAATACCATTTTTAATTGTTTTCATTTTATATCCTTTGTTTTGTAAAATTTTTGTCAATCCGTTTAATTCAAAATCGTTTCATTGGTTTGAAGCTTTTAAATTACACGGCGAGAATGATAAAATTAATTTTTAAACGAAAAGTAAATGAACTTTTTAAACGATAAAAAATTCCCCTGATTTTTGTCTTAAGCGGTAAATAATTACCACTTTTAAAAAAAATCAATTTTAATAATTAAATTCATTTAGTATGAAAATAATCACAAATTAAAAAGCATTATTAAAAATGACCGCTTAAAAAACCCGCTTAAAACATGCTACAATCAAGCCAAATTCTTAAATAAAAGGTAAGCTCATGCAAAAAATCATTGACGATTCACTAGAATTAGCTAAAAAACTGCAAGATAGTATCAGTAACCATTTGAGCGAGCAGGAAAAAGCGTTCCACTCTAAAATGCAAAAGCTTTTAAACAACCCTGAAAACAAAGTCATGCTCATAGAGCTTATGGATCGGAGTTTTAGATGCTTGGATAATAAAGCCCGCTTTGAAATGATTGAGCATGTTTTAGACAAATACAAAAGCCGTGAGATTTTTTCTCCGTTTGAAAAATTGCTTTTAATGGGGTTTTTAAGCTTTGGGAAAATGCTCCCTGATATGAGCGTGCCTTTCTTTGTCAATAAAATCAGAAGCGACACGAAAGCGATGGTCTTGGATCAAGAAGAAAGCCAATTGAAAGAGCGGATTTTAAAAAGAAAAAACGAAAAAATCATTTTGAACGTGAATTTTATTGGCGAAGAGGTTTTAGGCGAAGAAGAAGCTAATGCGCGTTTTGAAAAATACTCCAAAGCCCTAAAATCCAACTACATCCAATACATTTCCATTAAAATCACGACGATTTTTTCTCAAATCAATATCCTTGATTTTGAATACTCTAAAAAAGAGATTGTCAAACGCTTAGACGCTCTTTACGCTTTAGCTTTAGAAGAAGAAAAAAAGCAAGGCATGCCTAAATTCATCAACTTGGATATGGAGGAATTTAGGGATTTAGAGCTCACGGTGGAGTCTTTTATGGAATCCATCGCTAAATTTGATTTGAACGCCGGTATTGTGTTGCAAGCTTATATCCCTGATTCTTATGAATATTTGAAAAAACTGCACGCTTTTTCTAAAGAAAGGGTTTTAAAAGGGTTAAAGCCCATTAAAATCCGCTTTGTTAAGGGGGCGAACATGGAGAGCGAAGAGACTATCGCTTCCGTGAAAGACTGGGCGTTACCCACATTTTCCAACAAACAAGACACCGATTCTAATTACAATAAAATGCTGGATTTTGTTTTAGAGGGCGATAATTATAAATACATTCATATTGGTGCAGCGAGCCACAATATTTTTGAAATCGCTTACGTTTATACGCGCATCCATGCCCTTAATGACCCTGTTGTGTTGGAGCATTTCAGCTTTGAAATGCTAGAGGGCATGAGCTTGCAAGCGAGCCAGGAACTAAAAGAGATGCACAAACTCATTCTTTATGCGCCGGTGTGCGATGAAGCGCATTTCAATAATGCGATCGCTTACTTGGTGAGGAGGCTAGATGAAAACACCTCAAGCGATAATTTCATGAAAGCTTTCTTCAACCTCAAAGTAGGCACGAGCGAATGGAAAGACCAAGAACAACGCTTTTTAAACAGCCTTAAAGGAATCGCCACTTTAGACAACGCCACCCACAGGATCCAAAATAGAAACGCCAAACAAAGCGGGCATACCACCTACCCAAACCACTCCTTTAAAAACGAAAGCGATACCGATTTTATCTTAAAAGCCAACCGAGAATGGGCTAAAAAAGTGCGCGAGAAAATGCATAACACCCCTATTTTAGAGCTTTACCCAGAAATGGATGGGAGATTTGAAGATCCTAATCTAACCCCTTTAGAAGTCTTTGATAAAATCCATCATAAAAAAATCGCCAGCGTGCATTTAGCGGATAAAGAAGCGATTTTAAAAGCCCTAGAAGTGGCTAAAAGCGATAAGAGTCATTTCAGTCAGAAAAGCTTCACAGAAATCCATGCCCTAATGAGTCAAACCGCCCAGATTTTTAGAGAAAGGAGAGGCGATTTAGTAGGGATTTCGGCTTTAGAAGTGGGTAAGACTTTCGCTGAAACGGACGCTGAAGTGAGCGAAGCCATTGATTTTTTAGAGTTTTACCCTTACAGCTTAAGGGTGTTACAAGAGCAAAACACAAAAACGCAATTCGCCCCCAAAGGCGTGGGCGTGGTCATCGCCCCATGGAATTTCCCTGTGGGCATTTCTGTAGGCACTATCGCTGCCCCTCTAGCCGCTGGCAATCGGGTGATTTACAAGCCCTCAAGTTTGTCTAGCGTAACGGGTTATAAGCTTTGTGAGTGTTTTTGGGATGCGGGCGTGCCTAGAGATGCGCTCATTTACTTGCCCTCTAAAGGGAGCGATATTAGCGAACACCTTTTAAAAGATGAAAGCATCCAATTTGCCGTTTTAACAGGGGGCGAAGACACCGCTTATAAAATGTTAAAAGCTAACCCCACTTTAGCCTTGAGCGCTGAAACAGGCGGTAAAAACGCCACCATTGTGAGCAAAATGGCAGACAGGGATCAGGCGATTAAGAATGTTATCCATTCAGCTTTTAGCAATTCGGGGCAAAAATGTTCTGCCACTTCGCTTTTAGTGTTGGAAAAAGAAGTCTATGAAGATGAGAATTTCAAAAAAACTTTGATAGACGCGACTCTAAGCCTTAGCGTGGGCGATCCTTTTGATTTCAAAAACAAAATCGGCGCTCTAGCGGACAAGCCTAATGAAAAGGTCATCAAAGCCATAGATGAATTGAAAAGCTATGAAAATTACGAAATCCCGGCAAGCTTTGTTGATGATAACCCCTATTTGATGAAACCAAGCATCAAATACGGCACTAAAAAAGGCGATTTCACGCACCAAACTGAGCTTTTTACGCCCATTTTATCCGTGATGGAAGCGCAAGATTTAGACGAAGCGATAGAGATAGTCAATTCTACCGGTTACGGGCTGACTAGCGCGTTAGAGTCTTTAGATGAAAGGGAGTGGGAATATTATTTGAATCGCATTGAAGCCGGTAATATCTATATCAACAAACCCACCACAGGAGCGATCGTTTTGCGCCAACCTTTTGGGGGGATTAAAAAATCCGCTGTGGGGTTTGGGAGGAAAGTAGGCATTTTTAACTATATCACGCAATTTGTGAATATCCATCAAGAAGAAGAAGATGAAAACGCCTTAAAAAACCCCTTAAGCGAAGCCTTAGAGGGCTTGACTCAAAAAGGCTATGACGAACACACGCATGAGCTGAAGCGCGCGATTTTTATGGCAAAGAGCTACGCTTATCATTACAAGCATGAATTCAGCCAGACTAAAGACTATGTCAAAATCAGAGGCGAAGACAACCTCTTTTCCTACACTAAAGTTAAAAGCGTGGGCTATCGCATCACCGAAAAGGACACCTTAAGCGACATGTTGGGCGTGGCTTTAGCGTGTTTAGTTTCTCAAATCCCTTTAACGCTCAGCATAGAAAACGAACGAACGAACAAGGATTTAACCTTTTTTTTAGAATGCTTAAAAACGCTCCGAGCAAACGCCCCTATCGTTTATGAAAGCTTGCAAAAATTTAGCGAAAAATTGAACGCTTTCAATCGTGTCCGTTATTTAAAAAGCGATTTGGATTTATTGCACAAGCAAGCGAGCGCTTTAGGGATGGTTTTAGCCACGACTAAACCCTGCTTGAATGGGCGTTTTGAATTGCTGTATTACCACTTGGAGCGATCGGTTAGTATTTCTTATCATCGTTACGGGAATTTAGGCTCAAGGGTTTTAAGACAACCCACTTGCCACAAATCATGCTGTGCTAAAAAATAAATATTGTATTAAATAAGGAGATCAAAATGGGACATGTTGTTTTAAGCACCCCTATTGTTACGATGTTTATCGTTTATTCGCTGTTAATGCTCTATATTGGTTTTTATTTTTACAAGCAAAATGAAACGACTGAAGATTATTTCTTAGGCGATCGTTCTATGGGCCCTGTGATTAGCGCTTTGAGTGCTGGGGCGAGTGATATGAGCGGGTGGCTTTTAATGGGATTACCGGGAGCTTTATATGTGGGAGGCTTAATCAACTCGCACATCGCCATAGGCTTAAGTTTGGGTGCATTGATTAACTGGGTTTTTGTGGCCAAACGCTTGCGCATTTATACGAGCGTGATCGCTAATTCCATCACCATTTCAGATTATTTTGAAACGCGCTTTAGCGATGACAAACACATCTTGCGCTTGATTTCAGCTTTTGTGATTTTAATCTTTTTTATTTTTTACATTTCTTCAGGGCTAGTGAGTGGGGCTAAACTCTTTGAAGCGACCTTTGGCATCCAATACAACTACGCTTTAAGCATTGGCACGCTGATCATTGTTTCTTACACCTTTTTAGGAGGGTATAAGGCGGTGTGCTGGACGGATTTGATTCAAGGGCTTTTGATGATGAGCGCTTTAATCGTGGTGCCGATCGTTATGATAATCCATCTTGGAGGGATTGGAGAGGGGATTAAAATCATTAGAGAAATCAAGCCTGAAAACCTTTCTTTCTTGCAAGGCTCTAGCGTAGTCGCCATTATTTCAAGTCTCGCTTGGGGGTTAGGCTATTTTGGGCAACCCCATATTTTAGTGCGCTTCATGTCTATCCGCTCCATTAGAGATGTGCCTAAAGCGACCACTATTGGGATTTCTTGGATGGTTATTTCTTTGATTGGGGCGTGCGTTATGGGGCTTTTAGGCGTTGCGTATGTGCATAAATTTGATTTGAGCTTAGAAGACCCTGAAAAGATTTTCATTGTGATGAGTCAATTGCTCTTTAACCCTTGGATCACAGGCATTTTATTGAGCGCGATTTTAGCGGCGGTGATGAGCACGGCCAGTTCGCAACTGCTTGTAAGCTCTTCTACCATTGCTGAAGATTTCTATGCGACGATTTTCAACAAAAACGCCCCCCAAAAACTAGTGATGGTTATTTCTAGACTTTCGGTTTTAGGGGTGGCTTGCATCGCTTTTTTCATTTCAACGGATAGAAACGCTAGCATCCTTAGCATCGTGAGTTACGCATGGGCTGGCTTTGGCGCGAGTTTTGGCTCGGTGATTTTGTTCTCGCTTTTTTGGTCAAGAATGACGCGCATCGGCGCGATTGCTGGCATGCTCTCTGGGGCTAGCACGGTGATTTTATACGATAAATTTGGCAAAAGCTTTTTGGATATTTATGAAATCGTTCCGGGCTTTATTGTGGCGAGCATAGCCATTGTTGTGTTTAGTTTGTTTTCTAGCGTGCGAGCAGGCACTAAAGAGGCTTTTGAAACCATGCTTAAAGAAATTGAGAGCTTGAGGCATTAAGACGCTTCAAATGAGCTTGGTTTAATCCTTAATCCCCCTATGCTCTTTAATCAAACCTTAACCTATATTTCTTTATTTTCTGGGGCAGGAGTGGGGTGCTATGGGCTTTTAGAAGAGGGGTTTGAATGCGTTGCTACCAATGAAATTTTAGAAAAACGCTTGAATATCCAAAGAATCAACAATAAATGCAAATTTGATGAAGGGTATATTTGTGGGGACATTAAAGAGCTAGAGATAAAAGAAAAAATTTTAAAACGAATTGAATTTTATTCTAAAAATTTTGGTAATGATAGGGTTGATTTAGTGGTAGCAACCCCACCTTGTCAAGGCATGAGCGTAGCCAATCATAAAAAGAAAAACGATGAAATCAAACGGAATTCTTTGGTGGTTGAGAGCGTTGATTTGATCAAACAAATCAAGCCCCGATTTTCTATTTTAGAAAATGTCCCTAGTTTTTATAAAACAGGTTGTATAGACAAAAATGATAATTTATTAGAAATAGGATCTATGATAGAGCAAAATTTGAGTGGTGATTATAGGCTCTATGATGAGGTAATCAATTTTAAAAATTTTGGAGCTAATTCAAGCCGAACAAGAACTTTAGTGATAGGGGTTTGTAAAGAGTTTAAAGATTTTACAAGCGCGTTAGAATTTTTTCCTGATTTCAAACAAGAAAAAACCTTAAAAGAAGTGATAGGCTCGTTAAAACCACTTGCTTGGGGCGAGTATGATAGCGCAGATTTTTATCATAGTTTTAGAACTTATCCAAAGCATATGCAAGAATGGATTAAGGATTTAAAAGAAGGACAAAGCACGTTTGAGAATGTCCAAGATGCCATAAGCGATTTAGCCTATCTTTGTTCTAATGAGGGGGCGTTTGAGAGCGATTATTTAAACCCTATCCAATCAAGCTATCAAGCTTTAATGCGAAAAAACAGCCCTAAATTATACAACCACCAAGCCACCAACCACTCCCAAGCCGCTTTAGAGAAATTAAAACTCATCAATAAAGAGCAAGGCAAAGAATGCTTGCCTAAAAACTTGCATGGCAAACAGCAATTCAAAAGCACATGGGGGCGCCTGAATTGGAATAAAATCAGCCCCACCATAGACACACGCTTTGACACTCCCAGTAATGGCACCAACTCCCACCCCGAATTGCACCGCTCTATCACGCCCAGAGAAGCCGCCAGGATACAGAGTTTTAGCGATGATTATATCTTTTATGGCAATAAAACGAGCGTTTGCAAGCAAATCGGTAACGCCGTGCCTCCTCTTCTAGCCCTAGCCTTAGGCAAAGCGATCTTAAAAAGCGCAAGAAATGATACAAATCCATCACGCTGACGCTTTTGAAATCATCAAGGATTTTCACCAGCAAAATTTAAAAGTGGATGCGATCATCACTGATCCTCCTTATAACATTTCGGTTAAAAACAATTTTTCCACCCTAAAGAGCGCTAAAAGGCAAGGCATAGATTTTGGGGAATGGGATAAAAATTTCAAGCTTTTAGAATGGATCGCACGCTACGCCCCCCTAGTCAATCCAAACGGCTGCATGGTGATTTTTTGCTCTTACAGGTTTATAAGCTATATCGCTGATTTTTTAGAAGAAAACGGCTTTATAGTCAAAGACTTTATCCAATGGGTTAAAACTAATCCCATGCCAAGAAACATCCACCGGCGCTATGTCCAAGACACGGAATTTGCCCTGTGGGCGGTTAAAAAGAAAGCCAAGTGGGTGTTTAACAAACCCAAAAATGAAAAATACTTACGGCCTTTGATTTTAAAAAGCCCTGTGGTGAGCGGGATTGAAAAAGTGAAACACCCCACGCAAAAAAGCCTAGCCTTAATGGAAAAAATCATTTCCATCCACACAAACCCTAATGACATCGTGCTGGATCCTTTCATGGGAAGCGGCACCACCGGCTTAGCGTGCAAAAATTTAAAACGAAATTTTATCGGTATAGAATCAGAAAAAGAATATTTTCAAATCGCTAAAAAGCGTTTGAGCTAGCTTTTAAAAACGCTATTTGAATGAGATTGTGTTATAGTTGCTTAAAAGGATATTTTTAATGAAAAGAATGTTAGCGGAGTTTGAAAAAATCCAAGCGATTTTAATGGCGTTCCCCCATGAGTTTGGCGATTGGGCGTATTGTATTGAAGAAGCTAGGGAGAGCTTTTTACACATCATTCAAACCATAGCCCAACACGCTAAAGTGCTAGTGTGCGTCCATACTAACGACACTATCGGTTATGAAACGCTTAAAGACTTACCCGGCGTAGAGATCGCAAGGATTGACACCAACGACACATGGGCTAGGGATTTTGGAGCGATCAGCGTTGAAAATCATGGCGTTTTAGAGTGCTTGGACTTTGGTTTTAATGGCTGGGGGTTAAAATACCCGTCCAATTTAGACAATTTAGTGAATTTCAAGCTCAAACATTTAGGGTTTTTAAAACACCCTTTAAAAACGATGCCCTATATTTTAGAGGGCGGGAGCATAGAAAGCGATGGGGCCGGGAGCGTTTTAACCAACACCCAATGCCTGCTAGAAAAAAATCGTAACCCCCATTTGAATCAAAATGGAATAGAAACCATGCTTAAAAAGGAATTAGGGGCTAAACAAGTGCTGTGGTATTCTTATGGCTATTTAAAAGGCGATGATACGGATAGCCATACCGACACGCTCGCTCGTTTTTTAAATAAAGACACCATTGTTTATAGCGCATGCGAAGATGAAAACGATGAGCATTACACAGCCTTAAAAAAAATGCAAGAAGAATTAAAAACCTTTAAAAAACTAGACGGCACGCCTTATAAACTCATCCCCCTAGAAATCCCTAAAGCCATTTATGATGAAAACCAACAACGCTTGCCGGCAACTTATGTGAATTTTTTATTGTGCAATAACGCTCTGATTGTCCCCACTTACAACGACCCTAATGACGCGCTCATTTTAAAAACCTTAAGACAACACACGCCCTTAGAAGTGATAGGGGTTGATTGTAATACTCTAATCAAACAGCATGGGAGCTTGCATTGTGTAACGATGCAACTTTATTGAATCAAATCACGCTTTTTGGCGTGGTTCAAGGCGTGGGCATGCGCCCTTTTGTTTATATCCTGGCTCAAAAGTTAGGGCTTGTAGGCTTTGCGCGTAACGCCCAAGCGGCTTTAGAAATCGTCTTACCCGCTCACAAAACAGAGTCTTTTTTAAACGCCCTAAAAAAAGGATTGCCCCCTTTAGCGTTGGTGGAAAAAATCGTTATTAGCCCCTATGATAAGGCGCTTCATTTCAATGATTTTAGGATTTTAGAAAGCAAGAACCACCCCTTAAATTTGCTCAGTCAAATCCCTAAAGATTTAGGCGTGTGCAAGGATTGCTTGCGCGAGATTAGAGATAAAAACTCCCCCTATTTTCATTACGCTTTCAATTCTTGCGCGAAGTGCGGGGCAAGATACAGCCTTTTAAACGCCCTACCCTATGACAGAGAAAACTCCGCCTTAAAACCTTTCAAGCTCTGCAAATTTTGCGCATCCGTTTATAAAGACGCTCATAACAAACGATTCCACATTCAAGGCATCAGCTGCAAAAAGTGCGGTATCGCGCTCAATTATAAGCGATTCAAAAATGATGACGCTCTTTTAGAATGCGCTAAAGACATTCAAAAGGGTAAAATCATCGCTCTTAAAGGTTTGGGAGGCTTTGCTCTCTTGTGCGATGCGAGGAATTTTCAAACCATAGAAAGATTACGGCTTTTAAAAAAACGCCCCCTAAAGCCTTTCGCGCTCATGTTTAAAGACTTAAAATCAGCCAAGCAGCATGCGTTTTTGAACGCATTAGAATGCGAAAGCTTGAGTTCAATAAGTGCCCCCATTCTTTTAGCGCGTAAAAAACCTAATGTAAAATTAGCCCCCAATATCGCTAAAAACTCCCCCTTTTATGGCGTCATTTTGCCCTATACCCCTTTGCATGCTTTATTGCTGGATTTATTGGATTCCCCTATCATATTCACGAGCGCGAATTTCAGCTCCCTCCCTTTAGCGAGCGATGAAGCTGAGATTGACGCCTTGAGTTTCATTTTTGATTTTAAACTCACGCACAATCGCGCCATCATTCACAGGATTGATGATAGCATCGTGCAGCGCGTGGATAATGCGATTCGCCCCATGCGTTTGGCTAGGGGGTTTGCCCCCCTTTACCTCACTTTACCCAAACGCTCTAACCATCCGCAAAAAAAGATTTTAGCGCTTGGAGCGGAGCAAAAAGGGCATTTTAGCTTACTGGATAGCGAGACTTCCGTTCTTTTGCTCTCGCCTTTTTGTGGGGATTTGAGCGTTTTAGAAAATGAAAAACACTTTAAAGAAACTTTGAATTTTTTCTTAAAAACCTATGATTTCAAGCCCACGCCCTTAGCTTGCGACAAGCATCAAAACTACACCACCACTAAAATGGCTTTTGAGTTTAATACGCCCTTGTTGCAAGTCCAGCACCACCATGCCCACTTTTTAGCGAGCGTTTTAGACGCATTGTTACAAGACCCGCATTTAAATCACCCCTTTATAGGTATTGTTTGGGACGGGAGTGGGGCTTATGAAAATAAGATTTATGGGGCGGAGTGTTTTGTGGGGGATTTGGAACGCATTGAAGAGGTGGCCAGGTTTGAAGAATTTTGGCTTTTAGGAGGGCAAAAAGCGATCAAAGAGCCTAAACGCTTGGTTTTAGAAATCGCCTTAAAACACCAACTCAACAAGCTTTTAAAGTGCATTCAAAAGCATTTTAAAGAAGACGAATTAGAAATTTTCCAACAAATGCATGACAAAAAAATTCAAAGCGTCGCTACCAATTCCATAGGGCGTTTGTTTGATATAGTAGCGTTTAGTTTGGATCTAGTGGGAACGATTAGCTTTGAAGCCGAGAGCGGACAGGTTTTAGAAAATCTGGCCTTACAAAGCGATGAGATCGCTTTTTACCCTTTTGAAATCAAAAACAGCGTGGTGCGTTTGAAAGCATTTTATCAAGCGTTTGAAAAGGATTTGGGCGTTTTAGAACCCAAACGCATCGCCAAGAAATTTTTTAACAGCCTAGTAGAAATCATTACCGCTTTAATCGCGCCTTTTAAAGAGCATGTGGTGGTGTGCAGTGGGGGCGTGTTTTGCAACCAATTGTTGTGCGAACAATTAGCCAAACGATTGAGGGGGCTAAAGAGGGAGTATTTTTTCCACAAGCATTTCCCCCCTAATGACAGCAGTATCCCTGTCGGTCAGGCCTTAATGGCGTATTTCAACCCTACAATCATCAAAAAAGGATAAAAATGGATAGCGTAACTCTAGCATGCGGGAATGGGGGGAAAGAAACAAACGCTTTAATTGAGCGAGTCTTTATGCCCTATTTGAAAGAATTTATCGTTGCGTTTGATGAAGACGCCCCTAAATTTAAGGCTAGTGGGGAATATTGCGTAAGCACGGATAGTTTTGTCATCACGCCCTTAATTTTTAATGGGGGCGATATAGGCAAGCTTTGCGTTTGCGGGAGCGCGAATGACGTGAGCGTGCAAGGGGGCGAACCTTTGTATTTGAATATGGGTTTTATTTTAGAAGAAGGCTTAGAAATCCCTCTTTTAAAACAAATTTTACAATCCATACAAAAAGAATTGTTTAAAGCCAACTTAAAACTCCTCTCCCTAGACACTAAAGTCGTGCCAAAGGGGAGCGTGGATAAGCTTTTTATCAATACAACCTGTATTGGTAAAATCATCAAGCCAGGGATTTCTTCGCGCCATTTAAAACAAGGCCAAGCCATTATCATAAGCGACACTATCGCCAATCATGGGGCAAGCCTGTTTGCGATGCGTAATGAAATCAAACTTAAAACCAATTTGCAAAGCGATTGCCAACTGCTCTATCCCTTATTAAAACCCCTATTTTTAAGCGATCTCAAAATTCATGCTTTAAGAGATGCGACTAGGGGCGGGTTAGCGAGTGTGCTGAACGAATGGGCAAATAGTTCAAAAGTGAAAATCGTTATAGAAGAAGAAAAAATCCCTTTAAAAGAAGAAACTAAAGGGATTTGCGAGATTTTAGGGCTAGAACCCTACACGCTAGCCAATGAGGGGGTGTTTGTTTTAGCGCTCAATCAAAAAGACGCCCCTAAAGCCTTAGAAATTTTAAAAAGTAATGAGAAAGCCAAAAACGCTTGCTTGATTGGCAAAGTGTTTGAAAACCCTTATCCTAGCGTGGTTTTAAAGAACGCATGGGGTTTTGAAAGGATTTTAGAGGTGCCAGAGGGCGAATTGTTGCCTAGGATTTGTTAAAGCTAAAGCACTTTTTAAAACCTCTCTACCCTCTAAAAATTTTTACTTAAGCCAAGTCTAAGTCTACTATACTCTATTTGAGAAAACTTACAACAAAAGGGTTTTATGGGGGTTTTATGGTGGGTGTTACAAAAAAAGCGGGCTTGATATTGATGATAAAAAAGCACTTGAAATTGAGAGCGAAGCCGCACACCAAACCCCTTTTAATGGCTCAAAGTTTGTTTGAAGCTAAAACGATCACAATATTGCAACTACTACTAACCTGACGCTTAATAGCGGAGCGTTTTTATAGCTCTATAAGAGCCTTGATTTTAGATCAAACCTCTAAAAGCTTCAAATAATACTCATAAGCTTCTTTGATGCCCTGCTCTAAAGGGATTTCTAATTCCCATTTTAAAGCCTTTTGTTTGGAAATATCCATAAGCTTTTGCTGCATGCCCACTGGTTTGGATAAGTCTTTCACAAACACGCCCTTATAATCTAAAACCTGAGCAACTTTTTCGTAATACTCTTCAATGCTGTAATCCACGCCAGAGCCGACATTCATCACGCTAGGGATTGAAGCGATATTCTCATAAGCGAGAGCGATGAATCTCGCTAAATCTTTAGCGTTTAGATACTCTCTTCTGGCCGTGCCATCGCCCCACATCGCAAAATTTTTTTCATTTTTTAATTTAGCGGTGTGCATCCTAGCAATAAGCCCTGGTATCATGTGCGCTATCTTTTCTTCAAACTTGTCAAACTCGCCATAAAGGTTGCAAGGCACTAGAGTTTTATAAAAAACGCCCTTTTCAGCGCTCACGTATTCGCAATACTTCATCACAGAAAGTTTGGCTAAAGCGTAGCCCTCATTCGTTGGCTCTAAAGAGCCGTTCAATAAATCGCTCTCTTTTAAAGGGTTAGGGGCGTATTTAGGATAAGCGCAAGAGCTCGCCAGATTAATGGCTTTTTTCACGCCCAAATCTAGAGCGCTAGAAAAGAGGTACAAGCCCATTAATAAATTCTCAACCATGTAAGTTGAAAGATCGTTCATGTTAGCGACAATGCCCCCCACTCTCCCGGCGCAATGGATGATGCCTGTAGGCTTGTATTCTTTCAAATAAGCTTGAATATTGTCTTTATCCAGTAAATACAATTCGCTCTTTTTAGGGGTGAGTAGAGTAACATCAGGCTTATTTTTTTTAAAATACAACGCCGTGTTCTGCCCCACCATGCCATAGGCACCGGTGATTAAAATAATCTCATTCATAAAAATTCCTTAAAATATAACCCCCATCTTGCAAGTAAAGGTTTTTCTGGCATTCTTTTAAATCGTATTCTAACATGTCCTTAACCAACTCTTTTAAATCGTATTCCCTAACCCAGCCTAGCTCTTTTTCTGCCTTAGTGGGATCGCCTAAGAGTAAATCCACTTCAGTAGGCCTGAAATAACGCTCGTCTATGCGCACCACGATTTGGCCTGTTTTTAAATGGCTTAAGTTTAAGTTTAAAGCGTTCGCTCTTTTTTCATCAACGCTTTTAATCAAACCGATTTCTTTAATCCCTGTATTTTGAAATTCTAGATCAATACCGATAAATTCAAAGCTCATTTTCACAAAATCGCGCACGCTTGTGGTCTTTCCTGTGGCGATCACATAATCTTGTGGAGTGGGCGCTTGGAGCATTAAATGCATCATTTTCACATAGTCTTTGGCATGCCCCCAATCTCTTTTAGCGTCTAAATTCCCTAAATACAAGCAATCCGTTAAGTTATACGCTATCGCGCTAGCGGCTCGTGTGATTTTGCGGGTTACAAAAGTTTCGCCCCTTACCCTACTCTCATGGTTAAAAAGAATGCCATTAACCGCAAACAAATTATAGGCCTCTCTGTAATTTTTGGTGATGTAAAAGGCATACATTTTAGCGACCGCATAGGGGCTTCGTGGGTTAAAGGGGGTGTTTTCATTTTGTGGGGTTTCTAAGACTTCGCCATACAATTCGCTCGTGCTGGCTTGATAAAATCGTGTTTTCTTTTCTAATCCTAAAATCCGCATGGCTTCTAAAATCCTTAGCGTGCCAATACCATCAGCGTTAGCGGTGTATTCGGGGGTTTCAAAAGAGACTTTCACATGGCTTTGAGCGGCTAGATTATAAATCTCTGTAGGCTTAGTGGTAGCGATTAAATGGATGAGGTTAGAGCTATCGGTCATATCCCCATAATGTAAGAAAAAACGCCTTTTATGATCGCTGTGCAAATCTTCATACAGATGATCGATCCTAGAAGTGTTGATGCTAGAAGAGCGCCTTTTTAACCCATGCACTTCATAACCTAAATTGAGCAAGTATTCAGCCAGATAGCTCCCGTCTTGCCCGGTAACCCCAGTGATCAAAGCGATTTTTTCTTTCATTATTTTTCCTTTATTAAATTTTCTTTATTAGGCGTTTTGATTCTGCCTGTTAAAATCGTCATCAATTCTTACAATATCGTCTTCGCCGACATACTCGCCCACTTGAACTTCTATGATGATTAAAGGGATTTTGCCGTAATTAGCCAGGCGGTGTAAGGTGTTTTTAGGGATATAAGTGGACTCATTAGCTTGCAATTCAAACATTTTATGATCCAACTCCACGCTTGCCATCCCGCTAATCACCACCCAGTGTTCGCTCCTGTGGAAATGTTTTTGCAAAGAAAGCCTTGCGTTAGGTTTGACTTCTAAAATCTTAACCTTGTAACAACCGCTCTCATGCAAGACTTCATAACTCCCCCAAGGGCGATACACTTTAGTGTGCGTTTGCAACAATTCCTGGTTGTGTGTTTCTATCTCGCTCACTAGGGCTTTTAAATCCTTAGCCTTGTCTTTATGAGCGACTAAAAGAGCGTCTTTAGTGTCAATGACCGCTAAATCCTCAACGCCTAAAAGAGCGCTCACTTTATGAGAAAACACTAAATTATTCTCGCTCTCTTTGGCAAAAACAGGCGTTTGATTCAAGCTGACATTTTCTTTAGGCTCGTTAGCCGCTTCTTCAAAAAGAGCGTTAAAATTCCCTAAATCGCTCCACTTGGCGTTTAATCCTACCATTTTGATTTTGTGGCTTTGCTGCATTAAGGCTATATCAATACTCACGTCTTCTAAATCTTGCATGCTTTTTTCGCTCAAGCGTGTGATCTTTTGTTCAAAAAAATGCGTGTTTTCTAACATTTCAAACGCTCTTTCGCACCCCTTTAAAATAGTAGGGGCATGCTTTTTTAGTTCGTCTAAAAAAACGCCCGCTTGGAAAACAAACATGCCGCTATTGAAATAAAACCCCCCGCTTTTTTGAAACTCTATCGCTTTTTCTAGGCTTGGCTTTTCAATGAATCGCTTCACATCTAAACCATTAGGGCTTTCAATATACCCAAACTCCGTGTTGGGCTTGTCAATACTCACCCCAAAAGTGATTAAAAAGCCTTTTTGGGCTAAATTAATCGCTTTTTTTATCGCATTTTCATACGCTTGAAAATCTTTAATCAAATGATCGCTTGGCGTAACGATGAGTAAATCTTCCCTCTCGCTCATTAAAGCGCTCAAAGCAATGGCGTTAGCGGTGTTTTTACTCAAGCTCTCTAATAAAAAACCCACGCTTTTGTTTTTAATTTCATTCTCTATTTCTTCTAGGGCTAAAAAATAATGCTTTTCATTGCACACAATGAGCGTTTCATCTACTAAGGAAGCGTTTCTTTTAAAACTCAATTCAAACAAGCTTTTATGGTCAAAAAGCTTTAAAAATTGCTTAGGGTATAGGCTACGGCTTAAAGGCCATAAGCGCTTGCCGCTCCCCCCACTCAGTAAGATATTTTTAATTTTCATGGGTTTTCTTGTTAGGCTCTCTTTTGTTTTTTAGGGTTATTATAGCGTTTTTAATTGGGCATTTTTTAAGTCACTTCAAAAACTCAGCGATGACTTCATTCTCTCTGGGTATAGGGAAGAAGATGTCAGTATTGGGCGAAATGAATACCCTACTCCCCTCTCTAATCACCACAATGGGAGCGATCTTGCTCTTGTCTCTTAAAATTTGATTGACCACTTGATTGATCCCCATGCCGCTTTGCCTCATCAATTGCAATAAAAGGTAATCCCCAAAGAAATTGGTGGCTCCTTCTTTATTGCCTCTGTTGTTTAAAGCCGAAGTGATCCCAATCAACAAGCCGTTAGTGAGCGTAGAAAGCAGTAACGGCACGCCATAGCGTTGGAAATTCCTTTCAATCAATTCCCCCACTAAGCCGTTATAGCCTTTAATATCCGCCCCTTTAGCGTTAGTGAGCATGATATTAATGCCATGGGGAGTGATGATTCGACTCCATACAATATCCAAGCGGTATTCGCCCATTTTGTTATTGTTGCTGTAATAGCCTATGACTTTAGAGCCTTTAGGGATTAAAACAGCTTTGCCCATGTGAGCGAAAATATCGCTCTCCACTTGCGCAATCACTTTACCAGCGATCTGGCTAGAAATGGGCGTGATCAAAAAGGCGGGTATCATTTTGTCAGCCGTAATGGTGCGTAAAAGCTTGTTTTCATTGGTAGCAATGTCTTTTTCTTTAAGGTTAGTGAAACCATCAATGCCATTAGGGTTATCCACAGGGAAAATCAAGTTCTCTTCGTAATTTTTAGGGCTTTGTTTGAAAGGGGTGATGCGAGCGGCTAATAAATCTAATTGCTTTAGAGAAAAGTCTTTTTTAGGGGGGGTTGTTTTTGGATCTATGGGAGGGCTAGTAAAAGTCTCTTCTTTAGAATAATTCATTTCTTTGGAGTTTAGGGCTTTTAAAGCGGCTTTGAGCTGTTCTTGTAAGGCTTTGATGGTAGCGTCTTTGGAGCTTTCTGTGTTAGTTGGCTGTGGGTTTTGAGTGAAGGTGTAGTCCTGTAAGGGGTATTTCACCTCATCGTCATTCAAAAGGCTAGGTTGGTTATTTAAGGGGGCTTTTGGCTTTTGATGATAGATTAAAGAAATGGTTGTAATCGTTGCAAAACCCCCTGCAACAATCAACGCCCCCTTAAGCCACTTATTCATCTTTAGCCCTTTTGACAAAACGGATACACAAATAGTCCTTACCCAGCCTTAAAGTCCATTTAGCCGAAACGTCTTCAGCGATAATGTAATCGCCCACAATCCTAGTATTCACCGGGTTATCATAGCCATCAACGACTTTATAAATCACCGGGAATTTAGAGAGCGCTAATTTTTTGTCAAATTTGAAATAAGTGAATTGCTTGTCGTTAAAAATTTCTTTAGGCATCAAAGAGAGTTTGGATTTTTTAGAACAAGCCCATAAACAATACCATTTCCTTTGAGAGCTTTTTAAAGCCCTATAACCTTTTTGAATGTCTTTTTTAACGATTTTCATCGCATTGGTGTTATCGCCAATAGTTATAGTCTCTTCTTCTTTTTCTTTGGTTTCTTCTTTTTCTTCTTTTAAGGGTTTGTTGTTTGTGGGGGCATCTTTAGGGGCATTTTCAGCCATATTTTCTTTTTGGGGCTTGATAAAAGCGTTAGAATAATAATTTTTATCCTCTATGAAAACCTGTAAATTAGGGTGTTTGGAGCTGGTGAAAGTGGTAGAAAACACATAGAAAGAAAAAATCTTACCCTCATTATCAATCACGCTGATATTAGAATCCACGCCAATTTGTAGGGGTTTGATGAGCAAAATGCGATCGTTACTTTCTAAGATTTTCGCATCAAATCCCACCTTATCCCCTAAAACAAAATCGCTAATGGGTTTTGAAAAAAACAATAAGGTCGCCATCGCATAACGCAAGCGGATTTTATAGGTTTGCCCCTGAAAGTAATCAATGTTCAAAGTGTTGGACATTTTGGAGCGGTTTTTATCAAAAAAGCTCCCTTGAATGGCGTTTAAATCCTGCATGGGGTGATTTAAATGCGCCGGGGCTGTTTCGTTCGCTTCTTCTAAAAAATCATCGGCTTTTAAAACGCTAAAAGCCAACAAAAAGCCCATGAGAGCGTATAAAAATTTCCGCATCAATCATTCCTATTAGTCGGCGCGATTTCAGTGATGCTGTAGCGAGTGATTTTAAAGCCGGTAGGGTTTTTAGGCATGGAAGCGTAATCAAAATCCGGAGTGTCAAACAAATAGCTCAATACGATTTTATAACGCTTTTCATACACCAGCTTGTTTTCGTTCGTTAGTTTAGCCGCAATGGAAACGCTCGCAATGGGGTTATTGTCTTGCTGATAGATCGCAATATTGACGATATGAACTTCTCTTTCCAAATGGCTTTGCGCATAGATGCTGTTTTGGGTTTTAATCAAATCTTCAAAGCGTTGCCACACCTTAGAACTGCTTTGCAAGCGCACCAATTCATAGCGCGATTTATCGTCAATGCGATTAATACTCTCTCGGTTTAACACATACGCCCCAATGAGCGAACGAGCCAACGCTTCATTACTGGAAATGCTTTTATCCGCTCTTTGGATAATGGCGTAATGCTTGTCCTGGTTTAAAAAATCCACGAAATGGTGTTCGGTTTTTTGTAAGGGTAGAAGACTGATTAACACGATCGCTAAAACAAGAGCGATAAAACTCATCAAGCCTAAGAGTTTATAAGCGATTTTCAAGCGGTTTCTCTCCAATCTAAACACGCTTTGCATGTCCAAATCATTCACCGAAAAACCAGAAAGCTTGTTTTCTAAATGCTTTTCTTGGTGGCTTAAAAGCTCTTCTAAATAGATCAACTGCTCGCTGTTGAAAGGCTTTTCTCTCATGCGAGATTTAACCTGTTTTCATACAAGGTGCAAGGGCTTTTCTTCATCTCATGCACCTTACTGGTGCAACCAAACAACACAAGTCCCATAATAACAAAAAAAATCCTCATTAAATTCCTATTTATTTAAATTTCATTTTTTGTATCTATTGTATCCTTTTTAACCTTTTTTTGCTTGAAATTTGGAATTTTTACATCTAATTGAGTGGTTTCTACCTTGAATGTGGGGGAATGCGTTTCCTTTTCTTTAGAAACGCTACCGCTTGTAGAAGGAGAAACGCTAGAAAGAGTGGGCGAGGTCGTGGTATATTGTAAAGATTGCAAAGCGCTTTGAGTGAGATTAGCGCTCAAATTGGTGGCGAGTTTGTAAGTTTCTTTAAGGCTGTTTTGCACCCTAAACAAAGCGTTGATGAAAAAAGGCACGCCTATGATAAAAACGCAACACAAAAATAACGCTACCACCAATAAAAGGCTTAAGTCTTGTTTTTCTTGCATGCTAGCGTCTATTAACGCCTTAGTAACCGACACGTTCAAAAACCCCACCAACAACAAAAAAGGCTTGTAAAACCCAAGAGCGAAGCATTTTTTTAGGCATATAATTACAACGCTCCTCCAGGTTTTAAAAAACCCAAACGCTAAAAACAGCGCCCCTAAAGAGCACCACACATGCACTTCCAAATACACTAAAATGATAATTGCAAACAGCACGCTCAAAAAAAGCGCTTGCAAGATGCTTAAAAAAAGCCACACGGACATTTCATTATGGCTCAAATCGCTGATGAAGCTAAGGGCATAAAAACCATGATTAAAGATAAAATCTAAAGAAAGCGCGTGGTTAGAAAAGTTACTCAAGCTTTGAGAGAGGCTTTGCACGATCATGTTAGGCGCAATAAAAATAGCGTTTTGAAACAATTCATAAAAGCGCGAAGGGTTTTTCAAAGCATAGTTAAACAGCGCGAAAAACCCCACAAATAATAACGCTTCTAAAAGCGCGCTAGCGCTGAAGAAATTCTGTTCTTTCAAACTCCTATAAGCAAAGAGCATGAACGCCAAAGCGACCACGCTATTAAACACCAATTGCGCATGCAAGGTGTAGAGGAAAAATTCAGCGAAACGCCCTAAAATCGCCGTGAGAGGCGTGATAAACCAAGAAAGAATGATTTCATAAGCGTCATGTTTCATCAATGTTTCAACGGACTTTAATGTAAAATTCAAAGCCTTTACGCCAGACTAATAATTCAATTTTAGGCGCGCTCAACGCTTCCCTTAAAGCCTTCGGGCTGAACGAAACGCTTTTATGATTCACCCATAAAATCCTATCCCCAAGCTTTAAAAAATCCAAGCCTTTGGGCAAATGAGCGCCTATTTTAGTGATGATAAAACGCTCGTCTAAAGCGATGCCATAGCGCTCTAAAAAAGTGTCTTTGAGTAAAAACCCCCCATAACGCTTATTGACTTTAAGCGTTACTTCTTTGATTTTGTGGTTTCGTTTGATTTTCACTTTTACAAGGCTTTGGTATTTAAGGTTACTCACCACCCATTCAAACTCCGCTAACGAGCGGATCTTGTAATCATTGATCGCTAGGATTTCATCGTTTTTTAAAAAAGGGTTTTTAGGGAAAAAGGGATCGAATTGCGCTACCACTAAACGCTTATGATGTTCTTCTAAACGCACCCCAATATCCCCATAATAAGGCTCTTGCTGGTTTAAAAAGCGCTTGATGAATTTCGTTTCTATAAAGCCGTTCCCCCCTACCCCTAGCCCTAGCATTTGATAGCAAATATTGCTGATAACGCCATTTTTTTGAATCTTTTGTGAAATTTGAGCGTAGCGGTCATAGCCTTTTTGCCCCACTAATAATCGCGCTTCTAGGGCTTCTTTATCCCCTATGCTAGCCATTGGTCTTATAAGGGCGTCTTTGTCTAAATCCCTTAAGGTATAAACATACTCGCTTGGCGCGCTTTGTAACAAATACAACCCTACAAAAGGATCGGATTTGATGACTTTGGCGTGTTTAGGGTAGGTTTTGGAATAATACAAATACACGCCTTTAGGCAATTCTTTTAAAGCCACGCCTCCTTTTTGAAGGCTCGCTTTTTTAAAAAACGCCTGACAATGCTTGAAATCATAAGCCCCTAAGCCATTCAAAAAAAACCATAGAACAATAAAGGCTTTGTGAAACATCACAATTTAGCAAAATTCCCCAACATGTTAAAGGCTAAATTCTTTCGGTTTTCTTCTACGGCTTTATACCCGTCATTCAAAGCGCTCATCAAATAGATTTGCATCGCTTCTTTATCTTCTAACAGGCTGTCATCAATTTGCAAATCCACTAATTCCCCCAACCCATTAAAACTCACGCTCACCATTCCCCCACCGCTTTTGGAAGTGTGGATCGTGTCTTTATTCTTTTCTTCTAGTTGGGAAAACTCTTTTTTCATGCCGTCTAATAACCCGCCCAATTGACTAAAATCCATCTCTAACCCTTTTGTAAAATTTCATTCTTTTCATCCACTAGCACGATGCATGGCTTGTGCGCGTTGATTTCATCTTCATTCATGCTCGCATAAGCCAAAATGATCACCACATCGCCTATGGCCACCTTTCTGGCTGCTGCGCCATTGACGCAAATTTCGCCCCTTTTTTTCCCTAAAATCACATAGGTGCTGAAGCGTTCGCCGTTATTGACATCCACGATTTCTACCTTCATGCCCTCTCTAAGCTTGGCGAACTTGGCCAAATCCTCATCTATGGTGATCGATCCTACATAATTGAGGTTAGCGTCTGTGATGGTGGCCCTATGGATTTTACTATAAAGCATTTCAAAAGTCATTTTCTTTCACCTTTTGCGCGCGCTTGATTTCTTTCAAAACCAATTGGTTTTTTTCTAGCAAGCAAACAATCTTACAAGGTTTTTTAAACGATTGCAAGAGCAGTAGATCGCTTAATGGGGTCTTGATCTCATTGTGAATGATTTTTTTAATTTCCCTCGCTCCTAAAGTCGTTTGGTAGCTTTTTTGCGCGATGAATTTCAAAACTTCTTTATGGAATTTTAAGGCTATGTCTTGCTCTAGCACTAGGGCTTTTAATTTGTCTAATTCCACAGAAACAATGCGTTCAAAATCCTCCAAACCAAGCGCGTTAAACGGCACAATCGCATCAATTCTAGATCGTAATTCAGGGGTCAAAAGCTCTTTAACGGCTTTATCATACTTGGTGTTTTTAGCGCTAAAAAACCCTAGCGCATCTTTATCCTTACTCCCCACATTTGAAGTCATGATCAAAATCACATGCTTAAAACTCGCCTGATTGCCTAAATTATCGCTCAAAGTAGCGTTATCCATCACTTGCAACAACAAATCATACACATTAGAATGGGCTTTTTCTATTTCATCTAAAAGCAGCAAGCAATGCGGGTGTTTTTTAATCGCATTCACCAATAACCCCCCTTGCTCAAACCCCACATAACCGCTAGGACTCCCAATAAGCTTGGCCACGCTATGGGCTTCTTTGTATTCGCTCATGTCAAAGCGTTCAAAATGCAAATTCAAATTCAAGGCCAATTCTTTAGCCAACTCTGTTTTCCCCACCCCACTAGGCCCCACGAATAAAAAGCTCCCCACAGGCTTATTTTTCGCAGAAAGCCCGCAATGCTGGATTTTAATCGCATTGCTGACAAGACTAACCGCTTCTGCTTGGGCGAAAATCTTATTTTTAAGCGATTTTTCTAAATTCCTTAAAAGGGCTTTTTTATCGCTGCTCAAACGCATTTTAGGGATTTTAAGTTTTATAGCGAGCGTTTCTTTCACATCATCAACGCTGATTTTTTTGCCCTTTTTAGGGCTGATTTTTTTCCTCGATCCCACCTCATCTAATAATTCAATCGCTTTATCCGGCAAGAATCTATCATGCATGTAATAACTCGTTAAATCCACGCATGCCTTAAACACGCCCTCATCATAACGCACCTGGTGGTGTTCTTCATAAAGAGGAGCGATCTTTTTTAAGATCAAATAACACGCCTCTTTAGAAGGCTCTTCAACCTTTATGACTGAAAAACGCCTGTTGAAAGCCTTGTCTTTTTCAAACACGCTGCGGTATTCTTCAAAAGTGGTCGCTCCTAAACATTTCAAGCTCCCATCCGTTAGGACCGGTTTTAATATATTCGCCGCATCTAAGCTCCCAGCGTTACTGCTCCCTGCACCTAAAAGGGTGTGGATTTCATCAATGAATAAAATGATGCGGCCGTTTTCTTGGATTTCTTTGAGCGTTCTTTTCAAGCGTTTTTCAAAATCCCCTCTGTATTTTGCCCCAGCCACCATTAAAGCTAAATCCAAAGAATAGACTTCATATTCTTGCAAAAACTCCGGCACCTCTTTTTGAGCGATTTTTAAAGCCAAAGCTTCAGCGATGGAGGTTTTCCCTACGCCCGCTTCGCCAATTAAAAGCGGGTTATTCTTTTTTCTGCGCCCTAAAATTTCTATCACTCTTAAAATCTCTTCTTCTCTGCCAATGACTGGATCTAAAGCGTTATCTTGGGCTAAAGCGCTCAAATTCTTAGTGTATTTTTTTAAAGGAGTGTTTTTGGGTGCTTCTTCATTATTAATGTCATTATCATTAATATCATTAGGGTTATCAAAATCCAATAAAGCGGACTTGAAATACGAACGAGTGATGCCAAAACTATCCAGGAGTTTTGAAGCGTAACAATCATCGTATTCTAAAATGAAAATAAGCAATTCTTCCACGCCCACGCTATCCAAGTAACTCGCATACATTTTTTTAAACACTCTTGCTAATACGGGACTCCTGTCTGGTACTTTGGTTGGATCGTTTTTTAAAGGAATATATTGTTGCAAGTAGTCTTTAAGGATTTGCTCCATTTTATGGTAGTTATCTTCTTCTAAAGCATTAAAAATCCTTATTCCAATCCCATGCTCTAAAACGGCTAACAGCACATGCTCTGTGGTGCAAAGGACATGGTTAAAATCTAGGGCTAAATCTAAAGCATGAGATAAAACTTCATTCAAATCTTTATTGAATTTGTCCATTATTTTACCTCTTGCACCATTAATCTTAAAGGGAATCTTAACGCTCTGGCTTTGTCCCTCACGCATACCGCCTTATATATGGCGATTTCATAAGGATAAACGCCACAAACCCCATCGCCATCACGATGGATGCTTAGCATGAGTTTTTGAGCTTCTTCTAAAGGCTTGTCAAAAAAATCCCTTAAAGCAGAAACCATAAATTCCGCTGTCGTAATGGAGTCATTAAGCATGATCACTTGCGACATGGTGGGGGTGGGTATTTGATGCATTTTCATGCTACTTAGCGATCACAACAGGGATACTGGATTGTTCAACAAGGCTATTTTGGTGCGAAATGAACAAACGATACAACAAATTAGACTCGCTCGCCCCGATCAATAACAAATCATAATCCTTAGCCATATCCAAGACCACATCAATCAAATCACCGCTCTTTAAAACGCTCTCGCACTCTATATTTTCTTTTTTGAAAGCGTCTTCAAATTGCTTTAACAAGGCCTTAGCCTTTTCTTCTTCTAAGGCTTCTGTTTGGCCGTAATCCATCATCCCGCTTTCGCTATAAATAAACACTTCCATGCTCACATGCAACAAGGTGAAGCGGACCTCTTTAAGCGAATGGGCTAATTTGACAGCGAATTTAATAGCGTTATAACATTCTTGCGTGTCGCTAATCCCAAATAAAATATTCATAAGAACCAACCTTAAATGAAGTTTTGATATTATACCAAATAAACCCTAATGACCCGCTGAAAGCTCAAAGATAAAGCACTACAATCTCGCTTAAAGCGAAAGGACACGATAATGTTATTGAATTACAACTTTTTAGAATTGGTTGATGAACCACAAAGAAACAATTCTTTATCTTTGACAGCATCTATTGATAAAGCGTTAGCGGACAAGAAATTAGCTAGACAAAATAAACCTAAAGCAAGGATAAAAGACAACTTATCTTTAAGAGCGACACTAGATGCGTTTGGCGAGGAACTCTCACGACTTAAAAGAGAACAAAACACAGAGACTATTAAAGGCTCTACAATTGAGAGCGCTAATCTTAACAGCATTGTCAATAAAATCAAAAGCGGACTACCCTTTGGGACTATCTCGGCGTTTAGACCTTTTAAACCTGAATTTATTACTGATTTTACTGAAGGGGAACGAGAAAAACTGATAGAAGCGTATAAAAGCGGTTATAAGACATCACAATTAGACAAAGTAGCTAAAAATTGGAATGACGACCCTAACCCCATAGACGCTTCCTATCTTGCTGACGCCTTTTTGAGAGAGTATAGGACTATCGCTCTTAAACTATCCACAGCACTAGGTAAGTCTTTTGTTAGTAAATTCTTAAACCCTAAAAGTGAAGCCACAATGAAAGACCTTATGTCTAGTAAAGAATTTGTCAAAATATACCGCTACACTCAAAAAGACAATATGGAAAGGACACAACAGCTAAAATCACTATTGGACAGTAAGAGAGACTTCATTGGTTATATTCAAGTAATCGGCTATTGGAAAGACAATCTCAAGGACGCCCTAATACCTGATAAAGAGACTAGTTTTTTTGTATTTGTCAATGAACCTAGTAGCACATTTTATTTAAGAAATCATTTGTTATTATGGGCGAGACAATTCAATCAAGCGGCGATTTGTTATTGTCAAAATAGTGTCTATAATAACAAAGACAGATACTATGTGGAATTGGTAAGTGCTGAACCGAAATCCTTTGGTAAGGTATGGACTAAATTCACTAACATCACATTCTCTGTCTCTAATGAATTGCCACAATCTCTCACACGCTTACACAATAAAGTCTATACATTCTTTGAGAGAAACCCTGAAAAAGACAATTATGGTATAGCTTTTAAAGACATTGTTAAGACACAAATAAAAGCGACTTATATGCCCTATACTATTGGCAACCTTACAGACACATTTGAAAATGAAATTAAAGGATTTATTAAAAGGACACAAAGTAGGCTTCGTGCGTATGGGTATCCAAAGTCGTTCAATGTTGATGAGATAGAAAGTTGGGAGCAACAAGCAATTAAAACAAGAGAACAACGAGAATGTGCTATGAGTAAAAGCTTTAGACAAAGCTATAACCACAACATTAAAGTCAATAACCTTGTCAAAGCTATGCGACAAGGAAAAAAAGTGAGTAGGACATTGATTGCTAACACCACTGACACCGATGCAGGTTATTGCTTTATCTCAGATTTAGCGACACAGCTTAACAACATCAGCCCTAGACTATCTAAAAGTATTGTTCTCGCCATAGAGCAAGCACAAGGGATTAGACTAAATTATGCGTTAATTGACAAGGTTTCGTTCAACTCACTCCACAATATCTTAAGTTTCGTTTTTGATATTGATAACCCTTTAAACGACCAAGCGTTTGAGGAGTTGGTCATAGAAGTCCCAAGAGAAGCGCTAAAGAATGTGAAGTTACCACAAATCAAAAATGTATTGACCGCTCAAATCTTTGATGGGGCTTACCATTTTAAAAGTTAAACCATGCTCTTTATCAGCGCGACTAACACGAATGCCGGAAAAACTACATGCGCCAGGCTCTTAGCAAAATATTGCAACGCTTGTGGCGTTAAAACGATTTTATTAAAGCCCATTGAAACGGGCGTTAATGACGCCATTAACCACTCTAGCGATGCGCATTTATTCTTGCAAGATAACCGCCTTTTGGATCGCTCTTTAACCTTAAAAGACGTTTCATTCTATCGTTATCATAAAGCTTCAGCCCCCCTCATCGCCCAACAAGAAGAAAACCAAAACGCCCCCATTGACACGGACAATTTAACCCAACGCCTTCACAATTTCACCAAAACTTACGATTTAGTCATCGTTGAAGGGGCTGGGGGGCTATGCGTGCCTATCACTTTAGAAGAAAACATGTTGGATTTTGCCCTGAAATTAAAAGCCAAAATGCTTTTGATTAGCCATGATAATTTGGGCTTGATTAATGATTGTTTGCTGAATGACTTTTTATTGAAATCCCACCAATTAGATTATCAAATCGCTATCAATTTGAGGGAAAACAACACCGCTTTTCACAGCATCAGTTTGCCCTATATTGAGCTTTTTAATAAACGCTCCAATAACCCCATTGTGATTTTCCAACAAAGCCTAAAAGATTTAATGAGCTTTGCTCTTAAATAAAGTGCAAACAGAGCGCACGCTGATAAAAAAGCCCCCTAACAGCAAAGCGTATAAAATCCAGCTAAAAATGGGCTTTGAAATGTCAGTGCTCTCTTTTAAGGGCTTTAAAAAAATCACATTGGGGAACATGTTAAACAAATTGATCCGCCAGCCATAGTATTGCACTTCCACTTGCTGATTGACTAAACTTTGAGCGAGAGCTGAAATATCAGCCGAATTAAACTTAAAATAAAAAGGGAAGCCAAAGCGCGTGTCTTCGTTACGATAAACGGTCACGCTTTTTTGATCCTTAGGGTCGTAAGTTTGCACAAAATAGACATCTCTAGCAAGGGTTTTTACTTCCTTATTGTTGGGCGTGTTTTCATTTTCATTCATTCTTTTGACTTCCACCCCACTAATGACAGCCGCGCTATAATGGGGCATGCAATAGCTCACTAAAAGCATGAGCGCTAAAAAGATCGCCGTTAAAATGAACAAAACCACATTACGCACAAATTTTATCAACTTCATTCCTTATGATAGTATTAGCCTTTTTTCGCATTCAAACACCAGAGCTTAAAAAACGCTCTTTCACATGTTTTCAATCATCACGCTAGCGAATTCAGAGCATTTGACTTCTTTAGCCCCATCCATTAAACGAGCGAAATCGTAAGTTACTTTCTTGCTCTTAATCGCTTTTTCCATAGCAGAGACGATCAAATCAGCCGCTTCCACCCAACCCATATGCCTTAACATCATTTCCGCACTCAAAATAATAGACCCCGGATTGACTTTATCTAGCCCGGCGTATTTAGGAGCGGTGCCATGGGTGGCTTCAAACATGCCCACTGTGTCGTTAAGATTAGCCCCAGGAGCGATACCAATACCCCCCACCATCGCCGCTAACGCATCAGAGATATAATCCCCGTTCAAATTCATGGTCGCAATGACGCTGTATTCGCTAGGGCGTAAGAGGATTTGTTGCAAGAATGCGTCAGCGATCATGTCTTTAATGATGATTTCTTTACCGGTTTTAGGGTTTTTCAAAGAACACCATGGGCCTTTATCAATGACTTGAGCGTTAAATTCTTTTTGAGCGAGCGCATAGCCCCACTTCATGAACGCCCCCTCAGTGTATTTCATGATGTTACCTTTATGCACAAAAGTCACGCTTGGCTTGTCGTTATCAATAGCGTATTCAATCGCTTTCCTAACCAACCTCTCTGTGCCTTCCTTACTAATGGGTTTTACCCCTATGCCGCTGCTTTCAGGGAAGCGGATTTTTTTAACCTTCAGTTCATTTTGTAAAAAATGGATGAGTTTTTTCGCTTCCGTGCTGCCTTCTTGCCATTCAATGCCCGCATAAATGTCTTCAGAATTTTCTCTAAAAATCACCATATCCACTTTTTGTGGTTCTTTCACCGGACTAGGACTCCCATACCACCGAACCGGTCTCAAGCACACATACAAGTCCATTTTTTGGCGTAACGCTACATTCAAAGATCTAAACCCCTCACCAATAGGCGTGGTCAAAGGCCCTTTAATAGAGACTTTATAATGGTTGATCGCTTCAATAGTGTCCGGTAAGAGCCATTGCTCTTCAGGGCTTAATTCCTTATGATCTTTAAATTTTTGATAGCATTTTTCGCCCACAAACACCTCATACCATGCGATTTTTTTCTCGCCCTTATAAGCCTTTTGAACCGCGCTATCCACGACTTTAATCATCGCAGGGGTAATATCTGATCCAATGCCATCGCCCTCAATGAAAGGGATAATGGGGTGGTTTGGCACATGCAATTTGTTGTCTTTAATCGTAATTTCTTCGCCCTCTTTAGGCTTTTGTAAAATTTTAGGGTTGTAAGCCATTGTTTATCCTTTTTCTAAAGTTTGAGTAACTATACTAGCGCAAAAATACTATATAACCCCTAAAAATCTTTTTTTTGAATGCGTGTTTAAAAGTAGCGGTTGGAAATAACTTGAAAAAACGGAATGTTTTTAAAAGAAATCATTTAATTTTTTGGCTTATAATTAGGAGTTGAATATTATCAAAACTTAAGGGAATCACAATGTCTGTTACTTTAATCAATAATGAAAATAATGAACGCTATGAATTTGAAACGATTGAAAGCACTCGTGGGCCTAAAGCGGTGGATTTTTCCAAGCTTTTTGAAACGACCGGGTTTTTTTCTTACGATCCAGGGTATTCTTCCACCGCTGGGTGCCAATCTAAGATCAGCTATGTCAATGGCAAAAAAGGCGAATTGTATTACAGAGGGCATAGAATAGAAGATTTAGTCGTCAAATACAAATATGTAGATGTGTGCAAATTGCTCCTCACAGGGGAATTACCCAAAAATCAAGAAGAAAGCTTGGAGTTTGAATTGGAATTACGCCACAGAAGCTTTGTGCATGAGAGCTTGTTAAACATGTTTTCAGCCTTCCCTAGTAACGCCCACCCTATGGCGAAACTCTCTAGCGGTGTGTCTATTTTATCCACCCTTTATTCCACGCACCAAAACATGCACACTGAAGAAGATTACCAGACTATGGCCAGAAGGATTGTCGCTAAAATCCCCACGCTTGCGGCCATTTGCTATCGTAATGAAGTGGGAGCACCCATTATTTATCCGGACATCGCGCGCTCTTATGTGGAAAATATCCTTTTCATGCTGAGAGGGTATCCTTATAGCCGCTTAAAACACACCACTCAAGGCGAAGTAGAAATCACGCCCCTAGAAGTGGAAGCCTTTGATAAAATCCTAACCTTGCACGCTGACCACAGCCAAAACGCCTCTTCTACCACGGTAAGGAATGTCGCTAGCACCGGCGTGCATCCTTATGCAGCCATAAGCGCGGGCATTAGCGCTTTATGGGGGCATTTGCATGGCGGAGCGAATGAAAAAGTGCTTTTACAATTAGAAGAAATCGGCGATGTGAAAAATGTGGATAAATACATCGCACGCGTGAAAGACAAAAACGATAATTTCAAACTCATGGGCTTTGGGCATAGGGTGTATAAGAGCTACGATCCGCGCGCAAAAATCTTAAAAGGCTTAAAAGACGAACTGCATAAAAAAGGCGTTAAAATGGACGAGAGATTGAGCGAAATCGCTGCGAAAGTGGAAGAAATCGCACTAAAAGACGAGTATTTCATTGAAAGGAATCTCTACCCCAATGTGGATTTTTACTCCGGCACGATTTTAAGGGCTTTAAAAATCCCAGTGCGTTTTTTCACGCCGGTGTTTGTCATTGGCAGAACCGTGGGCTGGTGCGCTCAGCTTTTAGAGCATGTCAAAAGCCCGCAAGCTAGGATCACGCGCCCAAGACAAGTCTATGTAGGGGATTAGGCTTTGTTTGAATAGAGCGTTGGTTAGGCTTTAAGAAACGCTTAAAGCCTTGTTTAAAAGAGTAAGGATCTCGCATCAAGCGAGCGATAATTTTTAATAACCGCATGCAAACGCCCCAAAACTCAAGGATAACCCCACTTTTTAAAAAACCCTTGAGTTTTTGGGGGGAATGATTGCAAAACCTTTCTATCTCCTTAAAAAAATCCTTTTTATAACAAAATTTACAACAAATCTAAAGCAACCACACCAAACAACCAAAGTTAAAAACCCTTTTTTGATAGCTACCCCTATTCAACAACCTCATTTCTTTTAAAATGACCTTTAGTTGGTTTAATATTTGTTTAGAAACGCTACAAAAACCTTTTTTTTTGAAAGGGCAAAAACGCCTCATTAATATCAAAATCCCATGAATTTATACTATATTAACGAAAGCTTGCGGTATGGTCTTACTTAAAGACACACTTCCGCAAGATTTACTAACAATTTCAATCTTATTTTAAAAAGTAAAGGAGAAAACATGAAGAAAAAATTTCTTTCATTAACCTTAGGTTCGCTTTTAGTTTCCGCTTTAAGCGCTGAAGACAACGGCTTTTTTGTGAGCGCGGGCTATCAAATCGGTGAATCCTCTCAAATGGTGAAAAACACTAAAGGCATTCAAGAACTCTCAGACAAGAGGAAAATGGAGAGCAAATAAAAGGCAGTGAAACCTTTAACAACCAACCGGGACACAGTTCAGATCACATTACTTGTGGTGGTAGTGGTCTAGATCCGTATAAAGCCGGAATCAGTGGTCCTCTATCCATTGAAAACTTTAAAAAACTCAATGAAGCTTATCAAATCATTCAAACGGCTTTTAAGGGCAATCCTAAAGAAGGGCTTCCCGTTTTAAGTAACACAAATACAACAATGGAAGTCAAAATAATCACAAAAAATAATAGTCAAAATCAAAATGATGAGACTAAGAGTGTTACTAATGATGCCCACAATCTTTTAACTCAAGCTCAAACGATAATGAATGTTCTCACGCAAAATTGCCCATGGGTCAATAACAGAGAGGGTGAATTAGGCGGTGCGTCGTGGAATATTAAAAAAGGTGGGAATGCGTGTGAAATCTTTGACACTGAAATCAGCGCGATTCAAGACATGATCAAAAACGCTACAATAGTCGTAGAGCAATCCAAAATCGTTGCTGCCAATGCGCAAAACCAGCACAACTTGGATACCGGGAAGACATTCAACCCCTATAAAGACGCCAACTTCGCCCAAAGCATGTTCGCTAACGCTAAAGCGCAAGCGGAGATTTTAAACCGCGCTCAAGCAGTGGTGAAGGACTTTGAAAGGATCCCTGAAGCCTTTGTAAAAGACTCTTTAGGGGTGTGTCATGAAAAGGGTAGCGACGGCAATCTCCGTGGCACGCCATCCGGCACAGTGACCGGTAACACTTGGGGAGCCGGTTGCGCGTATGTAGGAGAGACCGTAACGAATTTAAAAGACAGCATCGCTCATTTTGGCGACCAAGCCGAGCAAATCCATAACGCGCAAAACCTCGCCTACACTTTAGCGAATTTCAGCGGCCAATACAAAAAGCTAGGCGAACACTATGACAGCATCACAGCAGCGCTCTCTAACTTGCCTGACGCTCAGTCTTTACAAAATGTGGTGAGCAAAAAGACTAACCCTAATAGCCCGCAAGGCATACAGGACAACTACTATATTGACTCCAACATCCATTCTCAAGTGCAATCCAGGAGTCAAGAACTCGGCAGTAACCCTTTCAGACGCGCCGGTTTAATCGCCGCTTCTACCACCAATAACGGCGCGATGAATGGGATCGGCTTTCAAGTGGGCTATAAGCAATTCTTTGGGAAAAACAAACGATGGGGCGCGAGATACTACGGCTTTGTGGATTACAACCACACCTATAACAAATCCCAATTTTTCAACGCCTCTTCTGATGTTTGGACTTATGGCGTGGGGGGCGATTTGTTAGTGAATTTCATCAACGATAAAGCCACTAAACACAATAAAATTTCTTTTGGCGCGTTTGGCGGTATCCAACTAGCTGGGACTTCATGGCTTAATTCTCAGTATGTGAATTTAGCGAATGTGAACAATTACTATAAGGCTAAAATCAACACCTCTAACTTCCAATTCTTATTCAATCTGGGCTTAAGGACCAATCTCGCTAGAAATAAGAGAAGAGGCGCCGATCATAGCGCGCAACATGGCATGGAATTAGGCGTGAAGATCCCCACGATCAACACGAATTATTATTCTTTGCTAGGCACTACCTTGCAATACAGAAGGCTTTATAGCGTCTATCTCAACTATATGTTCGCTTACTAAAAGCTTAAAACTCCCTTTTTAAGGGATTTCTTTTTTGAACTCTCTCTTTTTTGGGGGGTTTAATCTTTTTTCGCTGACTTCTCACTCGCTTTTTAACTTTTCATAAAGCTTTTATTTTTCTAAACTTTTTTAATTTTTTCCACCAAACAAAGTTTTTTGACTTCAAGCGTTAATCACAAAAAATACTCAAAGGCGTTTTTTACAATCTAAATAAAAATTAGCGTTATTCAAGCGATCATTTTAAACCACCCAAGCAAGAAACCCCAAACATCTTTAGCGTTCGCGCGTTCCACTAACCAAAAAACGCCCCAAAAGTCAAGGACAAACCCGCTTATAAAGGAAACCCCTAAGCTTTTTAGGCTTAGGGGAACGCTCTTAGAAATTAGCGTTTCATCAAAAACACTACCTTAAACCAAGAAAAAGAAATTTCAAGGTATAATAGTTTCCAAGAGCGTTTGCCACTTTTACGCTTCATGGCATGCTCCTTATTTGGATTTGCCCCATATTGCGACTATGGGGCGTGATGAAATCCTACAACAAACGCACTTTAAAGCCCTTAAATGCAACCACCCTAAAAAATGTGCTTTCCACCCTTAAAATAAACCATAAAATCCCCATACCTACGATATAATCTTAAGATTGATTGATTTTAAGGGGCGTGTTTGACATCATTATTCCATCTGAAGTTTTTAAAGCCCCTAAGTTGTCTGCAAGCCGGTCTGCTCTATAGCCTTATTTTTGGCGTTTTATACCATTTCCCTTTGTTCGCTTATGTTTATAAAGAAAGCAACCAGGTCAGTTTTATCGCCATGATGGTTGTGGTGCTTTTTTGCGTTAATGGCGCTCTTTTTTTGGGATTAGGTTTGATCTCTATTCATTTGATGCGCTTAAGCGCGATAGTTTTTAGCCTGCTCAATTCCGTCGCTTTCTATTTCATTAGCACCTATAAGGTGTTTTTAAATAAGAGCATGATGGGTAATGTCTTAAACACCAACACGCATGAAGTTTTAGGCTTTTTGAGCGTTAAATTATTCGTTTTTATCGTTGTTTTTGGGGTGTTGCCTGGCTATGTCATCTATAAAATCCCCCTTAAAAATTCTTCTAAAAAAGCGCCATTCTTAGCGATCTTGGCGTTAGTGTTTATCTTTATCGCTAGCGCTTTTATGAACGCTAAAAATTGGCTGTGGTTTGACAAGCATGCGAAATTCATAGGGGGCTTAATTTTGCCCTTCGCTTATAGCGTGAACGCTTTTAGAGTGAGCGCTCTTAAATTTTTCGCCCCCACTATCAAGCCGCTCCCTCTTTTTTCGCCCAATCATTCTCATTCGTTTGTGGTGCTAGTCATTGGCGAAAGCGCCAGGAAGCGCAATTACGCCCTTTATGGCTATGAAAAACCCACCACCCCAAGACTAAGCAAACGCTTAAAAAATCACGAACTCACTCTTTTTAACGCCACTTCTTGCGCCACTTACACGACAGCGAGTTTGGAATGCATTTTAGATTCTTCTTTTAAAAACAGCTTGAACACCTATGAAAACTTGCCCACTTACTTGACTAAAGCGGGTGTCAAAGTCTTTTGGTATAGTGCGAATGACGGCGAAAAGAACGTTAAGGTTACCAGCTATCTCAAAAACTATGAATTGATTCAAAAATGCCCCAATTGTGAAGCGATCGCTCCTTATGATGAATCCTTACTCTATAATTTGCCTGACCTTTTAAAAGAACACTCTAATGAAAATGTCTTGCTCATCTTACACCTTGCAGGCTCGCATGGTCCCAACTACGACAACAAAGTGCCTTTAAATTTTAGGGTGTTTAAGCCTTATTGCTCAAGCGCTGATCTGTCTTCTTGCTCCAAAGAAAGCCTGATTAACGCCTATGACAACACCATTTTTTATAACGACTATCTGTTAGACAAAATCATTAGCATGCTTGAAAAAGCCAAGCAGCCCGCCTTAATGATTTATTTAAGCGATCATGGCGAAAGCTTGGGCGAAGAGGCGTTCTATTTGCATGGCATTCCTAAAAGCATCGCTCCCAAAGAACAATACGAGATCCCCTTTATCGTTTATGCCAATGATTATTTTAAAAAAGAGCATTCCATCATTCAAACCCAAACCCCCATTAATCAAAATGTGATTTTCCATAGCGTTTTAGGGGTGTTTTTGGATTTTAAAAACCCAAGCGTTGTTTATCGCCCTTCTTTAGACCTGCTCAAACACAAAAAAGAGTGAAATAACACGCATGAAAAAATTCTTATTTAAACAAAAATTTTGTGAAAGCCTGCCCAAAAGCTTTTCTAAAACTTTGTTAGCTCTCAGTTTGGGCTTGATTTTATTGGGCATTTTTGTGCCCTTCCCTAAAGTCCCTAAACAGCCTAGCGTGCCTTTGGTGTTTCATCTCACCGAGCATTATGCACGCTTTATCCCTACGATTTTATCTGTGGCGATTCCCTTAATCCAAAGAGATGCGATAGGGCTTTTTCAAGTCGCTAACGCTTCTATCGCTACAACCCTTCTCACACACACCACTAAAAGAGCCTTAAACCATGTAACGATCAATGATCAGCGTTTGGGCGAGCGCCCTTATGGAGGTAATTTCAACATGCCAAGTGGGCATTCGTCTATGGTGGGTTTGGCGGTAGCGTTTTTAATGCGCCGCTATTCTTTTAAAAAATACTTGTGGCTCTTGCCCCTAATCCCCTTAACCATGCTCGCTCGTATTTATTTAGACATGCACACCATTGGCGCGGTTTTGGCCGGGCTTGGCGTTGGAATGTTGTGCGTGGGTCTTTTTACAAGCCCCAAAAACCTTAATCAAAAGCCTTAATTTCTGTTTTTATAATCTTCATAAGAAAAGTTTTTAAGGATTTTAAAACCTTGCGAGTCTATTTTAGCCAGGCTTGGGAGCGGCACGCCATTAAACGAGTTGTTTTTGACAATCGTATAATGGAGCATGTCTTGAAACACGATTTTATCGCCCCTTTTTAAAGGCGTTTCAAAGCTAAAACTCCCCATAAAATCCCCCGCTAAACAAGTAGGGCCGCCTAAAAAATAAGAAAACGCCCCTTGATTTTCGCCCTTTTCAACTTCAATAAGCTCTTCATCATTTTCTACAGAGACTTTAAGGATGTTAGGGCGATAAGGCATTTCTAAGCAATCGGGCATGTGAGCGCTGAAAGAAGCGTCTAAGATCGCAATTTCTTGATCGTTTTGAACGATGTCTATCACGCTTGCGATTAAAAACCCGCATTGCCACCCTATGGCTTCCCCCGGCTCTAAAATCACTTCTATATCATGATAACGCTCTTTAAAATCCTTAATCGTTTGAATGAGCAAATTCACATCATAATCGCTCTTAGTGATATGATGCCCCCCACCAAAATTCACCCACGCCATGTTTTCTAAATAGGGCTTGAAATACCTTTCTACACGCTCTAAAGTCCGGCACAAAGCGTCGGCGTTTTGCTCGCAATGCGTATGGAAATGCAACCCGCTCACCCCCTCTAAGCCATGCTCTTTCACCCCCTTTTCAAATCCGCTAGGCGTAATCCCTAACCGGCTCATTTTAGAGCATGGGTTATAAATCGCTGGGGTTACTTCGCTATAGAGAGGGTTGATCCTCAAACCCATTTTAATGGGGCTTAAGCCCAAGTTTTCTAATTGCTTGTTTTTATCTAAAATCCTGTCTTTATAGGTGGCGTATTGGTAAAAAGAGTTGAAAATGATGCTTGTCGCTAGGGGTAAAATCGCGCTCATTTCAGCCTCTTTAAAAGCTGGGCTATAAACGCAAATCTCCTTATGGCTCTCTCGCCCTCCAAATTCTTCAAAAGCAAGCTTAGCCTCATAAAGACCGCTCGCGCAACACCCGTTCAATTTTTGTCTCAAAATCCCAAACTCGCGCCAAAACGCATACCCCTTTAAAGCGAGCAAAACCTTTGCCCCGCTTTGTTGGCGCACGATTTCTAAAATCTTGGCGTTTTTTTCTAAGCGTTCGCTCTCTAGCACATAGCAAGGGGTGGGGATAGCGCTGTATTTTTTCATGCTAATTCCAAAAATTGCTTAACCACCCGCTGGATGTCTTTAGGGTTAGACTTAGAGATGAAATCATCGGCCTTTAAACTCCTGGCCATGTCTTCATTAGAGCTGCCGCTCATAGAAGAATTGACCACGATAGGGATTTTTGAAGTCAAAGGATTGTTTTTAACCTGTTTGATCACTTCAAAACCGCTCGCCTCTGGCATTTCTAAATCGGTAATAATCAGGCCAATATTACTCACATCGGTTGTTGGGTTGAACAAATGCTCTAATAAGGTTTTACCATTGATAAAATCAATGTGCTTGACGCCCAGCTTGTCTAAAATCATTTGCATGGTTTTTAAAACGCTTGGGGAGTCATCAGCGAGCAAAACGCATTGGTTAGAATGGATTTTAGAAAGCGTCTCTAAATCGTTGTGTTTTTCATCTTCAATCCAAGGGAACACGTCTATAAGCATTTTTTCAATATCCACCACTTGCACCAAACGCCCGTCAAAATAGCGCGTGCGGCTCACGAGCTTGTTATTGCCTGCAGATCCCCCTAACCCCGCGCTTTGCTCCATTTCAGTCCATTTCTTGCTCAAAATCCTATCCGCTTCATAGATCCTAACCCCTATGGTCCAGCGAGAAAACTCACAAATCATGACAATATCGTCTTCGCCTTTTTCTTTTTCTATCCTGTAAGGGCGTAAATCCTTGTTTTTGTTCTGGCTGTCATAATAAAACCATTTTTTCATGTCAATCAAAGGAATGGTGAGTTCTCTTATAATGATTAGCCCCTCAACGAGCGAATTGTTTTCGTGGCTGATGATGGTGAGATTGCCATGGTATTTCACCACTTCACGGATCTTAAAGACATTGACCGCATACAAATCCTTGTTTTTACCCAGCCTAAAGCACAACAACTGCAACTCATTATTTTTATGCAAACTCGTAACTTGATCAATGCCCGCTAAACTATCAGCCATGACTTCCCCTTAATTTAGGTTTTCGTATTGTTTTATAATTATATCGTGTTTGTGTTTAATGCCAACGACACTTAAAAACTAAAAATTCCTTTGGGGGTTTTGGAATCATTTTAAACGACTCAAAACAAACCCGTTTTTAAAGCTGCGCACATATAAAATGTTATGGCGGTTAGAGCAAAAGACTTGTGGGGCTGTTACAAACCCAGAAAGCAATTCCCTAGCGTCAATGATTTTAGGGCTTTCAAGCGATCTTTTACAAGGCTTTAATGAAAACGAAAAGGCGTCAATGGAATCGGCTCGAACTTCATAACTTTCAAAGGCTTTGTTTTTGATGCGCATGAGGTAGATTTTATGGGCAAAAATGCTCGTGTTTCTGGTGTCTGCAAAGGTACTCACACCTGAATACAACGAAGTTACTAACCCTCCAACAAACCCCAAATAATAGTTCGCCACCGCTTGCATGCCCACCTTAAAAGTAGCCGATAAAATAGCCCTAGTGATAATGTAGGGCAATTGCTTCCTGAATTCGCTAGCGACCACCGCATCTATTGAGGCTAAAGTGTCAAAGGGCGTTACTTTTTCTCCGTCTTTTAAGGTGAAATTTTGATAAAACGCTTCCCCTTTTTCTAGCTTGGGCAAGGCTATACTCACGTTATAAACCGAATCAATCATAAAAATAGGCACATCAATTTTAAATTCGCTTTTTTGCGGCTCTTTACCATCTTCAATAATGATCCAAGTGAAATGGCTCCTGTTAGGGTTTTTGAAAAAAACCAAGTCTTTGGCCACGAAAGGGCTTTGACTGATCCCATAGGCTTCATTAAGATAGCCTAATCCCTTATTCTTATCCCCATTTAAAGCGTAAAACAACCCTGAAAGATACGAAACCGCCGGGTTAAGCAAGCCTTGATAAGCTTCGTATTTGTCTAAATTAGAATAGGTGTTGTTTAAAATCTCGCTCACTTCTGCCCTAGAGCGTTCCATATTAATATTGTGCTTTTTGCTAGAATCGATTTCTTTAATGGCTTTTTGCACTTCCTCATAATAAAATTCTTTAGCCCTGCGTTGGCGTTCGTTCGCGCGGTTGAATTGCACCCTAGCTTTCGCGCTATCGTTCAAAAGCATGTAGTCTATCGCTTTGTAATAATTGATTAAAACGCCCTCATAAATATTCCCCCCATAAGCGCGCACGTTATCATTAATCATGGTGGCGCCCACATAACTAGCCCCTCTTGTGAAAGCGCTTTGGGTTTTATCAAAGCGTTGCTCGGCTTGATCCAATACCCCTAAAGAAGTCTTGTAATCCCTGGCGTATAAAGCACTCAAGCCGTTTTGCAAGTCCCATAAAAGAGCGTTCTTTTTTTTCTTAGTGAATTGTTTGGAATATTCATAAGCTTTTTTAGGGCTTTCTTCATAATAGAGCGTGTTAAAATGTTCTAAGTCCATACGATAGCCTATGCAACCTGTTAATGATATTCCTAAAATTACCGACATCAACAGAACGAATACTTTCAATCTAACCCTTTTAATTTTTTTGCTTGTTTGCTTGACTAATTTGAGCGTATCATAACATTTTTAATGAAAACATAAGCTTTTTATGGTTAAAATGATCCCTAAGCTCTTATTTGGACCTATGCAATAGGATTTTAGGGTAACGCTTCAGGGTAGGAATACAGCAGAGTCCCCTAATTTCTTGTGTGCCTTAGCCATCTGAATAGGAGTGCTTCAAAATGATATTGACTTTTTTAAACTAACTCTTCAAAAGTTTCTCACGCCACTCTGTAGGGTAGTCTTTTTGTAACGCTTTCACTTTATTGACATGACTAGAATCCGAATTAAAGATTTTCAAATAACGCCCCAAGCCCTCCAAACTCACATCAATCATGTTAGAGCTCCCATTACCCAGATTTTTGACTAAAACCTGCCTGGCATACAAAGGGGTGTTTTCTAAAAAAGAAATTTCAGTTTCGCTCAAAGGCACATTGAAGTTGTGTTTCAACTCCCTAGCGTTTTTTTGCGGATACAAAATAAGAGTCCCCATGTTGCTTAAAAAACTATGGGCGTTTTTGACTCCGCTGAGTTGGTAAATGTCTTGCAAAGCCAACACCACCACGCCATTAGCTTTCCTGGCTTGCGTGATTAAAGCGTTGATTTTAGTGTTTAACAAATCGTTTTCCACATAGGATTTAAACTCGTCTAAAAAAACCAAAAAACCGCTGTCGTTTTTCCTGGACTCTTCTAAGATCTTATAAAACAAATAATAGGCTAAAAGCCCTAAGTCTTTAGGGTTTTGGGTGATAGCGTCTAAGTTGATTACATTTAAAAAAGCGTTGGAGTTGAACGCGTCATTCAAAGCGTTAAAAAGGGGGTTATTCAAATACGGCTCCAAGCTCAAGCCCAGTTGGTTAGATGAGGTTCTTTTAAGCGTTTCTTTAAAATCCAGCAAACTAAAATCTTTGGGGTATAGGGTCTCATAAAGGCTCTTAATCGCACTAGAAATCGCATTCATGTCTTCTAAGGCTTCTTTATCCCTTGAAGGGGCGAGATCAAACATGCTCAAAAAAAAGGATTGCAAAAATTCTAGATTCTGTAAATTAGGCTCTAAACAAAAGGGGTTAATACTAAAAGATTGGCCGTCATGGTAATGCCCTTTAAAAAATTCGGTGAAAGAATACAGCCCTTGCATCCTATCAAAGGCTAAAAGGCGCATGTTTTGGTATTTCAAAGCGCTCATCATTAAATAGCTAATCAGCGTGCTTTTACCGCTTCCGGTTGCCCCTATAACTAAAGTATGCCCATTCACTCTGGCGATTTCTTTAGCGTTATTGTGGCTCACTTCTTGGTTGTGGAAATTGAATAAAAAAGGGGAATAATCCAAATTTTTAAACACGCTCAAAGGGCTATTCCCCCATGAATTAGCTTTAAAGCCTAAATTTTGCCTTTCAAACACCACCAAACACGCTAGGGCTTTAGAGGTCAAAAAACGCAAGCGATGGTTTAAATGGATGCGTTCAGGGAAAAAGGAAAAATACCCCCCTTTCAAGCCAAAAGTTTCTATAACGCCCACTAAGTTTTCTTTAAATAAAAGCCCTAAAACTAAGCTAGTTTGAGCGTCTAAATCCTCTAAACTAGGGGCTTTGATAAGAATGTTTAGGGCGAATTTTTGCATGGATAGGCGTTTGGTTTTGACTAGTTCTTGGTATTCTAGCAGCTCGTTTTTAACGAGATTGGACATGCTAAACTTGGCTCTCTCTTTTAAAAAACTCAACGTTTTATGCGCGCTCATAGGCTCTATGGAAAAGATAATATCTAGTGGCGTTTCTTGGTATAAAAGCGCTCCGATCGCTATAGAAGTGATGTGCTCGCTCTCATAAGCTTTAATACCAATCAAGCGGTTATAGGTTTTTTGGTTAAAACTTTCTTGAATGAAATAATCTTTTTCAAAAGTGATGGAACTAGCGATATAGCTATCGCTCAAATACCCTCCTACTAGAGGCTTTAAAGGGAGATCAAACCCATTAATATATTCTGCATAAAAATTCAAAACCTCTTTAGAGTTTAAGAGTTTGGGGGCATAATTTTTGAGTTGGATTTCTAGGCTTTTTAAAGTTTCTTGCAAAAAATGCGCTTTATAAGAGAGAATATCCTTAAAATTTTCTCTATTAGTGTGCATGAAAGATTTTTTCTTATGCTCTAAAACGCCATGTAAAGAGTGAGTGCTTTCTAAAACTAAAAAATACTGATTCTCATACACTTCTTTATTTTCAAATTGATTCAAAATCGCTTGCAAGTATTTAGAATCAGATTGAATGCTTTGTTTATAATCAATTTTACGCCTTTTAACCACCAGGCGCGCCACGACCTTTTCCAAAGAATCCAACGCCATTTGGCGCTCTGTGAAAAGATCTTGCAATTGCTCTGTGCTTAAATGGGTGTAACTCACCCCCTCTAAACGGAGGATGCCCACTAAGTTTTCGTTTTTAGTGAGTAAAAAATGTTCATCATACAAGCCTAAAATGTTGTTTTCTTCACTCATTGAATAGCTTTTAGGCAAAACCCCTAAAAAATAGTTTGAAACTTTTTGTTTGACGGCGCTCAAAAGCTTTTCTAACATCCTACGCTCTATAACATTTGGTTTTAGTCTTTATTTTGCTTTTAGCCACGATAATATCTGCAATGTCTTCATCAAAAAATTCCAGCACGCTAAAGAGCACTAAAAACCCTAAATACAATAAAAAAGCGCTCAATAAATCAATCCAAGGGAGCAAAATAAAAGGCGCAAAAACAGAGATCAAATAAGACTTAGCGTTCAGCCATAAAAATTTTTCTTTAACCGAAATTTCACGCAAATTCTTCACGCTCGCTGAGAGGATAATCATTAAAAAATTCCCATAAACCAATTCGCCAAACTCGGGGCTTTAAAGAATAAAAAAATCCCAAACACCACGCCAAGGATCGTGAATAAAATCTCTTTCCACCGGTCTAAATTCCTCCACACATAAATAGCGATCCCTATGAAAATCACCATTAAAATCCCCTTAGCGATGGGGCTTTTGAGCTGGGCTTCTAGGGCGTTAAAAAACCCTTCTAAACCTTCAGCGAACAAACTTGAAACGCACATGCCTACTAAAAAAACGATTTTTAAAAAATGAGCGGACATCAAAACCCTTTTGTTTAATTTTAATTAACTTTATAACGCTTTATTATCTCAAAAAAACCATAAAAATCCTCTAAAAGGGGGTCAAAAGGGGTGCATTTAATCTTTAAAAGGGTAAAAAAGCAAAGCTAAAGAGGTAAAAGCCTTACTATTCTACGATTTGATAGACATAAGAAAGATTAGTGTGTTCTTTGGTTTGTAGGGTGTCTTCTTCTAAGAGGCTTTGAATCTTTTCAAAACTGTATTGTAAATGGTTGTAAGCAACAATCACCACCTCATCGCCTTTTTGTAAAAAATGCTCTTGCGCAAAAGGCATATAAGGGGTAGCTCCAATCGCAAAAATCATTTTGGTAGGGAAATTATGGCGCTCTAAAAAAGGTCTTAGAGCCTCTAAAGAATCGCCATCTTGTTGGTGGTTTAGTTGGTCTTTGATCCAATCTAAAAGCTTTTGATAAAAAAACTCGTATTTGAGCAATTTGCTGTTTTCCCCGTAAATGTGCCAAACATGATTGTATTTCAAAAAAGACGCGATAGAGAAATTGTTACACACGCCCCCATAAGCAAACCTGTCAATGGGTAATTTCTGCCCCATGCCTTTAGAAGCTGGTGAAAAATTCTTTTTTTGGGAAAGTTTTGTGGCTTCTAAGTTGCGTACAGAAGCGTCGTTAAACGCCATGAAAAAATTAGGCACAAGCTTGGTTACCAAATGTTTTTCATCGTATTTAATATCGCATTCTAAAGCGATTTCTGGCTCTGCTTGCACCTTTAAATTCAAATCATTAGGCAAAATAATCTTATGGTTATCAATGCAACAACGCCCCAAATAACAATTCTCATACGGGATATAAAAAGGGAATAACCCTTTGGGAGCGTCCTTTTCTTCGCTTTTCATGTTAATGAAACTATGACTCTCTCCCGCTTGTTCCAAATGCCCTGCAAAATTCCCCACCACACCAAAACCTAAAAACTCTTGCATGCAAACCTCCTAAAAAACAGCCTAACGCTGGTTAGAGCTTTTTCCATTATAGCATAAAAGAAAACCCCTAAAACCCTCAAAAAACTCCCTTTCAAGCGAACAAATACTCCCTAGCGCTCTCTTTATCCAAAGGGTAAAGCTCGCGTTTTTCATTCCCTATTTGAATGAGGTAAGCTTGATTTTTTAAAGTCTTAGCATAGCCTAAAGCGATACGGCCGGCCAATTCTTTATCTTCTTTGCTGGCGTTTTTATCCACCAAACTCAAAGGGCCTTTACAGCTTAATAATTCAATCTTATCCATTAAGGGGTGCTCAATGTCTAATTTATGGTTTTCTTCTTCATTCCTTGCCACCACCAAACGAGCGTTATTAGGTAAGATAAAATAACGCCCGTTTTTGACAATCACGCCATCTTCAAACACCATTTCTCTGTATTCTTTCAAATTCTTAATCTTATTACTCACTTGAATGTCTGTAAGCAAGCACCCTCCACCTGGCTTTTCATAATATTTCAAGCCGTAATCTTTGATCATTTGCAATTGCCTAGTGCGCCCCCTACCACTCACATCTAAAAGCTTGTCTCTATCAACAAAACCCTTTTTTTCCATAAAAGTAGGCTCTAAGAGTTTAGCGCTCATGGGCCTTAAGAGCAATTCGTCTAAAAATTGCGGTTTTTCACCGCTTGCTTGCGTTCGGTCTAAAATAGGATCAAAACGCGCCTCTTCGCCCACCTCTCTGACTAATTTCCTCACCTGATTGAGCGCTTCTTTCCTTTGGGATTTAGGGCGTTGCCCTAGCACTTCCCCGCTCAAAACAAAATCCGCGTCCAATTCAAGCATTTTATAAAAAGCGTTCCTAAACATGTTGGCATGACAGTCAATGCAAGGGTTGAAATATTTCCCATAGCCGTATTTGGGCTTGAACAACACGTCGTTAAAAAACTGCTCTCTAATATCGCACACTAGGAGCTTAGCTCCAATTTGTGCGGTGGCGTTTTCAAAATACTCTCTTTTATCTTTATTCCCCCCAAACCCTATATTAAAGTGCAAAGCGGTTACCTCAATGCCTTGATCGATGAGTAATTTCATGGACAACAAACTATCCAACCCCCCACTAAATAGGGCTAAAGCTTTTATTTGTTTCATATGGCGACTAATTCTCCTTGTTTTAATTTCATAATGGCTTGGCGGGCCTTTTTTAAACAGATCATTTTTTCGCTAAAAGAAAGCGAACTTTTAGGGATTTCTTTGAGTTGCCGCTCAAAATAGCGCAAAATCAACAAACGCAATTCCTTTTCAAAACCCCCCTTTTTTAGGGGTAAATTCGCATCTAATAATAACGCAACTAATTTAGGGTCGTCTAATTTTTCTTGACACAAAGCGTCAAATTCTTGTTTTTTATGCAAGAATACCCCACTATGGATATAACCCACCGCCAAATCCAACAAGCTTCTGTCTTCTAAAAGATAGCGGATCACTAATTTTTCTAAAAATTCCAAACTCATCGTGTTAGGAACATGGGCGAACTTTTGAGGGCGATTGGGTTTTTCTGTTTTGGGGTAAAAAGGCTGAAAGGAGGCTGGCTCTCTAACCCCTAAAACATGCAAAGGCGCTTGTAAAAGCGTAGCGATTAAGGGCTTGTATTCGCTTTGTAAAAGCAGGGAAAAGTTTTTCAAAAACCCTAACATTTCTTTAAGGGCCTTGTCTTTTTCTAAAGGATCGTCTAAAACATAAGAACCCGCCATGCGCCTTAAAACAAATTCAATGAAAGCTATGGGGCGCGATAGCCAATTTTTTAAGGTTTCAATCTGGCCATTAGCGATCATATCCGCAGGATCGAGGTTGTTTTCAAATAAAACCACCCCCCCCCTCCTTTGCTCTTTAGCCAACATCAAGCTCGCTTTATAAGCCGCATTCCGCCCTGCCTTATCCCCATCATAGCTCAAAAGGATTTCTGGATCGCCTTTTTTAAGCAAGGGCAAATGCGATGGCGTTAAAGCTGTCCCAAGCGTGGCTGTGGCGTTTTTAAAACCCGCCTGATGCAATAAAATCACATCCAAATACCCCTCGGTTACAATGACTTGCTTTTGTTTATAGATGTGTTCTTTAGCCAAATGGTAGCCATAGAGCAAACTGGATTTATCAAAAAGCTTACTTTGGGGCGAATTGATATACTTGGCCGCTTTTTCTTTTAAGGTGCGCCCTCCAAAACCCACCACTTGAGCGCTAGGGCTATAAATAGGGAACATGATGCGATCCAAAAAGCGCAAATAGGTTTTATCCTCTTTATCGCTCTTGCCTAGCACGCCTAATTCAATGAGCTTGTCCTTATTCAAACCTTTATTTTCAATGCCGTAATCAATTTTATTCGTGCATAAGCCTAATTTAAACGCTTTGATACTCTCTAGGCTAAGCCCTCTTTTTTGCAAGTAATTCAAAAAAAACGGGGCGTTAAAAAGCTCTTCTTGATACAACGAACTCACCATTTCTAAAAGGTGGTAATCTTCTTTATGATCGTAATAAACGCCTTTGTCATACTCTAAAGTTATATTGAATCGGTGGGCTAATTTCTCAAGTGCTTCCACAAACGAAAGTTTTTCAAACTCCATCACAAATTTAATGCTATCCCCGCTCGCCCCACACCCAAAGCAATGGTAAAACCCTTTAACTTGATTGACGCTAAAACTCGCGCTCCTTTCTTCATGAAAAGGGCAACAAGCCATGTAGCTAGAACCTGATTTCCTCAAATCCACATAAGAGCTAATGACTTCTACAATATCTATCGTTTGTAAAAGGCGATCAATGGAACTTTTAAGAATCATTTTTCATGCTTTCTGGGCTTTTTTGGTTTGACTTTCTCAAAAGGGATTATACTCAATAAATAAAATCTTCAAAAAGGTTTGTTGATAACGCCCCTTTTTCTAATCCTTATATTTTTAAACTAATGAAACTTGATATAAATAGACTTAATAATCCTTATAATTATAATCTTAGATTTGTTTTTATGGCTTGACTTATCTTTAAAAATGCGCTATAGTTGTGTCGCTTAATAACAATAAGCGCTAAATTTCTATTTTATTTATCAAAACTTAGGAGAACTGAAATGAAGTTTCAACCATTAGGAGAAAGGGTCTTAGTAGAAAGACTTGAAGAAGAGAACAAAACCAGTTCAGGCATCATCATCCCTGATAACGCTAAAGAAAAGCCTTTAATGGGTGTGGTTAAAGCGGTTAGCCATAAAATCAGTGAGGGTTGCAAATGCGTTAAAGAAGGCGATGTGATCGCTTTTGGCAAATACAAAGGTGCAGAAATCGTTTTAGACGGCACTGAATACATGGTGCTAGAATTAGAAGATATTCTAGGTATTGTGAGCTCAGGCTCTTGCTGTCATACAGGTAATCATGACCATAAGCATGCTAAAGAGCATGAAGCTTGCTGTCATGATCACAAAAAACACTAAAAAACATTATTATTAAGGATACAAAATGGCAAAAGAAATTAAATTTTCAGATAGCGCAAGAAACCTTTTATTTGAAGGCGTGAGGCAACTCCATGATGCTGTCAAAGTAACCATGGGGCCAAGAGGCAGGAACGTGTTGATTCAAAAAAGCTATGGCGCTCCAAGCATCACCAAAGACGGCGTGAGCGTGGCTAAAGAGATTGAATTAAGTTGCCCGGTGGCTAACATGGGCGCTCAACTCGTTAAAGAAGTAGCGAGCAAAACCGCTGATGCTGCCGGCGATGGCACGACCACCGCAACCGTGCTGGCTTATAGCATTTTTAAAGAAGGTTTGAGGAACATCACGGCTGGGGCTAACCCTATTGAAGTGAAAAGAGGCATGGATAAAGCCGCTGAAGCGATCATTAATGAGCTTAAAAAAGCGAGCAAAAAAGTGGGCGGTAAAGAAGAAATCACCCAAGTGGCGACCATTTCTGCCAACTCCGATCACAATATTGGGAAACTCATCGCTGACGCTATGGAAAAAGTGGGTAAAGATGGCGTGATCACCGTTGAAGAAGCTAAGGGCATTGAAGATGAACTAGATGTCGTAGAGGGCATGCAATTTGATAGAGGCTATCTCTCCCCTTATTTTGTAACGAACGCTGAGAAAATGACCGCCCAATTGGATAACGCTTACATCCTTTTAACGGACAAAAAAATCTCTAGCATGAAAGACATCCTCCCATTATTGGAAAAAACCATGAAAGAGGGCAAACCGCTTTTAATCATCGCTGAAGACATTGAGGGCGAAGCTTTAACGACTCTAGTGGTGAATAAATTAAGAGGCGTGTTGAATATCGCAGCGGTTAAAGCTCCAGGCTTTGGGGATAGGAGAAAAGAAATGCTCAAAGACATCGCCATTTTAACCGGCGGTCAAGTCATTAGCGAAGAATTGGGCTTGAGTCTAGAAAACGCTGAAGTGGAGTTTTTAGGCAAAGCCGGAAGGATTGTGATTGACAAAGACAACACCACGATCGTAGATGGCAAAGGCCATAGCGATGACGTTAAAGACAGAGTCGCGCAAATCAAAACCCAAATTGCAAGCACGACAAGCGATTATGACAAAGAAAAATTGCAAGAAAGGTTGGCCAAACTCTCTGGCGGTGTGGCTGTGATTAAAGTGGGCGCTGCGAGTGAAGTGGAAATGAAAGAGAAAAAAGACCGGGTGGATGACGCGTTAAGCGCGACTAAAGCGGCGGTTGAAGAAGGCATTGTGATTGGCGGCGGTGCGGCTCTCATTCGCGCGGCTCAAAAAGTGCATTTGAATTTACACGATGATGAAAAAGTGGGCTATGAAATCATCATGCGCGCCATTAAAGCCCCATTAGCTCAAATCGCTATCAATGCCGGTTATGATGGCGGTGTGGTCGTGAATGAAGTAGAAAAACATGAAGGGCATTTTGGTTTTAACGCTAGCAATGGCAAGTATGTGGATATGTTTAAAGAAGGCATTATTGACCCCTTAAAAGTAGAAAGGATCGCTTTACAAAATGCGGTTTCGGTTTCAAGCCTGCTTTTAACCACAGAAGCCACCGTGCATGAAATCAAAGAAGAAAAAGCGGCCCCAGCAATGCCTGATATGGGTGGCATGGGCGGTATGGGAGGCATGGGCGGCATGATGTAAGCCCTCTTGCTTTTTAGCATCATCTGCTTTTAAAATCCCTCTTCTAAAATCCCCCCTTTTGGGGGGTGCTTTGACAAAACCGCTCGCTTTTAAAAACGCGCAACAAAAAATCTCTGTTAAAATCAAGCTTTTATCATTAGCATTCCATTAAAACAAAATCTAAAAACTCTTTCCAATACCACCCAAACAAACGCGCAAAAAATGCAAAAATTCTGAAATTTTCTCCAAATGACAAAAAAAAAAAAAACGATTTTATGCTACAATGCCCTAAATACATTAATATTTTCTTAATGTATAAAATCTCAATCACTCAATTTAATTTCAAAGGATATTCATGAAAAAAACCCTTTTACTCTCTCTCTCTCTCGCTTCATCGCTTTTAAACGCTGAAGACAACGGCTTTTTTATCAGCGCGGGCTATCAAATCGGTGAAGCCGCTCAAATGGTGAAAAACACCGGCGAATTGAAAAAGCTCTCAGACACTTATGAGAATTTGAGCAACCTTTTAACCAATTTCAACAACCTCAATCAGGCGGTAACGAACGCGAGCAGCCCTTCAGAAATCAATGCTGCGATCGATAATTTAAAAGCAAACACGCAAGGGTTGACTGGCGAAAAAACCAATTCCCCGGCGTATCAAGCGGTGTATTTGGCGCTCAATGCGGCGGTGGGGCTGTGGAATGTCATCGCCTATAATGTCCAATGCGGTCCTGGTAACAGTAGGCAACAAAGCGTAACTTTTGAGGACCAACCAGGACATAATTCAAGCTCCATTAATTGCAATTTAACCGGTTATGACAACGGGGTTAGCGGCCCTTTATCCATTGAGAATTTTAAAAATCTTAATCAAGCTTATCAAACTATCCAACAAGCTTTAAAACAAGGGGTACCCACTTTGAACGACACGAATCAAAAGATAGAAGTCAAAGTAACAACGCAAACTAACGGGCAAAATGGTAAGGAAACTACTACTACTACTACTACTACTAACGACGCTCAAAACCTTTTGCAAGAAGCCAGTAAAATGATAAGCGTTCTCACTACAAACTGCCCATGGGTCAATCACAATCCAGGACAAAATGGAGGCGCGCCGTGGGGTTTAGATACGGCAGGGAATGTGTGTCAGGTTTTTGCCACGGAGTTTAGCGCCGTTACTAGCATGATCAAAAACGCGCAAGAAATCGTAACGCAAGCTCAAAGCCTTAACAACCAGCAAAACAATCAAAACGCGCCGCAAGATTTCAACCCTTACACCTCTGCTGATAGGGCTTTCGCTAAAAACATGCTCAATCACGCGCAAGCGCAAGCCAAGATGCTTGAACTGGCCGCTCAAATGAAAAAAGACCTTAACACTATCCCAAGCCAATTTGTATCAAATTACTTGGCAGCTTGCAGAAGTGATGGCACAACACCTAGTCAAGGGGTTACTAACAACACTTGGGGGGCGGGCTGCGCGTATGTGGAAGAGACGATAACCGCCCTAAATAACAGCCTTGCGCATTTTGGCACTCAAGCCGAGCAAATCAAGCAATCTGAGTTGCTGGCGCGCACGATACTTGATTTTAGGGGCAGTCTCAGTAATTTAAACAGCACTTATAACAGCATCACCACGACCGCTTCAAACACGCCTAATTCCCCATTCCTTAAAAATTTGATAAGCCAATCCACTAACCCTAATAACCCCGGGGGCTTACAGGCTGTTTATCAAGTCAACCAGAGCGCTTATTCGCAATTATTAAACGCCACGCAAGAATTAGGGCATAACCCTTTCAGACGCGTTGGATTAATCAGCTCTCAAACCAACAACGGCGCGATGAATGGGATCGGCGTGCAAGTGGGCTACAAGCAATTCTTTGGCGAAAAGAGAAGATGGGGATTAAGGTATTACGGCTTTTTTGATTACAACCATGCTTATATCAAATCCAGCTTTTTCAACTCCGCCTCTGATGTGTTCACTTATGGGGTAGGGACAGATGTCCTTTATAACTTTATCAATGATAAAGCCACTAAAAACAGCAAGATTTCTTTTGGGGTGTTTGGGGGTATCGCCTTAGCGGGCACTTCGTGGCTTAATTCCCAGTACGTGAATTTAGCGACCTTCAATAATTTCTATAGCGCTAAAATGAACGTGGCGAATTTCCAATTCTTATTCAATTTGGGCTTGAGAATGAACCTGGCTAAAAACAAAAAGAAAGCGAGCGATCATGCGGCTCAGCATGGCGTGGAACTAGGCGTGAAGATCCCCACCATTAACACGAATTACTATTCTTTGCTAGGCGCTCAACTCCAATACCGAAGATTGTATAGCGTGTATTTGAATTACGTGTTTGCGTATTAAACGCTCTTTGTGAAACTCCCTTTTTAAGGGGGTTTCTTTTGAAGCCTTTCTTTTTTTGAACCCTTTTTTTTGGGGGGTTTGTTTTTTGATTTTTTAAACCCTTTGTTTTTAAACTTTCTTTTTTTGAACTCCCTTTTTAGGGGAGAACCCTTTTTTTTGAACCCTTTGTTTTAGGAGAGCTTCTTTTTTAAAGTCTTTCTTTTTTAAAGTCTTTCTTTTTTGGGGGGGTTTTTGTTTTTGGATTCTTTGTTTTTAAATTCTTTGTTTTAAGCTCTCTTTTTTTGGAGGGGGTTTGATGAAAAATCCTTTTTAGCGTTTTTATATTAGTTAGTGGGAAACTTGGCGTTAATTCAAGCGGTAACCTCTTAAAAAAGCGCTTCTTTAGGGGGGGTTTAGTGGAGCTAAAAGGGGGAGAATGGTTTCAAAATACCCCCTACTTCCTTAAGGAAATGCGTTTTTAAACACTTTAAACAAACTCAATGAAATGATTTTTACAACAAAATGAGATCTAAAACGATAAAACAAAAACCCATTTTTTAAAAATGAAATTTTTTAAACAAAAAAAGCATTAAATCCTAATAAGATTTATTAGCGCTTGGGAAAAACAAAGCCTTTTTAAACCCCCAAAACTAACGCTAACCAACATTAAAACGCATGGCGTCTATTGTGATCCTTGTAGCATTAAACGCAACCAAATTTTAAGCGTAATAGTTGTTACCCATGCCGTTTTGAGAGCGTGTCGTTTCTATAAAAACCGCAATATTTTTCAGTTATTCTTGACAAGCGTTAAAAAAAATTGTATCATTATCTTTTTGTGAGACCCGTTAGCTCAGCTGGTAGAGCAATTCCCTTTTAAGGAATGGGCCGTTGGTTCAAATCCAACACGGGTCACCATTTGAGCGTAGTGGCTCCTTCATCTAGTGGTTAGGATACCACCCTTTCACGGTGGTTACAGGGGTTCAAATCCCCTAGGAGTCACCACTCTTTTTACGGGTTTAGTTGGATTTATCTCAATATTTTGGTCGCTTAGCTCAGTTGGTAGAGCGCTACCCTTACAAGGTAGATGTCATAAGTTCGAGTCTTATAGCGACCACCATGACTAAAGCATGCTTTTTAGGCTATGGGGTTTGGATAGGGAGCGGTAGTTCAGCTGGTTAGAATATCTGCCTGTCACGCAGGGGGTCGCGGGTTCGAGTCCCGTCCGCTCCGCCACCAAGAACTTTTTAAATCATTTCCTACGCTTTTTCATATAATAGTTAATCGTTAAAAATGACCCTTTCATCTAGTGGCCAAGGATACCACCCTTTCACGGTGGAAACGGAAGTTCAAATCTTTCAAGGGTCGCCACAAAAATTCCAAACTACACCCACAAATTATCTAAAAGCCTGGTTTTACCCACACGAGCCGCCACTAAAACTAGCGTGTTAGCCGGCTCTATGGTTTTTAAAGGCTCTAGCTTGTGGTTACAACATTCCAAATAATCCACTTCTAAATTCTTTAAAATTTCAAGCCCTAGTTTTTTCAGTTTTTCGCACGCTTTTTCGCCCTTGTCTATGGCTTGCTGGATATTTTCTAAAGCTTTTGGAATGGCTAGGGCTTGTTTTCTTTCTGTGGCATTCAAATACACATTCCTAGAGCTTAAAGCTAAATTATCGCTATCGCGCACGATCTCGCATGGCGCTATTTCAATGTCTAAAAGCAAATCTTGGACTAAATGCTGGATGATTAAAAGCTGTTGGGCATCCTTTTTGCCAAAATACGCTCTAGTGGGATTAGTAAGATGGAACAATCTTAACACGACCTGAACCACCCCATCAAAATGCCCCTCACGCATGGCTCCCTCTAAAGAGTGGGATAAAAATGTAGGAGCATAGAGTTTTAGGCGTTGCTCTATTTCATAGGGATACATTTCGCCAATTTTAGGCAAAAACACCGCATTAACGCCTAATGTTTCACACAAAGCCAAATCTTTTTCTAAAGGGCGCGGGTAAGCACTAAAATCTTCGTTAGCCCCAAATTGCGTGGGGTTGACAAAAACGCTTACAATCGTGTGGGAATTTTCTTTCAAACTCCTTTCTATCAAGCTTTGATGCCCTTTGTGTAAAGCCCCCATAGTCGGCACAAACCCCACGCTTTCTTCCAAACTTTTACGATACTCTCTTAAAGCAGCAACCGTTTCTAACACGCGCATTTAACAATCCTTTAAAAGCTCTAAAACCACTTCTCTAGGCTCTTTAGCCTGATAAATGGGGCGGCCCACCACGATAAAATCGCTTAAATTTTGTTTGGCTTCTTTAGCGTTCGCCACCCTTTTTTGATCTTCTTTATCGTTTTTATCCAGCCTTATGCCAGGGGTTAAAGTCAAAAAGCCTTGACCCAAAGCCTCTTTGATCGCTAAACTTTCAAACACCGAACACACCACCCCATCAATCCCGCTCTCTTTACCCATAGCACTTAATGCGATCGCTTGCGTTTTTAAGGGGGCGTTATACACGCTCAAAAATTCCTCTTCGCTAAAGCTGGTTAAAGCGCTCACGCCCATGATTAAGGGGCGTTTTTTAAGAGCGTTTAAGCGTTGCATTAAAATGGTTAGCGCGATTTTGCCGCTGCTCAAATGCACGGTGAGCATGTCAATTTCTAATTTCGCGCATTCTAGCGCGGCATTTGCCATAGTATAAGGAATATCATAGAGCTTCAAATCCAAAAAAATCTTAAAATTCCCATCAATCTTTCTGATTTCATCTAAAAAACTAGCCCCATCTCTTATAAAAGATCTAAGCCCCACCTTAGCCCATAAATCTAAGCCCTTTAATTCTTGCAATAAAGAAAGATTGTCCTCTTTTTTTTCTAAATCCAATGCGACACATAATTGCATGAAAGCCCTTTAAAGTGTAAAATAACGCCATTATAACAAAAAGAAATGCAAGATTTTTAGCTATGATTAGCGTTTTAAAATTAAAACCAAGTTTAATTAAAATAAGATTTTAAGGGTTAAAGAGTGAAAGCGTTTTTAGGAGCGTTAGAATTTCAAGAGAATGAATACGAAGAGCTTAAAGAGCTTTATGAGAGCTTAAAAACCAAACAAAAGCCCCACACTTTGTTTATTTCTTGCGTGGATTCACGAGTCGTGCCTAATTTAATCACTGGCACCAAACCAGGCGAATTGTATGTGATCCGCAACATGGGCAATGTGATCCCCCCTAAAACAAGCCATAAAGAGTCCCTTTCTACTATTGCGAGCATTGAATACGCTATTGTGCATGTAGGGATTCAAAACTTAATCATTTGCGGGCATAGCGATTGTGGGGCTTGCGGGAGCATTCATTTAATCCATGATGAAACCACCAAAGCTAAAACCCCTTACATTGCAGACTGGATACAATTCTTAGAGCCTGTTAAAGAAGAGTTAAAAAACCACCCGCAATTCAGCAACCACTTCGCCAAGCGTTCATGGCTTACGGAGCGTTTGAATGTGCGCTTGCAACTCAACAACCTCTTAAGCTATGATTTCATTCAAGAAAGAGTGATGGATAACGAATTAAAAATTTTTGGTTGGCACTATATCATAGAAACAGGCAGGATTTATAATTATAATTTTGAAAGCCATTTTTTTGAGCCGATTGAAGAAACCATTAAACAAAGGAAAAGTCATGAAAACTTCTAAAACAAAAACCCCCAAATCCGTTTTAATCGCTGGGCCATGTGTCATTGAGAGCTTAGAAAATTTAAGAAGTATCGCTATTAAATTGCAACCCCTAGCCAGCAACGAGCGATTGGATTTTTATTTTAAAGCGAGTTTTGATAAGGCGAACCGCACGAGTTTGGAGAGTTATAGAGGGCCTGGTTTGGAAAAAGGCTTAGAAATGTTACAAACCATCAAAGAGGAATTTGGCTATAAAATTTTAACCGATGTGCATGAGAGCTATCAGGCAAGCGTGGCAGCCAAAGTAGCGGATATTTTACAAATCCCGGCGTTTTTGTGCCGCCAAACGGATCTGATTGTAGCAGTGAGCCAAACTAACGCCATTATCAACATCAAAAAAGGGCAATTCATGAACCCAAAAGACATGCAATATTCTGTCTTAAAAGCCCTTAAAACAAGGGATAAAAGCATTCAAAGCCCCACTTATGAAACAGCGTTAAAAAATGGCGTGTGGCTGTGTGAAAGGGGGAGCAGCTTTGGGTATGGGAATTTAGTGGTGGATATGCGCTCTTTAAAAATCATGCGAGAGTTTGCCCCTGTGATTTTTGACGCTACCCATAGCGTGCAAATGCCAGGGGGAGCGAACGGGAAAAGTTCAGGAGACAGCTCTTTTGCCCCTATTTTAGCGAGAGCGGCGGCTGCGGTGGGGATTGATGGGTTATTCGCTGAAACGCACATTGATCCTAAAAACGCCCTAAGCGACGGAGCAAACATGCTAAAACCTGATGAGTTAGAATATTTAGTAACCGACATGTTAAAAATCCAAAATTTATTTTAAAGGAATTTCATGCAAATCATAGAAGGGAAATTGCAATTACAAGGGAATGAAAAAGTCGCTATTTTAACATCGCGCTTCAATCATATCATCACAGACAGATTGCAAGAAGGGGCGATTGACTGCTTTAAAAGGCATGGGGGCGATGAGGATCTTTTAGACATCGTGCTGGTGCCTGGGGCTTATGAATTGCCTTTCATTTTAGAGAGGTTGTTAGGGAGCGAAAAATACGATGGCGTGTGCGTTTTAGGAGCGATTATTAGAGGGGGGACTCCGCATTTTGACTATGTGAGCGCGGAAGCGACTAAGGGCATTGCCAACGCAATGCTAAAATACAGCATGCCTGTAAGCTTTGGCGTGCTGACCACGGACAATATTGAACAAGCGATTGAAAGAGCGGGCAGTAAAGCCGGTAATAAGGGCTTTGAAGCGATGAGCACCCTCATTGAATTATTGAGCTTGTGCCAAACTCTCAAGGGTTAAAATGGCGACACGAACTCAAGCCAGGGGGGCGGTGGTTGAATTGTTGTATGCGTTTGAAAGCGGTAATGAAGAAATTAAAAAAATCGCTTCCAGCATGTTAGAAGAAAAAAAGATTAAAAACAACCAGCTTGCTTTTGCTTTAAGCCTTTTTAATGGCGTGTTGGAAAAAATCAATGAAATTGACGCCCTCATTGAACCGCATTTAAAAGACTGGGATTTCAAACGATTAGGGAGTATGGAAAAGGCGATTTTACGCTTAGGAGCGTATGAAATTGGTTTCACGCCCACGCAAAACCCCATCATCATCAATGAATGCATAGAACTTGGCAAACTCTACGCTGAGCCTAACACCCCTAAATTTTTAAACGCTATCTTGGATTCTTTGAGCAGAAAGCTCACTCAAAAACCCTTGAATTGAGGGCGTTTTATGCCTAAATTTAAAAAATGATGCTGTAATCACTAATCACTAATCACTAAAAGATGGGGTTGGTGGGATTTGAACGAGCGGTAGAAGTAAAATTAAAGGAGTCAATTGTGATTTATACGCTAGCTGTATTTTTCCATGGGTAGCCTTTGGGTAGCCTTTTCCTTGAGAGGTGGGATTTTTTCAACTATATTCAGCTTTATTCTTTGGGTCATTCTTGGTTATAATATTTTTGATATTGTTTTTTTAGGAAATAGAGTTTTCAGTATTTATTTGCTTTTAGAGTCATTTTTGTGGGTAATATTGACCACTTGGTGTTGTTTGGTCATGCATGAAGATCAGAGACAAAAAGACATGGAACAACTTATCAATGGGATTGATAGGATTATTAAAGCAAATTCCGGTAAATCTTTACACCAAGAAACACAACAAGCAAATAAAACCAATAAAGCATGGTATTTGGCTAGTGTTTTTCTCATTGGTCTGGCTGTTTTGGCTGTTTTTCACATGATCAAGCGATAACTCAAACAATAACCCAAAAAGCGGTGTTGAAAAACTCAAAAATCCTAGCCATAAGAATTACAAAAAAAAAAAAATGATAACAACCGCTCCAAACCGCTTAACCCCTAATAACCTTAAGTATAAAATGGCAAAAGTAAAGGTTAGAAAAAATGGGGATAAAAATCCCCCCCCTTTAGCGTTTAAAAGAATTGACGCTTTAAATCAATCTATAGAGTTAAGAGCGTTGGGCTTTTGAGTTTAAGCCTTTTTAGAATATTAAGTGTAGTTTTAGACAAATGATATTAAAATCAGTAACCACTTTAGAAAAACAGCGATGGGGTGCGAAAAGTCGTTTGTTTTTAATAAGTGATAAAACAATATAAAGGAATAATATGGCATACAAATATGATAGAGACTTGGAATTTTTAAAGCAACTGGAATCTAGTGATTTATTGGATTTGTTTGAGGTGCTTGTTTTTGGTAAAGACGGCGAAAAAAGACACAATGAAAAACTCACAAGCTCCATAGAATACAAAAGGCATGGCGATGATTACGCTAAATACGCAGAAAGAATCGCTGAAGAGTTGCAATACTATGGGAGCAATAGTTTTGCGAGTTTCATTAAAGGTGAAGGAGTCTTATACAAAGAGATTTTATGCGATGTGTGCGATAAATTGAAGGTCAATTACAACAAGAAAACCGAAACGACTTTAATTGAACAAAACATGCTTTCTAAAATCTTAGAAAGAAGCCTAGAAGAAATGGATGATGAAGAAGTGAAAGAAATGTGCGATGAATTGTCCATAAAAAACACGGACAATTTAAACAGACAAGCCTTAAGCGCGGCGACTTTAACGCTGTTTAAAATGGGAGGCTTTAAATCTTATCAATTAGCTGTCATTGTTGCGAATGCGGTCGCAAAAACCATTCTAGGGCGTGGTTTATCGCTTGCGGGCAATCAAGTGCTTACAAGAACCCTGAGCTTTTTAACAGGCCCTGTTGGCTGGATCATTACAGGCGTATGGACAGCGATTGATATTGCAGGGCCGGCTTATAGGGTAACCATACCGGCATGCATTGTGGTTGCCACTTTACGCCTAAAAACACAGCAAGCCAGTGAAGATAAGAAGTCGTTGCAAATAGAATCCATTTAAGCTTTTTTTAGGGAAAAAGGTATAGAATGGAAACCTAGATGCGAAAACGCATCTAGTTTTTATTTTAATTTAAGGGAGACACAATGAGTAACAGTTGCAGTAATCAAAACCACAATCAAAAAGGTGATGCTAAAAATCAAAACAACGAAAGTTGTCAAAAAAATAGCCAAAACCAAGCTAATCAATGCAACGCTAACCACGAGCATAAAAACGATAAAAAGTAAGGGTTAGAGGGTTAAAGGAGGGGGTTTCTTGTGCTAGAAATCAAGGTAGCGTTTCATTAAAAATTAGCCCTACCTAAAGAAAAAATCAATAATTTCCTACTTTCAAATCAGATTTATCGTATCCAAAATGATAAGCGTATCAAAATATTTTAATTATTATCATTCTTTGGTTGTAAAATCAATAAAGCCCATTAGCATTTGTAACGCAATATTCATGTGCAGTTAGCGGGTGTGTTTAAGCCTTTTAGGGCGTTAGACATGATTTTAAAAAATGATGCTGTAATCACTAATCACTAATCACCAATCACTAAAAAAGGGGTTTGGTGGGATTTGAGTGAGCGGTAGAAATAAATTAAAGGGATTGCATGGCATATAAATAGCGACTTGGAATTTTTAAAGCGATTAAGCTCTAATGATTTGAAAGATTTGTTTGATGTGATTGTTTATGATGAAGATGGCACACTAAGAATGAATGAAGAATTGACAGATTCAACAGAATATAAAAGGTATGGTAGCGATTACGCCAAATACCCCACAAGAATCGCTGAAGAACTGCAGTGTTATGGGGGCAATACTTTTATTAATTTTTTAGAAACGAAGGGGTCTTATACAAAGAGATTTTGTGCGATGCGTGCGATCATTTGGATATTAATTACCATGAAGAATCTCCAACCTCTTTGATTGAGAAAAACATGCTTTCTAAACTTTTGAAAGATAGTTTAGAAAAAATGAGTGGGAGAGAGATTAAAGAACTCGGCCATGAATTGGGCATGACAAATATTGATAAAGTGATTGGTGAGAACAAACAAATCCTAATCGCATCTGTTTTAACGCTGTTTAAAGCCGGTGGCTCTCATTCTTATGCGTTGGCTGTATCTGTTGCAGATGCAATGGTAAGATAAACTCTGGGGCATGGTTTATCGTCTGTGGTGGGTAAAGTCGTGCTTAAAAAAACTCTAGGCATTTTAGCTGGGCCTATTGGTTGGGTCATTACGGGCGCGTTAGTGAGCATCAATCTTGCTGGGCCGGCTTATAGGGTGACCGTGCCTGCATGCGTTTTGATCGCCGCCTTACGCCTAAAACTGAAAGCGGAACAAGAAGCAAGATTAAAAGCGGAACAAGAAAGATTAGAACAAGCAAAACGATTAGCAAAACAGAAAGCAGAACGAGAAGCAAATAAAACTAAGAAAATGTGGTATCTGGCTATTGCTTTTTGTATTCTTATTGGTCTAGCTGTTTTAGCTGTTTTTTACATGAAAAGGAAACACCATTCAAGCAATAACCCAAGCAATAGCCAAAAAAAAGCAGTGTTGAAAAACTCAAAAATCCTAGCCACAAGAATTAAAGAATGGTAGCAACCGCTCCAAAACACAAAACCACCCCAAGCACAAAAACAACAAGGGAGCAGAGGTTAAAGAGCGTTAAGGAGAGTAAAATCCCCTTTTAGCGTTTGAGGGAATTGACTGTTTGGAGCATGGCATCAGCGGTTTGAATGCTTTTAGAATTGGCTTCATAAGCCCTTTGAGCGGTGATTAGATCCGTCATTTCTTCTACCAATCTCACATTACTAAGCTCCAAAAAGCCTTGCCTTAACTTGCCTAAGCCTTGAGAATCCGGGTTGCCCACAATCGCATCGCCGCTGGCGTTGGTGATGGAAAACAAATTATCCCCCATAGAATGAAGCCCCGCCGGGTTGACAAAATTAGCCAAAGTGATTTGCCCGATCACATTAGAAGTCGTTTGCAAGCCTTGAGTCACGCTCACCGTGCCATCCACACCGATGTTTACTTGCGTGGTGTCTTCAGGCAAAGTGATTTGAGGGATGAGAAGATAGCCCTCGCTTGTTACAAGATTGCCCTGCTCGTCTAGTTTAAAATTCCCGCTTCTTGTATAAGCGGTGGTGCCATCAGGCAATTGGACTTGAAAAAAGCCTTTGCCCGTAATGGCGACATCTAAATTATTTTCCGTTTCTTTAGGGCTGCCTTGCGAAAACATTTTAGTGATCGCGCTAGGGCGCACGCCTAAGCCCACTTCCATGCCATCTGGCGATAAAGTCGTGTTGCTTGTGTTGGTGCCGGCGTATTGCATCGCTTGGTAAAACAAGTCGTTAAAATCCGCACGAGATTTTTTAAACCCGGTGGTATTGACATTAGCGATATTGTTTGAAGTGGTGTCAATATGCGTCTGTTGGGCGAGCATCCCTGAAGTGGCGCTATAGAGAGAGCGGAGCATTTTTTCCCTTTAAACTAAAACTTAACAACCTAGAATTATAACAAAAATAAGATTAAATTTGACTAAACTTGAAACGCTTTTTTAATAAAAAGGTTTAAAAAAGATTTAAACCTAGTCTCATGCAGAAATCTTATAAACGCCTTTAGCGTTTGAAATGAATGCGTTAGCATTTTTAAATGCTGTAAAAACCTTGTTAGTGGCATTATTTTGATTTTCTAAGCGTTTTTACAACAACATGTTTTTCATTGAAGAGATACGCCAAAATCCAGCTTGAAATTAGGAATTTATAGAAATTTCATTTTACGCTTAATATCTTATTTAATGGGATTTAGACTAATAGGACTCTATGATACAATAAAACATATGGCAGTGTTTTTACATGCCATTTGAAACCATCAGCCACCAACCTAATGGTTTGAAGAATAATAAAGTAATAGAACTTTAAACCTAAAATCAATCAAAAATAGCATTTATAGTATCATTTTTACTATAAAAGTTACTAGTAGCGCAACAACTATTAAGAAAACTATTAAACCCATAAAATACTACTCCCTTAAATTATAATACGATTTATAAATTATAATACAATTAAGCAAACAAATAAGACCCCCATGCCCATTAAAGCCCCTTAAATTCCCCAAATTCGTGCGGTATTTTCAGCTTTTCAAGAGTATTAAATCATAAAAAGAATTAAAACTAAAATAAGAAAGATATTGAACTAAACTGAAACTGGGATTATAATTAAAGACAACAAGCGTTACACTGTGGCTTCTCATTCCCTGTTAAGTTTAATGCGTTTTTATTCAATAATCATCTCAAATACAGATAAAAGGTTGATAAATTTTAGGGCGTTTTAGCGCTTTCTTTTTGTATCCATTCACTCAAAACTTTTTAACAGCGTTCTTGGCGAAATGTTAGCCTTTTCTAAAGGGACAAAGCGCTTTTTTTGATAGGCTTCTAGGCTGGATCGCCCTATCATGGCGGCATTGTCGCTGCAAAATTCTAAAGGGGCTAAAACAAGCTTGCAATCAAACTCAGCGCACAAATTTTCAAACGCTTTTCTTAAAGCCAGATTTTGGCTCGCTCCTCCCACAATGCCAAAAATTTTAGGGCGTTTGATTTTAAAATAGCGTTTAGTCTGCTGGATTAAATGCTCAATAGCCGCGCTTTGAAAATGATAGCCAATCTTTTGTTTTACCTCATCGTTCAAATTATGGGCGTTTTTTTCAACCTCCAAACGCACCGCATTTTTTAAACCTGAAAAACTAAAAGCCAGATTCGGGCTGTTTTTTAAAGGGATAGGGAACATTAAAGGCTCGTTTTGATGCGCATAATCAAGGGCTAATTTTTCCACTATGGGGCCTCCTGGATAGCCTAAATCAAGCATTTTGGAAACCTTATCAAAACTCTCCCCAAAGCTATCGTCCAAACTCGTGGCAACGATTTTAATATTCTCATAATCTCTAGCCTCTAAAATCAAAGAATGCCCCCCAGAGACTAAGAGCGCGCTTAAAGGCATGCGGGTTTGTTTTTCATTGATAAAGAGCGAATACACATGCCCTCTCAAATGATCTTCCAAAATCAAGGGCAAATTCAAAGACAAACTCAAGGCTTTCGCCATCATCAAACCTTCTATTAAAGTAACGCTCAAACCTGGCTGATTAGTGATAGCGATGGCTTTAATTTTGGAAAAATCCTTATTCAAGCTGATTTTAATGCGTTCTAATAAGAGCGGCAAATTCTCAGCATGCAAACGTGATGCAAGCTCAGGCACAACGCCCCCATAAGAACTATGGTGCTTTTCTTGAGAGATTTTAAAATGAGCGATGAGTTTGGCGTTCTCTATTCTTGTAAGGGCTAAAGAGCTGTCATCGCAAGAACTTTCAATGCTTAAAATCATGTCTTTATCTTTGGGTGGTGTTTTTGCTTGAATTATACTTTGTTGGCTTGTATTTTAAAATCTTTAAGCCAAATATTTGATCGCATTCAAATAGCTTTTGTTGTTCGCTTTGTTTTGATAAGCGATATCAAACGCTGTGCCATGGTCAGTGGAAGCGCGTAAAATGGGAGCGTTCAAACTCACATTGATGCTTTCATCAAAATAGAGCGCTTTTAAAGGGGCCAGCCCCACATCATGGCTCATGCTCACATAAAAAGGGGTTATTTTGCGCTTATTGGGGGCAAAAGCGCTATCAGCGGGCAGCGGCCCCAAAAAGCATTCAAAGCCCAGCGTTTGGTTGCTCTTTTGAATGGCTTTTAAAATCTTTTCATCTTCTTCCCCAAACAATCCCTCTTCGCCCGCATGGGGGTTAAAGCCACACACTTGAACGATTTGAGCTTGAGTGCTTTTTTGAAACGCTAATAAAAACTTAACTAACGCTTCTACTTGAATGAGCTGAGAAACCGCCCCTAAAGGCACATGGTCGCTAAATAGCCCCACAAAGAGTTTTGAACACCCAAGCATCATGATGATTTGATGATCTTTATAGCGTTGTTTTAAAAAATCGGTATGCCCCACAAAAGGGATTTGAGCTTGTTGCCATGCGAGTTTGTTGATAGGCAAAGTGCAAATGCCATCCACTTCTTTACTATCCGCTAACTCGCAAGCCTTTTTAAAACTCTCAAAGCTATATGCCCCGCTTTGAGCGCTGACTTTGCCTATCGTGCTAGAGTTTAATAAGGGTAAGGGGGAATGGATAGCGAGCGTGTTAAGCGTTTTAGTTTCATAAGCGTTATGAAGCAATTGATTGGCTCGCTCTAAAAGTTCGCCATCAATGAGATACAACGGCTCACAAAACGCGCTCACTTCCTTATGGCTTTTTAAAATCAATTCTAAGCCTACGCCTTGAATATCCCCGCAACTGATCGCAATTTTCTTTTTAGCCATTTTATCGCTTAATAAGTTGCGCCATTTCTAAAATCGCTTTTTCTAATCCCACTAAAACCGCTTTTGAAACCACGCTATGACCGATATTAAGCTCTCTTAAAGAGGGGATTTTTAACAATTCTTTCACATTAGAATAATTCAACCCATGCCCAGCGCACACCACAATTCCCATAAAAAACGCTTCTTTGCTCATTCTCCTTAATTGCAAAAAGGCGTTATGCAATTCTTCTTTCAATTCTTTGGGGCTTTTGTCTTTGAGCGCGCTAATGGCATGGATTTGATTGTTAGCGTTAGAATATAAAGCGTTGTGCAAATTCGCATACACCCCAGTGTGGAACTCCACTTGCTTGACTTGATGCTCCCTTGCAAAATGCAGAGCGTCTTTTAAAGGATCAATAAACAAAGACACTTCAATGCCCTTATTATGATACGCTCTAATCACCTCTTCTAAACCCTTTAATGAGCAATCCAATCCCCCCTCTGTCGTAACCTCATTTCTGTTTTCAGGCACGATCGTAACTTTACTGGGCTTATTTTTCAAAGAGCATAAAAAATCAGTGATTCCAGCATTAATAGAGCATTCAATGTTAATAGGCAAAGGGCTTATTTCAAGCAACCTCAAAACATCTTCATTTTGAATGTGTCGTTTGTCTTCTCGCAAATGGATGGTGATTAAATCCACTTTATGGGTGTTTTTAGCGATAAACAGAGCCTCTAAAATCTCAGGCTCATAAGTCTTCCTCACTTCCCTTAAAGTAACAATGTGATCAATATTCAATCCAAAACGCATGACTATCCTTTATTTTATAATAATGATTTTTGGAATTGTAACATAAAAACCACCCCTTATGCCTATAAGATTTTATTATCAAGCTATCTTTTAAAAATGCTATAATACCCAAAACAAAATGTCAATTAAATCCAATAAAAGTGTTGTGGGTGCTATATTTTTTAACCAGTTTATTTATTTGCTCTTTGATTATTTTGTGGTCTAAAAAATCCATGCTCTTTGTGGATAACGCTAATAAAATACAAGGCTTTCATCATGCAAGAACCCCACGAGCCGGGGGGCTTGGGATCTTTCTTTCTTTTGCGTTGGCTTGTTATTTTGAACCTTTTGAGATGCCTTTTAAGGGGTTTTTTGTTTTTTTGGGTTTGTTATTGGTGTTTTTAAGCGGTTTTTTAGAAGACATTAACCTTTCATTAAGCCCCAAAATACGCCTTATTTTGCAAGCCGTAGGGGTCGTTTGCATCATTTCATCAACGCCTTTAGTGGTGAGCGATTTTTCGCCCCTTTTTAGCTTGCCTTATTTTATCGCTTTTTTATTCGCTATTTTTATGCTGGTGGGTATCAGTAACGCTATTAATATCATTGACGGGTTTAACGGGCTTGCATCAGGGATTTGCGCGATTACGCTTTTAGTCATTCATTATATAGACCCTAGCAGTTTGTCTTGTCTACTCGCTTACATGGTGCTTGGGTTTATGGTGTTAAATTTCCCTTTAGGAAAGATTTTTTTAGGCGATGGAGGGGCGTATTTTTTGGGCTTGGTGTGCGGGATCTCCCTTTTACATTTGAGTTTAGAGCAAAAAATCAGCGTGTTTTTTGGGCTCAATTTAATGCTTTATCCGGTCATAGAGGTGCTTTTTAGTATTCTTAGGCGCAAAATAAAACGCCAGAAAGCCACCATGCCGGATAATTTGCATTTGCACACCCTTTTATTTAAATTCTTGCAACAACGCTCTTTAAATTACCCTAACCCTTTGTGCGCGTTTATCCTTATTCTGTGCAACCTGCCTTTTATTTTAATCAGCGTCTTATTCCGCTTAAATCCTTACGCGCTCATTGTCATTGGCCTAGTCTTTATCGCATGCTATTTAATGGGCTATGCTTATTTGAACAGGCAAGTTTGCGCCTTAGAAAAGCGAGCGTTTCAATGAAAAAGCTCAAAGGTCTTTTTTTGATCCTGCTCTTATGGGTCTATCCTTTAAGGAGTGAGCCGATCAATGAGGGGGCATACATTTTAGAAGAGATTGGCGATGTACTTAGGTTTTTACCTATTTTTGTCGGCACGGTTAGTTTGGCGATGCGCGATTATAGAGGTTTAGGGGAATTAGCGGTCGGCACATTAGTCACTCAAGGAGTGATTTATGGCCTTAAAGGAGCTTTTAGCACCGCCCATAAAGATGGGGCTAGAGTGGAATTTGCCAAACGCCCGTGCTGTAATTCTTGGAGAGGCATGCCAAGCGGGCATGCTGGGGGGGTGTTTAGCGCGGCTGGGTTTGTGTATTACCGCTATGGGTGGAAGCCGGCTCTTCCTGTGATCGCTCTTGCAATCCTCACTGATGCTAGCAGAGTGGTGGCAGGACAACACACGATCTTGCAAGTTACGATCGGCAGTCTTATCGCATGGGGGTTTGCTTATTTATTCACTTCACGCTACAAACCTAAACAATGGATGCTCTATCCTGAAATCTCTAGCGATTTTAAGGGCAGTAGCCGCTATGGGGTGAGCTTTTCTTATCAATGGTAAAGGGATAAAGTGCTAAAAAAGTTATTATTCATTTCGCTCTTTTTAGGGTTTTTAAAAGCAGAGGGCGAACATTATGAAATCATCGTTGAGCTTTCAAAGGCTTTTTTGAAAGCCCAAGAAGTTTTGACTGCGATCCATCAAGCTTATAAAACCTGCATAGAAACTGGGCATGATCGCACCCAAATGCGTCTTCAAAACGATTTTTTAGAGAACTTGTCTCAAACAGAGCAACAATTTGATGATTATTTTGAAAAGGATTTTAAAAGCGTAGGGGTTTTAAAAACCTTGCTTAAAGACATCCAATCCTTAGAAAAAACTTCCAACAAGCTTGCATGCATTGCCCCAAAAAACGCTAAAAATTTTGAAATTTTAGAGGGAGCGATAACGCAAATCATAGGATTAGAAGAGCAGATGAATCAATTTATCAATGGCGCAAAATAAAGCCCATTTTGGCATGATGACTTAATTGAATATTGATTGTAAAAAGCTTTAATCCAGTGTTGAGCGATAACCTTTAAAAGCGTTTTTAAAGAGTTGAATTCCGCCATAAACAAAGCTTAGAAATCCCATTTAAAAAACAAAGAATTAAAGTTAGCTTTGAATATTCATGTTTGATGAGAACCAAATCCCTAATACTTATTCTTTCTCAAGCGTTTCACCACATAATCCCCCGCGCTTTGAATGATTTGCACTAAAACGATGATCACGACCACCGCGTAAAAAAGCACGTCGCCCCTATAACTTTGATAGCCAATCCTAATGGCTAAATCCCCCAATCCCCCAGCCCCTAACGCTCCAGCCATAGCCGAATAGCCTATTAGAGAAATTAAAGTGATGGTGATATTATTCACTAAAGAGGGCAGGCTCTCTAAAAGCATCATTTTAATGACTTCCAAATGAGACGCTCCCAAACTTAAAGTGGTTTCAATCTTGCCATGCTCTACTTCCATTAAAGAATTTTCAAAAAGCTTTGCGACAAAAGGAATGGCTGAAATGGCTAACGGGATAATGCTCGCGCTAGAGCCAATGCTTGTGCCAATCAAAAAGCGCGATAAAGGCAAGAGCAAAATAATCAAAATGATAAAAGGGAAAGAGCGAGTCATGTTGATGGAAGTGTCTAAAATCTTATGCAAAAGGGGTTTGTTTAACAAATGCCCTTTTTTACTCACTAACAATAAAACCCCCAAAGGCAAGCCAAAAACAACCGCCAAAAAGCTCGCCACAAACACCATATAAAGCGTTTCTAGCGTGGCTTGAATGAGCATTTGAGAAATCATTTTAATCCTTTAATTTTTCCACTTGCAAGCCTAAAGCGTTTAAATACTCTAAAGCCCTTTGAGTCTCTGTGGTGCTGCCTAAAAACCGCACCACTAAATACCCTATATCTTTGGTCGTAAGCTCTTCAATGTTGCCTGAAATGATGCTCACATCTATTTTAAAACGCCTGATCAAATTAGAAATGATCGGCTCGTCTAAATGCTCCCCTAAAAACACGATGCGATAAATGTCTTGCGATTTTTGATCCCCATGCTCGTTTCTGATGCCAAGTAATTCTTTAGTAACGGCATGTTTAGGGTTAGCAAAAATTTCTTCTACCGAGCCTCTTTCCACGATTTCGCCGCTGCTGATCACGCACATTTGATTGCACAATTCTTTAACCACTTCAATCTGGTGCGTGATGAAAACGATGCTCAAATCAAACTTTTTTTGAATGCCGCTTAAAAGCGTTAAAATAGAATGCGTGGTTTTAGAATCCAAGGCAGATGTGGCTTCATCGCAAAGTAACAAATTAGGGCAATTCGCTAAACTCCTAGCGATCGCCACTCGTTGTTTTTGCCCGCCGCTCAGCTGTTTAGGATAAAAATGCATTTTATCTTCTAATCCCACCAATTCCAACAATTCATGCACCCTGGATTTAATCTTAGTTTTTTCCCATTGGGCGATTTCTAGAGCGAAAGCGACATTTTCAAACACGTTTTTAGCGCTCAATAAATTGAAATGCTGGAAAATCATGCCTATTTTTTGGCGCGCTTTTTGCAATTCTTTAGGCTTTAAGTTTAACAGATTGACCCCATTGACTAAAACTTCGCCAGAACTAGGGCGCTCCAAGCAATTGATTAAGCGAATGAGCGTGGATTTCCCCGCCCCTGAATAGCCTATCACGCCCAAAATATCGCCTTTTTTCAATTCCAAATTCACGCCTTTTAGAGCATGGAATCCGTTTTCATAAATCTTTTCAATGTTTTTTAATTCTACTACCATCGTTTTAACTTTATATCCCGATCACTTGGACATTTGCGCGTTATTTTCCACGCTATTGAGCCATAAAAACACTTGCACCACGCTTTCATACAATTCTTCAGGTATCGCGCAGTCTAATTCCACCTTTAAAAGCGAATCCACCAGCATGGGGTTAGAAAAGAGTGCTATATCGTATTCCTTAGCTTTTTGAATGATCCTTTTAGCCACTTCACCCACCCCGCTTGCGATCACTTTTGGGGCATGATCTTGTCCCATGTTATAGGCTAGAGCGGCGGCTTTTATGGTTTTATTCATCTAATACCCTAAAGTCAAAGAATCCGCGTCATTCCAAGAGAAATTTTTTTCAAACCCTTTTGTTTTTTTCAAAATAGACGCAACGCTACGAACCAACATGTCTGTTTCAATATTCACACGCCGTTTGAGTTTATAAGTCTTAAAAAGGGTGTTTTCTAAAGTATAAGGGATAATCGTTAGCCAAAACCCCTTTTCTTCTACCTTGCTTAAAGTCAAACTCACCCCATCAATGGCGATAGAACCTTGCTCAACGCACAACAAAAGCGTTTCTTCAGAAGCGCTGATGAAAAAATCCACTTGATTAGCGTTGTGAATGATTTTTTCAATGACCCCGATAGCGTCAATATGCCCTTGCACAAAATGCCCGTCTAAACTCGCATCGGCTTTTAGAGCTGGCTCAATATGGACTAAATCCTTGTAATTTTCTAACGCTACGCTGTTTTGGGTTTTTTGGCTCAATTCCACGCTAAAATGCGTTTTTGAACTTTCTATGGCGGTCAAACACGCCCCATTAATCGCAATGCTGTCGCCAAGCTTGGGATTAAGATCGCTCTCTATGCTTAAAATATTGTTGTGGAAACTTTTCACTTTAGCTATTTGATTGATTAGACCGCTGAACATAGTTAATGATTATTTTCCTTATGTTAAAATGCTTAAGTATTGTAACATATTAAATAAAACCATAGGATAGAAGCATGTTTATTGATACGCATTGCCATTTGGATCACAGGGATTATGAAAACGATTTAGAAGAAGTGTTAAAAGAAAGCCTAGAAAAAGGCGTTACCCAATGCGTGATTCCTGGTGCGGACATGAAGGATCTGAATAGAGCGGTAGGAATTAGCGAAAAATTTGAAGGCGTGTTTTTTGCCATAGGCGCTCACCCTTATGATGTGGAAAGCTTTGATGAAAATTTGTTTGAAACATTCATCAAGCATGAAAAATGCGTAGCGATAGGCGAATGCGGGCTGGATTACTACCGCTTGCCTGAATTGAATGAGAGAGAAAATTATAAAAGCAAACAAAAAGAAATTTTCACCAAACAGATTGAATTTTCTATCCAACACAACAAACCCTTGATTATCCACATCAGAGAGGCGAGTTTTGATAGTTTGAATCTTTTAAAAAGCTATCCTAAGGCTTTTGGGGTGTTGCATTGCTTTAACGCTGATAGCATGCTTTTGGAATTGAGCGATCGTTTTTACTATGGGATAGGGGGGGTTAGCACTTTTAAAAACGCTAAAAGACTGGTAGAGATCCTCCCTAAAATCCCTAAAAACAGGCTTCTTTTAGAAACGGATTCGCCTTATCTAACCCCACACCCTTTTAGAGGCACTAGGAATAGCCCCACTTATATCCCTTTAATCGCTCAAAAAATTGCCGAAATCATCCACATAGAAACTGAAGAGCTCGCTTCTTTAAGCACGCATAACGCTCAAACGCTTTTTAACTTCCCCTAAAATTAGGGATGTGTTAGAAAGCGTTATTCAAGTTTAGTTATAATCAAGGCTATTTTAAAAGCTAGATTAATTATTAGGATATGATGCCAAAAAGAATGAAGTGTTTTAGTCAAAAATGGTTGGTTTTTTTTGTTGCCCATTGGCTTTTGTTGGCTTCTTTAAGTCATGCGAAGATGGCTTTTGAATCTAATATTGACACCAAAGCGTTAGAGGCTTTTGGGGTCAATGCGAGCTTTTTATCCCAAATGCCAGGCGCTTTAAAAAAAGTGAATAAAGAAGAGGAATGGAAAAAGTTAGTCAAAAGATTTGATGTGAATTACCAATTCATCCCTATCATTAAAAACATGCTCATAGGAGCGAGCGTGCCGCAAGAATTTTTGTTTTTAGCCATGGCCGAGTCTAAGTTTTCATCAAGGGCTTATAGCAGGAAAAAAGCGGTAGGGATTTGGCAGTTCATGCCAAGCACGGCCAAAGAGTTAGGGCTTAAGGTCAATCATTACATTGATGAAAGAAGAGATCCCATTAAAAGCACTCAAGCGGCGATCGCTTATTTGAAACGGCTCTACAAGCAAACCGGTGAGTGGTATTTGGTCGCTATGGCGTATAATTATGGCTTACGAAAGGTTCAAAACGCTATTAAAGCCGCCGGCACTTCAGACATTAAAGTCTTGCTGGATGAAGATAAAAAATACCTCCCTAAAGAGACACGAGAGTATATCCGCTCCATTCTGAGCCTAGCGTTAAAGTTCAACAGCCTAGACAACCTCAAAGATAAAGAGTATTTGCTCAATCGTGGGGCGAGAGTGAGTTTAGTGGGCGTCCCGTTTAAAAGGCACACTTCTTTAGTCCAAGTGGCCAAAAATTTGAATTTGAGTTTAGAAACCTTAAAATCTTACAACCACCAATTCCGCTATAACATTCTGCCCTCTAAAGACCCCACCTACACCATTTATATCCCTTATGAAAAACTCGCTCTTTTCAAACAACGCCAACTTAAACAAAATAAAAACACTCAAGCCAGTCCTAAAAGCCCTTTCATCACCCATGTGGTCTTGCCTAAAGAAACCTTATCTTCTATCGCTAAACGCTATCAAGTCAGTATTTCCAGTATCCAATTAGCCAATAATCTCAAAGATTCTAATATTTTTATCCACCAACGCTTAATCATCCCTACCAATAAGAAATTGATCGCTACAAGGGAATTTTAATGGGTTTGGCGTTAAAAAAAGTTTGTTTTTTAGGCGTTATTTTTTTGATTAGCGCTTGTGCGGTTAAAAAAGAGGGAATAAAGAATTTGTCTTATAAGCATGAAAGCTTGCGCGCTTATGAAAACGCTAAAGACTATGACCCGACAACCAAAAAAGCCGCCTATAAACGCAATTTTTTTGAACGCCATTTCAAACACCACTCCAATTCGCAAAATGACAGCACCAAAACGCAAGCTATGGATAACGGCATGCGCGATTCTAGCGCGATCCAAAGAGCCACCATGCGCCCTTATCAAGTGGGGGGCAAGTGGTATTACCCCACTAAAGTGGATTTAGGCGAAAAATTTGATGGCATTGCGAGCTGGTATGGCCCCAATTTCCATGCCAAAAAAACCAGTAATGGGGAAATTTATAACATGTATGCCCACACCGCCGCACACAAGACTTTACCCATGAACACCGTGGTGAAAGTCATCAATGTTGATAATAATTTAAGCACCATTGTGCGCATTAATGATAGAGGGCCTTTTGTGAGCGATCGCATCATTGATTTGTCTAATGCGGCCGCTAGGGATATTGACATGGTTAAAAAAGGCACGGCCAGCGTGCGTCTTATTGTTTTGGGTTTTGGTGGGATTATCTCCACGCAATACGAACAATCCTTTAACGCCAGCTCTTCAAAGATCTTGCACAAGGAATTTAAAGTCGGCGAGAGCGAAAAAAGCGTGAGCGGAGGGAAATTTTCTTTGCAAATGGGGGCTTTTAGAAACCAAATAGGCGCTCAAACTTTAGCGGATAAATTGCAAGCAGAGAATCCAAATTACAGCGTCAAGGTTGCTTTTAAAGACGATTTGTATAAAGTTTTAGTTCAAGGGTTTCAAAGCGAAGAAGAGGCTAGGGATTTTATGAAAAAAAATAACCAGAATGCGGTTTTAACGAGAGAATGATTAAGTTATTGCTTTTAGATGTGGATGGCACGCTCACAGACGGGTCGTTGTATTTTGATGAAAATTTTCACGAGTTCAAGGCTTTCAATGTCAAAGACGGGCTTGGCATGATGCTATGGCAAAAATTAGGCAAAAAAATCGCTATCATTACAGGAAGAACTTCAACAATGGTGAAAAAACGCATGGAGAGTTTGGGCGTTCAGTTTGTTTTTATGGGCGTTGAAAATAAAAGCGTGGTTGTGGAGCGGCTCAAAAAAGACTTGCAATTGAGTGCGCAAGAAATCGCATGCGTAGGCGATGATTATAACGATTTAGGCATGTTTAAGGCATGCACTTGGAGTTTCGCTCCTTTTGATGCGCACCCCTTGCTTAAAAGCAAAGCTTATAAAGTGTTGCAAAATTCAGGGGGCAAGGGGGCCGTTAGGGAAGCGATTGATTATCTTTTAACATTAGAAGGCTTGCAAAATGAAGCGCTCAAGCTTTACCTCTAATAGCGTTTTAAACTTCTTTGTGGTTTTGTCTTTCATCACGATAGGGCTAGTGTTTTTCTTTTTGCGTTCCCAACCCACTAGCGTGGTTTCTAAAGAAAATATCCCTAAAATTGAATTAGAAAATTTTAAAGCGTTTCAAATCAACGATAAAATCCTTGATCTGTCCATAGAGGGCAAAAAAGCTTTACAATACGATGATTACGAAATCTTTTTTGATTCCAAAATCAAGCGCTATGATGAAGACACCATTGAAAGCGTTGAATCCCCTAAAGCCAGGCGGCAGCAGGATTTGTATTTCTTCCCTAATGGGGTTACTTATAAAAGAAGCGATGATTCTAGTTTTTGGAGTGAAACAGGGATTTACAACCATAAAGAGCAAAATTTTAAAGGCAAGGGCCGTTTCATTCTCACTTCAAAGGACAGCAAGGTTGAAGGGCTTGACATTTCCTATTCGCATGCATTAGCTATTATTGAAGCTCAAAGCATTCAAGCTAATTTATTTTTAGATGAAATCAAACAAAGCCAGAAAGAAAAGAAAAAACTCCCCACTTTCAAAGGAGGATTTTAATGCGTTGGTGGTGTTTTTTGGTGTGTTGTTTTGGTATTTTAAGCGTGATGAGCGCTCAAAAAACAGATAATAAAGGTTTGAAAAAAGAAAGAGAGCTTTTAGAAATTACCGGCAACCAATTTGTAGCGAACGACAAAACCAAAACCGCCGTTATTCAAGGCAATGTGCAGATCAAAAAAGGTAAAGACCGGTTGTTTGCGGATAAAGTGAGCGTGTTTTTAAACGATAAACGAAAGCCAGAACGTTATGAAGCCACAGGGAACACGCATTTTAACATCTTTACAGAGGATAATCGTGAAATCAGCGGGAGCGCTGATAAGCTCATTTATAACGCACTCAATGGGGAATACAAATTGCTGCAAAATGCGGTGGTTAGAGAAGTGGGGAAATCTAACGTCATCACCGGCGATGAAATCATTTTAAACAAAACTAAAGGCTATGCTGATGTGTTGGGGAGCGCGAAGCGGCCCGCTAAGTTTGTGTTTGATATGGAAGACATTAATGAAGAAAATCGTAAGGCGAAACAAAAAAAGAAGGACGCTAAGGCAAAACCATGATTGTCATTAAAGACGCTCATTTTCTCACTTCTTCTAGCCAACTTTTTCAATGCCCTGCGAGCTTGACTTCTGAGATGGTCATTTTAGGACGCAGCAATGTAGGTAAAAGCTCGTTTATTAATACCTTGTTAGGGAAAAATCTCGCCAAAAGCTCAGCGACGCCGGGAAAAACCCGTTTAGCGAATTTTTTTTCCACCACTTGGGAAGATAAAGAAAACGCCCTAATGACAACCTTTAATGCGATTGATTTGCCCGGGTTTGGCTACGCTAAAGTTTCTAAAAGCTTGAAAAAAGAATGGGAGGGGTTTTTATGGGAATTGTTGAGCGTTAGGACTTCAATCAAACTTTTTATCCATTTGATAGATGCGCGCCATTTGGATTTAGAAATTGACAAAAACGCTAAAGAAAGCATTCAAGCCCTTTTAAGACCCGATCAAGCTTATCTCTCTCTTTTTACGAAATTTGACAAGTTGAATAAAAACGAGCAACACCGCCTTTTTTTAAACGCTCCTAAACCTTTTTTAATCAATACCACCCATTTTAACGCTCTTTCTTCAAAATACCCAACCCTTGAAATAGTGCGCCAAACCCTTTTGAAATACTTGCTCACTAACCCTTTATAGGCCGCAAAAACCATGCTCTCTTTAAAACAAGATTCCTTTTTTTTCTTATGTTTAGGGATCTTTGGTTTTTATTTTTATAGCCTTTTGAGAGATTTGATGCCTTTTTTGCCCCCGATGATTGGGTTTTTATTCTTGTTTTATGCCAAAAAATACGACCATTTTTTACCCAGTTTGAGCGTGTTTGGTTGTTTGTTTTGGTTTGAGAGCATGCATTTAAAGACTTTAGGCGTTTTGGCTTTATTGTTTTTAATCTACCATCAAATCGTCTATAAAAACTCTTTAAAGTTTTTTAATGACGGCTTTTTATTCAAAACTTTGCATGTTTTTTTGGTTTATTACCTTTATTTATCGCGCTTTTTTTCGGTGTCCTTGAGTTTGAAAATACTCGGTTTTCTCGCTTTTTTTGCTTTAATAGAGAGCGCTTTGTGGGGTTTGTATGAAAAATCTTCGCTATAAGCTTTTGCTCTTTGTTTTTATAGGGTTTTGGGGGTTATTGGTTTTAAATTTATTTATTTTAAGCGTTAAAAATCAAGAATACTATGAAAAACTGGCCGAACGCAACATGACCAAAAAGGAATTTCTAGTCCCTACAAGGGGTGATATTACAGACAGAAATGATGAGTTTTTAGCCACTAACGAATTGGTGTTTGGCGTGTTTTTGCCCAGCAGACTGAAACAAAAAGAGCTTTTGGAAAAAATTGAAATCATCCAAAAGTTTTTCCCTAACTTTTCCAAAGAAACGCTTTTAAACAATTACCAAAAAGAAAATTCGCTTTATAACCATAACCTCATTAAAGTGGTGGGATTCATTCCTTATATCGCCATGCAATCTCTTTATACCAAACTCATCCAAACTCAAGGCATTTTTGTGCTGCCTTTAGACAAACGCTACTACCCTAATAACGCTTTAGCTTCGCATGTTTTAGGCTATGTGGGGGTGGCAAGCTTGCAAGACTTGAAAGACAATGAAGAGAACCAATACAGCCAGATTGTAGGCAAAACCGGCATTGAAAAAGAATACAATAAGCTTTTACAAGGCAAGGTGGGCTATAAAATCATGCGTGTCAATGCGCTCAATCAAGAATTAGCCACTTTAGAATTAGTGCCGCCAAGCACCAACAACCACTTGCAATTGAGTTTAGACAAACGCTTGCAAAAAGAAGCGGACAAGCTCTTTGAAAATAAAAGGGGGGCTATTTTAGTGATGAACGCAGAAAATGGGGAATTGCTCGTTGCAGGAAGTTACCCTGAATACAATTTGAACGATTTTGTAGGCGGGATCAGTCAAGACAAATGGCAAAAACTTCAAGATGATATTTATAACCCCTTATTAAACCGCTTCGCTAACGCTTTGTACCCGCCGGGATCTGTGGTTAAAATGGGCGTGGGCTTGAGCTTTTTAGAAAACCTTCATATCACAGAAAACACCACTATCCCCACACCGCCTTTTATTGAAGTGGGCAAGCGCAAATTCAGAGACTGGAAAAAAACAGGGCATGGCAATTCTAATTTGTATAAAGCCATTAGGGAGTCTGTGGATGTGTATTTTTATAAGTTTGGGCTTGAAATTTCTATAGAAAAACTCTCTAAAACCTTAAGGGAAGTGGGCTTTGGGGAAAAAACGGGCGTTGATTTGCCGAATGAATTTGTGGGGATTGTGCCGGATAATTTGTGGAAACTCAAACGCTTCAATCAAGATTGGCGCGTTGGGGACACGCTCATTACCGCTATTGGGCAAGGCTCTTTTTTAGCCACGCCCTTGCAGGTTCTAGCCTACACGGGACTCATTGCTACGGGCAAACTGGCGACGCCTCATTTTGCTATCCATAACCAACAGCCGCTCAAAGACCCCCTGAATAGCTTTCAAAAAAAGAAGCTCCAAGCCTTGCGCGTGGGCATGTATGAAGTGTGTAACCATAAAGACGGCACGGCTTATCATTCCACAAGGGGTTCTAAGGTTACTTTAGCGTGTAAAACCGGCACCGCGCAAGTCGTGGAAATCGCTCAAAACATCGTCAATCGCATGAAAGAAAAGGATATGGAATACTTCCATCGATCCCATGCGTGGATTACCGCATTTTTGCCTTATAAAAAACCCAAATACGCTATCACTATTTTAGTAGAACATGGGGAAGGGGGGTCAAAACTAGGGGGCTTGTTAGTGAAGATGAGTAATAAACTCTATGAACTTGGTTATCTTTAATCAAATTTTAAACCTTTTCAAAAACGCAACCATCTAAACGCTAAAGACCAGCCAACTTGTTTCAATGCTCTATAACTCACTCAGTCTAATAATTGTTTAAAACTAGCCTCTATTTAGAGTAAAATCTAAAGCGTAACTTCAGTTAGATTTAGGCTTGTTGTATTTTTGGCTTTATTCTAATCGCATACTGACAGCTAAAGCCTTGTTTAATCTTTTTAAAAATGGGGTATTAGTTATTTGGCTTCATCGTTTTAGATTTTATCATGATTTTCTTAAAGGGATAGGGGGTTATTTTGCGCCATTCCCCCCCTTTAAGAAATAACGCTTTTAAAAAATTGCCACTTGATTAGCGCAAGCTCTTTTCATTTTATTTTAAAAAGACTTTTAGCGTTTTGAATGCTCAATGAGAAAAGAGCTTTTGATTAACGCCTAAAACACCCCCCATTCATCTAAAGATGAATTTTATCCAAATGGCTTAAAAAGCCGGGATAATCGCCCCTTTATAGGTATCCAAAATAAATTTCCTGGTCTTTTCACTTTGTAAGGCTTCAATCAGCGCTTTTATGGCTTCATCTTGCGCGTTATCCTCACGAGCGGCTATTAGATTGGCATAAGGCGAGTCCTTGTCTTCTGAAAATAAGGCTCCGGTGAGTTTTGCTTGCAAGGCATAATTCCCTGTTACAATAGCCCCATCCACATCCCCTAAAACTTTAGGCAATAAGGCGGCTTCTAAAGGCTTGATTTTGATGTTGTAAGGATTTTTGACAATATCAAACTCCGTAGCGTATAGATTGCTTGGGTCTTTGAGAGCGATAAGGCCTTGCTTATGCAATAAAATCAACGCCCTGCCCTGATTGGCCGGATCATTTGGCACGGCAATCACTGAGCCTTTTTTAAGGTTTTTAATGTCTGTGATTTTTTGAGAATAAAATCTTAAAGGCTCCACATGGATATTGGCCAAACCAACAAGGTGCATTTTTCTGTCCAAATTAAACCGATCCAAATAAGGGCGGTGCTGGAAGTAATTCGCGTCTAAAGAGCCGTCATTGAGCGCTAAATTAGGCAACACATAATCCGTAAAAGACATGATCACTAATTTGATCCCTTTCTCTTTCAAATCATCCACGACTGATTGCAAGATTTGCGCATGCGGCACAGGGTTAGCGCCCACTTTAAGCTCACGAGTGATTTCATGCTTTTCTTTTTTTTCTTTGTGGTGTTTGGCGTCTAAAAGATTAAACAAACCTAAAGCAATTACCCCTACACTAATAATACGCTTGAATATATTCATAAAAACCCCTTTATTAACAAAATTAATTCAAAATGATAAAAAGATAAAACGATACAAAAACTTTAAAACTAAGCGAAGAACAAAATTAAAGAAAGGACTTAACCAAGAAAGAAATCTCTCTTGGTTGAAAGAATTAAGCCGATTAAAGCTTAATGGAATTTTCTTTAAGATACTCTGCAACGCCTTGGTGAGTTGCTTTCATGCCTTTATCGCCTTTTCTCCAACCTGCTGGGCAAACTTCACCATGTTCTTCAAAGTGTAAGAGAGCGTCCACCATGCGAAGCATTTCATCTGCATTCCTACCTAATGGCAAGTCATTGATCACTGCATGTCTTACTTTCATGTTTTTGTCAATCAAAAAAGCTCCTCTCAAAGCGATCGCTTCTTCAAACAGCACATCATAGTCCCTAGAAATGCTCTTAGTAATATCAGCCACCATAGGGAAAGTTACTTGACCAATACCGCCTTTTTCTACAGGGGTGTTTTTCCATGCAAAATGCACTTGCTCGCTGTCAATAGACACGCCAATCACATTGAAGCCTTTTTCTTGGAAGTCTTTCACTCTTTTGTCAAACGCAATGATTTCTGTAGGGCATACAAAAGTAAAATCTTTTGGCCAAAAGAAAAGGATCGCACCATTTTTGCCTAAATTTTTAGAAAGCTCAAAGTGTTCATCAACCTCATTGTTTCCTAAAACGGCAGGCGCTTTAAAATCGGGGGCAAGTTTTGTAACTAACATATACAACTCCTTAAGTGTTTTAAAATTTTGTTGGATCAAAATTAAACCTGAACAGATTTAATTTTATTATGCTTTCCACTCAATCAGCGGAAACATAGTGGAGTATAATCTTAAAAAGTTAATGAAAAAATATTTTCTTTAATATTTTAGGATTTTGTGAAAAAAAGTTTCATTTTTACTGCTTGTATTTCCTTGAATGGTGTTATAATCGCTTCATAAATCATACGAAAGGAATTGTTATGCTAATCGCTCGCTTTAAAAAAGCCTTAATCTCTTGTTCTTTAGGTGCGCTCATTGTTTCATCTTTATTGGGCGTGGCTAACGCTTCTAATCAAGAAGTCAAAGTCAAGGATTATTTCGGGGAGCAAACGATAAAGCTTCCTGTTTCTAAAATCGTCTATTTGGGTAGTTATGCAGAAGTGCCTGCAATGCTTAACATTTGGAATAGGGTCGTGGGCATTTCGGATTACGCTTTCAAATCTGATGTGGTTAAAGCCACTCTTAAAGATGGAGATCGCAAGCGCATTAAAGTGATGAGCAGCGATCATGTGGCGGCATTGAATGTGGAATTATTGAAAAAGCTTAGCCCCAATCTTGTTGTAACCTTTGTGGGTAACCCCAAAGCCGTAGAGCATGCGAAACAATTTGGGCTTTCAATCCTTTCTTTCCAGGAAAGAAGCATTAAAGAAGCCATGGAATCTATTGAAACGCAAGCTAAAGTTTTAGAAATTGACGCTTCTAAAAAATTCGCCAAAATGCAAGAAACTTTGGATTTTATCAAAGAGCGTTTGAAGAATGTTAAAAACAAAAAAGGCGTGGAACTTTTTGATAAGCCCAATAAAGTTAGCGGTCATAAAGCCCTAGACACCGATCTTTTAGAAAAAGGGGGCGTGGATAATTTTGGCTCTAAATATGTCAAGCATGGGCGCGCTGAAATCAATACAGAAAAGATCGTTAAAGAAAACCCTGAGATTATCTTTATCTGGTGGATAAGCACACTCACGCCTGAAGATGTGTTAAACAACCCCAAATTTGCTACCATCAAAGCCGTTAAAAACAAGCAAGTTTATAAACTCCCCACAATGGATATTGGCGGGCCAAGAGCCCCACTCATTAGCCTTTTTATCGCTTTAAAAGCCCACCCTGAAGCGTTTAAGGGCGTGGATATTAATGCGATGGTGAAAGATTATTATAAGGTGGTTTTTGATTTGAATGACGCAGAAGTTGAACCCTTTTTATGGCATTGATTTTTAAAAAGGGGCTAGTATTTTTAGCCCTTTGTGTATTGTGCTAGGCTTAAAACAAGCCTTGTAGCTAAAATTTTCTTCCATATTTTTATCTTATCTTTAACTTTTAAGATTTTATGAAAAATAGTTTCATTTTTACTATTGTTATTTTCTTAGTAATGTTATAATCGCTTTATAAATCATACAAAAAGGATCGTTATGTTAGTTACTCGCTTTAAAAAAGCTTTCATTTCTTATTCTTTAGGCACGCTTGTCGCTTCATTATTATTGAATGTGTGCAACGCTTCAGCACAAGAAGTTAAAGTCAAGGATTATTTCGGGGAGCAAACGATAAAGCTTCCTGTTTCTAAAATAGCCTATATAGGGAGTTATGTAGAAGTGCCTGCCATGCTTAATGTTTGGAATAGGGTTGTAGGCGTTTCGGATTACGCTTTTAAAGACGATATTGTTAAAGCCACTCTCAAAGGCGAGGATCTTAAACGAGTCAAACACATGAGCACTGATCATACAGCCGCGCTAAATGTAGAGCTTTTAAAAAAACTTAGCCCTGATCTTGTGGTAACCTTTGTGGGTAACCCTAAAGCGGTAGAGCATGCGAAAAAATTTGGTATATCATTTCTTTCTTTCCAAGAGACAACGATCGCAGAGGCCATGCAAGCCATGCAAGCTCAAGCTAAAGCCTTAGAAATTGACGCTTCTAAAAAATTCGCCAAAATGCAAGAAACTTTGGATTTTATTGCTGAGCGTTTGAAGGGCGTTAAAAAGAAAAAGGGGGTGGAACTTTTCCATAAAGCCAATAAGATTAGCGGCCATCAAGCCATTAGCTCAGACATTTTAGAAAAAGGGGGTATAGACAATTTTGGCTTGAAATACGTTAAGTTTGGGCGCGCTGACATTAGCGTGGAAAAAATCGTTAAAGAAAACCCTGAAATCATTTTCATTTGGTGGGTAAGCCCACTCACGCCTGAAGATGTGTTAAACAACCCCAAATTTTCCACTATCAAGGCCATCAAAAACAAGCAAGTTTATAAACTCCCCACGATGGATATTGGCGGTCCTAGAGCCCCACTCATTAGCTTGTATATTGCCTTAAAAGCCCACCCTGAAGCCTTTAAGGGCGTGGATATTAATGCGATAGTCAAAGATTATTATAAGGTGGTTTTTGATTTGAATGATGCAGAAGTTGAACCATTCTTATGGCACTGATTTTTAAAAAAAGGGCTAATTTAGCCCTTAATATATCTCGCTAGACTTAGAACAAGCCCTATAGCGATACAATTCGCTAGAAGCGAACTCCCTCCATAGCTCAAAAACGGCACCGCTAGGCCCTTAACCGGAAAAATCCCACCCACCCCAAAGGCGTTGATCACCAAAGAAAACCCTATTAGTAACACCACGCCCACGCAAAATAGCGAATATTTTGGCTCTTTCAAGCGGTTAGCGATCCTAAAAATCAAAACAATCAAAACAGAAAACAAAATAAAACAAACGCATAACCCCAAAAAACCCCATTCTTCGGCGATCCCAGCTAAGACCATGTCCGTATGCACTTCGCTCAAAAACCCAAGCTTGATTTGCCCAAGCCCAAGCCCTTGCCCCAACAGCCCCCCATTATGCATGGCATTGCCTGCATGAAAGACTTGATAGGATTCGGGCAAATCGCTTATTCTAAGAGCGTTCGCTAATTTGTCCGGCAAGAGCGTGAAAAGCGAATTTTGCAAATTAGACCACCACAATTTTAGGCGCAAAATCCTATGCTCGCTTGTAACAATCGCTAAAACGCTGATCGCAAACGCCCCTGAAACAATCAAGCCAAACAAATGCGTGCTCCCCCCAGAAAAAACCAACAACACCGCTAAAACCGCCCCCAAAAGAACAATCTGCCCCAAATCGTTTTGCAAAACCCCCACCCCAAACGCTAAGGCTACAAACACCACCGAATAAGGCACAAAAGTGATGAGTTCTTCTTTAACATTAGCCTTTTCTTTTGCCACAAAGGTGCGAGACAAACTCCACGCAAGAAAAAAGGTGAAACCAATCTTTAAAAACTCCAAAGGCGCTAGAGAGAAAAACCCCAAACGAATCCATCGCTTCGCCCCCCCTGCGCTACTGGAAAGGCTTTCTGGCAAAAAAAACATGCCAATAATGAGTAATGGTGGGATAAAAAGAAGAAAAAACCCCAAACGGCTAAACCACTTGCTAGGATCAACCCGAGACAACCCCCACATGATGACAATCCCTATGATCGCGCTTGAAAGCTGGCGTATGAAAAAATGGAATTCCCCATAATGATACAGCACCACTGTGGTGTAAGTTGAGAGCGAATAGCTCATCAATACCCCCAAAAAAATCAATAGCGAAGCGCAAAAAAACAGGTTTCTGTCTGTAGTCATTAGGATTTCCTTATTTTGGTTTTTGAATAGGCGTTCTCTTAAGGTATTTTAGGGGTATTTTACACTATAATGGCTCTGAATTGGCTTATCGCTCAAGCTTAAGCATGCTTTGAATTGATCGCATTCTTTAATGAGAAAGCGAGCCGATTATTGGAATGTTTTTTGCATTCTATAAATTTGCAAGGGTTTAAAAAGGGGTTTTGATGGATTTTTCTAAAGCGTTTGGGTTGGTTTATAAAGCGTTGGATTATAGGGCTTTAAGGCAGGATATGATCGCTTCTAACATCGCTAATGTGGACACCCCTTTTTACAGGCCAAAGGATTTGGATTTTGAAAGCGTTTTAGCGGAGAAAAAAGCGGAAATTTTTGAAAACCAAACCAGTAAAGTTTTGCCTTTAGCCCACACTAACCCTAGGCATTTAGACTTTGAAAATAGCGCTAAAAATGGGGCGAGCCTTTTTTTTAGAGATGGGCATTTGGCTAAAAATGATGGCAACAGCGTGGATTTAGACATAGAAACGAGTGAAATGGGCAAGAACTCTACCATGTATTTAGCCTTGAGTTCGGCCTTAAAAAAGTATCGAGGCGTGATCAATTACGCCATTGATTCCAGTAAGAATTTATAGTTAAGGGAAAGCATGTTTTTATCTTCTTTTGATATTAGCGGTTATGGTTTGTCCGCCCAACGCTTAAGGGCTAATTTGATTTCTTCTAATATCGCTAACGCTAACACCACACGCACGAGCGAAGGAGGCCCTTATAGGAGGCAAGAAGCGGTGTTTAGGGCTTTTGATTTCAATGAGATTTTAAACCAAAAAATCGCCCAAAACAATCAAATTACCCCCTATGAAGACCCTTTAGATGAAGGCGATGACAATCCCTTAATCCCTATCACAAGCGTGGTGGTGGATAAGATTGTGCGCGATGATAGCGAGCCTTTAATGAAATACGATCCCAGCCACCCTGACGCTAACGCTCAAGGCTATGTGGCTTACCCCAATGTGAATGCGGTGGTTGAAATGGCGGATTTAGTGGAAGCGACTAGAGCCTATCAGGCCAATGTTGCAGCCTTTCAAAGCACTAAAAACATGGCGCAAAACGCGATTGGCATGTTACAAACATGAACGATTTTCAACAATTTATGGTAGTATAAGGAAATTTAGGTAGTATTAGCCAAAGATCAGTAGAATACAGAAATGAATAAAATATTTAATAGAGTTAAATTTTTAAAAAAGAGCTTAAGGAGGTTCTATGCAAGCCATACACAATGATAAAAGCTTATTGAGTCCTTTCTCTGAGCTTAACACGGACAATAGGACTAAAAGAGAAGAATCAGGTAACGCCTTTAAAGAACAAAAAGGTGGGGAGTTTTCTAAACTCTTGAAACAATCTATCAACGAGCTTAACAACACTCAAGAGCAGTCTGATAAAGCCTTAGCCGACATGGCGACAGGGCAGATCAAGGACTTGCACCAAGCGGCTATCGCCATAGGGAAGGCCGAAACGAGCATGAAACTCATGCTTGAAGTGCGTAACAAAGCTATCAGCGCTTATAAAGAGCTTTTGAGAACGCAGATCTAATCTCTTAAGTGGTGTCTCTTTAAATGATCGCTTGGTCCTTTTTAAAGAGAGGGTTTGTTTTTGTTACGCCCCATTTTAATAGATTTTACCATCAAAAATCCGTGCTCCCATGCGTTGTGAAAGTCCAACGCCACGCCATTTTCAAGTAAGTGCTTATGGATAATAAGAATATTGATCCTTACTTCAACCCAGAGCAATTCCTAAAAATCCAAAGAGACAAGGGTGTGGTTACGGCGTTAATCTTTTTGTTGCTTTTTTTCATTTTTTTGATGGTGGCTTTTAAAAAAGCTTTTTTTGCGCAAGCCAACATGCCCACTTTGGTGATGATTAAACAAGACACCGCTACTAGGGGGACTATTTATAGTCAAGACAACTACAGCCTAGCCACTTCACAAACCCTTTTCAAACTGGGCTTTGACACAAGGTTTTTAAACCCAAATAAAGAAGATTTTTTCATTGATTTCCTTTCTATTTATAGCAATATCCCTAAAGAGTCCCTAAAAGACGCGCTCAATACGAAAGGCTACACGATTTTAGCTTACAATCTCACGCCCAATATGGCCACTAATATTAGAGACTTGAATAAGAAATTTTTAGCCTTTGGGGTTTTTCAAAATTTCAAAGACGCGCACGATAAAGTGTGGCAAAAACAAGGGCTAAACATTGAAGTGAGCGGCGTTTCCAGGCATTACCCTTATCAAAATAGCCTAGAGCCTATCATTGGCTATGTGCAAAAACAAGAAGAAGACAAGCTCACTTTAACTACCGGTAAGAAAGGCGTTGAAAAATCTCAAGATCACTTGCTTAAAGCCCAGCAAAATGGCATAAGAACAGGCAAAAGAGATGTGAGTTTTAACTTTATCCAAAACCACTCTTACACAGAGATTGAACGCCTTGATGGCTATGAGGTGTATTTGAATATTCCTTTAAAACTCCAAAGAGAAATTGAAACCCTATTGGATAAAACCAAAGACAAACTCAAGGCTAAAGAAATCCTAGTGGGTATTATCAACCCTAAAAGCGGAGAAATTTTATCGCTGGCTTCAAGCAAGCGCTTCAATCCTAATGCGATTAAAACCAGCGATTATGAAAGCTTGAATTTGAGCGTTGCCGAAAAGGTTTTTGAGCCAGGCAGCACGATCAAACCCATTGTTTATTCCTTGCTGTTAGACAAGAATTTAATCAACCCCAAAGAACGCATTGATTTAAACCATGGCTATTACCAATTAGGAAAATACACCATTAAAGACGACTTTATCCCTAGTAAAAAAGCCGTTGTTGAAGACATTTTGATCCAATCTAGCAATGTGGGCATGATAAAAATCAGCAAAAATCTCAACCCAGAGGATTTCTATAACGGGCTTTTAGGCTATGGATTTTCTCAAAAAACGGGCATTGATTTATCCTTAGAAGCCACAGGAAAGATCCCTCCTTTGTCCGCTTTCAAGCGTGAAGTGTTAAAGGGGAGCGTTTCTTATGGCTATGGGCTGAACGCGACTTTTTTGCAGCTTTTAAGGGCTTATGCGGTGTTTTCTAATGAAGGCAAATTGACTACCCCCTATTTAGTGCAACGAGAAACCGCCCCTAATGGCGATATTTACATCCCTAGCCCCAAACCCACTTTTCAAGTCATTAGCCCCAAAAGCGCTAGGAAAATGAAAGAAACCTTAATCAAAGTGGTGCGTTATGGCACAGGCAAAAACGCTCAATTTGAAGGGCTATACATAGGGGGCAAAACAGGCACGGCTAGGGTTGCCAAAAACGGGAGTTATAGCGCGCAGTCCTACAACAGCTCTTTTTTTGGGTTCGCTGAAGATGAAAGGCAGGTTTTTACTATCGGCGTGGTTATCTTAGGTTCGCACGGCAAGGAAGAATATTACGCTAGCAAGATTGCAGCCCCTATTTTTAAAGAAATCACCGAAATTTTAGTGCGTTACAATTACCTATCGCCCTCCATTGCGATTCAAAACATGCTGGAGAAAAACCGCTTTAAGATAAAATAAAAGGCTCTTTTCAACCCAAACCCCAAAAAGGAGTCTTAAGTTGCCGGCTCTGTGGCATTAAGGCCAAATTTAGAGGACAGATTAGAAAAAATCTGTTTAAGTTAGGTTGAACCCAATTAAATAAAATGAGATTTGCATGATCCCTAGAAAGACAATCAAAACTAACCCTTAAATCAAAAAGAATGCGGATTAGCTTGCTATTATAATTTAAACGCAAGGTTTACAACAGGTGAGCGTTCAAAATTTAATCAAAATAATGTAAAATTAGAGCAATTATACCGATGTCTAGTGGCATCAATTCAAGCTAACTAAAAGGCGAATTTAAATGATTAAAAGCATAGAGATTGAAAATTACAAAAATTTCAAACACCTTAAAATGGAAAATTTTAAACTCATCAACTTTTTTACCGGTCAAAACGATACGGGCAAAACCAATCTCTTAGAAGCTCTTTATACCAACACAGGTCTTTGTGATCCTACTGCCAATCAAGTCAGTCTTCCTCCTGAACATGCCGTGAATATTAGTGAATTCAGAAAAATCAAACTCAATGCCGACAACCTAAAAACCTTTTTTTATCAAGGAAACACCGCTAATCCCATTAGTATCCGCACTGAATTTGAACACGCTACTATCCCTCTTACTATCCAATACCCCACACAAACCAGTTACAGCAAAGACATCAATTTGAATAGCGATGATGCTCATATGACAAACCTTATAAACACAACAATAACGAAGCCACAGCTCCAATTTTCCTACAATCCATCCCTTTCCCCCATGACAATGACTTATGAATTTGAAAGGCAAAACCTAGGTTTAATCCATTCTAATTTAGATAAAATCGCTCAAACCTATAAAGAAAATGCGATGTTTATTCCTATAGAATTATCTATTGTTAATTCTCTTAAAGCATTGGAAAATTTACAATTAGCAAGCAAAGAAAAAGAATTGATTGAAATCCTACAATGTTTCAACCCTAATATTTTAAATGCTAATACAATAAGAAAGTCTGTCTATATCCAAATCAAAGATGAAAACACACCGCTAGAAGAAAGTCCCAAAAGGCTTTTAAATTTGTTTGGTTGGGGTTTTATCAAATTCTTTATCATGGTGAGCATTCTTATAGACAATCGTGTCAAGTATCTTTTTATTGATGAAATAGAAAGCGGTTTGCACCATACAAAAATGCAAGAGTTTTTAAAAGCTCTGTTTAAGTTAGCTCAAAAATTACAGATTCAAATTTTTGCCACCACGCACAATAAGGAATTTTTATTGAACGCTATCAACACCATGCCCAATAATGAAACGGGAGTTTTTAAAGATATAGCCTTGTTTGAGCTTGAAAAAGAAAGCGCTTCTGGCTTTATCAGACACAGCTATTCTATGCTAGAAGAAGCGCTCCATAGGGGCATGGAGGTTAGAGGCTAATGAGAAAAAAAATCGTTTATGTGGAGGGTGAATCAGATGCAATCTTTTTAACGCTTTTAAACAAAGTCAAAAATTTATGCATTGATGGTATCTTTAGTTGTAAGAGCAATACCAAGCTTTTTGAAAAATCAGAGAGTATTAAAGAATACCTAAAAGTTAAGGATATTTACATCGTTTTTGATTCAGACAACCAAACAAAAGAGACTAAAATTCAAGAAATAAAGAAACAACTCCAAAAAAACCCAACAAAAGAATACCACTTAAATGATGAAGAGTTTAACCAGATTAAGATTTTTTTATTGCCAGAAAATGATGAGACTAAACACCACCCCAATTATTGCGAATTAGAGTCTTTACTAGAAAAAATGGCGAAAGAAAGTGAAAATAAAGCGTTTTACACAAGCTTCCGCCAACATTACAATGCGCTTTTTGATGAAGTCAAACAAATCAAACCTATCCAATCAGAACAAAAAAAACGCACTAAATGTTGGCTACAACCCTATATCACGCTTTCTGTTTGTTTAGAGAGAGGTTTTATTCCTTGTGGGTTAAACGATCTAGATCCTGTTACTGCAACCGCTAAAATGATAGATAAGCCAAAAAATACAGAAATTCTTGAAAAATTTTTTGATTTTGATTTAAAGGAACTTCAAGCATTGATTGATTTTTTAAAATAAACCCAATAAAAACCCTTGATTTTTACAAGTATTAACTTTCTCAAATTGAGTTTAAACCACTCAAAAAGCTTTGTAGCCATAAAATCCTAAATAAAGGTTGTTTTGAAAAAGCCATTCAAACAACCCACCATAAATTAAAAATCATAAAACCTCCCCCCTTTTTTAAATTCAATGCACTTCGCTCCAAACTTTTCTTTTCCATGCGTAAGCCAAGAACGATAGCACCGCAAAGAAAATCATGATTTTAATCCCTAAAGTATTCCTTTCATGCTTTTTCCTATCGCCCGCTTTTTCCAAATAAGAAATGACTTGTTTTTGAGCTTTTTCATTCAACCCCACTCTAGGCATGGCTGTGCCAGGCAAAAGCTTTTGCGGATCGTTGATGAAAACATTCAAGCCATGTTCGCCCTTAGCCCTAATCATCATGGACAAATCAGGCGCATGAGAGCCTAAATAATTGGCCAAATCTTTAGGATCGCTAAAGGCCTTGTCTTTAGCGTAATCTAGGCTATGGCACCTTTGACAGCTTTGCGCAAACACTTCCTTATCGCTCAAATTTTTAGGCAAAATAGAAGTGAGATACGCCACAATATCGCTCAAATCTTGATCGCTAAATTGAGAAAACGCCGGCATAGGATAGGGCCTTTCATCGTTGAATTTATGGCTCAATTTCGCCGTTTTCACGGGGTCTTTGATGAAGTGGGCTAAGAAATTCGCGTTCAAAACCCCCGCCACATGGCTTAAATCCGGTGGCACGACCCCAAAAGAGTTGCTCGCGCTAAGGCTGTCCATAGGGGCTGGAATGTTTTGGGATTTAATGCCATGGCAAGCGGTGCAATTTTCGGCTACAAGCTGTTTTCCTTTATTAGCGTCGCCATTTTTTAAATCCATCGGCTCTAAATCCTTGAAAGCAAAATCTGCCGGAGCGACTTTAGGGTGCATCACCGAATGCGCATAAGGCTCAACCCCATAATAAATCACGCCTACCACCACAATAAGGATGATTAGAATCTTAAATTCTTTCATCTAACACCCCCTTGTTTCTTGCTCTCAGCGATAGTGATAATGGGCAACACCACAAAGAAAAGGGCTAGGAAAGTGATTGATCCCGCTAGGCCAATGTATTTACCAATCCCAAGCGGAGGCAATTTACCATAGATCGTTAAAACAATCATGTCAATGATTAAAAGCCAAAACCACACCATAAACGCTGGCCGTTTGTGTGCGGGAGCGACCACGGGGCTTCTGTCCAAAAAGGGCAGTAAGAAGAAAATCACTTGCGCCACGCCAAAGGCCATTAACCCTAAATCAGCGCTAAAGAAAAAGCCCCTTAAAACTTCATAGCTCCACAAGAAATACCATTCAGGGTAAATGTGAGGCGGCGTTTTAAGGCTGTTGGCCCTTTCAAAGTTGATGGGATCCATCGCAAAATCGTAGTGGTAACACACCAAGTAAAAGAAAAAGACCATGAACGCACAAACCACAAAAATATCTTTAGACAAGAACACCGGCCAAAAAGGAATGACCTTAGACTCCTTTTTCTTGCCTTCAATGAATTTTTTTTCTTCCAATTCAAAGTCAATTTCTTCGCCTTCTTGGTTATTGACATGCGGGATGCGTAAAGAATAAAAATGCACCCCAACAAGTAGAATGATCGCAATGGGCAGTAAAAACACATGGAGCATGAAAAAGCGCGTTAAAGTGGAATCCGCCACGACATAATTGCCCCTAATCCACTCCACCACATCAGCCCCAATGAAAGGAATGCCTCCAAATAAATTCGTGATAACCGCTGCGGCCCAATAGCTCATCTGCCCCCAAGGCAGCATATACCCGCTAAAGGCTTCCGCGCTAAAGACCACAAACAAAATCATCCCGCTAATCCAAATCATCTCACGGCCCTTTTTGTAAGAGCCATAATAGATACCGACAAACATGTGGATATAAATGATGACAAAAATCATGCTCGCTGCCGTGGCATGCATGTGGCGCCAAAGCCAGCCATAAGCCACCTCTTGCATGATCGTGAAATTCACGCTATCAAACGCCATTTTCGCATCAGGCTTGTAATACATGAGCAAGAAAATCCCTGAGACTACAAGCACGCCAAAAAGGGTCAATAAAATCACCCCCATCGCCCATAAGAAATTGATGTTTTTAGGGATCCAATATTCTGTCATTAGCACTTTAACAAGCTTGTTAGTGCCAAGACGCATGTCTAGCCATTCGCCTAAATTCTTCGCTTTTTTTATCTCTGCCATGGAACTCTCCTTACGCTTTAGCCATCATTTTCTTGTATTCAGCCCCGGCTTCACCAAAAGTGATCTTAGTGCCTTCAATTTTAAAGGGCGGGATATCAAAAGGGCGTGGAGGGGGGGTGCCGGCAATATTCACGCCATCAGAAGTGAAACGCCCCCCATGGCATGGGCATAAAAAGCCTTTTTCTTCATCTTGATAAGTGGGGATACACCCTAAATGCGTGCAAATTTGAATGGCTGTGGTAAAAACGCTCTCGCCAATTTTAAAATCGCGCCTTTCATTAAAGCCCTCTTTTTTAGAACGCTTGAGGATATAGACCGGCTTCCCACGCCATTCCACCGTGGAAAACTGCCCTTCTTGCATGTTCGCCACATCTATGGTCGTAAAACCGGCTGAAACAACGCTTGGAAGCGGATCCCAAGTCTTTTTCATCGCTACCAGACTCGCTATCGCCCCTATAGCTGTAACGCTAGCAAGGCTCATTCCTAAAAAATCACGCCTTTGAATATCTGCCATGATTAAAAAACTCCTTAATGATAATTACCTTTTAACGACTAAAGGCCTAGCAAATCCCTATTTTACAACAAACTCTCTTAATAATTTTTTTAAAATAACAAATTGAGACTAAAATCAAACGCTTTTAACGCCGTTTTAAAGAAATTTGAGCGCGCAAATGTTTCAAAAGGGTTTCTAAAATATCGTTATCGTCTTTGCTTGGGGCTTTCAGGCTTTCTTTTTTTTCATCGTTATAAGTAAGGGTGATGTTTTGATTGAAATTAGAAAGTTTAATGATGCCAAGCTGGTTGGCTAAGATTTTAAGCGTAATGATTTGCAAAAATTGAGCGCTCAAATCGTCTATTTTGCCAAACCTGTCTTCTATTTCTTCATGGATTTGCCCCACCTCATCTACATTTTCACACAAACTCAAACGGCGATACAAATCCAATCTCAAACTATCGCTTGCGATGAGTTCAGGGTTTAAAAAAGCGCTCACGCCAAGTTGGATTTCTACGCTTTTTTCAAGCCTTTTCTTCCCCCCACTCAATTCATAAATCGCGTCTTCAAGCATGCGCGTATAGAGTGCATAACCGATATTTTTAATATGCCCGCTCTGATCTTGCCCGAGCAAATTCCCGCCCCCCCTGATTTCTAAATCATGATAAGCGATACTCTCCCCACTGCCTAAATACGAATTTTTTTCCAAAGCGAGCAAGCGTTTTAAAGCCTGTTCATTCAAACTTTTTTGATCTTCTATAAGGAAATAACAAAAGCCTTCTTTTTTGCCCCTCCCCACACGCCCTCTTAATTGGTGCAAATCAGCCAGCCCAAAATTCTGCGCGTTATCAATAATGATCGTGTTAGCGTTAGGCAAATGAATCCCTGATTCCACAATAGAAGTGCATAATAAAACCTGATAGTTCCCCTTAGCAAACTCTAGCATGATTTCTTCGCTCTTATTAGCGTTAATCTGGGAATGCAAAATGGCGATTTTGAGTTTAGGGATTAAATTTTCTAGCTTGGTTTTGACTTTTGAAATGCTAGCGATGTGGTTATGGATGTAAAAAATTTGCCCGTTACGGCGTAATTCCCTATAAATAATCTCTTTTAAGAGCTCGTCATTTTTTTCTTTCAAAAAAGTGCGGCTGGGTTTTCTGTCTGTGGGCGGGGTTTTTAAAGAGCTAATGCCTTTAATTTGAGAAAGTGCCATATTTAGAGTGCGCGGGATAGGCGTAGCAGACATGCTTAAAAAATGCACGCTTTTGCTCAATTCTTTTAAAGCTTCTTTTTGTTTCACGCCAAATTTATGCTCTTCATCTACGACCATTAAGCCCAAGTTTTTGAATTTTGCGCCTAAAATCGCATGCGTGCCTATTAGCGCATCAACTAGCCCTAATTCCACCGCCTTTAAAAGCTTGCTTTTTTCGCTGGTTTTAATATACCTGTCCAAACGAGCCACTTTAACGCCAAAATTTTCAAAACGCGCCTTTAAAGTCTCAAAATGCTGGTGGGCTAATAAAGTAGTAGGCACGACTAGCGCGCTTTGAAAGCCGTTCAAAAACGCGCAAAAAATCGCATGCATCGCCACTTCCGTTTTCCCAAAACCCACATCCCCACTCAAAAGTCTGTCCATCACCCTGTGAGAGCTTAAATCCCTTGAAATTTCAGCGATGGCTTTTTCTTGATCGCTGGTGTATTCAAACCCCGCATGCGATTTAAAGACTTCCAACTCCGCTAAATGCACATCCATCTTTTTACCCAAGATCAAATTGCGTTCAGCCGCTAATTCAATGATCTTGCCCGCAATTTCTAAAAGCTTAGCCCTGACTTTAGCTTTTAATTTGAGAAAGCTCCCTTTCCCTAGCCGGTCTTTAACCGGCACGCTATCGCTTTGCGCCACATAGCGAGCGATGAGATGCAAGTTTTCTACCGGTAATAGCAGTTTGTCTTCGCCCAAATAAGCGATTTCTAAAAAATCCCTCTTGCTCCCTAAAACGCTGTGCTGGATTAATTGAGAAAACACGCCCACCCCATAATCATCATGCACCACCCATTCGCCCGCATTCAATTCATTCAAAGCGAGCTTGGATTTTTGGCGTTTTTTCTTCCTTTCAAAGGAATTGAGCGAGATAAAAATCCTATCAGGGGTTTTAAAATTTAACACAAAGGGGGCGATGACGCATTCCATGTTGCCTGCATCAAGCGCGCTTACCGCATTATCTAAAATCGTTTTATTGGGGGCTAGGAGCGTGATTTTATGGTGCGAATGCAAAGCGATAAAGCCTTCTAGGGCATGTGCATGGATTTCTAAATCTTCATAGCCTTGCGCATTTTCTAAAACCTTTAAAGATTTGAAACGCTCACAATCCAATTCGTTTAAGCTCGCTAATTCTTGAATTTCTTCTAAAGCTCTAGGGCTTATAACGCTTTTATAGGCACACAACAAATCGTTTGCTTTTTCTCCTAAAAACCACAAACCAAAACTGGTTAAATCTTTAGAAAAGCTATTTAAGGGGCTTTGTTCCACTTTTGTTTTTAGATCCTTATAAGATGGTTCGTCCAAACTAAAAAGCGTGGGGGGGATTTCAATTTCTAACAACTCTTCTTTAAGGCCCATTTGAGTGGTAGGGTCAAATTCCTTAATGCTCTCACACTCCGTGTCAAAAAAACTCAAGCGATATGCTTTAGAATTGGGTACATAAATATCCACAATATCCCCCCTAAAGCTCGCTTCGCCTTCCACTTCCACTAAGTCTAAAATTTCATAGCCATAATAAAAGAGCTTGTCTTTCAAATCCTTAAGGTTATATTTTTCTAAAAGAGTGATTTTAAAGCTCTCTAAAAGTTCTTTTTTGGGTAAAGGGTGCAATAACGCGCTAATAGGGGCAATGATGATAGTTTCTTGCTTGTTTTCTAAGGCTTGATAAAACTCCCTCAAAGCCCCTAAAAGCTGTAAAAATTCTTCAAAAAACGAACGCAAATCGTCGTTTTTTTTAGCCCTAAACTCCGGGAAAAGAACGGCTTTAATATTTGGCTTAAAATAGTTTATGACTTCTTTAGCGAGCTTGGATTCTTTAAAATCCTTACAAGCGAGTATTTGATAATCAAAGCCTTTGTTTAAGGCTTTATAAAGGCTAGATTGGATCATTCCCTATTTATTTTCAATTTTCTTTTCTTGTTCATTGATCAACAACGCTCCCCCTTGAAGGTTTTTAGGGCGAGTCTCCCCAATCAAAATCCCTTTCCTTTCCACCACAAGCTCTTGGCTAGAGATCTTACCATCAAGGCGCCCTAAAGGCATGATTTCTACCACTTCCGCTTCCACCGTGCCAGTAAACTTGCCATTCACTACTAATTTATTAGCGAAAATCTCACCCACTACCGAGCCGGTTTGCCCGATCACCACCGTGCTTTTAGAATGCACCACTCCTTCTAATTCGCCATCCACATGCAAATGGTAATCCAGGTGAAGCTCACCCTTTATTTTTGTGCCTTGAGCGATGATAGTCGCTGGTCCTGTTTTTGCATTAGCCGATTTATTATTGTTATCAAAGATTGCCATCTGATGCTCCTTTCTTTATTAAAAACTTCTTCAAAATCTTTCATGTTCCATTTGGTGAAACTCATGGGGTTTATGGGTTGATCTAAGAAGCGCACTTCATAATGCAAATGCGGTCCTGTACTCATTCCTGTATTACCACTATACCCAATCAACTGCCCTTTTTTGACAAATTCGCCCGTTTTTGCGACGATTTTATTCAAATGGGCGTAGTAGGTTTTAAAACCAAAAGGGTGGAAAACCTTAATTAAATTCCCATACCCCCCATTCCACCCCTTACTCGCTAACCCCACTACCCCGCTCGCGCTCGCATACACAGGCGTGTTAATGGCGGTGCTTAAATCAAGCCCGGTATGGTTGTGCAACACATGCAAAATAGGGTGCATTCTTTTATTAAAAGCGGCTGAAACGCGCCGATAGGATTCTAGTGGGTAGTCATTAGGGATAAGGCGCATGATAAAGCTTTTTTGAAGCCCGGTAATCCCAGCCACATCCAAACGGCTGGAAAAATTACCCTCTTCTTTTTCTTCTTCAGGCCTATTCACTCCCACCACTTCTTCTAAATCGTTGATGCGCTCCCCTGAAAGTTGCAAATCGTCTAAAAACTCATCCATTTGCAAAGAAAGCTTTTCATTAGTCTCTCTTTTTTTCTCAAATTCCTTAGTGATTAAAGCATGCTGTTTTTCAATATTTTTAATTTCTTTATTTAAAACCAGTAACGAAACGCCTAAAAACAATAAAGATCCCACAACGCTCAACAGCGCATACAAACTGATTTGGCGGAATAAGATATGCACATTAATGTAACGGCTCCCTTTAGAGTCCGTAACCATCACAATCAAACGCCTGTCTAAAAACACTAAAATCCTTACTGGTTTATGAGCGCGTCTTTATCCACATGCTCTTGGAGCTGGACAATGTCTTCTAAAACCCAAAACAAATTCTTCCATTCAATAAATTTATTTTCTTCTAAAGCGCTTTGGAAATGATCCAAATCCCATGCCAGAAATTTTTCTGCGTCTAAAATTTTACCCAAAAACCGCACTTCATAATGCAATTTTTCACCGCCGCTATTACCGCTCTTCCCGCTATAGCCAATCAACTGCCCTTTTTGGATAAAACTTTTGGGCTGCACATTGACATGATCTAAATGCGTGTAAATGGAGCTAAAACCAAACGCATGTTCAATGCGCACCAAGTTCCCATACCCCGCATTAGAATTGGTCTTCACAAAATCCACAATCCCATCAGCGCTCGCATACACAGGCGTGTTTAATGGCGCGATAAAATCAATCCCGGATTCAACGCCCTTAATTTTTTTAATGGGGTGGTTCCTTTCTTTGGTGGGTTTGATAGCGCTATAAGTTTTTAGGGGCATGTCATTAGGAATGAGCATGAGCACTAAATGTTTTTGGGCCAGATTCAAATTTTCTAAATCCACTTCATCATAAAGATGCACGCCCCCATTAGCCCCTCTTTTGACTTCAATCAAGGATTCCAACCCACGGATCTTTTGCCCTACAATAAAAAGCTCTTCTCGCTTGTTTTTAATCTCTTTTGCTAGGGCGTAATTTTTTTGATACAAATCCCTAAAATCCCTTAAAACCGCATTCCTCTCGCTTGTCATCGTATCCATTTTAGCGATTAAAAATTTTAAAAACCCTACGCCAAGCCCCACGATCAATAAAAGAATGACAACAGCAATGATGAGGTTGCGTTTTAAATTTTTAGAAAATTTGAGCTGTTTAGAGCCTGATTCATCAATGATGGTGATCACAAGCTGGTTTTGCGGCATTAATCCCTCTTCTTTTGATAGCGTCCATAAAAAGCGTTGGCCACTAGAAATGAGCCATACACCAAATAATTTTCATTTTCTTTCACATCTTCAAACAAAGCGTATTCTAACCCTAAAGTTTCTAAAATCCCTTTAAGCTTTTCTAATTGGATAACCCTTTCTTGGTGCAATTCTAAAATAAAAACCTTTTTAATGACAGGCTTTAAAATTTCTAGCACCAAAAAAGCGTCCTTATCTTGATAGCAGTTATAAATCAAAACGATTGGAGTGTTAAAAACGCGTTTGATTTCTTCTTTTAAGGCTTTGGCGCTATGGGGGTTATGCCCCACATCTATTAAGACATTAGGGCTTAAAAGCTCGCAACGGCCGATTAAATCTAGGGGCTTTAGGTTTTTTAAAACTTCTTGTTTATTGCATGGCATAAGCGTTTCAAACGCCTTTAGGGCCACTTCTAAATTCATCGCTAAAAAATGGGCTAAATGGTGGCGTTCAATATAATCCCTCACTCCCTTTGATATTTCATTTTGAACCACAATCAATTTTGCGTGTTTTTCTTTGGCGATTTTTTGAGCCGCATTTAAAACCAATTCTTGTTGGGGAGCGATGACATTAAGAGGGCCCATCGCTTTTAATTTAGTAGTCGCAATGCTTTCTAAACTATCCCCTAAAAATTCCTTATGATCGTAATCAATGGGGGTGAAAACGCTTATGGTTTTTTCCAAAGCGTTCGTGCTGTCAAACTCCCCCCCAAGCCCTGCTTCTAAAACCAAATAATCGCAATCTTTAGCGAGCATGACGGCTAGTAAGGTAGCGTATTCAAAATACGAGCAAGCGTTACTGAAAGCATGCGATTGCAATTGCTGGTGGGCGTTTTCTAAAACGCTTTCTTTAACAACAGAGCCATTCAAATAAAAGCGCTCCCTGAATTCAAAAACATGAGGGGAGGTGAAATGCAACACTTTAAACCCTTGATCGGCTAATAAAAGGGTTAAAAACCGCCCTGTGCTGCCCTTACCATTAGTCCCTACCACATGAATGACTTTGGCTTGAATCTCAAAAAAAGCGTTTTTAAAATCCTTGTAAATTTGAATGAAGCGGCTAGGATCAAACTTATGGTATTCCTTAGGCTTTGTTTCTAAAAACGCCTTCAACCCATGACTATTTTTCATTATTGAATTTCCCCTCATAAGCGATTTGAGCCACAAATTTAGTCAAAGTTTGCTCCACAGCCTGATTGATAGCGTAATAGCGGTTCTGGTAGGTGTTAAGGGGGTCTTGCAAATTCACGGCGTAATTATAATACCCGCTATTTTGAAAAGTCTTTCTAACGCCTCTTTTATTATCATAGGTGTAATTCACAGACACGGTTGCGCGATAGAAAGTCGTAAAGCCTTCTTTATTTTGCGTGATACTCGTATCGGTTACATTCGTGATTTCTATAATAATGATAGAATCCGCATCTTTTTCACTCGCTAGGCGGTTTTGGAAGCGTTGCACGACTAAACGATTCATCAAGTCCTTAAATTCTACAGAGTTTTCAGGGTTAGGCAAATTCACGATGAGTTTCACGTATATGCTATCGCCTAAAGCGTTTTGAGCGTAAGCCGCAATGGGCTTATACCCACAACCCTTGAACCAAAACAACACAATAAAAAAAAGTAAAACCCTCATGCGATGACAAAATTAACAAGTTTATTAGGCACATAAATTTCTTTTTTAACGCTCGCCTTTTCTAAATATTTCTCTAATTCTTTTTTAGCCAAAACAATAATCTCTTCTTTGCTGGCGTTAATATTGACTTTCAATTCCGCACGCCTTTTGCCATTAATGGTAAGCCCTAAAGTCATAAAGTCTTCCATCAAAGCGCTTTCATCTACTTCTATAGGCTTAAAATTCTCCCTTTTAAAAAGCCTCTCGCTCAACTCCCATGCGGTGTGTGGGATAATAGGCTCTAAAATTTGCAACAACACAAAATAACCCTCGCATAAAATTTGCTCATTAGTTTGCGCGTTCAAAGCGTTTAAGGCCTCCATGCAACTTGCGATCAAAGTGTTAAACGCGTAAGCGCTTTCAGCCTTATTGAAAATTTCATGCGATTTTTTTAACGCTTCATAGACTTTTTTACGCCCTAGTTTTTGCGCTTCATTCAGGCTCACTTCTTTAAATTCAGGCTTAGAAGTAGTAGGGCTAATGGCGTTCGCTTTATCGTATAAGCGCTTGATAAACCGGTGCGCGCCTTCTAAAGCGCTGTCATTCCATTCTAACTCTTTAGCCGGTGGGGCAGCAAAAAGGATAAAGAGCCTTGCCGCATCAGCCCCATATTTTTTAAGTATCTCTTTAGGGCTAACGACATTGCCTTTAGATTTGCTCATCTTAGCGCCATTTTTTAAAACCATGCCTTGAGTGATAAGCTGTTTAAAAGGCTCATCTAAATGAAGATAGCCCAAATCCCTTAAAGCCTTAGTGAAAAAGCGCGCGTATAACAAGTGCAAAATCGCATGTTCAATGCCGCCAATATAAGTGTCCACTGGCATGAAATACTTCAAGTAATTTTGATCAAACGCTTGATTTTCACGCTGATTTTTGGGGGTGGTATAACGCAAGAAATACCAGCTGGATTGGATGAAAGTGTCCATGGTGTCTGTTTCTCTTAAAGCGTTTTTGTGGCATTTGGGGCATTGAGCGAATTTCCAACTCGCATGCTTTTCTAACGGATTGCCCTCCCCATCAATCACAATGTCTTCAGGTAAAGTTACCGGCAGTTGGGTTTCAGGCACAATCCCGCAATGTTTGCAATGAATCATGGGAATGGGCGCTCCCCAATACCTTTGACGGCTCACTCCCCAGTCTTGCAAGCGGTAGTTGATCACCCTTTTACCGAGGTTTTCTTTTTCAAAATAAGCGATGATTTTTTCTCTGGCCACTGAGCTAGAAAGATCGCTCCACTCCCCGCTATTTTTTAAAACCTCTTCTTTGGTGTGGGGCAAATTTTGAGGGCTTTGAGTGATCACTTTAATAGGGATATGATAAAGATTGGCGAATTCAAAATCCCTTTCATCGCAGGCTGGCACGCCCATTAACGCCCCAGAGCCATAATTGGCTAGGGCGAAATTAGCCACCCAAACAGGGATTTTTTGCTTCGTTAAAGGGTGGATAGCATAAATTCCTAAAAACGCCCCTTTTTTCTCTAAGGCCCTTCCTCTTTGAGTCGTGTTTAAAATCGCTTTAATAACCTTTGAATCTTCTTGGCTCACCTGCTTAATGGCATGCTCTACTAAAGGGTGTTCTGGGGCGATTGCAATGTAAGTTACGCCATAAATGGTGTCCGCTCTTGTGGTAAAGACTTCAATTTCTTGAATGCCGTTGCAAGCTTTCAAGCACTCATCAGCGATCTTAAAACCAAATTGCAACCCGCTAGATTTCCCTATCCAGTTTTTTTGCATGGTTAGGACTTGAGAAGGCCAATGATTCTCTAAAGTTTCTAAGTCTTTTAACAATTCTTCAGCGTAGTTTGTGATCTTCAAATAATATTGATAGAGTTCTTTTTGAACAACTTCCGTATCGCAACGCCAACACCTCCCATCAATGACTTGCTCATTAGCCAAAACGGTTTTGTCGTTAGGGCACCAATTGAGCATGGCTTTCTTGCGATAAATTAGCCCCTTTTCCCACAAATCAATGAAAAATTGCTGTTCAAATTTCGTGTAATCCGGATCTGAAGTGGCAAATTCCCTGTTTTTAGAAAAAGAAAACCCTAAAGCTTCAAACTCTTTTTGCATGGCTTCAATGTTTTCATAAGTCCAAGTTTTAGGGTGGATACCATGCTTAATGGCGGCATTTTCTGCAGGCATCCCAAAAGAATCAAACCCCATAGGGTGTAACACATTATAATGGTGCAAACGATAATAGCGCGCCAACGCATCGCCAATGGTGTAATTGCGCACATGCCCCATGTGGATTTCCCCACTAGGATAAGGCAGCATGCTTAGAATGTATTTTTTAGGGAGGTTAAAATCGTCTTTAGGCTCAAAACTCTTATTTTTCCACCAAAATTCTTGCCATTTTTTTTCTATATTGATAAAATCCATCGTTACCCCTTAATCCGTTTCGCTCGTTACAACGCTTTCAATCAACAAAAAAATAAGACTGAAAGCGTTGCTAATCAACGCCCCAATCATGAGCATGTAAGCTGTAACCAAATTATTTAAAATCTGTAAAAACACAAATGCCGGTATGAGATGCAACACGGTGGCTAAAGAGCTAGCCAACAGCTCTGAAGCGAAACGCTTGATCACCCCAATTTTAAGCGTAACAGAAATAAGGTTTAAAGCTAACGCTACAAACAACACCACCGTATTAGGCTCATACAAAAACCCTGCAATGGTGGTTAAAGAAATAAGACTGAACAGCACATGAACGACCCGACCCCAATCCATAGAAACTCCTTAAACCCGACCGCTTTCATACAGACGGCGCATTTTTTCTTTCTCTTGAGCTTTTTTGATTTTTCTAGCCTCATTCTCATAGTATTTACCCATATCAAAGCCTAACAATAACGCTACTTTAGGGGCGATGAAAATAGAGCTATAAGTCCCTACAATCGTGCCTATTAACATGGGCAATGAAAAACCAATGATGATCTTACTCCCAAACACGCACAAAATCAACACCACAAAAAACACGGTTAAAGAAGTTAAAAGCGTGCGCGTGAGCGTGCTGGAAATGGCTTCATCAATGGCTTGAGTGGCGTTTTTGGTTTTTTGAGAGAGCATTTCTTCTCTGATCCGATCAAAAATAATGATCGTATCATTAATGGAATACCCGATCAAAGTGAGTAAAGCCGCAATCACTTCCAAATTCATATCAATCTTAAAAACAATCACTGAGCTTGCCACTAAAATCACATCATGCACAAGCGCAACGACGCTCGCTAAAGCAAAACGCCATTCATAGCGGAAACTCACATAAACCATGATCGCCATTAACGCTAAAATCAGCGACAAAATGCCCTTTTCTTTCAATTCGCTCCCCACTCTAGGGCCTACGGTGTCAAATTTACGGATTTCAAAATCGCCGCTGGGTTTTAGAATGTTGGCCACGATAGCGTTCAGATCTTCATTTTCAGCCGTTTCTACAAAAGGGAATTTGATTAACATTTCTTCTTTAGAGCCAAATTCGCTCACTTGCACGCCTTTGAAGCGAGCTTGTTTTTCAAAAAGATCGCGCACTTCTTTAATGGGAGCGTTTTGAGTGTAGCGCACTTGCACCAAACTCCCCCCCGCAAAATCAATCCCTAAAGAAAACCCTTTAAAAAACAAAAGCCCCAACGCCAAAAGCACCAAGATCGCTGAAACGATCACCCCATAATTGGAATAACGCATGAAGCTTAAGATTCTAGTTCGTTTGAATAATTCCATAAAACCTCCTAAGCTCTTTTATTCACGCCAAACCAAAAATAAAGGCTTTTTGTTTGAGTGAGTTTAGGTAAAAGGGCTTGATAAATCCCTTGCGTGCCTATAATAGCGGTGATAATAGAGGCTAAAATCCCAATGCCTGTGGTGAGAGCAAAGCCTTTAATCGCTCCTGTGCCATAAGCGTATAGCAACACCGAAGCGATCAAGGAAGTGATATTGGAATCAAAAATCGCCCGACTCGCATTGATATAGCCTAAATGGATCGCCTTAACAACACCCTCTCCTTCTCTTAACACTTCTCTAATACGCTCATTGATAATGATATTAGCATCCACGGCAATCCCCACGGTTAAAACAATCCCTGCCATTCCAGGTAAAGTCAGCGTCGCTCCAAAAATCGCCATGACCGCCACGATCAAAAAAAGATTGACCACTAACGCCATGCAAGCGATCACCCCCGCCATGGAGTAATAAAGCGCCATAAAGCCCATCACCAAAATAAAACCCCCAATGAGGGCGATAATGGAAGTTTTAATGCTGTCTTTCCCTAAACTCGGGCCTACAATCCTTTTTTCTAAAACCTGAATGGGTGCACTCATCGCCCCACTCCTTAAAGCGATCGCTAAATCGCTCGCTTGAGCCACGCTAAAATTCCCGCTAATCTGCCCGCTCCCTCCGCCAATGCGTTCTCTGATCACTGGGGCTGAATAAACCTTATTGTCTAAAACGATCGCCATGCGTTTGCCCACATTCGCGCCTGAAAAATCCCCAAAAATCTTAGCCCCTTGCGCATCTAGCGTGAAGCTCACCACCGGCTGGTTGTTTTGATCATACACCACCTTCGCATCTGTAAGCATTTCGCCATCTAAAATGGGGATCGCTTTGAGCAAGATTTTACCCCCCATTTCCACATCAGACAACAACACGCTGCCTAATTTTTGAGCCTCTAAATCCGTCATTTTCATCGCATCTTTATTGTGTTCTTCATCCACCGCCATCATTTGTAAATGAGCGGATCTTGAAATCAAGTCTTTAGCGCGCCGTTCTTCTTCTAAAGTCTTAATGCCGGGCAATTGCACCGAAATTTCTTCTTTACCTTGCTGAATGACTACAGGCTCTGCCAAACCAAATTGATCCAAGCGGTTACGAATGATCCCTATCACTTGCAAGATCGTGTTTTTACGCAATTCCTCTTGCTCTAAAGGGGTGAGCTTCACGCTATAAAACTCCGCTTCTTTTTTGATTTCAAACTGGCTATGGCCTTGCAATTCCAATAAAAGCGCGTCTAATTTTTTCGCTTCATCTTCATCTAAAAGCTCAAAACTGATCCCTTCTAAACTGGATTTAATGTCTTTAAGCAAGATATTTTGCTTTTTAGCGTTGTATTCTAAAGCGGACGCCAAGCTTAAATACTTGTTTTTTAAAGCTTCATCGGTTTGCACCCCTAAAAGCATGTTCAACCCCCCCCTTAAATCCAAACCTAAAGTGATTTTAGGGCCTTTAGTTTCTAGTAAAGAAGGCACAGAAAACCCTACCCCTAAAAGAAGCGCAAAGATAAAAACGATTAAACGAGGGTTAAAAAGTTTCATTCAGTTGTTATTTGGCGTTGTTTCAAAGTCTTAGCACCAGATAATTTTGCCGAAATTTCTTCTCTGCCTTGTTGGATAACTATAGGCTCTGCCAAACCAAATTGATCCAATTCGTCTAATTTGAACGCTATATAGTTTTTAGAGAGTTTAGCAGTGGTGTCATCATTGAGTTTCACGCTAAAAAAATTCGCTTCCGCTTTAAGCACCTCAACGATCAACCCGCCTTGAGTAACAATTTTATCGCCCTTAGTCAAGCCCTCTATCATTTCTTTGTGCTTTTTTTGTTGCTGGCGTTGCGGGCGAACAATCAAAAAATAAAAAATAAGAAACAGCACCACAAGGGGTAAAAGCGTCGTTAGAATGTCTTTAGTTTGTCCCATTTAATTCCCTTAAAAGATGTTTTAATCTCAAATTATAGCATTTTTAGCTATTTCTTTAAAGCCGCTCTTTGGTTTAATAAAAATAAATACAAAGCCCCTATGATCCCAGAAATCAAAGATCCTAGTAAAATCGCAATTTTTGCCACTTCCATAGCGTCCTTATGCTCGCTCGTGAAAGCCAGATTAGAAATAAACATAGACATGGTAAAGCCAATCCCTGCTAAAAGCCCAGCCCCCAAAATGTGCCACCAGCTGATGCCTTTAGGGCGTGCGGTGATTTTAAGCTTTTCGCTTATAAAAGTGATGAGGAAAATCCCTAAAGGCTTGCCCAAACAAAGCCCTAAAATAACCCCTAAAAGCACCTTATCCACTTCTAAATTGATGCTAGAATCAACGCTCACCCCAGCGTTTGCAAACGCAAATAAGGGCATGATAAAATACCCGCTAATGGGGGCTAAAAAATGCTCCAATCTTTCTAAAGGGCTTTGTAAAGCGCTCGCTTTTTCTTCAATAGAATGCAAGATTTCTTGCTGTTCTTTGGTCAAAAGCGCTCCTGAATTCGTTTCTGCGTATCGCTTGCCCAGTTCTAAAAGCTCTACATTTTTAGAATCTTTAGGGATCTTCACCGGTATCATAAAAGCTAAAATCACTGCAGCAATCGTCGCATGGATACCACTCTCATGCACGCAAAACCAAAGCAACACCCCTAAAAGCAAGTAAGGGATAAGCGAGCGCATATTCAAGCGGTTTAATACAGCTAAAACAAGAACCACCCCTAAAGCCCCTAAAAGCCATGCAAATTTTAAATTCGTGGTATAAAAGAGCGCGATCACCACAATAGCCCCTAAGTCATCAGCCACCGCTAGAGTGATTAAAAAAACCTTTAAGGCGGTTGGCACCCTCTTGCCTAAAAGCATGATCACACCTAAAGCGAACGCAATATCTGTCGCCATAGGGATCCCAAAACCATGTTGGGAAGGCGTGTCAGCGTTAAGAAAAAAATAAATCAATCCTGGGGCTATCATGCCCCCTATGGCCGCAATCACAGGAAAAGAAGCTTTTTTGAAACTGGATAGCTCCCCAAACAACAATTCTCGCTTGATCTCTAAACCTATCATCAAAAAGAATAACGCCATTAAAACATCATCAATCCAGTTGTGCAAACTAAAGCCGATGAAAAAATCTCCTATTTGAAACCCAAAAGGGGTGTGCCATAGCGCAAAATAACTTTCTTTTAAAAACGAATTAGCCACCACCATCGCTAAAACAGCGTTTAAAAAGAGAAAAATCCCTCCAAAAGACTCGCTTTTAATAAAGTTTTTAAGCGTCACACTGAGCGCGTTTTCTGTTTTTTTGATATTCATAGACAACCTTAAAATTTTTAATTTCAAACCCATAATTTTTCAAGCAGTCTTTTATGAGCGTAAATAATGCCCGCTTGTATCTTAAAATGGGGGGCTTGAGTTTGCAAAAACGCAGCGTAATGAGAAACTTGCGCCTTATGGCTTTGCTGGTAATTTTGAGAGCTTTTATAATCTAAAACATACAAATTTTGCCCCCTATCCCACAACAAAACATCAATCCTAGACACAACCCCTTCAAATAAAAAAGCCGTTTCACCCCTTAAGGCATAATTTTTAAAAAGAGCTTGTATCTCTGCATCGTTTTCAAAAAGCTCTAAACTCTCTTCTAACGCTTGGTAATCCAAACCATAAAAACCATGATGGTAGTTTAAATATTCTAAAACGCTTTTTTTAGGAATGTTGTAAGCGTATTGGTATTCTAACCCCTTGTGCAAAGCGATACCAAAATTGATCGCTTCCTGGTCGTTATTCTTTTCATAATCGCTCTCTGGCTCTTCTTCTATCTCTTGGACTTGCTCGCCATAGGCATGGGGCTTGATGAGAGCGCTTGTAATTAAAGGCTCTTTTTGATGAGAAATAACCGGCATAATTTCTCCCTCTTCTAAAGGCACAAGATCCAATTTTTCGCGCATTGTTTTGTTTTTGCTTTCTTTTTTGCTTTCTTTTTTGCTTTCTTTTTTGCTTTCTTTTTTGCTTTCTTTTTTGCTTTCTTTTTTGTCTTTGGCCACGACAATCAGCCCTAACTCAGCCCTAGTGAATGCGACATAATACACATTGGTTTCTTCGTGATCTTTAGCCGCTTCTTCTTTGTCTAAAGCCCTAGCGTAATCTTTATCTACGACCTCACGATTTTTCATTCTGTAATAAAGGCGAAGAAGCTCTGTGCCATTATATTCTTCAAGGAGTTGATTGGAATGGCTTGAATTAGGCTTGCCCAAGCGTTCGCACACGATCACATAAGGGAATTGCATGCCTTTAGATTTGTGAATGGTCATGATCTGCGCGCCTTTTGAATGGGAAGAAGCGATCGATTTAGCCTCTAATTTTTCTAAAAATCCATCGGCGTCTTCGCACCCAATGGCCAATTCCAAACAGCTTTGCGCAGGCTCTCCATAAAGCTCAAATTGCTCCATCACCTTCCACACAAAGCCTGCCACGCTCTCTTTTTTAGGGTTAAAACCAGCTAAAGCGATCGCATCATCATGCAAGTATCCAGCGAGTTTTAAAACGCTGTGCTTATAAAAGGGCTTGTAAGGTTCTTCCGCTAGAGCGTATTTTAAAGCGTTCTTAATGATTTTAGATTCTACAAATTGAGACAAATTAGCGCTAGATTCCGTGCTTGGGCGAATGGTGCTCAAATTCTCTTGCAAATAATTTTTGATTTCTAAAGCGTCAGCATTAGTGGCGCATAAAATGGTAATGTCTTTAGGATCAATATGATGATCTAAAAGGTTTTGAGCTTCTTGTAAGATCTGGTCTAATAGTAACTCTCTATCATCAGCCACTAAAGAGACTTTAACATAGCCGTCTGTAGCATGTTTATTTTGAGAAGCTTTAGGGTATTTTTGCTCCAAATAAGCGGTGGGGGAATTTTGATAAGCCTTTTTAAAAATGGTGTTCACGTAATTAATGATTAAAGGCGCACTGCGGTGGTTGAATTGTAAATTATCGTGGTAAAAATCCTTAGAAACGCTTTCAAATAAGGAGCTAAAACTCCCCCTAAAGGCATAAATGCTCTGCTTGACATCGCCCACAAAAAACACGCTCCTGTGCCATTTAGCTTGCCCTATCCCGGCTTTAATCTCATCAATAAAAGGGGCTAAAATCTTATAATCGTTCAAGCTCGTGTCTTGAAATTCATCAATCAAAATGTGCGCGATCTTGCTGTCCAACCTGAAATAAAAAAACTCCGCTGGCATTTCTTCATAACCATTCAATAAAACATGAACCTTATTTTTAATCGCATCAAAATCTAGGGCTTGGATCTTAGAAGTGGCGTTATCATAAAGCTGGATGAATTTAGGGAATTTTTTAAATATTGCGGTTTCTTTGGCTTCATAATAGCGTTTTAAATCGTTTTCAATCTCTTCGCATTCGCTCTCTAAAGTGGGGATTTCACTTTTGAGTTTTTTGAAAGATTGATATTCGCTCTTTTTTTCAAGCCAGGTTAAAGAGCTGTTTAAAAATCCCCTAAAACTATCGCATTTAATGGCTGTTTTAGCCCTATCTGACGCTGTTTCTATGCTTTGAATTTGATTGTTTAAGCTTCTTAGTTTTTCTAAAAAACCCTCTTCATCAAATGCAGGCTCTTTTTTATTGGGATCAAATAAATAGAGCTTGTTTTTTAAAAAACGCAACCGTTCTAAAATAGAATCGCTTGTGTAATTATCATAACTTAAGCATTGGACGATAAAAGTGCTCAATTCTTCAAGCTGTTCGTTATTTAAAGCGCTCAAAAAACCCTCATTAAGCTGTCGCTGGTGCGCTTTGGTGTCTTCATTGACTTCAAAATTCGCGCTCAACCCCACAAACCAGCAAAATTTCCTTAAAATGCTTTGGAAAAACGCATCAATGGTGCTGATTCTGATTTCGGCGTTTAAAAAGCGTTGGTAGATTTTTTGAGCACTATTTTGCACTAAATCAGGGTTTAAATGGTATTTTTCTTCTAATTCTTTTAGGATATTTTGGGATTTTTCTTTTTCATTTTCAAGGTTTTCTTTTTGCAAAATTTTTAAATAGTCTAAAATGCGCTCTTTCATTTCGGCGGTGGCTTTTTTAGTGAAAGTGAGCGTTAAAATCTCGCTAGGATTAGCCCCCTTAAACAATAGGGCCAAAAACCGCACGCTCAAAGCGAAAGTCTTCCCGCTCCCTGCTGAAGCCTTTAAAGCCATGCATTGTCTTTTTGTATCCATTATAGCTACCCTAAATTTCTATTTTGTACTTATTATAACCTAAAAGCCTTTTTTACTTAAGCTAAAAAACCTTAATCTTTTGCTATAATCATAGGGTTTTGTCGTTTTTCTATCATTTTAATAGGAACAAGGCAAAGACAGCGTCAAATTCACACATGCTAATCCTTGTATTTAGGTGTTCTTAAGAATTTAAGAATCAAATGAGCATGGAGGAAGAGAACCAAAATAACTTTAAGGAGAATATTCTCATGGTAACCATGAAAGATTTATTAGAATGCGGTGTGCATTTTGGACACCAAACAAGGCGTTGGAACCCTAAAACCAAAAAATTCATTTTTGGCGTTAGGAAAAATATCCATATTATTGATTTGCAAAAAACCTTGCGCTATTTTAGATACACTTATAATATCGTGCGCGATGCGAGCGCTCAAGGCAAGAGCATCATGTTTGTAGGCACTAAAAAACAAGCCAATGAGACTTTGAAAGAATTTGCTGAAAGCATTCAAGTCCCTTATGTCAATTACCGCTGGCTTGGTGGCATGCTGACTAATTTTAGCACCATTAGAAAATCGGTGAGAAAATTAGAAATCATTGAAGAAATGGAAAATAGCGGTCAAATTGATTTATTGACTAAAAAAGAAAAACTCATGATTTTAAGGAAAAAAGAAAAGCTGGATAAGTATCTTGGCGGGGTGCGCCACATGAAAAAAATCCCTGATATGATTTTTGTGATTGATGTGGCTAAAGAAAAAATCGCTGTCGCTGAAGCAAGGAAACTCCATATCCCTATCGTGGCTCCCTTAGACACTAACTGCGACCCTGATTTGGTGGATTACCCCATTCCTGGAAATGACGATGCGATCCGCTCTATTAGGCTATTTTGTAAAGAAATGAGCGAAGCGATTTTAGAGGGGCGAGAACTCATGCAAGAAGAAATCGTCCATGCGGATGAAAATAGCGAAGAGATAGAGTTCGTGAGCAATGAAGAAAAAGAAGAAATGCTCGCTGAAATCCAAAAAGAAATCACTCAAGGAGCCGAATAATGTCAGGAATTAGCGCTCAATTAGTCAAAAAATTAAGGGACTTAACCGATGCGGGCATGATGGATTGCAAAAAAGCCCTTGTGGAAGTGGCTGGGGATTTGCAAAAGGCTATTGATTTCTTGCGCGAAAAAGGCTTGAGTAAAGCCGCTAAAAAGGCCGATAGGATCGCTGCTGAGGGCGTGGTCGCTTTAGAAGTAGCGCCTGATTTTAAAAGTGCAATGATGGTAGAAATCAATAGCGAAACGGATTTTGTGGCTAAAAATGAGGGCTTTAAGGAATTGGTGAAAAAAACTTTAGAAACGATCAAAGCCCACAATATCCATACCACAGAAGAACTGCTTAAAAGCCCGTTAGACAACAAGCCTTTTGAAGAATATTTGCACTCTCAAATCGCTGTCATTGGTGAAAACATTTTAGTGAGAAAAATCGCTCATTTAAAAGCCCCTAGCTCTCATATCATTAATGGCTATGCGCATTCTAACGCTAGAGTGGGCGTGCTAATCGGCATAAAATACGATAATGAGAAAAACGCTCCAAAAGTGGTGGAACTGGCCCGAAACATCGCTATGCATGCCGCAGCGATGAAACCTCAAGTGCTAGATTGCAAAGACTTTAGCCTTGATTTTGTCAAAAAAGAAACTTTAGCCTTGATCGCTGAAATTGAAAAAGACAATGAGGAAGCTAAACGCTTGGGCAAACCTTTGAAAAATATCCCCACTTTTGGGAGTCGCATTGAATTGAGCGATGAAGTTTTAGCACACCAAAAAAAAGCTTTTGAAGACGAATTAAAAGCGCAAGGCAAGCCTGAAAAAATCTGGGATAAAATCGTTCCTGGAAAAATGGAAAGATTCATCGCTGATAACACCCTTATTGATCAACGCCTGACCCTTTTAGGGCAATTCTATGTCATGGACGATAAAAAAACTATCGCTCAAGTCATCGCTGATTGTTCCAAAGAGTGGGATGATGATTTAAAAATCACTGAGTATGTGCGTTTTGAATTGGGCGAAGGCATTGAGAAAAAGGCAGAGAATTTCGCTGAAGAAGTGGCTTTGCAAATGAAGTGAGATTTTAGCAAACAACCTTTAAAGGTTGTTTCTTCTAACCTTTCAACTTTCTTTATTTAATCTCGTTTTTAAGACTGATCATCAATTTCTTTATATTAAAAATAAACTTGTATTTTACAAGAAATAGATAAATGGGAAATAAATATGCTAGTGAGTGAGCGTTTTCAAAAATTCTAAGACATTCTGCTCTCTTAAAATGTGATTATGCGAAAAGAAGCTTTCAATCTGGTGGTGGTTAGAAAATTCCTTTTTATGCTCATAAGCTTTTCTGATGTAGGGGGCAAACCCAAAAGGGTTTTCTAAATCCTTTAAGGCGTTTTTCAAACTTTCTTCATCTTTATCTAAAGTATCAAAATACTTGAGTAAGACCTCTCTGGTTTCATAACTCAAAATATCTGAGCCTTTAAAAAAAGTGATGTTTGCATTAGCGACTCCATACACATAAATCGCATTGGGTTTAGGTAGGTTTGAATTCCACATGGGGCGAGAAGTTTGAAGATTTTTTTCACCCTTATCGTTTTTAGAAAACTTGATTTCAATCCCCACCACATGATCAAAAATAAAAACCAAAAAATCAGGGTAATTTTGTGAGCCAAAAGGCTGGTATAAAAAATGGCTTGTAAGGTTTGAAAAAGGGTTTTTAAGGGTGTCTGGGTGGTTTTTTTCTAAAACTTGCTTTTTGAGTTGGTTAAAAGTGGTTTTGATTTCCTTATTAGGCTTTTCTTCAATATGGCCTAATTCTTCTGTTAAATCGCCGTTGATTTCGCTAAAGTGTTTTTTTAATTCATTCCTAAATTGGTTTTCAAACTGCTCCCCTGTGCTAGAACTTGCAAAAAACTTTCTCTTATTGGTAATTTCTTGGAACACTTTTTCAAGCATGCATTTCCTTTAATTTGCAATATTCTTCCACAAAATCATAAGTAGAAAACCCTAAAACTTGCGTGTTTTTATGGGCGAGTTTGTTGAAATCAATTTTATGGATAATCCTTAAAGCTTCTTTAGAATGGGCTTTGATGAAAAAATATTGTCGGTTTTTAACCAGTAAATTTGCATTGGTGATCTTTTCGTTGTAGTCATAAAAGCCTTGTCTCACCACCGCAAAATCCCATTGGTATTTTTCTTTGTTGAAATACTTAAGGGTGTGTGGCGTGTTATTATGAATATAAGTGATGAAGTCATTATGGCGGATTTTTGGGGGTGTAATGATGCGTTCGTCTTTAAGATTTAGGGCGATATTTTTATGCATATAGATTTGAAAAACGCATTTCACATCATAGGGTCGTTCATTAAAAATAAAAGCGTTTTTCTCTAAAACAGCGTTTAAAACCAATTTTGCACGCTTATCAATGTGTTTTTGAATGGAATAGCGTTTGAATAAATTGGGCAAAATAAACGCTACAATAGGCGCTTCGTTTAAAGATTTGTTTAAAAAATCTAAGGCTAATTTCCCTCTATGCCCAAAAGGAGGGTTGCCAATAATAACACGCTTTTGGTTAAACTCAATCAATTCCAACAGATAATCTTTTTTTTGAATGCCTTGAGCTTTAGGGGCAATATCAAGGGCGTCCCAATCAGCAATCCCTAATTCTTTTAATGCATCAACAAAGCTCCCACTCCCTGCACTTGGCTCTAAAAAATGGAATGCGTTTAAGTCTAGCCCTAGATTTTGAACGATGAGATCTCTTAATAAATCCAAGCAAAATCGCGCGATTTTGGGGTGGGTGTAAAAAGCGTCTAAATTCTTTTGCAAGATAGTATTACTAGCCATTTTAATCCCATTTTAGTTGAAATCAAACCCGCCCGCTTCGCCTAAACTCATGCTCTCATAAGCCGCATCCACATAGCTGTTGCGGATCTCGCATTTTAAAACCTTCTCGCATTTCAAGCAGCTTGTTACTTGCTTTTCTTCTTGGCATGCTTGTAATTTCAAAAGAGCGTCATTAAAACGCTCTTCATATTCTAATTTTTTAGCGCTATTTTGCATCATTCTCCCTTTAAATATTTTTCTAAGATTTGAGCTTCATGCGAACTAGCTAAATAGCATTCGCTTTTTTCATGGTAGTTTTCCACGCTTTGTTCTAGCAAACGCTTTTTAACCCCCTTATCAAAATAAAACGCTTCCCCTTTAGCTTTTTCAATGATCAAGGCTAAAGGGAAGACTTCAAAAAGCTTTCGTAATTTCTTTTGCGGATAGGAAAACATTCCGCCTTTTTTAACCAAAACATGATGGACATCAGCCACCATAGATCCTGAATATCGTAAGCGGTAATTTTCTGCAAAAAACCCTTCTAAAGCCTTTTTCAAGCCCAAAGAAAAATCCTTTTGATTGCCTCCGCTAGCGATGATTTTACCCTTATTTTCTAAAACGATGGTTTCTATAAAATGGAACTTGTTCTGGTAAAAAGCGTAACGATAAACTTCTTCTAAAGCCACCATTAATTCTATTTTATGCCCAAAAACCACATAAAGGCTTGCAACTAAATTTTGAGCCTTATAATCCTTTTCATAAACCCCTATAATCGTGCCTACTAAGAAATTCGCCTCCATGACTGAACTCCCGTCTAAGGGGTCATAAGCGATCAAATAAGAGCCGTTTTCTTTAGTAACAGGCGTTTCTTTTTCTTCGCTAAAAACGCTTTTGATATTTTCTAAACTCAAAAAATTTTCTTCTAAAAACTTATCTAGGGCCAAATCCGCTTTAATGGGCGTATCCCCGCTGCTGTTTTCTAACTTAGTGTAACTCCCAGCGTCTGGTTTTTCTAAAATTTCCTGGGCTTTTTTAACCCCTTTTTCTAAAAGACTGATGATTTCTATAACGATGTTTGCATGCTTGCCTTTAAAATGTTTGTAATCCATAAAAACCCTTTTATGATTTGATTAAAGATGCTAATATTTTACTTGAAAACATTGGAAATAGGGAAGTATTTTGAAAGTAGCTCCGAGCCTTTTGAGTGCTGATTTTATGCATTTAGCCAAAGAGATAGAGAGCGTGAGTAACGCTGATTTTTTGCATGTGGATGTGATGGATGGGCATTATGTGCCTAATTTAACGATGGGGCCTGTGGTTTTAGAGAATGTTACTCAAATGAGCCAAGTGCCTTTAGATGTGCATTTAATGGTAGAAAATGCGAGCTTTTTTGTGGGGTTATTCGCTCCTTTAAACCCGCAAATCATCAGCATTCATGCAGAAAATGAAAAGCACCCCCACAGGGTGTTGCAACTCATTAAAAATTCAGGCATCACGCCAGGCGTTGTTCTAAACCCCCACACGCATGAAGAAAGCATTAAATACTTGCTAGAAAGCGTTGGGTTAGTGCTTTTAATGAGTGTGAATCCAGGCTTTGGCGGGCAGAAGTTTTTAGATCTGGTGCTAGAAAAGTGTTTGAAAGTTAAAGAATTGATCAAACGCTACAACCCTAGCTGTCTTTTAGAAGTGGATGGGGGTGTGAATGATAAAAATATCTTTGAACTCCAACAAGCTGGCGTGGATGTGGTGGTTTCAGGGAGTTATATTTTTAAATCCAAAGATCGTAAGCTGGCTATTGAAGGCTTACAGAATGCCAATAAATCTCTTGCATAAAGACATTCAAGCCCTAATCGCTCGCTTAAAGCGCCAGGATTTAAGCTTGGGCATGCTAGAAAAATCGCTCTCTCGCCTTATTTATGATGAAATCAATTTGGAATATTTAAAAGCGTGCGGGCTTAATTTCATAGAAACGAGTGAAAATTTAATCACGCTCAAAAACCTTAAAACCCCCCTTAAAGATGAGGTTTTTTCCTTTATTGATTTAGAGACCACCGGCTCTTGCCCCATAAAACATGAGATTTTAGAAATCGGGGCCGTGCAAGTGAAGGGGGGGGAAATTATCAATCGTTTTGAAACCCTTGTGAAAGTCAAAAGCGTTCCTGATTATATTGCTGAGCTTACAGGCATCGCTTATGAAGACACCCTAAACGCCCCAAGCGTGCATGAAGCTTTGCAAGAATTGCGGCTTTTTTTAGGCAATAGCGTGTTTGTAGCCCACAACGCTAATTTTGATTACAACTTTTTAGGGCGTTATTTTGTAGAAAAATTGCATTGCCCCTTATTGAATTTAAAGCTTTGCACTTTGGATTTATCCAAACGAGCCATTTTGTCCATGCGTTATTCTTTGAGTTTTTTAAAAGAGCTTTTAGGGTTTGGTATAGAAGTCAGCCATAGAGCCTACGCAGACGCTTTAGCGAGCTATAAGCTCTTTGAAATATGCCTATTAAACTTGCCTAGTTATATCAAAACGACGATGGATTTGATTGATTTTTCCAAATGCGCTAACACTTTGATCAAAAGACCCCCAAGAGCCAGATACCAAGAGATTTCATCGCCATTTTCTCTTTTTGAAAGGACAAAGGGTTTGTTCAATATCATAAAAGCAACCAATTAAACGAAAGCTGTTTAATTAGGCTTGGTTAGGGCTAGGATTTTATTGTTTTTGTTCTTTGAGAATATCGCATGCTTCTTTTAATCCTAGCTTGCAACTCTTTTCAAGGTTTTCTGTCGTTTGCTTTTCATCCTTTGCTACGCCCTTACCCTCATTATAAAACGCTGCTAGAGCGTAACACCCTTTAGCATCGTTCAATTCACAAGCTTTGGCAGAATATTCAAAAGCTTTTTTAAGATCCTTTGTTACGCCTTCACCATCACGATAAAACTCTCCTACAAGCGTGCATGTTAGAGCCTCGTTTAATTCGCAAGCTTTAGAGTAATATCCAAAAGCTTTTTTAAGATCTTGCGTTACGCTTTCACCAAGAAAATAATCCCCTCCTAATTTAGAACACCCTTCACCATTATTCAACTCGCAAGCTTTAGAGTAATATTTGAAAGCTTTTTTAAAATTTTGTGTTACGCCTTCACCATTATGATAAATATCCCCTAAAATCGCACAGCCATCGCCATAGTTTAACTCGCAAGCTTTAGAATAATATTCTAGATCTTTTTTATCTTTTTTCAAACCCTTTATCATATCGTTATAAAAAGTTGCTGACAGCATACACCCTTCAACATTATTTAACTTACAAGATTTAGAGTAATATTCTAAAGCATTTTTAAGATCGTTTGCATTAAAATAAAACTCTGCTAAATCCTTGCATTTTTCAGCATCGTTTGATTTGCAAGCTTTAGCAGTAGCCGTGTGTTCAAGAGCTTTTTCAATGCTTTCTCTTGCACTTCCTTTTAGGATGACTTTAGAATAAGCCTCTCTTAAGATCGCGCAACCATCAGAATCGTTTAATTTACAAGCTTTTTCAAAGTATTCCTTAGCCCTAGTGAAATCTTTATCCGTGTAAATAGTGATACCTGAAAATATAAGCTCTTTAGGGTTTGACTCTGCCATTAACCCCCCTAAACACAACGCCCCCAAACACAAAACCCTAAAAACCGCTTTTTTGACACCCCTTAACATGGTGCATTCCCTTTTGTTAAAAATATAAGATTCTATTGTGATTGATATTGATAGCTAAAATCTTTTAATGTTTAAAAAACGGAGACTTGATTATTTTATTTTAAACTCATGAAAGGATAGGGGTTATTCGCAATACCCTACCCCACAATATCCAGCAAATGCTCTTCATGCCACAATTCAATTTCTTCTTCTTCCAAGCCAAACGCCTTAGCCCTTTGGCTGTTTGGATAGCGGTTTTTAGAGCCTTCTTTAGGGTCTTTATCGCTAATGGCTTGCATGTTTTCTAACGCCCTTGTTTCTTGGGCTAATTCAAGCTTACTTTGAAAGCTTTGTGCTAAATCCAACATATCACTTCTTGCACCCTGTTGGATAGCAGAATTTAAAGGAGCGTTTTGGTTGATATAAGTTACATTGCCTAAAGCTGAAACACCCATGCTAACCTCCTTAAGTGTTTAAGTGTCCTTTAGACTAATAGTTCGGTATTTTGAGTAAATGACATTAGCTCCTTTGATGATTTTGACAAATTTTCGTTGCGTGTAGTCAATTTCGTAACTATTAAACGCATCTTTTTGCATTTTAATCAACATTTTGGCTAATTCCATAATGACCTCATCTTTGGGCACGTTCTTTTGGCAGAAAACGATCAAATGCGATCCGGGAATATTTCTTACATGCATCCACAAATCATTCGCTCTTGCGTCTTGTAAAAGCTTGATATTCTCTTTTTGGTTTTTCCCTAAACCGATTTTAAAATCCTTATAATACAGCACTTCATACCCGCTCATCGGGCGTTTGATTTTAGAATTTTTAACCGGCATAAACATTTCTAAAACGCTTTCTTCTTGCGCTCCTTTAACATAATTAATTTGATTTTCTTTGAAGGCGATTTTTTCTTTTAGATTCTCTTCTTCTAAATACAAAAATTGCGATTTTTGTTTCTTTTTTTTACTGAGAGTGAATTTTTTATTGATAAAAGCGTTTAAGGGCATGCTCTTATCAATTTCAATCGCACACTCCTTATCTTCAAAATCCTTTAAAACCACGCGACTTTCATGCTTATGGATTAAATGCTGGTAAGTGAGCAAGAGCTGGGCTTGAGTTTGCAATTCTTTGGCTTCCAATTGTAAATTTTTAGGATCTTCTAAATTCTCTAATTTTTCTTTCAAGCGTTCTTTTTGGGCGTTTAATCGCTTGATGATTTGATTTTTTTTGTGTTCCAATTCTTTGTGTTGGTAAAATAAAAAATCTTTTTCTAATATTTCTAATAAATCCTTAAAATCCAAATCCTCCTCTTGATGCTCGTAAATATTAGGAGGCAATACCCCTAAAATATCGTTTTTAGCGACCCTGTCATTAAAACGAAAGGCTTCTATCACGCATTTTTCTTTATCTAAAATCATGAGGTTGGCTTTTTTAGGGATCATTTCTAAACGCAAAATAAAAGTTTCACTCTTATAAGCTAAATCTTTAGCACCCTTGATTTCTAAAATCCGATCGTTATCAATGATGTTTGCTTGTAAAATTTTGGCGTTTTTAGTGAATTTATTCAAACAAAAATCTAACGCTAGGGTGTTTTTTAAAACGCTCTCTGGGGGTTTTTTAGACAAACCGATATAAGGCACATTCAAATCCACAACAAAAGCGTGTTTTTCTTTAGAAAAAGCCTCTAATAAAAAGCTAAACGCGTTCAAGCGTTTGAGGCTAAAATGCGTTTGAGCGTTTAAAAATTCGCTGAATTTCTTTAAAAGAAAAAATTTCATTCTTGCGCCTTTAATTTTTCTTTAGCGAAAGAAATCGCGCTCTCTATATTCTCGCTCCCCCCTATCATGCGCGCGATTTCTAAAACCCTTTCTTCGTTATTAAGGGTTTTTGCAAGGCTTTTGTGGTTTTCTTTGAAGACTAAAATATGGTTTTTAGCGAGCGCTGGGATATGGACTTGGTGCGAAATGGCAAAGATTTGCGAATGGCTGCTCAAGGTTTCAAGGGCTTTAGAGACTGCTAAACTCTCTTCGCCGCTCAAGTTGGAATCCATTTCATCTAACACCAACACGCCTTTAAAATCCTTTAAAAACTCCATTTCTAAAAGCATGAACGCCAGCCTCAAACGGCTGTATTCTCCAGAGCTTAAGGTTTCTAATTGGGAATTTTGCAAATTCAAAACGAGTTTTTGAGCGCCTTTTTCGCTCATGGGGGCTTCTTCTAAAACCAAACTGGGGCTTTTTAAGAGCAAATCTTTCGCTTTAGCGCTTAAAAGAGCGTTAAAACCGGCTAAATATTCTTTTCTAAAGCTGCTTATTTCTTCGCACAATTTCAAGCATTCGGTTTTTAATTGTTCTATTTCTTTGTGGTAAGTTTCGCAATAATGGTCAATTTCTTTTAGGTTATGCAATTCGTTTTTAACATGCCCTAATCGTTCTTTAGCATGCGTAATGCTCCCGTAATCCTTAATGATCCCGCTTAACATGCCAAGCCTTTCTAACACCTTTTCAATATCCAAACGCTCGCACTCTTCTAATTTAGCCTGCTCTTTTTCCAACAGAGCGCTCGCTTCTAATAAAGCGCTTTTTAAAAACTCCGCGCTATGGCCCACGCTCTCTAAAGCATGCGTGATTTTGTGGGTATTTTCTAGCACCTCTAACGCTAGAGCGATTTTATCGTTCAATTTTTCCTTACTAGAGAGCAATTTTTTCTGCTCTAAAAGGCGTTCGTATTCATCTTCTTTTAAATCCAGCCTCTCTAATTTCATTTTTTCAAAATTCAATCGTTCTTCTAAATCCTTTTGGAAACGCTTTTTATCCTCTAATAATCGCCTTTCTTTTTCTAGATTCTCTAAGCGGGTGAATTTTTCTTCAAGCGCGCCTAAAAGGGGGCTAAACGCCTTATTTTGGTTTTGGATATAGCCATCTAGTAAGGAGAGCATTAAAATATCATTGAGTTCATTCTGGCTGAATCTGTCGTTAGATAAGCGTTTGATCACACCTTTTAATAACGCTTTGAGCGTGTTTTTGGACAGGCTTGTTTGGTTTAAAAAATAGCGCGTTTTTTCTTTTTTAATCACGCTGATGACTAAGGGTTCATGCTCATCTTCTCTAAAAATGCCGTATTCTTCAGTGTCTAAAAAAGGTGCAATCAATTCCACTTCAATGTTTGAAGCGTTGCTCTCTTTAAGCCCAAACGCCCCTAAAAGGCTCGCAATAAGAACGCTTTTCCCCACCCCGCTAGCCCCACTAATCGCACTCAAGCCGTCTTTAAACTCCAGATCCAATTTTTCAAAAACAGCGTTTTGACGCACTTTTAAGCGTGTGATTTGAGCGTTATTAAAATCTCGCATTTTTTACCCTTTTTATCTTTTTTTGTTAGGGCTTTCCCCCCATAAGAGCTTTTCTTTAAGCACCTTAAAATAATCCCTTGAATTTTTTTGTAAGAGCTTGGTGGTCGTGGGGCTTTTTTGAATGTATAGGGGTTGGTTGGCTTTTAAATCATAGGTGGCTTGCCCATCAATGACCACAAGAGCGTCTTCATGAGTGCAAAAATTCAAACAAAATTCCGCCCCTAACACTAAAGGGCGTTGCGTTAAAGAAAAATCGCACAAGGGCGTTAAAATATAGCTCTGGCTTAAAGCATGCACAATCGGCCCATGAGCGCTCAAATTATAAGCGGTTGAACCTAGGGGCGTGGCAATGATAAGCCCATCGCCTTTATAGGTGTTAAAGGGCGTATGGCCCACATAAGCTTGGATGTCTAAAACCCCTAAAGCTTTTTTTTTGGCGATCACAATTTCATTGATCGCATAAAAAGAGGTTTTTCCAATACGGCCCTCTAAAGCCAAATGCTCTTCTAATTTGATCCTATCTTGCTTGAGATCTTGTAAGAAATCTTTCAACCCGTTCAATTCAACCGCACTCAAAAACCCTAAATTCCCAATTCTCACCCCAAAACATGGCTTGTTGTAAGAATGCGTCATTCTTAAAGCCCCTAAAATCGTACCATCGCCCCCTAAACACAAAAACGCATCAGCTTTTTCTATCAATCGTGCATCTTTTGCCCCATCAAGGCTATCAATCATAAAGCTTTCAAACCCCTCATCTTCTAAAAGCTTTAAAACCCATTCTTTAGCCTGCTCTAGCTCTTCAAAAAGGGGGTTTTGATAATGAGTAGGCCGCACAAACACGCCGATAGTTTGATGTGAATCTTTCATGCGTATATTGTAGCTTAAAGCTTGAAACAAAATTTTAAAAAAAGGGTTTTAGCCGCTTTTTATTAATCTTATGTGAAATTCATAAGGAGTTTTTATTTTTATTAAATGTTTCATTCTTTAATCGTTTTTAATTGTTTTTTGGGTATTCTTTTTAAGAATGTAAGCATTATGTTAAGGAATCACACATGAAAAAATTTTTTTCTCGATCTTTATTAGCTTTGATTGCTTCTATCAATGTGCTATTAGCCATGGATGGCAATGGCGTTTTTTTAGGAGCGGGTTATTTGCAAGGGCAGGCTCAAATGCATGCGGATATTAATTCTCAAAAACAAGCCACTAACGCTACTATCAAAGGCTTTGATGCGCTTTTAGGGTATCAGTTTTTCTTTGGGAAATACTTTGGCTTGCGCGCTTATGGGTTTTTTGACTACGCCCACGCTAATTCTATTAGGCTTAAAAATCCTAATTATAACAGCGAAGTGGCGCAATTGGCGGGTCAAATTCTTGGGAAACAAGAAATCAATCGTTTAACGAGCCTCGCCGATCCCAAAACCTTTGACCCAAACATGCTCACTTATGGAGGAGCTATAGATGTGATGGTCAATGTCATTAATAATGGCATCATGAGTTTGGGGGCTTTTGGTGGGGTGCAATTAGCCGGCAATTCATGGCTTATGGCGACACCGAGCTTTGAGGGCATTTTAGTGGAGCAAGCTTTGGTGAGCAAAAGAGCCACTTCTTTCCAATTTTTATTCAATGTGGGGGCTCGCTTAAGGATCTTAAAGCATTCTAGCATTGAAGCGGGCGTGAAGTTCCCCATGTTAAAGAAAAACCCCTATATCACTGCAAAAAACTTGGATATAGGGTTTAGGCGCGTGTATTCATGGTATGTGAATTACGTGTTCACTTTCTAGGGGCACATCCCTAGAGCGTTAGAATGCTCTCAATGATTTTAATCAGCTCTTCTTTTCTTTTTTCTAAGCTTTTGGGCGTCCATTCTGAGTAGCGGCACACATCGTTTTTAGTCATGTCATAGCAGGTCATCACCTTAAAAGTTTTCTTATTGTCTAGCGCGACAGGTTTCCCCATATAGATTTCTTTTTTCTCTTTGAAATCTTGGTTTAGAGATTGGCTTAAAGCTTTGGTGTTTTTCTTGCCCCCTAAAAGCGTGAGGTTGGCTAAAGAATGCGTGTATAACCCTCTTTCTTCTTCGCTAAAGTCTTTCACCCATTGGCTTGAAGGATCGGGGTTTTGGGGTAAGATGTGTTCAACATGAAAATCGCCCTTTTCAATGCGTTTAGGTCTAGGATCATCACTTATGGAATATTCCACTAAAATGAGAATGGGCTTGAGCCATGAATTTTTTTGCCAGATTTGCCATTGATGGAGTAGAATTTTGTGTATAAGTTGCTGTCTTGCAGGTTTTCTTTAAAGCGTTGCGTGGTATTTTCATCCTTAAAATATTTTTTCACAATAGAAGCGATGTTCTCTACGCTTTGCTTTTCTTTTAGGGCTTTAATAATGTTGCAATTAGTTTGTTTTTTAGGTTCTTTTTGCTCTGCAACCCAATTTTGGTAATAAAACTTAACTAGCAACTCCTTTAAAGCCTCTATATCTTGAGGGCTATAATGGTGCAATATGCTGGTGCACAAAATAATGCACCAAAAATCAGAGGCTAGATAAGAAAGCAAATGAGCATGCCAATTTTGCATTTCCAATACCTTACAATAGGCGTTGTAAAAATCCTCTACGCCCTTAAAGTATTCTAAAGGGGGTTTATTAAGCCTTTCAAACTGATCGGCAAGTCTTTCTTCCATGCTTTTCACACTAGTTACCGGATTGAGATAGGTTAAATACCAGCTGAATAAGGTTTCTGTGGCATTCTTCTCTCGCTTGTTCTCTTTTCTCTTTGGAAATTTTGACTCATTCCCTGAGCATTTTTGATGCAAGGCGTTCCAACGAGACACAAGCTTTTTTTGATCCTCTTCTTTAGCCAATTCTTTTAACAACTCTCCCTTAAAAATATCTGTCGCATTCAAAGCCAAACCCCTAGCGTTTAAAACATTAAAAATCCTTAACGCCTTGTCTATGTTTGGGCAAATGATGGTGATAAATTTAACATTAAAATACAGCCATTTAATAAACTTGTTAATGTCTTCAATCTCTTTCTCTCTAAGATAGTCTTTTAAACAAACCGCATTTTTTAGGTAATTGTTCTTATTATTTTTATTCTTGCTTGCTTGAGAGTCGTTGAAATGTTCTAATGCATCTTGAAAATCATATTCAGCGTTAGACCCTATAGTGTTAAAACTCAGTCGTTTTCTTTCTGTATACCTATCTTTCCAACTCTCTTGTAAATATTCTAAATACTCAGGGTCTAAACCATTATAAAGATCGGCTAAAACTTTTGCCAACAGAATGAAAGTGCTTAAGCGTTGCTGTCCATCTACAATATCATAGGTTCCGGTTTTGGAATTGGGATCGGATTTGACTAAGACTAATGAGCCGCAAAAATAATCACTTTCTCTGTCATCTTCATAATTAAAAAACAAATCGTCTAAAAGCTTTTCGCAGTTTTCTTTTGTCCATTGGTAAGGGCGTTGGTAGATAGGGATTTGATAATAGAGTTCTTTTTTCAAAGTATTTTTTAAATACCACTCATAGCTATCAATTTTGGCCATAAAAACCCCTTGTATGATTTAGGGTAGATTATAACATTAAAAAGTGTTTTTTTTTTTTTGAAATATTTCTATACATTAAGACGCATGGTTTATCGCCATGCCCTTTTTTACAACTTATTTTTAAAGCTCCTTTAAAACCTCTAAAGGCGATTTAAACGCCAAATTGAACGCTTTAGCGATGCCTTCTTGGGTGATATAGCCGTTATAAGCGCTCAAGCCTCCAAGGGTGTTTGCCACGATTTTAGTGTTGGCTGTTAAAAAACCCTTCAAGCCATGCTCTAAATAATACAACAAATACGGCACGCTCGCATGGCTATAAGCCGTAGAGCTCGTTTTAGCGACAATCCCTGGCATGTTCGGCACGCCATAATGCAACAAATCCTCTTCCACATACACCGGGTTAGAATGGCTTGTCTGGCGTATGGTCTCTATGCACCCCCCTAAATCGCAAGCCACATCAATGACTACCCCTTGTTTTTGCATGTATTTTAAATGCTTTCTTAAGATCACTTTAGGGGTTTGGCTCGCTGTAACTAGCACCGCTCCCACTAGCCCCACCGCTCCATTTAAAGCCTGAATGATATTGGCTTCATTCACGCTTAAAACTTCTAAATCATACAAATGATAATAAGGGTGGTTTTGCAATTTAGCGTAGTCTAATTCTAAAATCGTTACTTTAGCCCCCATTTGGCTTAAGACTTTCGCACTCTCCATGCCAACCACACCGCCTCCAACTACGACAATTTTAGCCCTTTGCGCTCCCGATAAACCCCCTAGCATGACCCCCTTACCCATAAAGCCCTTAACATGCTCTAAAGCCAGCAAATAATGCTGGACTAAATGCGCGGCCAACCTCCCAGCCACCACGCTCATAGGCACTAAAATAGGGTAGTCGTTTTTAGGCCCGGCAATGGTTTCAGTGCAAATAGAAGTGATTTTTTTATCTATAAACATTTCGCACAAGCTTTTTTGATACGCTAGATCCAAGTAACTAAACAGCGTCGCTTTTTCTTTGAGCAAATGATACTCATGTTCTAAAGGCTCTTTGCATTTGACCACCAAATCCTGCCCCCACGCCGTTTTAGAATCCACGATTTTAGCCCCCACGCTTTCATACGCTTCGTTACTATAACCGCTATTAGCGCCGGCGCTATTTTGAACTAAAACCTCCACGCCCTTTTGAATGATTAGCGCCACATCATCAGGCACCAAAGCCACTCGTGATTCTAAATCCATGCTTTCTTTGACTAGCCCAATAGTCATGTTAATCCTTTAAATAGTAGTGTCAATTATGATTATACTCACTCCATTAAACGATTGGGTATCTTTCTTTTAAAAAGCTAAATAGTCTTACTTTTTTACACAATAAAGTTAATTTTGTTTGTTATTCATTTTCTTATTATTTTGTAATCGTTGGTTGGGATTTAAAATAGAATTCACTTAACGATTAAAGGATGCGTTTATGAAAGACAACACAACCTTAAGTAGGGACATTGGCTTCAACCAATTGATGATGATCGCTTTAGGGGGGACGATTGGCACCGGGCTTTTTGTAGGCACAGGGGGGAATATCGCTAGCGCGGGCCCTTTAGCCACGCTTTTAGCGTATTTGATTGGAGGGATTATTGTCTATTCTATTGTTTTATCTTTAGGAGAATTAGCGAGCGTGTATCCCACCACAGGGAGTTTTGGGGATTATGCGAGCCGTTTCATTAACCCAAGCACCGGGTATATGGTCTTTTGGATGTATTGGCTGAGCTGGGTTTTAACCGTGGCCGTGGAATACATCGCCATAGGCCTGCTTATGCAACGATGGTTCCCGACTGTTCCTGTGTATGTGTGGGTCATCGCATGCATTGCGCTTTTATTTCTATTGAATTTCTTTTCGGTTAAAATTTTTGCCACAGGCGAATTTTTGCTCAGCACCATTAAGGTTTTAGCGGTCTTTGTGTTTATTGTGCTTGGGGGCATTGGCATTGTTTATTTGTTTTATTTGCATGGATTTGAAGGCGTGTTTGCTAATTTCTATTTTAATGGGGAGACTCAAGGGCTAGAAAAAGGCTTTTTTCCTAAAGGAGTGGGGGCATTCTTTGGGGCGATTTTAGCGGTGATTTTTGCTTACACGGGCACAGAGATTATCGGCGTTGCAGCAGGAGAAACTAAAGACGCGAAAAAAGTCATGCCTAAAGCGATTAAGGCGACTTTATGGCGGATCGTGTTTTTCTTTTTAGGGGCGGTGTTTGTGGTATCGGTGTTTTTACCCATGACGGATAGCGGTTTGACGCAAAGCCCTTTTGTGAGTGCGTTAGAAAAAATCCCCTTACCCTTTTTGGGCGTGGGTATCCCTTATGCAGCAGATATTATGAATTTTGTCATCGTCACTGCGATTTTATCCACCGCTAATTCTGGACTATACGCTTCAGGGAGGATGATTTATGGCTTAAGCCAAAAAAAGATGTTTTTCCCTCTTTTTGCTAAACTTAACGCCTCTGGCACGCCCACTTATGCTTTATATTTATCTTTAGGGGTTACACTTATTGGCATGCTCACCGAAGCGTTTGCACCAGAAAAAATCATGGCAAGCTTGATCAATGTGGTGAGTTTTATGGTGATTATTGTATGGATCAGCATCAGCGTAGCACAATACCGCTTCAGGAAAGAGTATCTGGCTTTGGGGAAATCCTTAAAAGATCTGCCTTATAAAGCCCCCCTTAATCCCTTAATCCAAATCATTGGCATCAGCGGGTGCTTAGTGGGGCTTATAGGGGCGTATATGGATGCAAATGAACGCATTGGAGGGTATCTCACGCTAGTGTTTATGGGGCTTTGCTATGGAGCGTATTATTTGAGTAAGGACAAATGGGGCTATCAGCAAGAAAAAGGAATTTGAAGGAGTTATAAAATGATTTTAATAGGATTAGAAGCGGAATTAGGAGCGTCAAAAAGAGGCACCGATGTTGGGGTTAGGCGTTTGAGAGAAGCTTTGAGTAAAACGCATGGCGATGTGATTAAAGGCATGCAAACGATCACTCAAGAGCGGTGCGTGCTTTATAAGGAGTTTAGATACGCTAAGAATTTTGAAGATTACTACCTTTTTTGTAAAGAAAATCTGATCCCTTGCATGAAAGAAGTGTTTGAGAAAAAGGAATTCCCTTTGATTTTAAGCTCAGAGCATGCGAACATGTTTGGGATTTTCCAAGCCTTTAGGAGCGTTCATAAAGACAAAAAAATAGGGATTTTGTATTTGGACGCGCATGCGGATATCCACACGGCTTATGACAGCGATACAAAGCACATTCACGGCATGCCTTTGGGCATGGTTTTAAATCGTGTCCGTAGTGGGTTTAATCCTATGAATGAGAGCGAAGAAAAGGCATGGCAAAAGCTCTGCTCTTTGGGGTTGGAAAAGGGAGGGTTAGAAATTGATCCTAGATGTTTGGTGTATTTTGGGGTAAGAAGCACCGAACAGAGCGAAAGAGATGTGATTAAGGAATTACAAATCCCTTTATTTAGCGTGGGCGCGATAAGAGAAAACATGCAAGAAGTGGTTCAAAAAACCAAAGAATCATTGAAAGCGGTGGATATTATTTATCTCAGTTTGGATTTAGACATTATGGATGGCAAGCTTTTCACTTCTACCGGCGTGCGTGAAAATAACGGGCTGAGTTTTGATGAATTAAGGCAATTACTAAGCTTGCTTTTAGAAAGTTTTAAAGACCGATTAGGGGCCATTGAGGTAACCGAATACAACCCCACGGTGAGTATAAAACACAATAACGAAGAAGAAAAGCAGGTTTTAGAGATCTTAGATCTCATCATCAATAGCTGTAAAATTAAAGATAAGAAGCACTCTTTTGCAAGGAGTTACTGATCGCTTTTCAAACCAAACGATAAAAAGTTGAAAAAGTTAAAAAATGAGATCTAAAAACAGGAGGCATCAAGAAAAAATCAGCACAAAAATCCTTTTGACAAAGGATTTTAAGGCTAAAATGGTATATACACAAACACAAAAGAGTAATCATTTAGGGCGTTAGCGCTTTTGAGATCACTTAAAGCTTAGGCCTAGATTATCAGTTTATGGATTTTATTCTATAAGGGGCAGTGTTTAGATGAAAAGTTAAACCGCTTTTAGCGTCAAAGAATGTCTTGTGTGTTTTGAGAATGCATGCAGGCTCGTTGTGTGTCAAAATGGGGATTTTTCACTAGAGATTGAGTAAAATCAGCAAAATCAAAAAAAAAAAAAAGATTTTCATGGGATCAATAAAATTTTAAGAATTTTATCATAAAATTCTGTGAATTATTAAGTTTTTTTAGTTTTTATTACTTAATAATTGGCGTTCGTTATCGGTTTGATTTTACTTAAAAAATTTAAACCATTTTTTAATCTCTTAATATAAGGAGTTTGTGTTGCATAAAAAAGTTCTGTTGGCTTTAACTGCCAGCTTGATTTGCCAAGAGTCTTTGTTCGCTAAGGAAAAAGATTACACTTTGGGCAAGGTTTCTACTGCCGGTAAAAAGGATAGATCTGATTATTCTGGGCAGGTCAATTTGGGTTATAGCGGGATTACTGCGCCTAAAAGTTGGCAAGATGAAGAAGTGAAAAAATACACAGGAAGCCGCACGGTGATCTCTAACAAAGCGCTCACCCAACAAGCTAACCAAAGCATTGAAGAAGCTTTACAGAATGTCCCAGGTCTGCAAATTAGGAATGCGACAGGTGTAGGGGCTATGCCTACTATCCAAATCCGTGGCTTTGGAGCTGGGGGTTCAGGGCATAGCGATGCGACGCTTATGTTAGTTAATGGTATTCCTGTTTATATGGCCCCCTACGCTCACATTGAGCTAGACATTTTCCCCGTTACCTTTCAAGCCATTGATCGCATTGATGTGATCAAAGGTGGAGGCAGCGTGCAATATGGGCCTAACACTTATGGGGGTATTGTCAATATCATCACTAAGCCTATCCCTAATCAATGGGAAAACCAAGCGGCTGAAAGGATCACTTATTGGGCTAAGGCTAGAAACGCTGGGTTTGCCGCTCCCCCTGATAAAACCGGCGATCCTTCTTTCATCAAGTCTTTAGGCAATAATCTCCTCTATAACACTTATGTGAGAACGGGAGGGATGATCAATAAGCATGTGGGTATCCAAGCACAAGCTAACTGGGTTAGAGGGCAAGGCTTTAGGGACAATAGCCCTTCTAATATTTCAAACTATTGGCTAGATGGGGTCTATGACATCAATGAAAACAACGGGATTAAAGCCTATTACCAATACTACGATTTTGCTATCGCTCAACCGGGATCACTCAGCGAGCAAGATTACAAAATAAACCGCTTCGCTAATCTACGCCCTCTCAACCAAAAAGGCGGGCGCTCACAACGCTTTGGGGCTGTGTATGAAAACCGCTTTGGGGATTTAGACAGAGTGGGCGGGACTTTCAGCTTCACTTACTATGGGCAGTTGATGACTAGGGACTTTCAGGTGAGCTCTAGCTACAATAGCGCTAACATGGTTACTTGTTTTAGCGAAGCGGCATGTAGGGCGGCAGGACTTCCGGCAGGGTATAACTTGGCTGTGCCTTATTATGCCACTAACTACAATGGTTGGGCAGAAGTAGAAAACCCTGTGCGCTCCATTAACAACGCTTTTGAGCCTAAAGTGAATTTGATCGTCAATACCGGGAAAGTCAAGCAAACCTTTATCATGGGCTTGCGTTTCATGACCACCACCTTTTTACAACGCCAATACTTAAACACCAATGAATGCGCCACCAAAACGAGCGGTGAGGGGGCAGGATTCTTGTGTGAGGGCGCTAATGTGATGAGCGGTTGGAAACCTCACATCAAGCATGGCGTTTATAGAAACTGGAATAACTGGCGTAACAATTACACGGCAGTTTATTTGAGCGATCGCATTGAAGCTTGGGATGGGCGCTTTTTTATTGTGCCTGGTTTGCGCTACGCTTTTGTGCAATACAACAACGAAAATGCGGCTAACTGGATGCAAATCCCTGAGAAGGATTTAAGAAAAATCAAGCACATGAACAATTGGATGCCCTCAACCAACATTGGATTTATCCCTGTGCAAGGCGATCACAATGTGCTTACCTACTTTAACTACCAACGCTCTTTTGTCCCGCCTCAATTAGACGTTTTGAGCTATGGAGGAGCGGAGTATTTCACCCAACACTTTGACACGGTGGAAGCAGGAGCACGCTACACCTATAAAGATAAATTCAGCTTTAATGCGGACTACTTTAGGATTTGGGCGCGCGATTTTGCCACCGGGCAGTATTCAGTCTATACGAGTGGCCCTATGAAAGGCAATGTGCGCCCCATTAATGGCTATCCATTAATGGCTATTCTCAAGGCGTGGAGCTAGAATTGTATTACAGGCCTATTAGAGGGTTGCAATTCCATGCCGCTTTCAACTACATTGACACTCGTGTAACCAGCCATGGCCCTTTAACAGACTTGAACGGGGATGTGCTAAAAGGGACTAGCTATAACAAGCATTTCCCTTTTGTAAGCCCTTTCCAGTTCATTCTTGACGCTCGTTACAACTGGCGTAAAACCACCATTGGTATTTCTAGCTATTTTTATAGCCGCGCTTATAGCGGGATTAGCAACAGCGCAGCAGGAGGCTATTATGGGATGCAATATTATAGTGGGGGGAACAACTATGAAAGCGTTCTTAATAGCGGTTATCAATGCGAAGCTTGGTGTATGACCCAGCATGAAGGGCTCTTGCCTTGGTATTGGGTGTGGAATATCCAAGTGAGCCAAATTTTCTGGGAAAACGGACGACACAGAGTTACAGGAAGCTTGCAAATCAATAATATTTTCAACATGAAGTATTATTTTACAGGGATTGGCTCTAGCCCTGCAGGCTTGCAACCCGCGCCTGGAAGATCGGTTACAGCGTATTTGAACTACACTTTCTAAAGGCTTTAAAAAGGAGGGGCGTTATTGCACTATGATGAGCCGCTCAAATTAGCCGCTTAGCGGTTTTATTGAAATGATGAAACATTCATTTAAGAATATTCCAAATAAGTTTCTTTGAGGCTGGCCTTAGCCCTTTGCCAATTAGGTAAATACAAACTCAGCAAATCCCTAAAATATTCGTTATGGTGGCGCGCTTTGAAATGCAATAATTCATGCACAACCACATATTCAATGCCCTTTCTAGGCGCTTTAGCCAATTCCAAATTAAAAAGTAAGGTGCGTTTAGCAATATTACAACTCCCCCATATCCGTTTCATTTTTTGGATCTTAAAGCTTTGTATGCTTTCGTTTAAAATCTTTTCGTATTGGTTGATATAGGTTTGTATTTTTTCTCTTAAAACTTGTCTGTAATAGTTTTCTAACACTTTTAAGCGGTTTTCTAAGCTTGTCTTTTTCTGGACATGCAAGATTAAATATTTAGGGCTTTGGAGGACGAAGTGTTTTTTTATAGTGTGTTCAATCTTTAACAAATAGCGTTTCCCAAAAAGATAATGGCTTTCTCTTTCTAGCATGCCTCTTTGGCTCTGTCTGTTTTGGTTTAAAAAATTTTGTTGCTGTTCTTTTATCCAAGGGAGTCTTTTGATCAAAGAAAGCCTAAGGCTCTCATCATTTAGAGCTAGGGGGCAAGACACACGCACAGAGCCATCAGGCGGGCAAACGCTAATGTGTAAATGCTTAATATCCTTTTTTTCTATAGCGATGTTGGTATTATTTAAAGTCAAACAATAAGCGTTCATTAGTGATACTCCTCTATGTGTTTGGCTAAATTAAAAACATTTTCTAACAAAACCTCATCATCGTTTATGATTTTTCTTAAAGCGATTTTAAGGTTTTTTTCTTTTTGATTGTGCCCCACCCAACCATCTTTTTTATTATCCCTTATGCATGCGTCTATTTCTAGGGCTAAGGCTTCATTTTCATCTAAATTATCATAGAGGGTTTTTAAAGCGTTAGTGTTGATCTTTTTAGGGTAATTTCTATCTTCTTTATCAATAACTTTTTTGGCTAAGTCGTGGATTTGTTGCAAGTATTCTAAATAGGTTAATTTCTTTTCTCTAAACTGGAGAATCAAATCGTTTAAAAGCGAAGATAATTTTTCGTAATACTTAGGATCGCTCGCTTCTTTTTCTATAATGCGTTTTCTGGTGTTGTTAGCGATGCTTTCTGCCATAGAGCTTTCATTTTTAAATACTTGAGATAACGCCTTATTAAAATCATCAATATCCATTTGGGCTAAAACTTCGCACAGCCCTTGATCTTCTATTTGGAATAACACCTCGCTATCCGTGGCTTTAATGTAAGCGTCTAAGATCCTACGCATCTCTTCGCTATAGCTTTTTAAATCCACGCTATCCCCACTACTCAAGCCAATCACCTTTTGTAAATGCCTGTAAAATTCCGCTTCTTGTTTGATTTGTCGCGTTTCTTCTTTAGAATAAATGGGCTTTTCTAAATTATTCAATTCCACAAACATTCTTAAAAACGCGCCAACAAGCTGGTAAAACAACCGCCTTTTTTGAGCGTTTTTTTCTAAATCGTTCCCACAAAAATAAGCGATATAATCCATTTCATCTTTTGGCTCTTTCACGCTTTCACAAAGCGATTTTAACTGATCTCTAGTTTCTTCTAATTTTTTCTTAATCTTTTGGGCTTTGTCAGAAATAAACCCTTGAATGTCTTCTCTTTCATAGTTTTCAAACGCTTTATTGGTGTAATCGCTGTGCGCTTCTTGTAGGCTATCAAACAAATCCTTATAGTCTATGATACAGCCAAAATCCTTATCCTCGCTATCTAGTCTATTCACCCTGCACACCGCTTGAAAAAGCCCATGATCTTGCATTTTCTTATCAATATATAAATAAGTGAGACTTGGCGCATCAAAACCGGTCAATAGCTTATCCACCACGATCAATAGCTTCATTCTAGCAGGCTCATTAATAAAACGCTTTTTAACTTTTTCTTCAAACTCTTTAATTTTGTTAAGGGCTTTTTTCTCATCTTTTTCATTAAAAAAGTTTTGCAGCATTTTGCAATAAGTGCGGTATTTGTAACTCTCTTCGCTCTCATCGCTCCCACAATCTTTCAGATCAGCGATATTGGGTTCATAGCTTGTGATCACAGCCACCTTATCCTTTAATTCTGTTTCTAAAAAGAGTTCAAAATACTGGCATGCGTTATACACGCTTTCAGCCACCAGCATGGCATTCCCCTTTTCACTCCTTAATCGTGGGAGTTTTGCCATATCCAATACAATATCTTGCACAATGCGAGCTAATCTGTCTTCAGTGGAAAAAACTTTTTGCAAATTAACCCATTTCTTTTTAAGCTCTGTTTTAGCCGTCTCATTCAAGCCTTGGGTTTTTAATTCAAAATATTCGTCTAGCTTTTCAGGGCTACTGACATATTGATCCACGCTTCTGGCTTCATAGTTTAAATCTAGCACCACCCTATCGCTAACGGCTTCATTAAATTTATAGCAATGGATATAATTCCCAAACACTTCCTGGCTTGTCCTTCTATCTTGTTTCAATAAAGGCGTGCCGCTAAAGGCGATAAAAATCGCATTAGGGAGCAGGCTTTTCATGGCTTTATGCAATTTACCGCCTTGGGTTCTGTGGCATTCATCCACTAAAACAATCCATTCCTTTAAAACAGGTTGTTTTTTTAAATCTTCTAAGTCGTTGTCATCAAACTTATGCACAAGCGAGCCAACCAAAAATTCCTTATTTTCAAACAGCACGCTCAATAAATCCTTCTTGCTGTCTGCGCGATAAAGATCCTCGCCTATCCCACTAAACACGCCTTGAATTTGAGCGTCTAATTCCCTCCTGTCTGTAACGATTAAAATCCTTGGCTGTTGGATATTCATTTTTAGCCATTGAGCAAGCCACACCATAGTAAGGCTCTTACCGCTGCCTTGCGTGTGCCAGATAATCCCCCCTTCTTTTCTTTTAATAAATTCTTGCGTTTTCTTAATTGCAAAATACTGATGGAATCTGGCGCATTTCTTTTGCCCTTTATCAAAAATCAAAAAATCATGGATAAATTCTAAAAACCTTTCTTTTTTTAAAAAGCATTCAATCGTCTCAAACAAATTTTTTTGAACGCCTTCTTCTTTCCAAGAAAGGTAGTATTTTTCTTCAGTCTCTATGACGCCATATTTTAGCCCTTGACTTTCATTGCCCGCCATAACCAATTGGATCGTTTTGAAAAAATCTCTAATAAATTCTTTCTTCTGGTTGTCTAAATTTTGCCGGATACCGCTTTCTACGCTCACGCTGGATTTTTTCAATTCTAGCACCCCTAAAGCGATCCCATTAACATAAAGCACCACATCCGGCCGCTTCATGTTTGGCCCTTTAACGCTCACTTCTTCAGCCACGCTAAATTCATTCTTAGAAACATCTTTCCAATCAATGAGATAAGTCGTTTGAGTGTTTTCATTCTGGCTTATTTTAGTGTTCACGCCATAAATCAAAAGCTCGTAAAATGTTTGATTCGCTTCGTATAAATCGTTTTTTAAAGCGTTGTGGATTTTCTGCTCAATTTTATGCCACCTTTCAGGCTCAATTTTTTGATTTTTAACTAGCCATGCTTTCAAGCTTTCTTTATTGATGTTTTCATTATCGCTCTTTGTTAAATCCCCTAAATACGCATAGCCCATGCTTTTAAAAGTTTCTATGACTTGTTTTTGAACTTCTCTTTCTGTTTTCATCATAAACCCCTTAAGAACGCTTTTTACCGCTTTATATTATAATCCTAAAAACAAAATAGGGCGGTTAAAATGGCGATCAAAAAAAGCGAATTGTATAGCTCTTTATGGGCTGGAGCGGATAGCTTAAGGGGCGGAATGGATGCGAGCGAGTATAAAAACTACGTTTTGAACTTGCTTTTTTTAAAATACATCAGCGATAAAGCCAGAAACAATAGCTTTAGCGAAATAGAAGTGCCGCAAGGGTGTTTTTATGAAGACATTCTCGCTTTAGAGGGCGATAAGGAAATAGGCGACAAACTCAATAAAATCATCGCAGAAATCGCAGAGCGAAACGACTTAAAAGGCGTGATTGACAGCGTGGATTTTAACGATAACACTAAGCTTGGAGAGGGTAAAGCGATGATAGACACCCTTTCTAATTTGGTTAAAATCTTTGCTGATTTGAGTTTGGGCGCGCATGGGGCTTTAGACGATGATTTATTGGGCGACGCTTACGAATATTTAATGCGCCATTTTGCCAGCGAATCCGGTAAATCCAAAGGGCAGTTTTACACCCCTAGCGAAGTTTCGCTTTTATTGTCCCTTTTGCTTGGCATTGATGAAAACACCAGACAGGATAAAAGCATCTATGACCCCACTTGCGGGAGCGGTTCGTTATTATTAAAAGCTTCTAGTTTGGCCGGCAAAAAAGGCTTAACTATCTATGGTCAAGAAAAAGACATTTCCACCACAGCCCTTTGTAAAATGAATACGATCTTACACAATAGCACTGATGCTGATATTGCTAAAGGAGGTTCTAGCACCCTTTCTAACCCCCTTTTTACTACTGAAAATGGCATGCTAAAAACCTTTGACTATGTTGTGGCTAACCCTCCCTTTAGCTTGAAAAATTGGACTGATGGGCTAAGCATAGACCCCAAAAGCAAGCAAGTCATTAATGATCGTTTCAATCGTTTTGAAGACGGCACGCCCCCTGAAAAAAATGGCGATTTTGCTTTTTTGCTCCACATCATCAAATCCTTAAACCCCACAGGCAAAGGGGCAGTGATTTTACCTCATGGGGTGCTATTTAGGGGGAACGCTGAGGGCGTGATTAGAAAAAATCTTTTATTAAAAGGCTATATTAAAGGCGTGATAGGCCTAGCCCCTAATCTTTTTTATGGCACTTCCATTCCTGCATGCGTGATCGTTTTAGACAAAGAAAACGCGCATGCCAGAAAGGGCGTTTTTTTGATAGATGCGAGCAAGGATTTTAAAAAAGACGGCAATAAAAACCGCTTGAGAGAGCAAGATGTCCAAAAAATGATAGACACTTTTAACGCTTACAAAGAAATCCCTTATTATTCCAAAATGGTGAGCCTAGAAGAAATCAGTCTAAACGACTATAACTTGAATATCCCGCGCTACATTGCCGCCAAGCAAGAATCAGAAAAAGACTTGTTCGCTTTAATCAACAGCCACAAGGCCAGTTATTTGCCCAAAAACGAGATTGAAGCCTACGCCCCTTATTTTCAAGCGTTTAAAGAGCTTAAAAACACGCTGTTTAAAAAGAGCGATAAAGAGGGTTATTACGCTTTAAAAACAGAATGCGAAAACATTAAAGAATTAATCATTCAAAGCTCAGAATTCCAAACCTTCCACGCTTCTGCTTTAAACGCTTTTGACCGATTGGATTTATTTGAAACTTTTAATGATTTAGAGCCAGGTTTTAACCCAAAAAGCCTCATAGAAAGCGTTTGCTCAAAGGTTTTATACGAATTTGAAAAAATAGAAATTTTAGACAAATACGGCGTGTATCAGCTCTTTAAAGATTACTACAATGAAGTTTTGCAAGACGATTGGTTCCTTCTTTCATGCAACGGCTTTGAGAGCGCTAAAAATTTAAGGAAATTAACCCCCCTAAAAGACAAAAACAAAAAAGCCAACTATTTAGAAGAGCCGGATTTTGTCATTCAAAAAACCTACTATAAAAGCGATCTGATCCCTAAACATTTAATCAAACAACGCTTTTTTGAAAAAGAAACAAAAGAATTAGAAGAATTAGAAAACGCCCTTAATGAAAAAGAGGCCCATTTTGAAGAATTTATAGAAGAGCATTCCAACGAAGAAGGGCTTTTTTATGAGTTGAAGATCAATGAAAGCGTTTTGAAAAAAGAGCTAAAAAACGCCACCGATTCAGAAGATGAAAAAATCCTAAAAACCGCTTTAGAATGGCTAGAAGCTAAAAACAAGGCGCTAAAAATGAAAAATAAAGCTTATGAGGAGCTGGAATTAAAAGCGTTCCACCAGTATAAAAACCTTGAAATCAATGAAATTAAGGATCTCATCATCCAAGACAAATGGCTTAAGAGCCTAAAAAACGCCCTAGAAAACAAAATTTTAAAACGCATCAACGCTTTTACTAGCGCCCTTAATGGAATCATTCAAACTTACTCTAACAGCTTATTAGAATTAGACAAAGAAGTCAAAGAGAGCGAATCAAAAGTTTTAGAGCATTTGAAAGATTTGGGGTTAATGGGGTGATAAACGCATGGACGCATTAACAACGCCCTCAAATTGGCAAAAAGTAAGGCTTGGGGATGTTGGCAAACCATGCATGTGTAAAAGAGTTATGAAACATCAAACAACACGATATGGTGAAATTCCATTTTATAAAATAGGCACATTTGGCAACACCGCTGATGCCTTTATTTCAAAAAAGCTATTTTTAGAATACAAAACGAAATATTCTTTTCCAAAAAAAGGCGATATTTTGATTTCTGCTTCCGGAACTATTGGTAGGGCAGTCATTTATGACGGAAAACCCGCTTATTTTCAAGACTCAAATATTGTTTGGATTGACAATAATGAAACATTAGTAAAAAATGATTTTTTATTTTATGCTTATTCTAATATTAAATGGAATACAGAGCATACAACTATCTTAAGACTTTATAACGATAATTTTAAAAATACTTTAATCCCCCTACCCCCTCTAGACGAACAAATCGCTATCGCTAACGTTTTAAGCGATTTGGATCGTTATCTTTATTCTTTAGACGCCCTCATTCTTAAAAAAGAGAGCGTTAAAAAAGCTTTAAGCTTTGAACTATTGAGCCAAAGAAAACGCTTGAAAGGCTTCAATCAAAATTGGCAAAGAGTGAGGCTTGGGGATATATGCGAAATTGTTAAAGGGCAACAAATAAATAAAATTAGCCTAAATAACACAGATAAATACCCTGTTATAAATGGTGGCATTGATTTTTTGGGCTACACAAATAAATTTAATGTTTCAAAGAATACAATAGCAATTAGTGAAGGTGGCACATGCGGATATGTTAGGTTTATGACAAGCAATTTTTGGTCAGGAGGGCATAACTATTCCTTACAAAAAATTAGCAATAAGGTAAATAATTTATGTTTATACCACATTTTAAAAAGTTATGAAAAGGATATTATGAAATTAGGAGTTGGGTCTGGATTAAAGAATATTCAATTAAAAGCCTTAAAAGATTTTGAAATCCCCCTACCCCCTCTAAACGAACAAATCGCTATCGCTAACATTTTAAGCGCTTTGGATCATGAAATCATTAGCCTTAAAAACAAAAAACGCCAATTTGACAACATCAAAAAAGCTTTAAACCACGATTTAATGAGCGCTAAAATCAGGGTTTTAAAAAAAATTAACGCCCCAAAAGTCAAGGACAAACCCGCTTATAAAGGAAACCCCTAAGCTTTTAAACTTAGGGGAACTTTGGCTAATATATTACTTTTCTATAGAAAAGACCACTTTAAACCCCTTAAAAGAGATTTTAATGTATAATACTAGCCAAGAGTTTTTATCATGTTTTCTTCGCATGATAAACCCTTTTAACCGTGATTTGCCCCATATCGCAACTATGGGGCGTGATGAAATCCTACAACAAACCCCCTTAAAACTTTTAATTTTACAAACGCTAAAAACAAGATTAAAAAATTGAATGAAAAGATAAAAAATAAAACGCCCCAAAAAGTCAAGGACAAACCCGCTTATAAAGGAAACCCCTAAGCTTTTAAACTTAAGGGAACGCTCTTAGAAAATCAGCGTTTCACAGAAACGATTACTTTAAGCCCCAAAAAAGCAAACTCAAAGTATAATGTTTTCCAAGAGCGTTTGTTATGTGTCTTTGGCATAACATGCTCCTTTATGTGGTTTGCCCCATATCGCAACTATGGGGCGTGATAAAATCCTACAACAAACCCCCTTAAAACTCCTCATTTTACAAACGCTAAAACAAGATTAAAAAATTGAATGAAAAGATAAAGAGATAATAAACGCCCCAAAAGTTAAAGGCAAACCCGCTTTTTAAAGGAAACCCCTAAGCTTTTAAACTTAAGGGAACGCTCTTAGAAAAATCAGCGTTTCACAGAAACGATCACTTTAAGCCCCAAAAAAGCAAACTCAAAGTATAATGATCTCCAAGAGCGTTTGCCATTTTTGTGTTTCATGGCATGCTCCTTTTGACATAGGATTTGCCCCATATCGTAACTATGGGGCGTGATAAAATCCTACAACAAACCCCCTTAAAACTCCATCTAGTCAAAAATAAGGCGTTTTAAAAACATCAAAGAATGAGCATTATTAAGCGGCATTGTTTAAAACTAATGTTTCAAACAATCTTCAAATAAGTATTGATGCTCGCCAGGTAAAGCGTCAAATAAGGCTTTGGCTAAATCTTGCATTTCTTTTAAGGCTTTATTACTGCTCCTTAAAGTCAATAAATTTTGCAAGCTCCTAGCGTTAATGCTATAGGCTAAATGCGTTTTATAGCTTTCAGGCATGGCGTATTTGGCTAAATCGTTTTTAATGTTATGCTCGCTCAACAAAACCCTTAGGTTTTCCAAAGCTAAAACGCTCATTGCATTCACTTTTTCATCATCCACAAAAACTAAAAACTCTTTCGCTCTTTCTAAATTCGTTTCATTAAGGGGTAAAAAGCTCTCCACTTCTTTCAATTCCCTTAAAGTGTAACGGCTTGATTTCACGCTCAAGCTCGCTATTCGATGCCGGCTCAATTCTTGCAACGCTCCCCTACTCAAACCCTTGATTTCAAAATTGTAATAAAGATGCTCTAAAGTGGAAGAATGCCTAAAAATATTCCCCACCCTGTGGATCAAATCCTTATCCTTACAGCCTCCGTCATCGCTGTATTCAAAACTCTGCCAACAAGTGCGGATCGCTTGGCTCGCAATGTCTAAAGGGGTGTAGTGCTTACAAATCACTTCCATTATTTGACTCCTAATATCGCTTTTTATTCCACGGTAACGCTTTTAGCCAAGTTTCTTGGGTGATCCACATCGTGGTTCAAACGCATAGCGATTTCTAAAGCTAAAAGCTGCATCGCTAAATTCATGCGGAAAAATTCTTCCATGTAGCTTTCGCTCTCTTCTAATTGGATAAAATCATCAGCGATCTCTAAAATTTCAGAGCTTAACACGCAAATCGTAGAATCCCTAGCGCTCAATTCTTCAATATTGCTTTTGGTTTTATCAAATAACAGATGCTTAGACAATAGAGCAATGGTAAAAAGGTTAGAATCCACCAACGCAATAGGCCCATGCTTCATCTCCGCGCTCGCATACCCCTCAGCGTGCAAGTAGCTGATTTCTTTAAGTTTTAGCGCTCCTTCTAAAGCGAGCGGGTAAAACACATCGCGCCCGATATAAAAAAAGCCATGCCCATGCAAGTAGCGTTTGGATAAACGCTTGATCTTTTCATGCAATTTAGGCTCTACTTTCATCGCCTTCACGCTATTGAGCATGTTTTTAGCTTGGATTCTTTCTTCTTCTTTAGAGATGGTCCCTAGCTGTTTGCCTATATACACGCTCAAAAGCCATAAAAGCATCACTTGCGAAGAAAACGCCTTAGTGGATGCCACGCTCCTTTCTACCCCCGCTCTAATCAAAAGCGTGTGATCGCTAATGCGGCTCATCATGCTAAAAGGGGCGTTACACAAGCTAATGGTTTTAAGCCCTTGGGCTTTGGCTAATTTTAAAGCCTCCAAAGTGTCAGCGGTTTCGCCGCTTTGAGAAATCGCTATAAAAAGCTCGTTAGGGTTGCTTTTAAAATGGGCGTAGCGGTATTCGCTCGCTAAAATGGCTCTCGTTCTTATTTTGGCTAACCTTTCAAACAAATACACGCTCGCCAAACTCGCATGATAACTGCTCCCACAAGAACACAGCGTGATTTCATTCACATTTTCTAAAAATTCAGGATCGATCTCGCAATACACATTCAAGGCTTCCAAGCGCCCCTCTAAGCACTCTAACAAACTGCTGTGCTGCTCATAAATCTCTTTTTCTAAATAATTCCTAAAATCCCCTTTAGAATAATCCTTGTTTTCAAAAGCGTAATCTTTCATGTTTTCAATGTGTTTTAAATCTTTAAAATTTTCTAAAGAAATCCGCCCCACGCTGTTTTCTTCTAAAATGACAAATTGATCCACTTTAGGGGCTAACACGCTCAAACTGGACGCAAAAAACACCCCCTCTTTGCCCTTACCCACGACTAAAGGCGAAGAAGATTTAGCGTAAAACAAGCTCTCTTTAGCCCTTTTATGGAGCATTAAAATCGCATAACTCCCTTTTAAAAGGCTGATGCTTTTTTCAAAGGCTTTCAATAAATCGCTCTCGCTTTTAAGCGTTTCTTCTAATAAATGCGCAATGACTTCCGTGTCCGTTTGGCTCAAAAACGCATGCCCTTTGTTTTCCAATTCTTTTTTCAAGCTCGCGTAATTTTCAATGATGCCATTATGCACTAAGGCTAAATTTTCTGTAAAATGCGGGTGGGCGTTCGCGCTGCTTGGCTTGCCATGCGTCGCCCATCTGGTGTGAGCGATACTCACGCCAAAATCCAAAAACTCTTTATTTTTAAGCTCTAGTTTAAGGTTTTCTAATTTCCCTTGAGTTTTAAACACTTCCAAACGATCATTGCTCAATACGGCTAAGCCAGCGCTGTCATAACCTCTGTATTCCAATTCCTTTAAGCCCTCTAAAAGAATGGATTTTTTCTCGCTATCCCCTATATAACCTACAATCCCGCACATTTAAAACACCAATAACCCTTTTTTGATCTTATTTAAAGCGTTAATAAGCTCCTTCAATCGCTCCACTTCTTCGCTTAATTGCGTAAAAAACGCTTCATTCACGCCCTTTGGCATGTCCATGCTCCCTCTTTTAATTTCAATGAAATCCCCCAAACTCAAATCCGCTAATTTTAAAAGCATTTCAATTTCATTTTGCGAATCTTCAATCTCCGCTAAAATCTTGCGCATTTTTTCAAACATCCAACCGCCTTTAATTTTAGAATGCTCCATGATAGCTAAAGTATTCTTATAAGCTTTTGAGCGTGTCTTCTAAAATCTGTTTGACTTTGGCATGGTTTTCTTTAAATTCCTTATGCGCGTTAAGTCCTACATAGTTACTCACGCAAAAAATCCCTTTAGCTTTCAAAGAAAACGCCTTAGCCACGCTTAAAACGCTAAAAAACTCCATGTTTTCTAATAAAACGCCCTTTTGAACCATTTTTTTAGCGAACATTTCGCTCATGTGGATATAGTTACTGCTATTCACACACGCCCTTTCAAAAAGAGCTTCCTCTTCAGTTTCTATTTGAATGAAATTATCCAAAGGCGTGTAGCTGTTTAAATGGCTAAAACTCTCTTCAATTTGATAGCCGCAAACGCTTTCAAACACGCTTAAAAGCTCCATTTCTGGGCTATAACTCCCCGCGCTCCCTATAAAAATAAGGCTTTCTGTATCAGGGTTTTTTAAACATATCCTCGTTAAATTAATCGCGCTTCCTATCAAGCCCACACCAATAGGCACCGCCCCTTTTAAAGTTTCATTCCTTCCAGCGCAAAGCAGCATGAAAATCCTTTTTTCGCATCCATTAGCTTATTATAAAGCAAGCATTATAGACAAACCCTTAAAAGAAACACCTTAATTTTAAGGCTTCATTCACATTTCATTCACATGTTATTCCTTTTTCATTCACAACTTATTCACGCTATAATAACGCCATGGATACCAACAACAATATTGAAAAAGAAATCTTGGCGCTAGTCAAACAAAATCCTAAAGTTAGTCTCATAGAATATGAAAATTACTTGAGCCAACTCAAATACAACCCTAACGCGAGCAAGAGCGATATTGCCTTTTTTTATGCCCCCAACCAAGTCTTATGCACCACGATTACGGCTAAATACGGTGCGTTGCTTAAAGAAATTTTAAGCCAGAATAAAGTCGGCATGCATTTAGCCCATAGCGTGGATGTGCGTATTGAAGTAGCGCCTAAAATCCAAATTAACGCCCAAGCTAATATCAATTACAAAGCCATAAAAACGAGCGTCAAAGACTCTTACACTTTTGAAAATTTTGTCGTAGGCTCATGCAACAACACCGTTTATGAAATCGCTAAAAAAGTCGCCCAAAGCGATACGCCCCCTTATAACCCGGTGCTTTTTTATGGCGGAACAGGGTTAGGCAAAACGCACATTTTAAACGCTATCGGTAACCACGCCCTAGAAAAGCATAAAAAAGTCGTGTTAGTCACTTCAGAAGATTTTTTGACAGACTTTTTAAAGCATTTAGACAACAAAACCATGGATTCTTTTAAAGCAAAATACCGCCATTGCGACTTTTTCTTGTTAGATGACGCTCAATTTTTGCAAGGAAAACCCAAGCTAGAAGAAGAATTTTTCCACACCTTTAACGAATTGCACGCCAACAGCAAACAAATCGTATTGATTTCAGACCGATCGCCTAAAAACATCGCCGGCTTAGAAGATCGCTTAAAATCGCGCTTTGAATGGGGGATAACCGCTAAAGTCATGCCCCCTGATTTAGAAACCAAACTTTCCATTGTCAAACAAAAATGCCAGCTCAATCAAATCACTTTGCCTGAAGAGGTGATGGAATACATCGCCCAACACATCAGCGACAATATCCGCCAAATGGAAGGCGCAATCATTAAAATCAGCGTGAACGCGAACTTGATGAACGCTCCCATTGATTTGAACCTCGCTAAAACCGTTTTAGAAGATTTGCAAAAAGATCATGCTGAAGGCTCAAGCTTAGAAAATATCTTGCTCGCTGTCGCGCAAAGCTTGAATCTCAAATCCAGTGAAATCAAAGTCTCTTCGCGCCAAAAAAATGTCGCTTTGGCGAGAAAATTAGTCGTGTATTTTGCCAGGCTTTATACCCCTAACCCCACGCTCTCGCTCGCTCAATTTTTGGATTTAAAGGATCATTCAAGCATTTCTAAAATGTATTCTAGCGTTAAAAAAATGCTTGAAGAAGAAAAAAGCCCTTTTGTCTTAAGCCTTAGAGAAGAAATCAAAAACCGCTTGAACGAACTGAACGATAAAAAAACCGCTTTCAATTCAAGTGAATGAAAAAAGGCTCATCAAAAAGCGTTTCATTCACTTTTTTTCAAATCCCACAACCCCCCTAAAAACGCGCACCTCTAAAGCTTTTTATTGTTTCATTCCATCCATTCACGCCCCTACTACTGTTACTAATTATTATTAATTAAAGTGTTACCTATCTATAACTTATTGATAACTTTTACTAAACCTTTTTTTAAGCTATAATCCAAAAATCCAAAATAAAAAGGAACAAGCATGAAAAAATCCCTTTGTCTGTCTTTCTTTCTGACTTTCTCTAACCCTCTTCAAGCCCTTATGATCGAGCTTTTAGAAGAGATCAAAACTTCGCCGCATAAAGGCACTTTTAAGGCTAAAGTCCTTGATTCTAAAGAACCCAGACAGGTTTTAGGCGTTTATAATATCTCCCCAAACAAAAAACTCACGCTCACAATCACTCACATATCCACTGCAATCGTCTATCAACCCCTTGATGAAAAACTCTCTTTAGAAACGACCTTAAGCCCTAACCGCCCTACTATTCCCAGAAACACCCAAATCGTTTTTTCTTCAAAGGAATTGAAAGAATCGCACTCAAACCCAATACCTTCTTTAAACGCGCCCATGCAAAAACCACAAAACAAACCCCATTCATCGCAACAATCCCCTCAAAACTTTTCTTACCCAGAGTCCAAACTAGGCTCTAAAAACTCTAAAAACAGCCTTTTACAGCCTTTAGTAACTCCTAGCAAAGTAAGCCCCACTAACGAAGTTAAAACGCCAACAAACGACGCTAATCCCCCTTTAAAGCATTCTTCACAAGATCAAGAAAACAACCTCTTTATAACGCCACCCACTGAAAAAACGCTCCCTAACAACACCCCTAACGCTGATGCGAGTGAAAACAATGAAAGCAACGAAAATAGGGATAATGTGGAAAAACAAGCCATTAGAGATCCTAATGTTAAGGAATTCGCATGCGGGAAGTGGGTTTATGATGATGAAAACTTGCAAGCCTATCGCCCAAGCATTTTAAAACGCGTTGATAAAGATAAAGAGGTTACAACAGACATTACCCCTTGCGATTACAGCACCGCTGAAAATAAAAGCGGTAAGATCATTACCCCCTATACTAAAATCTCTGTTCATAAAACAGAGCCTTTAGAAGAGCCTCAAACTTTTGAAGCTAAAAACAATTTTACGATTCTTCAAGCCAGAAGCTCTACAGAAAAATGCAAAAGGGCTAGAGCGAGAAAAGATGGCACGACTAGGCAATGCTATCTGATAGAAGAGCCTTTAAAACAAGCATGGGAAAGCGAGTATGAAATCACCACGCAATTAGTGAAAGCCATTTATGAACGCCCCAAACAAGACGATCAAGTAGAGCCGACTTTTTATGAAACCAGCGAATTGGCTTATTCTTCCACACGAAAAAGCGAAATAACGCGCAATGAATTGAATTTGAATGAAAAATTCATGGAATTTGTGGAAGTGTATGAAGGGCATTATTTAAACGATATAATCAAAGAGAGCAGCGAATACAAAGAATGGGTTAAAAACCATGTGCGCTTTAAAGAAGGGGTGTGCATGGCCTTAGAAATAGAAGAGCAACCACGAGCCAAAAGCACGCCTTTGAGTATTGAAAACTCTCGTGTTGTGTGTGTCAAAAAAGGGAATTATTTATTCAATGAAGTTTAAGATGGTGGCTTGAGGCGGAATCGAACCACCGACACGAAGATTTTCAGTCTTCTGCTCTACCGACTGAGCTATCAAGCCAAGCAAAAAACAATTATTACATAAAAAAGGTAAAATAAAGCTTAATTTTTTAAAAAATGACTAAAAAGATATAATTCACTCAAAATTAAACAAGGATTAAAATGAAATTGATTTCATGGAATGTGAACGGGTTAAGAGCTTGCATGACTAAGGGCTTTATGGATTTTTTTAATAGCGTTGATGCGGATGTTTTTTGCATTCAAGAATCTAAAATGCAGCAAGAACAAAACACCTTTGAATTTAAAGGGTATTTTGATTTTTGGAATTGCGCGATTAAAAAGGGCTATTCTGGGGTGGTAACTTTCACCAAAAAAGAGCCTTTAAGCGTGAGCTATGGCATTAATATTGAAGAGCATGACAAAGAGGGGCGCGTGGTAACTTGCGAATTTGAGTCGTTTTATTTAGTGAATGTTTATACCCCTAATTCCCAACAAGCCCTATCCAGGCTCAGTTATCGCATGAGTTGGGAAGTGGAATTTAAGAAATTTTTAAAAGCTTTAGAGTTGAAAAAACCAGTCATTGTGTGCGGGGATTTGAATGTGGCTCACAATGAAATTGATTTAGAAAACCCTAAAACAAACCGAAAAAATGCGGGTTTTAGCGATGAAGAGAGAGGGAAATTCAGCGAGCTTTTGAACGCCGGTTTCATTGACACTTTCCGTTATTTTTACCCTAACAAAGAAAAGGCTTATACTTGGTGGAGTTACATGCAACAAGCAAGGGATAAAAACATTGGTTGGCGCATTGATTATTTTTTATGCTCTAATCCTTTAAAAACGCGCTTAAAAGACGCTTTAATCTATAAAGATATTTTAGGGAGCGATCATTGCCCGGTGGGGTTGGAATTAGTTTAAAGGTAGAAAGTGTGCGAAATAAAGACGGAAAAAAGCCTTACAAAGGGTGAGTCGTATTCAAAAGCAAAAGGCCATTTGATCCCCACTTCAATACTAGCGTCATGGTGGAATAGCACGGTTTGGAATTTAAACCCCACTAAACCTAGCATCCTAAAATTGGAAGTTTTGAGCGAAAACCCTTGAATGCTGCGCCAATCGTCAATGATGAAATTCGCGCTGTGTTTGGAAAGAGTCCATGTGTTTTCAGCAACTTGCATGCCATAAAAAAGAGAAAATACATACAAGGGGTTTTTATTGTATTCCACGATCAAATCCCCTCCAAAGCCATAAGTGAACATGTTCGCTTGAGCGCCCGTTCTTTTATTGAGAATGACATTCCCATAATCCATAAAAAAGTAATAGCGCGAATAAAACCAGTAATTAGTGGGGTTAATCTCCCAGCCTAAAGAAAAGCTCGCCCCTTCAATCGTGCGTTTGAGATCGTTGTATTTTTTCATGATCATTTTCCCTACCTGGTATTGAGAAGCCACATAAAAACGGCTTTTGGCTTGCGTAAGGGTAGGGCTTAAAAAACAAACGCTTAAAAATAAAGGGGTTACTTTTTTAAATAAATCCTTTGAAAAAAATTTCACACTTTAATACTTCCTGTTGAGTGGGGAGCTGAGATTGTCTTGGTGGTTAGTGGCTCGTTGCAAAACGTTATTCGTTCTTTTTTGCGAAGGATCAGCGTTTTCTTCATTATTGATTTCATCAATTTTATTTTCGTTATTGATCAGATCATTCACTTCTTTGGTGACTTTTTCATCTTCTTCTTCATGCTCAATTTTTTTTATATCCTTATTAGGTTGATTGATTGGATTGTTTTGAGTGGTTTTAGTGTTGTTTTGGTGCGATTGAGACGATTTTTTAGGCTCGTCTTTGCATGCACTAAATAGGCTTAAAACAAAAGAGATAGCGATAAAATGAGTGATTTTAGATTTCATCAATTAAATTTCCTTAAGTCAATGTATAATTTGACTATCTTATCATAAAAATGATTAAGGATTGGCTAGGGTAAGAACAAATTGCAAGAAACAAATGACTTATTAAAAACATTGAATGTGAAATCGCTCTTAGAAGCCATGCTTATTTATACGCCCAAAGGCTATAAAGATTTAAATCTGTTAAAACATTTTGAACTGGGCTTGAGCGGCGTTTTAGAAGTGGATATTTTAGATAAAAGAAACTACGCCAAAGTTTTAAAGATTTTTGCCTATTCCAAACGATTTTACAAAAATTTAGAACTTGTTTTTTTCAATTACAGCGCGTTCCATCACAACCAGTTTAAAACCGGCGAGAGTTTGTTCATTTATGGTAAATTAGAGCAAAGCTCTTTTAATCAAGCTTATATCATTAACACGCCTAAAATCCTTACCGAATTTGGCAAAATTTCTTTAATTTTTAAAAAAGTTAAAAATCATAAAAAAATACAAGAAAATTTACAAAAACTCATTTCATTAGAAAATTTAAAAAAGGAAGGCGTTAAAGAGAATATCGCGCATTTATTGTTAGAAATCTTTTTCCCCACGCCGCATTTTGTCAAGGATTTTGAAACGAATAAAAATTTCCCTTCACAACATTTAAATGCATTAAAATACATTGAAATGCTTTTTTATATGAAAAATTTAGAGCGCAAAAAATTGCAATTCAACGCTAAAATCGCATGCCCTAATAACAGCGACCGCTTGAAAGCGTTTATCGCTTCTTTACCCTTTAAACTCACGCGCGACCAACAAAACGCCATTAAAGAAATCCAAAACGATCTCACTAGCCCCATAGCGTGCAAGCGTTTGATTATAGGCGATGTGGGGTGCGGGAAAACGATGGTGATTTTAGCGAGCATGGTATTAGCCTACCCTAATAAAACCCTTTTAATGGCGCCCACTTCCATTCTCGCTAAACAGCTTTATAACGAAGCCTTAAAATTTTTACCCCCTTATTTTGAAGTGGAATTACTGCTCGGCGGGAGCCATAAAAAGCGATCCAATCATTTGTTTGAAACAATCACGCATGTGGTTATAGGCACGCAAGCGTTGTTGTTTGACAAGCGCGATTTAGATGAATTCGCACTAGTAATCACTGATGAGCAGCACCGATTTGGCACAAAACAGCGCTACCAATTAGAAAAAATGGCAAGCAGTAAGGGTAATAAACCCCATTCCTTGCAATTTTCCGCTACCCCCATTCCTCGCACTCTGGCTTTAGCCAAAAGCGCGTTTGTGAAAACGACCATGATTAGAGAAATCCCTTATCCTAAAGAAATTGAAACCTTGGTTTTGCATAAAAGAGATTTTAAAATAGTGATGGAAAAAATCAGCGAAGAAATCGCTAAAAACCATCAAGTCATTGTCGTTTATCCGCTGGTGAATGAGAGCGAAAAAATCCCGTATTTATCGCTCAGTGAGGGGGCAAGTTTTTGGCAAAAACGCTTTAAAAAGGTTTATACCACTTCAGGGCAGGATAAAAATAAAGAAGAAGTGATTGAAGAATTTAGAGAGTCCGGGAGCATTCTTTTAGCGACCACGCTCATTGAGGTGGGCATTTCTTTACCACGATTGAGCGTGATGGTGATTTTAGCGCCCGAAAGGTTAGGCTTAGCGACTTTGCACCAGTTAAGGGGGCGTGTGTCTCGTAACGGCTTGAAAGGCTATTGTTTTTTATGCACGATTCAAGAAGAAAACGAACGATTAGAAAAGTTTGCTGACGAATTGGACGGCTTTAAAATCGCTGAATTGGATTTAGAATACAGAAAAAGCGGGGATTTACTCCAAGGTGGGGAGCAGAGCGGGAATAGTTTTGAATACATTGACTTAGCCAAAGATGAAAACATTATCGCTGAAGTGAAACAAGATTTTTTAAAAAACGCTAGCGTTTCACATGGAACATTTGAAAATTGAAAATTGAAAATTAAGGCGGAATTGGGTAATTTAAATCATTTAAAATAAAGGATAGCAATGCAAAATAAAGAAATTAGTGAAGAAAAAAGCGTTAATGAAAAAAATTTAGAGGTTTTCAATCGTTATTTTCCCGGTTGCTTGAGTATAGAAAATGACAACCAACTCACGCTGGATATAAAAAGATTAAAAGCGTTACTCGGGGATTTTAGCGAGATAAAAGAAGAGGGCTATGGGTTGGATTTTGTGGGTAAGAAAATCGCCTTGAATCAAGCTTTTAAGAAAAATCATAAGATTTTAAAGCCCTTAAATGAATCCACGAGCAAGCACATTCTCATCAAGGGCGATAATTTAGACGCTCTCAAAATCTTAAGACAAGGTTATAGTGAAAAAATCAAAATGATTTACATTGATCCGCCTTACAACACTAAAAATGAGAATTTTATCTATGGCGATGATTTCTCGCAATCCAATGAAGAGATTTTAAAAACATTGGATTATTCTAAAGAAAAGCTGGATTATATCAAGAATCTTTTTGGGTCAAAATGCCATAGCGGGTGGCTTAGTTTCATGTATCCTAGATTGTTACTCGCTAAAGATTTGCTCAAACAAGACGGCGTGATTTTCATTAGTATTGACGATAACGAAGCCGCCCAACTCAAACTTTTATGCGATGAGATTTTTGGAGAGGGGAATTTTATAGGGCAAATTGTTCGTGCTACTGGGACTTCAACAGGTCAAGACTCAAATCGGTTTGGTTGCTCATATGATATGTGTTTGTGTTATGCAAAAAATAAAGAAAAGTTTAATTTACAAGGTATTTCATTAAATGATAAAGATATAAAACGCTTTAAATACGATGATAATGATGGAAAAGGGAAATATGCACTCTTACAATTGCGAAAAACGGGTAATAATGATAAAAAAGAAGATAGAGAAAAAATGTTCTATCCTATCACTGCACCAAATGGTAGTAGGGTATTTCCATTAGGACCAAAGAATACTTATCTAAGCTGTTGGAGAGTAGGGTATTCAACTTACAAAAAATGGGAAAAAGAAAATCTGATAGTATGGAAAACAGATGAAAGCGTAGTTGATGTATTGGAAAGTGATGATTTTATAGAAAATGATGAGATAAAGAACGATTTAGATTATTCTACACATGAATATAAAGAGATAGATTTAGAAAAATATAGTTCAAAGTATAAGCCTTATGTAAAGTATTATTTAAAAGGGCGAACTAAGGCTGTTTCTGATTTATGGGTAGATATTGAAGGCAATAAAAAAGGTAGTATTGAGATTAAAAATCTTTTTGAAAAAAATGCTATTTTTTCTAATCCCAAACCCTTAGATTTTCTTAATAGAATTATTGAAATCGCTACCAACGAGGGCGATCTCATCTTAGATTTTTTCGCCGGGAGCGGGACGACCGCGCATGCGGTGTTAGAGAGTAATAAGAGCGATTATCAAAAATTAAGTGAGGGGGGGGGGGTTTATTTAATGGCTTGAACGCCGCATTTAAAGAAAGGCGTTTCATTCTCGTCCAATTAGATGAAAAAATTGATCCCAAGAAAAACAAAAGCGCTTATGATTTTTGTTTGAACACCTTAAATTCCACCTCTCCGAGCATTTTTGACATCACCCAAGAAAGGATTAAAAGAGCGGGGGCTAAAATCAAAGAAGCTTGCCCCAATTTAGATGTGGGGTTTCAAGCGTTTGAAATCATTGATGATGAAACGAACGATAAAAATCTCAATGAAGCCAATCAAAAGGATTTACTCGCTTATTCCAACCCAAAAAAAAAGGAAACTCAAACGATTTTAATCAAGCTTTTAGGTTGCGAGGGTTTGGAGCTTACTACCCCTATAATTTGCTTGATTGAAAACGCCTTGTATCTGGCTTTAAATACGGCTTTCATTGTGGGGGATATAGAAATGAGTGAGATTTTAGAAAACTTGAAAGATAAAGGGGTGGAAAAAATCAGCATGTATATGCCCGCTATCAGTAATGATAGGCTGTGCTTGGAATTGGGCAGTAATTTGTTTGATTTGAAATTAGAGAGCGGCGATTTAAAGATTAGGGGGTAGAGGTGAAAATCAAATTCAAACGATTGGATTATCAAGAAAAATGCTTGAATCAAATTTTAGGGGTGTTTAAGGGGATTGATTTGAGGGAGCCAGAAAATGACGCTCAAAGGATTGCTAACCCTATTTTTGAAACAGAGGCGCTCAAAGGTGTTTTATTAGAAAATATTGAGAATTTACGATCCGAGCAAAAAATAACCCAGGGAAGCGTGGGGATTGAGAAGTCGTTAAACTGCGATATTTTAATGGAAACAGGCACCGGGAAGACCTTTTGCTTTTTGGAATGCGTTTATGCCTTGCACAAAAACTACCATTTGTCAAAATTTATCGTTTTAGTGCCAAGCAACGCCATTAAATTAGGGGTTTTAAAGAGTGTTGAAATCACCAGAGAATTTTTTAAAAGCGAGTATGCTAACACGCATTTAGAAAGCTATGAAGATGCAGAAAGATTCATTTTAGCGAGTAATCATAAATGCTGTGTGTTGGTGATGACTTTTTCCGCTTTTAATAAAGAGAAAAACACTATCAACAAATCATGCCTAGAAAATACGAATCTATTCAATGGCGCAAAAAGCTACATGCAAGCTTTAGCGAGTATGCGCCCCATCGTAATCATGGACGAACCGCACCGATTTTTAGGCGATAAAACAAAAAAATATTTGGAACAATTAAACGCTTTAATCACGCTCAGGTTTGGGGCGACTTTTAAAGATGATTACAATAATCTGATTTACGCGCTAGACAGCAAAAAAGCGTTTGATTGCGCCCTAGTGAAAAGCATTAGCGTGGCGTCTGTGGGGGAGAGTTATGAGTGTTTTTTAGAGCTTAAAGGGATTGAAAAAATACAAAACGAATATGAATCGGCAATCAACTACACGGATTTAGACAATAAAACTCAAAGCGTCAAAGTCAAAGAGCATGATAATTTAGGGGTGGTAACTCAAATCAGCGCTTTAGAAGATTACATTGTAGAAAAAATCACTAAAACTGAGATTCGTTTTCTCAATGGCTTTAATTTGTTGCTGGATCAAAAAGAGCCTTTTTCTCATCTTTTAGAGGGCGAGCAAGAAGTGATGCTGAAAGAAGCGATAAAAAGCCATTTTGAAAGAGAAGAAGGGCTTTTTAAAAAGGGGATTAAAGCCTTGTGCATGGTGTTTATTAGCGGGGTGAATAGCTATTTAAGCGAGAATGAAAAGCCGGCTAAATTAGCCCTTTTATTTGAAAAACTTTACCAACAAGAGCTTGAAGAAGTCTTAAAAAAGCCTTTAGATGAAAATTATAGAGCGTATTTAGAGCGTACCAAAGACGCTATTTACAAAGTGCATGGAGGGTATTTTGCTAAAAGCAAGAAAGAGAGCGACGAAGCCCAAGTGATCGCACTCATTTTAAAAGAAAAAGAAAAATTGCTGAGTTTTGATTCCGATCTCAGGTTTATTTTTTCGCAATGGGCGTTGCAAGAGGGGTGGGATAACCCTAATGTGATGACGATTTGCAAATTAGCCCCTAGCCATTCCAATATCACTAAATTGCAACAAATCGGTAGGGGGCTAAGGCTTGCTGTGAATGATAAGGGTGAGCGCATCACTAAAGAGCATGCTGATTTTGATTTTGTCAATGAATTGGTGGTGATCGTGCCGCAAGTTGAGGGGGATTTTGTGGGAGCGATCCAGCAAGAGATAAGCGAACATAGCTTGATTAAACAAACATTTAGCGCAGAAGAGTTAGAAAAAAGCGGCGTTGTTAAAAAAGGGTATTACGGGGTTTTGTTTGAAACATTAGAGAGTTTGGGTTTTGGAGAAAAAACAGATGATGAAAACTTTAAACTCACTCTCAACCAAAGCGAATTTTTAGAAAAAGAGCCGGAACTAGAAAGATTAAAAGATGAAAAATACCTAGATTTTGAAAAATTAAAAGATTTTTTAAAAGATCGCTTGATTGGTAATTATAGAGTGAGGAACAAAAACGAGCGAAAAACTGAAAAAATCAAAATCAATAAAGAAAATTTTAAAAAATTTGAAACCTTATGGGAAAGTTTGAATCATCAAGCCCGGATCGCTTATGCCATTGATAGCGAGAGCTTGATTGATGAGATTGTTAAAAAGATCGATTCTTCTTTTAAGGTCAGTTCAAAAAGCGTTTCGGTTACGACGCATAAAAAAGTAGAAACGATGGGAAATAACGCCACAACAGAGATTTTTGAGCGAGAAAGCGCATGCGTGTGGAGCTTGCATGAATTTATCAGTGCCTTGTCTAATAAGGTGAAATTGAGTTTTAAAAGCGTGGCTAAAGTGTTGGAAAACATTGATGAAAACAAATTTGATCTAATTAAGAAAAACGAACAAGAGGGCTTAAGGCGGTTAGAAGAGCTGTTTTTGGAAATCATTTATCAAAATATTAAAGATAAAATCTCCTATCAAATGCGCGAAACGACGATTAAAAACAGAAAAAACGATGCGTTTTATGATGAAAAAGGAGAAATTAGAGAGTTTTTAGACGGGAGTTTGGGGGCGGATAAATATGAAATTAAAAATTCAAGCACGCGAGAAAAATGCCTGTATGAAAATTTCATGCAAGTGGATAGCGGGATTGAAAAAGACACGATTGAAGAATCTAACGACACTAAAATCATTGTTTTTGGCAAGCTCCCTAGGGTTAAAATCCCGGTAGGGTTAAATCAAACTTATAGCCCTGATTTTGGGTATGTGGTTGAAAACAACGATAAAAAAGTGTTGTTAGTGGTAGAAACTAAGGGGGTTGAACATGAAAACGAATTGCGCGATGAAGAAAAGCGCAAAATTTCAACCGCTAAGAAATTTTTTGAAGCTTTAAAAAAGCAAGGCGTGAATATTGAATACAAAACCAAGCTGAATGATGATCAATTAAGCGCGTTGATCAATGAAGTCTTAAATCGTAAAGATTAGAGTTACTTTAATGTTTCACATGGAACAATTTTAAAGAAAAGCGTTTTATTTAAAATTCATGGTGCTTTTGTTATAATCGTTTTTATCCCATTTCAAAGGCGTTTTATGATTGAGTTCGCTCGCATCCCGCTCAAAGATTTTATTAAAAAATACAATCCCCAAGAACCCAAAAAAGAAATTATAGAAAATTTTGAAAAAGAAATAAACAGCTTATTAGACAACGCAAAAAGAGAAGGTGATGAAGAATTTCAAAAAAATGAAATCAATAAGTTTTTAAAAAATACCTATGACTATGACTGCAATACTAATAAAAAAGTGGATAGCGCGATCTATGTGGATAAAGAAGCTTGGGTGCTTATTGAAGCCAAAGCCCTAAACAATAGGAACGAATTCCCCAAAGACAGAGAAAACCCGCTCAGTAAAGCCTTTTGTCAAATGGTTTTTTATTTTTTAAAAGAGATAGAAAACAACAACTCCCTAAAACACGCCATTATTTGCAACGCGCATGAATTTTTCCTCTTTGATTGTAAGGATTTGCTCTTTTTAAAAGACGATAAACGCATCAAAAAACTCCATAAAGATTGCACTAAAAAAGAAGGCACAGACTCTAGCACCAAAAAATTCTACAGCGATTTAGAGGAATATTTAAAAAAGGATTTTGAAGGCGAACTCCGCTACACTCACTTTAATTTGAGCGATGATTTTAAAGAATTTCCTTTGATTTATCAAGTTTTAAGCCAAGAAGTCCTTTTAAAACAAAAGAAAACCCTTGACGCTAACACGCTTAACAAAGATTTTTATGAAGAATTGCTCTATATTTTAGGGTTAGAAGAGCAAAATGACAAAGGGAAAATTTTAATCAAGCCCAGCCGCACCCAAAACTCCCTAAGTTATGCCCTAAAAGAGCAATACAAAAATTTAGATGATGAAGAAGTCATGGCGTTACTCATCGCTTGGAATAACCGCATTTTGTTTTTACGGCTTTTAGAAAGCCTTTTGATTTCTTTCAAGCATTTTGAAAAATCTTTCTTAACCACAGAAAACTTTAAAGATTTCAACGCCCTAAACACCCTCTTTTTTGAAGTCCTAGCCAAGAAAAACAGCGAGCGCCTCCCAGCCATTAAAGAAAACAAGATTTTAGAAAAAATCCCTTATTTGAATTCCAGTTTGTTTGATCAAACGCCTTTGGAATTAAAGGGGCATGAAATCAAATGGCTTGATAACTATTCTTTAGAGATTTATCCTAAATCCGTTCTCAAAAAACATGAAAATTACCAAAAAGAAAAAAAAGATTTACCCTTGCTAAAATACCTTTTTGAATTTTTGCGCCTTTATGATTTCACCACCACCCCTAAAGACATTAAAGATAACACCAATACCAGCGAAAGCCGTTTGATTAACCCTAGCGTTTTAGGGCTTGTTTTTGAAAAACTCAACGGCTATAAAGAGGGGAGCTTTTATACCCCAAGCTTTATTACAAGCTACATGTGTAAAGAGAGTATCACGCCCATCGTGTTGGATAAATTCAACGCCACTTATCAGTGGGACTGCGAAAATCTAGAAGCGTTGCGAGGAAAAATAGACAGAAATTTTTCAAATCAAAAAGCTAAAGAATACCTAAACACGCTTTTAACCTTACGCATTTGCGATCCGGCGGTGGGGAGCGGGCATTTTCTAGTCTCTGCACTCAATGAAATGGTGTTGATCGCTTACAAGCTAGGGCTTATTGCTTCCTTGTATCGCCATTCTCTCACATTAGAAAACGATGAAATCATCATTCACACGCCAGAGGATAAAGTCTTTAACTACACCATACCGCATAGCGAAAACGACCCCCACCACCAAATCCAAAAAGAACTTTTTGAGCTTAAAAAAGACATCATTGAAAACTGCCTTTTTGGCGTGGATATTAACCCCAATTCATGCGAAATCACCAAGCTCAGGCTATGGATAGAGCTTTTAAAATACAGCTATTATATTTTTGAAGAGGGTAAGAACACCAACAATCTTGAAACCCTCCCCAACATTGACATTAACATCAAGTGCACTAATTCGCTCATTTCTAGGTTTGCCCTCAAAGATAAAGCCTTATTAAAAACCGAAAAAAATAAAAACCTAGAATACTACATCGCTGAATATAAAGAACTCGTTAAAATCTACAAAGACCCTAAAATCTTAGAAAGTATAACGCGCCCCATAAAAGACTCTAACGCTGTTAGAAAATACGCTAAAGAACGCCTTTATCAAGAATTAGCACAAAACCCTAACAAAGATTTTAAAAAGGCTCTCAATGATAGGATAGAGAAAATTAAAGAAGCTTTTAAACTCACTTTAGAACCCCCTCAAAAAGAATTAAAATTTAAAAAATTTTTAAAAGAACATTTAGAACTCTATGGCAAGAGTATCTTAGAGGAGGCAAACGATAACGGCTTAGAATTGGAAGCCCTAGCATTAGAAAAGAAAATGGCGCATGAAGGTCTTTTTCATGATTATACACCCTACCCCAAACTGGACAAAACGGATAAAGTAGTGGGGCTAGAACATTTTAACCGTTATGTCCTAACATCTTATAAGGATTTACAAGATGAAAACGAACGCTACGCTAACGCTCTTGAATGGCGCTTTGAATTCCCTGAAGTTTTAGACGATGAGGGGGATTTTTTAGGTTTTGATTGCATCATAGGCAACCCGCCTTACATCCGCCAAGAACAAATCAAAGATATAAAGCCTTTATTAGAAAAGCAATACCAAGATTTCTACAACAGCACCGCTGACATTTACACCTACTTTTTTGCCCTATCTTACCACCTTTTAAAAGAAAAGGGGTTTAACGCTTTCATCACTTCCAACAAATACGCGCGAGCCAAATACGGCGCTAAATTAAGAGAATTGCTGCTCAAAAAAACCACCATTGTTAGCTACATGGAATTAAACGCCTTAAAAGTCTTTGAGAGCGCCACCGTGGATACCAGTATTATGAGTTTCATCAAACAAGAGCCCCCTAAAGAAAGCCTCTTTAATTATTACGAACCCACCCCAAACGATAAAAACGATTTGAAAAGCGCTCGCCCTTTGCCCATGAGGCAAAACGTGCTTTCAACAGAAAGCTTTATTTTTGCTAACGCCACGCTTTTAGATTTAAGGGATAAAATAGAGAGCGTTGGCACCCCGCTTAAAGATTGGGATATTCAAATCAATTACGGGATAAAAACCGGCGCTAACGAAGCCTTTATCATTACCACTGAAAAAAGAGAAGAGATATTGAACGCTTGCAAGACGCAAGAAGAAAGAAAGCGCACAGAAACGCTCATCAAGCCTATTTTAAGAGGGAAAGACATTAAAAGGTATTCTTATGAGTGGGCGGGGGAGTGGGTTATTTTTATACCTTGGCATTTTCCAAACACCGGTAGTCCAAAAGACATGGAACAAAATGAAAAAGATTTTTCTATCCATTATCCTATTATCTATGCTCATTTGCTTTCACATAAAGATGAACTTTTAAAACGCAATAAAGATGAAACCGGAAAGAGATATGAATGGTATTGCTTGCAAAGATGGGCGGCAAGCTATTATCAAGATTTTGAAAAAGAGAAAATTGTGTATGGCGAGATCGTGCAAGAGCCACGATTTTATTTGGATAATGGAGAGTGTGAATTAGGGGTTTTTTATGCAGAAGCCACGAGCTTCATTCTCACAGGAGAGCATTTGCGCTATCTTTTAGGAATGTTACATTCTAAATTGATCACTTTTGCTTTCAAAACTTTCTATGCTGGCGGAGGACTAGGCGAGAGCGGCTATCGCTATAAAAAGGCTTTTATAGAACGGCTACCCATTCCACAAATCACCAAATCAAACAAGCCTACAGCCGATAAAATCATCGCTTTAGTGGATAAAATCCTACAATCAAAAGCAAAAGACCCCAAAGCCAACACTCAAAAGTTAGAAAAAGAAATTGACGCCTTAGTCTATCAGCTCTACAACCTCACCGATGAAGAAATCAAAACCATTGAAAACGGGCAGTGAATAAAAAACGCTTGTTCTTTGTCTAAGAAACACCCCCCTTTAAAAAAGGGGGACTCTTGAAAAACTATCGTTTGATTTTTAATTCCAAACAAAACCCTAAAAAACTGATTTTTAGGTATAATGTCTCCCAAGAGTATTTACTATGATTTTTTCTCATAGAAGTCTCCTAGACAAACTTTACCCCCTAATCTCTAGCGAAAAACTAGGGGGTGAGCGTTATTTTATCCTAATCTCACAAAAACGATTTTTATAAAAGCTACAAATCACTAATTTAAAATCATATTAAAAAACTTCACAAGAAATAAAAACGATTCACCTTAAAGGAAACCCCTTAAATAGGGGAAACCTTTAGTTTTAATGGGTTTTTTTAACAACGATTTTAACCCTATACTTAAAAAAAAAGGTATTTTTAAGTATAATACAACCAAAGGCTTTTTACCATGTTTTTTGGACATAGTAATCCTTTGAAGGTGATTTACCCCCTAATCTCTAGCAAAAAACTAGGGGGTTAGCGTTATTTTATCCTAACCCTTAAAACAAGCAAAAACAATCAAGTGTGATTTAAAGATTAAAAAGCTTTTTCTAACGCATGGCTTTGGACTAAAACCATAAATAGTAGGGATCGTGATGTTTAAAGCAAACGCCTTAAAAACTAAAAAATACCATAAAATTGCTTTTAAATCTATATAGTGGAAAAAAGACTTATTTTGGTTATAAAAAATGGCTCTTGTGCTAAAAGGATTGTTAAAAGATGAAAAAAGCGATTAGGTTTTTAAGAAATTTGATTTATTTTGATTTTTGGGTTATAATGCTTCTACATTATAAGGGCTTCAGTAGCCCACTTTTTTACAAACTACTTAAGTCTTCAAAATCTTTATTCTCAATGCTTTTAATCAAATCATCTAAAAATAGAGTGATTTTGTTAGGTTCAATACCAATCACTAAAATTCTGTCCATTGGAATGTTTTCTGTTTTTCCATTGAATGGTGTGGCTATTCGTGGGCGGTTGTTCGGTTGGATTTTGAGTAAATTTTCCCAATGATACGCGCGATTTCTAATCGTCCATAGCAAGTTTAACGCTATATGGGCTTTAATATAATTGTAAAGAAGGCGTTTTTTGCTTTTAATAAGCAAGGTATCTTTATTTTCGTGATAATAAGCTCTCAAACGATACGCTCTCAAATCTAGCACAACCCCCTCTAACTTATAACAAAAAATAAGCCTAATCACTGCCCCTAAAGACATTTTAGATAAGATTAAAGAATGCGTGATTTCTTTTTTCTTTTCTTTTTGATCGTTAATTAAATCTGTTAAAGAATTTTCATTAAACACCTATTCGCTCCCTTTCATTTGAGTCAAGCAATAGTCTAAAGCGTTGCGTAAATAAATTTCTAAGTTAGAGATTTTAGGCGTGATAAAAGCAATGAGTTTTAAATTTTCTTTATATTGCTCTAGGCTGTCATAAGCATCTAATCTTTCTTTAGATAGAATGAGCGTAATATCATTTTTAAAATGTTTTAAATCTTGCATAGTATTTTCTTAAAGCCCTTTTGATTAAGGACTCAATAAGTTTCACAGAAATCATTTCAATTCTTAAACAAAGACTCTAAAGCTTCTACCCCCACTTTTGGCGTTTCTTTTTCGCTTTCATTTTCTGCGTTTTCTTTCACGCTAGGAATGGTTTCAAACTCTATGTGATAGCCTGTAAGCATGGACGCTAAGCACACATTCACCCCGCCTTTACCGATAGCCTTAGATTTTTCAATGTCCAATAAACGCACTTTAGCCTTTTGCAAATGGTTATTGACAATGAAACGCTCTTGAACGGATTCTTTTTCTTCAGCATTCAATTCTTCTATGGGGATTTTTTTAATTTCAACGCTTAAAATTTTGGCTGGAGCGAGCGCGAGAGTGATATAAATTTCAGGCACATTAGAATACTCTATGCAATCAATGTTTTCTTTATTCAATTCGTTACTGATCGCATTAATGCGCACGCCCTTAACCCCCACCGCCGCGCCTATGGGATCAATCCTAGCGTTATGGGAAAAAAAGCTCACTTTCGCTCTGTTACCTGGGATTCGCACGCAATGGATGATTTCAATTTCTTTATCTTTAATTTCAGGGACTTCTAATTCCAACAAGGCTTCAAGCATTTTAGGGGTGGTGCGGCTCAGCTCTAACAATAAGCCTTTTTTCGTGCGTTTGACTTGCGTTAAAACCGCCTTGATGCTATCGCCTATTTTAAAACTCTCGCCCTTGATGCGATGGCGCATGGAAAGAACGCCCTGAAATTGCTGCTCAATCTCAATAAAGGTGTTTTGATTGTGATCCACTAAAATCACTTGCCCCATTAAAACGCTGTTAAGACGCTTTTGAAACGCTTCAAAGTGGCTGTCTTCTAACGCTTTTTCTAACTGGTATTGCAAATCTTTAAAAAGGCGGTTGATCGCTCCTTGCTTCATACTCTCCAAACTCAAGCTGTAAGACAATTCGTCTTTAATTTTAACGCTTGGATCCATTTCTTTGGCTTTAGACAGGCTGATGTATTTAGAAGGATCGTTAATCAACCTTTCATCATCATCTTCTAAAACTTCCACCAACTGGATAAGCTGGAGCTGCTTGTTTTCTTCAACCACCAAGTAGCACGCTAGGGGGTCTAACTCGTTTTGCGCCATTTTTAACAAACAGCCTTGAATCACTTTTGAAATCATCTCTTTAGGCAAATTTTTTTCATACGCAATGCATTCTATAAGATCGCTGATTTTTTCCATTCTTGAGTTCCTTTAAATTGATGTTCTATCATTCTCTGTCATTTTATGGGGGAGATGGCGTTTTTGAAAGAGATTTTATTATAGCGAATTTTTAAGCCTTGTTGAGGATTTCTTTTAAAACCAGAGCGATTTTTTCCAAATCTTTTTCATTCAAGCTAAAGACTTCAAAGCACACAAATGCGCATGAAATTCTTGTAATAACGCCTTTTTGAAAAAGCCTTAAATAAAGTTTCTCGCAATCTAAATTCTGGGTGTTTTTGGGCTGGACTTTCACGCAAAAGGATTCCAATTCTCTATTGGGCAAATCCCCTATTTTAGAAAAGCTAGAGGCTATGCTCACATTCAATTCTAAAGGCTTTAAAAGGGCGTAGAGTTTCAAGGCTTTTTGCAATAAGGCGTCTTTAGTTTGGTTCAGTAGCGCATGGATTGTGATTTCTTCTTGATGATTGACCCATGCTTTTAGGCTGCAAAAAAGCAAGGTGAGCGTGATTTTATCCACCCTCAAAGTTCTATAAAGGGGGTGGTTTTTTAATATTCCAACCCATTCTTTTTGCCCCATAATAATGCCGGCTTGCGTGCTGTTAAAGCACTTATCCGCACTAAAGCTTAAAAGCGATGGTTTTAGAGCTAAAACCTCTTCTAAAGCCGTTTTATCCAACAAATCCACATCCCCTAAATTGTAATAATCAATCAAATCATGCTCTTTAGCCAGGGCTTGCAAATCTTTAAAGGGCGTGTCTTTTTTGAAAGTGGGGTTGTGGGTTTTAAAGAGCATTTTGCTGTTTTCATTCAAGGCTAAGCGGTAATCCCTTAAATAAGCGCGATTAATATTCCCCACTAAATGCAGCCTAGCCCCACTACTCAATAAAATATCTTTAAGGTTAAAATCCCCCCCCACTAATTCGCCATAAGAAACAATGATTTCTTTTTCTTGCACTAAAGCGTTAGCGATGAGGAATACCGCGCTGGTGTTGTTATTCACGATCAAAATTTCTTCAGCGTTAAAGCACGCCTTAAAAAGCTGTTTTAAAGGGGTTAAGCGGTTCTTTTTTTTAGCGGTGTTGAGATCGCATTCTAAATCAATAGGTTGGGTTAAAACTTCTTTTAAATAAGGTTCAATTTTTTCATAAAATTGCGGGCTAAAAAACGATCGCCCATGGTTTTCATCAAAAACGCTTACGCTCGCGTTGATGATTTTTTGATAAGGGCTTTTCAAAAGATCCGGGGTTATTTCGGGCGTTTCTTTAGTCGTGATGTTAGCCATGATGAAAGCGTTTGATTCCTTTTTTGAGAGCTAAAATAAAGCGTTATTTTAAACTAAACCCGCTAAATTTTTGATAAAACTACTTTTTTAAAATCCTTAAGAGCGTCTTAATGAGTTTGTTGAGCGAGCGGAACTTTTTCCATAGAGTTTGGCGGTTTCTATAGGGCTTTTTCATGTTTGTTCCCATGTTTAAAATTCAAAAAGAAATCCTAAGATTTCTTTCATTTTAGAACTGATAGGATACCTCAAAACGCGCATTAAATCCAGGGGCTGGGAGCGCCATGCGTTTATTTTTAGGGATCATATCGCTCGCTGGAGCGTCCGCGCTCGCTTGCCACACGGAAGCCTGGCTGACATATTGCTTGTTTAAGATGTTATTAAACACGGCTGAAATCCTTAAACCCTGCCATTTTTTAGAAGTAGGAGTCCAGTTGATAAAGACATTATGCACGCCATACCCAGGCTTATGGATTTTCATCAAGCCGTATTGAGGGTAGTAGATAGAATAGCCTTCATAGAACATGTTGGTTACAAAGCGTGAGAGCCAAGTTAAAGTAAGCCCCCATTTGTGGATATTGTAATCGGCTTTTAGGATAAACACATTCCCAGTCGTGGCAGCTAAAGCGTAAGTATCGGCTAATAAATGCCCCCTAGCTGTCGGCCAAGAGCGAGCCACTGAGAAAGTCCCTACGAAATTTTTATATTGCACATTCCCTGAAACTTCATAACCATAAATATTAATGGTTTCGGGTAAATTCCCTGACATGTTTTTTGCGGTCGCGTTACCCCCACCATTTTTAGAAGTGTCTTGCCCGTAGCTGTTGATGAAGTTATTGATGACTTGATAGAACGCTGCCCCGCGCACATTGAAATACTTGCTGTTGTAATCCACATTGAATTCCACATTTTGACCGATCGCAGGGCGCAAATTCCTTTGATAAATCACCGTGGGATCACGCATCAAAACGCCATCGCCAGGCAAAGCCCCCTTAGTCACATACGCATAACTCACTTTCAAGCCAATGCTTTCAATGGGGTTATAAAGCACGGTTGCAGAAGGCGAAAAACCAGAAGTTACATGCGTGCGGCCGTTTTTGTCTAGCAAGGTGTAAATATCATAACGAGTTCCCGCACCCACGATCACATTGCTTAAAATATTGTAGTTCGCTTGCATAAACCCACCGATGATATTCCCGATCGCATGCGAATTTTGGGGCATGTTACGATAGAGCGGGTTAGGGGCGTTGAGATTTTGGGGGTATTGAGAGCTTTGATCGGTGTAGTAATGGCGGTAAGGCAAGCCCGGCCCATTAGGGTCGTTAGGATCAATGTTGTTTTTATAATAGCCGTTTTTGCCTTTATCCAATCCAGAAAAAACGCTCAGGTTTTGATAGATCATGCCGTATTCAAACACATTCCCGTAATCTTCGCTAATGGGGTGGGTGACTTTAACATTAACGCCCGAGTTGATTAAGAAAATCCTTCTGGCTAAAGTCCCCTCAGCGTCCGCATTCCCTAAAGTCCAATCGTTTGCGCTAGGGTTTTGAGCGTTAGGGGGGGTCATGTCATAATCAGGATTTTTAGGGACAAGCCCATGATAAATATTAGATCCTGTGGAAATTGCAGAAGCGCCTTGCCAGTTGATAGCGCCCGGCTGCCCATAGCCTATTTGATAGCCTCCATCAGAGGGTCTGATAGCTCCTTGCGTGCACTGGCTGATATTGTCCGGGTTGTTACACCAATCTTTAACTTCAGGGATGTAATCCGGGTTAGCCGGCTCGTTAGAATTGTAAGCGAAAGGATTCACCACGGGGTTATAATCGCCCCCCCTTACCCCTAAAAAGGCAGTAGATTCAACGCGCGGCTGACTAAAACTAGTGCCTCCATCATGCTTGTATTTCAGACTCAAATTGTGGTTGAAGTTGATCGTATGGGCTAATTCTTTCCCAAAGTCAATCACAAAAGGCGCTGGCTGGCTTCCTGGGTCGTTGGCTTTGGAGAGGGCTGAAGTGGTGTTAGGGCGTAAAAGCCTGGTGGAATTCTCCCTTGTCATGTTGTAGCTTAAGCTGATGGTATCCGTGTCGTTGATATAGCCATTGACTTTACCTAAAACGCTATTGACTTCGCTTGGAGTCCCTATGCCAATGTCGCTATTGCTCGGGTCTTGTAAATCGTAGTTAGGGTGGAAGAGATTCCTAAAAGCGTTGTTCCCGTCTCTGTAATAAAAAATATTTTGATGGTTGTAATAGGCTAGGATGTCCCAATTTTTACCGCGATAGGCTGCAGTGGCGTTCATGCGGTATCCAAAGTTAGTGTAAAAGCCCGCTTCCGCTTTAGCACCATAAGTTTGGTTCTTTCTTAAAAAGTCGTTAGCGTCAATCGTGGTGAAAGACAATTTACCCGCCACCGCGCCTGGACCTGCTGAAGCGTTTGCCGCCCCTTTAATCACTTCCACTTCTTTAATCATGTTAGGATCGATCACGGTGTTAGCGTCATGGTGGAAAATGTTACCATTTTGGGCGACGCCATCTATTGTTACCCTTAAAAGACGGCTCTCAATCCCCCTGACATAGATTTTTTGCGCCATTAAGCCCCCACTAGCCACATTCACATCCGCTCTAGTCCTAAAAATATCACGGATTTGGTTGCTTTGGCGTTGCTGGAGTTCTTTCCTGTTAATATACATTTTATTGTTGTATTCAAAAGTCCTTTCACCCTTAGTGGTTACCTTACCCAAAGTGTGGGTTGTTTCTTGAGCTTGCAAATTGCTAGCGACAATACAAGAGACAAACACGATACGAAATTGATTTCTAAGCATTTCTTTTAGCCTTTTTATTTACTTTTTTCTAAAAATTTAGTCAAGTTTTGAACCTAAGGTTATTATTACATTATTCTATTTAATAATACCTTAAATTTGTTTTAGGATTAAGAAAATACCAAGAAAAATATGATTAAAAAAAGTTTTAGCATTTTACTGAGCAACTGAATCGATCACTATTCGTGAATAAGCACTGCTCATTCCTCTTAAAAAAGTTTGAGAAGACACATTGATTTCAGCGTTTTGGCGGAAAATATCGCTTGGCTGGTTGCTCTGGCGTTCTTCTAAATCATGGCGTTTGATGATAATGGTATTCCCCCATTGAAAGGGTCTATAAGCGCGCTTTTTTTTAATGACAAAATGAGGTTCTAAATTTAAAAATTGCGCGTAACTGGGGAAATATAACGGCTCTAATAAAGGGTTTATGGGGTGTGCTTTTAAAACCATAAGGAGGAAAAAGAGGCTAAAGATCGGTTTCATAGCAAATTTTCACGCTCGCTCCCACTTGAGAATTGGGAGAAATTTCTAACTTGCTGATTTTCAAATAAAGCTCAGAGATTCCACTATAGCGCGTTTTTAAAATTTGGCTTAGATCTTTTAGGGCGTCTTCAATGAGTAAGTATTGTTTTTCTTGCATCATCTTTTGGATAAGCTCTTGGATTTCCATGTAGTCTAAATAAGCCTTATTGGGTAATTCCGTGTAGAAAAGATCCAAATCCACGCTTATTTTTTGGGGTTTTAAGCGTTCAAACTCTAAAATCCCCAAAATCGTTTCAAACACCAAGTTATGGACATGAACGCCTTGTTTAGTTTTCATAAGACTTTCTTTTCCTTACCGGCTAATAAATTGAAAATATTACCCGCATGCTTGATAAGGGTAAAAATAAAAATCAATACCATCGGCGTTTGCGTGCCGACTTCTTTAAGGATATTGACGCTATCTGGGATATGCATATAAGGCACAAAAAAGATAAGAACAGTCGCTGTGCCTACCCCTAGAATGCTAGCGAGTGAAGAGATTTTAAGCACCTTACCCACAAAAAACCACACCGTCAAGCCGATAAGACTTTCAATAGGAATGAGCAACACCACAGAACCCATGATCGTAGAAACGCCCTTGCCTCCATTGAAACTCAAAAAAGGCGAATAACAATGCCCTAAAATACTAGCGATAGCAACCATCCATTGCAAACTATAATCCAACCCAAACAATTTGCTCAAAAACACCGCAAACATGCCTTTGAATAGATCCAAGATTAAGACTAATAGCGCCATTTGTTTAGCGTTGCTCACGCCCTTACTTTGTAAAGCGCGCAAGACATTTGTTGCGCCAATGCCCCCCGATCCAATCTTAGTAATATCCATGCCGTAAAAGATTTTCATTAACGCATAGCCAAAAGGAATCCCCCCAATCAAATAGCCCAAAAGGGTGAAAATCACATTGATATTGGTCAGGAAATTTAAAACGCTTTCCATAAATACCCTTTCAAATAAAATAGTGTTCATTATAACATGTTGCTTTTTAAGTGAAAGCGTTAAGTTGTTAGGGTATAGTGGCTTAAAAATTTTAGGATATTGAGAATGCTTGAAACTTCTAGCCATTTTTTAAAATCGTTTCGCTTGAAGCGTTACATAGGGTTTTTATTGATTTCTTTAGCGTTATTAATCACGCCCTTTGTTCGCATTGATGGGGCGCATTTGTTTTTGATCTCCTTTGAACATAAGCAACTGCATTTTTTAGGCAAGATCTTTAGCGCTGAAGAATTGCAAGTCATGCCTTTTATGGTTATTTTGCTTTTTATAGGGATTTTTTTCATCACCACTAGCCTTGGGCGTGTGTGGTGCGGGTGGGCTTGCCCGCAAACCTTTTTAAGGGTGCTTTATAGAGACGTGATTGAAACCAAGATTTTCAAACTCCATAAAAAGATCAGCAACAAACAAGAAAGCCCTAAAAACACCCCAAGCTATAAGGTGCGTAAAGTATTGAGCGTTTTGTTGTTCGCTCCTGTTGTGGCGGGGCTAATGATGTTGTTTTTCTTTTATTTCATCGCCCCAGAAGATTTTTTTATGTATCTTAAAAACCCTAGCGATCACCCTGTTGCTATGGGTTTTTGGCTTTTTAGCACGGCTGTGGTGCTATTTGATATTGTGGTGGTTGCGGAGCGTTTTTGCATTTATTTATGCCCTTACGCTAGGGTGCAATCGGTGTTGTATGACAATGACACCTTAAACCCTATTTATGATGAAAAGCGCGGCGGAGTGCTTTATGACAAGCAAGGCCATCTCTTCCCCTTACCCCCCAAAAAACGCAGCCCAGAAAACGAATGCGTGAATTGCTTGCATTGCGTGCAGGTTTGCCCCACGCATATTGACATTAGAAAGGGCTTGCAATTAGAATGCATCAATTGCTTAGAATGCGTGGATGCATGCACCATCACTATGGCTAAATTCAACCGCCCTTCACTCATCCAATGGTCTTCAACCAACGCCATTAATACGCGCCAAAAAGTGCGCCTGGTGCGTTTAAAAACGATCGCTTACATGGGGGTTATCGCTGTTGTAATAGCTCTTTTAGCCATCACTTCGTTTAAAAAAGAACGCATGCTCTTAGACATTAACCGCAACAGCGATCTGTATGAATTGCGATCGAGTGGGTATGTGGATAACGATTACGTGTTTTTATTCCACAACACGGACAATAAAGACCATGAGTTTTATTTCAAAATTTTAGGGCAAAAAGACATCCAAATCAAAAAGCCTTTAAACCCTATCGCCATTAAAGCCGGACAAAAGATCAAAGCGGTAGTGATCTTAAGAAAACCCCTAAAAAGTAACGCCACAGAATACAAACGCGCTAAAGACGCTTTAATCCCTATTACGATACAAGCTTACAGCACAGACGATAAGAATATTACGATAGAAAGGGAATCGGTGTTTATTGCGCCAAGTGAAGATTGAAGCCTAAAATTAGCGCTCAATCACTTCATAAGGCAAGCCTTGTTTGATCAATTCTTCCATGAAGGGATCGGTGTTTAATTCTTCTACGTTAAACACCCCGGCTTTAAAATGCTCCACGCTCCAAGTGTCGTTGCAAATCATTTTAGCCGCACACATCGCTGGCACGCCGGTGGTGTAGCTTATGGCTTGCGAACCCACTTCTTCATAGCATTTTTTGTGATCGCACACGTTGTAAATGTAGAGCGTTTTGTCTTGGTTGTTTTTGATGCCGGTCATATAGCACCCGATGTTGGTTTTACCGGTGGTGTCTTTGGCTAGAGTGGCCGGATCCGGAAGCAAGGTTTTTAAAAATTGTATCGGCACGATTTTTACGCCTTGATGCTCTATTTCCTTAATGCCTAGCATGCCGACATTTTCTAAGCATTTCATGTGGGTTAAATAATTTTGAGAGAAAGTCATAAAAAACCTCGCCCTCCTCAAACCTTTAATGTTTTTGACTAACGATTCCAATTCTTCATGGTATAAAAGATACGAATCCATTTCGCCAATCTGCGGGTAAGCCCACACTTGCTTGATTTCTAAAGGCTTTGTTTCAATCCATTTGCCGTTTTCATAATAACGCCCTTTAGAGCTGACTTCTCTCAAATTGATTTCAGGGTTAAAATTCGTGGCAAAAGGGCGTTTGTGATCCCCAGCGTTGCAATCTAAAATATCTAAAGTGTGGATAGTGTCAAAATGGTGTTTTTGAGCGTGAGCGACATAAGCGTTAGTTACGCCCGGGTCAAACCCAGCCCCTAAAACCCCTAAAATCCCCACTTCTTTATAAGCTTTATCAAACGCCCATTGCTCTTTGTATTCAAACTTCGCTAAATCCGGGTGTTCGTAATTGGCGGTATCAATGTAATGCGTTTTAGTCTCTAAACATGCTTGCATGATCGTTAAATCTTGATAGGGTAAAGCCACATTAACAACGACTTTAGGCTTGTGTTTTTGGATTAAAGCGACTAAGGCTTGCGTATCATCGGCATCCACTTGCTCAACGCCAATTTCCCCCAAACCCTTTTTGAGCATGCTTTCTTTAATCGCATAGCATTTGTCTAAGCTCCTGCTCGCTAAAATGATATTTTTAAACACATCTCTGTTCATGCCCATTTTGTGCGCCACGACACTGCCTACGCCACCAGCTCCAATTTGTAATACTGTATGCAAGGAACACCTACTTTCTAACTGATCTCGTTCTTTTAGGGGGCTATTATATTATAATAAGATAAATTTGATTAATAAGGATGCAAGCTTGCAAGAAATTAAATTAGACATTTATGCCACTTTGGTGTGCATGGTTTTAGTGTTACTCTTGGGGCGTTATGTGATTTCTAAAGTCAAGTTTTTACGCGATTATGATATTCCAGAGCCTGTTGTGGGCGGGGTTTTAGTCGCTTTTTTTATCATGTTGGCGCGTCAGTTTTACAATTTTGGCTTGCAATTTGATTCTTCTTTAAAAGATCCTTTAATGCTGACTTTTTTTATCACCATTGGTTTGAGCGCGGATTTCAAATCTTTACAAAAAGGCGGGAAAATGCTTGCGGTCTTTTTGCTGGCTGTGGCGGGGTTTGTGGTGTGTCAAAATGCAGTGGGGATTTCTATCGCTAGCCTTTTAGGGGTCAATCCTTTAATGGGGCTTTTAGGGGGATCTATTGCTTTAGTGGGAGGGCATGGCACTAGTGCGGCATGGGCTAATTTTTTCACCCAACCACCTTATAATTTTAGCTCTAGCTTGGAAGTGGGCATGGCGTGCGCGACTTTTGGCTTGGTGAGCGGAGGGATTATTGGAGGGCCTGTCGCTAAGTATTTGATTTCTAAATACAAACTAGAGCCTAAAGACACTAAAGAAAAAGACACTTTAGAGGGCGTGGTGTCTAAAGGTTTTGAAACCCCTAAAGAGCAACGCCTAATCACTGCATCCAGTTTTGTGGAAACTTTAGCTCTCATTGCAATAGCTTTATTGGTGGGGACTTTTTTATCGCATCTGATGCCTAAAAGTTTCACTTTACCGACTTTCGTGTGGTGTTTGTTTGTGGGGGTTATCTTAAGGAACGCTTTGTCGTTTTTTAAAATCCATAGCGTGTTTGACAGAGAGGTTTCAGTCATAGGGAATGTGAGTTTGAGTCTGTTTTTAGCCTACGCTTTAATGAGCGTGAATTTATTGGAATTGTTAAAACTCGCTGTGCCATTAGCGGTTATTTTGAGCGTTCAAGTGGCGGTTATGATCCTTTACGTGGTGCTTGTAACCTTTAGGGTATGCGGGAAGGATTATGATGCGGCGGTGTTGTGCGCGGGGCATTGCGGTTTTGGGCTTGGAGCGACCCCAACGGCTATGGTGAATATGCAAACCATCACCAACCACTATGGGCCATCGCATGTAGCGTTTATCGTCGTGCCTTTAGTGGGGGCGTTTTTTGTTGATATTATTAACGCTTTAGCGATTAAAGGCTTTTTGCTTTTGCCTTTTTTCCCTAGTTAAACCATGAGACTTTATGAAAGTTTATTAGAAATTTGCTTGAATAAGGCGTGGGAGCATCAAACCTTAGCCTTAGAAAACCCAAGCGTAGCCTGCATGGTGTTAAATAAAAACCATGAGATCTTGAGTTTAGAAACCCACAAAAAAGCCAAAACCCCGCATGCAGAAGTCTTGGCCGCTAAATCGGCGTTAAAGATTTTACGCCCCCATTTAAAAAGCGATTTAGAAAAATTAGAAGACCCTAAAACTTTAAGCGATTTTTTAAAAACGCGCCACGATAACGCTTTTACAGACTGCGTTTTTTTAATCACCCTAGAGCCATGCAATTCTTATGGCAAAACCCCAGCGTGTAGCGAATTGTTAGAAATTTTAAAGCCTAAAAGAGTGGTCATTGCCGCAGAAGAAAACGAAACGAAAAAAGGGGGTTTAGCAAAGCTACAAAAGGCTCGTATTGAAACAATAATTTGCCGCAATTTAGAAAACAAGGCTAAGGACTTGCTCTTGCCTTTTAGGGTAATGGAACAAAAGGGGCGTTTTAATTTGTTCAAACTCGCTTTAAGGATGAATGGGGATTATTACCATGGCAAGATCACCGGGCAAAAAAGCGTTATTTTTACGCACAACCAGCGAGCAATATGCGACACGCTCATCATTTCTGGGAAAACCATAAGAACGGACAACCCCTTATTAGACACTCGCTTTTGCGATAGCTTTTATCACAATAAAAACCCCAATATCGCTATTTTATCCAAACACTCAATTAATCCTAATTCAAAAGTTTTTTCTGTGCCCAATCGTTTGGTTAATATTTTCAACAACCCTAAAGATTTACCCCTAGAGAAAGGGTTTAATTTCATTGAAGGGGGGTGGGGATTGTTTGAGAGCTTGAGGGACAAAATTGATGCGTTGCTTTTGCATTCGCATGCGTCTATGATTAGCGAAGTGTTTAGTGCATTCGCTCTAAAAACCCCTTTTAAAGGGCGGTTGTTGCATGCGCAAATCTTAGAAAATGAAGCCCTTTTATGGATAGAAAACTCTTAAGATTATACCAGCCATTAAACGCTTATTCTTACAATAGCGATTCGCTTTTTTTATACGATTTTTCACGCCCTTTTATCAAAAATAGTGGTGCGATTTTAGACATAGGCTCAGGGTGTGGGGTTCTAGGCTTGCTCTGTGCTAGAGACAACCCGCTAGCGAGCGTTCATTTAGTGGAAAAGGATAGCAAAATGGCGTTTTGCTCCCAAAAAAACGCCCTCAAATTCCCTAACGCTCAAGTGTTTGAAAGCGATTTTTTAGATTTCAACCCCCCGATTTTGTATGATGTAATTATGTGCAATCCTCCTTTTTATGCCTTAGGCTCTATTAAATCTAAAATTAAAGGGCATGCGAGGCACCAGAGCGAATTAGACTTCGCTTCTTTGGTGGTTAAAGTGAAAAAATGCCTAAAACCTAAAGGGTATTTTATTTTTTGTTATGAAGCCTTGTCGCTTTGCTTGGTCATAGAGGGTTTAAAAAGCGTTAAACTCACGCTAGAGGCTTTAAGGTTTGTCCAAAGTTTTAAAGACAAAAACGCCCATTTGATGCTTGGAGCGGCTAGGAATAATTCCAAAAGCGCTCTAAAAGTTTTGCCCCCTTTAATCACGCACCATTCCAAAAACCAAAGCGACAACACCAAAGAAGTTCTAAGCATCTATCAAATCTGTAACACTTATTCTATCAAAGCGCTTCTAAATTAAGGATTCAAAAATGAAATGTTCGCATTGCCAGTTGGAGTTTAAAGAAAGTGAGCTTTTTAAAGAGGTGATCCATCATAGAGAATTGCATTTTTGCTGCACGGGGTGCGCTAGGGTGTATGCGTTATTGTTGGATTTGAATTTAGAGAGTTTTTATGACAAATTAAACGATTCCACTTTAGCCCCCGTAACGCCCCAAGATTCAATGAATGCTTTGGAATTAGAACAAGCCCTTGAAGAAAACAATAAGGGCGAATTAATCCTTAATCTTTTGCTAGAAAAAACGCATTGTAACGCTTGCTTGTGGCTCAATCAAAAGGTTTTAGAGCGCTTAAAGGGGGTTAAAAAAGTGAGCGTGAATTTCACCACCCACCATTTACAAATCGTGTTTGACAAGTCTTTAAACCCTAAAGAGATTATTCAAAAAATTGAGAGTTTGGGTTATGGGGCTAAAATTTATAACGCAAAAAATTACGCCCTAAAAGCCCAAAAAGAGCAGCGCTCCTATTTGCTCACTTTGAGCGTGGGGTTTTTTGCCACCATGAATTTGATGTTTATTGCAATTGCCAAATACGCAAGTTATGGTAGCGCGAGTTATGGTAGCGGCATGGATAAACTCATGCAAAGGAATTTGGATCTCGTATCGCTCTTTTTAAGTTTGTTGGTGTTAGTGGTGGTGGGGCGTTTTTTCATTAATGGGGCGTTTTATGGGCTAAAAAATGGCGTTTTGGGCATGGATTTGAGCGTGTCTTTTGGGGCGTTATCGGCGTTTGTTTATTCCATTTATGCGATGTTGGTGTCTCAAGAGACTTATTTTGAAGCGAGCAGCACGATTTTAACGCTTGTTTTTGGCTCTAAGTTTTTGGAATTAAAAGCCAGGCTGTTTGCGAATGAAAAATGTCTGGCCCTAGAATCGCATGAAATCCATAGCGTGATCGTTGTAGAAAATGGCAAGCAAACAGAAAAACACCCTAAAGATGTGGCGATAGGCTCTGTTGTTTGGGTGCCAAGCGGGGCTAAAATCGCACTAGATGGCGTGCTTTTAAATAACGCAAGCGTGGATGCGTCTTTGATCAGCGGGGAGTTTAAGCCTTTGGAATTGGGGGTTAATGATCCAATTTTAGGGGGTTATGTGAATGTGGGCGTGCCTTTTAGCTATCAAGTGAGCGCTACTTTTCAAAACTCACGCCTTTCTGGTTTGTTAGAAACTTTAAAAAAGAGTTTTTTAGAAAAGCCCTTAATTGAGAGTAGTGCGAATCAAATTGCGGATATTTTTTCTAAAACGGTGTTGTTTTTAGCCTTTGTGAGCTTTTTATTATGGCAATTTGGTTTGGGGGGTAATTTTGAAAAAGCTTTAATGGTGTGTGTTAGCGTGTTAGTCATAAGCTGCCCTTGTGCGTTCGCTCTGGCTACGCCCATTGCGTTAGTGATAGGGGTGTTTAAAAACCCTTTGATCGTGTTTAAAGAAGCGTTATTTTTAGAAACTCTGGCTAAAGTGAAAAAAATCTTTATAGACAAAACCGGCACGCTCACGCAAAAAGAAGTCCTTTTAAAAGAAAAAATCATTTATAAAGAATTTGATGGAAGGCTTTTGAAGAGCCTTTTAAAAACCAGGGAGCATTTAGCCCATAATGCGATTCTTAAAACTCTAAATGGCGATGAGGTTAATCTAGAAAAGATAGAGTTTTTCGCTCATGGCCTGAAAGCGAATTATCAAAACGAAACTTTGCTAGTGGGGAGTTTGAAATTTTTAAACGCTATGGGGGTTGGTATAAAGACTAAAGAGAGCGCTAATATCATGGTAGGTTTTGCGAAAAACAAGACTTTGTGCGCGTTATTCATTTTAGAAGAGCGTTTGAAAGCTAACGCTAAAGAAGTCATTCAGGCTTTACAAAATCAAGGATTAGAATTAGAAATTTTAAGCGGGGATAATGAAAGCTCGGTTAAGGAGTGCGCGAAAAAATTAGGGATTTCTAAGTATCATGCTAATTTGACCCCTGAAGATAAGGCTCAAATCGTCAGCTCTTATAAGGGCGTGTGCGCAATGATAGGCGATGGCAATAATGACGCGCTAGCCTTAAAACAAGCGAGCGTTTCTTTGGGGTTTGAAAAAAGCGCTTTGAGTAAAAGCGCATGCGATATTTTGCTTTTAGAAGAGGATTTGAGTTTGTTAGAAAAAGCGTTTCATAACGCTCAAAAAGTCTATCAAGTGGTGTTGCAAAACATTGTTTTGAGCTTGATTTATAACGCTGTTTTAATCCCGGTCGCTATGCTAGGATACATCAACCCTTTAATAGCGAGTTTGAGCATGAGCGCTAGCTCGCTCTTAGTGGTTTTAAATTCTTTGAGGTTGAAACGCTCTTAAACAAACCACATCGTTTTGGCTAAAATAGCGATTAAAAAGCCAAAAGTTAGAGCGATAGGGTGGATATATTTACCAATAGGGTTTTTCTTGCCCAAAAACTTACACGATAAAGAAAAAAGCACTAAAAGAAAAATGCTTAACGCTAAGATCACTTTAAGCATGAGTATCTTTTGAAAAGGGGTTTCACACCAGCCTTTATCGCCCCCCATGTATTGGCTAAGCATCATGCCCCCTGTTAAAACAAGCCCTAAAACGCATAAGGGCATGATTTTGATCGCTCTTTGAGTGATTCCTGCATTCGCTTTATTGGCAAACTCTTCGCCAAACATTTTCTTCACATTAGGGAAAATCACCCCATCAAAAAACAAGTAGCCAATAAAAATAATGGCACACAATAAATGAACAACCAACACATAAGGATAAATCGCATCCATTTAAAATCCTTTATTCATGGGAAAATTAAAGAGTTTTTAATCTACTATAAAAGGGTTTTATTGTCAAGTATCCCACTATTATGGGAATTTTAGGGGTGGTTTTTGTTTGACTTTTAAGATTGCAATTAGCTATAATAAAATAATTAAAAAAGTAATACTTAAGCGGAGACCCTAGAGAGTGGTGCTCAATTTTATGACAAAGAAGAAAAATAGAATGCAAGATTGCAAAATGGTTGGTAAAAATTTTAATCGTAAGGAATCTGTTTTGATAGCTCAATCTTTAGATATTTCTAAAAAAGGCTCGGTAATTTTAGGCGCTCTTTTGAGTTCGTTATGGCTGACAAACCCCTTAAATGCCCATGAAAAGAATGGCGCGTTTGTGGGGATTAGCTTGGAAGTGGGTAGGGCTGATCAAAAGACCAACGCTTATAAAAACGGCGAGTTGTTTCAAGTGCCTTTTGGCGATGTTTCGGCCAATGATAATGGTAAAGTCCCTGACGGGCAGACCGGTGGCTGTCAGCCAGCTTCAGGGACGCCAGGAACGCCAGGCTATACTAAAGCTAATTGCGTGGTCAATTGGACTTCTCGCACCATGCTAAGCACCAATAAAAACATTCCTGGCCGTAACCAGCCGATGTATGGGCTAGGCGTGATGACAGGCTATAAGCATTTTATCGGTAAAAAAAGGTGGTTTGGGTTGCGCTATTATGGCTTTTTTGATTACGGGCATACCAATTTCTCTAACTCCAGGGCCGCTAACGCTATATCGCCTTTTTATTTGAGCGATCAAAAAGCCGACATGTATACTTATGGTTTTGGCACAGACATGCTTTTTAATATTATAGACAAGCCTAAAGCCACAGCTGGGTTTTTTTTAGGCGTGAATTTTGCGGGTAACACTTGGACTAATAATCGTGTGGGGTATTTTAAGAACGGGTATGTTTATGGCGTCAATACGGACGCTGACGCTTACATGACTAACGCTGATGGCACAATCACTTGCGGGGACACGACGCCGGCGAGTTGCAATGTGGGGATTAACCCTAATAGCGTCTATACCACAGGAAAATTAAACGCTAAGGTGAATCACACGATTTTCCAATTTTTAGTGAATGTGGGCATTAGGACTAATATTTTTGAACACCATGGCATTGAGTTTGGTATCAAAATCCCCACGCTCCCTAATCACTTTTTTAAAGGCTCTACTACTATAAGAGCGAAAAAACAAGGCCCGCTAGAGAATGGCCAACCAACCACTATCACCGGAGCAGAAACCAATTTCAGCTTGACCCAAACCTTACGCCGTCAGTATTCTATGTATTTGCGTTATGTTTATACTTTTTAAGTTTGGTAGGGTTTTTAGGCAAGGATTATAGTTTAGATTTGAAAGCTTGATTTGTCAAGCTTTAGGGTTGTCATTGAGTTGCAATAACTCTGTGCTGTTTTCTACTTTTTTGATAAAATCATTAATGGCATAACAGCGTATGTTAATATTGTCTTTGAATTGGGCAAATCCCGCATATTCTTTGGCATCATCATGGATATTTGGAGCCACAAAAACACTAAATTTTTCTCTAATATCAGCGCTATTTTTAATCAATTCTTTTAAATGTCTGGCAATAGGTATCATTTCCAAGGTACTTTGACTTCTATCTCTAATCAAGCTCACTTCTATATAACTTTGGGCTTTTGTGTCCATAGCTACAATATCAGGTTTGTTACCGCTTGCTGTGTATACGGGCAAGCCTTCATCATCGCTTTTATAATTGGGTATCACGCTTAAATTTTCAAAATGTTGTTTCAAGAAAATAGCGCTTAAAAATTCTAAGCGTAAAGGTTTATCAATAAGTCTTAAAAAACTATCTTTTGATTCTTGCTTGTTACAAGTAATGAGTAATTCTTGCTTGATAAAATCTTTAGTATAAGTGGTTGCTAGTTCATTCAATTTGCTTGATTTAACGCTCTCATCAGCACTGATTGGAGCAATATTAACAAGAAAGCTATCCACGATCGCCATGTAGTTAAAAAAGGCGAGTTTGTTAGCTTGAGTGTCGTTTAAATAATCCCCTTTAAAAGCCTTATGAGTTTGTAAAATGTAATCTATTTTATTACTTTCATTAGTATTAATATCAATAAACCTACCATTACCACGCAATGAAATAAGTCCTGTAATACGCATTTTTCTAATGTATTCATCAACGGCTTCGCTAGTGATTTGGCTTATTTTAAATCGTATTTTATTAACACTTTCTAAAAGTTTTAGGCATTTTTCATAGATAAATTCATATGAGTAGCTGAATTCTGTTTTATTGATAGTAACGATTTCTTGTCTTAAATGAATAATGTAGTCATAAAGCCCATTGGCGTTATCATCTTTCCAACAAAGTAAAATAGGGATTTCTTTGACAGATAGGGGGGTTAGATGGGCATTTTTGAGTCGTTTTAAAAGCGAGAGCAATAGTTTGAAGGGGTTGTTATGGTTTAAGTTCTTTTTATAAGGGTTTCCTACTTCATATTTAGACAGAGCGTTTAAAAATATAGCCCCAACTACGCTTTCATCAACGCTTTCTTTAAAAGCATCGTTTTCTTTATCGTAATAAGCAAGAATAAGCATCTTAGCGCTATCGCTGATGAGTATTTTCTCATATTTTGCATAGTAGCAAAAACCAAACTCACACATAAGCTTATACCAAGTGTCAAACCGACTTTCCCATCCATGCTCAAAGCCCATTTCTTTATGTTGCTGTGGGGATATTTCTATAATGCGTTCTAATTCTTCATCGCTAAAGACATATTCATTGGAGTCAAATTTTTCTTTCAATTCTTTATTTTGATTGAGAGAAGTAGGTCTATAAAGCCTATGAGCCAAAACGGATTTGATAATTTGCATGATTGTTGAATATTTAAGGATTTGATTTTCAAACTTTCCTAAAACAGCTAAAAATTGTCCTATTCTTTTAGGGTTTCGCATAGTGGTTGAAAAGCTTAAAATTTTTCGTGCCGGTTTTTTAGTCATAATAATTACCTATAATTAGTTACAAAGATTTCTTGACTATCTTCTTTAATAGTATTGTCATTATAACTGATATAATTACTTTTGATATTAAAAATATAATATTTTTTAGCCCATTCTTTTAAAATAAAATTAGTCTCTCCCTTGTGATAAACAAGATTGGTTATACCAAATAAAACTCCCTTTTTATCTAGGCTATCTAAAACACCATATAAGGCTATCTCATTATCGCTATCCCATAACTTGTTGTATTCACTATTTGAGATTAAATAAGGGGGGTCAAAATAAACATAATCATCTTTTAAATAAGTGGTGTGGTTAAGGAAATCAATATAATCATCATTGTGAAAAATAATGGTGTTTTGCTGTATAAAATCTATGTAGTTTTTTAGGGCATTATAAACATTTTCATTAAAATCCACATTACCTACAGGTAAATTAAAAAGCCCTTTAGAATTAAATCTAATCATGTGATTAAACCCATAAATTAAAAGTAAATACAAATAGAGCATGTTGTTTTGATTGGAGTTAAAATCAGCCCTTAGTTTTTCATAAGCTATTTTATTGTATTTGGCGTAGTAAGTTTTTATATATTGTTTTTTTAATTCATCAGGGGCCGTAATCCCCTTAAAAGAGAAAGACAAGCCATAATGAATGATGATTTTAGACAATTCATCAAAAAGCTCACAAGTATTGAACTTGCTTAAAGTTTTATGTAAATTGATAATATTGGTATCTATGTCGTTAGCTAAGTATCTTTTAGCCTTAGTGTTTAAAAACACGCTACCCCCACCCACAAAAGGCTCAATAAATTGATTAATGTTATTCGGGAATAGCTTATTGAGTTGTGGCATGAGTTTATATTTGTCCCCTACATAAAAAAAGGGAGAACGAATACCTTTTTTCAAGGTTTCACTTCCACTATAAATAAAAATTCTTTGTGCTCTTTAAAATCAGTTTTTCCTGAATTAAAAAAACTATGAGCCTTTTCTTTAACGCTTAATTTTCCTTTTTGGCTTAAAATTTCCACTAAATCTTTAAAGCCTATTTTATTTTGCGAAGAGCTAGACTTAGAATTATAGGTATTATTATAAGTTAAAGCAATCCTTTTACAATCTAGTTTTTCAATCAAATCGCTCAATTCTTTCTTGGCATTAGAGCGACAATATTCGCTCATGTTCTCGCATGATGGCTTTAAAGCTGTTCCATAGAGTTTGGGTTTTTTCCACTGCACTAGGTTTTCATAGAGATGATAAAACCGGCTGTATTGCCTTGAATTGTATGGAGGGTCAATAAAGACTAAGTCTATTTTTAAGGTTTTAGCCAATTCGTTAGCGTTTTTTCTCTCTATCATGATGTTTTTATCATGTTTTATAGGGCTAATAAGCTCAAAAATAAATCTATCTTGCAAAATCTCTTTTTTCCTATAAGCTTCATAATGCCCCACCGTGTTAGCTATCTTATCCATTGAATAAATCAGGCTTGTTAATAAAATATCTTTATTTAATTTATCTAAGTTCAAGCTTTCTATATGCTCTCTAATGCTACCGATTTTGACACAATCTTTATAGCTGAAAAATTTGCCGCCAAAATGTTGGCTAAAATAATTTTCTTCTAGCTTTAAAGCTTGAGTATAATATTCTTTCAGTTCTTCAAGTGCTTTAAAATCAGCGTCTTGCCCCCTAAAAAAAGCATGATAAATGATTTCATTAGAAAATAAAATATCATTTATAATAATGTTTTTAATGTTAGGAATAGTGGCAAATTGACCAGCCACTACCCCACTTCCGGCAAAAATATCGCACACGCTTTTGATATTATTTAATTTTAAATTCCCAAATACCCACTCTATAAGCTTGGTTTTTGAGCCGATATACCGGCGGTTTTTTAGATTAAATCTTTCCACTAGCCACCTTTAAACTAAGGGAATAAAACCACTTAGTAACATATAAGATTTTAAAAATCACAATCTCTTATTAAGCTTTTTAAAATACCAAAGACTGAGGGCTAGAAATACGAAAAAGGGCGATAGCACGCCTATTTCAGGAATGAGTATCCCTGAAATGCTGAACTTCCCTAAAGCAAAGAATAGCCCCCAAACAACGAGCGTGATAATGATAAACTTTAGCCCTAAAAGAGCCAGGTTTTCATAGCGGGCGAGACTGGGCGAAAAATAAGCGATTAAAACGCTTAAAAACGGCACAAAAAAGGGCAAAATCGCAAACACATACAAAAACGAGCGCACTTTTTTCGTGTCCGCGTTTTGGCGCACTAAAGCATGCAAGGACAAAAGAGCGTCTGTGATAGAAACCGCAGGCTTGTTTTGATAAATGGTGTCTAAAACTTTAGGGCGGAAATTTTTGAGCGTTTTAAAGGTTTCTAAACGCGTGGTGCTTAAAGCGTTTGCGCCCAGTTCAAAACTTAAGGGCATCTCATAGATAGTAGTGTCATGCAAAATCCAATATTTGTCTTCAAAAAAAGCTTCTTTAGCTTCAGCGTAAGATTCCAAAGTCTTATCTTTTAGGCGAAAAACCTTGATATTTTGGGCTTTTTGCAATAAGGGATTAATCTTATCAAAATACACGTAATCATCGTTATATTTCACTAACAAATGCTCTGAGACGCTCAAAGAATTGTCTTTATAGATTAAATTTTGCGTTTTTTCTTCCATATACACAAAAGGAGTCGCATTCAACCCCACATAAACAGCCGTGAAAAACAAGCTAATCAAAAAAATAGGGCTTAAAATCTGGCATTTGGAAAAGCCAATGGAGAGCAGGGCGGTGTATTGGTTGGATTTAATGAAGGCGATATAAAATAAAACCATCGCCAAAAGCAAGGAAATGGGCAAGGTGTAATTGAGGGCGAATAAAATATCATAGGTGAAAAATAAAATGATCATGTTCGCAGAATCGGGCATTTTATCGGCGTATTTCAGGCTGTCAATGCCTACAAAAAACAATTCTAAAGCTAAAAGCACGATTAAAAAGTATTTGAAATAATACCACCCCACAAATCTAAACAAACGCACTTTAAACCCTTAACTTTCTATGATTAAAGGTTTTTTAAGCGTGAAACGATTTTGCATGGCGTTAAAATCATGGCTTTCTATAAAAAATTTTAGGGCGTTTTTGGCATGTTCAAACACAGCGTTTTTTAAAGGCTCTTCGTTTTTGTGGAATTTTGAAAGCACATGCTCAATCACGCCAATCCCTTTAGAAATCCCTACCCTCAAGCGGTAATAAGAATTCGAACACAATAAATCAATGGACTTTAAGCCATTATGCCCCCCATTCCCCCCACCCTTTTTAAACCTCACAACGCCTAAAGGTAAATCCAAGTCGTCATGGACAATTAAAAGCTCTTCAGTTTTGTAAAAATTTTTAGCGCTTAAAACGCTCTCGCCGCTCAAATTCATGTAAGTTTGGGGCTTGAGTAAGATAAAATCCTTATAAACGCACAAATAAGCGTTGTGTTTGGGAGAAAAAGTGAAAGAAAGATCCAATTCGCTAACGAGCGAATCTAAAATATCAAAACCAGTGTTGTGTCTGGTATGGGCGTAACGCAAAGTAGGGTTGCCTAAACCCACTAAAAGCGTCATCACCTGAAATCACTTCGCTTTAATCACACCGATCACAGCGATAGAATCATGATCTAAAATCTTAACATTCTCATGTTTTTCTAAATCGCGCACCAAAATAGACTCATTCACATCTAAAGGGGCCACATCCACTAAATAGTGATCGGGTAAATGCTCTGGAGCGCATTCCACGCTGATACGCTTTTTAGAGAGCATTAAAATCCCTTTATTTTTCAAGCCCACTGGAGTGCCTTGGTGTTTAACGGGGACTTTAAACTTAGACTTCACGCCTTTAGTAACAGCGAGTAAATCCACATGGATAAGTTCGTTAGTAACAGGGTTTTTTTGGTATTCTTGAACCACGACTTCAAAAGTCTTATCCCCTAATTTCACCGGAAAAATCAAATGCTTTTTTTCCTTAAGGTATTTAATGAAAGGGTTTAATTTGAACGCGCCATTCACATTTTCAATGCCCTTTCCATAAACATTTGCGATTAGATAGCCATCTTTTTTTAAAGCTTTAGCGTTAGCTTTAGTAATACTCTCTCTAATAACGCCTTCTAACATGTCAATCCTTTTAAAATAAAATAAGGGCTTATTCTATCCAAAAAACCCTTAAAAATCAAAAACTGCTTAAAAGCTTTTCAAAGGATTGTTTGAACGCTATCAAGCCTTCTTTAAGGAGTTTTTGAGCGGTGTTTTCTAAATCAATGTTGTGCGCTTTTAATTCTTTTTTAAACGCTTCAATTTCTGCACTTTTTAAAGGGGTTTGATACTCGGTGTTTGGGGCAAGCAAATAAGCGTTTAAAGCCTCTAGGGGGGCTGTATTGATAGAGTTTTTAAAACACAACGCTTTAATGTAATAATCTTTAGCTAAAGAATTGGATTTAACGCCGGTGGATGCAAAAAGGGTGCTTATTAGCGTATTAGCATGCTGGTTGATTTGGTAATAGCACTCGGTAGCGTTGATAATCCCGCTTTGAGCTTGCAAGTTTTTTGGCACCAAAGGGTCTATTTCTTTGTCAAATCGTGAGACAAACACGCTAATGACCGCTCTCTTTCGCGCTTCTTTGGCTAAGATTTGAGCGATTTTACCGGCAATTTTAGGCGAAAAGACTAAAGTTACATTAATGGGGATAGAGGCTTTAGTTAAAACGCTAATGACTTCAAGACCGCTCTCACTCGCCGGGACTTTAATCATCACATTAGGGCGGTTTAATGCTTTGAATAACCGCTTGGCTTCATCAATGCTTTTAATGGCATCGTCTTCTAAAAAGGGGTCAATTTCTAGGCTAATGTAACCGTTGTTAGGGTCTTTTTCATACAAAGGCATTAACGCGCTAGAAGCCTGTAAAATATCCTTTAGCGCCAGAGTTTCATAAATTTCTTTAGCTTTTTGGCCTTTGAGTTTAGCGATTTCATCTTGATAAAACGCGCTTTTTGTGATCGCTTCACAAAACAAACTAGGGTTACTCGTCGCCCCGCAAATAGCCCCCTTATTGATGAGCTTTAAAAAGTCGTTTTCTAAAAAATCCCTTTCTATAAAATCGCACCACAAACTGAATTCTTGCATGTTTATCCTTGTTTTAAATTGAGATAATAATCTTTAACGACTTCCTGGTCGCTAAAAAAAATCGTTTTGTCTTTAAAGACTTGAGTGTTTTCATCGCCCTTGCCTAAAATCAACAACACCTCATCGTCTTTTAAATTTTCTAAAGCGTTTAAAATGGCTTTTTTTCGGTCTTTTTCTACAATGACTTTAGAAGAATCATTGATGCCTTTTAAAATATCCTTAATGATGTCTTCTTCGTTTTCGCTTCTAGGGTTGTCTGAAGTTAAGATGATTTGATGCGCATAACAACTCGCTATCGCTCCCATTTTAGGGCGCTTGGTTTTATCCCTATCGCCCCCTGCCCCAAAAAGAGCGGTGATTTTTTGGTTTTTAAAGCTTTCAAAAACTTGTTGCATGCCGTCTGTTGTGTGGGCAAAATCCACAACCACTAAAGGTTTAGAATGCACAATTTCCAAACGCCCCTTAACCCCATAAAAGTTTTCCAATAACGGCGCGATCGCTTCTAAAGGCAATTGAGTGAGCAATTTGACCCCTAAAACGCCCGCTAAAATATTATAAAGGTTGTAACGCCCTAAAAGGGGGGAATGTATCAGGGCGGTTTCTTTAAGATTAGGATCTCTTAAGTCTTGTTGGTAGCATAAAGACGCGCTAATGGATGGGTTGAGCGAAAAGGCTTGAACGTTCAAATGCGCTTTTTTATCCAGCGCGTAAGTGCACGCGTTAATGGGGTTAAAAAGGGCGTTTGTTTCATCTCTGTTAATCACTTTCAAGCCCTCATCTTTAAAAAAGCTGTTTTTAGCGTCCCTGTAATTTTCTATATTTTGGTGGAAATCTAAATGATCGCTTGTGATATTGGTGAGAACTTTAAGGGCAAAATCAAGCCCAGCGATGCGCTTTTGGACGATCGCATGGGAGCTCACCTCCATGATAAAGTATTCGCATTTTAAACGAATCGCTTCTTCTAAATCGCTATAAAGCTCTAAAAGAGTGGGCGTGGTCAAGCCCTTTTCTTTGATGCGTTCATCGTTGATAAAAAACCCTCTTGTGCCTAAAAGAGCGGTCTTTTTATTCAAATCTAAGAGCAAGGAATACATCAAGCTCGCTGTGGTCGTTTTACCATTAGTGCCAGTAATCCCTACAATCTTAATCTTAAAATCAAAGTAGTTTTTAAGCTCGTTAAAATCCAAAATAGCCAGGTTTTTTTCTGCAATTAAAGGAGAGTATTTTTCGTTTAAAGGCGTTTTGACAAAAAGGATTTCTTCAGGGTTTTCTAAAACTTCATTCGTGTTATCGCTTAAAAAAGAATAGGCGCGGTTTTGATAAGTCAGGGTTTTTTTAAGCTTCATTCTTTAAGCCTTATTGGATTTGAGAGCGTCTTCTAAAAGAGAGCGCAAAAATTCATCGTAAATAAAAGAATCTTCATGCATGTTTTCAATGTAATTTACCGCTAATTCGTAATAGCCATAGTGGTTCAATTCTTTCAAAAATTCATAAAAATCCTCTTTATTGTCAAAAATCACCCTAGAGCTGAACATCAAATCTTCAAACGCCTCCTTAAAGCCGCGCTCCAAGCTCAAGCGTTTGAAATCCGCATACAAAATGCCGTTCAACTCCTCGCCTTTTTGAGAAATTTGTGCATCAATCTTTTCAGTCATTTGGTTCAATCCCTCATCAAAAGAAGCGATCAAATTGATGATTTGCTCTTCAGCCTGGTTTTTTAAGCTTCGTTTTTGCATAGCGATCAAGCTTTGATACAATTCATAAAAGCTATGGGCTTCTTTAGGGAAATCCTTAGCGATGTCGCTTAATAACGCCCCCACTTTGGCTTTTTGGTTGTCTTTATCCAAAAACAAAACTTCAGAAAAAAGGCGTAACGCTTCAGCGTAATGGGCTTGCTTGAACGCTAAAAAGCCATCTTTAATCAACGCGCGCTTTTTAAATTCATAATCAAACTTTTGCATGCCTATAACCCTTAAAGCTTATCAAACTCCTTAGCGTTTTCTAAGCACACCACTTCTAAATTGGGGTGAATGTCCATTTTAAGCTGCCTTTCAATGACATTTTTTAAAGTGATTTTACTGCTAGAGCAAGTCTTACACGCTCCCTCTAAAGCTACATAAATTTTCATGCTTTTCACCCCTAGCACTTCAATATTACCGCCATCTTTGAGCAAGTAAGGGCGGATCTTTTCTATTACAATACGCACCGGTTTTTGTAAATCTTCATCGCTAAATTCTATCATTTTTAAAAACCTTATTTTTAAAATTTTACTTTAAGATACCATATAATGAGCCATTTTTATCAAACAACGCTTTTTAAGAGTGGCTCAAGGGCTAATTGGATAGAATAGAGCCACTATTAGAATAAGGTTTTGATGACGGTATGGAAATTAAAAACATCAAAGAGTTTGAAAAAGCTTCTAAAAAACTCCAAAAAGACACTTTAAAGATCGCTCTCGCTCTTTTGTTCCTCACCGGTGCTGCTTTGCTCGCTCTCATTTTTGGGCAGGCTAATTCTAATGGATTGTTGCTCATCTTTGCGGCCGTGATTGGGGGGTATATGGCGATGAATATTGGCGCGAACGATGTGTCTAATAATGTCGGCCCTGCCGTAGGCTCTAAAGCCATTAGCATGGGTGGGGCGATTTTGATTGCTGCGGTTTGTGAAATGCTAGGAGCGATCATTGCTGGGGGGGAAGTGGTTTCTACGATTAAGGGCCGTATCGTTTCGCCTGAATTTATTAATGATGCGCATGTTTTCATCAATGTCATGTTGGCTAGCCTTTTGAGTGGGGCGTTGTGGTTGCATGTAGCGACTTTAATTGGTGCTCCCGTTTCCACTTCACACTCTGTAGTGGGGGGGATTATGGGGGCTGGAATGGCAGCAGCTGGAATGTCTGCTATTAATTGGCATTTCTTATCAGGCATTGTGGCTAGTTGGGTAATCTCGCCTTTAATGGGGGCTTTGATAGCCATGTTTTTTTTAATGCTCATTAAAAAGACTATCGCTTATAAAGAAGATAAAAAGAGCGCGGCTTTAAAGGTCGTGCCTTATTTGGTAGCGTTGATGAGCTTAACATTCAGTTGGTATTTGATGGTTAAGGTTTTAAAACGCCTTTATGCGGTGGGTTTTGAAATCCAGCTCGCTTGCGGTTGTATCCTTGCACTTTTAATCTTTATTCTTTTTAAAAGATTTGTGTTAAAGAAAGCCCCGCAATTAGAAAATAGCCATGAAAGCATTAATGAGCTTTTTAATATCCCTTTGATTTTTGCCGCCGCGCTTTTAAGCTTTGCGCATGGGGCTAATGATGTGGCTAACGCTATTGGCCCACTAGCCGCAATCAGTCAAACTTTAGAAGATGCAAATAGCCCTATAGGGAGTACTTTAAACTCTGTGCCGTTGTGGATCATGGTAGTAGGGGCAGCTGGGATCGCTTTAGGCTTGAGTTTGTATGGGCCAAAGCTCATTAAAACGGTGGGGTCTGAAATCACAGAATTAGACAAAATGCAAGCTTTTTGCATCGCGCTTTCTGCAGTCATCACCGTGCTTTTAGCCTCTCAATTAGGCTTACCGGTAAGCTCTACGCATATTGTGGTGGGCGCGGTGTTTGGGGTGGGCTTTTTAAGAGAGCGCTTAAGAGAGCAATCCAGAAGGCGTTTTGCTAGGATCAGAGACAACATTGTAGCGGCGCACTTTGGGGAAGATTTAGAAGAAATTGAAGGTTTTTTAGAGCGCTTTGATAAAGCCAATTTGAAAGAAAAATCGCTCATGCTAGAGAGCTTGAAAAAAAGCAAGAATACCGCTATTGCTTTGGAATTGAAAAAGAAAGAAAAAAAGTCGCTTAAAAAAGTGTATAAAGAAGAGGTGATCAAACGCTCCATTTTAAAAAAGATTGTTACCGCTTGGTTGGTAACCGTGCCGGTTTCTGCGCTTTTAGGCGCGCTTCTGTTTGTGGCTCTTGGTTTTATAGAAAAGTATTTCTATGGTTTTTGAAGGCTTGATTTTTAAAGTTAGGCTTAATCTTTTATGTTAAAATTCTAAGATTTTATATATTTTATATTTATCGTTAGGTTTTAGGTTTAAATCATGGGGAGGAATCAAGGAGCTTATTTGGATCCGTCTGAATCGATTTTGATGTTGATGGTTGCTTTTTTATTGGTGCTGTTGAACGCTTTTTTTGTGCTTTCAGAGTTTGCCCTTGTGAAAGTGCGTAAAACCCGCTTAGAAGAGTTGGTTAAAATCGGTAATTCCAACGCTAAACTCGCTTTAAAGATGAGTCAAAGACTAGACACTTATTTGAGCGCCACGCAGTTAGGCATCACCCTTTCTTCATTAGCTTTAGGCTGGGTGGGTGAGCCCGCTATCGCAAAATTGTTAGCCGCGCTGTTTGAGTCTATGGATTTGAGAGAAAATCCTATTTTTATCCATTCAATGAGCGTGGTCATAGCGTTTTTAAGCATCACTTTTTTGCATGTCGTGTTGGGCGAGATTGTGCCTAAATCTTTAGCGATCGCTAAATCTGAAAAAGCCGCTCTTTTTGCCGCGCGCCCTTTGCATGTGTTTTGGGTGGTGTTTTATCCGGTGGTGCGCTTGTTTGATGTGATCGCTCATTTCTTTTTAAAAAAAGTGGGCATCAATCCTAAAGAGCATGACGGCACGCATTCTGAAGAAGAGTTAAAAATCATTGTGGGCGAGAGTTTGAGAGAGGGCATTATTGATTCGGTGGAGGGGGAAATCATTAAAAACGCGGTGGATTTTTCTGACACGAGCGCTAAAGAAATCATGACCCCACGAAAAGACATGGTGTGTTTGGACGAAGAAAACAGCTATGAAGAAAATATAGACATTGTTTTAAAAAGCCGCTTCACGCGCTATCCTTATTGTAAGGGTTCTAAGGATAACATTATCGGCATGGTGCATATTAGGGACTTGCTTTCTCGCTCTATTTTTACCCCTAAAATGCATGATTTCAAGCAAATCGTTAGGAAAATGATCATCGTCCCTGAGAGCGCTTCCATTTCTCAAATCCTTATTAAAATGAAAAAAGAGCAAATCCATACCGCTTTGGTGATTGATGAATACGGCGGCACGGCCGGGTTGCTCACTATGGAAGATATTATTGAAGAAATCATGGGAGAGATTAGCGACGAATACGATTTGAAACAAGAGGGCGTGAACAAGCTTGAAGAAGGCGTGTTTGAATTAGAGGGCATGCTGGATTTAGAAAGCGTAGAAGAAGTGCTTCATATCCAATTTGACAAAGAATGCGAGCAGGTAACGCTTGGGGGGTATGTTTTCAGCTTGTTAGAGCGCATGCCTATAGAGGGGGATACAATCGTTTCGCATGGGTATGCTTTTGAAGTCTTAAGCGTGGATGGGGCTAGGATAAAACGCTTGAAAGCGGTTAAACAAGATCAGGGAGAAAATGAAGCATGAAAAAAACAACCCTCTTTGTATTGGGCTTATTGTTCAATAGCTCTTTGAACGCTGTTGATGGGATTTCTCAAACCGAGCCTTCTTCTTTGAATTTGGCTGAAGACAGCCTGCCTTTGAATAATCCTAACGCTCAAAAACTTTCTTTAAAAAACGCATGGAATAGGGTGTTATCCAACCATGAAGGCTTGCATGCACAAGAATACGCCATTAAGCGAGCGAGTAAAATGAAATTAGCAGCTAAGCTTTCTTTTTTGCCTCAAATTGATTTGAGCGCTTTTTATGTGTATCTCTCTAACCCCATTAAAATGGATTTTGCCAGCCAAAAACAACCGGGCGTGCAAAAAGCCACCAACCAGATCCATCAAGGCTTGCAAAACATCCAGCAAAATATCCCCCCTCAAGTATTAACCCCTCAAATCCAGGCGGGCATGCAAGGAGTGATGCAAGGTTTTGGGGCTTTGAGCAGCACTTTAGAAGCCCCCTTATTGTTTTCTAAGCAAAATGTGGTGATTGGGGCTTTGAGCATTATTTATCCCCTTTATATGGGTGGGGCAAGATTCACGATGGTGCGCATTGCGGATTTGATGCAAAAAGACGCTAATGAAGTGTATCGCTTGAAAAAGCTTTCCACTTTTCAAGAGCTTGTGAGCGTGTATTACGGCATGGTGTTAAACGCAGAAGTGGCTGAAACTTTAGAAGAGGTGGAAAAAGGCCATTATAAGCATTTCCAAAACGCTTTGAAAATGCAAAAAGTAGGGCAAATCGCTAGGGTAGAAACCTTAGGCGCTCAAGTGGCTTATGATAAGGCCCATATCGCTAGCGTTAAGGCTAAAGACGTGTTGGAAGTTTCGCAGCTCTCGTTCAATTCTATTTTGTCTAGCAAAGACGATTTAGCGCCTTCAAGCAAATTAGAGATCCACACGGAGAAAAATCTGCCCGATTTGAGCTTTTTTGTTGCTTCCACGCTCAATTCCTACCCGGTTTTAAAGACTTTAGAAAATCAGATTCAAATTTCTAAAGAAAACACGAAACTACAGATCGCTAAATTCTTGCCCCAAGTGAGTTTTTTTGGCTCTTATATCATGAAACAAAACAATTCGGTGTTTGAAGACATGATCCCTAGTTGGTTTGTGGGCGTGGCTGGGCGTATGCCTATCCTTTCCCCCACAGGGCGCATTCAAAAATACCAAGCGAGCAAATTAGCGGAATTACAGGTCAATAGCGAACAAATCCAGGCTAAAAAAAACATGGAATTATTAGTGAATAAGACTTATAAAGAGACGCTTTCTTATTTGAAAGAATACAAAAGCTTGCTTTCTAGCGTGGAATTAGCCAAGGAAAATTTAAAACTCCAAGAGCAGGCTTTTTTACAAGGCTTAAGCACGAACGCTCAAGTCATTGATGCGAGGAACACGCTTTCTTCTATCGTCGTGGAGCAAAAAAGCGTGGCTTATAAATACATTGTTTCATTGGCGAATCTAATGGCGTTAAGCGATCATATTGATTTATTTTATGAATTTGTTTATTAAAGGAAAAAATCATGTCAAACAGCATGTTGGATAAAAATAAAGCGATTCTTACAGGGGGTGGGGCTTTATTATTGGGGCTAATCGTGCTTTTTTATTTAGCTTATCGCCCTAAGGCTGAAGTGTTGCAAGGGTTTTTGGAAGCCAGAGAATACAGCGTGAGCTCCAAAGTCCCCGGCCGCATTGAAAAGGTGTTTGTTAAAAAAGGCGATCACATTAAAAAGGGCGATTTGGTTTTTAGCATTTCTAGCCCTGAATTAGAAGCCAAGCTCGCTCAAGCTGAAGCCGGGCATAAAGCCGCTAAAGCGCTTAGCGATGAAGTCAAAAGAGGCTCAAGAGACGAAACGATCAATTCTGCAAGAGACGTTTGGCAAGCGGCAAAATCTCAAGCGACTCTAGCCAAAGAGACTTATAAGCGCGTTCAAGATTTGTATGATAACGGCGTGGCGAGCTTGCAAAAGCGCGATGAAGCCTATGCGGCTTATGAAAGCACCAAATACAACGAGAGCGCGGCTTACCAAAAGTATAAAATGGCTTTAGGGGGGGCGAGCTCTGAAAGCAAGATTGCCGCTAAGGCTAAAGAGAGCGCGGCTTTAGGGCAAGTGAATGAAGTGGAGTCTTATTTAAAAGATGTCAAAGCGACAGCCCCAATTGATGGGGAAGTGAGTAACGTGCTTTTAAGCGGTGGCGAGCTTAGCCCTAAGGGCTTTCCTGTGGTTTTAATGATAGATTTAAAGGATAGTTGGTTAAAAATCAGCGTGCCTGAAAAGTATTTGAACGAGTTTAAGGTGGGCAAGGAATTTGAAGGTTATATCCCGGCGTTGAAAAAAAGCGCGAAATTCAGGGTCAAATATTTGAGCGTGATGGGGGATTTTGCGACTTGGAAAGCGACGAATAATTCCAACACTTACGACATGAAAAGCTATGAAGTGGAAGCCATACCCTTAGAAGAGTTGGAAAATTTTAGGGTAGGGATGAGCGTGTTAGTTACCATTAAGCCTTAGAAAGGATTGTTTTGTTCAGATTGATAAGCGCATGGGTTTTACAAGACAAGTTCTTGTTTATCGTGTGTTTTATATTGCCTTTTTGTTTAGGGGTTTTAGGCATGCAAATCTTTAAGCAAGAAATCCCAAAACAGCTCCCTATCGTGGTGGTGGATTGGGATAAGACCACTACAAGCCATCAGGTAGCGTTTGAATTAGGCGCAACGAGCGCGCTTGAAATCAAATACCAAGTGGCTAGCCTTTTAGAAGCCAAACGCTTTTTAAACTCCGCTGAAGTGTATGGGGCGTTGGTTTTGCCTAAAGGTTTAGAGAAAAAAATCAAAATGGGGCGAAAGGTGGATTTGCCCTTTTATTATAATGCGGAATATGTTTTAGTGGGGAAAACGCTCAAAAACGCTTTTTTACAAACCGCTTTGACTTTAGACGCTAAAACCTTAGCCACCAAAGCTTTAGTGCGAGATTCCAATTTGATTTCTGCTAAAGCCCAAGCGGTGCCTATTGTTTTGCAATTGCATGCCCTATACAATGAAGAAAACAATTACACGCAATACCTTTTAAGCGTGATGCTGCCTTGCATGTGGCTCATTTTTATTGCGATTGGCATGCTCAATTTCATTCAAAAAACCTCTAACATGCGAGAGCTTTTGATCAGTATTGTAGCGAATGTGTGCGTGTTTAGTTTTTGGGGGATGGGCATGGCGTTTTATTTTAATTTCATTGGCATGGAGGGGCATTATGCGCATTTGTCATTGGTCTTTTTAGCGGTAGTCTTGATGACGCTCATTATGAGCGGGTTTGTGGTGTTGGTTTATGGCGTTTCAAAAAGCGCTATTGAAACCGCTGGCGCGATTGGGGTCTATACCGCTCCAAGCTTTGCGTTTGCTGGGGTGACTTACCCGCAAAACAACATGGAAATTTTTGGGAGTTTCTGGAGCCATTGCTTGCCCATTAGCCATTTTATGAAGTTCTTTTTACAAGAGGCCTATTATAAGACGGATTTTACCGAGTCTTTACATTCTCTAATGCCGCTTGTGTTCTTTTTGATTTTTTTAGCTTTAGGGCTTTTGGTTTTTTATTTTTCTTTTAAAAAAGACAAGGCTAGCGCATGAATTTTTTTAAAATCCTTTTAATGGAATTAAGGGCTATTGTTTCTCATAAGGGCGTTTTATTGATCCTTATAGGCGCTCCTTTAATCTATGGCTTGCTTTATCCTTTGCCTTATTTGAAAGACATTGTAACGCAGCAAAAAATCGCCCTTGTAGATGAAGACAATTCCTTCCTTTCTAGGCAATTAGCCTTCATGGCGCAAAGCTCCAACGAGTTAGAAATCGCTTTCTTTAGCCCCTCTATGCTGGAAGCTAAAAAGCTTTTAAAAGAAGAAAAAATTTATGGGATCTTGCATATCCCTTCGCATTTTGAAGCCAATATCCATAAACAAGTGCCTGTAACGATAGATTTTTATGCGAACGCCAATTACTTTTTGATCTATGGCGCGTTAGCGAATGCGGTGGTGGAGAGCATCAATGCGTTAAATGATGAAATAAGGTTTAAACGCAACGCTCAAATAGAAGAAGCTGAATTAGGGACAGATGGGATTAAAATCAGGCCTATCGCTTTGTATAACCCTAGTGAGGGGTATTTGAATTACGCGCTCTCTAGCGTGTTTATTTTCATTTTGCACCAGGTGATGCTCATTGCAAGCAGCATGTTTACTAGCTCCAGGCGTTTGGAATTAGTCCTTTTAGACAAGAAACAAATCGCTTTAAGGCTGTGCGCAAGACTCTTGGTGTTCATGGGGGCGTTTAGCGTTTTTGTTTTATGGTATTTTGGGGCGCTGTTTTCTTTTTATGGGATCGAACGGCATGGAAGCGCTTTAATAGTGTTTTTGAACAGCTTGATTTTCATGCTTGCGGCCTTGAGTTTGGGGTCGTTTTTAGGGGCATGGATTAAAAATGAAGCCCACACCACTCAAATCGTTTTGATTTCTTCTTTGCCCTTGATTTTTATGATGGGTTTTGTGTGGCCTTTTGAATCCTTGCCCTCTTATTTACAGGTTTTCGTTCAAATAGTGCCTGCTTATCATGGGATCAGTTTGCTCGGGCGGTTGAATCAAATGCATGCGGAATTTATAGATGTTTCTATCCATTTTTACGCGCTTATTGCGATTTTTATCGTGAGTTTTATAGGGTGCGTGTTCAAACTCAGCTCTTTAAAGAAAGCTTGTGAAAACGCTTAAAAACCTCATCACCTCCAAGCACCAGACTAAAGCGTCTCGTTTTTTAGGGTATCTTATGCCTTTTGATGATTTTGAAAAAACCCTTTTGCAATTGAAAAAAGAGCATTTTAAAGCCGCGCATTTTGTAACGGCGTTCCGCTATTCTTTAGGGGGCAAAATCACGGAGGGTTTTAGCGATGATGGCGAGCCTAAAGGGAGTTCAGGGATGCCTGTGCTTAGCGTTTTAAGGCGAAAGGATTTGATCAATATAGGATTAGTGAGCGTGCGTTATTTTGGAGGCACGCTTTTAGGGGTTGGGGGCTTGATGAAAGCTTATGCCACTAGCGCGTTATTGTGCGTAGAAAACGCTCAAAGAGAAAACGCTTTGAAGGATTTTGTGGAGTTGGAAACTTTAAGCGCTCATTATTCTTACAAAGAATTAGACGCTCTTCAGCGTGAAATTAAGAAATTTAGCTTACAATTAAGCAAAAAGAATTTTTCAAACCAAAGCGTGGAAGTGGAAATCAGCGGCGAAAGAGAAAATTTGCAAGCGTTTTTACAGCAAAATAAGATAAATTAGGGAGAGTGGTATGGGATTTTTGAGTGGGTATTTTTTATGGGTTAAGGCTTTCCATGTGATAGCGGTCATTTCGTGGATGGCGGCGTTATTTTATTTGCCGCGCCTTTTTGTCTATCATGCAGAAAACGCACATAAAAAAGAGTTTGTAGGAGTGGTTAAAATCCAAGAAAAAAAGCTTTATTCCTTTATCGCTTCACCGGCTATGGGTTTCACGCTTATCACAGGGATTTTAATGTTGTTGATAGAGCCTACACTCTTTAAAAGTGGGGGGTGGTTGCATGCTAAGTTGGCTTTAGTGATCTTACTTTTAGCCTATCATTTTTATTGCAAAAAATGCATGCGCGAGCTAGAAAAAGACCCCACAAGAAGAAACGCAAGGTTTTATCGTGTGTTTAATGAAATACCCACGATTTTAATGATTCTCATTGTGATCTTAGTGGTTGTCAAGCCTTTTTAAAGACAAGCCATGAAAAAAGAAAAGTCATGAAGAAAGAAAAGCACCTCAAGCAAGAAAAAATCATCAACATGTTTGATGATATAGCCAGCTCTTACGATCAAGCCAACCGCTTGATAAGTTTTGGCTTAGACATTAAATGGCGCCAAAGGGCTTGTGAGCATGCGTTTTTGTTTTTGGAGAATAAAAAAGCGTTAAGGCTTGTGGATGTGGCATGCGGGACGGGGGATATGCTTGTGGCTTGGCAAAAAAGCGCTCTCCATTGCGGCATAGAGTTTAAGGAATGTTTGGGGATTGACCCCTCTAATAACATGCTTGAATTAGCCATTAAAAAATGTGAAGAGCTTGAAAATAAAGCTTCTTTCATCCAAGCTCAAGCCAAAGACTTAAAAGGTGTTGAAAATAACAGCGTGGATATCCTCTCCATTGCGTATGGCTTGCGTAATATCGTGGAAAGACAAGAAGCTTTAAAAGAGTTTTTTAGGGTGTTAAAGCCTAGGGGCGTTTTAGTGATTTTAGAATTTTTAAAAAAAGACAACCCCACATGGCTGGATAAAATCTCAGGGTTTTACACGAATAAGGTTTTGCCTTTAGTGGGAGGGACTATCAGTAAGAATTATGGCGCTTATTCTTATTTACCGCAATCCATTGAGGGGTTTTTGAGTTTAGAAGGTTTGAAACATGAATTAAAAAACGCAGGGTTTGAGATTTTAAGGACTGAAGATTCTATCGCTCAAATTTCAACGACCATGCTTGTTAGAAAAAGCTAAAGGAATGCCATGCAAGATGAATTATTTGAAACCGAAAAAATCCCCCCAAAAAACGCTAAAAACGCTAAAAACGCCCCTAAAAAAAGCTTTGAAGAGCATGTTCATTCCCTAGAGCAAGCCATAGATCGCTTGAATGATCCCAATTTATCCTTAAAAGACGGGATGGATTTGTATAAAGTGGCCATGCAAGAGTTGTTTTTGGCTCAAAAGCTTTTAGAAAACGCTTATTTGGAGTATGAAAAACTCCAAACGCCAGACAAAAAGGCTTAAAGGATGCGAGTGTTTGCTTTGCAGTTAGAGTCTTTTAAAGAAACTCTCATGCAATCCTTATTCAACTCCATACCCAAGCAAAGCGTGGTGGTGTTGCCTGAATACGTGATCAACCCCTTTTTCCACCATAACATGGGATTGGATGTGAATGAAATCAGCGCGCAGTCTGTGCAGGCGGTTGAGTTTTTATCGCAAAAATGCGAAGAGCTAGACTTAATCATCTCAGCCCCGGTGCTTTTAGAAGAACATTCTAAAATCTATAAAAAAATCGCCCTCATTTCTAAAGAAAATATCCAATATTACACGCAACAACGCTTAATCCCCTATCCTCACTGGGATGAAGAGAGCTTTTTTGACAATGAAAAAAGCACCTTTAAAGAATTATTAGTCTTTGAAAGAGATGGCTTGAAATTCGCCCCTTTGTTTGGCTTTGAAGCGCATTTTGATGAAATATGGGTTCAGGCTAAAAATCAGGGCGTGGATGTGGTGCTTTTAAGCAGCGTGGCCACTTTTGAATCCAATGAAAGGTGGCGGCTTTTGTGCCAGATGCGCGCTTTTTGCGCTTCTTGCGTGGTGGTTAGGGCTAATAGGATCGGAGCGTATCGCCAGATCATTGTAGAAGAAGATCAAAAAAACGAATTTTTGTGGAAATTTTATGGGGATAGTTTTGTGGCCTTGCCTAATGGCACCATTGAAGATTCTTTAGAGGGTAAAATGGGGGCTTTGAGCGCTCAAATGGATAAAAATGAAATTGATGAATGGGCTAAATTGTGGCATTTTAGAACGATTAAAGAGGGTTGAATGATTGATAGAAAACTTTTATTGCAAGATTTTGACAAGGTGGCTCTTTCTTTAAAAAAGCGTAATAATGCGATGGATGATGGATTGGAGCGTTTGCGCGAAGTCATCACGCATTATAAAAAGCAACTCATTGAATTAGAAAGCTTGCAAGCCTTTCAAAACAAGGTTTCTAAAGAATTTGGTATCAAAATGGCTCAAAAAGCGGATACAAGCGATCTCAAAAAAGAGCTAGAAAACAATAAAATCAAACTGAATGAGCTTTCCAAAAGCGTGGGCGAATTGGAGCAACAAATAGATTTAAAGCTTTCCATAATCCCCAATCTAGTGGATGAAAAAACCCCTTTAGGTGCGAATGAAGAAGACAATATAGAGATTAAAAAAATCTTAACCCCAAGGGTTTTCACTTTCAAACCCAAAGAGCATTTTGAACTCGCTCAAAAAAACGGCTGGATTGATTTTGAAAGCGGCGTGAAACTCGCTAAAAGCCGTTTTTCTGTCATCAGGGGTTTTGGGGCTAAAATTTATCGCGCGCTCATTCATTTAATGTTAGATTTTAATGAAAAAAATGGCTTTGAAATCATCTACACGCCGGCGTTAGTGAATGAAAAAATGCTTTTTGGGACCGGGCAATTACCCAAATTCAAAGAAGATGTTTTTAAAATAGAAAATGAAAATTTGTATTTGATCCCCACCGCTGAAGTAACGCTCACCAATTTATACAACGACACCATTATTAGCGTTGAAAACCTCCCCATTAAAATGACCGCGCACACGCCTTGTTTTAGGAGCGAAGCAGGGAGCGCGGGCAAGGATACAAGGGGGATGATAAGACAACACCAATTTGATAAAGTAGAATTAGTGGCTATCACGCACCCTAAAGAAAGCGATGTCATGCAAGAGCATATGCTAGAGAGCGCGAGCGAGATTTTAAAGGCTTTGGAATTACCGCACCGGTTTGTGCAATTGTGCAGTGGGGATTTAGGCTTTAGCGCGAGCAACACGATAGATATTGAAGTGTGGCTGCCCGGGCAAAATTGCTACCGAGAAATCAGCTCGGTGTCTAACACGAGGGATTTTCAAGCCAGGCGAGCCAAAATCCGCTTCAAAGAAAATCAAAAAAACCAATTAGCACACATCTTAAACGGCTCTTCTTTAGCGGTAGGCAGGACGATGGTCGCTTTAATGGAAAACCACCAGCAAGAGGATGGGAGCATCCACATTCCTAAGGCGTTAGAAAAATACCTTTAAGGCTAGTTTGTGCTGAATGAAGAGCAAAATTCATTAGAAGAAAAAGGGGGCGAAAATAAAAACGAAAAAGAAACCCCCTTAAAGGGCATTCATTCTAAAATCCCCTCTTTGAAGCAGGCTTTGGAGCAGACGATTAGTAAAATCAAAAGCTCTAAAGAGTTTTTCAAACAGCTTTTACACAATAAAAAAAAGCTTTATATCGCGCTTGGAATATTGCTTTCACTCATCGCGCTCATTGTAATTTTGAGCTTGTTACTAGGGCATAAAAAAGAAAGCCAACCAGCTTCTTTACAAACTAATACCGCCACCACTAATAACGAAACGCCTAATAACACCAACAACGCTAACAACGCGCAAGCCGAGGGGCAAATAGAGAATTTAGACTTACCCGATTTAATCGGCAAGGACTCCCTCAAACGAAGCGATGAGAATCAAGTGGATGCGATGATGCAAAAAGCGAGCCTTTTGTATGAGCAAGGGCAAAAAGATGAAGCTTTGCATTTGTTTGACAAGGCCGCTTCTTTTTCGCAAGGGATTGCGAGCCATAATTTAGGGGTGATTAAGTTTAAGGAAAAGGATTTTAATGGGGCGTTGGATTTGTTTGATTCTAGCATCGCTTCTAAAGAAAACGCGAGCGTGAGCGCGATTGATGCGTTAGTGAGCGCTTATCATTTGCAAGATGAGGATTTGTATTATCATTATCTAAAAATTGTAAGAGACACTTTGTATAAAGACTATAAAAAATCTTTTTACTCCTACGCTTACGCGCTCAAATCCTATTATGCTGGAGAGTATTTTGAAGCCCTTTCGCCTTTAATGCACCCTAATTCCAACGCCTTTTTAAAGCCTAACGCGCGCTTAGCGTCTAAATTGTTTTTGATGTTTAAAGATGAAACGAACGCTTACAAGCAATTACAAAAAAGCGCAAACGCCCAAGATGAGCTTGCTTTAGGGCTTTTGCAGGCGCGTTTGGGCCATTACAAACAGGCTTTGGAGCATTTGCAGCATTATTTGCACAACTACCCTAAAGATTTAAACGCTTTAATGGCTTTGGAATTGGTGAGTTTGAAAATGGGCGATACCCTTAAAGCGAGCGAAGCCTTAAAATTAGCCAGCCACACAAAAGAAGATAGCGTGCTAGCCAACTCTTTTTACCCCATCAAGCCCACGATAAACCCTGTTTTTTTGGATAAAGAAAGGGCCAAAGAGCGTTTTTGGAACACGCAATATTTTGAAGGCAAAAGGGATTTTATCTACCGCTTGCTGTTTTATTACGCTCCTTTTAAGGTTTTAGACTCTAAAGAAACCTTAGGCGTGATTGAAGAGGGGCTGTTTCTTTTGGATTCTGAAGCGCAAAAGGATTTAGAGGGGGCAAGCCTTGCTTTTAAAAGGGGGCGTTTGATGGCGATAGCGGATAAAAACGCGCTCAAAGGGCTGAAAGCGTTAGAAAACAAGCAGTTAAAAAAAGCCCTTTCTTTTTTTGATTTGTCTTTAAAAAATAGCCCCAATAACGCGCTCCTCCATTATAATACGGGCTTGATTTATGCGCAATTAGAAAATTACCACAAAGCTTATTTCCATTTTTTAAGGGCTTTCCATTTGAATTCTGCGGATTATTTGAGCGCGGTTTTTGCGATTTTAGCCTCGCATTTCACCCACGAAGACACCACGGAGTTTTTAAGAGAAATCACAGAGAATTTTTATAGTCAGGATTTTTCTAGTCCCACGCAAAAAGCTTTACTCTCTTCGCTCATCGCTTATTTGAATTACCGCACGAATTGGGATATGGACTGGCTCAAAAACGCCCCTAAAAAGCTCCCTTTTTATTACGCGCTAGAAGCGGTGTTCGCTAAAGAGAGCAAGGATAAAAAATTGATGGTGCAATCCTTTGGGAATTTAAAAAAAATGCTCCCTAAAGATCTCATCTCTAATATTTTTTATGAAATCGTCTCGTATTATGATGCGAGTATCCGCCACACTTTAAGCATTTACACCCTTTTAGATTCGCATAAAATCAGTTGGGATCAAACCATGCAAGGGCCCATTTTAGGGCGTCATTTCTACACTTACATGGGATTTATGGTCAATGATTTGGATCATCAAGAAAAATTATTAGAGCAAAAAATCGCCAGTTTAGAAGAGGGCCAAGCCCCTAACGATTGGTTAGAAAATTTAGCGTTAGTGAGTTTGTTTCAAGGCCAGTATGAAAAAGCGGGTGCGTTGTATCAAAACTTAATTGATGGGCTTAAGGATAATGAGGTGCGTTTAAAAATCCTAGCGGGTTTGACTTATATCGCACAGAATAATTACAATAACGCCGCTTTATGGCTAGAGCTTGGGAAATTAGACGATCCGAATAATGAAAATATCCGTTACGCTTTGGGGTTGTTGTATCAAAGAAAGGGGGACTTGAAATCAGCGCTAAACCATTTTTTAGCCATTAAAACCTCTGATTTTTCGTCGCCTTATTTTGATTTTGAAATTGATACTAACCTTTTAAAAGAGCGTTTAAACCAAGAAGAAAAGGGCGAGTTTTTAGAATAATGGGTTTTGAAAAAAGCATTTTGGACAATTTGAACGGAGTGCAAAAAATCGCCGCAAGCCACATTCAAGGGCCATTGCTCATTTTAGCGGGAGCTGGGAGCGGTAAGACTAAGACTTTAACGAGCCGTTTAGCGTATTTGATTGGAGCTTGTGGCGTGCCTAGCGAGAACACTTTAACGCTCACTTTCACCAATAAAGCGAGTAAAGAAATGCAAGAAAGGGCTTTGAAATTATTAAAAAACCAAGCGTTTATCCCCCCCTTGCTTTGCACTTTCCATCGTTTTGGTTTGCTGTTTTTAAGGCAACACATGAGCCTTTTAAAAAGGGCGTGCGATTTTTCGGTGCTAGATAGCGATGAAGTCAAAACGCTGTGCAAACAGCTCAAAATTTCAAACTTTAGAGCCAATATTTCTCAAATCAAAAACGGCATGATGGATTTGAGCATGCAAGATAGCGAATGTCATAAAGCCTATGAGCTTTATCAAAATGCGCTCAAAAAAGACAATTTAGTGGATTTTGACGATTTGCTTTGTTTAAGCCTTAAGATTTTACAAGATAATGAAAAACTCGCCAAAGAGGTTAGCGAACGCTATTATTATATTATGGTAGATGAGTATCAAGACACGAACGCCTTGCAATTGGAGTTTTTAAAGCAATTGAGTTGCGCGCACCATAATTTGTGCGTGGTGGGCGATGACGATCAGAGCATTTATGGTTTTAGGGGGGCGGATATTTCTAATATTTTAAATTTTTCCAAGCATTTTAAAGGGGCTAAAATAGTGAAATTAGAGACCAATTATCGCTCTAGCGCTGAAATCTTAGCATGTGCTAATTCCCTTATTAGCCATAACCAACACCGCCACATTAAAACGCTTCAAAGTTTCAAAGGCTCGCATAAAAGCGTGGTTTGTAAGGAATATTTGACGCAAAAAGAAGAGAGCCTGGATGTGGCTTATCAAATCAAAGCCCTTTTAAAGAAAGGCGAAAATTTAGAAAATATCGCTATTTTGTACCGCTTAAACGGGCTTAGCCGCAGCATTGAAGAGAGCTTGAACGCTTTGAATATCCCTTATAGGCTCATTGGTGCGGTGAGTTTTTATGAAAGAGCTGAGGTTAAAGACGCTTTGGCGTTCATGCATGTGGTGGCGAAAAAAGACGATCGCTTTTTTATTAAGCGCGTTTTAAACAAGCCCCCAAGAGGCCTTGGCAAGATCACTCAAGAATGGATTTTTTCTCTTTTAGATGAAGAGGGTTTGGATTTAGAAGAGGCGTTAAAACTTGGGGCGTTTAAAGACAAACTCAACCCTAAAAACGAATACGCTTTAAAGAAATTCATGGCCATGATAGGGCGTTTGAGGGAGGCTTTTGAAATTTCAGTAGAGGAGTTTTGCGAGCGGTTTTTAGAAGAGACTAACCTTTTAAAAAGCTATGAAAAAGAAGACAATTACGAAGAAAGGGAGGGCTTTGTTAAAGAGCTTTTAAGTTTAGTGAAAGAGCATTTTAAAACTAACCCCACGCATTCTTTATTGGATTTTTTGAATGAAAGCGTGTTAGATGTCCATAACACAGAAAACGCGCAAAAAGTGAGCTGCATGAGCGTGCATATGAGTAAGGGCTTAGAGTTTAAGCATGTGTTTGTGATCGGGTTAGAAGAAGGGTTTTTCCCGCATAGGGGGTTCAATCAAGAAAGCGATTTGGAAGAAGAAAGGCGCTTGGCTTACGTAGCGATCACTAGGGCTAAAGAAGGATTGCAGCTCTCTTATGTCAAAGAGCGTTCGTATTTTGGGAGGAAAATTTCTTGCTCGCCCTCTGTGTTTTTAGAAGAAGCCCAGTTGCTCCAACAAGACAGACCCCCTAAACACGATTACCAAAAAGATACGCCCATTAAAGTGGGGGATTTGATCAAACATAAGATTTTTGGCACCGGGAGGGTTTTAGGCGTAGAAAAAGGTTTGAGCGGTGTGTGCTTGAAAATCAATTGCGGAGGGAATGTCTATGATAAAATTTCAGAAAAATTTGTAGAAAAAGTGGATAACGAGTTTTGAAAATTTTAACCCTTTTTTTGATAGGTTTAAACGCATTGTTCGCCCTAGATTTGAACGCGCTTAAAACAGAGATTAAAGAAGCTTACCTTAAAGAATACCAAGACTTAAAATTGGAAATTGAAACCATTAACTTAGAAATCCCGGAGCGTTTTTCTCATGCTTCCATTTTAAGCTATGAATTAAACGCTTCTAACAAGCTTAAAAAAGATGGGGTCGTGTTTTTAAGGTTAGAAAATGAGCCTAATTTACGCCTACCGGTGCGTTATAGCGTGATAGGCAGCATGCAGGCTTTTAAAAGCATAGGAGCGATTAAGAAAGATGAAAACATCACCGCTAATAACACTCAAAAAGAGCGCGTTTTGTTTGGCGCGCTTTCTAACCCCTTATTAGAGGGTGCGATCGATAAAGTGAGCGCGAAACATTTTATCCCCCCTAACACGCTTTTAAGCATGGATAAAACCCAAGCCTTAATCATCGTGCGTAAAAACGACATCATCACCGGGGTGTATGAAGAGAGGCAAATCAGCATAGAAATAAGCCTAAAAGCCCTAGAAAATGGCGCGCTTAATCAAATCATTCAAGCCAAGAATTTAGAAAGCAATAAAATCTTAAAAGCAAAAGTGTTGAGCAGCTCTAAAGCGCAAATCTTATAAAGGATATTCATGAAATTAGTTTTAGGCATCAGCGGGGCGAGCGGGATACCCCTAGCCTTGCGGTTTTTAGAAAAATTACCCAAAGAAATTGAAGTTTTTGTCGTAGCGTCTAAAAACGCGCATGTCGTGGCGTTAGAAGAATCTAATATCAACCTTAAAAACGCCATGAAAGATTTACGGCCTAGCGCGACTTTTTTTAACGAGCAAGACATCCATGCGAGCATCGCTTCAGGGAGTTATGGTATCCATAAAATGGCGATCATTCCAGCGAGCATGGACATGGTGGCTAAAATCGCGCATGGCTTTGGGGGGGATTTGATTTCTAGGAGCGCGTCTGTGATGCTTAAAGAAAAGCGCCCCTTACTCATTGCCCCTAGAGAAATGCCTTTAAGCGCTATCATGTTGGAAAATTTGCTCAAACTCGCTCATTCTAATGCGATCATTGCGCCGCCGGTGATGACTTATTACACCCAAAGCAAGACTTTAGAAGCGATGCAAGATTTTTTAGTGGGGAAGTGGTTTGACAGCCTGGGAATAGAAAATGACTTATACCCGCGATGGGGAATGAACTGATGCAAAAAATCGGCATTTACCCGGGCACTTTTGATCCGGTCACTAACGGGCATATAGACATTATCCACCGCTCTAGCGAATTGTTTGAAAAGCTCATTGTCGCTGTGGCGCACTCAAGCGCTAAAAACCCCATGTTTAGTTTAGATGAGCGCTTAAAAATGATGCAACTCGCCACTAAAAGTTTTAAAAATGTAGAATGCGTGGCGTTTGAAGGGCTGTTAGCCAATCTGGCTAAAGAATACGATTGTAAGGTGTTAGTTAGGGGTTTAAGGGTGGTGAGCGATTTTGAATACGAATTGCAAATGGGCTATGCGAACAAATCTTTAAACCACGAATTAGAAACCTTGTATTTCATGCCCACTTTACAAAACGCTTTCATCAGCTCTTCTATCGTGCGATCCATTATCGCGCATAAGGGCGATGCGAGCCATTTAGTGCCTAAAGAAATTTATCCTTTGATTTCAAAGGCTTAAAATGTATGTGGTGTTAGAAGGCGTTGATGGCGCGGGCAAAAGCACTCAAGTAGGATTGTTAAAAGACCGGTTTAAAAACGCCCTTTTTACCAAAGAGCCAGGGGGGACGAGAATGGGCGAGAGTTTAAGGCATATTGCTTTGAATGAAAACATCAGCGAATTGGCTAGAGCGTTTTTGTTTTTAAGCGATAGGGCTGAGCATGTAGAAAGCGTGATAAAACCGGCATTGAAAGAAAAAAAGCTCATCATTAGCGACAGGAGTTTGATCTCTGGCATGGCTTATAGCCAATTTTCAAGCTTAGAATTAAACCTGCTCGCCACTCAAAGCATCTTGCCTGAAAAAATCATTCTTTTAGTGATAGACAAAGAGGGCTTAAAACAGCGCTTAAGCCTTAAAAGTTTAGACAAAATAGAAAACCAAGGCACAGAAAAATTGCTCACAATCCAGCAAAAACTCAAAACCCACGCTTACGCGCTAAAAGAAAAATTCGGGTGCGAAGTTTTGGAATTAGACGCTCAAAAAAGCGCTAAAAACTTGCACGAGAAAATCGCCGCCTTTATTGAATGCGTTGTTTAACTTGTTTGAAGCTTTCTTTTAAGCCTCTTTGCCCAAATTGCTTGAACGATTTGCCCTTAAATTTAAAAGTAAGGGTTTTAGAGGGCGTGAGCGTGTATAGTTTTTACGCTTATAGCGAAATAGAAGAACTCATTAAAAGCAAATACACGCTGATTGGCTCTCGCATTTTGCCCTTGCTTTCTCAAAAAGCCGGCGCGGAATTTGTAAAAATCTTACAAGAACAAGGCTTGAATATTCCCTTTTATGGCATCGCCATTGATGATAAAATCAAATCCTTTTACTCGCATTCAGCCGCGCTTTTAAAAGGCTTTTGTCAAGGCAATTTAAAAGCCACTTACGGGCGTTTAAGGGCTAATAATGCTGTTTCGTATGCCGGGAAAAGCCTGGAATTTCGCGCCAATAACCCACGGAATTTCACCTTCAAAGGCGATGAAAGTTTAGATTATTTTTTATTAGATGATATTATCACCACCGGCACCACCCTAAAAGAAGCCCTAAAATACCTTAAAACCCTAAACATCAAAGCCCACTTTGCGATTGCGCTTTGCAGCGCGGATGAATGAGTTATAATTTTGTTTTTTAAAAGGATAAAACCATGCAAGCTTTTCGGTTAGAAGATGATGTTGATGACTATGTCAAAAAAGAATTGACCAATTTAGGGCTTGTGAAAAATACGGATTTTAATGTTAAAAGCCAAATGAGTCCTAGCCTTAAAAACGCTCTTTTGAATGCGAGTAAAACCAAAGATAAAACTTCTTATGGCGAGCCAGATTTCAGCTTAGAAAAATACACGCACCCTAAAAATAAAGGAAGCGTTATCCCTGTAATCATAGAAAACAAACTCTACGCTAAAAATTTGAAAAAGCTCAAAAACAGCGCGTTGCAAAACGATGATCATTCCATTTCAAAATTCGCCGTGAATGGGGCTTTACACTACGCTCAAAATATCCTAAGAGACAAAGAAAAATATAAAGAATGTATCGCCATAGGCATAGCCGGCGATGATGAAGAAAACCTTTTGATAGAAGTGTATTATGTTTTTGCAAGCGGGATCAATTCGCACAAACTCACTAACGCTAAAAACCTGCATTTTTTAGAAAATCAAGAATCGTTTAACGCTTTTTATAAAGAATGCACGCTCACGGAAGAAGAAAAGCATTCCATTTTAATCAAAACCAAAGCCGATCTAAACGAAACCGCTAAAAAACTCAACCGCCTTATGCATAACCACAACATCACCGCGCCTCAGCGCGTGCTATATGTGAGCGGCATGCTTTTATCCATGCAAGAAATTAAGGGCAAAAAAGGGGGCTTAAAACCAAGCGATTTAAAAGGCGAAATAACCGACACTAGCCGTGATGGCGTTTTAGTGTTTAACCAAATCAGCGAATTTTTGAAAACCAAAAACTTGAGCGAAGAAAAACGAGATCTGATGCTCGCCAGTTTTAAAGAAATCAGTAAAGACCCGCAGCGCGATAAAATAACGAGCCTGGATAAAGCCATAAGCATGCTTTTAGAAAAAGATTCAAGCATCACTAAGCAAATTTTTACCTTTCTTTATGAATTTGTCCATAAGCCCATTAATGAAAGCGACAATACCGGTCATTTAGACATCATGGGCGAACTTTATAGCGAATTTTTAAAATACGCTTTAGGGGATGGTAAGGAATTGGGCATTGTTTTAACCCCACCTTATGCAACTAAAATGATGAGCGAACTTTTAGGGGTTAACGCGAAATCCTTTGTGATGGATTTAGCCGCAGGGAGCGCCGGTTTTTTAATTTCTTCTATGGTGCTAATGATTGAAGACATTGAAAAAACCTATGGTAAAAACACCACTATAGCGAATGAAAAAATCAAAAACATGAAAACCACGCAGCTTTTAGGAGTGGAGCTTAACGCTGAAATGTTTTCTCTAGCCACCACTAACATGATTTTAAGAGGCGATGGCTCAAGTTTAATCATCAAAGGCAACACTTTTGAAACCAATAAAAAGATTTATGAGGATTTCAAACCCAATATCCTTTTATTAAACCCTCCTTTTAGCTACGGAGAAAACGGCATGCCTTTTATCAAGTTTGGGTTAGAGCATATGCAAAAAGGCGGTTTAGGAGCGATCATTATCCAAGATAGCGCAGGGAGCGGGCAAGCGTTAAAATCCAATGTTGAAATTTTAAAAAAACATTCGCTTTTAGCGAGCGTTAAAATGCCCACCGATTTATTCATGCCTCAAGCCGGGGTGCAAACCAGCGTTTATATTTTTAAAGCCCATGAGCCGCACGACTATGAAAAGCCCGTTAAATTCATAGACTTTAGAAACGACGGCTTCAAACGCACCAAAAGAGGCTTAAATGAAACCTCTAACCCCACCAAACGCTACGAAGAAATCATTAAAATTTACAAAGCCGGCTTAAACGCTAAGGTTTCTAAAGAGTTGTGGGGCGATTTAGAAACAATCTATATTGAAGATTTTATCGCTAAGCCGTGCGAAAACAAGCATGCTAAAGACTTTAATTTTGAAGCCCACCAAAAGAATGAGACTAAACCCGAATTAGAGGATTTTAAAAGAACGATAGCCGATTACCTTTCTTATGAAGTGGGCTTGATTTTAAAAAACCAAACACCCCCAAAGTGATTGGCCCCCTTAGTAGCCAACTCAACGCTATTAAGTGGGGCGAGTTCAAATTAGGGGATTTGTTTGAAGTGTTGTCAAGCAAGAAAATTTATCATGCCAACACGATAAAAATCCATGACACACAAATAGAAAACAGCTACCCTTATGTCGTGCGTGCTACAACTAACAATGGTATAAAAGGCTTTATTATAGATGACCCTACATTTACTAATGAAAAAAATACCCTTTCGTTCGCGCAAGACACTTTCACCGTGTTTTATCAAAAACAACCTTATTTTACAGGCAATAAGGTTAAAATTTTAAAACCAAAATTTGCTTTCAAAAGCCCTAAAATTTTACATTTTATAAGCACGATTTTACAATTTATTTTAAAGCCCTTGACTTGGGGGCTAGGCTCTACAACAGAAAGCATTGCAGAGTTTAAATTTTCTCTACCCCTAAAACCCACTGCTAAAAATCAAACCCTTGAGGATATTGATTTTCATTTCATGGAAACATTCATAGCCGAACTTGAGCAGTGTCGGCTCGCCGAACTTCAGGCTTATTTAAAAGCTACAGGGCTAGAAAACACCACCCTTTCTAACGATGAAGAAAACGCCCTCAATCTTTTCAACGGCAACAATTCTGGGGGGGGGGGGTAATACCCCATGCGGCTTAACATGGCAACACTTCAGATTAGGGGATTTGTTTGAAAAAGTGAGCGCAAGATTTTTAGGCAAGGGGGATAAATTTAAGGCAACTTCAAAAAGCATTACAGACACACACAATATCCCCCTAGTTTATTGCAAAAAGGGGAATAATGGCATTATGTATTGGGGTAAAAAAGGTGATTTTGAAACCTATAATAATATCATTTCTATTATCTATAATGGCGTAATTGCTACAGGATTAACTTATGCCCATAGAGATGAGGTAGGGATTTTAGCTGAAAGCTATTTTATAAAATTTAAAAATGGTAATCCTAATTTTTTATGTAACTTATTTATAAAAACAGCGATTGAAAAAGTTTTATACCCAAAATATTCACGAGACAATTTAGCGACATGGGCTAATAAAGTAGAGAACGAGTTAATCCTACTCCCCACCAAACAACATGGTAAAATAGATTTTGATTTCATGCGCACCCTCATCAACGCCCTAATGAAACAAACCATTCAAGGCGTGGCTCAATACTGCGGCGCTAAAATACAGGCCGCAAAAGAAATCATCAGCCAAGAAACACCCATTCAAAAAAACTCGTTATTTTGAAAGAGATGAGGTCCAGCTTGTGTTACAATAAATTTAAAATTCGCTTGATTGAAGAGGGTTGAACCATGGAGCAGCCAGTCATTAAAGAGGGGACTTTAGCTTTAATTGATACCTTTGCGTATTTGTTTAGAAGCTATTACATGAGCGCTAAAAATAAGCCTTTAACCAACGATAAGGGCTTTCCTACAGGGCTTTTAACGGGGCTTGTGGGCATGGTTAAAAAATTTTATAAAGACAGAAAAAACATGCCTTTTATCGTGTTCGCCCTAGAAAGCCAGACTAAAACTAAAAGAGCTGAAAAATTAGGCGAATACAAACAAAACCGCAAAGACGCCCCTAAAGAGATGCTTTTACAAATCCCTATCGCCTTAGAATGGTTGCAAAAAATGGGTTTTACTTGCGTGGAAGTGAATGGGTTTGAAGCCGATGACGTGATCGCCACTCTAGCCACGCTAAGCCCTTATAAAACCCGCATTTATTCTAAAGATAAGGATTTTAACCAGCTTTTGAGCGATAAGATCGCGCTTTTTGATGGCAAAACGGAGTTTTTGGCGAAGGATTGCGTGGAAAAATACGGGATTTTGCCGAGTCAATTCACGGATTATCAGGGCATTGTGGGGGATAGCAGCGATAATTACAAGGGGGTTAAAGGCATTGGGAGCAAGAACGCTAAGGAATTGTTACAGCAATTAGGGAGTTTGGAGAAAATCTATGAAAATTTAGACTTGGCGAAAAATTTACTCAGCCCTAAAATGTATCAAGCCCTTATACAAGACAAAGCAAGCGCGTTTTTAAGCAAAGAATTAGCCACTTTAGAAAGAGGATGCATTAAAGAATTTGATTTTTTAAGTTGCGCTTTTCCTAGCGAAAACCCCTTATTGAAAATTAAAGATGAATTGAAAGAATATGGTTTTATTTCTACCTTAAGGGATTTAGAAAATTCCCCTAAGCCTTTAATTTTAGACAACGCCCCTAAAAAATCGCACATGATTGTTTTGGAAAGCACCGCGCCTTTGAGCGCGTTTTTAGAAAAATTAAAAAACCCTAACGCTAGGGTTTTTGTGCGTTTGGTTTTGGATAAAGAAAAAAAAGTTCTGGCCCTAGCGTTTTTATTACAAGATCAAGGCTATTTTTTACCCTTAGAAGAGGCGTTATTTTCGCCCTTTTCTTTGGAGTTTTTGCAAAACGCTTTTTCTCAAATCTTACAGCATGCGTGTATCATTGGGCATGATTTAAAGCCCTTGTTGAGCTTTTTAAAAGCCAAATACCAGGTGTCTTTGGAAAATATTCATATCCAGGACACTCAAATTTTAGCGTTTTTAAAGAATCCGGAAAAAGTGGGGTTTGATGAAGTTTTAAGGGAATATTTAAAAGAAGAATTAGTTCCGCATGAAAAAATCAAAGATTTTAAGACAAAAAGTAAGGCGGAAAAATCAGAGCAATTGAATATGGAATTAAACGCTTTAAAGCGTTTGTGCGAATACTTTGAAAAAGGGGGGCTAGAAGAGGATTTGCTTATTTTGGCTAGAGACATTGAAACGCCGTTTGTGAAAGTTTTAATGGGCATGGAATTTCAAGGCTTTAAGATTGATGTGCCTTATTTCAAGCGCTTAGAACAGGAGTTTAAAGATGAATTAAACATTTTAGAGCACCAAATTTTGGATTTGATCGGTGTGGATTTTAACCTCAATTCGCCCAAGCAACTTAGCGAAGTCTTGTATGATAAATTAGGGCTTCCTAAAAATAAAAGCCATTCTACCGATGAAAAAAACTTGTTAAAAATCCTAGACAAGCACCCAAGCATCCCTTTGATTTTAGAATACAGAGAATTGAACAAGCTTTTTAACACTTACACCACCCCCTTATTGCACTTAAAAGACAAAGACGATAAAATCCATACCACTTTCATCCAAACCGGCACAGCTACCGGGCGTTTAAGCTCGCATTCGCCTAATTTGCAAAATATCCCGGTGCGATCGCCTAAAGGCTTACTCATTCGTAAGGGCTTTATTGCCAGCTCTAAAGAATATTGTTTATTGGGGGTGGATTATTCGCAAATTGAATTGCGCCTGTTAGCCCATTTCAGCCAGGATAAGGATTTAATGGAGGCGTTTTTAAAGGGGCGAGACATCCATTTAGAAACTTCTAAGGCGTTGTTTGGTGGAGATTTAGCCAAAGAAAAACGATCCATCGCTAAAAGCATTAATTTTGGGCTGGTGTATGGCATGGGGAGTAAGAAATTGAGCGAAACTTTAAACATCCCTTTAAGTGAGGCTAAAAGCTACATAGAGGCGTATTTCAAACGATTCCCTAGCATCAAAGATTATTTAAACCGCATGAAAGAAGAGATTTTAAAAACTTCTAAAGCCTTTACTTTGCTTGGGCGTTATCGGGTGTTTGATTTTAATGGCGTGAATGACTATGTTAAGGGCAATTATTTGCGAGAGGGCGTGAATGCGATTTTTCAAGGGAGTGCCAGCGATTTATTGAAATTGGGCATGCTCAAAGTGAGCGAGCGTTTCAAAAATAACCCTTCAGTGAGGCTGCTTTTGCAAGTGCATGACGAATTGATTTTTGAGGTTGAAGAAAAAAACGCCCCAGAGTTGCAGCAAGAAATCCAACGCATTCTTAATGATGAGGTTTATCCTTTGAGGGTGCCGCTAGAAACGAGCGCGTTTGTGGCGAATCGTTGGAATGAACTAAAAGGTTAGTTTTTTAATTGAGTTTAAGAAAAAATATATTATTATTTCTTTATAAGTAATACTTAGCCATTTTAAGCTAATATAATATAGAGCGATTATCAAAAAATAAAGGGAAAAGACTGAATGTTGAAAAGAATTATATTGTTAGGGGCTTTGGGTGTTGTAGCGAACGCTGAAGAGAGCGCGGCTTTTGTGGGAGTCAATTACCAGGTGAGCATGATACAAAATCAGACTAAAATGGTGAATGAAAACGGCTTGCAAAAACCTTTGATAAAGTTCCCGCCTTATGCAGGAGCGGGTTTTGAAGCGGGCTATAAGCAATTTTTTGGTAAGAAAAAATGGTTTGGCATGCGTTATTATGGGTTTTTTGACTACGCGCACAACCGCTTTGGCGTGATGAAAAAGGGTATCCCGGTGGGCGAGAGCGGGTTTATTTACAATAGCTTTAGTTTTGGAGGGACGACTTTAACAGAAAGGGATTCCTATCAGGGGCAATACTATGTCAATTTATTCACTTATGGTGCAGGGCTGGATACGCTGTGGAATTTTGTAAATAAAGAAAACATGGTTTTTGGTTTTGTGGTGGGAATCCAATTAGCCGGGGATAGTTGGGCAACGAGCATCAGTAAAGAGATCGCTAATTATGCAAAACACCACAGCAATTCCAGTTATAGCCCAGCTAATTTCCAGTTTTTATGGAAGTTTGGGATCCGCACCCATATCGCTAAATACAATAGTTTGGAATTAGGGATTAAAGTGCCTACGATCACGCACCGGCTTTTCTCCATTACCAACGAAAAGGGATACACCTTACAGGCTGATGTGCGTAGAGTCTATGCGTTTCAAATCAGTTACTTGAGGGATTTTTAACCCCTTTTTAGATACAATCATACCTAAAACTATCCATTTAAAGGTGTGAAATGCCAAATTTAGAAAATTTAGACTGGAAAAATTTAGGCTTTAACTACATTAAAACGGATTTTCGCTTCATCGCTACTTATAAAAACGGCTCTTGGTCGCAAGGCGGATTGGTTAGCGAAAATGCGTTACAACTCAGCGAAGGCTCGCCGGTCTTGCACTACGGGCAGGCTTGTTTTGAAGGCCTGAAGGCTTATCGCTCTCAAAAGGGGAAAGCTCTTCTTTTTCGCCCTTTAGAAAACGCCAAACGCTTGCAAACTTCATGCGAAAGACTGCTCATGCCCAAAGTGAGCGAAGAGCTGTTTTTAAAGGCATGCGCTGAAGTGATTAAAGCGAATCAAAAATGGCTCGCTCCTTACAAAAGCGGGGCGAGTTTGTATTTGCGCCCTTTTGTCATAGGCGTAGGGGATAATTTGGGGGTAAAGCCGGCCAGTGAATACCTTTTTATCGTGTTTTGCGCACCGGTGGGGGCGTATTTTAAGGGAGGTATAGAAAAAGGGGGGGCTAGGTTTATCACTACGATTTTTGATAGGGCTGCGCCTAAAGGCACCGGTGGGGTGAAAGTAGGGGGGAATTATGCCGCAAGCCTGTTAGCCCACAAAATGGCCACAGAGCAAGGCTATGATGATTGCATTTATTTAGACCCCACCACGCACACTAAAATTGAAGAAGTGGGGGCGGCGAATTTTTTTGGCATCACGCATGATGATGCCTTTATCACTCCGCATTCGCCAAGCATTCTGCCAAGCATCACCAAAAAAAGCTTGATGGTTTTGGCTAAAGAATATTTGAACCTCAAAGTAGAAGAGAGGGAAATCCTAATGGATGAGTTGGATGCGTTTAAAGAGGCTGGAGCGTGCGGGACAGCTGCAATCATTACACCCATTAAAGAAATCACGCACAATAACAAATCTTATTTTTTTGAAGCACCGGGCCATATTACTAAACAACTCTATGACTTGCTTTTATCCATCCAGCAAGGCGAACAAGAAGCCCCCAAAGATTGGATTTTTGAAGTTGGCTAAAAGGTTAAAATTTATAGCTGTATGCCGCATAAAATAAGGGCGAAGTCTCAAAGCGTTTGGAGCTAGAAAGCAATCTGGCGGTGGGTAAGATTTTAAACCCTAATTCAATGCGGTGCCTTAAAAAAAGCGTGAGCATAACCCCCCCATTAATCGCTAAACCCCCTGAAACCACCGAATGTTTAAAAAACTTGAAATTTTGCTTGTCTGTATAAACGACTAAAGCCCCCCTAGCTCCCCCAAACGCCCCCAAATAATGCTTATAACTCCCTAAAGGAAATTCCATAATCACATCCAAACCCACCGCAAGTATGGTAAAAAAAGAATTGGTAGGATCTTTATGGCTTTGGTAATTCACTTTTCCTGACCCAAGATCCCATGCAAAAACCCCCCTAATCCCGATGTATTTTTTAAAAAAACTTTGCACGCCGGTTTTTAAATTGAGCGTGGCGATCCAATCTTTCATTTCCTTGCCTTGATAGTCCTTAATGGCTTCTACAGCGCCAACCCCCCCTAAAAAATACCACCCGCTTTTTTTACGAGTGAGTTTTTGGCGGTTAATGATGCTTCTATAGAGCTTTTCATGGGCTTCTTGGTAATTTTTTTTAGGGGTTTTATTGCGCAAAATAGGCATGGCATCAAGGGGTGGAATAACAAATCCCCCTATCAAAAAAACGCACAAAAAAATGATTTTTTTAAACATTTTAAAAATAATTAATCCTTTATTAAACGGAATGTTGTTTAACTTTTTGGTTTATCATTGTGTTAAAATAGTCGCTTTAACAAACAAAATTTTGTTAATAGATTTTACCTAATCTAAGAGAGAATGTATTTTAATGAAGACAGAGAAACAAAAATTTTTAGAGATGCGTAAAGATGGGGCTAACTCTGTGCTGATTTTAAGAGGGGATTGGGATTTTAGAACGAGCGTCTTTCGTTTAGATGAGTTGAAAAAAAATTTATTGGATCATCAAGGGTCTTTAAAAATGGATTTTTCAGGGTGCCAAAAAATAGATTTTGTTTTTGGCATGTTTTTATTTGATCTCATCAAGGAGCGTTCTTTAAACATTGAATTGTGTAACGTGAGCGAGAATAACGCTTGCGCTTTGAAAGTGGTTAAAGACTGGCTTGAAAAAGAAGACGATTTGGAATCTAAAAAAGCGGGCAAAAAATACGAACTCATGATCACTAAATTGGGTAAGAGTCTTGTGGAGACTTATAACACCTTTTTAAACGCATTCAATTTTTGCGGCATGATTTTATTTTACTTCATTAAAAGCGTTTTCAACCCCAAACGCTTTTGCATCACTCCTTTGCTCTATCATATTAATGAATCCGGGTTTAAGGTTTTGCCGGTGAGTATTTTAACGGTGTTTATCGTGGGGTTTGCCGTTGCTTTGCAAGGGGCTTTACAACTACAAGACTTGGGTGCGCCTTTGATGTCGGTGGAAATGACGGCCAAACTCGCTTTAAGAGAGATCGGCCCTTTCATTTTAACCCTTGTGGTGGCCGGGAGGAGTGCGAGCAGTTTTACCGCCCAAATTGGGGTGATGAAGATCACTGAGGAATTGGATGCGATGAAAACCATGGGCTTTAACCCTTTTGAATTTTTAGTGTTGCCTAGGGTGTTAGCCTTAGTGATTGTTTTGCCTTTATTGGTGTTTATCGCTGATGCGTTCGCTATTCTTGGGGGCATGTTTGCGATTAAATACCAATTGGATTTAGGCTTTCCAAGCTATATAGACAGACTGCATGACACAGTGGGTTGGAATCATTTTTTGGTAGGGATTGTCAAAGCCCCTTTTTGGGGGTTTGCGATTGCGATGGTAGGGTGCATGCGCGGGTTTGAAGTCAAGGGGGATACCGAGAGCATTGGGCGCTTGACCACTATTAGCGTTGTGAATGCGTTATTTTGGATCATTTTCTTAGACGCTATTTTTTCTATTATCTTTTCTAAGTTGAACATATAATGAACGCTACTAACAATCAAGTCTTAATTGAAGTGAAGGATCTCCATAGCGCTTTTGGAAGCACCATTATCCATAGGGGCGTGAGTTTTAGCGTGCATAAGGGCGAAGTGATGGCGATTTTAGGAGGGTCAGGGAGCGGTAAAAGCACGCTTTTAAGGTGCATGATCTTGCTCAATCGCCCTACAAAGGGGGAAGTGTTGCTTTTTGGGGAAGATATATGGAAACTCAAAGAAGCAGAGCAGCAAAAGATTTTTAACCGCTGTGGGATTTGCTTCCAGTTTGGGGCGCTTTATAGCTCTCTAACCGTTTTAGAAAATGTGGGCGTGATGCTAGAGCAATATGGCGCTTATTCTAAAAAAATTGTTGAAGAAATTTCTAAAATGTGGATTGAAAGAGTGGGTTTGCCCCCTAGGGCTTACCATCTTTACCCCTATGAATTGAGCGGGGGGATGAAAAAGCGCGTGGGTATAGCAAGGGCTATGGCGACTAATCCGGAGATCTTATTTTTAGATGAGCCAACAAGCGGGCTGGATCCTTATAGCGCGGGCAAATTTGACGAACTCATCATGACACTCAAAGAGAGCTTACAGCTTACGGTGGTGATGATCACGCATGATTTAGACTCCGTGCATGATTGCGTGGATCGATTCATCATGCTCAAAGACGGGCTATTAGAATTTAACGGGGATTTAAAGGATTTTATTAAAAAAGCTCAAACTCAAGGGCTAGATGAAGGCAATTTATTCAATTCAACACGAGGAGAGAAATTTTGGAAAGGCATGTGAATTACACTTTAATCGGCGGGCTCTTCTTTTTATGCTTGGTTTGCATGGTGGGTTTTATTTTATGGCTAGGCCATTTGGGCTTAGATGACGGGAAGTATTATGAATATGTGGTCTATACGGACAAAGACTTGGGAGGCATTGCGACCAACTCGCCCATAAATTACAAGGGGATTCAAGTGGGGAATGTCATTAAGGTGGGTTTTGCAAAGGATAAAGTGGGGGTGGTCCGTTTGGATTTGATGATCAAATCCAGCGTTAAGATCCGTAAAGATTCCAAAGTGGCGGTTTCTTCTAGAGGGTTTATGGGTTTAAAATTTTTAGCCTTAGAGCAAAGCCACAATGAAGAATTTTATGGTAGTGGCGATAAAGGGGAGCGGATTTTAATCTTTAAAGAAGGGCTTATGGATCGCTTGAGCGGTGATGCTAATCAAGTGGTGCAAGAAGTGATGAAAGCGATTAGGAATGTGAATAGGATTTTAGACGATGAAAACGTGGAGAAATTCAAGCACATTCTCACTTCAGTGGATGATCTCATCGCTAATTTGGATTCAAGAAAGACTCAATTTGATTCTTTGATTAATAACGCTAACAACCTTGTTTCTAATGTCAATAATGTGGCTTTAGATGTGGATAAACGCGTCAAACAGGGGCAATATGACTTTAAGGCGATGTTCACTCCTTTAATCATGCAAGCGCAGTTGAGCTTAAGAAACATTGATAATTTTGTGGAAAAAGGCTCTGCTTTGATAGATAAATTTGACGCTAACCCCTATAAAACGATTTTTGGAGAAAGGAAATAACCATGAGAGCTACGGCGATAAAAATCTTTTCATTCTCATCAGCGCTCGCCCTATTGCTTCAGGGTTGTTTGAGCATTAATTTAAAACAAATGCTGCCAGAAATCAGAACTTATGATTTGAATGCGAGTTCTTTTGAAATAACGCAATGCGCTAAACCTTTGACTGAAATAAGGCTCATTAGCATTTTGAGCGCGGATTTATTCAACACTAAAGAGATCGTGTTTAAAGCCAAAGACGGGCAGATCACGCATGGGAAACACCAAAAATGGATAGACTTGCCTCGCAACATGTTAAAAACCATGTTCATGCAAGAAGCGCAAAAAGCATGCTTAGGCGTGGCTTTGCCCCCTTATGGTGCGGGCGCACCCACTTATGCGGTTCGTTTTACGATTTTGTCGTTTTCTCTTTTAGAAAAAGAAAATTCTACCTATAGGGCGGAATTCGCGCTAGGCTATGATATTAGCGTGAAAGGCGATTCGCATTCTGGAGTGATCATTAAGCATGAAAATATTTCTAGCTTGGAAAATAAAACGACCAAAACGAGTAAAAATGGCAGTCAAGATTTTCAAGAAAGCGCGATACAATCCCTCCAACATGTCAGCACGCAAGCGATGCAAGAAGCGATTTCTTTGATTAAAAAAGCCATTGAAGCGCAAAGCGTAAGCCCGTTAAAAAAATAAAAAATAAGGAGGAATTGTTTGAATTTACGATTGGCTGGAGCAAGCGTTTTAACGGCTTGTGTCTTTTCGGGGTGTTTTTTCTTAAAAATGTTTGATAAAAAACTTTCTAGTAACGATTGGCATATCCAAAAAGTAGAAATAAACCATCAAGTGTATGACATTGAAACCATGCTCGCTGATAGCGCTTTTAGAGAGCATGAAGAAGAGCAGGATTCCTCTTTAAATACCGCTTTACCTGAAGATAAAGCAGCAATTGAAGCTAAAGAGCAAGAGCAAAAAGAAAAAAGGAAACACTGGTATGAGCTTTTTAAAAAGAAGCCAAAGCCTAAAAGCTCTATGGGAGAGTTTGTGTTTGATCAAAAAGAAAATCGTATTTATGGGAAAGGCTATTGCAACCGGTATTTCGCCAGCTACACATGGCAGAGCGATAGGCACATCGCAATTGAAGATAGCGGGATTTCAAGAAAAGTGTGTAGAGACGAGCATTTAATGGCGTTTGAATTGGAATTTATGGAGAATTTTAAGGGTAATTTTGCGGTAACTAAGGGCAAAGACACGCTCATTTTAGACAACCAAAAAATGAAAATTTATTTGAAAACGCCATGAGTTTATGTTTTGTGTTGTAATACGATCTAAAATCAAAAAACATTCTAAATGATAAAGGGATTAAAAAATTTTTAAGAATAGGGGTAAAACTCGTTCTTTTAAGGGGATAGGGGCATTTTGAAACAATCCTCCCCCTACAACCCTCCAACTAAACCTCTTTAAACCCCATAAAGATCGCTTTTTAAGAAATTATCGCTTGACTAAAGTCAAGCTCTCTATTATTTATTGGTTGCAAAAGTGCTAAAAGTATTTTTTAAGTTTTCATAATCAAAACCCCCTTAAAGGGACTTTGTTAAAATCAAAAAGAGGGTTTAGGGGTTTTGTCTGTCATTACAGGGAGTTCTGGATAGAGTATTTTAGGTTTTTTACCCTTTAAGGCTTCAAAGAAGGTTTCAATTTTTTTCGCTTCTTCATCGCTGATTTCAATGCCTAACTGGATAGAGCCCATTTCTTTAATCGCATCCTTGACATCCCAAAATTGCCCGTTATGGAAATAAGGCATCGTTTCGGTGATATTCCTTAAAGTAGGCACTTTCACAAGCCCGTTTTTATCGCCTTTGAAATCGCCCACATTAGCGAATTTATAAGGTTTGACCACCCCAAAAGGCTGCATCGTTCCCCCAAGATTAATGCCGTTATGACAAGCCACACAGCCTTTAGAAATGAATAAATCCAGCCCCTCTTTTTCGGCTTTGCTGAGCGCTTTAGGATTGCCCCTTAAAAAATCATCATAACGGCTTGGGGTAATGAGCGTGGCTTCAAACATAGCGATACTATCAGCGATCAATTTAAAATCAATTTTGACTTTAGAGCCATAAGCTTTTCTAAAGAGCTTGACATAGTCTGGTATGGAATTGATTTTTTCTACCACGACTTTAGGATCAGCCCCCATTTCAAAAGAAGATTGGATTGGCCCTTGCGCTTGTTCGTTTAAATGCGTAACCCTACCATCCCAAAACTGCACATCGTTAAACACAGAGTTATACACTGTTGGGGAACTTAAAAGGTGGGGGTTTTTCTTCCATTGAGAGCCTATGGCGCTTGGGATTAGATCCACCCCACCTAATCCCAGATTATGGCATGTGTTGCAAGACACAAGATAGGAAGTGGAAATCCTAGGGTCAAAATAGAGCATTTTGCCCAATTCCACTTGAGCGGAGGTCATGATTTCGCTGTTTTTAGCGCCAATGCCCACATCTCTGGTTTTTTTGATCTGGTATTCTTTGAGCGCTTTGCCCATAGGCATGGGTTCTAATTGGCTTTCCTTCGCTTTTTTAATCAAATCCATATCGCTTAAAGCATAAACGCAAGAAAAAGCCAAGCAAACGCCCAATAAAATGGATTTTTTCATGATGAACTCCTAAAATAGTATTAAAAATAAGACAAAACTTTCTTATTATAACCACCATTTTAAAATAATTCACCATTAAATGATCTAATAAAGAGTTTTTTAAAGAGCGGTAGGTATAATGGCGTTAAATCCAAATAGGGGTTAGACAATGAAAGAGAATAAAGCCTTTACGCATTTGCACTTGCACACAGAATATTCGCTTTTGGACGGGGCGAACAAGATTAAAATTCTAGCCAAACGCATTAAAGAATTGGGCATGAAAAGCGTGAGCGTAACTGACCATGGGAACATGTTTGGAGCGATTGATTTTTACACGAGCATGAAAAAAGAAGGCATCAAGCCTATTATCGGCATGGAAGCGTATATCCATAACGATGACAACCTTTCTAGCAAAGAAACCAAGCAACGCTTCCATTTGTGCCTGTTCGCTAAAAACCAAGAGGGCTATGAAAATTTGATGTTCTTAAGCTCTATGGCGTATTTAGAAGGGTTTTATTATTTCCCGCGCATCAATAAAAAGCTTCTAAGGGAGCATTCTAAAGGCATTATCGCTTCTAGTGCGTGCTTGCAAGGGGAAGTCAATTACCATTTAAATACTAATAATGAGAGAAACCGCAAGTATGGGGCTAAAGGCTATGATGAAGCTAAAAGAATCGCTTGCGAATACCAAGAGATTTTTGAAGACGATTTTTATTTAGAGATCATGCGCCATGGCATTTTAGATCAGCGATTCATTGATGAGCAAGTCATTAAAATGTCTTTAGAAACAGGGTTAAAAATCATTGCCACCAACGACACCCACTACACCATGCCTAATGACGCTAAGGCTCAAGAAGTGGCGATGTGCGTAGCGATGGGTAAAACCCTAAACGATAAGGGGCGCTTGAAACACTCCGTGCATGAGTTTTACATTAAATCCCCTGAAGAAATGGCGAAGCTGTTTGCAGACATTCCAGAAGCCTTAGAAAACACCCAAGAAATCGCTGATAAATGCGTTTTAGAGATTGATTTAAAAGACGATAAAAAGAACCCCCCAACCCCCCCAAGCTTCAAATTCACTAAAGCTTACGCTCAAAATGAGGGGCTGGATTTTGAAGATGACGCTTCTTATTTCGCCTATAAGGCTAGAGAGGGCTTGAAAGAACGCTTGGTTTTAGTGCCTAAAGAAAAGCATGATCAATACAAAGAACGCTTAGAAAAAGAAATTGAAGTCATTACGAGCATGAAATTCCCGGGGTATATGCTGATTGTGTGGGATTTTATCCGTTACGCTAAAGAAATGGGCATTCCTGTAGGGCCTGGTAGGGGGAGCGCGGCCGGGAGTTTGGTGGCTTTTGCTTTAAAAATCACGGATATTGACCCCTTGAAATACGATTTGCTCTTTGAAAGGTTTTTAAACCCTGAAAGAGTCAGCATGCCTGATATTGATACGGATTTTTGCCAACGCCGGCGTAAGGAAATCATAGAATACATGATTGAAAAATACGGCAAATACAATGTGGCTCAAGTCATCACCTTTAATAAGATGTTGGCTAAAGGCGTGATCAGAGATGTTGCAAGGGTTTTGGACATGCCTTATAAAGAAGCCGATGATTTTGCCAAACTCATACCTAACCGCTTAGGAATCACGCTTAAGGGCTATGAAAAAAATGGCGAGTTCATAGAGGGGGCGTGGGAATTAGAGCCTAAAATCAAAGAATTAGTAGAGAGTAATGAATTAGCCAAACAAGTGTGGGAGTATTCGCTCAATTTAGAGAATTTGAATCGTAACGCAGGCGTGCATGCGGCAGCCTTAGTGGTGGATAGCCAAAAAGAGTTGTGGCACAAAACCCCTTTATTTGCCTCTGAAAAAACCGGCGGTATCGTTACGCAATATTCCATGAAATATTTAGAGCCGGTGGATTTGATTAAATTTGACTTTTTGGGGCTTAAAACCTTGACCGTGATTGATGATGCGCTTAAAATCATTAAAGCGCAACATAAAATTAGCGTGGATTTTTTATCGTTGGATATGGACGATCCGAAAGTGTATAAAACGATCCAAAGCGGGGATACGGTGGGGATATTCCAGATTGAATCCGGGATGTTTCAAGGGCTTAACAAACGCTTAAGGCCTTCAAGCTTTGAAGACATTATCGCCATTATCGCGCTAGGCAGACCGGGGCCTATGGAATCAGGCATGGTAGATGATTTTGTAAACAGAAAGCATGGCATTGAGCCTATCACTTATGCGTTTAAAGAATTAGAGCCGATTTTAAAGCCCACTTACGGCACGATCGTCTATCAAGAGCAAGTGATGCAAATCGTGCAAACTATCGGTGGTTTTAGTTTGGGTGAAGCGGATTTGATCCGCCGCGCTATGGGGAAAAAAGACGCTCAAATCATGGCAGATAATAAGGCCAAGTTTGTAGAAGGCGCTAAAAATTTGGGGCATGATGGCCAAAAGGCGGCTAATTTGTGGGATTTGATCGTTAAATTTGCCGGCTATGGTTTCAACAAATCGCATTCAGCCGCTTATGCGATGATCACTTTCCAAACGGCGTATTTAAAGACTTATTACAAGCATGAGTTCATGGCAGCGATGCTCACTAGCGAATCTAGTAAGATTGAATCCGTGGCGCGTTATATTGATGAGGTCAGGGCTTTAGAAATTGAAGTGATGCCTCCGCACATCAATTCTTCTATGCAAGATTTCAGCGTGGCGGAGTTTAAAAATCAAAAGGGCGAGTTGGAAAAGAAAATCGTGTTTGGTTTGGGAGCGATCAAAGGGGTTGGGGGTGAGCCGATTAAAAACATCATTGAAGAAAGGGCTAAAGGGGATTATAAGAGTTTGGAAGATTTTATTTCACGGGTGGATTTTTCTAAACTCACTAAAAAATCTTTAGAGCCATTAGTGAAATCAGGGAGCTTGGACAATTTAGGCTACACTAGAAAAACCATGCTCGCTAACTTGGATTTGATCTGCGATGCCGGGCGCGCTAAAGACAAAGCTAATGAAATGATGCAAGGGGGCAACTCCCTTTTTGGAGCCATGGAAGGCGGAATTAAAGAGCAGGTTGTTTTGGACATGGTTGATTTGGGCGAACATGACGCTAAAACGCTTTTAGAATGCGAATACGAGACTTTAGGAATCCATGTTTCAGGCAACCCTTTAGATGAGTTTAAAGAAGAAATTAAGGGCTTTAAAAATTTAGTCAAAAGCATTGATATTGAAGAGTTAGAAATCGGCTCGCAGGCTTATTTGCTGGGTAAAATCATGGAAGTTAAAAAGAAAATTGGCAAACGAAGCGGTAAGCCTTATGGCACAGCGGACATTTTGGATCGATACGGCAAGTTTGAACTCATGCTTTTTGAAAAGCAACTAAACGCTTTGGAAGAGTTGGATATTAATAAGCCTCTAGTGTTTAAATGCAAGATTGAAGAGCAAGAAGAAGTGGCGCGATTAAGGCTTTTTGAAATCTTGGATTTAGAGAGCGCCAAAGAGGTTAAAATCCCTAAAGCCCGTTATAAAGACCCTGAAAAGCAAAAAGAAGACGTGCGCGAAATCCCTCCCATTGAGATGCTCGCTTCTAGCTCTTGCTCTTTAGCGATCGTGTTAGAAAACGATGTGAAAAAAGAGTTTTTAAGACAAATCAAAGAGAGCGCTCTAAAACACCAGGGCAAACGCCCCTTGTATTTGATCATCAAAGATAAGGATAAGCAATTCAAAATCCAAAGCGATCTAATGGTGAATGAAAAGATCAAGGACGATTTTAAAGGGTTAGAGTGGAGGGATTTAGCTTGAGGATCAACCAATTTTTAGCCCATTACACCAAGCATTCCAGAAGAGAAGCTGAAAAACTGGTTTTAGAAGGGCGGGTGAAAATCAATCATGAGCATGCCAAACTCGCTAGCGTGGTTAAAGAAAACGACAAGGTGTTTTTGGACAAACGACTCATCAAGCCCTTAAAAAACAAAAAATTCAGCGTGCTAATCTATCACAAGCCAAAGGGCGAATTAGTGAGTAAAGCCGATCCCTTAAAACGGCGCGTGATTTATGAAAGCTTGGAGAAAAAATACGCCCATTTCGCGCCGGTGGGGCGTTTGGATTTTGCGAGCGAGGGGGTGCTACTCTTAAGCGATAGTAAGGCGGTGGTGAGCGCTTTAATGCATGCGAATTTAGAAAAAGAATATCTTGTTAAAATTCAAGGCTTTGTTACAAGAGAGATGGAAAATGCCATGCAAGAGGGCTTGAAATTAGAAAACGCCACTAAGGGAGCACACCAAAAAACCCCCATTAAAAGCATGGAATTTGCCCCCTTTATTGGTTATGAAATCATCAAAAACCATGCCAAATACTCTAAACTGAGAGTCATTATCAATGAGGGGAAAAACAGAGAATTAAGGCGTTTTTTTGCGTTTTTTAACGCTGGAGTGTTGGATTTAAGGCGCGTTCGTTATGGTTTTGTGAATTTGAATGCTTTGCCGGTAGGGAAAGCGCGTTTTCTAAACCGCCAAGAATACAATGAGTTGCATGCGTTTATGGCTAATAGGGCTAATACTAAAGGGGATTAGCGCTTGAGTTGTGCTATACTTCGGCGGTTGGGGGAAATAAAAAATAAGGATTATCATGTTAGAAGTGATTAACGGGAAGAATTACGCAGAAAAGATCGCTCATCAAGCGGTAGTGGTCAATGTGGGGGCGAGTTGGTGCCCAGATTGCAGGAAGATTGAGCCGATCATGGAAAATTTAGCCAAAACCTACAAAGGCAAGGTGGAATTTTTTAAGGTTTCTTTTGATGAGAGCCAGGATCTCAAAGAGAGCTTAGGCATTCGCAAAATCCCTACTTTGATTTTTTACAAAAACGCCAAAGAAGTGGGTGAAAGGCTTGTAGAACCTAGCTCTCAAAAACCGATTGAAGACGCGATTAAAACGCTCTTATAAAGGGCGTTAAAAAGCCTTGTTAGAATAAGAGCCTGTAAAAATCTTTTTTAGCCCCTTTTTTGATAGGGGGCTAACTTCAAATAGCTTTTATATTGTTTCTTTATCTCAAAAAATCGTTTTTATCGTTTTTAATAAGCATGTTTGTTAAAAAAGTTTCTTTAATTAAGCTAAAAATGAGCGGATTTGTGGTATTAATGCTTGCAGTGTGAAATTTGTAGGGCTAAAACTTGTAAAATGTGAAAAAAAAGACGCATGAAATGCTAAAATCCGCAAAAACACTGTGTGTTTAGATTAGAAGTTTAAAATTAGGAACGGAAGTATCTGTTTTAAATTTTGAATAGGGAGTTTCTATCATTATGGTATTGAAAACAAAATTAAAAATTATAAGCTCGGTGATTTTGAGTACTTTATTGTGGGTGGGTTGCTCAAGCGAAATGGCAACTTATCAAAATGTGAACGATGCCACTAAAAATACGACTGCAAGTATTAATAGCACGGATTTATTGATAACCGCTAACGCGATGTTAGATTCCATGTTTAGCGACCCTAATTTTGAGCAGCTCAAGGGCAAGCATTTGATTGAAGTTTCAGATGTCATTAACGACACCACTCAGCCCAATTTGGACATGAATCTTTTGACGACCGAAATCGCGCGGCAGTTGCGATTGCGATCTAATGGGAGGTTCAATATCACAAGGGCGAGTGGAGGGAGTGGTATTGAAGCAGACAGCAGAATGGTGAAACAGCGCGAAAAAGAACGAGAGAGCGAAGAGTATAATCAAGACACCACTGTAGAAAAAGGCACTTTAAAAGCCGCCGATTTATCTTTAAGTGGTAAAGTATCCAGTATCGCAGCCTCTATTAGTAGTTCTAGGCAGCGCTTAGACTATGACTTCACCCTAAGCCTTACCAATAGGAAAACGGGCGAAGAGGTATGGAGCGATGTTAAGCCTATTGTGAAAAATGCTAGCAATAAGCGTATGTTTTAAATTTATATTTGAAAGGATGAGCGATGAAAAATCAAGTTAAAAAAATTTTAGGAATGAGTGTGATAGCAGCGATGGTGATCGTAGGTTGTAGCCATGCCCCAAAATCAGGTATCAGTAAAAGCAATAAGGCTTACAAAGAAGCGACTAAAGGCGCTCCTGATTGGGTTGTAGGGGATTTGGAAAAAGTGGCGAAGTATGAAAAATATTCAGGGGTCTTTTTAGGAAGGGCTGAAGATTTGATCACTAATAATGATGTGGATTACTCTACGAATCAGGCTACAGCCAAAGCTAGGGCTAATTTAGCGGCGAATCTAAAATCCACTTTACAAAAAGATTTGGAAAATGAAAAGACTAGAACGGTAGATGCTTCTGGTAAAAGGTCCATAAGCGGCACTGATACTGAAAAAATTTCTCAATTAGTGGATAAGGAATTGATCGCTTCTAAAATGCTTGCCCGCTATGTCGGTAAAGATAGGGTTTTTGTTTTAGTCGGTTTGGATAAGCAAATTGTGGATAAGGTGCGTGAAGAATTAGGCATGGTTAAAAAGTAGGGTTTTAATGAAACGCCTTGCTATCGCGCTTGTTTTGGTGTTGGGAGTGGCGTGGGGGAAATCCTTGCCTAAGTGGGCAAAAGATTGCTCAAAAGAGATGCGGATTGAAAAGACCCAAACCAAAGATGAAAAAATTTTAGTGTGTGGGATGAGCGATATATTGCTTTCAGATATAGATTATAGCTTGTCCTCAGCCAGACAAAACGCCTTAGAGAAAGTGATGGAAGCTTTCAAGGGGGATAAAATAGAGATTAAGGCTAGTGAGCTAAAGGCCACTTTTATTGATACGGATAAAGTTTATGTGCTTTTAAGGATTACTAAGAAGCATGTCGCTTTAATGAATGAGTGAGGATTGATAATGAAAAAGATTATTCTTGCATGCCTTGTGGCTTTTGTGGGTGCCAATTTAAGCGCAGAGCCTAAGTGGTATAGCAAGGCCTATAACAAAACAAACACCCAAAAAGGCTATCTTTATGGGAGTGGTTCAGCCACTTCTAAAGAGGCTTCTAAACAAAAAGCGTTAGCGGATTTAGTGGCGTCTATTAGCGTGGTGGTTAATTCCCAAATCCATATCCAAAAAAGTCGTGTGGATAATAAGTTGAAATCCAGCGATTCGCAAACGATTAACTTAAAAACCGATGACTTGGAATTGAATAATGTAGAAATTGTCAATCAAGAAGCGCAAAAAGGGATCTACTACACTAGAGTGAGGATTAATCAAAACTTGTTTTTGCAGGGTTTAAGGGATAAGTATAACGCTCTTTATGGGCAGTTTTCCACCTTAATGCCTAAGGTTTGTAAAGGGGTTTTTTTACAGCAATCCAAGAGCATGGGGGATTTATTGGCTAAAGCGATGCCTATAGAAAGGATTTTAAAAGCGTATTCTGTCCCGGTGAGTTCGTTAGAAAATTATGAAAAAATCTATTATCAAAACGCTTTCAAACCTAAAGTGCAAATCACTTTTGATAACAACAGCGATGCAGAGATTAAAAACGCTCTCATAAGTGCTTATGCTAGAGTGCTAACCCCTAGCGATGAAGAAAAACTCTATCAAATCAAAAATGAAGTTTTCACAGACAGCGCTAATGGCATCACACGCATTAGAGTGGTTGTTAGCGCGAGCGATTGTCAAGGCACGCCTGTATTGAATAGGAGCCTTGAAGTGGATGAAAAGAATAAGAATTTTGCTATCACGCGCTTACAATCTTTGCTTTATAAAGAACTGAAAGATTATGCCAATAAAGAAGGGCAGGGCAATACGGGGCTATAAGTAAGGTATTAATCTTGCTTTATGCTTATTCATTCAGTTTGGTAGCGTTATCATTTTGTTTAGCGTGGCGTTTTCGCACCCCTTAAAATAACTCTCTAAAGGTTTGTGGCTTTTGTTCTCGCCAAATAAACTAAATATCATTCAGCACTCTTTATTCCACAAACTCATTTAAAACCACACCTGCTAAAAACTAAAATTAACAAAAACTAAAATCTTTTTTAAGAGCCAACACAAGCGAGTTCATTTGAAAAAACCGAATGATTTTGGGCGTTCAAAATCCTCAAACCCCCTAGCTCACTTATTTGTCCCAAATCTAACGAATTTTTTTAAAAGCTAACGCATTTTTAAACTAACTAAACGCCTAAAAAAGGGCGTTTCAATACGAAAGGAAAAAGAAAACAGGGAACAAACAAACGAGACGGAAAAAAGCTTCAACGAGCTTAAAGAAATCACGCAAGCGATACAAGAACAAAAAGAGCGAACACTAACGCCCACGCTTAAAACAGCGTACAAAACAGAACTAAAACCGCCTAGCAATATAACAGACGCTAAAAAGAGCGTTTTAGAGCCAGAGTTAAAGAATATTTTAACCCCTAGAAAATCCACCCGTAATTAAAAAACACTTTAAAATGGCTGCCCCCTTCATTCAGGGTGATAGAATTGGTAGTTGCACCATCGCTAGAAACGACCCTAGATTTCAACTGAACTAAAGGAACGCTAATGCCTACAGAATATTTAGAATGCTTGTAGCGGTAATTCAACCCGCCGGTCACATTTAAATTACCGCTCCCTTTGTATTGGTTCAACAAATAATAGCTGTTGTATAAGCCCCTTAACCCCCCAAACACCCCAAGAGAGGAAGTGAAAACTTTCTTGGTTAGATTGTTTTTAGGGTTCTTTTCGTTGGTGTAATTGGTGATAAAATCAAACAACACATCCATTCCCACACCATAGCTTAATTGCTGGATTTTTTCGTTATTGGCTTGAGCGTAGTTGTATTTGATAATGCCATAAGAAGACAACCCTAAGTAATCATTAAAGTATTTTTGATAGCCCATTTTAAGATTAACGCCTAATAGGGGGGCTCCAAAGGGCCGTGAGGTTTTTGAAGTGCGATAGGTTGTGGCGCTAGATTTAGAATATGAAAGGCTTTGACTGATCGCACTAAGCATAGTGGTCGCAAAATCTTGCGTGTTCAAACTAGCGTTTAAATAGTTGGTTTGGCTGCTCAAATTAGTGTAATCCACCGGTAGAGCGTTTTGATCAATGAGTTGCTGCCAAACCGCACTAGTAACGCCTATAAGCCCGGCGGGGACTTGAGAGCAATCAGTATAAATGGAATTGGGGTAATTGCTAGGGAAAGCGGGCTGACCTTGGCCGCCAAAACGAGAACACACATCATAGGTAGAGCCATCGGTGTCTCGCACTTCGTGCCCGTTGTCAAACACTTGCACTTCTTGTCCATTCACTTGCTCTATTTTCCCGCCCTTACAGCGCTCTTCTGGCCCATTGTTTTCTTCACACATGCGCACCCTTTGATAAGTCATGTTCCCGTTATGCGTATAGCCTAAAGTATGCCCATATTCATGGATAATGTCTCTTAATTGCATGATGGCGACTTTATTCAATTCTTTGCCAAAGAGTATTTCAGGGTCTAAGAAAGGAGACAATATCCCTAAAGCGCCAAAATTGGTGCCATCATCGCCTGGGCCATTGGGGCCGCCATATTGAGACCCTAGCCCCAAATCCCCTCCTCTTGGGGGCAAGAGATTCACATAAAGATTATTCGTAACTCTATAGCTATAGATAACGTCTTGCGGCGTCAATATCACTGAGCCTGTTTGCCCGTTTTCTATATTGTATTCATCTCCAGCGTTTTTAGCGATCAACTTAGGATCAACAAGCCCGTTGTTGTAAGGATTCACGCATGTAGAATAATCAGAATAACATGGCTTTGACAGGTTGTTGTCGCTAAATTGGAAAGGAGCGTTTTTAACAGCGTCTTCCCAAGATTTAGAATCAAACACCGCCATCATGTTCAGCATTAAATTGGTCAAATTTTTAGCGTCTTGAGAGGTGAAATGCGGCACTTTAGCCGTGCAGTTTTCTTGATTTTCGTATGGAGGGCATGGGGGTTTAGACCCAGTGCCGTTACCGCTAGAAAATTGGTTGTAATTGATATAAGTCATTTGAAGATTGGTTGTAACCTTGCTGAGCTTATCAAACAGATTCTGCGTGCTGGAATCAGAAAATTTTGTGGTGGTGGTTTGGAGTTGTTGGAAGCCATCAGCGTTAAGCTGTGGGTCGTTAAACAAGCTTGCGGGCAGAATGATTTGAGATTGTTTAGGGATAGTCTCTATCACGCCCAAACTGACCACATTGCCTTGATTGTCTGTATAACTCAGCTCAATATTGTTTAAATTATAAGGCAAGAAGTTTTGTATCATAATCAAGCTACTATCGCCATAGCCTGCTTCTTCAGCGCTTTCTTGGTTATAAGCGGTTACATACACAGGGTTTAAAGAATAAAAGGTTAAGTTGGTGATATTGTCCTCTGCAAATAACTCAGTCGCATTCTTTAAAATGGTGCTTTGGGAGATGTAGTATTTCCCATAAGTGCTTTGAGGGGTAATGGGTTTTGGCTTGGGTTTAGGTTTGGGTTTGGGTTTTTCTTGAGTGGTGGCTATGGTTTGTTCTTGGGTTTGTGTGCCTTGTAATAGCCCGGTTTCAAAGCCGGCTTCTATGAAAAAGCCGTCTTTTTGGTGTTTTTGAAAGGCTTCTACAGCGGTGAATGATCCGATTAGGGACAAACAAATCGTTTTACTAGCGAGTTTTAACATGAAATCTCCTTATTGTCTTTTTTAACATTTTTACTCAAAAATAGCTTATAGGTATGCATACATTTTAAACTAGCTCATTTTACCTTTTTTTTTTTTTTTTTTTGAAAAATGGCAGTATGGTTTTTTGCAAATACGAGTATTAAACGGCGCTAATGGGTAAAAAAGTCTTAAAAAGCAGCGCTAAAAAGGGGTTTTAATCCATGCTTTAAGCGGTTTCATTTGCCTAAGCAAAATTCGCTGAACATGCTATCAAGCATCTGGCTAGTTTCATAAGGGCGGGTGAGCAAGTTCAAGTTTTCTATCGCGCTTAAAATGTGATAAGAAAAAAGCTCTAAAGTGTCTAAATGGTTTTTAGCGTTTTGTAATTCAATAATGGCGTTTTCTAGGGCAATTTTTTGGGCTAGGGAAGTGAGTAAGAGTTTGTTTTGAATGTCTAGTTTGGGGAAAAAGGTACTGATTTTTTGGCTCAAATCTTTCAAACAGGCCTTGGAATTTAGGGTGTTAGTTTCTAGGATAGAATAAGGGATTTTAAGATAAGATTTTAAAACTTCAAGCTCCAGTTTGGGGGCTAAATCGTTTTTATTCAAAACAACAATGCAAGGCTTTTTAGCGCGATTAAGGGCGTCAATGATAGTAAAATCTTCTTTTTCTAGGGGTTTAGAAAGATCAAACACGCCTAAAATGATGTCGCAATTTTCTAAACTTTTAAGGCTTTTTTCAATCCCTAAGCACTCTATTTCATCCGCGCTCTCTCTAATGCCAGCCGTATCAATCAAGCGCACCTTATGCCCTTTTAGTTCAATGACTTCTTCTATAGTGTCTCTTGTCGTGCCTTTAATATCGCTCACCAAAGCTCTTTCTTCTAAAAGCATGGCGTTTAATAGGGAGCTTTTGCCGGCATTGGGTTTGCCAACAATGCTTAAGGCATGCCCCTTATTCCTTTGTTTTTGCGCGTTAGAAAAATCCAATAAGTCTTTAAAAGAGGCGATTTGTTTTTCTAAATTAAAAGACACTCCATCTAAAAAATCGCTAGGAATGTCTTCTTCGCTATAATCAATCAAAACTTCTGAGCTCGCCAAAAGCTTTAAAAGATTATTCCTAGCCTCTTCAATAAAGATTTTTAACTCGCCCTTAAGCTGCCTGGCTAGAGCGTTTAAAACGCTTTCATCTTCACAAAGGATGAGCTGAACGCTCGCTTCAATTTCGCTCAAATCCATTTTATGGTTTAAAAAAGCTTTTTTGCTAAATTCCCCCGCTTTAGCAAGCCTAGCCCCCAAATTCAAGCAAGCTTGTAAGATATTTTGCGCTAAAAGGGGGTTTCCATGGCATTGGATTTCGCACACGTCTTCACCAGTGAAACTATAGGGGGCTTTGAAATAAATCACTAACGCTTTGTCTAATAAAACACCATTAGAAAAAATATCGCGCACATAAGCGTATCTGGGGGTGAAGTCTTGTTTTTGGGTGAGTTGTTTGAGGATGTTTAGGGCGTTATTGCCGCTGATTTTAATAACGCTAATCGCTCCCTTGCCTGAAGGGGTAGCGATAGCGGCGATGGTGTCATTCATTGTTGAAGTCGTTGATGACGATGTATTTTTCATCGTTTAAGTTGGTTTTGATGGAAACATATTTGTTAGGGAACGCTTTTCGTAATTTCTTTAAAGCGATATAGGTTAAAACGCCATCAGGGGCTTTCATCTGCCCTTTGCCCACTTCATGCACGGTCATGATCACGCTTTGGAGTTGCGCTTCCATAACCTTTTCTTGGTTTTGTAAAAAAGTGGAAATTTCTAAGCGGATGCTATAGCCATAAGCAGGGTGGATCCAGTTAAAGAGCAAGTAAGAAAGGGCTTTGTAACGATAACCTTTCTCGCCAATCAAAAGAGCGGAATCTTCGCCATCAATATCAATCAATAAAACCCCCGGTTCATAAAGACTCACCTCCACTTTGTTGATTTTATAGGGCAAGTGGGAGAATAAGTCTTTCAATTCTTGCTTAATTTCATGGAGTTTGTCCCCACTATGAGATTCTTCTTTTGGGTTTTTTTTAGGGGGTTTAGGGGTGATTCTTTCTTCTTGCGGTGTTTCTGTTTCTAGTTTTTGTTTTTTTTCTTCTATATTGTTTTGATGGTTTTGATGATTTTCTTTCGTGTTGGTTTCTTTAACGCTCTCTTCTTTAACCTCCTTAACGCTTTCTTTAACGCCCGCTAAGATAATGGCTTCTTTTTTACCTATATTTAAAAAACCTTTAGAGGGCGTTTGAATGACTTCATATTGCAAATTAATAATGGGGCAATTCAAGGCGATAGAAGCTTGAATGAGGGCTTCTTCTAAGGTTTTGGCTTTGATTTCAATAAAATTTTGCATCAATGTTCCTTTTTGTTTTGTGCGTGCATGCGTTTTTTATTCTCTAAGACTTTATTGATGATGAGTTGTTGCAACACCGAAAGGATGTTGTTCGTGGTCCAATACAAGACTAATCCTGCAGGGAAAGTGATTAGAAAGATCGTGAATAATAGGGGCAAGAGTTTAAAGATCTTTGCTTGCATGGGATCGGTCATGGTGTTTGGCGTAACGCTTTGGTGCCAATACATAGACGCTCCCATAAGAAGCGGTAAAATGAAATACGGATCCATTATGGATAAATCATGGATCCATAAGATCCACTCTGAGCTTTTCAATTCCACAGCGTTATAAAGCACTCTATAAATGGCAAAAAACACCGGGATCTGTAAGATCAAGGGCAGACAACCTCCTAGTGGGTTAGCCCCATGTTTTTTGTAAAGCTGCATCATGTGGGCTTGCAACTTTTGGGGTTCGCCCTTGTATTTTTCTTGGAGTTCTTTCATTTTGGGGGCTAATTCCTTAAGCTTTTGCATGCTCACCATGCCTTTATAGCTTAAGGGGTAAAGGATGATGCGCACGATAATCGTTAAAAAAATGATAGCCCAACCCCAATTACCCACAAATTGATACAAATAATCCAGTAAAACAAACACGCCTTTAGCAAAGAAAGTGATTAAGCCATACTCTATCACATCAGTGAGCATGGGTGAAATCGCTTTCAAAGAGCGGTAATCTTTAGGGCCAATATAGCCATGCAAATTCGCTTCATTTTTAAGGGAAATGAAGCCTAAGGGGTTTTTAGTGCCGATTTCTGAATCAATTAAGGCTTCAAAACCTTGAGAATCTTTAGTGAAAAGCAAAGTGGTGAAATACCTATCCACGCTGGATAAAAAGAGGGTGTTAGAAAAGCGTTTGATTTCTTTAGCGTCTTTATCTTCAATTTTTTCAATTTTTTTGTCGTTATTTTCTAAAAGCACGCCTGAAAAGGTGTAGCTGTCCAAATCAGCCACCGGCCTGTAACCATTGGTGATCACATAGCTAGGGATAAGGTTATTGGGCGATTTGAATGCGATTTTTAAATCATAATGCAAATCATCATAGAAAGTCAGGGTTTTAATGATAGTAAGAGCGCCTAAATCTTGGGTTAAAACGAGCTGTTCGTTAGGCCCAAGGGTGGTTTTTGAAGCGCTATAAGGGGTGTTGAACGCTTTATTATTGAGCGTGGGGTCTAAAAAACGCACTTCTAAAGGCTTGAGTTTATCGGCTGCTAAAAGGGGGAGCTCTTTTAGGGGGGGTTGCGCGTTTTCTTTGGAGCTAAAAAGATGGCCCACATGCTCTAAAAAGCCCTTTTCTTTAGGGGTTAGATACTTTTTATCCTTGAGATAAACCTGTTTGATGCGCCCTAAAGAATCAATTTCAATTCTGGCATGCTCAAAAGAAATCGTGCTTAACAAACTCTCTTGGGGGATGGTTTGAGTAACGCTAAAATGTTGGGCGTTGGGCGCGTTAGGACTTGTTGCTGTATGGTTGTTGGTTGTTTCTTGCTTTGTGGTTTGGGTTGTTGTTTTGTTTGGTTTTTGGAAAAAATAGCTATAAAGAGCGATAAACAAGAAAGACAGAGCGATCGCTAAAATCAAGCGGAGATTATTATTGTTGTTTTTATCCATTGTGATTAAACCTTAATGATGTAGTAAGTTGCGTGGCTTTTTGTGGGAACGAGCCAAAAAGTAATGGTTTTAAAATTACGATTGAAATCTTTATGAGATTGGAGCAAGCTAGGGCGTTTCAAGCGAGTGGTAGGATAAGCAATGCCCCCAGAGCAAAAAGGGTTGCATGAGAGTATCCTTATAGCGATTTTACCCATAGCGATTAGGGGGTTTTCAAAACAGAGCAACCATAGAGCGTAGTTGGAGCAAGTGGGGTAAAACCGACAGCTTGAAAAAGTGAAAGCCGAAAAAAAGCGTTGGTAACCCCTAATTGATGTCGTAAAAATCGCGCTCAAAAAAGGCGTTTTATTGTTTCGCATGGGTATGAGTTATTCCTTTTTTCAAGTCTTTTAAGGCTTTGTTCATATAGTTTTTAATGGAAGTTAGCATTTCTAAAAAATGTTTTTCTAAAGCCCAAAAATCCAAATGGTAACAATCCCTTCTAGGCACAAACACCAAAGCAAGCCCTTGACAAAGCGCAACATGCTTTAATGTAAGCGAACGCAAACGGCGTTTGATAAGGTTTCGTTTCACGGCGTTGCCGACTTTTTTGGACACGCTCAAGCCTAATAAATAAAGCGTTTTTTTGTCTTTAAGCCTACAAGAGAGCGGATCTTTAAAACTCTCTTTTCCTTTTGGCGGCTCTTTTGACAAATCCAAAACAAAGAGCGAAAAAAAAGGGTTGTGTTTTTTGAAACCCTTTTGATAAACCCTATCAAACTCACTCTTGTTTTTTAAAGAGTCATAGGGTTTAGACGGAAAGCTTTTTTCTGCCCTTAGCTCGTCTGGCATTAATCACCTTGCGCCCGTTTTTGGTTTTCATTCTCACAAGAAAGCCATGGGTTCGCTTTCTTGGTGTGTTGTGTGGTTGGTAAGTGCGTTTCATTTAAAACTCCCTTGATAAAAATTAAACATAAACACAGATTTTAGCTAAAGAATGCTAAAAATTGACTAAAACTAATTTTTTTGATTCTTTTTATCTTCAACAAGAATGTAAAGTTGCTTCAGATTGTTAGTTTGCAACAAATCCACCACTTTGATAAAGTTATCCAAATTGCTTTTCTTATCGCCTTGCAAGACAATAGGGGTGTCTTTAGCCAAAGTGGAAACCTTGTGTTTTAAATTTTCAAAGCTGATTTCTTTATCGTCAAAATAAAAAGAACCCTTATTAGAAATGGCGATCGTAACTTGTTTTTTGTCCAACACGTCTTTAGAATCAGTGCTGTCCTTATCCACTTGAGGAATGCTAATAGGGAGCTTTGAAGTTTGCACAAAAGACGCGGTTGTAAGCACGATCACTAACAACACAAGCATGATGTCAATGAAAGGCACCACATTCATGGATTCTACTTTTTTCACCGCTTAATCCTTAGGCTTTGTTATAAATCTCATGGGATTGCGTGTCGACCGGATGGTGGAAAATATCCCATTTGGTCACTAAAATCTCGCTTTTTCTCACGAGCAAATTATAAATCACAATCGCAGGGATCGCTACCAATAACCCCATGCCAGTCGCTTTTAAAGCAAGGGCTAAATTAGTCATGATCGCTTTAGTGTCAATGCCAGAAGCGGATCCTAAATCCATAAAAGTGAGCATGATCCCCATAACCGTTCCTAAAAGACCGATATAAGGGGCGTTAGAGCCAATCGTGGCCACTAAAGTCAGTCGTTTGTGTAAGGCTAATTCCAGTTTACGCCTGTCTGTGTAGTCATCTACACGAAGAGTGGCAAAAAACCACAACCTTTCTATTGCGATCGCTATAACGATGACTGATAAAAAGATCAAAAACCCTATAATCCCATAATCTACCATTTCTTTCATTATTATCCTTTAAAGTGGTGTTTTAAATCAGCAAGAATTTCTTTATTGAGCGCTTTTTCTTTAAGACTTTGTCTTTTGTCGTGCAATCTTTTTCCTTTCACTAAAGCAATTTGGATTTTAGCTCTATTTTTTTGGTTAAAATACAATTTCAATCCTACGATACTCAAGCGTTCTTTAGACGCTTCAATTTGCCATTTCAATAATTGCTTTTTGTGTAAAAGCAACTTACGCTCTCGCCTTTCATTGGGCTTGTAATACGCATGGATTGTATCTAAATATGATATATGAACACCAAATAAAAAAGCTTCTCCTTTGATTATTTTAACAAAATTATCTTTTAAATTCACCCTAGTTTGCCTCAAAGCCTTCACTTCAGAGCCTAAAAGCGCTAATCCTGCTTCTAAAGTTTCCAAAATTTCATAATCAAAATAGGCTTTTTTATTGCTGGCAATGAGTTTCATTCGCCCCCTTTTTGCGCAGGCTTTAGCCTAAAAAACGCGCTCCCGCTCCCACTAAAAAACCACTCCTTGCCTAGTTCGCTTTCTATATCTCTTAAGACTTGGTTAGTGAGTAAAGCCGGCTTTAAAAGATCGTTTAATCCGTTTCTGTCGCAAGTCTTTAGGCATTCCAAACTCGGTTTTTTAAGCCATTCTTTAGCTTGAGAAAAACAAGTTTCAGGTTTATAGGCTTGATAGATGGCTTTAGTACTACAAAAAACATGAGTTGGAGCATAGATTTCTAGGCGATTTTCTAAAGGCTCTTCTTCAAAATTTTCAATGACTTCGCCATAAGAAGTAGCGTTAGCGCTTTTGTATTGCGAGATGAAAAAATTGGTGTCCGTGCCCACTAAAGATCCCATGCTATAAAGCTCTTTTAAACTCAAACGACAATCAAATATTTGATTTAAATGATACAATAGCCCCCCAGCATCAGCGCTCCCACCGCCTAGCCCGGCTTGAGTGGGGATGTTTTTTTCCACTTCAATCGCTAGGGTATCTAGGGATTTGATGGCAGAATGAGAGAAATTTTTTGATTTTAAAAAATTTTTTAAAATTTGGAGAGCTTTAAAGAGCGAGTTTTCTTCTAAAGGGCAGTCAAAATCCCCTTTTAGTGAAAAGGAAAGCGCACTTTTGACGCTGATAATGTCTTTGAGCTTATCTTTGACCAAACACATGCGAGAAATGAGCTTGTGGTAAGCTCCTTCTTTGTGAAGGATTTTTAAAAAAATATTGACTTTAGGATAAACTTCAAAAACATGCGTCAAGGCTTAATGACCTTTTTGATGTTTTCTAACAAGCTTTCATCTACGCACACAGAAGCTTTTTGGTTTTCGCTCACAATGGCCTCTTTGAGTTCAGCGCGCAAAATAAGGGTGCTTTCAGGCGCTTCAAACCCTAAACGCACACTCCCTCTATCTATGGAAATGACTTTAATGTGGATGTTGTCATCAATGACAATCCCTTCATTAACTTTGCGGCTGAGTATGAGCATGTCTAATCTTTTGTTCCTTTATAGAGAAGGGCTAAACACAACGCTCTCTATCATATCGCCTTGCTTGATTTTATCCAAAACGCTAAGGCCTTCTGCACTAGTGATTTTGCCAAATACGGTGTGTTCGCCATCTAAATGGGGCAAATCCACAAAACACAAGAAAAATTGACTCCCTCCTGTGTCTCTCCCAGCATGCGCCATAGAGATAGAGCCTCTTTTGTGCTTGTTGGGGTTGTGGACCACTTCGCATTTAATGCGATGCCCTGGCCCGCCTGTGCCTGTGCCATAAGGGCAACCTCCTTGAGCCACAAAGCCGGCGATCACACGATGGAAGTTAAGCCCATTATAAAAACCCTCTTTAGCCAAAGTTACAAAGTTACTCACCGCTTGGGGCGCGTCTTTGTAAAAAAGCTCTAGAGCGATATGGCCTTTATTGGTTTTGATCGTAGCGTAAGCGGTTTTTGCAAGCTCTTCTTCTTTAATTTCATAAGTTTTAATTGGATCCATCATAAACCTTTGCGATAAGCTTTTGTCATTCAAATGATCTATTATAGCAACAAATTAAAACAAATGGTATTTTAGCCGATAGTGTTGTAGGATACTTTTGAAATTTAAGCGGTAAGTTTGATAATGGCGTTTTGGCATAAAAGATTAGCGGTTGGTTGTTGTATCGTTTTATTGTCATGCGTAATGAACGCTAATAGCATTCAAATCGTTAGAGACGATCCGCCCCTTGATCCAACGCTCCCTGCATGGGTTTATTCTGTTGCGTTATTGAAAGTGTATTTTAGCGATGGGACTTATAAAGAAGGCTATGCGACTTTGCTCAAAAATGGGCGTTATATCGCTTCTTCTGAAACGCTTTATTCTAATGGCTTATACCCTAAAACGATTTTAGCCAAAATGCAAGACAGCAGCGCTAAAGAGCTGATTTGTATAGCTAGCCTACGCCTTGAAGCGATGGATAGGAATCAAGGGCTTTCGCTTTTAAAAACCGCCGATTTTAGAGACGATTATTGCCATAAAAGAGAAGAGAGCTATTATCATGCAAGGATTTACACCAAATACGCTCAAACTTTCCATTCAAATCCTTATACCAATCAAAAAACACCCAATTCCGATCTCTACTACCCGGCGTTGAATGAGGGGAATTCTTTTTCCATACAGACAACGGACATTTCTGTGGCTGAACTTTTGAAATCTAAAAAGTTTCTTTCGCTTGATAGTTCTTTTAAAAAGGGGAGCGTGTTGTGGGGAGGGAGGCCTTATTTTAGCGAAGTGGGGGAGTTTATGGGAATGGCTAGCAGCACTTTAGAAAACCACGAAAGTTTAGTGATTATCCCTAAAGAAAAGATCGTGCAATTTTTAAACGCTCTAAAAAATCAAAATATTTTCCCAAACATTCCCTAGATTTAAGCAAACCTTAAGCTTTATATGACTATACTTTCATTTCCTTGTTTCAGCAAGGGCTTTTAAAAAGCCGCTTGATACCTTACAAGGATAGCTGATTACAAAGCAAACGATCTTTGAAAACTAA